>NZ_JAKGSD010000001.1:0-536025 GCF_021654135.1 Amycolatopsis tucumanensis | reverse complement strand
GCCCGGCTGGCGCGCGGGCGCGCAAGCTGGGGCGGTGCTGGGGGTGCTCGGCTACGGCGAAGTCGCGCCGGTGCGCTTGCCGGCGGGGATGGTCAGCCGGGTGCCGTTGGGGAGCGCTCTGGACCCGGCGGCTGTGCTCGGTTGAGCACAGCGAAGCCCCGCCGGAAAGACCGGCGGGGCGTCGGCTGGCCGACATCGGACGCGGGCGCGCACGCGCCTGCCTGTGGGAGCCGTGCTCGGCCAGAAGCGCCGAGCGAAGCCCGGCCGGGCTTCGCTGCTCTCCCACCGGAAAGAGCTTCTGGGCCGGGCCGCTTCGCGGCGGCTCGGCCGGGTGCCGCAGCCAGCCGCGCAACCCGGCCGTGCGGGTCGCGGTGTTCAGCGGTCCGCCGGTGGCGGTGGCACCAGGAACATCTCCTCCGGCAGCTCGTCCCGCACCGGCTCGGCCGGGGGCAGTTCCGCGCGCCGCGCGCGCCAACCGGTGCGGCGTCCGCGGGTCAGCACCAGCGCCACCACCGCACCGAGCACCGCCGCCGCGAGAGTCAGCACCGCCAGCAGCCGCGCGCCGGCCGTGCGGCCCGCCCACCAGGCGGACACCCGCACCTGCTCCGGGTCCGGCGAAGGGCGTTGCAGCACTGGCGCCGCGGCCGGGGGCGCGTCCACGAGCGCTGCCGTCAGCGCCCGGTACGGGTTCACCATCCCGGCCCCGTACGCCGCCCCGCCGGGAGACGGCGTCGCCGTCGCCAAGAGCCGCGCGGCCACCTCGGGCGCGGACAGGTCCGGTCGCGCCGACCGCACCAGCGCCGCGGTCGCGGCCACGAACGGCGCGGCGAAACTGGTCCCGTCGCGGTACTGGTGCCCCGCCACCCGCGCCGCGCACAGCACGCTTCCGCCGGGCGCCACCAGGTCCACCTGCGGCCCGATCTGCGAGCTCGGCAACCGCGCCCCGGCCATGTCCACCGCGCCGACCCCGAGCACACCGTCGTACCCGGCCGGGTACGTCACCGGGCCCGGCGCCGGCCCCTCCTGGCCGTTGCCCGCCGCCGCCACCACGACCACGTCCCGCTCCACCGCGTGCCGGATCGCGTCGCGCACGAAGTGGTCGTCCGCGCCGCCCGCGACTGACAGGTTGATCACGTCGGCGCCGGCGTCGACGGCGAACCAGATCCCCCTGGCGAGCACCTCCGGGTCGATCCCCTCGGTGCCGCCGTCGCTTTCGCTGATCCGCACCGGCAGGATCGTCGCGTCCGGCGCCAGCCCGGTGAACCCGGCGCCCGCGACCGGCGCGGCCGCGATGATGCTGGCCACCCCGGTGCCGTGCGAGACGCAGTCGAAGCCGCCGGGCAGGTCGCCGACGAGGAAGAAGTCCTGCCCTCGCAGCACCTTCCCGGGTTGCCGCAGCTGCGGGTGGTCGGCGTCCACCCCGGAGTCCACGACGGCGACCACCACCCCGGCGCCGGTGGCGTGCTCGTGCACGGCCGGGAAGTCCAGCGTCTTCTGCGCCCACGGCAGCTCGGTGACGACCGGGCTCGCCGGCGCGGGCTCGCTGCCGCACGCGCCCGGCGGGGGTGCGGCCGCGGCGGCTCCCGGACAGACGACGACGGCCGCCGCGAGCGCGGCGGCCGTCCCCAAGCTGACCGTCCTCATGACGTGCCGGTCAGCCGCCGCACCGCGCCGGTGCCCTGGTTCTCGGCCGCGAGGTAGTCGGCGACACAGCCCATCGCGTCGTCGCACAGCCGGGCGTAGCTGCCCGGAATCGCGTCGGCCCTGGCGGTGAGCTTCTCCGCGATCGGCAGGTACTTCTCCAGGAACGCCTGGGCGAGCACGTCGCTGCCGAACCGTCCCTGCGCCGCCTGGATCGCCTGCTTGTGGTTCGCCCACGCCGAGCCGAAGTCCTCCCCGGCGGCGCGCAGCCGGTTGATGCTGCGGGTCACGGCATCGGGGTCCATGTCATAGCCGGTCATCGCCACACTCCTCGATCTTCTTGTCCAGCTGGGTGATGAAGGGATCGGTGTGCACGTCGGTGTGCTCGTACTTCGCCCCCGGCGGCAGGTAGCGGCGGACGATCTCGAACAGCTGCCGCCGCGACTGCTCGACCGCGTCCCGCACGGTGTCCACAATGGAAGCGCCGAGCGCCTTCGGGTCGGCCGCCCGGTAGATCCGCGGGTCCAGGTGCAGCTCCCTCACCTCGCCCCGCCCGGCCACCGTGACTCTGACCAGACCGTCCGGGGAGTCCGCGGTCACCTCGATGGCCGCGATGCGGGTGCGCGTCTCCAGCAGCTCCGCGCGCAGTCGTGCGTGGTCTGTCATGGGATCTCCTCGTCCTCCTGGCTGGTGCCCGGCCGGATGGAGCCGAGGAACCGGCGGAAGTCCTCCGCGAGTTCCCCGGCCCCGGTCGTGGCCATCACGAACCGCAGCACGGCGCGTTTGCCGTGGTCGTCGACGTCGTGCAGCGCGAGGAACGCCTGGCACTGCACGACCTCCGCCGCGCCGGGTGCGTGGACGCGCAGGACCTGGGCGAGCCCTGGCGAGCCGGCCGCGCCGACTTCCGTCCGGCGCAGCACCTCGACGACGGCGCCGGACTCGCGCAGGTCACGCACCGACTCGGCGGCGATCTCGGGCAGGCTCGCGCCGTCCGGCCGGAACCCGCCGGCGGCGGCGATGACGGCGGCCGGTTCGGACCGCACGCAGGCCACCGTCCCCAGTGGACAGCCGGTCTCCGACGGCCCGGGAGCCCGCCACCCGGGCGGAACGGCGAACCCGACGGGGAACGGCATGCTCGTGAACACGGTGGGGCTCCTCGATGCGCTAGTAGAAGGTGGGGGAGGGGATCGCGGGGCCGGGGTTGCGGAATCCGTCGGCGATCGCCGATCCCAGATCGGCGAGCGTCCGGCCCGCCCGCTCCGGATCGATGACGATGTGCCCCTCCACCTTCCCGCCGATCCCGAGCGCGGCGCCGATCTTGCCGCCGATCACCCAGTCGCCGTCCTTGTTCTCGCCGAAGGTGACGCCACCCTCGATCCCGAGCCCGAGGATCCCCTCGGCCCGGCCGCTCGCGCCGATCCCGCCGTACTCGGCGATCCCGCCGACGCCGGCCCGCGCCCCGATCGAACCGCCGGCCTCCCCGCCGAAGAACCGGGACCCGACATCGAGTTTCGCCTTGCCCTCCAGGCCCACCGAGGCGTTGACGTCACCCAGCGCGGTGACGTCGCCGACGGTGCCGCGCGCGACCAGTGACGCTCCGGCTCCCCACGCGGCCTTGCCTTCGAACCGGCCCGCCTTCGGGGTCGGGGTGTCCAGGTACTCGGTGTACCACCCGCCCTGGTCCGGCAACTGGTCGCTGCGCCACGCCGTGGCGTCGGCCGTGACCTGGACGGGCACGTCCCGGCCGGCGAGTTCCAGCCGGCGCTGCCCGGAATCGAGCTGGATGGACGCGTCCCGCACCGCGTCGTAGTTCACGGTCGCCGACGGATCGGTCAGCTTGCTGCGCTGGGCGTGGTCGCCGGTCTTGTTCGCCCCGGACAAGCGCTCGCGCCATCCGGCCTTCCCCTCCGCGACGGTGGTTTCCAGCCGGTGCGCGCGCTCCACCGGTCCCCGTTCGTACTGGACCGGCGTGACGTGCCAGCCCTGGTCCCGGAGGGCTTGGCCGACCTGCTCCGTCGGCTCGCGCAGCGCCCCGAACGCCTGCTCGGTGCCGCGCATGAACCGCTCGCCGGCCTGGCGCATCAGTTCCACGCCCTGGTCGATCACCTCCCGGTCGCGGGTGATCGCGTCGCGGGCAACGCGGTTCTGAGTGGCGTCGCTCTCCGGCGGGGGCAAGGTCGCGCCCGCCAGCTCGTAGACCGGGTTGTCCTGGTCGACCGCGCTCACCCGCGTCTCGCGGACGCCGTCGTGGATGCGCGCGCCTTCGTCGAGGTACCGGCCGAGTTCGTCCATGCCGTCGCCGAGCGCGGCGACGTCGGCTGCCTGGGCGTTCACCTGCTCGGTGTGCCGTTGCCCTGCCGGATCTCGCCACTGGCCATCGCCGGCCGCGCGGGTGGTGTTCTCGGCGGTGCCCCGCAGGTCCTCCCCGGCCCGCGCGGCCCGGTCGCGCGCCTCGCCCAGCGCGCCGGTGTCGGCGTCGGACAGCGGATTTTCCCCGAAGACGCGCTTGCCGAGTTCGCCGCCGGGAGAATCACCCGGAGCGGAGTTGTCGTTGCGGGCCGGCGCCTGCGGGCCCGGCTCGTTCCGGGGTTCCTCCTGGCCGGAGGTTTGGGCCGATGCGCGCTCGGCCCGTTCCGCCGGTGCGTCCTTGGCTGGTTCCGCCGACGCGGGCTCGGACGAGGCGGGTTCGGACGAGGCCGGTTCGGACGAGGCGGGTTCGGACGATGCCGGTTCGGCCGGTTCCGCGGGGGCGGGCTCGGCCGCGGGTGCGGCCTCGGCGGGTTTCGCCGGTGCGGCCTCGGCCGGTGCGCTGCCGCCGTTTCCTGATGACTCGGGCACCTCTGCACTCCCCTGAAGCGTCGCCGGTCTGTCCGGAGTCTCGGTGTTTTCAGTGTCGCGGCGGCGGGAGGGGCACAGTGGACGGTGACCTGTTCCGGCCACGCGGCGGCCTGGCGGGACAGCGACCCGGGACGGTCACGGCGGGAAGTCCTCGGCACCGCCGCTGGGCACGAGGCCGGTGTGGTCCTGGTTGAACACGACCAGTTTCCCGCCGCGGATGGCCTGCTCGATCACGGCCCGGACGTCGGCGTCGGTGGCCTGCGGTCCCAGCTCCGTCGCGATCCGGCGGCCGATCTCGTTGTTGTAGAGGTCCATCGCCTCCTGCCGTTCCGCGAACAGCGGGGGCTGCCCGTCGACCGGGTCGTCGGGCCGGCGCTCGTGCGCGGTGCCGACCTGCTCGGCCGAATTCTCGCCGAACTCCCTGGCCATCAGCGCGTTCCAGTAGGCGTGGCGGAACGCGTCGCGATGGTTGTCGCCGGTGCCCTCACGGCCGCCCGCCGGTCCGGAGCCGTCCGGATCCGGGAAGCTCTGCTCGCCCGCGGCGGTGGCGTCCTCCGAGATCTCCCAGTGGCGCCAGGAGTTGGCCGGGTTCACCCTCATCGGGTCGATCATCGGCAGGCCCGTGGGGTCCCGCAGGGCGCTCGCCAGCACCTCGCTGGGCACCACCTGCTTGCCCATGACCTCGATCGTCTCCTCGTCCCCGGTCTGGTAGTCGCGCAGCAGCTCCTCGTCCGTGGGCGGCCTGGGAAGGTTCGCGACGAGTCCGTCGCGGCCCGCCTGGTCGAGCACGCGCTGTGCGTGGTCGAGGTCCCCGGCGGCGTCCGGCCCAGCGCCGCCGGGTTGCGGCGCCGGGTGACCGGGGTCCGGAGTCCCCGGCGGTTGCTCCGCTCCGGTGAGGCGGACGTTCGCCCAGTCCGCGTCCACCTGCCGTTGGGTCGCGGTGCGCACTTGCAGGTTCGCCTCACGCGCGGTCTGCTTGACCCGCTCGGTGGCGAGGTCGGCCTCCGGGCCGGGGCCCATCGTCGCGTGGGCGAGGCGCGCGTCGTCGTCCGCCTGCTGTGCCTCGGCCTCCATCTGGGACCGGGCGCGTGTGTAGGCTTCCCGCGTCTTGTTCAACGTGGCGGTCACGGTCTGCGCGTCCTGAGCGACCTCGTCGGTCTCCCGGACGGCGGACCCGGTGCGCTCGGACATGGCGGCCCCGCTGTCGTCCGGCCACGCGCCGGGCAGCTCCCGCGTCGCGCCCCGGGCTTCCTCGCCGGTCTGCCGGGCCCGCTCGGCGACGGGTTCCCACCCCTCGTGCGCGGCCTGCACCGGGCCCGGATCCGGTGGCGGCACGTCCGCGAGGACCTCCCCCGCGACCCCACCGGTCTCCGCACCGTCCGCAGTGGACCCGTCCGCACCGCCGCCGCCGTCACGGTGCCCGGCGGCCGGTGTGCTCTCGGCCTTCGAGGTGTTCTCGGCCTTCGAGGTGTTCTCGGCCTTCGAGTTGTTCTGGGCCTTCGATGTGTCCTCGGCCGCCTGCTTGCCCGATGCCGGTTCGGCGGACGGCGGGGCGGCCGCGGGGGCGTCGCTCTGCGGCGCGGTCGCGGTGCCGCCGGACGTTGCCTCAGCCATGTCAAGCTCCTCCGGACGACGGATGTCCCGGTGCGCCGGGTGCGCACCGGGACACCACGGTCGTGACTCAGGCGCCCAGCCGGGCGCACGAGCGCTGCACCGCGCCCATGTTCTCCTGGTTGCAGGTCTGGACACCCTGGTTCATCGCCTGCAGCAGTTCCTGGCCCGCGGCCATCACCTGCTGGCAGGCCCGGCTGATCTCGGCGAACTGCCCGCCCGCCGAGTCGAGCCAGTCGCTCTCGCCCATCCCGGAGGCCTGGCGCCAGGAATCGATGGACTGCTGCACGCCCTGCACGCAGCCGTTCATACTCGCCGACAGGCCGTCCAGCGCACCGAACATCGCGAGTTTACGGGTCACGAGTCAACTCCTTTCCGTTGTGTGGTGCCCGGTCAGAGGGCGCGGAGCACCCCGGCGAACGCGTACGTCTGGCCGGAGCCGACACCGCCACCCGAGGTGCCACCGAAGCCGGACCCCAGGCCACCGGACCCGAACCCGGAGCCCCCGAAGCCGGACCCGCTGTCGGCGCCGTTGAAGCACCGCGCGCCCTGCTGGTCGACGTCCATGTAGTCGTTGACGGCGAACTGGGTGTCCTCACCCAGCTTCTGCAGCTTCTCGCACAGGTTGCGGATCGCCGCGTCCCACTTCTTGTGCGCCACGAGCAGCGACTGGGACTGATCCATGCTCCACTGCGCGGGAATGACGGAGTTCACCTCCCCGTCGAGCTTCCCGCGCTGCGATTCGATCTCCTGCACCACCACGGCCGCCATCTGCACCACCCTGGTGAGGGTTTCGGTGTTGGCGTCCATCAGACCGTTACCGGTCACTGGATTCTCCTTCCGTTTCCGCGGCTTTCGCCGCCCCCGACGCTAAGCCGGGCGCGGCCGCCGGAGGACGGGCGCGGCACGTTCCTGCCAGCCGCGCCGGCCGGCAGGTATTCCCGGGTGATCTCGGCGATCTGCTCGCGGCTGTCGTCCACGGCGTCCCGGATCGTGTCCAGGATGGACGCGGCCAGTGCCGTCGAATCGGGCGAGCGGTACAGGCGCGGATCGATGCGCAGCCCGGTCAGCTCACCCCGGCCGGCGACCGTCGCGCTGATCAGGCCGTCCGGCGACTCGGCGGTGGCGGTGACGTCGGCGACCCTGGACCGGATCTCCAGCAGGTCGTCACGCAGCCGCCGGTAACCGGCGCGGCGGGCTTCGTGGTCGATGCTCGGCAGCTCCATGGAGCCAGGATCGTGCGCACCGGACGCCGGCGGCACGACGCGGCACGTTCCTGCCACCACCGTCCTCATCGGAGCGGTTCAGGCGAGGATCGGGTCCGGGCAGAGAGGGGAGTCGCGATGGGGACCGTCGTGGTGCGCAGGCCGGTTCGCCGTCCCGCGCCGGAGCAGCCGTCGGGTGAGCTGATCCTCGACCCGCCGCCGGAGATCCCGCGCCCGGCGGGCAGGCAGTGGACGCAGGTACTGATGGTGATCCCGATGATCGCGATGATGGCGGCGATGATGCTGCTGTTCACCGGCAGCTTCGGGCGTGGCTCCGGCGTGCTGCGGCTGGTCGTGTTCGGGCTGTTCGGCGTCGGGGTGCTGGGCATGATCGCGGTGTCGCTGCTCAACTCCGCCGGTCCGGGAAAGCGGGAGATGGCCCAGGAACGCCGCGCCTACCTGCGTCACCTCGGGCAGCACCGGCTGCGGCTGACCCGCGCGATCCACCAGCAGCGCCAGGCGATGGTGTACCTGCACCCGGAACCGGAGTCCCTGCTGACCCTCGTCGGCAGCCACCGTCTGTGGGAACGGCGCCCGCTGGACGCGGACTTCGGCGTCGCCCGCATCGGCACCGGCCCGCAGCGCCCGGCGCTGACCCTCGTGCCGCCGGAGGCCAAGCCGCTGGAGCAGCTGGAGCCGCTGTCCGCGCTCGCGCTGCGCCGCTTCCTCACCACCTACACCGCCGTGCCCGGCCTGCCGCTCGCCATGGCCGTCAACGGGTTCAGCCGCATCCACGTCACCGGCGACCACGCGCGGGGCGCGGCGCTGGCGCGGGCGGTGCTCGTGCAGCTGGCGTCGCTGCACTCGCCCGACGACCTGCGCATCGCCGCCTGCCCCGCGCACACCGCGCAGGAGGCGTGGGACTGGCTCAAGTGGCTGCCGCACGCCCTGCACCCCGAGCGGACCGACGCGGCCGGCCCGCTGCGGCTCGTGGCCACGTCGATCGTGTCGATCGAGGCGATGGTCGACGACCTGCTCGGGGAGCGGAAGCGGTTCGACCCCGCCTTCGACAACCGCGAGGCGCTGCCGCACCTGGTGGTGGTGCTCGACGGCGGGTCCACCGCGGGCTCGGACGAGCTGATGGCCGACGGCGGCCTGGACGGCGTCACGCTCGTCGACCTGCGCACCCCGCCGCCGCGCGCCCTCGACCCGGCGACCATCGTCCTGCACGTCGCCGCCGACGGCGCGCTGACGGGCGAGACGATCGACGGCACAGTCCAGCTCGGGCACGCCGACGCCCTGGACATCCCGGCGGCGGAGGCGATCGCGCGGCAGCTCGCGCCGCTGCGGGCCAGCGCGGGCGGGCGCGGTGAGCAGCCCCTGAGCACCGACCTCGACCTCGCCGAGCTGCTCGACATCGGCGACCCGCGCACGTTCGACCCGGCCGCGACCTGGGTGCAGCGCCCGACCCGGGACCGGCTGCGGATCCGCTTCGGCGTCGCCACCGACGGCACCCCGGTCGAGCTGGACCTCAAGGAGCCCGCCCAGGACGGCATGGGGCCGCACGGCCTGCTGATCGGCGCGACCGGCTCCGGCAAGAGCGAGCTCCTGCGCACCATCGTCCTGGCGCTGGCGGTCGCCCACCCGCCCAGCTCGCTGAACTTCGCGCTCGTCGACTTCAAGGGCGGCGCCACCTTCGCCACGCTCGACGAGCTCCCGCACACCAGCGCGGTCATCACCAACCTCGCCGACGAGCTGCACCTGGTGGACCGGATGACCGACGCGATCAACGGCGAGCTGCTGCGGCGGCAGGAGCTGCTGCGCGCGGCGGGGAACTTCGCCTCGCTGCGCGAGTACGAGCGCGCCCGCGCCACCGGCGCGCCGCTGCCCGAGGTGCCGACCCTGCTGGTGATCTGCGACGAGTTCAGCGAGCTCCTGTCCGCCAAACCCGACTTCATCGACATGTTCGTCCAGATCGGCCGGGTCGGCCGGTCGCTCGGGGTGCACCTGCTGCTCGCCAGCCAGCGGCTGGAGGAGGGCCGCCTGCGTGGCCTGGAAACCCACCTGTCGTACCGGATCGGGCTGCGCACCTTCTCCGAGGTGGAGAGCCGGACGGTCCTCGGCGTCGGCGACGCGGTCAAGCTGCCGCGCGCGCCCGGGCACGGATTCCTCAAGTGCGACGACGAAGCCATGGTCCGGTTCCGCTCGGCCTACGTCTCCGGCGCGCACCGCGTGCGCGACGGGGGCGCGGCCGAGCGCGGCGGCGACGACGTGCCCGAGCTGCTGGAGTACTCCACCCGGTACCTGGCGCCCGCCCTGCCCGCCGAGGTCCCGGGGGAGGCCGCCGAGGAGGACGACGCGGTCGGCGAAAGCGTGCTGGACATCCTCGTCGAGCGGATGCGCGGCCGCGGCACCCCGGCCCACCAGGTGTGGCTGCCGCCGCTGGCCGAGTCGCCCACGCTGGACGCGTTGCTGCCCGCACTCGAGCACCGCGACGGCCGCGGGTTCGGCGCGCACGAGGGCCCGGCCGGCGCGCTGCGCGCCGTCATCGGGATCACCGACCGTCCGCTGGAGCAGCGCCGGGACCCGCTGGTGCTCGACCTGTCCGGGGCGGCGGGGCACGTGCTGGTGGTCGGCGGGCCGCGGTCGGGCAAGAGCACCGCGCTGCGCACGATCATCACCAGCCTCGCCCTCACCCACACCCCGCGCGAAGTGCAGTTCTACTGCCTGGACTTCGGCGGCGGGACGCTGTCGTCGATCCGCGGCCTGCCGCACGTCGGCGGTGTCGCGGGCAGGCAGAACCCCGGCGCGGTCCGGCGCACGATCGCCGAACTGCGGACCCTCATCGCACGGCGGGAGCGCGCCTTCGCCGACGGGGAGATCGACGGCATGGCGGCCTACCGGCGGCGGGGGAGCGCGGACCCGTGGGGCGACGTGTTCCTCGTCGTCGACGGGTGGTCCACGCTTCGCGGCGAGTTCGAGGACCTCGAGGCGGCGGTGACCGACATCGCCGCGCGCGGGCTCTCCTACGGCGTCCACGTGATCGTCTCCGCCGCCCGGATGTTCGACCTGCGCATGAACATCCGCGACCTGTTCGGCAGCAGGCTGGAGCTGCGCATCGGCGATCCGGTGGACAGCATGGTGGACCGGGCCTCGGCCATCAAGGTCCCGGAGGGCGCGCCGGGCCGCGGCGTCACGACGAGCAGGCACCAGATGCTGATCGCCCTGCCGCGCATCGACGGCGACGACGATCCGGCCGATCTCGGCAGCGGCGTGCGTGCCCTGGTCGAGGCGGTGGCCGCCGGATGGGCCGGCCCGCCCGCGCCGCCCGTGCGGCTGCTGCCCGCGCAACTGCCCTACGCGCAGCTCGCCGGCGAGCACGACGCGGCGTCGCACCGGCTGGCCGTGGGCATCGCCGAGGACGACTTCGGCACGGTGCACCTGGACTTCGGCGCCGACCCCCACGTCGTGCTGCTCGGCGACACCGAGGCGGGCAAGACGACGTTCCTGCGCGCGGTCGCCCGCGCGATCACCGACGCCTACGAACCCGCCGGGGCGCGGCTGATCGTCGTCGACCACCGGCGCGGGCTGCTGGGCGACGTCACGACCGAGCACCTCATCGGCTACGGCAGCGACCGGGAGACGACCACTCAGCTGATGCGGCAGGTGGCCGACGAGATGCGGGTGCGGCTGCCCGGGCCCGACGTGACCCCGGACCAGCTGCGGGACCGCGGCTGGTGGCGCGGGCCCGAGCTGTTCGTCCTCGTCGACGACTACGACCTGACCGTGAGCCAGACCGACAACCCGTTCCTGCCGCTGCTGGACCTGCTGCCGCAGGGCCGCGACATCGGCCTGCACCTGGTGCTGGCGCGCCGCACCGGGGGCGCGAGCCGGGCGCTGTTCGAACCGCTGCTGTCCCGGCTGCGCGACGTCGGGTCGCCCGGGCTGCTGATGTCCGGCGACAAGGACGAGGGGCCGCTGCTCGGCGGGCTGAAACCGGAACTGCTGCCGCCCGGCCGGGCGTGGCTGACCGGGCGGCGGCACGCGCCGCGGCTCGTGCAGCTCGCGTGGCTCGCGAAGGACTGAACGGAGGAGCCATGTGCGAAACGCTGGACGGCGACCCGGACGCGATGCGCGAGTTCGCCTCGCGGATCGAGCCGCCCGCCGCGGTCGCGGAGCCGCCCGGATCGGAGCCGTGCGCCGGTGGCATGCAGGCGTGCGGCACGTTCGCCGCCGCCGACGCGGTCGCCACCCTCGCGCTCGCGGAGTTCCTGGCCGAAACCCGGGACGCCATCACGGCCCTGCGGGAGGCGGCGGCCGCCGCGGCCGCGGATTACCAGGCCGGTGACGACGCCGGGGCGCGTGCTTTCGCGTTCCTGCCGGGGGAGGAGTGATCGTGGACTACGACAGGCTGCCCGCGATGGTGCAGTTCGCGCTCGCCGACGTCGAGGCCCACAGCCACCTCGAGCGGGTCGAGCAGGCCGCGCGGATGTGGCGGACGGTCGCCGGCGAGCTGAGGGACCTCTCCGCGGCGCTGGGCCGCGAACTGGACCGGCTGCGTCCGGAGTGGACGGACGCCACCGGGGCGGACTTCGCCGCGCGTGCCGAGCGTCGTCGTGCCGCGATCGAGGAGGCGCTCGACCGGATCACGGCCGCCCGGCCGTGGGCCGCGCTCGACGACCTCGCCGCCCAGCTCGTGCTGACCCGCGGCAAGGTGGCAGGCACGGTCGAGCGGGGCACCGAGGCGAGCCACACCGAAGCGGCCGGTCATCTCGACGAGCTCGACCGGTACTTCCTCGCCGCCGCCGAGGCGGTCCTGGCCGCGGTGGGCGGTGCCTCCGCCGGTGCCGCGCCGGTGTTCGTGCTCACCGGCGACCTCGCGCCCGGTCTCGCGCCGGGCCTCGTGCCGGGTTCGTCGCTGCCGCCCGGGAGCGTGTCCATGCCGGGACTGGTCGCGGTCCCGTCCGGCGCCGGGTGGCCGGGCGCGAAGTCCGGCCCGCGGACCGGGGTGGGTGGTGCCCGTCCCGGAGCAGCCACGAGCCGCGCGGCGTCCGGCCGTCGTGCCGCGGCGGGGTCCGGTTCTCGCGCCGCGGCGGGGTCTGGTCTGCCGCCGCGGATCGAGCGGGCCGCCCACCCCGTCCCGCTGGCCGCCGCGCCGCAGGTCCCGCAGGCGCCGCAGCCACCCGACCTGGCGGCCGGGGCGAAACCGGGATCACCGGGCACGGGCGGGGCGATGGTGCCGCCCATGATGATGCCGCCGATGGTTCCGGGCACCACCGCGTCGACGACGGGCCGCCGGTCCAGGGTCTCCCCGGCGGGAGAGGAGCGGCGCACCCGGGCCGGCCAGGCGACGCCGGGTGTCCCGGCACGGCTGCGTGGCCGGTCGGCTGTCGCCGATCCCACCGCCGCGGGCTACCGGCCGGTGGCGATGTCGGCGAAGACGGCCGCGCCCGCGGAGCCGGAGACGCTCGACCGCGAGGTGTGGCAGGTCGCGAACCCGGGCACGGTGTCGCCGCTCAAACCGGAGACACCCCAGCCCGAACCCCGGCGGATCCGGCGCCCGCGGGCGTGACGGTCCTTTCCGCGCCGCGGCGGGAACGTGACAGTGGCGGGCAACGCGGGTGCGGTTTCGCTGCTCGAACCGCAGCCTGAACCGCGGCGGATTCCGCACCCGCCGAGGTGACCGTCCACCGCTCAAACCCAAGCCTCAACCGCGGCGGATCCGGCACCCGCGAGCGTGACCGTCCATTCCGGATCGCGGCGCGAGCGGGACAACGGCGGGCGACCCCGGGCGCGGTCTCGCTCAACCGGTGCTCGACCCGCGGCGGATCCGGCACCCGCGGGCGTGACGGTTCATTCCCGGGCCGCGGCGGGAACGTGACAGTGGCGGGCAACGCGGGTGCGGTGTCGGTGCTCAAGCGTCACCGTCCACTCCGGACCACGGCAGGAACCGGACAACGGCACCCACCCCGGCCGCGATCCCCGTTACCAATGGACCATGCGCAAGCACGTCTTCGCCCTCACGGCACTGTCCCTGGTCCTCGCCGGCTGCGGCACCGCCGCCCCGGTCGCGCAGCAGCCCCCGCCGTCCACCACGCCGGCCCCACCGACCACGGCCCCGGCCACCACCGTCCCACCGACCACCTCGACCTCCGCGGAGCCGACGACCACGACCGCGAACCCCAACCCGCCCGCCCCGCCGAGCTCGAAGGTGCGGGACTGCTTCGACGGCGACTGCACCCTGCTGCTGTCCAAGCCCACCACCATCCCGCTGGACGCCGCGCGGTTCCACTACGCCTCCATGCGCGTCACCGCGATCAGCGCGGAGGGCCTCACCTTCAGCGTCACCTACCCCCAGGGCGGCGGCGCGCAGTCCAGCATCGGCCCCGGCCTCGGCGGCGCGAGCTTCGGCTTCCGCGGGTCCCCCTCGATCGAGGTCGGCCTCACCCTGGTCGACGGCAAGCCCGCGCTGGTGCTCCAGCCCGGACCGGTCACCTGAACCCTGTCAGGAAGCGCTTTCCACGACCAGGTCGATCGCGGTCGCGGTGACGCTCAGCAGCGACGGCCGCAGCTCGGGCGCCTGCTGCCCGGCCGCCCGCACCTCCTGGGCGAGCCGGTCGGCGTCCGGGGTGCCGGACCGCGTGATCCACAGGTCGTCCGGGCAGAGGATCGCCACCGTCAGCTCGTCCCAGCCATGGATGCCGGACATCCGCTCGTGGAAGTCGGGCAGCATGACCGCGCCGGCCGCGCCGAAGCCGTCCGGGCGGTGCATCCGGATCAGGCGCCCGGTCTCGGTGACGGCCTCCTCCAGGACCAGGCCTTCCTTGACCGAGTCCAGCGCGGCCGTGACGATCCCGGTGAAGTCCGCCTCCCCGCCGAGGTGCTTGCTGAGCACGTGCCGCATCCCGACCGTGCCGTGCGGCGTCAGCGCGGTGTAGGCGAACGTGGCGAACAGGTCGCGCCCGGCCACCGGCAGCCACGGCATCGTCTGCCGCACCACGTCGCTGCCGCCGAGGGAACCGCTGCGCAGCACCGGCAGCAGCTCGCCGCCCGCCTGCTTCTCCCTGGCGCGACGGGCTTCCGCCGCCAGCTCCTCGGCCTCCTCGGCACGCAGGATCTCGTCGAGCACCTGCTGCGCCTTCGCCAGCGCGCCGTCCCAGCGTGCCGGTTCCGGCCGCTCGAAGATGAACTGCAGCCCGGCGTCGGCGAAGGTCTCGTCGAGGAACCTGCGGTCCGCGGCGGAGGGCTCCCAGTAGGCGGCGATGCGGGTGACCCGGGCGGCTTCGGCGCCGTGCTCGGCCACCACGCGCTGCCAGGCGCGCCGGTAGCCGTCCTCGTCCCGCGCGCCGACCGGCTCGGTGAAGAACTCGTCGGCCGAACCGAGCGTGAACGAGATCGGGTTGGTGGTGGGGTCACCGAGATCCACGGAAGATGTCTCCTGCCGCTACGACGATGTGTGCGGATCAAGGAAACACCACGCTGTCAAGCCGCCGATCAGGGCTGCCGGTCACCCTGTTCGGTGAGTTGCCGGACCGCTTCGTTGATCGCGGCGTGCCGGGCCGTGCGGACCGCCGTGCGCAGCGGGCGCAGGGCGTCGGCGCGGCGCACCGCAGCCGACGACGACAGCGCGCCGCCCGGCTCGTCGATCTCCGCGATCGCCAGGATCGCGCCCACCTCGTCGGCCCGCTGCAGCACCCGCAGCGCCCGCCCCGGAGTTCCGGCAGGCCAGTTCAGGTGCGGCCGCGCCCGCAGCTTCGCCGCCAGTTCGGCACGCACCCCCGGCCGGTCCCGCGCGACGTCCAGCGCCTGCAGCGCGCCCGCGGAATCGCGGATCGCGTCGGTCAGGCCGTGCTCCGCCTCGCTCAGCGCCACGTAGTCCGGGCTCAGCGGCACCGCGACCTTGTGCACCGACCAGCGCACCAGCCCCTCCGCGATCGGCACCGGCACCAGCCCGAACCCCAGCCCGGGCAGCAGCACGGCCTCACCCGCCCGCATCGCGGCCTCGGTGAACGGCCCGCCGCCGCCGAGACCACGCGGGTCGCCGGGCGCGGGCAGCACCAGCCGGGCCGGGCCGGCGCCGTGCGCGCGCAACGCGGCGAGCAGCTGGACGGGCGTGCCGGGGAAGTCGCCGGCGAGCGGGAGGTCGAGCGTCACCGCGGCTTCGGCGTCCGCGGCCACCACCTCGTGAGCCTCGCCCCACGCCAGGAGCGCGTCGAGGACGTCGTCGGACGCGGCGGCGCCGGACAGCCACGCCGAGGCCCACACGGTGAGGGTCGCACTGGGACAGCACACGGCGATCCAGAATACGGCACCCGGACGCTGGAGTTGCTCCACGTCGACGACACCGCGGGACGTGCGTAGCGTCGTAGTCGTGACACCCGCACCCGAGAACCTCCCGCGCACCGCGGGGGAGCTGCGCGCCGCCGGGCACCTGCCGCGCAGCATCAAGACCGAGATCCACGACAACCTCCTCGCCGCGCTGCGCGAGGGCCGGAACCCGTGGCCGGGGATCGTCGGGTTCGACCGGACGGTGCTGCCCCAGTTCGAACGCGCCCTGCTGGCCGGGCACGACGTCGTGCTGCTCGGCGAGCGCGGCCAGGGCAAGACGCGCCTGCTGCGCACCCTGGCCGGCCTGCTCGACGAGTGGACCCCGGTGATCGAGGGCTCCGAGCTGGCCGAGCACCCGCTGGAGCCGATCACCCCGGCCTCGCGGCGGCGCGCCGCCGAACTGGGCGACGACCTGCCGGTGACCTGGCTGCACCGCGATCAGCGCTACACCGAGAAGCTGGCCACGCCGGACACCTCGGTCGGCGACCTGATCGGCGACGTCGACCCGGTGAAGGTGGCCGAGGGCCGCAGCCTCGGCGACCCGGAGACCATCCACTTCGGACTCGTGCCGCGCGCGCACCGCGGCATCGTGGCGATCAACGAGCTGCCCGACCTCGCCGAGCGCATCCAGGTCGCGCTGCTCAACGTGATGGAGGAGCGCGACATCCAGATCCGCGGCTACACGCTGCGGCTGCCGCTGGACGTGCTGCTCGTCGCCACCGCCAACCCCGAGGACTACACCAACCGCGGCCGGATCATCACCCCGCTCAAGGACCGCTTCGGCGCCGAGATCCGCACCCACTACCCGCTGACCGTCGCCGCCGAGGTGGACGTGGTGCGCCAGGAGGCGAACCTGGTCGCCGAGGTCGGCGAGCCGCTGCTGGAGGTGCTGGCCCGGTTCGTGCGCAACCTGCGCGAGTCGACCGTCGTCGACCAGCGGTCCGGCGTCTCGGCCCGGTTCGCGGTCGCGGCGGCGGAAACCGTCGCGGCGGCGGCGCTGCGCCGGGCGGCGCTGACCGGCGAGCACCCGGCCGTGGCGCGCCCGGTCGACCTGGAGGCCGTGCCCGCCGTGCTGCGCGGCAAGATCGAGTTCGAGCCGGGCGAGGAGGGCCGCGAGACCGAGCACTTGGTGCACCTGCTGCGCCGCGCGGTGGCCGAGACCGCTCGCGAGCGCTTCGGCGGGCTCAACCTGCGCCCGCTGGTCGAGGCGGTGTCCAACGGGCACCTGGTCGCCACCGGCGAGCGCGTGCCGGGCGCGGACCTGCTCGCCGCGCTGCCCGAGCTGCCGGTGCTGCACGAGGTCGCCGAGCGCGCCGGGGTGTCGGCTACCGACGAGCCGGGACGCATCGCGGCGGCCGTCGAGCTGGCGCTGGAGTCGCTGTACCTGGCGCGGCAGCTGGCCAAGGACTCCGACGACGCGACCACGGTGTACGGGCCGTGAGCACCGCACCCGAGGGCTGGTCCTACGGGCCGTGGCACGAGGGCCCCGACCCGCTCGCCCCGCCGATCGACCTGCGCGAGGCGCTCGACGAGATCGGCCGCGAGGTCATGGACGGCGCGTCGCCGCGGTCGGCGCTGGAGGAGCTGCTGCGCCGCGGCACCCGCAACACGCGCGGGCTCGACGAGATGACCCGCCGGGTGTGGCAGCGCCGCGCCGAGATCCAGCGGCGGCACCGCCTCGACGGCACGCTGCAGGAGGTGCGGCGCCTGCTCGACGAGGCGCTGGACGCGGAGAAGCGGGCGCTGTTCCCCGACCCGTCCGACGACGCCCGCTTCGCCGAGGCGCAGCTCGACGCGCTGCCGCCGGGCACGGCCGCCGCGGTGCGCGAACTGTCGGAGTACCCGTGGCGGTCCGAGGAGGGCCGGGAGAAGTACGAGCAGATCCGCGACCTGCTCGGCCGGGAGATGCTCGACGCGCGGTTCGAGGGCATGAAGCAGGCGCTGCAGAGCACCAGCCAGGAGGACGTCGAGCGCGTCCACCAGATGCTGGCCGACCTGAACGCCCTGCTCGACGCGCACGCCCGCGGCGTGGACGACATCGACGAGCGGTTCGACGAGTTCATGCGCCGCCACGGCGAGTTCTTCCCGGAGAACCCGCGCGACGTGGACGAGTTGATCGACGCGCTGGCCGCGCGGGCGGCCGCCGCCCAGCGGATGCTGAACTCGATGTCGGCCGAGCAGCGGGCGGAGCTGGCCGAGCTGGCGCAGCAGGCGTTCGGCGACCCGCGCATCGGGCAGCAGCTGGCCGGCCTGGACGCGCGGCTGCAGGCGATGCGGCCGGGGGAGGACTGGACGTCCTCGGCGCGGTTCCGCGGCCAGGACCCGCTGGGGCTGGGCGAGGGCGCGCAGGCGATGGCCGACCTGGCCGAGCTGGACGCGCTGGCCGAGCAGCTGGCCCAGTCCTACCCCGGCGCCCGCCTGGAGGACATCGACCTGGAGGCGCTGGAACGCCAGCTCGGGCCGGACGCCGGGGTCGACGCGCGGCGGCTGTCCGAGCTGGAGCGGGAGCTGCGGTCGCAGGGTCTGTTCGAACGCGCGCCGGACGGCTCGCTGCGGCTGACCCCGAAGGCGTTGCGGCGCCTGGGGGAGACCGCGCTGTCGGACATCGTGCACTCGCTGCGCGGCAAGACCGGCGAGCGGCAGACGGAGTCGGCGGGCGCGGCTGGTGAGCCGACCGGGGCGAGCCGGCCGTGGCAGTTCGGCGACCGGGAGCCGTGGGAGGTGTCCCGCACGGTGCGCAACGCGGTGCTGCGGACGGCCTCGACGGGCGGCGGCGCGGTGCGGCTGGACGTGTCCGACGTGGAGGTGGTGGAAACCGAGCTGCGGTCGCGAGCCGCAGTGGCGCTGCTGGTCGACACGTCGTGGTCGATGGTGTCCGAGGGGCGCTGGCTGCCCATGAAGCGCACCGCCCTGGCGCTGCACCAGCTCATCTCCACCCGCTTCCGCAACGACGCGCTGCAGCTGATCACCTTCGGCCGGTACGCGGCAACGGTGGAGCTGCCGGAGCTGGTCGGGCTGGAGGGGGTGTGGGAGCAGGGCACCAACGCGCACCACGCGCTGCTGCTGGCCGGGCGGCACCTGCGGCGGCACCCGGACGCCCAGCCGGTGGTGCTGATGGTGACCGACGGGGAGCCGACCGCCCACCTGGAACCGGACGGCACCGCGGAGTTCGACTACCCGCCCCAGCCCCGCACCCTGGTCAAGACGCTGTCCGAAGTGGACCGCCTGGCGAAGATGGGCGCCTCGGTGTCGGTGTTCCGCCTCGGCGACGACCCGCGGCTGGCGGCGTTCGTGGACCTGATCGCGCGGCGGTCGGGCGGGCGCGTCGTGGCGCCCGAGGTGGACGGCCTGGGAGCCGCGGTGATCAGCGACTACCTCCGCACCCGGCGGCGGTAGCGGCCGGCCGTCGGCGGCCCGTCGGGCGGTGATGCGCCGATCGCCGCCGGTCCCACCGCCTGCGGGCGGCGCGGCTTGGCGCGGCGATCGCCGTTGCGCCGGGAGGATTTCGGCTGCACGGGGCCCGCGGCGGCTGCCGCGCCCCGCGGGGTAACGCACCCCGGTCCGCCGCACCCGGAGGCGGCAGGCCGGTGCCCGCAGCCCGCGGCGCGGCGATGTGCCGTCTCCCGCCTTGCCCCGCCGCCAGTGGGGTCGCGATCGCCCCCGCTAGCGGAGTCCGATCCGCATCCCCGGGCGGCGGCGGTGCACGGTCAGGTACGCCAGGCCCTCCGGGCCCGCCTCGATCGCCCTGGCCTGCCCGTGCGCCAGCCACACCAGCGAGCCGGGGCCGACGTCGAGCGTCTCCTCGCCCTTGGTCAGCTTCCCGGCGCCGGTCACGACCACCAGCAGCAGGTCGAGGTCGGGCTCGGCGTGCGTGCCGATCCGCTCGCCCGCGGGCAGGTGCACGAGGTTCGCGTCGAGCTGGCGGCCCTCCTCGCGCAGCCGCCACAGGATGCCCGGCGCGCCGTCGCCCGCCGCGGCGATCTCCTGGAGGTTCGCCGGGAGGGTCTCGCTCGGGCCGTGCCGGTGTGCCGTGGTGCGCAATCCAACCCCGCCCTGTTAGTACGAAAAATCCTTGGATAAATTCAGGCCCAGGATAACCCGCGCGCAGGGGAGGCCACGATGACGCACCAGGTGCCGGGACGCCGTGCCGAAGTGCTGCGCGCGATCCGGGAGACGGGCCCGGTGGGCGTGGCCGAACTGGCCGGGCGGCTCGGGCTGCACCCGAACAGCGTGCGCTTCCACCTGGACCAGCTGGTGGCCGACAGGCTGGTCGAGCGGGCGCCGGGCCACGCGCGCGGCCCGGGACGGCCCGCGGCCGAGTACCGGGTGCCGCCGGTGGCGGCGCGGGGCCGGGACCGGCGCTACGAGGTGCTGGCGGAGATCCTGCTGACGGGCGGACCCGGCGACCCGGAGACGGCGGGCGCCGCGTGGGGCCGCCGCCTCAACGCGCGTCCGGAGACGCCCGCGCAGGTGGTGCGCATTCTCGACGAGCTGGGCTTCGAGCCCGAGCAGGCCGCCGACCCGCACCGGATCCGCCTGCGGCACTGCCCGTTCCTGGAGCTGGCGTCCCGCCACCGCGACGCGGTGTGCTCGGTGCACCTGGGCATGCTGAACGGCGCCCTCGCGGACGGCCCCCTCCGCGCGAGCCGCCTGCTGCCCTTCGCCGACCCGGACGCGTGCGTGGTGGAGCTGGAGACGGCGGCCGATGCCTGAGCCGACGCGCGAGCGTACCGCCGACCCCAGCCCCCGCGCCCAGCCGGGGCAGTGGATGGCTGGTGGGTTCGGTGGCCGAACCACCTGGCCGGCGCCGAACCGACGCTCGCGCCGCTCCGAACGCTGCCGCGGCGTGGGACGGCCGGTGGCTGACGCGGCGCCACGGGCGAACCACCGGCCCCGCGCCGAGATGGCCCCGCGCGGCTCCCGGCGACCCCGCGCCGACTCGAACCCCCGCGCTGAGCCGGGGCAGTCGATGGCTGGTGGGCTCGGTGGCCGAACCATCTGCCTGGGGCCGAACCGGCCCTCGCGCCGCCCCAAACGCTGCCGCGGCGTGGGACGGCCGGTGGCTGACGCGGCGCCACGGGCGAACCACCGGCCCCGCGCCGAGATGGCCCCGCGCGGCTCCCGGCGACCCCGCGCCGACTCGAACCCCCGCGCTGAGCCGGGGCAGTCGATGGCTGTGTGGGCTCGGTGGGCGAGCCACCTGGCCGGCGCCGAACCGGCCCTCGCCGCTCCCGGACCCGCGCCGCTCCGAACGCTGCCGCGGCCGGGGCCGGCCGGTGGCCGCAGCGGCACGGGCGAACCACCTGCCCAGCGCCGAACCGGCCCGCCGATGTCTGACTCGCTCCGCGCGCGACCACCGGCGCCGCCCCGAATGCCCGCGCCGAACCGGAGGCGGGCCGATGCCTGACTCCGCGACGCGCGCGAACCACCTGCCCTGCCCCGGTCCGTACCCCTGCCCCGAACTGGAGGTTCTCCATGGCTGAACTCGCCGGTGGTGTCACCTGCCTCTGGCTGGGCATGGTGCTCGGCATCTCGTTCCTGGAGGCGCCGCTGAAGTTCCGCGCTCCCGGCGTGACCGTGCCGCTCGGGCTGGGCATCGGGCGCATCGTCTTCCGCGCGCTCAACCGGGCCGAGGTGGTGCTCGCCATCCTCGTCGCGGCCGGGGTCGCCCTGTCGGACGTCCGGTGGCCGGTCTACCTGGCCGGCGCGGTCGCCGCAGTCGTGCTCGTCGTGCAGCTCGCCGTGGTCCGGCCGCCGCTGAACCGCCGCTCCGACCGCGTGCTGGCGGGCGAGGATGTGCCGCGGTCCCGGGCGCACCTCGTCTACGTCGTCCTCGAGGCCGTCACGGTGCTCGCCCTGGTCGCGCTGGGCGGCCTGCTCCTCACCGGGGGATGACCGCGATCCGGGCGCCCCGCCCGGGCACCATCGTGATGTGCCGCGGCTTCGAGTGCTCGCCGCGGGCGCGGTCCGGTTCCACCGCGAACCGCGTCAGCACCGCCCGCAGCACGATCGTCGCCTCCAGCAGCGAGAACCCGGCACCGAGACAACGCCGCACGCCGCCGCCGAACGGGAACCACGTGCCGGACGCCGGGCCGCCGTCGAGGAACCGCTCCGGCCGGAACGCCGCCGGGTCCTCGTGGTGCGCCGGATCGCCCTGAACCAGCGCGATCGAGGGCATCACCGTGTAGCCGGCGGGAATCCGGTAGCCGCCGATCTCGATGTCGCGCGTCAGCCGCCGCGCCACCTCGGAGATCACCGGGTGCTGCCGCATCGCCTCCTTGGCCACCGCCTCCAGGTACTTCTCGTCCCCGGCGTCGGCCGCCTCGCTCGCCCGCCGCTGCCGCGCCGGGTCCCGCGCCAGCTCGTGGAATGACCAGGCCAGCGCGGTAGCGGTGGTCTCGTGCCCGGCCAGCAGCAGGGTGATCAGCTGGTCCCGCAGCTCCGCGTCGGAGAGCCGGTCGTCCTCGGCGGGCACCGTCAGCAGGCGGGACAGCACGTCGCCGCGCCCGTCGAGGTCGTCGGCCTTGCGGCGGTCGGCGATCTCGGCGTAGAGCAGCTCGTCCACCCTGTCCTGCGCCAGGCTGTAGCGCCGCCACGGCCCGAACCGGCGCAGCTTCGCGTTGTGCCAGCCGAACAGTTCGAGCACCCCGATGTCGACGATCCTGGTGAGCAGGGCACGCAGCTCGTCCAGCCGCGGCCCCTCGGCGACGCCGAACACCACCCGCAGGATGATCTCCAGCGTCAGCGCCTGCATGCGCTCGTGCGACCGGAACACCCGGCCCGGCGTCCAGCTCGCGACCTCGGCCTCGGCGAGCTCAGTGATCATCTCCCGGTAACCGCGCAACGCCGCGCCGTGGAAGGCGGGCATCAGCAGCTTGCGGGCGCGCAGGTGCACGTCCTCGTCGGTGAGCAGCACCGAGTGCGGGCCCATCAGCGGCTTGAGGATGATGTTGCCCTCGCCGGCGTGGAACACGTCGGCGGGCCCGCTGAACACGGCCTTGATGTGGTCGACGTCCGCCAGCTGCACGACGTGCCGCTCGGGGTAGAGGTTGAGGCGGACGAGGTCGCCGTAGCGGCGCCGCAGCAGGGGCATCAGCACGTGCCGGAAGTTGCCGAAGAGCACCGTCTGCACGCCCGCCGGGAGCCTCGGGCCGGGCGGCAGCGGCAGCGCGCTCGTCCGGGACGGGGTTTCGACGCTCATCGCGACCTCCTCGACGTGACCGGTGCCTCATTTATACGCACGTGTAACTCGGGTGTCCAGCTAGGGTTCCGGTGTGGGACACCGGGAAGAGCTGCTCGCCGCCGCGCGGCGGCTGCTGGAGGAGAAGGGGTACGCGCACATCACGGCGCGGGACCTGGTCGCGGCGTCGGACACCAACCTGCACTCGATCGGGTACCACTTCGGGTCCAAGGCGGGCCTGCTCAACGCCGCGATCGGCGAGGTGTTCGAGGAGTGGACCGACAAGCTGGCCTCGATCGCGATGGCCGAGCCCGCCGTCCCGCCGATCGAGCGCGGGCGGCGCGCGTGGGCGGCGATGCTGGACAGCCTGCCCGCCAGCCGGGCGCTGCTGCTGTCCTACGTCGAGGCGCTGGCGCAGGCCGAGCGGACCGAGTCGCTGCGGGAGCAGTTCGCCGAGCAGTACCGGCGCTGCCGCGCGAAGGTCGCCGAGCTGGTCGCGCGGTCGCTGGCGGACGGCACCACGGCCGACGACCCGCGCTGCCAGGCGGTGGCCAGCTTCGTGATCGCCATCTGCGACGGGCTGGCCGTGCAGTGGCTGCTCGACCCGGACGGGGCGCCGACGTCGGAGCAGCTGACGGCCGGCCTGGAGGCGATGTGGGCCGCCTCGTTCCCGGGCGCCTGACTCACCCGATGCGGTCACGCGCCGCGCGATGACCCGGAAGTGGATCTACGGTCCGGGACGTGGCAGCGAAAACGATCTTCCGGATGGTGGCGGTGGTGACGGCCCTCGTGGCCGGCTTCGCGCCCGCAGTGGCCTCCGCGCAGCCCGCGGCGCCGGTCGCCGGGTTCGACATCAGCGCCTCGCAGGGTGTGCCCGACTTCACCGCGGCCAGGGCGGCGGGCGCGCGGTTCGTGTTCGTGAAGGACACCGCGGGCGTCGGCTACGTGAACCCGAACTTCCTGGCGCAGTTCCGCGGCGCGAAGGCGGCGGGGCTGTACCGGTCGGCCTACCACTACGCGCGCCCGGACAAGACGGGCGGCGCCGAGCAGGCCGCGTACCTGCACACCCACGACGGCAAGTGGTTCGCCGACGGCATGACCCTGCCGCCGACGCTGGACCTGGAGGACACGCCGAACACGCCGGCCTGCTACGCGAAGTCGCCCGCGGACATGGTCGCCTGGATCCGCGACTTCAGCACCGAGCTGAAGCGGCGCACCGGGCACACCCCGATCATCTACACGACGAACCGGTGGTGGAAGGCGTGCACGGCGGACAGCACCGCGTTCGCCGCCGACCACGTCCTCTGGCTGGCCCGCTACAACACCACGATGGGCGAGGTGCCCGGTGGCTGGACCGCGAAGTTCTGGCAGTCCGCGGTGGCCGGCCCGCTACCGGGCAACCAGGACACGTTCTTCGGCACCGTCGACGAACTGCGGTCGCTGACCGCTTCGTGACGCGAAACGTTCCCACCGGGCGGGACGGTTCACCGGAACGCCACCTAGGGTTGGGGTATGAAGACTTGGTCCTCGGTACCCCTGCCCTACGTGCCGGGCACGCCACGCGCGCTGCGGCTGTACGACACGGCCACCGGGCAGGTGCGCCCCACCACGCCGGGCAAGACCGCGCGCATGTACGTCTGCGGCATCACCCCGTACGACGCCACGCACCTCGGTCACGCGGCGACCTACCTCGCGTTCGACCTGGTCAACCGGGTGTGGCGGGACAGCGGGCACACGGTGCACTACGTGCAGAACGTGACCGACATCGACGACCCGCTGCTGGAGCGCGCCGAGCGGGACCAGGACGACTGGGTGGTCCTGGGCCTGCGGGAGACCGCCCTGTTCCGCGAGGACATGGAGGCGCTGCGGGTGCTGCCGCCGAAGCAGTTCGTCGGCGCGGTGGAGAGCATCCCGGAGATCGTCGAGGTCATTTCGAAGCTGCTCGCGCACGGCGCGGCCTACCGGGCCGACGACCCGGAGTACCCGGACGTCTACTTCGACCGCTCGGCCACCGGCCGCTTCGGCTACGAGTCGAACTACGACGGCGAGACCATGGCGAAGTTCTTCGCCGAGCGCGGCGGCGACCCGGACCGCCCCGGCAAGCGCGACCCGCTGGACGCGCTGCTGTGGCGCGCCGCCCGGCCGGGTGAGCCGTCCTGGGAGTCCGAGCTCGGTCCCGGCCGCCCCGGCTGGCACATCGAGTGCAGCGCGATCGCGGTCAACCGGCTCGGCATGGGCTTCGACGTGCAGGGCGGCGGCTCCGACCTGATCTTCCCGCACCACGAGTACAGCGCCGCGCACGCCGAGGCGCTGTCCGGCGAGCACCCGTTCGCCCGCCACTACGTGCACAGCGGCATGATCGGCCTGGACGGCGAGAAGATGTCCAAGTCGCGCGGCAACCTCGTGTTCGTGTCGCGGCTGCGCGCCGACGGCGTGGACCCGAACGCGATCCGCCTCGCCCTGTTCGCCGGCCACTACCGCAGCGACCGGTCGTGGACCGACGACCTGCTCACCACCGCCCAGCAGCGGCTGGCGCGCTGGCGGGAGGCCGTGGCGCTGCCTGCCGGGCCGGAGGCCGACGACACCGTCGCCCGCCTGCGCGACCACCTGGCCGACGACCTCGACACGGTCAACGCGATGCGGGCGATCGACGCGTGGGCCGACGAGGCGCTGCGGCAGGGCGGGCGCGACACCGGCGCGCCCGGCCTGATCCGCGTCGCCGTCGACGCGCTGCTGGGCGTCGAGCTCTGATCGGCGTATAACGACCTATACGGTGCGGCCCTGCTCCAGCCGCAGGGTCGCACCGTCCCACTCCCGGCGCAGCCACCGGTCGTGGCTGGCGAGGACGACGGCGCCGGGCGCGGAGCCCAGCGCGTAGAACAGCTCCTCGGCGAGCGTGAGCGAGATGTGGTTCGTCGGCTCGTCGAGCAGCAGCAGGTCCGGTGGCCGGGCGATCAGGATCGCCAGCGCGAGCCGTCGCCGCTGCCCGACCGACAGCAGCCCGGCCGGCCGGTCGAGGTCCCGCGGCGCGACCAGGCCGAGATCGGCCAGCGCGGGGGAGTCCGGGCCGGCCGCCTCGGCGTAGAGCCCGCGCGGCGTCCGCGCCGGGTCGGGCAGGGTCACGTCCTGCGCGAGCATCCCGGTGCGCAGGCCCTTCCGGCGTCGCACCGCCTGCGGCGCCAGCCCGCCGGCGAGCACGGTGAGCAGCGTCGACTTGCCCGCGCCGTTGCCGCCGGTGACCAGGAGCCGCGCCGACGCCGTGACGTCCAGTTCGGACAGTTCCAGCCGTCCCGGCACGTGGATCCCGCGGGCGGAGAGGATCAGTTCGTCCTCGCCGGCCGGTGCGGTGAGCGCGCCCGCGAACCGCAGCGGCGGCGGGGGCTTGCGCACCTGGTTGGCGGTGAGCTCGTCGAGCCGCTGCTGCGCGTTGCGGACCCGCCGGGAGATCTGCTTCTGCACCCGGCCGGTTTTGAAGTCGTACAGCATCTTCGCGTTGTCCCTCGGCGGCCGGTCGTGGGCGACGGCGCGCGCGGTGACCGCGACCGATTCCGTCAGCCGCCGCAGCTCGGCCTGCTCCTCGGCGTGGCGCTGCTCCCAGCGGGCGCGTTCGGTGCGCTTGTGCGCCAGGTAGTCGCGGTAGGCGCCGCCGTAGCGAGCCGGCCCGCCCAGTGCGGGATCGAGGTCGACGATCGCCGTGCACACCGCGTCCAGGAAGACCCGGTCGTGCGAGGCGAGCACCACCGTCCCGGACAGCCGGGTGAGGTGGCGTTCCAGGAACTCCATCGCCGGGTCGTCGAGGTGGTTGGTCGGCTCGTCGAGCAGCAGCGTGGCCGGCTGCCGGATGAGCAGCGCGGCCAGCCCGAGCCGGGACCGCTGGCCGCCGGACAGCTCGCCGACCGGCCGGTCGATCCCGCCGAGCCCGAGGCCGTCCAGGACGACCGCGGCGCGGCGGTCGGCGCCCCAGATGTCGTGTGCCTGGGCCCATTCCAGGGCCTCGCCGTACTCGGCGAGGACCGCCTCCGACGGATCGGCCGAGACCGCCTCGGCGAGCCGGTCCAGGCGCCGCGCCGCGCGGCGGATGCCGGCCAGCGCGTCCTCGACGACCGCCGGGAGCGGGGTGTGGGCGGGGTAGGCGAGTTCCTGGTGCAGGAATCCCACGTCGGGTCCGGTGTGGACGGTGCCGCCGTGCGGGATCTCGGCGCCCGCCAGGAGTTTCAGCAGCGTGGACTTGCCCGCCCCGTTCTCGCCGACCAGGCCGACCCGCTGGCCGGGGTCGGCGGCGAAGTCGAAGCGGTCGAACAGGACGCGGTAGCCGTAGGCGAAGGACAGCTCGTGAACGCGCAAAGACATGGGACATCACCGGCCGGAGTGCGATGGCGGAACCCGCCGGGCCACCTGGCCTCGGACGCGGGTCGGTCGGGATGTCAGTTCTTCATGGCGCTTCCAGGCTAGCGCGGGAGGGCAACTTGTTTTCCGGCCCCAGATGTGAAAGAGTCCTTTCGAAAGGACTCTTTCACGTTAGGAGTGCCGATGGCCGCCGAGCTGCCGCCGCGACGGCGGGTCCGGGACGCGGAGCTGATGCGGGCGCTGGCGCACCCGCTGCGGTCGGAGCTGCTGAGCTACCTGATGGCCGTCGGGCCGCGGACCGCGACCGAGTGCGCGGAGGCGGTGGACTCGACGGCCTCGAACTGCAGCTGGCACCTGCGGCAACTGGCGCAGTGGGGGCTGGTGGAGCGCGTCGAGGCGGCCGACGGGCGGGAACGGCCGTGGCGGGCCACGCCGGTGGGGCTCGACTTCGGCGAGTTTGCGACCGACCCGGCGGTGCGGACGGCGCAGCTGGCCGCGGCAGGGGCGCGGATCGCCGAGGACGGCGTGCTGGCGCAGCGGTTCCTGGACACGATCGGCTCGTTCGACCGCGAGTGGCAGGAGGCATCGGCGATCAACACCTACGCCCTGCGGGCGACGCCGGCCGAGCTGGCGGCGCTGACCGAGGCGATCGACGCGCTGGTGCGGCCCTACGTGGCGACCATCCGGACGGAGGCGCCGGCGGAGGCGCGGCCGGTCCAGGCGAGCTGGCGGGCGTACCCCCGCGTCGAGGCGAACGGGAAGCCGAGTGAGTAGCGCCGGGTCGTGCGTGTGGCGTGGGTCCCGCCTACGCGCCGAGGGCCGGACGAGCGGGGAGGGGGAGCGTGCCCGCCGCGGCACCAGATGCGGACAAGCACGTTGGCGGCTGGCCGCACGGTGGGGAGCGGTTCGCCCGGTGAGCAGCGGACCAGGGGAGCCCAAGCCCGAGGCCGGGGTGTCGATGCCGCGGAGGTGGGTGGCCGCTGCGCGGCGGCTGGTCCCGCCGCGGCAAGCGGCCAGCAGGGCGACCGGCGAAGCAATCAACCCCGGCGCCGCGGCGCCGAAGGCGCACAGATGTGCCGCCAACGCGGCCCGGCCATTGGGCGGCGAGCTCTCGAGGGTGCGCCAGCCGTCTCGCCACGGGCGGGCAGTGCCCCGCGTGGCGCGCCCGCCGTCTCGCGGTGGGCGGGCAGCATCCCGCCTGGCGCAGCCACCGTCCCGCCACGGGCGGGCAGCATCCCGCGTGGCACCCCCGCCGTCCCGCCACGGGCGGGCAGCATCCCGCCTGGCGCGCCCAGCGTCCCGCCGCGCGCGAGCAGCATCCCGCGTGGCGCAGCCACCGTCCCGCGGCGGACGGGCGCCGTCCCGCAATCCGCGCCCGCCATCCCGCACCGCGCGTACAGCAGATCCGCCGATCGCCGCTCAGCACACGGGGGAGGAGCGACCATGCCCAGCCCACTGAGAACCCCCGCCTTCGCGCGGCTCTGGGCCGCCGGCATGTTCGCCGAGACCGCGGAGTGGATGCTGCAGGTCGCGCTGCCGCTGCACATCTTCGCGCTCACCGGCTCGCCCGCGGCGACCGCCGCCACCATGGTCGCCGGCGTGCTGCCCGCCGTCGTGCTCAGTCCGGTCGCCGGGGTGCTCGCCGATCGCTGGAACCGGCGCGCCCTGCTCGCCGCGGTGTGCGCGGGCCAAGTGGTCGTCGCGGTGCCGCTGCTCGGCAGCAGCCTTCCGGTGATCTACCTCGTCATGGCTCTGCAGTCCGGTCTCGCGGCGGTGTTCGAGCCCGCCCGCAGCGCGCTCGTCCCCGTGCTGGCTCCCGGGCAGACCACCGCCGCCAACGGGGCGCTCGGCGTCGGCACCTGCGTCGCCCGCCTCGGGGGCAGCGCGCTCGGCGGGGTGCTGCTCGGCTTCGCCGGCCTCGGCGCCGTCGTCGTCGCCTACGGCGCCGCCCTCCTGGCCGCGATCGGCTTCCTCGCGCCCCGCTTCGCCGAACCCCGGCCCGCCCACCGGGCCCCAGTGGTCCGGGCCTGGCTCGACGGGCTCGCCGACATCCGCCGCGACCACCGGCTCCGCCTGGTGATCTTCATGACCACCCTGATGTCCGCCGGGCAGGGGATGTTCGTCGTCCTGTTCGTCCTGTTCGTCAGCGGCCCGCTCGGCCAGGGCGAAGCCGAAACCGGGCTGTTGCGCGGTGTCCAGGCCATCGGCGGGCTCGCCGCGGGCCTCGCCATCGCCACCGTCGCCCGCAACGCCGCCCCCGCGCGGCTGCTCAGCTGGGGCACCGTCGCGTTCGGACTCACCGCCGCCGTCATCTGGAACGCCCCGGCGCTGACCAGCGCGTTCGGCGTCTACATCGGACTGTTCATCGCCGTCGGCGTCCCGGTCGTCGTGCTCAACGCCGGGCTGCTGTCGGTCGTCCAGACCGTCAGCCCGCCCGGCAGCACCGGCCGCGTGCTCAGCACCGGCTTCGCCGTGCAGGCACTGGCCCAGGTCGCCGGCATGCTCGGCGCCGGCGCGCTCGTCGGCCCGCTCGGCCTGACCCCGCTGCTGAACTTCCAGGCCGCCCTCAACCTCGTCGCGGGCGCGCTCGGGGTGCTCTGGCTGGTGCGGCGGATGACTACGGTGGACCCGTGCCCCACCTCTACGCCACCAGCGACCTCCACGTCACCCACAACGGCAACGCGCCGCTGATCGACGAAGTCCGCCCGGACTCGCCGGAGGACTGGCTCCTGGTGGCCGGCGACGTCGCCGAGAAGATCGACGCGATCACCGCCACGCTGGCGACCCTCAAGGAGCGCTTCGCCGAGGTGGTGTGGGTCCCGGGCAACCACGAACTGTGGACCGTCCCGCGCGACGGCAACGACCTGCGCGGCGAGGCCCGCTACCGGCACCTCGTCGAGCGCTGCCGCGAGATCGGCGTCCGCACCCCGGAGGACGAGTACCTGGTCTGGCCCCACGCGGACCGGCCGCTCACCATCGCCCCGCTGTTCCTGCTCTACGACTACAGCTGGCGCACCCCGCAGGCCGAGGACGCCTCCCTCGCCGAGGCGCTCGACCAGGCCCGCGAGGCCGGCGTGGTGTGCACCGACGAGTTCTACCTGCACCCCGACCCGTTCCCCACCCGCCAGGACTGGTGCGCCGACCGCCTCAAGTTCAGCGAGCAGCGCCTGGACGCCGTCCCCGCCGACCACGGCACCGTCCTGATGTCGCACTGGCCGCTGCACCGCCACCCCACCGCGCCCCTGCGCTGGCCGGAGTTCGCGCTGTGGTGCGGCACCACCCGCACCGAGGACTGGCACCTGCGCTGCCGCGCCGAGGTCGCCGTGTTCGGGCACCTGCACATCCCGCGCACCACCTGGGCCGACGGCGTCCGCTTCGAAGAGGTGTCGCTGGGCTACCCGCGCGAGTGGCGCAAGCGTGCCCGCGGCCCGGTCCCGCTACGCCGCATCCTCTGACTTCGGCCGCAACGCCAGCAGCGGCACCGCCGCCGCCAGCACCCCGGCCGCGACGAGGAAGCTCAGCGCCGGGCTGGCGTGGTAGAGCCCGGTGAACACCGCGGGGGAGGCCGACATCCCGAGGAACCGCAGCGCGGTGACCACCGAGATCGCGCCGCTGCGCCCGTTGCCCTCCCCGCCGAGCACCGTCGCGTTGATCCCGACCAGCACCAGCTGCCCGCACACCCCGCCGACGGCCCACGCGATCGTCACCGCCGGCAGCGACGGGAACAGCCCGATCGAGGCCATCGCCGCCGCGCCCAGCAGCAGCCCGGCGGCCAGCGCCACCCGCGGCCCGAACCGGTCCGAGGCGGCGCCGACCAGCCGCGCGGCCAGGAACCCGGCGATCCCGTAGGCGGTCAGCACCAGGCCCCGCACCCCGGGCGTCAGCGCGAACAGGTCGTCGACCCGGAACGCGACCAGGAACGGCAGCCCGGCCAGGCACGCCCAGGCCAGGAACACCACACCACCGGCCCACAGCACCACCGGCCGCCACGCGTCCCGCAGCCGCGACCCGGGCTCGCCGGCCCGGTCGTCGGGCGGCAGCGGGCTCGCCGCCAGCGCCAGCGCGACCAGCGCGATCCCGGCGAACGCCCACCGCCAGTCGGCCTCCGCGGCCAGCCCGCCGATCAGGGGCGCGGACGTCTGCCCGAGCGCCTGCATCGCCCCGAACGTGCCGAGCGCCCGGCCGAGCCGGTCCGCCGGGGTGATCGCGGCGAGCTTGGTCAGCAGCAGCGGCGTGGTGAACGCGTTGGCCACGCCCTGCAGCCCGCGGGTGACCTGGAACAGCCAGAACCACGGCACGAGCGCGGCCAGCGCCGCCGCCAGCACGTAGCCGGCGTAGGCGATCCGGATCGTGCGCACCGGTCCCCAGCGCGCGCCGTAGGTCCCGGACACGAGCATGACCAGCGCGAACGGCAGCAGGTAGGCGGTCAGCGAGGACGCCGCGGTGCCCGGTGACACGCCGAAGCTGGCCGACAGCTCCGGCAGCATCGACGACACCACCCCGCCCCCGAACGGGCCGAGGAGGCCACCGACGTAGAGCGCGGCGCGGGCGGGCCGCCCGCTCACCGGCCTGCCGGTCCCGGTCCCTCCGCGCCCGGACGACGCCGCCGCAGGTAACGCTCGAACTCGGCGGCGATCTTCTCGCCGCTCGACTCCTCCAGGGTGATCGCGGTCTCCGCGTCGCCGCGCTCCTCCAGGGACCGGACGTACTCGGCGATCTCCTCGTCCTCCTCGGCCATCTCGCTGACCGTCTGCTGCCACTCCTCGGCCTGCTCGGGCAGCGCGCCCAGCGGCACCTCGACGTCCAGGACGTCCTCGAGCTTGTGCAGCAGCGCCAGCGTCGCCTTCGGCGAGGGCGGGTGGGACACGTAGTGCGGCACCGCGGCCCAGATGGAAATCGCCGGGATGCCCGCCTGCACGCACGCGTCCTGCAGGATGCCCACGATGCCCGTCGGGCCCTGGTAGCGGCTGCGCTCCAGCCCGAACCGGGCCGCGGCCTCCGGGTCGTAGGCGGTGCCGGTGACCGGGACCGGGCGGGTGTGGGCGGTGTCGGCCAGCAGGGCGCCGAGCGTGACGACGGTGGTCACCCCCAGCTCCTCGATGTGGTCGAGCAGCTCACGGCAGAAGGCGCGCCACCGCATGTTCGGCTCGGGGCCGGTCACCAGCACGATGTCCTGGTCGTAGCCGGGCGGGTGGCAGATCGCCAGCCGCGTGGTCGGCCATTCCACCCTGCGGGTGACGCCGTCCACCATCCGCACCGTCGGGCGGCTGACCTGGAAGTCGTAGTAGTCGTCCGGCTCGAGCTCGGCGAGCGGCTTGGCGTCCCAGCTCAGCTGGAGGTGCTCCAGGGCCGTGCTGGCCGCGTCACCTGCGTCGTTCCAGCCTTCGAAGGCCAGGATCATCACCCGGTCCCTGGCCGTGGTGTCCTCCGGGTCCGGGGTCTCGGGCTGTGGGATCGCGTCGGCTGGGTCACTCACCCACCCAGCCTACGACCCGGCGGGCGGTGACGAGACCGTAGCCTGGTGTCATGTCCGGTCGTTTCTCGTCACCGCTGCTGGACGCCCTCGCCGCCCGTGTGGTCGTGGCGGACGGGGCGATGGGCACGGCGCTGCAGGCGCACGAGCTGTCCCTGGACGACTTCGCGGGCCTGGAAGGCTGCAACGAGATCCTGAACGTGACCCGCCCGGACGTGGTGCGGGGCATCCACCGCACCTACCTGGAGGCAGGCGCGGACGCGGTGGAGACGAACACCTTCGGCGCGAACCTGGCGAACCTGGGGGAGTACGGGATCGCCGACCGCATCGCCGAGCTGGCCGAGGCGGGGGCGCGGCTGGCGCGGGAGACCGCCGACGAGCACGCGACGCCGGACCGCCCGCGCTTCGTGCTGGGCTCGGTCGGCCCGGGCACCAAGCTGCCCACGCTCGGCCACGCGCCGTACGCGCGGCTGCGGGACGCCTACGCCGAGCAGGTCACCGGCCTGCTGCACGGCGGGGTGGACGCGGTGCTGGTGGAGACCTCGCAGGACCTGCTGCAGACCAAGGCCGCGATCCTGGGCGCGCGCCGGGCGATGCGCGGGGCGGGCCGCGAGGTGCCGGTGATCGCCTCGATCACGGTGGAGACGACCGGCACCATGCTGCTGGGCACCGAGGTCGCCGCCGCGCTGGCCGCGCTGGAGCCGCTGGGCATCGACGTGATCGGGCTGAACTGCGCGACCGGCCCCGCCGAGATGAGCGAGCACCTGCGGACGCTGTCGAAGTCGGCGCGGGTGCCGCTGTCGGTGATGCCCAACGCCGGCCTGCCCGAGCTGGGCCCGGACGGCGCGGTCTACCCGCTGTCGCCGGAAGGGCTGGCCGAGGCGTTGTCGGGGTTCGTGCGCGAGTTCGGCGTCGGCCTGGTCGGCGGCTGCTGCGGCACCACCGGCGAGCACATCCGGCAGCTCGCCGAGGCGGTGCGGGACGCCGAGCGCGCGCCCCGACGGCCGCGGCACGAGCCGGGCGTGTCCTCGCTGTACCAGGCGGTGCCGTTCGAGCAGGACGCCTCGGTGCTGATGGTGGGGGAGCGCACCAACGCCAACGGCTCCAAGAAGTTCCGCGAGGCCATGCTCGAAGGCCGCTACGAGGACTGCGTGGAGATCGCGCGCGAGCAGACCCGCGACGGCGCGCACCTGCTGGACCTGTGCGTGGACTACGTGGGCCGGGACGGCGCGGCGGACATGGCCGAGCTGGCCGGGCGGCTGGCGACGGCGTCCACGCTGCCGATCATGCTCGACTCCACCGAGCCCGCGGTGCTGCAGGCCGGGCTGGAGCGGCTGGGCGGGCGGTGCGTGGTCAACAGCGTCAACTACGAGGACGGCGACGGCCCGGACTCGCGCTTCCAGAAGATCATGCGGCTGGTGTCCGAGCACGGCGCCGCGGTCGTGGTGATGTGCATCGACGAGGAGGGCCAGGCCCGCACCGCCGAGTGGAAGGTCCGCGTCGCCACCCGCACGATCGAGGACCTGGTGACCAACTGGGGCATGCGGGTCTCCGACATCATCGTCGACTGCCTCACCTTCCCGATCACCACGGGCCAGGAGGAGACCCGGCGCGACGCTCTGGAGACGATCGAGGCGATCCGCGAGCTCAAGCGCCGCTACCCGGAGGTGCAGACGACGCTGGGCATCTCCAACGTCTCCTTCGGGCTCAACGCCGCCGCGCGCCAGGTGCTGAACTCGGTCTTCCTGCACGAGTGCGTCGAAGCCGGGCTGACCACGGCGATCGTGCACGCGTCGAAGATCCTGCCGATGGCGCGGATCCCGGACGAGCAGCGGGAGGTCGCGCTCGACCTGGTCTACGACCGCCGCCGGGAGGGCTACGACCCGCTGCAGAAGCTGATGTCGTTGTTCGAGGGCGTGTCGGCCGCGTCCAGCCGGGCCTCGCGCGCCGAGGAGCTGGCCGCGTTGCCGCTGTTCGAGCGGCTGGAGCGGCGGATCGTCGACGGCGAGCGCACCGGGCTGGAGGCCGACCTCGACGCGGCCCTGGCCGAGAAGCCGGCGCTGGACATCGTCAACGACACCCTGCTGTCCGGCATGAAGACCGTCGGCGAGCTGTTCGGGTCCGGCCAGATGCAGCTGCCGTTCGTGCTGCAGTCCGCCGAGGTCATGAAGACCGCGGTGGCCTACCTCGAGCCGCACATGGACAAGACGGACTCCTCCGGCAAGGGGAAGATCGTCCTGGCCACGGTCAAGGGCGACGTGCACGACATCGGCAAGAACCTGGTCGACATCATCCTGTCGAACAACGGTTACGACGTGATCAACTTGGGTATCAAGCAGCCGGTCAACGCGATCCTGGACGCGGCCGACGAACACGGCGCGGACGCGATCGGCATGTCCGGGCTGCTGGTGAAGTCCACGGTGATCATGAAGGAGAACCTGGAGGAGATGAACTCCCGCGGAGTCGCCGAGCGCTGGCCGGTCCTGCTCGGCGGCGCGGCGCTGACCCGCACCTACGTCGAGAACGACCTCGCCGAGCTCTACCACGGCGACGTCCGCTACGCGCGGGACGCCTTCGAAGGCCTGCGGCTGATGGACACGATCATGGCGGCCAAGCGGGGGCTGGCGCCGGAGATCAGCGCGGAGGAGGCGGCGAAGAGAGCGGAGCGCAAGGCCCGCCGCGAGCGGTCCCTGCGCATCGCCGAAGCCCGCAAGTCCGCCCGAGAGCCGGAGGCCCCCATTCCCGCCCGTTCCGATGTCGCGACCGACGTTCCCGTGCCCGTGCCGCCGTTCTGGGGCACCCGGGTGGTGAAGGGCATCCCGGTCGCCGAGTACGCCGCCCTGCTCGACGAGCGGGCCACCTTCCTCGGCCAGTGGGGCCTGCGCGGCGCCCGCGGCGGGCAGGGACCCAGCTACGAGCAGCTGGTGGAGACCGAAGGGCGCCCGCGGCTGCGGTACTGGCTCGACCGGCTGGCCACCGACGGGGTCCTGCAGCACGCCGCCGTGGTCTACGGCTACTTCCCGGCCGTGGCCGAGGGCAACGACCTGGTGGTGCTGACCGAGGCGCACGCCGACGCCCCGGAGCGGGCGCGGTTCACGTTCCCGCGCCAGACCCGCGACCGCTACCTGTGCCTGGCCGACTTCTTCCGGCCCCGCGCCACCGGCGAGGTCGACGTGCTGCCGCTGACCCTGGTCACCATGGGGCAGCCGATCGCCGACTACGCCAACGAGCTGTTCGCGAACGACGCCTACCGCGACTACCTGGAGGTCCACGGCCTCGGCGTGCAGCTCACCGAGGCGCTGGCCGAGTACTGGCACCGCCGCGTCCGGCAGGAGCTGCACTTCACCAGCGGCCGCGCGGTCGCCGACGAGGACCCGCGCTCGGTCGAGGACTTCTTCAAACTGGGCTACCGTGGCGCCCGCTTCTCCCTCGGCTACGGCGCCTGCCCGAACCTGGAGGACCGCGCGACCATCGTGGAGCTGCTCGACGCGGAACGGATCGGCGTGAAGCTGTCCGAGGAGTTCCAGCTGCACCCCGAGCAGTCCACCGACGCGATCGTGGCCCACCACCCCGAGGCCAAGTACTTCAACACCTGAGCAGAGGGAGAACCACTTGACGGACGGCCTTGCTGCCGTGCTCTGGGACATGGACGGCACGCTCGTCGACTCGGAGAAGCTGTGGGACGTCGCGCTCTACGAGTGCGCGGAGTGGCTGGGCGGGACGCTGTCCACCGAGCAGCGGCTCACGCTCGTCGGGTCCAACATGGACGCCACCGCGGGCTTCCTGCTGACGGTGACCGGCCACGAGCCGACCGCCGCGGCGGTCGCGGAGACCGGCGCGTGGATCCGCGACCGGACGGCGAACCTGTTCGCCGACGAGCTGCCGTGGCGGCCCGGCGCCCGCGAGGCGCTGACCGCGGTGCGCCGCGCCGGGGTGCCCTCGGCGCTGGTCACCTCCACCGAGCGGTCGCTGACCGAGCTGGCGCTGGACACCATCGGGCGGGAGTTCTTCGACGTCACCGTCTGCGGTGACGAGGTGGACGGGCTCAACAAGCCGCACCCGGAGCCCTACCTGCGCGCGGCGCGGCTCCTCGGCGCGGACCCGGCACGCTGCGTGGCCGTCGAGGACTCCCCGCCGGGCGCCGCGTCGGCCGCCGCCGCGGGCTGCGTCGTGCTGGTCGTGCCCAACGACGTGTCCGTCGAAGCCGGCCCCCGCCGGGTGTTCCGCACCTCGCTGACCGGGGTGGACGCGGACACGCTGCGCGCACTGGTGTGACGTCGCCGTCAGCAGCGGCGGCCCGGATCGCCCCCGGGGCGGGCCGGATGGAAGGATCTACAGACCGTGAAGACCTTCGACGAGCTGTTCGCCGAGCTCACCGAGCGGGCCCGCAACCGACCCGAGGGATCGGGCACCGTGCAGGCGCTGGACGCCGGCGTGCACGCCCAGGGCAAGAAGGTGCTCGAGGAGGCCGGTGAGGTCTGGATCGCCGCCGAGCACGAGTCCGACGACCGGCTGGCCGAGGAGATCTCCCAGCTGCTGTACCGGGTTCAGGTGCTGATGCTCGGGCGCGGGCTGACCACCGAGGACGTGTACCGCTACCTGTAGCGGGGCCGAGAACGAACGAGGAGTGAGGGCATGCTGCGGGTTGCGGTGCCGAACAAGGGAGCGCTGGCCGGGCCGGCGTCGGAGATGCTCGGCGAGGCCGGTTACCGCCAGCGGCATGAGCAGCGCGACCTGACCGTGCTCGACCCGAACAACGAGGTCGAGTTCTTCTTCCTGCGCCCCAAGGACATCCCGATCTACGTCGGCTCTGGCGAGCTGGACCTCGGCATCACCGGCCGCGACCTGGCGCTGGACTCCGGCGCCCCGGTCGAGGAGGTGCTGGCGCTGGGCTTCGGCGGCTCCACCTTCCGCTACGCGGCCCCGGCCGGGCAGGACTGGAAGCCGGCCGACCTGCAGGGCAAGCGGCTGGCCACCTCCTACCCGAAGCTGGTGCGCGACGACCTCGCCCGCCAGGGCGTGGAGGCCGAGGTGATCCGGCTGGACGGCGCGGTGGAGATCTCGATCCAGCTCGGCGTCGCCGACGCGATCGCCGACGTGGTCGGCTCCGGCCGCACCCTGCGGCAGCACAACCTGGTCGCGTTCGGCGACCCGATCTGCGTGTCCGAGGCGGTGCTGGTGCAGCGCGCCGGCAGCGACGCGCAGAAGGCGAAGGCGCAGCTGACCGCCCGGCTGCAGGGCGTGGTGTTCGCGCAGCAGTACATGATGCTCGACTACGACTGCCCGCGGACGCTGCTGGACAAGGCGGTCGCCATCACCCCCGGCCTGGAGTCGCCGACCGTCGCGCCGCTGGCCGACCCGGACTGGGTCGCGGTGCGGGCGATGGTGCCCCGCAAGAAGGTCAACCAGATCATGGACGAACTGGCCGAGGTGGGAGCGAAGGCGGTGCTCGCCTCCGACATCCGCTCCTGCCGGCTTTGACCGGCGGTGTCCTGCCGGCGTTCGCGCCGATCTGGGCACTGACCGGACTGGGGTACCTGCTCGGCCGGTTCCGCGTGCTCGGCGACGGGGCCGAGGCGGCGCTGACGAAGTACGTCTTCGTCGTCGCGATGCCCGCGGTGCTGTTCACCACCATGCAGGACACGCCGCTGACCGCCCTGCTGAACCCGGGCGTGATCGCGTTCCTGATCGGCACCGTCGTGGTGGGCGCGATCGGCTTCGCGCTGGGCAAGTGGGTCTTCCGGCGCAAGCTGTCGGAGTGGGCGGTCAGCGGGATGGCCTCCTGCTACGCCAACGCCGGCAACCTGGGCATCCCGGTGCTGCTGCAGCTGTTCGGCGACTCCGCGTTCATCATCGTGGTGATCCTGCTGCAGACGCTGGTGCTGATGCCGTCGCTGCTGGCCCTGCTGGAGACCGACGCGCGGGAGCCGGGCCGGTCGCGGTGGCGGACGCTGCTGATGCTGCCGGTGCGCACCCCGGTGATCGCCGCGTCGCTGACCGGGATCCTGTTCCGGGCGAGCGGGCTGCACCTGCCGCACCTGGTGGCGCAGCCGCTGCACCTGCTCGCCTCGGCAGGGGTCGGCACCGCGCTGCTGGTGCTGGGGATGTCGCTCACCTCCGGCGGCGCCCGGGAACCGATGGGGACCCGGCGGGTGGAGATGGCGACCGTGGTCGGGCTGAAGCTGTTCGCCCAGCCCGCGATCACCCTCGGCATCGGGCTGCTGCTCGGCCTGCCGCACCCGGTGCTGATGATCGTGACCGTGTGCGCCGGGCTGCCCACCGCGCAGAACATCTTCATCGCGACCAGCCAGTACGCCCTGGACAGCCGGTTCGTGCGGGACTGCGTGCTGGTGTCCACCCTGGTGTCGATGGGATCGCTGTCCCTGGTGTCCTGGCTGGTCGGCGAGTTCCTCTAGGGCTCCAGGTCCAGGGCGGCGGCGAAGGTGCCGTCCATGTGGAACGGTGTGGACTGGTGCTGGTGCGCGATCAGCCAGCGGCCGTCGTCGCGGCGCAGGCAGACCGTCGACCGGAACCACAGGGTGAACGGCCCGTCGTGGCCGGCGGGGACCGCGGACATGCGGTTGAGGCTGTGCGCGAAGGCCAGATCGCCGCTGACGGTGGCGCGCAGGTCGCGGACCTCGTAGTCGACCGGCCCGTCGAACCCGGCGAACCAGCCGCGCAGGTTGTCCGGGTTGCGCATCTCGGCCGCCGCGTGGGCCAGCGGCGGCGCGAGGGTGAACGCGACGATCTCCGGCGCGTAGCGGGCGACGACCGCGTCCGCGTCGCCGGCCCGGATGGCGGCCGCCTGCTCCTCGATCACCGCGTGGATTTCGTTCGTGCTGGTCATCGTCGTCCTCCGGTTAGGGTGTGTGCTTCCACCGGTGACGTCGAGACCGCGGGCCCGGTCTCGACATCCCGGGTGAGGAGTCCGGGAGGGCAGATGAAGTTCCTGGTGCTGATCTACCGCAACGCGGCGTCGCAGGCGGTCTGGGAAAGCCTGGCCGACGACGAGAAGCGGGAGGGGCTCAAGGCGTACGAGGCTCTCGACCGCGACCTGGAGGAGGCGGGGGAGGTGGTGACCTCGGCGTCGCTGGCGCCGCCGGAGACCGGCAAGCGGGTCCTGGTCTCCGAGGGGCAGGTCGTCGCGGGGGACGGGCCGTTCGCCGAGGTCAAGGAGCAGCTGGCCGGGTTCTACGTGCTGGACTGCGCGAGCCTGGAGCGGGCCGTGGAGTGGGCGGCGCGGATCCCGGAGGCGGGGCTCGGCCTGGTCGAGGTGCGCCCCACGCAGGACCTGAGCGTCTTCCTGCCGTGACCGAGGTGCTGCGCGAGCTGGCGCCGCAGGTGCTCGCCGCGCTGGTGCGCCGCTACGGCGACTTCGACCTGTGCGAGGACGCCGTGCAGGAGGCGCTGCTCGCGGCCGCGACGCAGTGGCCGGCCCAGGGGGTGCCGGACAACCCGAAGGGCTGGCTGATCACCACCGCGTCCCGGCGGCGGATCGAGCTGTGGCGGTCGGAGACCGCGCGCCGCCGCCGCGAGGAGAACGTCGCGCTGATGACGCCACCGGACCCGGCGCCGGTGCCCGCGGTGGACGACACGCTCACCCTGCTCATGCTGTGCTGCCACCCGTCGCTGACCCCGGCGTCGCAGGTGGCGCTGGCGCTGCGGGCGGTCGGCGGGCTCACCACGGCCGAGATCGCGCGGGCCTACCTGGTGCCGGAATCCACGATCGCGCAACGCATCAGCCGCGCGAAGCAGCGGATCAAGGCCGCCGGCGCCCGGTTCCGGCCGCCGGCGCCGGACGAGTACGGACAGCGCCTCGCCGCCGTGCTCAACGTGCTGTACCTGGTCTTCACCGAGGGGCACACCGCGAGTTCGGGGGAGTCGTTGCAGCGCGTGGACCTGACCGCGGAGGCGATCCGCCTGGCGCGGCAGCTGCACGCCCGGCTGCCCGGCGAGGGGGAGGTGACGGGCCTGCTCGCGCTGATGCTGCTGACCGACGCGCGCCGCGCCGCCCGCACCGGTCCCGGTGGTGCGCTGGTACCGCTCGCCGAGCAGGACCGGTCGCGGTGGGACCGGGCGATGATCGACGAGGGCACCGCGCTGGTGACGCGGGCGCTGACGACCGCGCCGGTGGGCCCGTACCAGCTGCAGGCCGCGATCGCCGCTGTGCACGGGCAGGCCGCGCGGGCGGAGGACACCGACTGGCGGGAGATCGCCGGACTGTACGAGCTGCTGGCGGCGGTGGCGCCCGGGCCGATGGTGACGTTGAACCGGGTGGTGGCGGTGGCCGAAGTGGACGGTCCGGAGGCCGGGCTGCGGGAGCTGGCGGTGGCGGCGGAGGACCCGGCGCTCGCCGGGCACCACCGCGTGGACGCGGTGCGCGCGCACCTGCTGGAGCGGACCGGTGATCTCCCCGCGGCGGCGGAGGCGTACCGCCGCGCCGCGCAGGGCACCTTGAGCGTGCCGGAGCAGCGGTATCTGGAGGAGCGGGCCGACCGCTGCGCCACGCGCAGTGTATAATGACCTATACGGCGCGCCGTTTAGTGCGCCGGTTCGGCGGCCAGCGCGTCCAAGACCGCCCCGAGTTCGGAGTAGCTCGCCACGACGCCGTCGGTGTTGCCGAGCCGGTGGCGTTCCAGCCGCACCGCGCCCAGGTGCCGAGCCCGGTAGACCAGCGCCCGCCAGCGGGCCTGCGGAGTGTCCGCCGGCCGCCCGTAACCCACCCAGAACGCGTCCCGGACGGGATCGGGCCGCGACGCGGCGTACAGGCTCCAGTCGGCGGCGGGATCGCCCCAGGACGCCCGGTCGTGGTCCAGCACGCCGTCGATCACCGGCTCCGGCGCGCCGGGGGAGAGGAGCACGTTGGCGGTCCACAGGTCGCCGTGCAGCAGCCGCGGCTCGGTGATCTCGTCGAGCACCGCCCGGCGTTGCTCGGCCAGCCGGGCGACGGCCAGCACGTCCGACGCGTCGAGACCGGCGTCGGCTAGATCCGCGGCGGTGTCCGCGAAGTACGCCAGCACCGCCTCGGTCCACGTGGCGAACGCCGGGCCGGCGACCGGGCCGAAGGCGGGGCCGCGCACCTCGTGCACGGTGCGTGCCAGCGCGCCGAGGCCGCGGTAGAAGCCGGTCCACAGTGGACGCGGGTACGCCCGCAGCCCCCGCGGCGCCGGGATCCCGGGGAGGAACGTCTGGAACACGTAGTCCCGCCCGGCGATGTCCCGCGTCCAGTCCGCGAACAACGTCCGGGGCATCATCCGCGCGATCGGCGCGAAGAACGGCAGGCTCACGTGCTCGTTGCGCATCAGCTCCCGCTCGACGCGGAACTGCCGCGCGGGTTCCGGCGCCACCCGCAGGACCACGGTCTCCCGGGACGGCAGCTCCACCCGGTAGGTCGTGTTGTACAGACCACCGCCGAGCTCCACCGCGGACACCGGCGGCGCCCCGAACGCGCGCTCGGCCATCGCGGTGATCTCATCCGCGGAAAGCGGTTGCCGGAACGACCCGGCCGGGCGTGCGATCGACCGCGGCCGCACTAGTCGCGGGGGCGCTTGGGCATCAGGTCGTACAGCTTCTTCCGCGCGCCGTTGTCGTTCTCGTTGCGGGTCTGCGCGACCTGGGTGATGAAGTCCTCGAACACGAAGTCGTCCTCGGCGGGGATCGGGGCCGACGGCTGCTGCCGCGCCAGGTGCCCGTCCAGCACCGCCGCGATTTCGCGGAAGGCGAACGCCTGGGTGGTCTCCGGCGCGAACGTCGTGACCGGCATGCCGTGCGCGGCGGCCTCGTTCATCACCACCCCGAGCGGGACGTGCGCCAGCAGCGGGTACCCGAACTGCTTGAGCTCCTCCAGCGCCGCCACCGCGTACCCCGACATCGGTCGCCGGTACAGGCCCGGCACCACCCCGAAATAGGGGATGGGCGGGCGGTTGAGCGCGGTCTGCACGTAGTACAGCTGGTCGTTGAGCAGCCGCAGCGCCCGGATGCTGGTGCGGTCCGGCTGCACCGGAACCAGGATGCCGTGCGTCGCCGCGAGCGCGTTGTTCGTCAGCACGTCCAGGGCGGGCGGGCAGTCGATGATGACGTGGTCGTAGTTGGCGAACTGCACGACCCGCGCCAGCTGCCAGCCCGGAACCCGGAACTGGTCGAGCCTGCGCACCAGGTCGAACATGCCGGGCGAGGTCGGGATCACGTCGAACGCGCCGCCGGGGCCGATGTTGCTGCGCCGGTGCGGCACGATCAGCTCCTCGACCGGCCCCTTCCACATCTTGGTGAGCGCTTTGGCCAGGCTCGGCGCCTGCGCGGGCACCTCCTCCAGGCCCAGCATCTCCGTGGTCGCGTGCCCCTGCGGGTCGAGGTCGATCAGCAGCACCCGGCGGCCGCGTTCGGCCAGCGCCGCGGCGGCCCCGACGCTCAGCGCCGTCTTGCCGACGCCGCCCTTCTGGTTGACCACCGAGGTGATCTGCACTCGAGCGCTCCCAGGTCAGTCGGTTCTGGCCGCAGAGTAGTGGATCTCGTGCGGCTCGCGGGGGACGGTCACGCCCGTCAGCGTGTCCGCACCATCAGCGCCTGCGCGCCGTGGCCCACCTGGCCCCGTACGTCGGACAGCGTGCTGGTGGCCGTGCCCACCCCGGACGGGCCGACCAGCGTGCGCGCGTCCAGCGCGATCCACTCGCCGACCGGCGCGCGCCGCAGGTGCACGGTCAGCTCGCTGTTGATGAACCACCACTTCGCCGGGTCCAGGAAGTTCGACGCGCCGTTGCCGGTGTCGGCGACCGCGAACAACCGCTGCAACGGCGTCGGCTTCTCCCCGGCCACCAGCTCGACCCGCTGCCTGCCCCACACCCACGCCGGCCCCGGCTCCGCGGGCGAGCCCGCGATGAGCCGCCACTCCATCGCGCCCAGGTAGCCGCCGCGGCCCCAGGTGTCCGGCCACGACGCCGGGCGGCAGTCCTCGGGGGACGGTGGCGCCGGCTCCTCGGTGGCCACGTCCGTGGTGTCGGCCTCGGCGATCCGCCACGCCGAGGCCCGCGCCACCGCCCGCGTGCCGTCGTGCAGTTCCGCGCCGAGCAGCTCAACCGACCGGCCGGGACGCTCCACCCAGGACCGCAGCGACAGCTCGGTCAGCGGCGCCGGGCCGAGGATCTCCACGGTGACCCGCGCCAGCAGCCCCGGCCGGTCGGCGGCCAGGTTCTCCAGCGCGCGGGCGAGCAGCGCCGACGGCGGCCCGAAGTGCTGCGCCTCGGGGGTCCACGGCCCGGCCGTGTGCTCCGTCGGCTGGTAGCGATCGCCGCCCAGCGGCAGGTAGAAAGCGTTCTCCGTCATCTCAATCCGCCCCCGTCAGTCAGCACGGTCCAGTGCGGTTTCCACACCCGGGTCCGGCTCCGGCCAGCCCGGGTACTCCGGTGGCGTGCCGCCGAACGACGGGCACAGCGACTGGTGCGCGCACCAGTCGCACAGCCTGCTGGGGCTCGGCCGGAAGTCGCCGGTCTTGCCCGCCTTGAGGATCGCCTGCCAGATCGCCTCCAGCGTGCGCTCGAAGCGGCGCAGCTCGGCCTCGTCCGGGGCGTAGGCCAGCGACTGGCCGTCGGTGAGGTACATGAGCTTCAGCTGGCGCGGCACCACGCCACGCAGGCGCCACAGCACCACGGCGTAGAACTTCATCTGGAACATCGCCTTGGCCTCGCCGATCTCGCGGGGCGCGGCGCCGGTCTTGTAGTCCACCACGCGGATCTCGCCGGTGGGCGCGACGTCCAGCCGGTCGACGTACCCGCGCAGCCGGACCCCGGACTCCAGCTCCAGCTCGACGTGCAGCTCGCACGCCTCCGGGTCGAACCGGCGCGGGTCCTCCAGCTGGAAGTAGCTGTCCAGCAGCTTGGTGGCCGACTCCAGCCAGCCCTGCACGTCCTCGCCGTCGAACAGCTCGGCCCACTCCGGGTTGTCGGCCGACAGTTCGCTCCAGGTGGGCGCGAGCAGCTCGCGGGCGCGGTCCGGTTCGCGGTCGGTCTTGGGCAGCGCGAACAGCCGCTCCAGCACCGAGTGCACGAGCGTGCCGCGCAGCTGCGCCTTCGTCGGCACCTCCGGCAGCCGGTCGACCGCGCGGAAGCGGTAGAGCAGCGGGCACTGTTTGAAGTCGCTGGCCCGCGAGGGGGACAGCGCGGGGCGGCGCACGCCGAGCTGGGGATCCGTGGTCGCCGTCTGAGCCATACCCCGCACCCTAAACGAGGGGTCCGACAAGATCGCGACGCCGCGCGCCGCGGCGGGTCACGGCCGTCTGACACCACACGCTCTACCCTGTCCGGCATGGCCGCGACCGGCGAGCACGGACGAAACCAGCCGAGGCGGGTGCTGACCACCGCCGACGGCGGCCTGCTGCTGTTCCGGGTCCAGGACGTGCCGGTGCTGCTGGCCCCGTCCTGGTGGGTCGGCTCCCTCGTGGTGGTGGTGCTCTACCAGCCGCTCGTCGACCGGCTCCTGCCCGGCGCGACCGCGGCCACGTCGTGGGCGCTGGCCGCGGCGTTCGCCGTCCTGCTCGGCCTGTCCGTGCTGGCCCACGAGCTGGGGCACTGCGTGGTGGCACTGCGGATGGGGATCCCGGTGCGGCGGCTGCGGCTGTTCCTGCTCGGCGGTCTGTCCGAAGTGGCCCGCACCCCGCGGCGGCCGGGGCAGGAGGGGCTGATCGCCGCCGCCGGGCCGGTCGTGTCCGTGCTGCTCGCGGCGTTCTGCGGCCTGCTGATGTTCGCCGTCCCGCCGGACGGGGCGGTGTGGCTGCTGGTCGCCGAGTGCGCCGTGGCCAACCTCGCGGTCGGCGTGTTCAACCTGCTGCCCGGCCTGCCGCTGGACGGCGGGCGCATGCTCCGCGCCGGCGTGTGGGCGGTCACCGGGCGCCGCGCCAGCGGCACGCACGCGGCCGTCGTGGGCGGCGGGATCGTCGCGGCCGGGCTGCTGGTGTGGGCGATGTTCGGCATGGTCTCCGGCACCGAGGACCGCTGGCTGCGGCTGGGCGTGTGCGTGGTCACCGCGTGGTTCGTCGCCGCCGGCGCCGCGTCGGAGCTGGCCGCCGACGCCAACCGCGGCTGGCCGGAGGGGCTCGCGGTCACCGAGCTGACCCGGCCGGTGCTGCAGCTGCCCGCGGAGAGCCCGGTGTCGGACGCCCTGGCGGCCGCGGCGGGCAGGGGAGTGGTGCTGGTGCGCGCGGACGGCGTCGCGGCCGGGCTGCTCGACGAGGGCGCCGCCGAACGGCTCGCCGAGACGTCACCGCAGGCCCCGGCGGAACTCGCCGCGGAGCCGATCCGCGCCGAGACCGTGCTGCTCGCCTCCGAACCGGGGGAGGAGATCGCCGAGCGGGTGCGCGAGACCGCCGCGTGGCAGTTCCTCGTGGTCGACGACGAGGGCCGCCCGGCCGGGGTGCTGCGCCGGGAGGACCTGCGCTCGGCGCTGTCGGGCCGCCGCGTCCGCTGACCGGCGGGTCTGCGAAGATCGAGCGCTGCGATCGCGCGAGTTTCGAGGAGTCAATCAAGTGCAGGTGAGCGGGCCGTTCCGCCCGGGCGACAGGGTGCGTCTGACCGATCCGAAGGGGCGGAACTACACGCTGGTGCTCGCCGAGGGGGAGGAGTACCACACCCACCGCGGCGCGCTGAAGCACGACGACCTGATCGGCAAGCCGGAGGGCTCGGTGATCACGTCCGTCGGCGGCACCGCCTACCTGGCGCTGCGGCCGCGGCTGGCGGACTACGTGCTGTCCATGCCGCGCGGCGCGCAGGTGATCTACCCCAAGGACGCGGCGCAGATCGTGATGTGGGGCGACATCTTCCCGGGCGCGCGGGTGCTGGAGGCCGGCGCCGGGTCCGGCGCGCTGACCTGCTCCCTGCTGCGCGCGGTGGGCCCGGAGGGCAGCGTGCTGTCCTACGAGGTGCGCGAGGACCACGCCGAGCACGCGGTCAAGAACGTGGAGCGGTTCTTCCGGGAGCGGCCGTCGAACTGGACGCTGAAGGTCGACGACCTGAAGAACCACAGTGGCGAGGTCGACCGGGTGATCCTGGACATGCTGGCGCCGTGGGAGGTGCTCGACACCGTCCACCGCAGCCTCGTCCCGGGCGGGGTGCTGGTCGTCTACGTGGCGACGGTGACCCAGCTGTCGCGGGTCACCGAGGCGCTGCGGGAGATGCAGGGCTGGACCGAGCCCGAGTCGTGGGAGAGCCTCGTGCGGCCCTGGCACGTGGTGGGCCTGGCGGTGCGCCCGGAACACCGGATGGTCGGGCACACCGCCTTCTTGCTCACCACGCGCCGGCTGGCCGACGGGGTGACCCCGCCGCGGCCGCAGCGCAGGCCGAGCCGCGGCTGAGGTCCTCCGTCAGTTGGTCCGGTCGCCCAGGTAGCACCACACGCCGCCCTCGTTGGCGAGGCCGAGCTCGAAGTCGTTGGTGCCGCCGGGGCCGACCGCGTGCACCGGGACGTAGGCGGTGTCGCCGGTGACGTCCGGGCTGCCGGTCACGGTGACGGTGATGCCCGACGGGATGTCCGGCACCGACTGCGGGCGGCTCGCGCACACCATCGACTGGATGGTCGCCTTGTCCCCGGTGCTGTAGGCGGTGGCGATCGCCTGCGCGGTCTCCTCCGGCGTGGACTTCGCGCCCGGCGCGGCGGTGCCCTTCGGCGTCGAGCTCGACGTCGGCGTGCGGGAGCTGCTGGGCGCCTTCTCGCTCGAGCTCGCCGGCGGGGCGGCGCTCGTGCTGGGGGCGGCGGAGTTGTTGTTGTCGTCGCCACCGGTCAGCAGCAGGATCGCGGCGACCGCGCCGCCGATGACGACCACCGCGGCGATCGCGATGCCGACGATCAGGCCGGTCTTCTTCTTCGGCGGCTCACCGCCCGGCCCGCCCGGGAACTGCTGCGTGGCGTAGGAGTCGGCGTAGGGGTTCTGGCCGAACTGCTGCGTGCCACCGGGGAACCCGGGTGGCGGGGTCTGCGGGTAGCCCGGCTGCCCGCCCTGCGGGTACCCGGGCTGCTGCGACCCGCCCTGGGGCTGCCCGGGCTGCTGGGGGTAGCCGCCGCCCGGCTGCTGCCCGTAGGGGCCCGGCTGGCCCTGCTGCCCGTAGGGGCCTTGCTGCCCGTAGGGCCCGGGCTGTTGCGGCGGGTAGGTCATGATCGGGTTACCCCTTCTCGGATGGGTGGGCTCAGGACTCGTCGACGCACCAGTTCGACCCCTGTCGTTTCAGCGGCATCTTCGCATTCTGCTGGTCGCCGTTGTAACGCAGCGCGACCGGCACCTTGGCGGTGTCGCCGGTGATCTCGGCCGGGCCGGAGATGGTCGCCTGCAGCTCGGTCGCCGCGTCCCACTGGGACTGCAGCGAGGACACCTCGCTGTCGCTGGCGCCGCCGCAGGTCAGCGCGGCGTACCGGCTGGCGCTGCGGGCGTTCATGGCGTCCACGACCTGCTGCGCGACGCTGTCCGCGCCGCCCGTGCCGCCACCGCCGGCCGCGGTGGAACCGGTCGTGCGGGACGAGCGGGACGACGGCGCGGCGGGGGTCGAGGAGTTCGCGCGCGCGGTGGGGCTCGCGGCCGAGGAGGAGCCCGCGGCGGCCGTGGTGGTGCCGCCGTTCTCCTCGTCGCCGCCGAGCGTGAGCACCAGCGTGACAGCCACGCCGGCGACCACGACCACGGCCGCCGCGATGCCGGCGATCAGGCCGGTCTTCTTCTTCGGCGGCTCACCGCCCGGGCCGCCGAAGCCGCCCCCAGTGTCAAAGCCGCCGGCGCCGAAGCCGGGAGCGCCGTGGCCCGGAGCGCCGAACTGCTGCGTCGTGCCGGCGAACCCGGGCGGCGGCGTCTGCGGTTGCTGCGGCGGCTGGGGCGCGCCCTGCGGGTAGCCGGGCTGCCGCGGTCCGCCCTGGGGGTGTCCGGGCTGCTGCCCGTACGGGCCCGGCTGTCCGTAGGGGCCCTGGGGCCCGGGCCGGCCCGGGCCGTGCGGCGGGTAGGTCATGGACGGCCGTCTCCTCGTTCACGTCGGGTGTCTGCCTGCCTTCGACGCGCCGAAGCGGCATCCGGTTTCTCCCCGGACGCGAACCGGGGCTGTAACGCGAGCGATCGTAGCGCCGATATCGGACAACTCGATCTTGGCCGCCCGGCGTGGCGGCCCGCGATCCGGTGCGGCGACGTGAAAACCGCCCGGGTTTGAAGAAGGAGGAGAAGGGGAAGACGCCCTGTGAATGTCCTGTAAAGCCTTGGTTGGGTGGTCGTGACATGAGTGAATCGCTCACCGCCCGGATGGCCGCTGTTGGTGGCCGGGCGGCTACTGTCCGTAGTTTTTCGAGCGGTTCGCCGACCGCCCGCCGGGACGCCTGTGTAACGGTTCCGTCCGGGTTCGTGATGCGACGCGCCGATCCTGTGATGCGGATAGGGCTTTTCATGTCGGTGATCGCCGGTACCGTGGGTTAAAAGCACTCCGAGGAGGTGCCGACATGCAACACGACCTTCCCGGAGGTCGGCACGAGGACGCCGACCCTTCAGAGATCAGTGGAGCTGGAACGACGCCGGACGAGCAGGCGCGGCAGGTCCGCTTCCTGGAAGAGGAAGTGGCTCTGCTGCGGCGGAAACTAACCGAATCACCCCGTCAGAACCGTGTGCTGGAACAGCGCCTCGCCGAGGCGTCGGAACGAGTCGCCCAGCTCACGGAGCGGAACAACAAGCTCGTGGAGACCCTCCGCGAGGCGCGGGGACAGCTCCTCGCGCTGCGCGAAGAGGTCGACCGGCTCGCCCAGCCCCCGAGCGGGTACGGCGTGTTCGTCGCCGCGTACGAGGACAACACCGTCGACGTGTTCACGGCAGGCCGCAAGATGCGGGTGTCCGTGTCGCCCGCGGTGGAGGTGGACTCCCTCCAGCGCGGTCAGGCGCTCCGGCTGAACGAGGCCCTGACCGTCGTCGAGGCGGGCGACTTCGAGCTCACCGGCGAGGTCTGCTCGCTGCGCGAGGTCCTGACGCCGGCCACGGAGGGTGGCAGCGCCCGCGCTCTCGTCGTCGGCCACGCCGACGAGGAGCGGGTGGTCTGGCTCTCCGACCCGCTGGCCGCGCAGACGCTCAAGCCGGGCGACTCGCTGCTGGTGGACTCGAAGGCGGGCTACGCCTACGAGCGCGTGCCCAAGGCCGAGGTCGAGGACCTCGTGCTGGAAGAGGTCCCTGACGTCCGGTACGAGGACATCGGTGGTCTCGGGCGGCAGATCGAGCAGATCCGCGACGCGGTGGAACTCCCGTTCCTGCACGCCGACCTCTACCGGGAGTACGAGCTGCGGCCGCCCAAGGGCGTCCTGCTCTACGGCCCGCCCGGTTGCGGCAAGACGCTGATCGCGAAGGCGGTCGCCAACTCGCTGGCCAAGAAGGTGGCCGAGGCACGCGGGGACGGCGACTCGAAGGACGCCAAGTCCTACTTCCTCAACATCAAGGGCCCGGAGCTGCTCAACAAGTTCGTCGGCGAGACCGAGCGGAGCATCCGCCTGATCTTCCAGCGGGCTCGGGAGAAGGCCTCCGACGGCACGCCCGTGATCGTGTTCTTCGACGAGATGGAGTCGATCTTCCGCACCCGCGGCAGCGGCGTCTCCTCGGACGTGGAGACCACGATCGTGCCGCAGCTGCTGGCCGAGATCGACGGTGTCGAGGGGCTGGAGAACGTCATCGTCATCGGCGCCTCCAACCGCGAGGACATGATCGACCCGGCGATCCTGCGGCCGGGCCGGCTGGACGTGAAGATCAAGATCGAGCGGCCGGACGCCGAGGGTGCGAAGGACATCTTCTCCAAGTACCTGACGCCGGGGCTGCCGATCCACGCCGACGACCTCGCCGAGTTCGGCGGGGACGCGCAGGCCACGATCGACGCGATGATCCAGAACACCGTCGAGCGGATGTACGAGGAGACGGACGAGAACCGGTTCCTCGAGGTCACCTACGCCAACGGTGACAAGGAGGTCCTGTACTTCCGGGACTTCAACTCGGGCGCGATGATCCAGAACATCGTGGACCGGGCGAAGAAGGCGGCGATCAAGTCGGTGCTGGAGACCAAGCAGCCCGGTCTGCGGGTGCAGCACCTGCTCGACGCGATCGTCGACGAGTTCGCGGAGAACGAGGACCTGCCCAACACCACCAACCCGGACGACTGGGCCCGGATCTCGGGCAAGAAGGGCGAGCGGATCGTCTACATCCGCACGCTGGTCACCGGGAAGAACCAGGAGTCCGGCCGGGTCATCGACACGGCCACGAACACCGGCCAGTACCTGTAACCACAGGTGGGCCAGGGGAGGCCGCCGATCCGTCCGGGTCGGCGGCCTCCGCCGTGTCAGGGGCGCGCCGCGCGCCGCCCCGCCCAGTAGGCGAGCAGCACCCCGCCGGCCACGACCAGCACGCACCCGATCATCAGGGGCACGTTCGGCCCGGCGCAGGACAGCGAGTCCGGCGTGCAGCTGCGGAACGGCCCGCCCTGGCCGCTGGAGTCGTACCGCTCCGCCGAGAACAGGAACACCAGCACCGCCATGCCGTGCACGGGGGCGAGGAGGACCGTCACGGCGACCGCGGCCGCGCCGCCGCGGAGCCGTCGGATGATCTTGTCGGGCACGTGGTGAAGACGCTTCCCGGCGGTTCCGGTTGCCCGGCGTGTCGTCCGCCGGTGGCCGTATAACGACCTATACTGCGCGCCATGACCGAGCCCGCGGCCGAGATCCGCGCCCCGATCACCGAAGCCGACGTCCTGGCCTGGCTCGAGGAGACCGCGCAGGCGGTCCGCGCGCACGCCGTCCCGCCGGAGGAGCTGATCCGGCTGCTGGGGGAGTTGCGGCGCGCATCGGCGGCCTGTGCCGACGCGTCGGACTGGGTGCTGCTGGCGGCGCGGGAGGAGGGGGCCAGCCTGCGCCAGATCGCGCCGGTCTTCGGCAAGGGCTACGTGCGGGCGCCGGCGGCGCGGCTGGAGAAGCTCCACCGGCAGGCGCTGAACTCCGAGCAGTGGCTGGACATCCTCCGTCAACGAGCATCAGGCGTATAACGACCTATACGCGGCGGCTTTCGGCGAAAAACCGCCGGTGGCCCGCTCCGCGGGCGCCCCGGAAAAACCCGCACGGAAAGGACAGTCCCCTGCGAATCGGACTCGGCCTGGCGGCCCTCGGGCGGCCCGCCTACATCAACCTCGGCCGGAGCAGCGAGCTCCCGGTCCGGCGGGACGTGCGGACGATGCGCGAGGCGACGTTCGCGGTGCTCGACGCGGCGTACGCGGCCGGTGTGCGCTGGATCGACGTCGCCCGCTCCTACGGCCGGGCCGAGGAGTTCCTGGCCGGGTGGCTGGCCGAGCGCGGCCACGGCGACCTCACCGTGTCCAGCAAGTGGGGCTACACCTACGTCGGCGGCTGGCGCATGGACGCCACGATGCACGAGGTGAAGGAGCACTCGGCGGGCGTGTTCTCCCGCCAGTGGACCGAAAGCCGCTCCCTGCTCGGCAACGCCATCAACCTCTACCAGGTGCACTCGCTCACCGTGGACAGCCCGCTGTTCACCGACGAGGCGCTGCAGCGGGCGCTGGCGGCGCTCAGCGACGACGGGGTGCGCGTCGGGTTCTCCACTTCCGGGCCGAAGCAGGCGGAGGTGATCCGGCGGGCGTTCGAGCTGGAAGTGGCCGGGCGGCCGGTGTTCTCGGCCGTGCAGTCGACCTGGAACCTGCTCGAACCGTCGGCAGGCCCGGCGCTCGCGGAGGCGCACGCGGCCGGGAACCTGGTGCTGGTCAAGGAAACCCTCGCCAACGGCAGGCTGGTGGTCAACCCGCCGCCCGCGATCACCCGCCTGGCGCAACGCTACGCAGTCGGCGCCGACGCGGTGGCGATCGCGGCGGTGCTGGCCCAGCCGTGGGCGGACACGGTCCTCATCGGCCCGTCCAGCCCGCAGCAGCTGGCCGCCAACCTCGCCGCGAACGGCGTCGACCTGCCACGGGGCGAACTCGCGGCGTTGCGGTCGCTGGCCGAGCCGCCGGAACGGTACTGGGATCGGCGATCCTCGCTGCAGTGGCAGTGAAGGCTTCGACTAATCTCAGCGCCCACAACGCATACTGAAGGGAACGTCACCGTGCGTCATGGAGGGATGGTGGTCCTGGCCGCGGTCGTGCTGACCGGGCTCACCGGGTGCGCGGATCGCCCGAACGACCTGGAGACCTACTACGACAAGCCGGCGGACTCGACGACGACGCCGGTGACGGCGCCGTCGCTCGCGCCGAGCGTCTCGGTCGGCCAGGCGGCGGCGAACACCCCGGTGAACCACATCGCCGAGGACGTGGCGGCGGCGGTGCTCACCAAGAGCGACCTGTCGGGCGAGGGCGTGCGGGAGGCGGCGGCCCGCGCTGCCAACGGTTCCTGCTTCGACGCCGTGCCCGCCGGGGACCCGCGTGGCTCGACCTGGCTCTACAACAGCGGTTCCTCGCTGACGCAGCAGGTCACCGGCTACCTCGACCGCACCGCGGCCGAGGTGCTCGCGCAGGTCGACTGCGACGGCACGGCGCTGACGGTCGCCCGCCCGGCCGGCGCGGAGGCCGCGCGCGCCTGGTGCGACGGCACCACCTGCACGCTGCTGCTGGCCGGCGGGCACGTGCTGTCCGGCCTGCAGGTCACCGCGAGCACGCAGAACCGGGCCGCGGAAGCGGTGAAGGGCCTGGCGTCGCTGGCCGCCGGGAAGCTGCCGCGGAGCTGACCGCCCGGACGGGAAAGCGCTACCCGCGGCGGAACCACTCGTGGATCGCATGCCTGCCGTCGGGCACGAAAGGGCTTTCCGGGTCCTCCGCGAAGGCCCGCAGCTCGTCCAGGGGCATCCACCGGCCGGAGACGATTTCCTCCGGCTGGTGGACGACCGGGCCGTCCCAGCGCGCCTCGTAGGCGAAGTAGTGGCAGCGCACCGGCGGCTGCTCGAACGTGAACGTGAACAGGGGTCGCAGGGGCACGCCGCGCACGCCCAGTTCCTCGGCCAGCTCCCGTTCCGCGCCCTCGGCGGGTGTTTCGCCCGCCGCGACCACGCCGCCCGCCCAGCAGTCGTACAGGCCGGGGAAGACGTCCTTGTCCGGTGAGCGCCGGTGCACGTACACGCGGGAGCCGTCCCCGGAGCGCACCAGCACCAGCGTCGCGGCGTGCCAGAGCCCCTGTTCGCGCATGTCGGCGCGGCGCACCCGGCCCACGACCGCGCCCGCGGCGTCGTAGTGGGCGACCATTTCCTCAGCACTGCTCACCATCTTGAACCAGCATGGCAGATCCGGGTGCTTTACCTGGTCGCAACCGGTGGCCCACTCACCGTTGCCGCCCGCGACCCGTAGGCTTGGGACATGCGGCGGATCATGGGAACCGAAGTCGAGTACGGCATCGCCGTGCCGGGCGACGCGACGGCCAACCCGGTACTGACATCGACGCAGGTCGTGCTGGCCTACGCGGCGGCGGCGGACATCCCGCGGGCGCGCCGCGCGCGGTGGGACTACGAGGTGGAGTCGCCGCTGCGCGACGCCCGTGGTTTCGACCTGGCCGGGCCGGGCGGGCCGGGGCACGACCCGGACGTGGAGGACCTCGGCGCGGCCAACGTCATCCTGACCAACGGCGCCCGGCTCTACGTCGACCACGCGCACCCGGAGTACTCGGCGCCCGAGGTGACCAACCCGCGGGACGGGGTCATCTGGGACAAGGCGGGCGAGCGGGTGATGGAGGAGGCCGCGATGCGGGCGGCCACCGTGCCCGGGCAGCCGGTGCTGCAGCTGTACAAGAACAACGTGGACGGCAAGGGCGCCAGCTACGGCACCCACGAGAACTACCTGATGGCCCGTTCGACGCCGTTCACCTCGGTGATCGCCGGGCTGACGCCGTTCTTCGTGTCCCGGCAGGTGGTGACCGGTTCCGGCCGGGTGGGTATCGGCCCGCAGGGTGAGGAGGCCGGCTTCCAGCTGTCGCAGCGCTCGGACTACATCGAGGTCGAGGTCGGCCTGGAGACGACGCTGAAGCGGGGGATCATCAACACCCGCGACGAGCCGCACGCGGACGCGGACAAGTACCGGCGGCTGCACGTCATCATCGGCGACGCGAACATGGCCGAGTACTCGACGTACCTGAAGCTGGGCACGACGGCGCTGGTGCTGGACATGATCGAGGCCGGTCAGCGGTTCGACGACCTGAAGCTGGACGAGCCGGTGCGGGCGGTGCACCAGATCAGCCACGACCCGACGCTGAAGACGAAGGTGGGGGTGGCGGGCGGCCGCAAGTACACCGGCCTCGACCTGCAGTTCGCCTACCACGAGCTGGCGGCGGCGCACCTGGAGCGCACGGGCGGGGACGCGGTGTCCAAGGAGGTGCTGCGGGTCTGGGGCGAGATCCTGGACGCGCTGGCGCGGGACCCGGCGGAGTGCGCGGACCGGCTGGACTGGCCCGCGAAGCTGCGCCTGCTGGAGGGCTACCGGCAGCGGGACAACCTGGGGTGGGCCGCGCCGCGGCTGCACCTGGTGGACCTGCAGTACTCGGACGTGCGGCTGCAGAAGGGCCTGTACAACCGCCTGGTGGCGCGCGGCTCGATGAAGCGGCTGGTCACCGAGGAGGAGGTGCAGGCGGCGATCACGAACCCGCCGGAGGACACGCGCGCCTACTTCCGCGGGCGGGCGCTGGAGAAGTACGCGACGTCGATCGCGGCCGCGTCGTGGGACTCGGTGATTTTCGACGTGGGCAAGGAGTCCCTGGTCAGGATCCCGACGCTGGAGCCGCTGCGGGGCACGAAGGCGCACGTCGGCCGGCTGCTGGACGAGTCGGAGACGGCCGAGGAACTGGTCGAGGCGCTGACGGGTTCCGACTGACCGCAGCGGGAAAACCACCGATTGTCGTGGTCTCTGGGTAGGCTAGGGACAGGACTCACCGGGAGGCGAGATGGCTCAGGAGAAGATCGAGAAGCACGGTGGCGGCGGCTCCGACGACGAGGTCGAGGGTGGTGCCCCGGCCGGCCAGGAACGCCGCGAGAAGCTGGGTGAGGACGTCGACACGATCCTGGACGAGATCGACGACGTGCTCGAGGAGAACGCCGAGGACTTCGTGCGCGCCTACGTGCAAAAGGGCGGCGAGTAACCGCTCACCCGCGGCCACTAGGGTGGTCGCACCGAGTAGCTTGTAGTGCCGGCTGTCGCGCTTCCGCGGGTGTTTCGCCCGCGGAAGCGCCACACTTCGTCGATGGGAACCACGAGCACGTATGGAACACACCTCGGGCCCCACGGGCTCCGCGCTGCCCGCTGCCTTCTTCTCGAGCACGACGTCGTCGTTCGCCGAGTTCCTCCGCATGCAGGCGCCTGACCTGCTGCCGGGCCGACGGCAGCTGCCCAATTCCGGTGCGGGTGAGCTGGACGCGCCGCACGGCACCACGATCGTGGCCGTGTCGTTCTCCGGTGGCGTGCTGATCGCCGGTGACCGGCGGGCGACGTCGGGGAACCTGATCGCGTCGCGGGACATGGAGAAGGTGCACGTCACCGACGGTTACTCCGCGGTGGGCATCGCGGGCAGCGCCGGGATCGCGCTGGAGCTGGTGCGGCTCTACGCGGTCGAGCTGGCGCACTACGAGAAGATCGAGGGCGTTCCGCTGTCGCTGGACGGCAAGACGAACAAGCTCGCCACCATGGTGAAGGGCAACCTGGACGTGGCGATGGCGGGACTGGCGGCGCTGCCGTTGTTCGTCGGCTACGACATCGAGGCCGACGACCCGAAGCGGGCCGGGCGGATCGTCTCCTACGACGTGACCGGTGGCCGGTACGAGGAGCGCGCGGGCTACCACGCGATCGGGTCGGGGTCGCTGTTCGCGAAGTCGGCGCTGAAGAAGCTGTACGACCCGGAGGCCGACGAGGAGACCGCGATGCGCACCGCGGTGGAGTCGCTGTACGACGCGGCCGACGACGACAGCGCGACGGGCGGGCCGGACCTGGTGCGCCGGATCTTCCCGACGCTGGTGACGATCACCGCCGAGCGCGGCGCGGTGCGGCTGCCGGACGAGCAGGCCGCCGCGGTGGCGGAGGCGGTCGTCGCGGGCCGGGCCGAGCAGGCCAGCCACGGCCGCACCTGATCCGCGCGGTCGCCGTAGCCGAACTTCCCTTCCTTCGAGCATTCTTGGAGCCTCACCGTGACGATGCCGCTGTACGCCTCTCCTGAGCAGTTGATGCGTGAGCGCTCGGAGCTCGCGCGCAAGGGCATCGCGCGCGGCCGGAGCGTGGTCGTGCTGAAGTACCGCAGCGGTGTGCTGTTCGTGGCGGAGAACCCGTCGACGACGCTGCACAAGATCTCCGAGATCTACGACCGGATCGGGTTCGCCGCGGTCGGCCGGTACAGCGAGTACGAGAACCTGCGGGTCGCCGGCATCCGGCACGCGGACCTGAAGGGTTACCAGTACGACCGCCGGGACGTGACGGCGCGTGCGCTGGCGAACGCCTACGCGGCGACGCTGGGCAGCATCTTCACCGAGCAGCTGAAGCCGTACGAGGTGGAGCTGTGCGTGGCCGAGGTGGGGTCGGTGCCGGAGGAGGACCAGCTGTTCCGGCTGACCTACGACGGTTCGATCTTCGACGAGCCGCGGTACGTCGTGACCGGTGGGCAGACCGAGCCGGTGGCGAACAAGCTGAAGGAGATCTACGAGGACGGCCTGGAGCTGCGGGACGCGCTGAAGGTCGCGCTGGACGCGCTGCGGGCGGTCAGCAACAACGGGGACAGCGCGCCGTTGAAGCTGGAGGTCGCGGTGCTGGACCGGGAGCGGCCGGGGCGCAAGTTCCGGCGGATCCAGGGCGCGGCGCTGGACGCCTTGCTGCCGGAGCAGCCGGCCGAGTCCGCCGGGGAGGCGGAGGAGAAGCCGGAGGACGGCGAGACGCCGCCGGCGAGCTGAGCTTGGGTGAGAGGCCCTCGGACTTCGGTCCGGGGGCCTTTTCGCATTTCCGGGTGGTGGGGCCCGCGCGGTGTTGCTGGGAGGGCCGGGAGTGTGTGGGCATCGGGGATGAGGCCCGTGGTGTCGGGTGGACGCCACTGGTCATCGCGGCCGTGCAGGCGCGGCTTTCCCGGTGCCGGGTGGGGTGGGCTGGCTACTCCGGAGCCGGGTGCGTTGGGGCGGTGCAGGCGCGGTTTCCCCGGCGCCAGGCGCGTTGGGAGCGGTGCGGGCTCGGTTTACCCGGTGCCGGGGGCGGTGGGGCGGTGCAAGTTCGGCATTCGCGGGTTCTGGGGCGGCGTGGGCTCGGTTTCGCCGGTGCCGGGAGCGTTGGGGTGGTGCAAGCTCGGTTTCCCCGGGTGCGGGGCGCGCTGGGGGCGGCGTGGGCTCGGCCTTCCGGGGTGGCGGGTGCCTAGTGCGGTGGGGCGGTGCGGGCTCGGCTTTCCCGGGTGCCAGGCGCGGTGGGCGGCGTGGGCTCGGTTTCGCCGGTGCCGGGAGCGTTGGGGCGGTGCAAGCTCGGTTTCCCCGGGTGCGGGGCGGGCTGGGGGCGGCACAGGCTCGGCCTTCCGGGGTGGCGGGTGCCTAGTGCGGTGGGGCGGCGCAGCTCCATTTCCCCGGGCGTCGGGCGTGTTGGGCGGTGCGGGCTCGGCTTTCCCGGGTGCCAGGCGCGGTGGGGCAGTGCGAGCTCGCTTTCCCCGGGCGTCGGGGCGCCGTGGGCTCCACTTCTCCGCCGCCCGGAGGCGGCCGGGGCCGCCCCAGCCGCGATGCCGCGCACCGCGGTGAAGGCGGCGCGCTGGGCGTGATGGAGCCGGTCAGGGGCGCCAGTGGGAGGGCCGGTCGAGGCCTTCCGGCAGGCGGGTCGTGCCGTCGCCCTGGGCGGCGTTCACCTGGGCCTGCGTGAGGAAGAGGCTGCCGGTCAGGTCGGCGCCCGCGAGGTTGGCCCCGCGGAAGTCCGCGCCGATCAGGTCGGCCTGGCGCAGGTCGGCGCGGCGGAGGTCCGCGCCGATGAGGTACGCGCCGCGCAGGTTGGCGGCCCGCAGGTCGGCGCCGCGGAGTTTCGCGCCGATCAGGTCGGCTCCGCGGCGGTTCTTGCCGCGCTTGCCGCGGGCCAGTTCGCTCGCGCGCAGCAGCAGGGCGCTCACCTGCTCGCGGTGGCCGGCGACGTCGAGTCGGACCAAGTCGTCGGGGCCGCTCCCCGCCATGCGCTCGGTCTCCGCGAGCGCGGCCCGCAGGTCGTCGTGGACGGGGCGGGCCGCGGGCAGGGCCAGCGCCTGGGTGAGGTGGAAGAGCAGCTCGTGCAGTTGCCGCATCACCGGGAAGGCGGCGAACATGGCCTCGCGGGTCTCCGGCGCCTGGCGCCAGTCGCGGCCGCCGAAGGTCTCCTGGGAGATGCGCTGCCCGGCCCCGAAGCAGTCGAAGACGGTGCAGCCGGTGAAGCCCTCGTCGCGCAGGCGGGCGTGGATGCCGCAGCGGAAGTCGTCGAGCAGGTTGCGGCACGGGGTGCCGGCGTCCTTGTCCACCGCGAAGTCGGCGGAGGCGGCGAAGGCCAGCGCCACGCAGCACAGGCCGAAGCAGTTCGCGCAGTCGGCTCGCAGCGCGTTGCCGGTCACGGTTTCGGATCACCCCTGTCGCAGTCCGGAACGACTCTATCGGGTGGCCCGGACCACAACGTGGGAAACCCCTGGTGACAGCCGTGTCCCGGGCGTTCCGGCGCGTGGTGCGACGATCGCCCGGCGTGTCGCCGCCCGAACGGCGCACCGCGCCGGGGCCAAAAGCGCCTAGCATTGAGAGATGCAGCGGCGGATTTTTGGCATCGAGACCGAGTTCGGCGTCACCTGCACGTTCCACGGGCAGCGCCGGCTCTCGCCCGATGAGGTGGCGCGCTACCTGTTCCGGCGGGTCGTGTCGTGGGGGCGCTCGTCCAACGTCTTCCTGTCCAACGGCTCCCGGCTCTACCTGGACGTGGGATCGCACCCCGAGTACGCGACGGCCGAGTGCGACGACCTGGTGCAGCTCGTCACGCACGACAAGGCCGGTGAGCGGATCCTCGAGGACCTGCTGGTCGACGCGGAGCGGCGGCTGGCCGACGAGGGCATCGGCGGGGACATCTTCCTGTTCAAGAACAACACCGACTCGGCGGGCAACTCCTACGGCTGTCACGAGAACTACCTGGTGACGCGCGCGGGCGAGTTCTCGCGGATCGCGGACGTGCTGCTGCCGTTCCTGGTGACCCGTCAGCTGATCTGCGGCGCGGGCAAGGTGCTGCAGACGCCGCGGGGCGCGGTGTACTGCCTGTCGCAGCGGGCCGAGCACATCTGGGAGGGCGTCTCGAGCGCCACGACCCGGTCGCGGCCGATCATCAACACCCGGGACGAGCCGCACGCCGACGCCGAGCGGTACCGGCGGCTGCACGTCATCGTCGGTGACTCGAACATGGCGGAGCCGACGACGCTGCTGAAGATCGGCACGGCGAACCTGGTGCTCGAGATGATCGAGCAGGGTGTGCAGTTCCGGGACTTCACGCTGGACAACCCGATCCGGGCGATCCGGGAGATCAGCCACGACCTGACGGGGCGGCGCCCGGTGCGGCTGGCAGGCGGGCGGGAGGCCTCGGCGCTGGACATCCAGCGCGAGTACTATGGGCGCGCGGTGCAGCACGTGCAGGCCAACGACTCGGGCCCGACGGCGCAGCGGGTGGTGGAGCTGTGGGGCCGCGCGCTGGACGCGGTGGAGCAGCAGGACTTCAGCAAGATCGACACCGAGATCGACTGGGCGATCAAGCACCGGCTGGTGGAGCGGTACCGGGCGAAGCACAACCTGGACCTGTCCAGCCCGCGGGTGGCGCAGCTGGACCTGGCCTACCACGACATCCGGCGCGGGCGGGGCCTGTTCGACCTGTTGCAGCGCAAGGGGCTGGTGCGGCGGATCACCGACGACGGCGAGATCGAGCTGGCCAAGGACACGCCGCCGCAGACCACGCGCGCGAAGCTGCGGGGCGACTTCATCGCCGCCGCGCAGGCCGCCGGCCGGGACTTCACGGTCGACTGGGTGCACCTCAAGCTCAACGACCAGGCGCAGCGGACCGTGTTGTGCAAGGACCCGTTCCGCGCGGTGGACGAGCGCGTCGACCGGCTGATCAGCTCGCTGTGAGCGCGTTCGAGGAGGCGTGGCGGTCCTGGCACGCCGAGCGGGAGCGGGCGCTCGCCGAGCCGCACGGGTGGCTGAGCATCACGGCGCGGCACTGGCTGACGCCGGAGCCGCAGCGGTTCGACGGCATCCCGGGCACCTGGCGTCTCGACGGTGATGAGGCCGCGGTCGTGGTGGTGGATCCGGACGAGGAGTTCGGGGTGTCCGGCACGACGCGGTTCGAGCTGGTCAACAGCGGTCCGGGCGAGATGGTCAAGGCCGGTGACCGGGTCGTCGAGGTGGCGCGGCGCAGCGGGTACCTGGTGCGGTTGCGGGACCCGGCGGCGCCGGTGCGGGCGGCGTTCCGCGGCGTGCCTGCCTACGAGCCGGATCCGGCGTGGGTGCTGCCCGGCCGGTTCGAGCCGTACGACGAGCCGCGGCCGGTGACCGTCGGGGCGGTCGTGGAAGGACTGTCGCATGTGTACTCCTCGCCCGGCGTGCTGCGGTTCGCGTACCGGGGCGAGGAGTTCGCGCTGACCGCGTTCAACGGCAAGGGCGGCGCGGCGTTCTCGGTGCTGTTCACGGACGCGACGTCGGGTGTGACGACGTACGCCGCGAACCGCAGCCTGTCGGTCGCCGAGCCGGACGCGGAGGGGCGGGTGGAGCTGGACTTCAACCGGGCCGTGAACCTGCCGTGCGCGTTCATCGACCTCGCGACCTGCCCGCTGCCCCCACCGGAGAACCGGTTGCCGTTCCCGGTGGAGGCAGGCGAGCAGATCCCGTGGGAGCGCCGTTAACGCACTGCCAGACCAGCCACTCGGCGAACAACCCGATGGGCTTGTCGAGCAGCCGGGCGTTACCACCCTGCGCGAAGCCGAGCACGACCACAGCACGATCGCGAGTCGCCGCTGGGTGGAGAACAGGTCGTCGAGGATCGCCCGCTCAGTGCGGATGAACACCGTGCGGAGCGTCAGGGTGCTCACGGTGAGCTGCACCGCGGATCAGGGTGCTCGTCACGAAGTTCGGCTCCCGTACGTGCGCTGGGGCACCCCAGCCTTTGGCAGCGCCGCCGGGTCAGCTAGCCGACCTCAAAAGATCAGGAAACTCCTGTTCACCGCCCTCATCGCACCGCGGCGGGTTGTTTCGCCGATTCGCTGACGCCGACCCGGTCGTGCAGGCGGCGTAGCGGTTCGGGTGCCCACCAGGTGTAGCGGCCGAGCAGTCGCATGCCCGCGGGCAGCAGGACGCCGCGCACGAGGGTGGCGTCGATGAGGATCGCCAGGCCGGTGCCGATGCCGAACATCTGGATGAAGCTCACGCCGCTGGTGCCGAAGGCGAACACGCTGACCGCGAGCAGCAGCGCGGCGGCCGAGACGATCCGCCCGGTGCGGGACAGCCCGTGCACCACCGCTTCGCGCGGGCCGAGCCCGTGGTCGTGGGCCTCCTTGATGCGGCTGACCACGAACACCTCGTAGTCCATGGACAACCCGAACGCGATGCAGAACAGCAGCATCAGCATGCTGGTGTCCAGCGGCAGCGGGGTGAAGCCGAGGAACCCGGCGGCGAAGCCCTCCTGGAAGACCAGCACCATCACGCCCATCGTGGCGGACAGGCTGAGCAGGTTGAACAGCAGCGCGCGCAGCGGCTGCAGGACGCTGCCGGTGAACAGGAACAGCAGGATGAACGTGGTGACGGCGATCAGGCCGGCCGCCAGGGGGAGCCTGCTGCCGATGGCGTCCTTGCTGTCCACCAGCGCGGCCGCGTCGCCGCCGACCGCCACTTCGAGCCCGGGTGGGGCGGGCAGCGCGCGGACCTCGGCGACGACGGCTTCGGCTTCGGCGGACCGGGAGTCGGCGGTGGTGACGACGGACAGCTTCTGCGCGCCGGGCGCCCCGAGCGCCGGGTTCGCGGGGCCGTCGGCGCGGCCCTGGCTGAAGCCACCCGCGCTGGAGGTCACGTGAGCGACGCCGTCCAGTTCGGACAGCCGGCCGGCGTACCCGGCGATCGTGGCCGGGTCGGGTGTGCCGAGCGCGATGACCTCGATGGCGCGGCTGTCGTTGGCCGGGTAGGCCGCACGCAACTCGTCGCCGACGACGCGGCTGGACGCGGTTTCCGGTAGCACCCGCTCGTCGGGGGTGCCGAACTGGACGCCGAGCAGGGGAGTGGCGGCCGCGACGAGCACGACGAGCACGGGGACGGCGGCCAGCGCGGGTCGTTTCATCGCGAAGGCGGCGACCCGGCCCCAGAACGCGGACACCGTGCTCGGGGCGCGTCCGCGCGTCCAGGGCAGGCGGCCGGCGTTCACCCGTGGCCCGAGGACGGTCAGCAGCGCGGGAAGCACGACCACCGCGGCGAGCATGGCGATCACGATGACGCCGATGCCGGCGTAGGCGAAGGAGCGCAGGAAGTACTGGGGGAACAGCAGCAGCGCGGCGAGTGCGACGGCGACGGTGGCGGCGCTGAAGCTGATCGTGCGCCCGGCGCTGGCCACGGTGCGGATCACGGCGGTCCGGGTGTCCGCGCCCGTGGCGAGTTCCTCCCGGAACCGGCTGACCATGAGCAGGGCGTAGTCGATGCCGAGGCCGAGCCCGAGCGCGGTGGTCAGGTTGATCGCGAACACCGACACGTCGGTCAGCGACCCGAAGACCGACAGTTCGGCGAACGTGCCGAGAACCGCGATGCCGCCGACGACCAGCGGCAGCAGGGCGGCGACGACGCTGCCGAAGACGAGGAACAGCAGGACGAGGATGATCGGCACGGCGATCATCTCGGCGATCAGCAGGTCGCGGCTGACCTGGTCGTTGATGTCGAGGCCGACGACCGCGCCGCCGCCCGCGGTGACGGTGACGGGGCCGTTTTCGCCCTGGTAGCGGTCCACGATGGCCTCGACCGCGTCGGCGTCGGTGTCGGCGGGCTGGGTGACGATCAGCGCGGAGCGGCCGTCGTCGGCGCGCAGCGGCGGGGCGCCGGTCGCCCAGTAGGAGGTGACCGATTCCAGGGCGGGGTCGGCGGCGAGGCGTCCGGTCAGTTCGGCGCCCGCGGCGCGTGTGGCGGGGTCATCGACGGTGCCGTCCCGGGCCTGGACGAGGAACAGCAGGTTGTCCGCGCCGCCGAAGTGCTGTTCGGCGAGGGCCGCGGCGCGGCTGGAGTCGGAGCCGGGGTCGTCGAACCCCTGGGACTGGAGCTTGCCGAACGCGGTCATGCCGAGGACGGCCGCGCCGGCGAGGAGGACGCCGGCGACGACGAGGACGAGCCGTGCGTGATCGGCGGCGAACCGGCCGAGCCGAGCGAACATGGGAACCCCTCGAATGTTGACGGGCGCAAACTTGGCACCCGTCAACTTGCCACCGATGTGCACGGGTGTCAACATCGGGCTGTGAGCTCCTCAGCGCCCGTTCGAACCGGCTACCACCATGGCGACCTCCGCAACGCCCTCATCCGGGCCGCCGCCGAACTCGCCCAGGCCGGCGGCCCGTCGTCGGTGACCATCCGGGCGGCCGCGCGGGCCGTCGGCGTCACCCCGACCGCCGCCTACCGGCACTTCGCCGGGCACGAGGAGCTGCTGGAGGCGGTCAAGACGCGCGCGATGGAACTGCTGACCGCGGCGATGAACGAGGCGCTGGACCGGCTGGACCCGGCCGACGACCCCGCCGAACGCGGGCTGAGCAGGCTGGCCGCGATCGGGCAGGGGTACTTCACGTTCGCGCTCGCCGAGCCCGGGTTGTTCCGCACCGCGTTCACCGGCGGGATCTCGCCGATGCCGCCGCTGGCCGACGTCGAGGAGTCCAACCCGTTCCGCAAGCTGGTCGACGCCGTCGACGACCTGGCCGCCGCCGGATACCTGCCCCCGCAGCGCCGCCCGATGGCCGAGTTCGCCGCGTGGGCGTCCGTGCACGGCCTGGCGATGCTGCACCTGGACGGCCCGCTGGCGCCCACCTCGCGCGAGGCCCGCGAACTCGCGCTGGAGCGGACGATCGAGATCATCGCCGAGGGGCTGGGCGGGGTGGCGCTCCCGGAGCACCTGAGGAAGACACTGAGCCGCGTCGCCCGCGGCGGTTGAGGCCTAAGGCGCCGGCATGCGGGCGAGCATGCCGGTGTTGAGGGGGTCGCGCCGCTCGTCAACGCCACCCTCCACCTTGAGGATGGTTCGGCTGCCGCTGATCGTTGCGGAGCTCATCCCCGAGCAGGCCCCGCAGCAGCACTTCCGCACCGTCGGCGACCTCCGCCTGCGCCATCGATGCCTTGATGAGGACCTCATCGGGCAGCGCGTCGGCTTGGGGGCGTCGCGAGCGGCTGAAAACCGCACCTCGCCGCGGCACGGGTGGGTATCTCGTGGACATCCTGGGCGCGCCGGGGTGGACCTCGGCGACTCGATCACCAGTGCGAGCTACTGTGGTCGGGTGTCCACCGCCCGCGCCGAGCGCCTGGTCAATCTGGTGCTCGCTCTGCTGTCGACCCGGCAGTACCTCACCGCTGACCGGATCCGCGGGATCGTGCCCGGATACGCCGACGCCGCGAGTGACGAGGCCTTCTCCCGCATGTTCGAACGGGACAAGACCGAGCTGCGTGAACTGGGGATCCCGCTGGAGACCGGCCGCAACTCGGCCTTCGACCCGGCCGAGGGCTACCGCATCGCCCGCCGGGACTACGAGCTCGGCGAGATCGAGCTGGCCCCGGACGAGGCCGCGGCCGTCGGGCTCGCGGTCCGGCTCTGGGACTCGCCCGAGATGACCGGGCAGGCCCAGGGCGCGCTGGTCAAGCTGCGTGCCGCCGGGGTCGACGTCGACCACACCGAGCCGCCGGTCGTGGAGTCCCGCGTCCGCGCCGAACCGGCCTTCACCCCGCTGGTCGCCGCCGTGCAGGCCCGCCAGGCCGTCCAGTTCTCCTACCGCCGCTCCGGCTCGGCCGAACGCCTCACCCGCACCCTCGAACCGTGGGGCGTGGTGTCCTGGCGCGCCCGCTGGTACGTCGTGGGCCACGACCGCGACCGGGGCGCGCCGCGCTGCTTCCGGCTCTCCCGCATCGTCGGCGACGTGCGCACCGTCGGCCGCCCGGGGGAGGTCCAGCGCCCGGACAACGTCAACCTGCTGGAGCTGATCGCGGGCACCGGTGACCCCGACCCCTCGCCCGTCACCACCGCGAAGCTGTGGATCGCCGACCAGCGCGCCGCCGGGGTGCGCCGCCGGGCCCGCCTCACCGGGCGGCTCACCGTGGACGGCGTCGAGGGCGATCTCGCCGAGATCGACCTGTACTTCCCGGAGAGCGCCGCGGACTGGATCGCCGGGCACGGGCCCGACGTGCTGGTGCTCGAACCGGACGTGCTGGCCAAGGCGGTGCGCGGGCGCCTGGAGTCCGTGCTCCACCACGAGGTGCGCCGATGAGCGGCTCCACCGACCGGATGCCCCGGCTCCTCGCGCTCGTGCCCTACCTGCTCGCCCGCCCCGGCATCCGCATCGAGGACGCGGCCCGCGACTTCGGCGTCACCGCCCGCCAGCTGCGCCGCGACCTGGAACTGCTGTGGATGTGCGGGCTGCCCGGCTACGGCCCGGGCGACCTGATCGACCTCTCCTTCGAGGGCGACACCGTCACGGTCACCTTCGACGCGGGCATGAACCGCCCGCTGCGCCTCACCGGCGGGGAGGCCACCGCGCTGCTGGTCGCGTTGCGCGCGGTCGCCGAGACCCCCGGCGTGGTCGACACCGACGCGGTGCACCGCGCCATCGCCAAGATCGAGGCCGCCGCCGGGCAGGCCCAGCCCTCCGGCGTCGTGGTCGGGCTCGCCGTCCGGGAGGGCGAGAAGACCGCCGCGACCCGCCGCGTCGTGCAGAACGCGCTGCGCGCCGGGCGGGCGCTGCGGATCCGCTACTACACCGCCTCCCGCGACCAGATCACCGAGCGCACCGTCGACCCGATGCGGCTGCTGATCGTGCAGGCCGTCGGGTACCTGGAGGCCTGGTGCCGCCGCGCCGAGGGCGTCCGGCTGTTCCGGCTGGACCGCATCGACGAGGTCGAGGTCCTCGACGAGCGCGCCGCGCCACCCCCGACGGCGCGGCCCACCGACATCTCCGACGGGGTGTTCCGCGCCCGGCCCGGCCAGCCGGAGGCGCAGCTGGTGCTGGAACCGGACGCGCGCTGGGTCGCCGAGTACTACCCGTGCGAGGAGCTGGCCGAGCTCGACGGCGGGCGGCTGCGGGTGCGGATGCGCTACGGCGACGAGTCGTGGATGGTGCGGCTGGTGCTCGGGCTGGGCGGCGACGCGCGCGTGGAAAGCCCGCCCGAGCTGGCCGAAGCCGTCCGTAGCCGGGCCGCCGCCGCGCTGGAAAGGGCACGTCACCTCCCGGCCACCTTGGGCCAGTAGGGTGACGCCGTGTCGTACCTGCCGAGCATTGTGCTCGCCGCCGTGGGCCTCCTGGCTCTGATTCTTGTCCTGATCCGGACATTCGGGGTCTTGCGCCGCTTCCGCAAGGCATCGAGCATGGTTACGGCGAGTGTCACCGACCGCACCGGGCTGTTGACGGCCCGGACGGCCGGTCTGCGCGTCGCGCTCGAGCAACGGCGGCGTCCCGCCCCTGAGCAAGTAGAGTTGGTCACAAGCAAGGAAGGAGGCCACTGATGCTGAACGGGTTGCAGCCGTGGCACTTGATCATCCTGGTGCTCGTCGTGGTCCTGCTGTTCGGCGCGAAGCGCCTGCCGGATGCCGCGCGGTCCATCGGCAAGTCCATGAAGATCTTCAAGGCCGAGACCAAGGACCTCCGTGAGGACGGCAAGGCCGAGGAGCCCGACAAGAAGCAGATCACGGCCTCCGAGACGACGCCTTCCGCGGCGACCGCCGCCGACGACCAGGTCGCGCAGCTGCAGAAGCAGCTCGACGAGCTGAAGCGGCAGCAGGCGGCGGAGAAGGCCGACCAGGCTCACAAGCACGCCAGCTGAGGCGAGGACGGAGCCTGTCGTGGCGGACTCCGCCCCCAAGAGCCGGAGGGACCGGCGGCGCAAGCGCAGCCGCCGGCTCAACCCCGACGGCACGATGACGCTCATCGAGCACATCTACGAGTTCCGGCGCCGCCTGGGCTGGGCCCTGCTCGCCGTGCTCGCCGGCGGGATCTTCGGCTTCATCTGGTTCAACACCAGGATGGGCCCGGTCCCGTCACTCGGGTCGATCATCAACGACCCGTACTGCGCCATCCCGGCCGACCGGCGGCTCGGCAGCACCGAGGGCTGCTACCTGCTGCAGACGGTGCCGTTCGAGGCGTTCATGATCCAGCTGAAGGTCGGTCTCGCCGGGGGCGCGGTGCTGACCTCTCCGCTGTGGCTGTACCAGCTGTGGGCGTTCATCGCCCCCGGCCTGTACACCAAGGAGCGCAAGTACGCGCTCACCTTCGTCGGCTTCGCGAGCGTGCTGTTCGCCGGTGGCGCCGTCCTGGCCTACCTGCTCATCCCGCACGCCCTGCAGCTGCTGATGGGCTTCGGCAGCGACTTCTTCATCACCGGCCTCACCGGCGACAAGTACATCTCGTTCGTGCTGTCGCTGCTGATCATCTTCGGGGTCAGCTTCGAGCTGCCGCTGCTGCTGGTGATGCTGAACTTCGTGGGCGTGCTCAAGTACGCCCAGCTGAAGCGGTGGCGCCGCGGGATCATCATGGCGGTGTTCGTCTTCGCCGCGTTCGCCACGCCCGGGTCGGACCCGTTCTCGATGATCGCCCTGGCCGGCGCGCTGACCGTGCTCGCCGAGCTGGCCATCCAGATCGCGCGGGTGCACGACAAGCGCAAGTACCGCGGCAGCGAGAGCGAGGAGTGGGCCGGCCTGTCCGACGACGAGGCCGCGCCGTTCGACTACACCCCGAGCAGGATCGACGACGACGCGCCCGCCAAGCCCAAGACCGAGGACGTGACCTAACCGGTCTGCCTCGCCCATGGGTATCCGTGCGGCCCTGGCCGTCCACCCCGACACCGGCCGCGGTGCGGCGGCCAGGATCGCCGGCACCGTGGCCGCTCGTCTGCGTGCCGGGGTGGACCGGCTGGAGCTGCTCGGCGCCGCGGCCCCGGACAGCCTCCCGGACGGGCTCGACGCCCTGGTCGTCCTCGGCGGCGACGGGGCCGTGCACCACGCCGTCCAGTACTGCGCCGCCACCGGCACCCCGCTCGGGATCATCCCCGCGGGCACCGGCAACGACCTCGCCCGCGGGCTCGGCATCCCCCTCGACCCGCTGCGCGCCACCGACGCCGTCGTGACCGCGCTGCGGGAACGCCGCCACCGCGCCGTCGACCTCGGCCACCTCGACGGCGCCTGGTTCGCCACCGTCCTGTGCACCGGCTTCGACGCCGCCGTCAACGCCCGCGCCGCCCGCCTGCGCTGGCCCGCCGGCCCGCGCCGCTACGACGTCGCCGTGCTCGCCGAACTCGCCGCGTTCCGGGCACGCCCGGTCACCCTCACCACCGACGGCGAACCCCACCACCTCGACGCCACCCTCGTCGCCGTCGGCAACACCCCCTACTACGGCGCCGGCATGCGGATCTGCCCGCACGCCGACCCCGGAGACGGGCTCTTCGACATCACCGTCGTCGGCCACGCCACCCGCGCCGACCTGCTGCGGATCATGCCCGGCCTGCGCCACGGCCGGCACCTGCGCCACCCCGCGGTGCGCACCCTGCGCGCCCGCGAGGTCCGCATCGAGGCCACCTCCTGGCCCCTCTGTGCCGACGGCGAGATGCTCCCCGGCGGCCCGGTCACCGCCCGCTGCGCCCGCGGCGCGCTCACCATCCTGGGCTGACACCCACCGCATGCGTCCCGCACACCGCATGTGACACCCTGACAAGGTGGCCCCTCGCCCTTCCGTGTCGCCGGCCGAGGCCTACCAGGCTTCCAAGCGCCGCGCCCAGTACCCCCAGCTGACCCGCTTCGCCGACGAGGCGGAGTTCGGCTTCGACGACTTCCAGATCCGCGGCTGCCGCGCGCTGGAGGACGGCCACGGCGTGCTCGTGTGCGCGCCGACCGGCGCGGGCAAGACCGTGGTCGGCGAGTTCGCCGTGCACCTCGCGCTCGCCGAGGGCCGCAAGTGCTTCTACACCACGCCCATCAAGGCGCTGTCCAACCAGAAGTACGGCGACCTCGTGCAGCGCTACGGCGCCGGCACCGTCGGGCTGCTCACCGGGGACACCGCGATCAACGGCAACGCCCAGATCGTCGTGATGACCACCGAGGTCCTGCGCAACATGCTCTACGCGGGTTCCTCGGCCATCGACGACCTCGGCTACGTCGTGATGGACGAGATCCACTACCTCGCCGACCGGTTCCGCGGCGCGGTGTGGGAAGAGGTCATCCTGCACCTGCCCGAGTACGTGCGGGTCGTGGGCCTGTCCGCCACCGTCAGCAACGCCGAGGAGTTCGGCGAATGGCTGGTGACGGTGCGCGGTGACACCACGGTCGTGGTCGACGAGCACCGGCCCGTGCCGCTGTGGCAGCACATGATGGTCGGGAACCGGCTGCTCGACCTGTTCGCCGACGACGGCTCCGACGGCGAGCTGCGCATGAACCCCGGCCTGCTGCGGCGCGTGGAAGAGGTCGGCCGCATGCACGCCCCCGCGGCTCTGCGGCGGGGCCGGGGCGGGCGCACCTACTCGCGCGGCCCCCGGTTCCGGCCGCCGTCCCGGGTGGACATGATCACCCGCCTGGACGCCGCCGGGCTGCTCCCGGCGATCGTGTTCATCTTCTCCCGCGCCGGCTGCGACGCCGCCGTGAGCCAGGTGACCCGCTCCGGGCTGCGCCTGAACACCCCGGAAGAAGCGGCCGAGGTGCGCCGCATCGTCGACACGCGCACCAAGGACCTGCCCGAGGGCGATCTGGGCGTGCTCGGCTACTGGGAATGGCGCGAGGCGCTGGAGAATGGCATCGCCGGGCACCACGCCGGGCTGCTGCCCGCGTTCAAGGAGACCGTCGAGGAACTGTTCGTGCGCGGCCTGGTCAAGGTCGTGTTCGCCACCGAAACCCTCGCGCTGGGCATCAACATGCCCGCCCGCACCGTGGTGCTCGAACGGCTGGTCAAGTACAACGGCGAGGCCCACGTCGACCTCACCCCGGGCGAGTACACGCAGCTCACCGGCCGCGCCGGTCGCCGCGGCATCGACGTCGAGGGCCACGCCGTCGTGGTGTGGCAGCCGGGGGTCGACCCGAAGGCCGTCGCCGGACTGGCCTCGACCCGGACCTACCCGCTGCGCTCGTCGTTCCGGCCCGGCTACAACATGGCGATCAACCTGGTCGCCCAGCTCGGCCACGAACAGGCCCGCGAGCTGCTGGAACAGTCCTTCGCCCAGTTCCAGGCCGACCGCTCGGTCGTCGGGCTGTCCCGCCGCATCGAGAAGAACCGCGAGGCGCTCAAGGGCTACGCCGAGGCCGTCACCGGCGACTTCGACGCGATGCTCGACTACGTGCAGCTGCGCAAGAAGATCTCCGACCGGGAGAAGGCGCTGGCCCGGCAGAACACCGCCGCCCGCCGCGCCGACACCGCGGTGTCGCTGGAGAAGCTGCGCAAGGGCGACGTCATCGCCGTCCCCGCCGGGCGGCGCGCCGGGCTGGCCGTGGTGATCGACCCCGGTCTGGACCCCGTGCGCGAGCCGCGCCCGGTCGTGGTGACCGAGGACCGGTGGTCCGGACCGCTGTCGCTGTCGGACTTCTCCGCGCCCGTGGAGCCGCTGGGCCGGATCAAACTGCCCAAGCACGTCGAACTGCGCTCGCCCAAGACCCGCCGCGACATCGCCTCGCACCTGCGCGACTCCGGGATTTCCCTGCCCGGCCGCCAGAAACGGCGATCGGGGGCCAATGAGGACGGTGAGCTGGCCGCGCTGCGCCGCGCCCTGCGCGCCCACCCCTGCCACGGGCTCGCCGAACGCGAGGCCAACATCCGCTGGGTCGAGCGCTACCACCGGCTCGCCGGGGAAACCGAGCAGCTGGAACGACGCGTCGCCGCCACCACCCACTCGCTGGCGCGGGCGTTCGACCGCATCCGGGCGCTGCTGGCCGAACGCGGCTACCTCGCCGAGGGCGAGGACCGCGTCACCGAGCACGGAGCGCGCCTGGCCCGCCTCTACAGCGAATCCGACCTGCTGGCCGCCGAGTGCATCCGCCACGGCGTCTGGGAAGGACTGACCCCGCCCGAGCTCGCCGCCGTCGTCTCCACGCTCGTGTTCGAGGCCCGGCGCGACTCGCCCGGTGAGCCGCGGCTGCCCGCCGGGGGCGTGCCCAAGGCGTGGCAGGAGACCGCCAAGATCTGGACCGACCTCGCCGAGGACGAACGCCGCCACCGCCTCGACCGCACCCGCGAACCCGACGCCGGGTTCGCCTGGCCGGTGTACCGGTGGGCCCGCGGCGAATCCCTCGAAAAGGTGCTCACCGCCGCCGACGCCAACGGGCAGGAACTGTCCGCGGGTGACTTCGTGCGCTGGTCCCGGCAGGTCGTCGACCTGCTCGACCAGATCAAGACGGTCCTCGGCAAGGCCGACCCGGTCGGCGACGCCGCCGCGCAGGCCGTCAAGGCGCTGCGGCGCGGGGTCGTCGCGGCGGGTGCCGAGTAGCGCGGCCCACCCTGCGTTGTGGTTGGATCGCGCTGAGCGAGGACGATCAGGGGAGGCAGGCAGCATGAGCACGCCCTACGGCGGCACCGACCCGCAGCAGCAGTGGAGCCAGCCCGGGTACGGGCAGCAACCCGGCCAGCCGCAGCAGTACGCCCAGCAACCCCAGTACGGGCAGCCGCCGGGCTACGGCCAGCAGCCGGGCCAGTTCCAGCCCGCACAGCCCCAACCTGGACAGCCCCAGTACGGGCAGCAGTACCCGGGCCAGGCCGCGCCCCAGCACGCCGGACAGCAGTACGCCGGACAGCAGCACCCGCCCCAGCAGTACCCGGGGCAGCAGCACGGCGCGCCCGGCGGCTACGGGCAGCAGCAGCCGGCGAAGAAGGGCGGCAAGGGCCTGCTGATCGGGCTGGGCGCGGCGGTCGTGGTGGTGGCCGCGTTCTGCGTCACCGCGTTCCTCGCGCCCGGGTTCCTCAAGACCACCGTGCTGAGCCAGAGCGCGGTGCAGGACGGCGTCAAGCAGGTCCTCATCGGCAACTACCAGCTCACCCAGGTCGGCGACGTGCAGTGCCCCGCCGACCAGGAGGTCAAGTCCGGAGCCACCTTCGACTGCTCCGCCGTCGTCAACGGCCAGGGCAAGACCGTCACCGTGACCATCAAGGACGACGCCGCCAACTACGAAGTCGCCTACCCCCGGTAATTGGCTGGCGTGCGGCCGCACCGTCGGGAACGATCGCGTCGTGAGTGACTACACCGTCCGCACGCTGCGGCCCGACGAACACCGCGCCGCCGTCGACCTGTTCCGGTCCACCCTCCACGTCGCCGCCACCACCGACGAGACGTGGAAGATCGTCGAACGCGCGCAGCAACCCGGCCGCACCCTGGGCGCCTTCGACACCGAGCTGATCGGCACCGCCCGCTCGTTCGACGCCGAGATCACCCTGCCCGGCGGCGCCCGCGCCGGCGCAGCGGGAGTCACCGGTGTCGGTGTTCGTCCCGACCGGACCCGCCGCGGCGTCCTCACCGAGCTCATGCGCACCCAGCTCACCGACATCGCCGCCCGCGGCCTGCCCTTCGCCGCGCTGCGCGCCAGCGAAGGCGTCATCTACAACCGCTTCGGCTACGGCGTCACCACGCGCAGCCGCGGCTACGAGATCGACCGCCGCCGCGCCGCGCTCCGCCCCGACGTCCCGGCAGGCGGCCAGGTCGAGCTGTGGCCGCTGGACACCGCGCTGGAGCAGCTGCCCGGCCTGTACGCGGCACTGCCGCACACCCGCCCCGGCATGATGACCCGCCCGCCGTACTGGTGGCCGGGCTGGGAACGGCACGCCCGCGAAGCCACCAGCCCCGTCCTGACCGCCGTCCACCACGGCGAAGACGGCCCCGACGGCTACGTCGTCTACAGCGTCGAACGCAAGCACTGGAACGACCCGGCGGTGCTGCAGGTCATCAGCCTGCACACCGGCACCGACGAGGCGTTCAACGGGCTGTGGCGCTACCTGCTCGGCGTCGACCTCGTCGACACCCTGCGCGCCGACGAACGCCCGGTCGACGAGCCGGTCGAGCTGCTGTTCACCGACATCCGCGCGGTGAAGGACACCGGCGGCGGGGACGAGCTGTGGCTGCGGCTGGTCGACGTGCCCGCCGCGCTCGGCGCCCGCGCCTACGAGGGTGAGCCGGTCGTGCTGGAGGTCGTGGACCCGGTGCTGGAAGCCAACTCCGGGCGCTACCACGTGTCCCCGGACGGTGCCCGCCGCACCGACGCCGCCGCCGACCTGCGGCTCGGGGTGGACGCGCTGGCCATGGTCTACCTCGGCGCGTGGCGGCCCTCGCAACTGGCCGCGGCCGGCCGGATCCAGCCGGCGGACCCGGCGGCGCTGGGGCGGGCCGACCGGCTCTTCGCCACGCCCGTACCCGCGTGGTGTGGTACACACTTCTGAGAAGCTCGTTCCGGGGGTGAATGGTGCGGACCACGCTGGTGCTCGCGTGCGCCGCGCTCGTGCTGTCCGGATGCGACAGTGCCCCGACCGGCCCCGCACCGTCCACCCCACCACCGCCGACCACCTCGACGGCCGCCACGTCCTCGCCCACGGCGCCGGCGAGCCTCACCCCGGTGCGGCGGGTGTTCGACGCCGCGCACCTGCAGGACGGCGTCCGGCGGGTGCTCACCGAGTCCTACCTGATCGCCGGAGTCGGCGACGTGTCCTGCCCGGCCGGTGAGGACGTCGTCGCCGGGCACATCTTCGAGTGCACAGTGGACATCGCGGGCGAGAAGGAGAAGGTGACCATCACGGTGCGGGACGCGGCGGGCGGCTACGAAGTCTCCCAGCCCGAACCATGACCGGCGTGGAGATCCGGCCGCTGGCGGCGGGGGAGGAGCGGACGGCGTTCGAGCTGCTCGGCCGGACCCTGCACGTCACCGTCACCGACGAGCTGTGGACGCGCCGCGCGGCGTCGTTCCCCGCCGAGCGGCGATTCGGCGCCTTCGCGGGCGGGGAACCGGTCGGCGTCGCGGGCTCCTTCGCGACCCGGCTCGCCGTGCCCGGCGGGAAAGCGCTTCCCGTCGCCGCCGTGGACGGGGTCGGAGTGCGCGCCGACCACACCCGCCGCGGCATCCTCACCGGACTGATGGCCGCCCAGCTCGCCGACTGCGCCCGCCGCGGCGACGTGCTGGCCGTCCTGCACGCCAGCGAAGCCACCATCTACGGGCGATTCGGGTACGGCATGACCACCCGGAGCCAGAACCTGCGCGTCACGCGGGCGGCGTTCCGCGCCGACGCCCCCGCCGGCGGGACGGTGCGGCTGCTCGGCGCCGCCGAGGCTCAGGAGCTGGTTCCCCGGCTGTACACGGAGATGGGTCCGCACCGGACGGGGATGATCGAGCGGCCCGAGGTGTGGTGGTCCTACGCCCGGGACCGCCTCATCGGCGAGCACCAGGTCGCCGTCCACACCGGACCGCGCGGCGACGACGGTTTCGTGCTCTACCGCACCGAGGACCTGCGCACCTTCGACCAGCCGAACCTCGGCGCCGCGCTCACGGTCCGCGATTTGCACGCGGCGGACACCGCGGCGCTGGCCGGGTTGTGGCGCTTCCTGTTGCGGGTCGACCTGGTCTCCGAGGTCCGCGCTCCGGGGCGCCCGCTGGACGACCCGCTCCCCGCGATGCTCACCGACCCGCGCGCCTGCGCGGTGACCGGCGTGGACGACCAGCTGTGGCTGCGGCTGCTCGACGTGCCTGCCGCGCTCGCCGCCCGCGCGTGGGGACCGGGCGAGCCGGTGGTGATCGAGGTGACCGACCCGCGGCTGCCCGCCAACACCGGCCGCTACCGGATCACCCCCGGCGGCGCCGAACCCACCACCGCGGCCGCCGACCTGCGGACCGGACCGGAGACGCTGGCGATGCTCTACCTCGGCGACCGCCTGCCCAGCGCACTCGCCGCCGCGGGCAGGCTCGAGGTGGTGAACCCCGCGGCGCTGCCGCACGCGGACAGCCTGTTCGCCACCAGGGTTCCGCCGTGGTGCGGGACCCCGTTCTGAGGTTTCGGGTCCCGGCGGTGCAGCTGAGGTTGCGCCCGATGACTCAACGACGCGTGAGGCGGGGCAGGATCGTCCTGGGCGTTGGCCGTGCTCGTCGCGGCCGGGGTGGTTTTCGCGGTCAAGACGCTCAGCGGTGGCCTGCCCGACCGGGTGTACAAACTGGAGACGGCCTGTGGCGGCACCACCTACGACGATGCCGCGCCGTACACCGGTCCGAGGCCCCACCCCGTCGCGATCTTCATGCCAACTGAGTTCGGGGAGCTCTTCGTGGTCGGCCCCACCATGCCGGACCGATCCGACATCGCGAGCTGCGCTCCGTCCTCGTCGAGGGCGAGGACACCCGCTGTCCGCCGTCGATCAGCGCCGACTCCCCGCCGGAGCGGCTCATCAGCGAACTCACGGCTGCCCAGTGGCAGCCCGTGCTGGCCGACCTGGTGGAGGCGGCGCCCCGGTAGACGATTCACGACCGGGACGCGATGAGCGCCTCGACGCCGTCGAGGATGCGGGCCAGCCCGAACTCGAACGCGTGCGGGTCGGTGGGCGCCTGGTAGGCCTCCCCGGAGGCGGAGCCCACCCGGGCGGCCACCGGGAAGCGCTCGGGGTCGAAGATCTTCTCCAGCAGTGGCGCGTAGGACTGCCACCACTGGACGTCGCTCTGGCCGCTGCGCCGCGCCGCCTGCTCGGCCTCGACCACGCCGCGCATGGCGGAGTGCACGAACCCCAGCACCAGTGTGAGCACCTGGTCCATTTCGATGTCGGTGAGCCCGGTGCCTTCCAGCGCGCGCAGTTCGTAGTCGTACTTGGCGATCACGTTCGGGCCCATCGGCGGGCGGCTCGTGGCGACCTGCAGCAGCCACGGGTGCCGCCGGTACACCGCGGCGTTCTCCCGCGCGATCTGCTCCAGCCTGCCCCGCCAGCCGCCGGGCACCTCGGCCGGGCGCGCGGTCTCGCCGACCACCGCGTCGACCATCAGGTCCAGCAGTTCCGCCTTGCCGGGCACGTAGGTGTAGAGCGACATCGTGCCGGCGCCCAGTTCCTCGGCGACCTTCCGCATCGACAGCGCGGCCAGCCCGGCGGTGTCGGCGAGCTTGATCGCGACGCGGGTGATCTCCTCGACGGTGAACCGGGCCTTCGGCCCCTTCGACGGCGGCTCCTGCAGCCCCCAGAGGAGCTCGAGGCTGCGCTTCGGATCGCCACTCGCGCTGAATTCGGTCATCTCGGGGCCCATTCTGCCGGTAACGAACTCCGTACGGTGTACGATAGACGATCCGTACGGCATACGGAGTAGAAGGAGGGGCGTGTTGTCCAGCGAAAACGCCGTGGTGGCGCAGGGGCTGCGCAAGCGCTACGGCGACAAGACCGTGCTCGACGACCTGAACCTGACCGTGCCCGCGGGGACCGTGTTCGGCCTGCTCGGCCCCAACGGCGCGGGCAAGACCACCTGCGTGCGCATCCTGGCCACGCTGCTGCGGCCCGACGCCGGGAAGGTCCTGGTCGCCGGGTTCGACGCCCGCCGACAGGCCGCCCAGGTCCGCTACCGGATCGGGCTGGTCGGACAGCACGCCGCGGTGGACGAGGTGCTGTCCGGGCGGCAGAACCTGGAGATGTTCGGCCGGCTCTACCACCTCGGCGCGCGCCGGGCGCGGCAGCGGGCCGACGAGCTGCTGGCCCGGATGGGGCTGGGCGACGCGGGGGAGAAGCCGGTGAAGCAGTACTCCGGCGGCATGCGGCGGCGGCTCGACCTCGCCGCCGGGCTGCTGCGCTCGCCCGAGGTGCTGTTCCTCGACGAGCCCACCACCGGCCTGGACCCGCGCGGCCGCAGCGAGGTGTGGGCCGCGGTGCGGGAACTCGTCGCCGACGGCACCACCGTGCTGCTCACCACGCAGTACCTGGACGAGGCCGACCAGCTCGCCGGGCGGATAGCCGTGCTCGACCGCGGCGGGATCGTCGACGAGGGCACCCCGGCGCAGCTGAAGTCCCGCATCGGCGGCGACCGGGTCGAGGTGGTCCTGCGGGACGCCGCCGACCTGCCCGCCGCCGCGGCGCTGGCGAGCCGGGTCACCGGGGCGGCGGCCGACCTGACCGACGGCGGGCTGAGCGTGCCGGTGTCCGACCGGGTGCGCGACCTGACCGGGCTCGCCGCGGCCTACGACGACGCCGGCATCGGCATCGCCGACCTCACCCTGCGCCGCCCCACGCTCGACGAGGTGTTCCTGAAGCTGACCGCACGCGAGGAGGTGCCGGCATGACCGCACTGCGCTGGGCGATCGCCGACGGCTGGACCATGACCCGCCGGGAGCTGGCGCACTGGGCGCGGCAGCCCGCGCCGGTGGTCGTCGGGCTGCTGTTCCCGGTCCTGACCCTGGTGATGTTCGGCTACCTGTTCGGCGGCGCGATGGCCGCGCCCGGCGACTACCGCGCGTTCCTGGTGCCCGGGATGTTCGCGCTGGCCATGGTGTTCGGCATCGAGTCCACCTACACCGCGATCGCGACCGACGTCGCGCGCGGCTCGACCGACCGGTTCCGCTCGCTGCCGATGGCGGCGTCCGCGCCGGTCATCGGCCGCGCGGTGGCCGACCTGCTGAACTCGGCGGCGGGGCTGGTGGTGCTCGCCGCGTGCGGGTGGCTCACCGGCTGGCGGTGGCACGGCGGGTTCGGCGCGGCGCTGGCCGCGTTCGGGCTGCTGGTGCTGCTGCGGTTCGGGATCCTGTGGCTCGGGCTCTACCTGGGGCTCGTCGCGAAGGGCCCGGAAAGTGTGGTGGCGCTGCAGATCCTGGTGTGGCCGCTGGGTTTCCTGTCCAACGTGTTCGTCTCACCCGGCACGATGCCCGGCTGGCTCGGCGCGATCGCCGACGCGAACCCGCTGTCGGCCACCGCGGCCGCGACCCGCGAGCTGTTCGGCAACCCGGGCTGGGACAGCGGCGGCTGGTTCGCCGAGCACGCGCTGCTGCTGGCGGTGCTGTGGCCGGTGGCGATGATCGCGGTGTTCCTGCCGCTGTCGGTGCGCCGCTACCGGCGGCTCAGCCGCTAGGACAGGTACTCGCCGGCCCGGGCGCCGAGGACGTTCAGCAGGGCGAGCGCCTCGGCGTCCGGGGAGCCCGGCGGCGCGCTGTAGAGCACGAGGTGCTGGTCGCGGTCGGTGAGCGCGAGCGAGTCGCAGTCGACGGTGATCTCCCCGACCACCGGGTGGCGGAACGTCTTCGTCAGCGCGGGCACGGCCCGCACGTCGTGCCGCTCCCACAGCCGCGCGAACTCCGGGCTGCCGCCGCGCAGGTCGCCGACCAGCCCGTTGACCTCGGGGTCGGCCGGGTAGCGGGCGACGGTCGCGCGCAGCTGCATGACCACGTGCTGCCGGAACTCCGCCTCGTGGGTGATCCCGTACAGCGGGCCCTCGGCCGCCGGGCGGAGGAAGGCGCGGCGCGCGAGGTTGCGGTCGGCCGGGGCGAGCGCGCCGAAGTCCTCCATCAGCGCGGCCGCGAGGTCGTTCCAGGCCAGCACCTCGAACGCGGCGGAGGTCACGATCGCGGCCGTGTCCGGCAGCCGGCCGATCAGCGCGCGGATGCTGGGCCGCACGTCGCGGCGGTGCCGGCTGCCGCGGGTGGGTGCGGTGCCGGCGAGGACGTGCAGGTGGGCGGACTCGGCGTCGGTGAGCCGCAGCGCGTCCGCGATCCCGGCGAGGACCTCACCCGAGGGCCGCGGCGCGCGGCCCTGCTCCAGCCGGACGTAGTACTCGGTCGAGATGTGCGCCAGCACCGCCACCTCCTCCCGGCGCAGCCCCGGCGTCCGGCGCCGCGGTCCGGAGGGGAGGCCAACGTCTTCCGGCCGGAGCCGCTCGCGGCGGCTGCGGAGGAACGCGCCCAGCTCCTTCTTGTCCACACCCCGAGTGTGCCCGGCCCGCGGCGGCGGATCCTGGTACTGGTTGTGCCTGCATCCGGTGCCGCAAGCCGCCCGAGACTGCGCTCATGACGACCGACATCGCACCCATCGGCCTGCTCACCGGCAAGGTCGTGTTCATCACCGGCGCCAGCCGCGGGATCGGCGAGGCCGCGGCCAGGCTGTTCGCCCGCGAAGGCGCCGCCGTCGTGCTCGCCGCCCGCGGCGCCGACGCGCTGGACCGCATCGTCGGCGAAATCCGCGCCGGCGGCGGCACCGCCGACGCCGTCCCACTGGACCTCGCCGACCGCGCGGGCATCCGGGCCGCCGTCGCCCGCGCCGGCGAGCTGCACGGACGGCTGGACGGCGCGTTCAACAACGGCGCCGCCATCCAGCGCCGTCCCGGCCCGCTCGACACCACCAGCGACGAGGACATCGACGAGCAGTTCGCGGTGAACTTCCGCGCGCACTGGACCGCCATGACCGCCCAGGCCGAGCTGATGCGCGGCAACGGCGGCGGGGCGATCGTCAACACCTCCAGCATCGGCAGCCGCCGCGCCAACCCCGCCCTGCCCGCCTACGGCGCCATGAAGCGCGCCCTCAACAGCATCACCGAGACCGCGGCCGTGACCTGGGCCCGCGACGGCATCCGGGTCAACGGCATCACCCCCGCCGGCACGGTCACGCAGATGATGCAGACGTGGGAGGAGGCCACCCCGGGCATCATCGAACGGGCCACGGCGTCCATCCCGCTCGGGCGGATGGCCGAGCCGCGCGAGGTCGCCGAGGTGGCCGCGTGGCTGCTCAGCGACCGCGCCTCGATGGTGACCGGCGCGATCGTGCCGGTGGACGGCGGCGCCGGCGCCTGACGACTGGAACGCCGGCCCCGCCCCCAGGCGGGGCCGGCTCACGTCCGACCCTAGAACCCGCCGGCCCGCCGGTCTTCTCCGTTCTTGCGCTCCTACGCCGGGCGCAGCGCTTCGCGGAAGCCGACCTTCGCGCCGGTGCGCAGCACGGCGTTGCGGTAGATCCGCGCCGACAGCCACACCAGCACCGGGATCAGCGCCACGACCAGGGCGACCGACAGGATCGCCTCCCACGGCGCCACCCCGCCCATCGCCAGGCGCATCGGCATCAGCGTCGGCGCGAACACCGGGATCACCGACAGCAACGCCACCAGGCCGCTGCCCGGGTTCGAGGGCAGCACCGAAATGCCCACCACGTACCCGGCGATGACGAAGAACAGCGCCGGCGTGACCGCGCCGCCCACGTCCTCCTGCCGCGACACCAGCGCGCCCAGCCCGGCGAACACGATCGAGTACATCAGGAACCCCAGCAGGTACCACACGATCAGCCACACCACGGTGCCCGCCGCGGCCGACACCGAGATCGTCAGCACGTCGGTGGCCAGTCCCGCGACGATCCCGACCACCCCGATCAGGACCATCTGGATCAGCCCGACCGCGCCGATGCCCAGCACCTTCCCGGCCATCAGCTGCCACGGCCGCACCGTCGCCAGCAGCAGCTCGACCACGCGGCTGGTCTTCTCCTCGACCACGCCCTGCGCCACCGACTGGCCGTTGAGCAGCAGTGACATGTAGATCAGAATGCCGGCGACGATCCCGAGCACGAGCTGCTGGCCGTTGTAGGGGTAGGGCTGCTCCATCGGCGAGACCTCGACCCCCGCGCCGGACACCGCCGCGTTGACCTGCGCCGGATCGCCGCCGAGCGCGGTGATCTGCTGGTTGAGGGCGAGCTGCCCGGCCAGCACGTTGAGCGCGGTGCGCAGGTTCTCGTCGAGGTCCTTCTTCACCACGACCCGCACCCGCGAACCGTCGCCGACCAGCAGGGCGTCCAGGTCGCCGTCGCTCACCTGGGTGCGTCCCGCGGCCTCGTCGGGCAGCGTGCGCACCTCGACGGTCTCGCCGACCGCCTGCCCCGCGGCCTGCAGCGGCGCGGCCAGCGCCGACGTCGGCCCGGTGACGCCGACCGCGGCGTCCGCGCCGCTGCCGCCGCCGATCAGCTTCATCACGACCGCGAACCCGACGATGACCACCAGCAGCGCCAGCGTGCTCAGCCGGTAGGCCTTGGACCGCAACCGGATGCCGATCTCACGTGACGCGACGAGCGAAACGCCCGTCCAGCCGTCCCGGTTCACGCCGCCACCTCCTCGGTCGTCACGACGTGCCGGAACAGTTCGGTCAGCGACTGCCGCCGCCGCGCGAACTCGTGCACCGGCCCGCTCGCCAGCGCCGCGCGCAGCACGGCCTGGTCGTCGGCGCCGTCGGCCAGTTCCAGCTCGGTGCGGCCGTCCTCGTGCCGGATCACCGACACCCCGGGCAGCCCGTCGGCCCAGCCGGGCGCCGCGGCCGGCGCTTCCACCAGCAGCCGCACCGTCGAGCCCGCCTGCAGTTCGCCGACCGTGCCGCAGGCGACCATCCGCCCGTCCCGCACGATCCCGATCCGGTCGCACAACCGCTCGACCAGATCCAGCTGGTGGCTGGAGAACACCACCGGCACGCCCTCGGCGGCCTTCTCGCGCAGCACCTGGCTCATCACGTCGACCGCGACCGGGTCCAGCCCGGAGAACGGCTCGTCGAGCACCAGGATCGCCGGGTCGTGCACCAGCGCCGCGGCCAGCTGCACCCGCTGCTGGTTGCCCAGGCTCAGCTTCTGCACCTCGTCGTCGCGGCGGGCGGCGACCCCGAGCCGCTCGGTCCAGGTCTCCACCGACCGGCGCGCCTCCGCGGCCGGCATCCCGTGCAGCCGCGCGAGGTAGACCAGCTGCTCGCCGACCTTCATCTTCGGGTACAGCCCGCGCTCCTCGGGCATGTAGCCGATGTGCCGCCGGGTCTCCAGCGTCACCGGCGCGCCGTCCCAGCGCACCCGCCCGTCGTCGGCCGCCAATACCCCCAGCACGATCCGCATCGTCGTGGTCTTGCCCGCGCCGTTGCTGCCCACGAACCCGAACAGCTCACCGGCGCGCACGTCGAACGTCATGTCCGACAACGCCAGCCGTTCGCCGTACCGCTTCGTCAGGCCGTCGATCTCCAGTTGCCTGTCCGCCACGTCGTCCCCCATTCCGCATCCCAGTGGAAAAGTGATATCACTATGCTACATTGAAGCCATCGGGGCAAGGAACTGAGGGGAGCGGTCAATGGAAACCGTCGTGGACATGCCGGCGCCGCAGACGCGGGAACGCCTGGTGCGCGCGGTCAACGGCTTCGTGATGCTGGGCGTCGCGGTGGTGCTGGTGGCGGGCGGGGTCGTGCTGCTGGCCACCAGCGACGGCTCGGCCGGGATGCTCGTCGCGGGCGCGGTCGCCGTGCTCGCCGGGCTCGTGCTCCTCGGCGGGCTGACCCCGGTCGCGCCGGGCGAGGCGCGCGTCGTGCAGCTGCTCGGCCGCTACGTGGGGACGCTGCGCACCGCCGGGCTGCAGTGGGTCAACCCCTTCACCCAGCGGCGCAAGGTCTCCACGCGCATCCGCAACCACGAGACCGGGGTGGCGAAGGTCAACGAGGCCGACGGCAACCCGATCGAGATCGCCGCGGTCGTGGTGTGGCAGGTCGCCGACACCGCGCAGGCCGTGTTCGAGGTCGACGACTTCGTCGAGTTCGTCGCCATCCAGAGCGAGACCGCCGTCCGGCACATCGCCAACGCCTACCCCTACGACAACGCCGACACGGCGCGCTTGTCGTTGCGGGACAACGGCGACGAGATCACCGAAAAGCTGTCCGCGGAGATCGCCACGCGCGTCGCCTCGGCCGGCGTGAAGATCATCGAATCCCGCATCACCCACCTCGCCTACGCCCCGGAGATCGCGCAGGCGATGCTGCGGCGCCAGCAGGCCGGGGCCGTGGTGGCCGCGCGCCAGCGCATCGTGGAAGGCGCGGTCGGCATGGTGGAGATGGCGCTGGACCGGCTCGCCCGGCACGACGTCGTCGAGCTCGACGAGGAACGCAAGGCCACGATGGTGAGCAACCTGCTCGTGGTGCTCGTCGGCGACCGCGACGCGCAGCCGGTCGTCAACACCGGGACGCTGTACCAGTAGATGCCGGCCGAACGGAAGAAAATCCTGCTGCGGCTCGACCCGGCCGTGCACGACGCGCTGGCGCGCTGGGCGGCCGACGAGCTGCGCAGCACCAACGCGCAGATCGAGTTCCTGCTGCGCAAGGCACTCGCGGACGCCGGGCGGCTGCCCCGCGAGGTGGGGCGCATGCGCCCGCGGGGACGCCCGAAGAAGGGGGACGAGGATGGACAAGCCTGACTCGCTGGCCGCGCGGCTCTTCCTGCTGGCCTACGACACGGACAAGAACCGCCTGACGTCGCGGTCCGAACTGGGCTACGCCCTGCGGGCCGCGGCGCTGGCCGACCTGGTGCTCGGCGGTTTCCTCGTCGACGACGGCGGCAAGGCGGCCCCGGCCGCGCCGGCGCCCGGGCTGGACCCGGTGCTCGACCTGGTCCTGCTGGAGATCACCCACAGCACGCCCCGGTCGTGGCGGCGGTGGGTGTCCCGGCGCGCCAGCCGCATCGTGCCCCTGGTGCGTGAGCACCTGGCCGCCGAACAGGTGATCAAGGTCGACTCACGGCGCGTGCTCGGCCTGTTCCCGGTGCACCGGGTGACGCCGCGCCGGCCGCACGAGACCAAGCGGCTGGCGGAGGAGGTGCGGCGCGCCGTGCGCGGCGGGCAGCCCGCGTACCGGGTGGACCCGCGCCTCGGCGCGCTCTGCGCCCTGGCCGGCACCGCCGAACTGCGCACGGTCTTCACCCGCTCCGAACGGCGCCAGTACAAGGGCCGGCTGGCCGAGCTGGGCCGCCCCGTGGAGCCGGTCGTGAAGGCGCTGCGGAAGACGATCCAGTCCCGCCGGGCGGCCGCCGCCTCCGGCGGCTGACCGCCGCGGCCGCCGCGCTCGGTCGCGTACCGCCGCTGCACTCGGGTGCCACCTTCGCGGGCGCTCGTCACGCGCCCACCGGCGCAAGCCGCGCCCACGGGCGCGAGCCGCGGGCGCGGGACGAGCGCGGATCCTGCACGGGCGCGCGTGAGTTTCCCAGCCGGGCTCGGAGATCGCGGCCCCCTCCGGAGGCTGACCCGGCCCGGCACGCAGGCCGGGTCAGCGGGCGTTCGCGGTGAGGGCCTTGACCAGGCGGGTCGCCGAGCTGCCCAGGTTCCACCGCTCAGCCAGCTCCAGCACCCGGTCCGGGTCCGCGGGCGAGGCGGGCACCGCGTCGGAGCCGGACAGCGACACCGGCGCGTCGGCGGCGACCTGGACCACCGTGGGCGCCGCCCGCAGGTACTCCTCGGCCTCGGCGAGCCGCTGCCGCGTCTTCGGCGGCACGTCCGCGCTGCCCGCGGCGGCCGCGGCGATCAGCCCGTCGAGCGAGCCGAACTGGGTGATCAGCTTCGCCGCGGTCTTCTCGCCGATTCCGGCCACCCCCGGCAGCCCGTCGGACGGGTCGCCGCGCAGCACGGCCATGTCCGCGTACGCCTGCCCGGCGCCGTCCACCGGCACGCCGTAGCGCTCGGCGATCTCGGGCGGGCCGAGCACCTCGGCCTTGGCCCAGCCCTTGCCCACGTAGACCACCGACGCCGGGGTCGGCTCGGTGCGCACCAGCTGGAACAGGTCCCGGTCGCCGGTGATCACCTCCACCGGGTCGGTCTTCTCCCGCGCGGTCAGGGCGCCGATCACGTCGTCGGCCTCGTACCCGTCGGCCTCGGCGGTGGCGAACCCGAACGCCTGCAGCACCTCCAGGATGATCGGCACCTGCGGGGTGAGCGTGTCCGGCACCTCCTCGGCGTTCGCGTCGGCGTCGGCCACCCGGTGCGCCTTGTAGCTGGGCAGCAGATCGGTGCGGAACTTCGGGCGCCAGTCCGCGTCCAGGCACGCGACGAGCCGCGTCGGGCGCCGGTCGGTGACGATCCGGGCCAGCGTGTCGGTGAACCCGCGCACCGCGTTGACCGGCGTCCCGTCCGGCGCGGTCATCGACTCGGGCAGCGCGTGGAACGAGCGGAAGTACAGGCTCGCGGAATCCAGCAGGGCAAGTGTCACGGACCACAGCCTGCCAGACGCGGTCCCGGCCGGGGCCAGATACGCTGCGTGGCATGTCGTCCCGCTCAACCGCGATCCCAGCACCCGCCCCGGAAACCCTGCGCGCCCGCCTGGAGCGGGCCAGCGCGGCCACCGCCGACGCCGGCGCCGACGCCCTGCTCATCGCGCCGGGCTCGGACCTGCGGTACCTGCTCGGCGAGGCCGGTGGCTCCTTCGAGCGGCTGACGACCCTCGTGGTGCCGGCCGAGGGCACCCCGGCGCTGGTCGTGCCGAAGCTGGAGGCCCCCGGCTACGCGGCGGTGCCCACCGGTGATCTGGGTGTCGAGGTGGTCACCTGGGTCGACGGCGAGGACCCCTACGGCATGGTCGCCGACCGGCTCGGCAAGCCCGGCCGCGTCGCGGTCAGCGACGGGCTGATCGCGCTGCACGTGCTCGCGTTCCGCGCCGCGCTCGGCTCCGCCGAGCAGACGCTGGCCGGCCCGGTGATCCGCGAGCTGCGGATGCGCAAGGACGCCGCCGAGATCGACGCGCTGCGCCGCGCCGGCGCCGCGATCGACCGGGTGCACGCCCGCATCGCCGAGTGGCTGCGGCCCGGCCGCACCGAGGCCGAGGTGGGCGCCGACATCGCCGCCGCGATCGTCGAGGAGGGCCACCTGCACGCCGACTTCGTGATCGTCGGCTCCGGCCCCAACGGCGCCAGCCCGCACCACGACGTGTCCGGCCGCGTCATCGAGCGCGGCGACGTGGTGGTGGTCGACATCGGCGGCCCGATCCCCGAGGGCTACAACTCCGACTCCACCCGCACCTACGCCGTGGGCGAGCCGCGCGACGCCGACGTGGCCGAGACCTACGCGGTGCTGCAGCGCGCGCAGCAGGCGGCGGTCGAAGCGGTGCGGCCGGGCGTCTCCGCCCAGTCCGTCGACGCCGCGGCGCGCGAGATCATCGCCGACGCCGGGTACGGGGAGTTCTTCATCCACCGCACCGGGCACGGCATCGGGCTCGACGTGCACGAGGAGCCCTACATCGTGGCGGGCAACGACCTGGCCCTGGAGCCGGGGATGGCGTTCAGCGTCGAGCCGGGCATCTACCAGCCCGGCCGGTGGGGCGCCCGCATCGAGGACATCGTCGTGGTCACCGCCGACGGGGTCGAAGCACTCAACCAGCGCCCGCACGAGCTCGTCGTGCTCGACTCGTGAGCGGGCCGCTGGAGCCGCTGGACCAGGCGATCGCGCGGGAGCTGGCCGGCGACGGCCGCTGCTCCTTCACCGACCTGGCCGAGCGGGTGGGGCTGTCGGTGTCGGCGGTGCACCAGCGCGTGCGGCGGCTGGAGCAGCGCGGCGTGATCCAGGGGTACGTGGCGCGGCTGGACAGCGAGCAGATCGGGCTGCCGCTGACCGCGCTGATCTCGCTGACCCCCAACGATCCGGCCGCGCCGGACGACTACCCGCAGCGGATCGAGCACATCCGGGAGATCGAGTCGTGTTACTCGGTCGCCGGCGACGAGTCCTACATCCTGCTGGTGCGCGTGGCGTCGCCGCGGGACCTGGAGGACCTGCTGCGGCGGATCCGGGAGGCGGCGAAGGTGTCGACGCGGACGACCGTGGTGCTTTCCACGCCGTTCGAGGGCCGCCCGCCGACGGTGTGACAAACGCCGGGCGAAGAGTACGATAAAAGGTATGGCAACTCGTAAGGTCACGCTCTCGCTCGACACGGCGGCGATCGAGTACGCCGAGCGCGCCGCGAAGGCGCACGGGATCTCGTTGTCGGCGTGGCTGTCGCGCGCCGCCCGGCGCGAGGCCGTCCGCACCGGCTACCGCGCCCCGGCCCGGCACGACGCGGAGGCGCTGGCCGCGGCCGACGAGGCGGAACTGGCCGCGGCGGAAAAGGGCCTGGGTGCGTAAAGGCGAGATCTGGGCGTACAAGCCGCCCACCCAGCCGTCCCGGGAACGCACGGTGCTGCTGCTGTCCTCCGACGGCGTCAACGAGTCGGAACGCCCCTGGCTCATCGGCACCGAACTGCTGGAGGAGGACCCGCAGGACATCCTCGGCGTCGCGCTGGACAGCCGGTTCTGGATCTCCACGCTGTTCCTGACTCGCCTCTACCGCGGGTGGCTGGTGGAACGGATCGCCGAGATCGACCAGCAGACGCAGGAGCAGGTGGACATCGCCCTGCGCGCGGCGCTGGACTTGTAGGGCCTGGATCGTCGAGCGGGCGCGCAGCGCCGTGCCCGGAACACAGCCGAGATGGGCTGTCATCCGTGGCGTGACGCCGCAACGATCATCTTGAGCCAGGCCCGCGCCCCAGGCCGCCGATGCAATCTTGTGGGTCTGGTTCAGCGTGATACGCGCGAACTGGAACGCGGCGGGATGACCACCCGGCGCCCCCTCGTCCATGCACGACGAGGCACTTCTTGGTCATCCTGGAGCCTGCCCGTCCGGCGAAGACCATCACTTGATCTTTGGATCAAAAGCACTACCCGGCGGTGACCGTGGCCGCCGGGTGGAGGTTGCCGTCCTGGCCTTTCAGGCATGCGGCCGCCGGGCCGGACGTCGCCAGGAACTCGGTCAGGCACCGGCCGAACTGGGCGTGCCCGTTGGCGTTGGGGTGGAACGATTCCTGGATGGCATGGCTCGCGCGGTCGGCGTCGGCGAGGTCGTTGAGCTGCAGCGTCAGCCGGCTGAACCACTCCGTCGACGGGTCGGCCCCGCCGCTGCACGCCTCGTGCCCCAGCCCGGCGCGGGACAGGTCCAGGAACCGCGCCCCGGCCTGCGCCGCCGCCGAGGCGAGTCCGCGGGACAGCACCGGCACGCCCTCGTTGACCACCCACTGCAGGTCCTCGGTGCGGAACGGGCACCCGTTGAGGTTCTGCAGGTTCGCCGGGATCCCCGGCCCGATCGGCGCCGCGTAGGACTGGAGCACCAGCTGGTAGTCCTCCGGCTGGTACCCGGCGCGGGCGAGCACCGTCTTGATGTCGCCGAGCGCGTTCACCACTTTCGGCACCATCGCGTCGATCCGCTGCTGCCAGGTCGGCGCGATCGCGGTGCGGCAGGGCGCGTTGCCGGAGATGAACCACGCCTGGAAGCACTGCGAGATCAGCTGCGAGAAGCGCGGGTCGTCGTTGGCGCCCACCGCGACCACGACCGCCGCGACCCGGTGGGTCTTCACCAGCTCCGCCAGCTGCCCGGCCTGGGACGGCTCGGTCCACTGCCTGGTGTCGCCCAGCCCGACCTGCGCGGCCGGCGCGCCGGAGCAGGCCAGGTTGACCTTCTTCACGATCCCGGGCACGTCGGTCTTCTCCACCGTCGCGTTGGGGGAGCGGTGGCACCAGTCCCCGTTGGCGCCGTTGGTGTCGGCGGTGTAGTTGCCCGCGCCCTCACCGGAGAGCGTGCTGTCGCCCATGGACACGATCGTCAGCGGACCGGTGCCGGGCGGGCCCGGGCGGTCGATCGGCCCGGGTGGCGTGCTCGGCCCCGTGAACACGAAGATCCCCACCAGCACCAGGACGAAGAGCAGAACGCCCCCGCCGATCCACCACCGAAACCGTCGCACCGGTGGCAGTTTAGAGAAGACCTGCCGAAGCCCTTGTGAACCCGGCCCCCGGTGATCGTTCCCGCCGCTACCGTCGGAGGCGAACACCGAGGGGGCGAGGTGCCGACGGGACCGAGCGCTTGGGCGGTGGCCGTGCCCGCCGCGGTCGCCGGGGCCGCCCTGATGGGCCTGGCCAGTGCGGCGCAGGCGCGCGCCACCAAACAGGTCGAGACCACCCGCACCCTCGACCCGGCGCTGTTGTCCCGTCTCGCGCGCCGTCCGCTGTGGCTGGCCGGGATGGCCGCGACGGTCGCCGGGCTGGTGCTGCAACTGGTCGCGCTGGCCTTCGCGCCGCTGCTGGTGGTGCAACCCCTGCTGGTGACGTCGCTGATCTTCGCCGGGTTCTTCGCCGACCGGCTGGCCCACCGCCGCCCCGACGCCGTGCTCGGCGCGGGCTCGCTGATGTGCGTGGCGGGGCTGGCCGCGGTGATGCTGCTGGCGCGTCCCGGCGAGGAGGGCACGACGTTCGTCCGTGGCCCGGCGCCGGTGGTGCTGGCGCTGACGCTGGCGGCGCTGACGGTGCTGGGGCTTGCGGTGTCGGTGCTGGCGCCGGGCGCGCTGCGGGTTCTCGGGCTCGCTGTCGCCACCGGCGTGCTCTACGGCGTCACCGCCGGGCTGATGAAGGTCGTCGCCGGGCAGGCGCGGGACAGCCTCGCCGCGCCGTTCACCCACCCGGTGCTGTACGTGGTGTGCGTGACCGGGCCGCTGGGGTTCCTGCTCAGCCAGAACACCTTCCAGCGCGGCGAGTTCCTCACCCCGGCGCTGGCCGTGATCACCGCGCTGGACCCGCTCGTCGGCGTCGCCATCGGCGTGTGGTGGCTCGGCGAAACCGTGACCGCCGACCCGGCCGCGCTCGCCGGTGCCGGCCTGGCCGGTCTCGTCGTGATCGCCGGCATCGTCGTGCTGTCCGCCAGGGCGGCGCGCCTGACTCCACGGGAGGTCCGGTGAAACAGGTGCTCGTGGTGTCCGCGACGATGGGCGAAGGGCACAACGCGACCGGCCGCGCACTCGCCGAGGCCGTGCACCGGGTGTGGCCCGGCGCGGAGGTCCGCTGGCTCGACGCGCTCGACGTGATGGGCGCCTGGGTGGGGCCGCTGTTCCGGCAGATCTACGTGACCAACGTGCGCCGCACGCCGTGGCTGTACGAGTTCTTCTACGCGGCGCTGTGGCGCTCCCGCTGGTTCGCCGCCGCCTGCAAGCGCTTCACCGGCGCCTGGTGCGGCCGCCGCCTGGCGCGGGTCGTCGGGGAACCGGACCTGGTGCTGTCCACCTACCCGCTGGGCACCGCGGGGCTGGAGTGGCTGCGCCGCCGCGGCAGGCTGCGCGCCCCGGTGGGGGCGTGGATCTCCGACTTCGCGCCGCACCCGTTCTGGGTGTACGGGCGCATCGACCGCAACCTCGTCATGCACCCGGTGGCGATCCCGCCCGCCGTGCGGTGTGTGCCGGACGCGCCCGTCGCGGTGTCCGCCCCGCCGGTGCGCGGCGAGTTCCGGCCCGGCGACCGCGCCGCCGCGCGCTGGCGGCTGGGGTTGCCGCCGGACGCGTTCGTGGCGCTGGTGTCCTGCGGTTCGCTCGGCTTCGGCCAGGTCGGGTCGGCCACCCGCGAACTGCTGGCGGCCGACCCGTCGGTGGTGCCCGTCGTGGTGTGCGGCCGCAACGAGCGCCTGGCGCGATCACTGCGCCGGCTCACCGACCCGCGGCTGCGCGTGCTCGGCTGGACCGACGACATGGCCGCCTGGATCGTGGCCGCGGACGTGGTGGTCACCAACGCCGGCGGCGCCACCGGGCTGGAAGCGCTGGCCTGCGGCCGTCCCGTGCTGATGCACCGCCCGATCGCCGCGCACGGCCGCGCCAACGCCCGTCTCATGGCCGAGGCCGGGCTGGCGGTCGTGTGCGAGGCCGACGGCGAACTCGCGGTGGCGGTCCGGCGGATGCTCGGCACCCCGGAACTGCGGAAGTCGATGGCCGAGTCCGCGGCCCGGCACCTGGAGTCCGCCGGCGACCTCGGCGCCGCGCTACGCGCGCTCGCGGCGGTGTGACCCCAGGAAGTGGTCGAGCACCAGCGACGCGCCGATGCCGAGCATCCACACGTCCTTGGCGATCGCGACGCCCTGCTCGGTGGGCTGGATCGACCTCTCCTGCCGCAGGCCCGGCGTGCGCGCGTACAGGCCGAGCAGCCCGGCCGAGAACGCGGTGAGACCGGCCCCGGCCACCAGCGGTGGCACCGCGGGGATCAGCAGCATCGCGCCCAGCGCGATCTCACCGGCCGACAGCGCCTGGACGAACTTCCGCGGCGGCATCCGCTTCACCGGCGGGTACGTCCCCGCGGCGAAGCCGTGCAGCTGCGCGGTCGTCGTCTCGTCGGCCTTCTGCTTGGCCACGCCCGAGTTCAGGACGAAGGCCCCGGTCACCAGCCGGACCGGGATGTGCCACGCCTCGATCCGAACCCAGCGTGCCCGACGTCTCGTGCGCATCGCTCACCTCCGTTGGTGATTGCTGTTCAAGCCCAACGTACGCGCTTGCCAGAACCGGGCGGGCCGTCACATCCTGGACGTTTCCGGGCAGCGCGGAGGTGCGAACGGCCGGTGCTGCCCACACCGGAGGTGGTCGCGACGTGACCGAAGTGCTGTTCCCGCTGCTGTCGGAGAAGGACCCGGACGCCGAGGGTGTGGTGGCGACCTGGTTCGTGCAGGACGGCGAGCGCGTCGCCGAGGGCGACCTGCTCGCCGAGGTCGCCGTGGACAAGGTCGACGTCGAGATCTCCGCGCCCGCCGCCGGGGTCGTGCGGCTGCTGGCCAAGGAGGGCGACGCGCTCGTGCAGGGCGTGCTGATCGCCCGCATCGAGTGAGCGGGTTTCCGGTGCCACCCGACCGGGAAGACCGGACGATGCGGTGCAGGTTCTGCGACACCCCGCCCGCGGCCGGTGAGCGCCGCGTCCCCGGCCCGGCCGGCCCGATCTGCGCGCGCTGCGTGGAAACCGGGCTCGGCCTCGTCCGCGACGGACAGCCACGCACCAGCCGCGGCGGCACCGACCTGGAACGCCTGCGGCGCGGGGGAGAGCCGTGCGAGTTCTGCGACCGCAGCGACCGGCGCACCTTCCTCGGCTTCACGCGCAGCCTGCCGCGCATGCGGTGCGCCCAGACGGGCGCCGTGATCTGCGACGACTGCCTCGACCGCAGCGGCAACCTGCTCAACCAGGCGCTGCGCCACGTGTGAGGAACGCGCTGGGCGCGGACCCGGTCTCGCGGCGGAACATCACGGTGAACGCGGCCGGCGTGTCGTACCCGAGCGACGAGGCCACCGCCGTGACGGTCGCGCCGCCGGCGAGCAGCCGGATCGCGTGCAGGGCGCAGGCGCGCTGGCGCCAGCGCTGGTAGGTCAGCCCGGTCTCGGCGCGGAAGAGCCGGTTGAGGGTGCGCTCGGACAGGTGCAGGCGGGCAGCCCACCCGGACAGCGGCGCGTGCACGTCCGGGCGCCGCTGGAACTCCAGGCACAGCGTGCGCAGCCGGGGGTGGCGGGGCAACGGCAGGTCGAACGGCAGCGGGGTGAGGGCCTGGATCTCGTGCCGGATCAGCTCCATCACCGCGGCGTCGCGCCCGTGCCGCGGGTACTCCGGTTCGACGTCGACGGCGGCGCGCAGCAGCTCACGCAGCAGCGGTGAGACCGCGACGACCCGGCAGCGCACGGGGAACCACGGCACCGCCGCGGGTTCGAGGTAGAGGCTGCGGGTGCTGACGCCGCGCATCAGGACCTGGTGGCGCGTCCGCGGCGGGATGAGGACCGCGCGGTCGGCGGGCACGGTCCAGGTGCCGTCGGCGGTTTCCACCTCCATCAGCCCGGTCGCGCCGTGCAGGAACTGGGCGCGCCGGTGCTCGTGGAACTCCAGCAGGTGGTCCGGCGGGTAGTCGGTGCCGATCGCCAGCACGTCGCGGTCGAGGCCGTCGACGTCGGCGAGGGGAACGTTGCGCACGTGTCGGATTCTCGATGACCGGTGGCGGTTCGTCGAATGCCCGCCAGCGCGGCCGGGTCCTAGCGTGCCGGACGTGGTGTCCTTCTCCGTCCTGCTCGCGTTCGGCGGCCTCACCGGCGTGACCACCGTGTTGTTCGGCTTCGGCGGCGGGTTCCTCACGGTGCCCGTGGTGTTCGCCGTGACCGGCCGGATGCACGTCGCCGTCGCGACCTCGGCGGCGGTGATGGTGGTCAACTCGCTGGCCGCCACGCTCGCCCAGGCCAGGGCGGGCCGCCTGCGCCGGGACCGGGTGTGGCCGCTGGCCGGGTTCATCGCGGCCGGCGCGGCGCTCGGCGCGCTGACCACCAGCCGGCTGCCGGAACGCATCCTGCACGCCGCGTTCGTCGCCTACCTGCTGGTCACGATCGCGGACTGCCTGCTGCGCCGCGGATTCCTCGACCGCGGCGCCGGTCCCGGCGGGCTGGGGCCGGTCGCCCGGACGGCGGGCGGGGTCGGGATCGGCGTGGTCGCCAGCGCGCTCGGCGTCGGCGGAAGCGTGCTGACCGTGCCCCTGCTGCGGCGCAGCGGCCTGCCGATGACCGAGGCGACCGCGATCGCGAACCCGCTCAGCGCCCCGGTCGCGGTCGTGGCCACGGTGGTCTACGCCATGGCGGCGGACGGCCCCACCGGGTACGTCGACGCCGCCGCCGCGGGACTGCTGCTGGCCGGTTCGCTGCCCGCGATCGCGATCACCCGGCGGGTGGCCGGCCGGATCCCGGACCGCGTGCACGCCGTCGCCTACGTGGCGCTGCTGGTGGCCGTGACGATCGCGGTGATCGTCACGGCCTGATCGCTCAGCCGCGCGCCGACCACCAGGCGCGGCCCTGTTCGGGCAGCGTGGAGATCGGGTCGTAGAACGGGTAGCGGCGGCGCAACGCCTCGGGGTCGTCGTGTTCGATTCCGGTGCGGTAGTTCTTCGTCCAGTAGGAGATTCCGCGCTCCCGGTCGTACTCGGCGACCTGGTGCACCCACCGCTTCCCGACGTAGGGCACATCGCAGACGATGCGGGGCGTCGCGTAGCCCGGGAGGTAGCCCATGATCGCGTGCTGCAGCTCCTGCGCCTCCCACACCGCCAGCCGCCAGTGCTCGGCGTTGGGGATCATGTCGCACAGGTAGAAGTAGTACGGCAGGATGTTCGCCTCGCCCTGCAGCGCGAAGCACAGGTCCAGCAGCGCCGCCGGGGTCGCGTTCACCCCGCGCATCAGCACCCCCTGGTTGCGCACGTCCCGCACCCCGACCTCCAGCGCGGTCCGCGCCGCCTCGGCCACCAGCGGCGTCACCGACTGGACGTGGTTGACGTGCGTGTGGATCGCCAGGTTCACCCCGCGCCGCCGCGCCGTGCCCGCCACCCGCTCCAGCCCCTCGACGATCTTGGGCTGCAGCCAGTGCTGCGGCAGCCCGGCCAGCGCCTTGGTCGCCAGCCGGATGTCGCGCACCGTCTCGATGTCCAGCAACCGCATCAGGAACGACTCCAGCTGGTGCCACGGCACGTTCGCCACGTCCCCGCCGGAGACCACCACGTCCCGCACGCCCGGCGTGCGGCGCAGGTAGCCGATCATCGCGTCCTGGCGGTCCACCGGTTTGAGGTCCAGCTTGTGCTTGACCACCTGCTCGGTCGAGTTGCCCACCAGGTCCATCCGGGTGCAGTGGCCGCAGTACTGGGGGCAGGTGGACAGCAGTTCGGCCAGCACCTTGGTGGGGTAGCGGTGGGTCAGGCCCTCCACCACCCACATCTCCGCCTCGTGCAGGGAGTCGCGCGCCGAGTGCGGGTGGCTGGGCCACTCCGGGTCGCGGTCGCTGCGCACCGGCAGCATGTAGCGGCGGATGGGGTCGGCGTAGAACGCCTCGGTCGAGTCCACCGACATCGTGTTCAGCATCTGCGGCGGCACCAGCATCGACATCGTCGCCAGCTCACGCTGGTCGGCGGCCAGGTCGTCGTAGAACCGCTCCTCGACCAGATCCCCGAGCACCGCGCGCAGCTGCTTGACGTTGCGCACGCAGTGCACGCGCTGCCACTGCGCGTCCCGCCACTGCGCCTCGGTCACCTCCCGCCACCCGGGGAACCGGCGCCAGTCCGGTTCGGCCAGCTCGGTGCGGCGGTAGGCGTAGGGCTGCTCGGCGACATCGGTGTCGGCGGGGGAGACTTCCTGGATCGCAGTCATCTCTGCTCCTCGTCGGCGCTGTGGCGTCAAAACTTCCGGTGAAAGTGACAATACGACGTAAAAGCTTTCGTCGCGACCCATCGTGCACACTCGACACCGTGACCGACGACAGCACCACGCTCCTGCTGGGCGGGCGGATCCACTCGCCCAGCAACCCCGACGCCACCGCGATGGCGGTCAAGGACGGCACCATCGTCTGGATCGGCCAGGACGGCCCCGGCCGCGCACTGCACCCGGAAGCCCGCGTCGAAGACCTCGACGGCGCGTTCGTCGCCCCCGGCTTCGTCGACGCCCACGTGCACGCCACCGCCACCGGCCTCCACCTGGCCGGAGCCGACCTCGGCGGGATCACCGACGCCGCCGGCCTGCTCGCCGCGATCCGCGCCGCCGCCCGCCCCGGCGAGGTCCTCGTCGCCCACGGCTGGGACGAGACCACCTGGACCGCCGACCGGCTGCCCAGCCGCGCCGAGATCGACGAGGCCGCCGCCGGGGTCCCCGTCTACCTCAGCCGCGTCGACGTCCACTCCGCCCTGGTGTCCACCGCGCTGGTCGAACTCGCCCCCGCCGCCCGCGACGCCGCCGGCTGGTCCCCGGACGGGCCGCTGACCCGCGACGCGCACCACCACGTCCGCGCCGCCGTGCGCGCCGCGCTCACCCGCGAGCAGCGCCGCCGCGCCCAGGAGGCCTTCCTCCGCCTGGCCGCCGCGCGCGGCATCGTCAGCGTCCACGAGTGCGCCGGGCCCGACATCTCCGGCGAGGACGACCTCGCCGACCTCCTCGCACTCGCCGCCGAACCCGGCCACCCGGAGGTCGTCGCCTACTGGGGCGAACTCGACGCCGTCGACACCGCCCGCCGCCTCGGCGCGCGTGGCCTGGCCGGCGACCTGTTCGCCGACGGCGCGCTGGGCTCCCGCACCGCCGCCCTGCACGAGCCCTACCTCGACGCACCCGGCTCCACCGGCGCCCGCTACCTCGACGCCGACACCATCGCCGCGCACCTGGTCGCCTGCACCGAAGCCGGACTGCAGGCCGGGTTCCACGTCATCGGCGACGCCGCCGTGGCCGAAGTCGTGCGCGGCTTCCAGCTCGCCGAGAAGACCGTCGGGCAGCGCGCCCTGGCCGGTGGCCGCCACCGCCTGGAGCACCTCGAAATGATCGACGCCGAGCAGGCCAAAGCACTGGCCGGCTGGGGCGTCACCGGCTCCATGCAGCCCCAGTTCGACGCCCTGTGGGGCGGGCCGGCGGGCATGTACGCCCAGCGGCTGGGCGCCGAGCGCGCCGCGGCCATGAACCCGTTCGCGATGCTCGCCGCCGAAGGGGTCCTGCTCGCGTTCGGCTCCGACTGCCCGGTCACCCCGCTGCAGCCCTGGGACAGCGTCCGCGCGGCCGTCCACCACCGCACGCCCGGCTCCGGCCTGTCCGCCCGCGCCGCCTTCACCGCCCACACCCGGGGCGGCCACCGCGCCGCGGGCGTCAACGACGGCCTTACCGGCAGCCTGGTGCCCGGCGCGCCCGCGCACTACGCCATCTGGGACGCCGCCGACCTCGTCGTGGCCGCGCCGGACTCCCGGGTCCAGCGCTGGTCCACCGACCCGCGCTCGCGCGTCCCCGCACTGCCGCCGCTCGACCCGGACGCGCCGCTGCCGACCTGCCTGCGCACGGTCCGGGGCGGTGAGGTGCTCTACGACGCGTTCACCTCGGCGGCCTAGAGTTCATCGCGTGGCAGCACCAGTGGCCGAGTCCGCCGAGCCGTCGGCACCCACCTGGAAGAAGCGGCAGTGGCGGCCCTGGCTGCTGCGCCTCGCGCTCGCCGCGGCGTCCGGGGTCGTGTTCTACCTCGCCTTCGCGCCCCGCGACCTGTGGTGGCTCGCGCCGCTCGGTTTCGCCGGTCTCGGCTTGGCGCTGCGCGGGCGGCGGTTCTGGGGCGGCCTCGGCTACGGCTTCGCGTTCGGGCTCGGCCTGTACCTGCCGCTGCTGTTCTGGCTGCAGGACTTCCTCGGCCGCGGCTTCGGGCCCGCCCCGTGGGTCGCGTTGTCCGCCGCCCTGGCCGCCTACCTCGGGCTCGCCGCCGCCCTCTGCACCGTCGTCGCCCGCCTGCCCGGCGCGCCAGTGTGGATGGCGGCGGTGATCATCGCCAGCGAGACCCCGCGCAGCTGGTGGCCCTTCGGCGGGTTCCCGTGGGGCCGCGTCGCGTTCAGCCAGCCCGAAGGCGCGTTCACCCCGCTCGCCTCGATCGGCGGCGCGCCGCTGACCGGGTTCGCCGTCGTGCTCACCGGGTTCGCGCTGGCCGCGCTGCTCGCGCACGCCGCCCGCCGCGACTGGCGCGCGCTCCGCCTGCCCGTGATCGCCACGGTCGTCCCGGTGATCGCCGGGCTCGCGCTGTGGCCCACAATCGGCACCGCCGCCCAGGCCGGCAGCCGCACGGTGGCCACGGTGCAGGGCAACGCGCCCGACGTCGGCCTCGACCTGATCAACGAATCGGCCACCCTGCGCGCCAACCACCTCGCCCAGAGCGAGGTCCTGGCCGCGCGCATCCGCTCCGGCGCCGTGCCCACGCCGGACCTCATCGTGTGGCCGGAGACCGCCACCGACCTCACCACCACCGACCCCGTGCTCGACCAGGTGGTGCGCGACCTCGGCATCCCCACCCTGATCGGCGCCCGTTACCGCGAGCCCGGGCAGCGGACCCAGAACACCGAGTTCGTGTGGGACCCGGCCACCGGCCGCGGCGAGAGCTACAGCAAGCAGGAGCTGGTGCCCTTCGCCGAGTTCGTCCCGGCCCGCTCCATCGCCCGCTGGTTCACGCCCTTCGTCGACGACACCGGCGACATGCAGGCCGGGTCCACCCCCGCGGTGCTCGACATCGCCGGCACCCGGGTCGCCGTGCCCATCTGCTACGAGATCGCCTACGACTACGTCTCCCGCGACGCGGTCGACGACGGCGCCCAGCTGATCGTGCTGCCCACCAACAACGCCTGGTACGGGCACAGCGAAATGACCTACCAGCAGCTGGCGATGGCGCGGCTGCGGGCCGTCGAGCACGGCCGCGCGGTCGTCGTGTCGGCCACCAGCGGGGTCAGCGCACTGGTCGAACCGGACGGCGCCGTGACCCAGTCGACCAGCCAGTTCACCGCCGCGTCCCTGGTCGGGGACGTGCCGCTGCGCACACAGGCTACGCTGTCGGATCGACTCGGGGCGTCCACGGAGTACGGGCTGGTCGGGGCGGCGCTCGCCGCCATCCTGGCCGGGCTCGTGCTGCGCGTCCGCACCCGGGCGGCGAGCACGACGGCGACCAGGGCGGAGTGAGGTTCTCCGCGGGGGGAGGAACAAGGGGATGGCGCACGCGCCACGGGCGGCCCGACCGATCGATCCGGTGCTGGTGGTGATCCCGACCTACAACGAGCGGGACAACCTGCCACTCATCCTGGACCGGCTGCACCGGGCGCTGCCCGAGGTGCACGCCCTGGTGGTCGACGACGGCAGCCCCGATGGCACCGGGGAGCTCGCGGACAAGATCGCCGCCGGCGACGACCGCGTCCACGTGCTGCACCGCACCGAGAAAGCCGGACTCGGCGCCGCCTACGTGGCCGGGTTCCGGTGGGGCCTGGAACGCGACTACCGCACCATCGTCGAGATGGACGCCGACGGCTCGCACGCGCCCGAGGACCTGCCCCGGATGCTCGAGGCCCTCGCCGACACCGACCTGGTGCTCGGCTCCCGCTACGTGCCCGGCGGCAGCCTGGTGAACTGGCCCAGGCACCGCGAACTGCTCTCCCGCGCGGCCAACCTGTACTCGCGGCTCGCGCTCGGCGTGCGGATCAAGGACGTGACCGCCGGGTTCCGCGCCTACCGGCGTGAGGTGCTGGAGAAGCTCCCGCTGGACGAGATCGCCTCGCGCGGCTACTGCTTCCAGATCGACCTCGCCTGGCGCACCGTCCGCACCGGCTTCGACGTGGTCGAGGTGCCGATCACCTTCACCGAGCGGGAGATCGGCCAGTCGAAGATGAGCAGCGCCATCATCCGCGAGGCCCTGCTGCGCGTGGGCCTGTGGGGCGCCCGCTACCGGGCCGAGCAGGTGCGGTCGCTGCTGCGCCGCCGCTGATTCCGCGGCCCGATTCGTGCCGGAACCGCGCACTACTGTCCGTGTGCCGTCGCCCGGATGGTCCCGGGCCGACAGGCGGCGACAGGGGCGTTTTCTACTGTCGGTCGTCGAGTTCGGCATGCAGTCTGCGCCATTGCGGTGACATCCCGGCTCGTCCGATAACCGATCACTGCCGAGGGTAACTGGAGGTCGAGCCGCGCAGGGCCTGCGCGGCGGCACCGAAGGACCCGACTGAGCAGAACGCCGTCCTCGTCGGCGTCGGGTTCCCCCTCATCCGCCGGCCCTCCGCCGGCGCCTCCAGTGAAGGAACCACCATGACCGAAATCGGCACGCGTTATTTCGCGGACTGGGCGGGCCACACCCTCTACCACACCAGCGGGGAGAAGATCGGCCGCGTCGAGGAGCTGTGGACCGACGACGAGCAGGGCCACCCCACCTGGCTGACGGTGCGCACCGGCATGTTCGGTACCCACGACTCCCTGGTGCCCGTCCAGGGGGTGCGCCCACGCGACGACGGCGACCTGGAGACGGCCTACCCCAAGGACCTGATCAAGGACGCGCCGCGGGTCGAGCCCGACCCGACCGCCCAGGGCCGCCACATCGACGAGAGCGAGGAGCAGCGGCTCTACCGCCACTACCAGGTGCCCGGGCAAGCCGGAGGCCACGAGGAGACCACCGGCCGGGACATCTCCGGCCCGACCACCGACGACGCCATGACGCGCTCGGAGGAGCGGCTGCGGGTCGGCACCGAGCAGCGTGAACGCGGCCGCGCCCGGCTGCGGAAGTACGTGGTGACCGAGACCGAGCAAATCCAGGTCCCGGTCACCCGGGAGGAAGTGCGCGTCGAGCGGGAGCCGATCACCGACGCCAACCGCGGCCAGGCCATGGACGGGCCCGCCATCTCGGAGGAGGAACACGAGGTCGTGCTCCGCGAGGAGCGGCCGGTGGTGGACACCGAAGCGGTGCCGGTCGAACGGGTGCGGCTGGCCAAGGACCAGGTTCAGGACACCGAGACCGTGGCCGGCGAGGTCCGCAAGGAGCACATCGAGGCCGACACCGAGCGGGGCCGCGGCGCCTGAGCGGCGACCTGAGGACAGGCGAAGGCCCCCGTGGCGGGAGGACACGGGGGCCTTCGGTGTGGTGGGAGAGGCAGAAGCGCTACGCCGACTTGGACGTACGCCGTCCCTTCAGCTCAGCGAGACGCTCGTTCAGCAGTTCCTCGAGCTCGGGAATGCTCCGCCGCTCGAGCAGCATGTCCCAGTGCGTGCGCGGCGGCTTGACCTTCTTCTGCTCGGGCTGCGCGCCATCGACGATCTCGGACTCGCTGCCGTGCAGGCGGCACTCCCACACCGAGGGGATCTCGGCGTCGTCGGAGAAGGGCACCTCGAACTCGTGGTTCTTCGGACACGCGTAACGCACCGTACGGCGCGGGGCCAGATCGTGATTGCGGTCGGTCTCGTAGCTGACCGCTCCCAGCCGGCTTCCACGGAGAACACGGTCGGCCATGATGACGTCCTTTCAGTCGGCTCCGGGTCTAGAGCCAGGGTGATGCTCACCCTATGCAACGGCTACTGGCAACTGGGAATTCCCACAGCACCATGTCGTTACTCACGATGAGCTGAATCACCCCTCGGCAACAGCTTCCTCTGTTGAGAGTCGATTCGGTGCACGACGTGACGCGGATGTGTGGGTCTTCTTGGCATATTCCCCCGTGCGGGGGAGCGGCTGATCCGTTCAGGTCAGCCGCAGCTGACCGTGTTGCGGCGAAGCGGGCCCCAGGTCCCCGAGGCGGAAGTGGCGGCGGCATAGTACTTGATAACGCAAGGTAGCCACTTCGGTCTCCCAGTGTGGTGAACTTGCGTTTTCAACTACCCCCGGTGCGGTGTCGGCGACCACCACGGTGTCCCCCTCCCGGAGGACCTCCCCGTCAGCCACCCGTGCGTTGAACCGCCCCGGCGCGCCGCACCAGCACAGCACCTCCACCTGCACCGGCTGCAGGTCGTCGGCCAGTTCGAACAGCCGCTGGGCGCCGGGGAACAGGCGGCTGCGGAAGTCGGTGGCGATCCCGAAGCAGTACACGTCCAGGGACACCTCGTCGGCCAGTTCGGCCAGCTGCTCGACCTGCGCCGCGGACAGGAACTGCGCCTCGTCCACGATCAGGTAATCCAGGGGACGCCCGGCGACCCACTCGCGGCGGACCAGCTGCCGCAGGTCGGTGTCGGCGCCCACCTCGGTCGCCTCGCGGGTGATCCCGATCCGGCTGCTGATCCGCGGCTCGCCCGACCGGTCGTGCCGCACCAGCAGCATCCCGCGCCTGCCCTGCCGGGCGTGGTTGTGGTTGATCTGCAGCGCGAGCGTGGACTTGCCGCAGTCCATCGGGCCGTAGCAGAACCGCAGCCTGCCCCGCGCCGGCGTGCCGGACCCGTTGCGCGAGGGCAGCGGGGACAGGGCGTCGGTCGGGTCCGGATCGGTGTCGCCAAGGGTGGTCACGACCGACGACCCTATCCAGCCCCGCCGTGGGCTCCCTTGATCGGGTGAAAACAGCGGAGTGCCCGGGTCCGGCTGCCGATGACAGGGGAGCAGGGATCAAGGGGAGGGTTTTTGTCCGGTTTCCGGGGTGTTCGCAGGCCGGCGCGCGTGTCGGTGGTGCTCTGCCAACCGTCGGCGGTGGTGCTGCTGGGGCTGGTGTGACAGTTGAGGTTCGTGGTGCGCGAACTTACGGTGACCGCATGAGAAAGCCCCGGTGGAGACCCTCGGCTCGCGCGAGCGTCCGCCTCGTCCTCGCCGCGCTGCTGGCCCTGGGGGTCCAGCTGGTCGCCGTCCCGTCCGCGTCGGCCGACCCCAGCGCGGCGACCTGGCTGAAGCTGCGCATGTGCGAGTCCAGCAACCGCTACACCGTCAACACCGGCAACGGCTACTACGGCGCCTACCAGTTCGACCTGCCCACCTGGCGCAGCGTCGGCGGCAAGGGCCGCCCGGACCTCGCCACCCCCGTCGAGCAGGACTACCGCGCGCTCTACCTCTACCGCATGCGCGGCTGGCAGCCCTGGGAGTGCGCCGGCATGCTCGGGCTGCGCAACGACAAGGACGCCCGCAGCAAGCGCGTCCCCACCTACGCCGAGAGCGCCTACATCGGCGGCGGCCCCGTCCCGGCCCCGGTCGCCGGCGCCAAGCCCGCCTGGCCCGGCGTCGTCTACGCCTACGGCGACTGCGCCGAGGCCCTCAAGACCTTCCAGCTGCGGATGAACGCCTTCGGCTACGGCTTCACCGGCACCGGCTGCTACTACGACAAGACCCGCGACGCGGTGCTGGACCTGCAGCGCGCCAACGGCATCACCGACTCCGGCCGCCTCGGGCCGAAGACGTGGACCGCGGCGTGGGAGGGCAAACCGCCCCGCTAGGCGACGGGCGGCCAGGCGCCGCGCTCGGTGAGGACCTCGCGCAGCACGTCCGGGCGGTCCGTGACGATGCCGTGCACCCCGAGGCCGAGCAGCCGCTCCATGTGCGCCCGCTCGTTGATCGTCCACGCGTGCACCTCGACGCCGGCCCGCTCGGCGCTGCGCACGAACCCGCGGTCGATCACCGTCATCGCGCCCTGCCGGGACGGCACCTGCGCCATCTCGCCCCGGCACAGGAAGCCCAGCCGCGCCCACGGCAGCCACCCGCTGGCCCACAGCACCGCCGCCGACCGCGGGCCCATGGACGTGATCAGCTTCGGCCCGGCCAGCTTGCGGATCGCGGCCAGCCGGTTGTCGGAGAACGCCGCCGCCGCGACCCGGTCGAACGCGCCCATCCGCTCGACCGTCTTCACGAACGGCACGATCGCGCGGTCGCTCTTGATGTCGATGTTGAACCGCGTCTGCGGCAGCTCCTCCAGCACGTCCTCCAGCCGCGACAGAGGCACCCGGCCGCCGACCTTGGCGCGCGAGACCGCGGACCAGGTCTGCTTCGCGATCGGGCCGTGGGCGTCGGTGGTCCGGTCCAGCAGCGCGTCGTGGTGCACCACGACCACGCCGTCGGCCGTGGCGTGCACGTCGGTCTCGACGTAGGCGTAGCCCTCGGCGACCGCGCGCTGGAAGGCGGGCAGCGAGTTCTCCAGCCCGTCGAGCTCGTCCAGGTGCCACCCGCGGTGGGCGAACGCGCGGGGGAGGGTGCCGCTCAGGTACGGGTGGTTGATCTGCACCCGACCAGTGTGGGGCATCGGCGTGGCCGAGGCATGAGTTCCGCGTGGCCGGTTAGGGTCTGCTGCGTGAGCGGACAGGTGGACCAGATCGAAGCGTCACGTGACGTTTCCGCGCGCCGGCGGCGGCCCGGCGCCGTCCTGCACTGCGGCTGGTGCGGCCGGCCGATCGAGCAGGGGAGCACCGGCCGCCGCCGCCGGTACTGCGGCCAGTCCTGCCGCCAGCGCGCCTACGAACGCCGGGTCGCCGTCCAGCGCAGCGGCCTGCCCGAGGACGCCGTGGTGCTGTCCGACACCGAGCTGACCGCGCTGCAGGACCGCCTCTTCCAGCTGCGCTGCGCCGCCGAAGACGTCGTCACGGCCGCCGACGACGGCGCCGACCCCGGTGAGTTGCGCCGCATGGCCCTCGAACTCGCCGAAACGGCCCGCGACCTCGAACGGCTGCGCTGACCGGACCGGCAGGCGCCACGGCGTCCCGGGTTCGGCGAATCGGGCTCCGCGGCGCCGCCCGTTGTGGCACGATTTCGCAGTGACCAGGAGTTCCACCGAGGCTCAGCGCCTGCGCGACCTCGCGATGCTGCGCCGCGTCAAGGACCGGATCGACCGCGAGTACGCGCAGCCGCTCGACGTCGAGGCGCTCGCCCGCGGCGTGAACGTCTCCGCCGGGCACCTCAGCCGCGAGTTCAAGCGCGCCTACGGCGAATCGCCCTACTCCTACCTCATGACCCGCCGCATCGAACGCGCGATGGCGCTGCTGCGCCGCGGCGACATGAGCGTCACCGAGGTCTGCTTCGCCGTCGGCAGCTCGTCCCTGGGCACCTTCAGCACCCGCTTCACCGAGCTGGTCGGCATGCCGCCCAGCGCCTACCGCGCCGAGGCCGCGGAGGCGACCGTGGGCATGCCGCCGTGCGTCGCGAAACAGGTCACCAGACCGATCAGGAATCGAGAAGCGCCGCCCGCGGCCCGCAAATAGCCTGACGGCCATGGACATCAGCATTCACGCCACCTACCTCCCGCACAACGACCGGGACGCCGCCATCGCCTTCTACCGCGACGTCCTCGGTTTCGAGGTCCGCAACGACGTCGGCTACAACGGCATGCACTGGATCACCGTCGGCCCGCCCGGGCAGGACGTCTCCATCGTGCTGTACCCGCCGGAGGCGACCCCCGGCATCACCGACAGCGAGCGCGCCGCCATCACCGAGATGATGGCCAAGGGCACCTTCGCCAGCATCAACCTGGCCACCAAGGACCTCGACGGCGTCTTCGAGCGCCTGCAGGCCCGCGACGCCGAGGTCGTCCAGGAACCGGTCGACCAGCCCTACGGCGTGCGCGACTGCGCCTTCCGCGACCCGGCGGGCAACATGGTCCGCCTCCAGCAGCTCGGCTGACACCCCTCCGTGGTGGCGGCCGCCCGGCCGCCACCACCCACCGCACACCACGGGAGACCCGATGACCAAGGCCACCAGGAAGAACACGCAGGGGCCTGCCACCCACGCCGCCGACAGCCACGACCGCATCCGGGTCCACGGCGCGCGGGAGAACAACCTCAAGGACGTCAGCGTCGAGCTGCCCAAGCGCAGGCTGACCGTGTTCACCGGCGTGTCCGGCTCGGGCAAGAGCTCCCTGGTGTTCGGCACGATCGCCGCGGAGTCGCAGCGGCTCATCAACGAGACCTACAGCGCCTTCGTGCAGGGCTTCATGCCGACGCTGTCCAGACCCGAGGTCGACGTCCTCGACGGCCTCACCACCGCGATCATCGTCGACCAGGAGCGGATGGGCGCCAACCCGCGCTCCACCGTGGGCACCGCCACCGACGCGAACGCGATGCTGCGCATCCTGTTCAGCCGCCTCGGCAAGCCGCACATCGGCTCACCCCAGGCGTTCTCCTTCAACGTCGCCTCCATCAGCGGCGCGGGCGCGGTCACCGTGGAACGCGGCGGGCGCACGGTCAAGGAACGCCGCAGCTTCAACATCACCGGCGGCATGTGCCTGCGCTGCGAAGGCATGGGCCGGGTCTCCGAGATCGACCTGACCCAGCTCTACGACGAGAACAAGTCGCTCAACGAGGGCGCGGTCACCATCCCCGGCTACAGCATGGACGGCTGGTACGGCCGCATCTTCCGCGGCTGCGGGTTCTTCGACCCGGACAAGCCGATCAAGAAGTTCACCAAGAAGCAGCTCGACGACCTGCTCTACAAGGAACCGACCAAGATCAAGGTCGACGGCATCAACCTGACCTACTCGGGCCTGGTCCCGACCATCCAGAAGTCGATGCTCTCCAAGGACAAGGAGGCGATGCAGCCGCACATCCGCGCCTTCGTGGAACGCGCGGTCACCTTCGCCACCTGCCCCGACTGCGAGGGCACCCGCCTGTCCGCCGAGGCCCGGTCGTCGAAGATCGCGGGCAAGAGCATCGCCGACGTGTGCGCCATGCAGATCAGCGACCTCGCCGAGTGGGTCAAGGGCCTCGACGAGCCGTCGGTGGCGCCGCTGCTGGAATCCCTGCGCCACACGCTGGACTCGTTCGTCGAGATCGGACTCGGCTACCTCAGCCTCGACCGCCCCGCGGGCACGCTCTCCGGCGGCGAAGCGCAGCGCACCAAGATGATCCGCCACCTCGGCTCCTCGCTCACCGACGTCACCTACGTCTTCGACGAGCCCACGATCGGGCTGCACCCGCACGACATCCAGCGCATGAACAACCTGCTGCTGCAGCTGCGCGACAAGGGCAACACCGTGCTGGTCGTCGAGCACAAGCCCGAGGCCATCGCCATCGCCGACCACGTCGTCGACCTCGGCCCGCGTGCCGGCACCGAGGGCGGGGAAGTGGTGTACGAGGGCACCGTCGAGGGGCTGCGGGCCAGCGGCACGCTCACCGGACGCCACCTGGACGACCGGGCGACGCTGAAGCCGTCGGTGCGCGAGCCCTCCGGGACGCTGGAGGTCCGCGGCGCGAACACCCATAACCTGCGTGACGTCGACGTGGACATCCCGCTCGGCGTGCTGGTCGTCGTCACCGGCGTCGCCGGCTCGGGCAAGAGCTCGCTCATCCACGGCTCGGTGTCCGGCCGCGACGGCGTCGTCACCGTCGACCAGGGCGCCATCAAGGGATCGCGGCGCAGCAACCCCGCCACCTACACCGGGTTGCTCGAGCCGATCCGCAAGGCGTTCGCCAAGGCCAATGGCGTCAAGCCCGCCCTGTTCAGTGCGAACTCCGAGGGCGCCTGCCCGACCTGCAACGGCGCCGGCGTGATCTACACCGACCTCGCGATGATGGCCGGCGTGGCCACCACCTGCGAGGAGTGCGAGGGCAAGCGGTTCCAGGCCGAGGTGCTGGAGTACAAGCTCGGCGGGCGCGACATCAGCGAGGTGCTCGCGATGCCGGTGGCCGAGGCGCTGGAGTTCTTCGGCGACGGCGAGGCGAAGGTGCCCGCCGCCCACAAGATCCTCACCCACCTGGCCGACGTCGGCCTCGGGTACCTGACGCTGGGGCAGCCGCTGACCACGCTGTCCGGCGGCGAGCGCCAGCGGCTCAAGCTGGCCACGCACATGGGGGAGAAGGGCGGCGTGCTGGTCCTCGACGAGCCGACCACCGGCCTGCACCTGGCCGACGTCGAGCAGCTGCTGGCCCTGCTGGACCGGCTCGTCGACTCCGGCAAGTCGGTCATCGTGATCGAGCACCACCAGGCGGTGATGGCCCACGCGGACTGGATCATCGACCTGGGGCCCGGCGCGGGCCACGACGGCGGGCAGATCGTGTTCGAGGGCACCCCGGCCGAGCTGGTCGCGAAGAAGTCCACCCTCACCGGCGAGCACCTCGCCGAGTACGTGGCCTGATCGCCTCCCCGGGGCATCCGGTTTCGCGCCGGATGCCCCGGGCGGTCACGCGAGCGCGGCCCGGCAGGCGAGGCCGATGAACGGCGCCGGGAAGTCCCTTCCGGGGCCACCCTCGATCGCACCGGGCGACTCGATGCTCCAGACCCCGACGTGTCCCGGTTCCGCCGCGCTCACACCTGGTTCGCGCCGCCGTCGACGAACATCTCGATGCCCGTGACGAAGCTGCTCTGGCCGGAGGCGAGGAACACCCCGACGTCGGCGACCTCCTCGGGCCGCCCCATCCGTCCCAGCGGGACGGTGCCGGCGAGCGTCCGCTTCAGCTCCACCGCTTCCTCGTCGCCCGCCGCCAGCCCGGTGATGCCCGGGGTGTCGATCGGGCCAGGGCTGATCGTGTTCACCCGGATCCCGTGGCCCTTGAGCTCGTTGGCCCAGGTCCGCGCGAACGAGCGGATCGCGGCCTTGGAGGCGCCGTAGACCCCGAACGCCTCGGTGCCCACGGTCGCGGCCGTCGACCCGGTGAGGATGACCGACGCGCCGTCGTTCAGCAGGGGGAGTGCCTTTTGGACGGTGAAGAGCGTGCCACGCACGTTGGTGCCGAAGGTTTCGTCGAAGTGCTGCTCGGTCACCTGGTCCAGGGTGGCGAACGAGCCGCCGCCCGCGTTGGCCCACAGCACGTCGATGCGCAGGCCCTGCTCGCCGATCGTGGCGTAGAGCCGGTCGAGGTCGGCGAGGTCGGAGCTGTCCACGCGCACGGCGGTGACCTCGCCGTCGATCGTGGCGGCCGCCTCCTTGAGCGCGTCTTCGCGGCGGCCGGTGATGAACAGCCGGGCGCCTTCGGCGGCGAAGCGCCGCGCCGCGGCGAGGCCGATGCCGCTGGTGGCGCCGGTGATGACCGCGGTTTTACCGGTGAGAACCGTCATTTCCTCATTCCTGTCCGAAGGGGCGGGCAGCGCACCGTCGCGGCGACCGGTACGGGAAAATCGCCTGGCAACGCCGCCGTTCGCCCACGATCGACAGGTTACGAGACATGTCACCTAAACGCAACGAGCCCGACTGGCTCACCCCGGAGCAGCAGCGTGCCTGGCTCGCCTACATCCGCGTCCAGCTGCGGCTTCGCTACGAGATGAACCGCCAGTTGCAGGCCGACAGTGACATCTCTCTCGCCGACTACGACGTGCTGACCGCGCTGAGCGTCGCGCCCGAAGGCCGCCTGCAGATGACGGCGCTGGCGAACCACATCGGCTGGGAACGCACCCGCACCTCCCACCACGCCCGCCGCATGGAGAGCCGCGGGCTGCTCCGGCTGCGACAGTCCACCGTGGACCGCCGCGCGATCGAGGTGAGCCTGAGCGACGAGGGACGCGCCCTGCTCGCGGACGCCGCGCCCGGCCACGTGAAGCTGGTGAAGGACCTGTTCTTCGCCGGACTGTCCGAGGACCTGCTGCCGTCGCTGACCGGAGCGATGGAGGGCGTGTACTCGACGCTGCTGGCGCGCGGCACCCTGCCACCGCCGCCGCTGTGATCGTGGAAAAGGACTGGACCGGGTGGGGCGCGGACCAGTAACTTGCCGTCGACGCCGACCGAGGAGGTGAGACCCGTGACTGCAGTACCGCGGTGGGTGCTTCCCTTCCTACGCGATTGACGTAGGTGTCGCCGGGAGCGCCCTCAGGACACTCCCGAAAGGCAACACCTGTGACCCCTCCGCCCTTCGACGTGATCATCGCCGGGTGCGGGCCGGCCGGCGCGATGCTGGCCGCCGAACTGCGGCTGCACGACGTGCGAGTGCTCGTCCTGGAACGGGAAACCGAGCCGGCCTCGTTCGTCCGGATCGTCGGTCTGCACATCCGCAGCATCGAGCTGATGGCCATGCGCGGTCTGCTGGAGCGCGTCCTCGAACACGGACGACGGCGCCCGGCCGGTGGCTTCTTCGCCGCCATCCCCAAACCACCGCCCGCTCTGGATTCCGCGCACGCGTACCTGGTGGGCATCCCGCAGCCGGTCATCGTCCGGCTGCTCGAAGAACACGCACTCGGATTGGGCGCGCAGGTGCGGCACGGATGCGCGGTGACCGGTTTCGAACAGGACGACGACGGCGTCACGGTCGAACTGGCCGAGGAGGTATTGCGTTGCCGCTATCTCGTCGGCTGTGACGGCGCGCGCAGCACGGTGCGCAAAGTGCTGGGCGTCGGTTTCCCCGGCGAGCCGTCGCGCACCGAGACGCTGATGGGGGAGATGGAGGTGGATGCGCCGCCGGAGGAGCTCGCCGCCGCGCCGGACGGGATCCGGCTGCGGCCGTTCGGCGGCGGGATCTACAGCGTCATCGTTCCCGCCGGGGAAGTCGGCGACCGCGCGCGACCACCGACTCTCGACGATTTCAAACGACAGCTGCGGAGGATTGCCGGAACCGATTTCGGTGTGCATTCTCCGCGCTGGTTGTCCCGTTTCGGGGATGCCACCCGATTGGCCGACTGGTACCGAGTTGGGCGGGTGCTGCTCGCCGGCGATGCGGCGCACATCCACCCGCCCATCGGGGGACAGGGCCTCAACCTGGGTGTGCAGGACGCGGTCAACCTCGGCTGGAAGCTGGCCGCGCAGGTGCACGGCTGGGCCCCGGCGACGCTGCTGGACACCTACGAGGCCGAACGCCGTCCGGTTGCCGCGGAGGTGCTGGACAACACGCGCGCCCAGACGGAGCTGATGTCGGCGGAGCCGGGCGCGCGGGCCGTGCGCAGGCTGGTAACCGAGCTGATGGACTTCGACGAGGTGAACCGCCACCTGATCGAGAAGATCGCCGGAATCGGCATCCGGTACGACTTCGGGCTAGGCCCCGACCTGGTCGGCCGCCGATTGCGGGACATCGACCTGGCGCAGGGCAGTCTGTATGGTCGGCTGCGTCGCGGCCGCGGCCTGGTGCTGGACCGCACCGGACGCCTGAGCACCGGCGCGTGGTCGGACCGGGTCGACCTGCTGACCGACCCGACGGCCGCCCTGGACGCCCCAGGCGTCCTGCTACGGCCCGACGGCCACATCGCCTGGGCCGGCGACGATCAGCAGGGCTTGGACGAGCAGCTGACCCGCTGGTTCGGCGCGCCTGGACGCCGAGCGGCCCGTCCACTCAGGAGCGTTGCCCTGGCATGAGCAGGCGCGCGTAGATCAGCCCGAGAAGGCCGAGTCCCGCCAACGGAACACCCAGTGGATGACCTTCGGGCTCGGCGGGGAGGCAGTCCTCGAGCACGTAGCGCTGCAGGTCCGCGGTGGGGTCGCACGCCGAGCCGTCCGGCGTGACGAACCCGGGTTGCGCCATGAGCCCCGAGAACACGAGGAACGTCCCGACGGCGATCGCGGCAACGCTGAGAACCGCGACGGTCGTGCGTGGTGTCATGGCCGCTCCTGAGCTGGGAATTCGATCTTGTGTCGCTCCCGTCGGACACTTCGTTACGCGCGCCGATAATGCACATTATGTCAAGTAATCGGCGAGAGGGGCGCTTCATGCAGCAGGGGCAGCCGGGACGCGCCTGCTGTGCCCCTGCCCCGATGTGTCAGCTGTGCGAGCGGATCGCGCTCACCCACGGGCCGATGTTGCTGTAGCCGCTGCTGCCGCGCGGATTCCGCCGTTCCACGCGCCGACGTTGGTAATGATCCGACAGCGAAGCGGGACGAGATCACTGGGAAACCCGCTGGTATCACCGGGAAGGCGCAACCCGCCACTCCCCTGCGCCGGTCCCTGCCCTCACCGGAGAACGTCCGCGAAACAGGGCGCCGCCGGACCGGGACGTCGAACCACCGCCCGGCCGGCGCCGGTTCACCGCGGCCGCAGCGCGTCCACGACCAGGTCGAACAGCCGAGCCACCTGCCCCTTCGGGCTGTCGGACGTCGTGGCAAGCAGTGTTCCGAGGAGCAGCGTGGTGACGTCCCCGGCGTCGACGTCGTCGCGGAACTCCCCGGTGCGCGTCCCCGCGTCCAGGATTGCGCCGATCGCTCCGGTGATGCGCTCCCGCGTGGCCGGCGTCGCGATCGCTCCCGAGGCCCATCCGGCGCGCAGCGTGTCGAGCATCCCGCGCTTGGTCGCGACGAACGCCGCGTAGCGCTCCATCCACGCCCGCAGCGCCGCTTCCGGCGGCCGCTCGCGCAACAGCTGCTCGGCGCTGGCCGTCACGTCGTCGAGCTCGGCGGCGTAAACGGCTTCGACCAGCGCCTCACGCGTCGGGAAATGGCGGTAGAGCGTGCCGATCCCGACACCGGCCTCGCGGGCGATCGCCTCCAGCGACACGGCGCCCTCGGCGGCCGCGAACACCTCGCGCGCCACGGCGAGGAGCTTCTCACGGTTGCGCCGGGCATCGGCGCGACCCGGGCGGGGAGAACTCAAAACGGAGGCACCTCCGGTTGTGCTACGGTGAATCTAACGGAGGCTCCTCCGTTTCTTCCATCATCGCACGAGGACAGGACTTCCATGACTTCCACTCGTCCCGGCGGCACCGGCCCGCTCGCCGGCCGCACCGTTTCCCGTGTCGGATTCGGCGCCATGCAGCTCGAACGCCTGCGCGATGACCGCGATGCCGCCCTCGCCCTCCTGCGCCGCGCGGTCGAACTCGGCATCGATCACGTCGACACCGCCCAGTTCTACGGCAACGGCTTCGTCAACGAGGTCATCCGCGAGGCGCTGCGGCCCGAGGACGGCGTCCTGGTCGCCAGCAAGGTCGGCGCCGACCCCAACCCCGGCGGCGCCATCCCGCTGCGGTCCGCGCAACGCCCCGAGCAGCTGCGGGCGAGCGTCGAGGACAACCTGGTCAGCCTGGGCCTCGACCGGATCCCGCTGGTCAACCTGCGCCGCCTCGACACCGGCCCCGGGCTGCGGCCCGAAGGCGACCAGGTGGTCGATCTCGACGACCAGCTCGCGGTGATGATCGCGCTGCGCGACGAGGGCAAGATCGGCGCGATCGGGCTCAGCGCCGTCACGCTCGACGGTCTGCGTCACGCGCTCCCGGCCGGCATCGCGTGCGTGCAGAACTCCTACAGCCTCGTCGCGCGCGACAACGAGGACATGCTGCGGCTCTGCGTGGCCGAGGGCATCGCCTGGGTGCCGTTCTTCCCGCTCGGCGGCGCCTTCCCCGGCATGCCCAAGGTGACCGAGGAGCCCGCCGTGCTCGACGCGGCCAAGGCACTGGACGTCACCCCCGCCCAGGTCGGTCTGGCCTGGCTGCTCCACCACGCCCCGAACACGCACCTCATCCCCGGCACCGCGAGCGTGAACCACCTGGAGGCCAACGTCGCCGCGGGCTCGCTCGTGCTCGACGAGGCCACCCTCGCCACGCTGGACTCGGTCCCCGCGCGGGTTCAAGAAATCCCGCTCGGGTAGACGTCGAGACTCGGCGCTGGAGTCGATGGGCCTGTGCCCGGCCCACGCCCGCGACCGCAACCTCGAGAGCGGCGGACAGGTTGGTGACGAACGCCAGGGTGACATCCGGCAACTCTCGCCGGTCCTGTTTCCTGGTCGCCTCATTGGACACGCCCCTGCTCCCCGGCGCCGAGCTGACCACATCAAGGATTGGAAAGAGCACGGCAACGGCGGCTGGAGCGTCAAGTAGTGGCGTTCACCGGCGCGCGGCCAGCACTGCCCCGAGTCCTTCGCGCAGGTCTTGGACGAAGTAGCCGGGAACCTCCAGCGACGGGAAATGTCCCCCGCGTTCCGGCGCCCGCCACCGGACGATCTGCCGGTACCGCGCCTGCGCCCAGGGTCGCGGGCACTTCTCGATGTCCCGCGGGTACATCGTGATCGCCGACGGGACGTCCACCCGCAGTTCCGGGTCCAGCGAGTTGTGGCTTTCGTAGTAGATGCGGGCCGCCGACGCGCCCGTCCGCGTCAGCCAGTACAGGGTCACGTCGTCCAGGATCCGGTCCCGCGAGATCGTCTCGAACGGGCTGTCCTCGGTGTCCGACCACTCGGCGAACTTGTCGAGGATCCAGGCGAGCAGCCCGGCCGGCGAGTCGACGAGCGAGTAGCCGATGGTCTGCGGCCGGGTCGCCTGCTGCTTCGCGTACGCCGCGCGCGTGCCCCAGAAATCGCGGGTTTCCTCGGCCCACCGGCGCTCGACCGCCGTCAGCCCGTCCATGCTCATCCCGGGCGGTCCCTCCGCGAACGTGCTGTGGATGCCGAGCACGTGCTCCGGGAACCGGCCGCCGAGGACCGTGGTGATGTTGCCGCCCCAGTCGCCGCCGTGGGCCAGGAACTCGCGGTAGCCGAGCCTGCCCATCAGCTCCACCCACGCGGCCGCGATCTTCTCGGTCCCCCACCCCGTGGTGGCCGGCTTGTCGCTGTAGCCGAAGCCCGGCAACGACGGGACCACGACGTGGAACGCCGGCGCGCTCATGTCCTCCGGATCAGCCAGTTCGTCCACCACGTCGACGAACTCGGCGACGCTGCCCGGCCAGCCGTGCGTCAGGACCAGCGGCGTGGCATCCGCGCGCGCGGAACGGCGGTGCAGGAAGTGGATTCCCAGGTCGTCGATGGTCGTGCGGAACTGGCCGATCTCGTCGAGGCGCTTCTCGAACGCCCGCCAGTCGTAGCCGGTGCGCCAGTAGTCCACGAGCTCGGCGAGGTCGGCGAGCGGAACGCCCTGTCCCCATCGCTGTCGGGTCGTCTCGGGCTCGGGGAGCCGCGCCGCGGCCAATCGGGCGCGCAGATCGTCGAGTTCGGCGTCGGGCGTGTGGGTTTCGAAAGCTTGCACGTCGCTGGACATGGCACCTCCTGCCATCGCGGAACCGGCTAAGACGGTTCTAACATCCCGTCCCGGCGACGCGCAACCGGCTATGGTGGTTCCATGCGTGCTGGCTTCCCCGAATTCCGCCTCGGTAGCGTGCTCGCGACCAGCTTCACCGGGACGCTGTCGGAGCGTTTCGGTGATCCGGTGGAGCGCATCCCGACGCCGCAGCGGCTCGTCGACTGGCTGGCGGTGTACGACCTCGCCGTGGAGTCCTGCACCCCCGCGCAACTCGAACTCGCCAAGGAACTGCGGGAATCCATCCACGCCGCCGCGACGGCCGCCGCGAAACAGCAACCTCTCCCCCAGCCCGCGGTCCAGGTCATCAACGACCGCAGCACGCAGGGCCGGGCCACGGCCGTCCTGATGCCCGAGGGCACGCGTCGGTGGCTGCTCAGCTCGCCGGACTGCGTGGAAGACGCCCTGGCCGTGATCGCGGCCGACGCGATCAGCATCATCGCGGGCGAACGAGACGGACGACTGGCGCTGTGCGCCTCACCCACCTGCCAAGCCGCCTTCTTCGACACCAGCCGGAGCCGCACCCGCCGGTGGTGCGACATGAACACCTGCGGCAACCGCGAGAAGAAGGCGCGGTTCTACGCCAACCAGCGCAACAACGCCGGATCAGGGACCGGGAGCTGACCGTGTCGCCGGACGGTGTGCCGGACTGGTTGCCGGAGTGGTGTCTGGACCACCTCGGGAACCGGCCCGCCGCCGTGCTGTTCCGGCGCCGCTCGATGTCGGCGGTGTTCGGTCTCCGGTTGGCCGACGGCACGACCGCGGTGGTCAAGGCCCGCCCCGGCGACGGTCGAGCGGTGTCGTGTGTGGCCGCACAGGCGCGGCTGGCCGAGAACGGGTTTCCCTGCGCCCGCCCGCTGACGCCGGTCGTCGGCGTCGGTCCGCTGGCCGTGCACGCCGAGGAATTCCGCCCCGGCGGCGAGGTCTTGTCAGGCGACTCACCTGAAGTTGCTGGTCGCTACGCCGAGGTCTTCGCCCGGTTGATGACCGGACTGGCGGACCTCGACGTCGCGCCCCCGCTGCCGAACCCGCGCTGGGTGCGGTGGGACCACACCGACCCTGGGCTGTGGCCGTCGATCGAGTCACTCGATGAGAAGGACCAGAGCCTCGTGCCCGCCCACGTCCTGGAGACGGCCGGCCGAGCTCGTCGGCGTCTGCTGGCCGCCGGCCTGCCCTGCGTGCTGGGCCACGCCGACTTCGAGGCGCACAACCTCCGGTGGCACGACCACGAAGTGCGCACGGTGCACGACTGGGACAGCCTGGCCTGGCAACCCGAAGCCGCCCTGGTGGGAGCCGCGAGTGCGGTGTTCCCGAAGGTGGGACCGGCCACGCTGCCGCCGATCGAAAGCACCGAGGCGTTCCTGGCCGCCTACCAGGATGCGCGGGGCCGCTCGTTCACCGCGGACGAGCAGCAGGTCGCGTGGGCGGCAGGCCTGTGGCCGGCTGCCCATGACATCCGATGGGAATCACTCCACGGCTACACCGCGGTCTCCGGGAAGGCGTTCTGGGCACAAGCCGCCGAACGCCTCCGCCGGGCCACCGCCTGACAACAACACGGAGCTGGTCGATACGCCTGCGATATGCGGGGACTTCTACGGTTGAGGACATGCGTGGGGCTGTGAGGTGGCCGGGACTGTGAACAAGCGGACAGGGCTGAGCGCCCGCGCCAAGCTGACCCTCAGCTACGCCGGGTTCCTCATGATCGCGGGTGTCCTGCTCCTCACGGCCGTCTGGGTGTTCTTGCCGATGGGGTCCGCCGGCATCGAGTTCCCCGCACCGGCCGACTTCGCGAGGGTCTTCAACCCGGGCAACCGGGGGCCGGTGGTGTTCCTCCCGGCCGCGATCCTGGTGCTGGGCTTCATGCTGGTGTTCGGCCTGGTGGGCGGCTGGGTTCTCGCGGGCCGCATGCTGGCGCCCCTGGACCGCATCACCGAGGCGACGCGCACCGCCGCGAAGGGGTCGCTCTCCCACCGCATCGAGTTGCAGGGCCGCACCGACGAGTTCGGCGAACTCGCCGACGCCTTCGACAGCATGCTGGCCCGGCTCGAGGCGCACGTCGCCGAGCAGCGGCGGTTCGCGGCCAACGCCTCGCACGAACTGCGCACCCCGCTCGCGATCACGCAGACGCTGCTCGACCTCGCCCGCAACGACCCGGACCGCGCGAGCAGCGAGCTCGACGAACGCCTCCGCGTCGTCAACGCCCGGGCGATCGAGCTCACCGAAGCGCTGCTGCTGCTCAGCCGCGCCGACCAGCGGTCTTTCACCCGCGAAGACGTCGACCTGTCCCTCGTGGCGGAAGAAGCGACCGAGATGCTCCTCCCGCTCGCCGAGAAGCACGACGTCACCATCGAGACCGGCGGCGAAGTCGCCCACACGATCGGCTCCCCCGCGCTCCTGCTGCAGCTGACCACCAACCTCATGCACAACGCGATCGTCCACAACTCGCCCGAGGGCGGCACCGTCGCGGTCCACACGACGTCCGCCCCGGGCTCGGTGGTGCTGACCGTCGAGAACACCGGCGACAAGCTCGACCCGCAGTTGGTCGCGACGCTCACCGAGCCGTTCCAGCGCGGCACCCAGCGCACCCGGACCGACCACGCGGGGGTCGGCCTCGGCCTGACGATCGTCCGGAGCATCGCGCAGGCGCACGATGGCACGCTCTCGCTCAGCCCCCGCGCCGGCGGCGGACTCCGCGCCACCGTGCGGCTCCCGGGAGTCACCGCTAGCCCACGGCTGAGGCGAGAGCCCGCCGCTCGGCGACCACGGTGAGCACGTGGCGGGCGAGGACGACGTCCGCCGCCGGAGCGCCGACCCTGAACGCGCGAGCCGTCATGTCCGCGATGCGCCCGGGATCGGTGAGGACCGGGATCAGGGTGGTTTCGATCCAGGCCGGGTCGAGTTCCGCGTCGTCGACGATCAGGGCCGCACCGGCCGCGGCCAGCGGTTCGGCGTTGCACCGCTGCTCGCCGCCGCGCAACGGCAGCGGGACGTACGCGGCAGGCAGTCCGACGGCGGCCAATTCCGCGCAGGTCATCGCCCCGGAGCGGCAGAGCGCGAAATCGGCCGCGGCGTAGGCGTACTGCATCTCGTCGACGTAGGGGACGACGAGATGCGGCGGGTCGCCGCCGGGCACCTCGACCCGGTGCCGCGGCCCGGAGATGTGCAGCACCTGCACGCCGCTCCCCCGCAACGCCGCGCTCGCGCCGGACACCGCGGCGTTGATCGTCGCCGCGCCCTGCGAACCACCGGTGACGAGCAGCACGGGCCCGTCGGGCCGCAACCCGAACCGCCGCCGCGCGGCATCGCGCAGCGCGGACCGGTCGAGTCCGCTGATCGCCGGCCGCAGTGGAATCCCGATCGGGGTGGCGTGCGGCAGCCGGACGCCCGGCGCGGCGGTGAACACGTGCTCCGTCATCCGGGCCGCCAGCCGGTTCGCCACGCCCGGTCTGGCGTTCGCCTCGTGCACGACGATCGGCAGGCCTCGCCGCCGGGCGGCGAGATAGGCGGGCATCGCGACGTAGCCGCCGAAGCCCACCACGACCTCGGCCCGCGTGCGGTCGAGAACCGCGCCGGCCGCTCGCACCGATTCCCCCAGGGAGCCGGGCATCCGCAGCAGGGACCGGTCCAGCCGGCGTGGCAGTGGCGACGGCGGGATGAGTTCCAGCGGGTAGCCGCGCTCGGGGATCAGCACCGTGTCCAGACCGCGGACGGTTCCGAGCGCGGTGATCTCGGCTGTGGGTGCCAGCCGGTGCAGCGCGTCGGCGAGGTTCATCGCGGGCTCGATGTGCCCGGCGGAATGGCCGCCGGCGACGACGACGCGCGGCGCCGTTCCGCCCGCCGTCACGACGGCCTCGTGATCAGGATCCCGCGGTCGGCGTGGAACCGCTGGAACACCCGCATGGGCAGGGTCGCCGAGTCCGAGTTGTGGGTGTAACCCGAGGGGTTGTGGAACCGCACGACCCCGCCGTGGACCGCGTGCACGAGGACGAGGTGACCTCCCCGGCACGGCTCCGGGGTGGCCGGGTCGCGGATCTCGGGCGACACGGAGGCGAACAGGACCTGCCCGGGCCGGACCTCCCGGGCGGACACGTCGATCGGGGTGCGCTCGACGAGCCGGCAGTCGAACCCGAACCGCGCGCTGACCCAGGCCATGAACGGCCGGTAGATCAGTCCCTGGACCGCGCCCGAGGGCTCGACCACGTAGCAGCCCCATTTGAGTGCTTGCGTGAGGAGCTCGCCCATGGAGAGCCGGACGTCGGTCCAGCCGTGCAGCAGCGACTGCAGGCACGCCAGGCCGCAGACCTTGCGGGACCAGAACAGGTACTCCTCGCGTGAGCGGTAGCCGTGGGCCGCCCAGTCGTCCCGCTCGGTGTGCGGCAGGAAGACCTCCAGGCCCGCCGGGTCGGTCCGGCGCATCACGACGTCGTCGTTGCGCTCCAGACGTCCCCACTGAGAGACGCACGGGAGAACCACGTCAGGTGATGGGGAAATCGAAGTAGACATCGGGATAGGGTTCGTTCCTCAGCGTGTAGTGCCACCACTCGCGGTCGTACCGGTCGAACCCGCAGTCCTCCATGATCGAGCGGAGGCGCTCGCGGTTCTGGAGCTCGGCCGGCGCGATCTCCGTGGCGTGGTGGCGTGAGACCGGGTCCATGAGGTCGTGCCGGCCACCCATCGCCGCGAGCTCACCGGTGGCGAGGTGGTAGAGCGTCAGGTCGACGGTGCTGCCCCGGGTGTGGCCCGACTTGGCGGCCACGTACCCCTTCTCGACCATGTCGGCCCGGTCGATGTTCGGGTAGTGCCGTGGTTTGGTCCGGCCGTCCTCGGGTTGCCCGGACCAGCGGAGGAAGCAGTCGACGGCGCGCTGCGGGCGGTACCCGTCCCAGAGCAGCAGTCCGAAGCCGAGGGATGCGGCCTTGTCGCGTGCTTGTTCGAGGGCCGCGCACAGCGCGCGGGTGCCGACGATGCGGTTCGCGAGGTAGCCGTCGACCGGTTTGCCGGTGAAGTTGTCCCAGGTGGCGTACTTGGCGTCCCAGCGGATGCCGGGCACGAGCTCGTCGACGTAGGCGAAGTCGTCGTTCATCGCCTCATCCGCAGGGTGGCCGAGACGAGCCGGTCGATCACGTCGGAGAGCGGGAGTCCCGCAGCGTTCATCATCCGCGGGTAGCGGCTGTAGGAGGTCATGCCGGGCATGGTGTTGACCTCGTTGAGGACCACCTGGCCGTCGGCGGTGAGGAACACGTCCACGCGGGCCAGCCCGGTGCAGCCGAGGGCCCGGTAGATGGTCTTGGCGGTCTCCTGGACGAGGGTGCGCGATGCGTCGGGGATGTCGGCGGGGACGATGAAGGTCGCGTTCTCGGACCCGGTCTCGGGCGAGTCCTCCTGGTGGATCCGGAAGAACCCGTGCGTGAGGTCGACGCGGTCCACCTCGCCCACGACCAGTCCGGACGGTTCCTCCAAGACCGCGCAGCCGATCTCCTCGCCGTCGACGGCCGCCTCGATGAGGATCTTCGAGTCGTACTGCCGCGCGTCCTCCAGCGCGGCCGGCAGCTCGTCCGCCCCGGTGACCTTGCTGACGCCGAACGAGGAGCCCGAGCGGGCCGGCTTCACGAAGACCGGATACGGAAGGCTGTCGGGATCGACCTTGTCGTCCTCGGTGACGATCCAGAACCTCGGCGTGGCGATGCCCGCGTTCGCGGCGACGGTGTAGGCCAGGGACTTGTCCATGCACACGGCCGAGCCCTGGATGCCGCAGCCGACGTAGGGGATGCCGGCGAGTTCCAGCAGCCCTTGGATGGCGCCGTCCTCGCCGAGCTTGCCGTGCAGCACGGGGAAGACCACGTCGAGGCGCACGGTCTCGTAGCTTCCCTGCTCCATCACCAGAAGGCCGTGCACGCCGCGGTCCGGCGACAGCGCGGCCGGGCGGGCGTTGCCGGTCTCCCAGCCCTCGCCGGGACCGTCGCAGAGCTTCCACTCGCCTCCGGTCGTGATGCCGATCCAGATCGGTTCGTACTTGCCGGGGTCGAGGTGCTTGGCGACCTCGCGCGCGGACTTGACGGAAACGGGGTGTTCTTCGCCGGCGCCGCCGAAGATGATCCCGACTGTCAACCTGGTCATGCTGTGGTCCCGCTTTCGAAGTTCAGGCAGTTGAGGAGGGTGTTTTCGACGATGTCGTGCAGGGCCCGCTCGGTGTAGTAGGCGGAGTGCGGGCTGATCAGCACGTTCGGCATCCGCTGGAGGCGCACCAGGGCCTCGTTCCCGATGTGCTTGCCGCGGCAGTCGGCGTAGAAGATCCCTTCCTCGCCTTCGATGACGTCCAGCGCCGCTCCGCCCAGCTCGCCGTTCTCCAGTGCCGACACCAGGGCCTCGGTGTCGAGTAGCGGTCCGCGGCCGGTGTTGACGACGTACGCGCCGGGCTTCATCCGCTCGATGCGGCGGCGGTCGAGGAGGTGGTGCGTCTCCGCGGTGAGCGGCGTGTGCAGCGTGACGATGTCGCTGCGCTCGACCAGTTCGTCGAGCGGAACGTAGGTCACGGCGGCGCGGGGGTGCGTGTCGTAGGCGAGCACGCGGCAGCCGAAGCCCCGCAGCCGGTCGAGGACCGCGATGCCGATGCGCCCGGTGCCGACCACGCCGACGGTCAGGTCGCGCAGTTCCTTGCCGCGCGTTTCGCTGAGCCGGTAGTCGAAGGAGTCGGTGCGGCGGATGGTGGATTTGGCGTGGCGCACCGCCATCAGCATCAACATCAGGGTGTAGTCGGCGACGCTGTCCGGCGAGTAGGCGACGTTGCCGACCGAAATGCCGAGGCGTTCGGCGAACTGCAGGTCGATGTGGTCGAAGCCGATGCTCCGGGTGCAGATGTACTCCACGCCGGCGCGGCTGAGTGCCAGCAGGGTGGCGTTGGTGATCCGGGTCTTGTGGCTGACGCTGACGCACCGGTTGCCGCGCGCCAGTTCGGCGTTGTCCACGCCGACGGCCGCCTCGACGGGGGTCACGGACACCCCGAGGCGGGTCCCCAGGTCCCGGAACGCGGCGGTTTCGTCCCGGCTGCAGCCGAAAGCCGCCAGCCCGGCCCGGTGGGATGGCCGAGGCTCCGTTCCCGCGCGAATACGCGTCTCGCTGCGTCTCAAACCCAATTCGCTGGAAGCCATGCGGCGAGTCAAGACGACGCGGTGTTGCCGGTGCGTATTCGGTTTTCGATATGCGGACGATATGCGGCGGCGAGCGAGCGCGCCGCCGCATCACCGCCGGCTGCCTGACCTTCCGGTCAGCTCTGCGGCAGGTTCTCCCACAGGCCCATGACGTTGCCCTCGGTGTCGGTGAAGTACGCGTAGAACCCCATGCCGGGGATCTCGGTGCGTCCGACCACCTTGGCGCCGCCGAGCTGCTCGACCTTCTGCAGCGTCTCGTCGATGCTCGCCACGTCGATGGTGATCACCGGGCTCTTCGGCGCGGACTCCTCGCGGGCGAACATGCCGCCGTTGATGAAGCCGGGCTCGTTCGGCATGCCCTGCTCGGAGGTGGGGCCGGTGGCCACGCTGGTGTAGTTCATCTCGGGCATCTCGGTGACGTTCCAGCCGAACGCCTCGCGGTAGAAGCCGCGGGCTCGTTCGCCGTCGTCGAAGGGGATCTCGAAGTGGACGATCCTGCCGCTCATCGCCGCCTCCTGCCTTGGCTCGAAACCGGGCCATCGACGCTAGGCCCGGCCACCCGCGCGCCGACAGAGGATTTGGTCCCACCCGTCACCCGGTCAGGTCGTTCTGCCGGCACGGACGGGTGTCGCGGGCGCTGTCGATCTTCCGGCGGCCGAGCATGGGTACCGGAGCGACGACGCGAAAGGACCGTGCGATGGCGATCAAGCTGCAGAGCCGCTGGCGGCGTCTCCTCGACCAGCACCCGGTCTGGCAGGACGAGGACGACCTGGACAACCTCGCCTTCGACCCGCCGCGCGAGTCCCTCAAGGACCACAGCGACTGCCCGATCGCCCCTGCCTGCGACGGCTGCGGCGCGACCGCGGGCCTGCGGGTGGCGACGTCGATGTTCAGCCGCCCCGGCGGCGGGTACGACGTGGCGTGCGCGACGGTGTGCGAGCAGTGCGCGGGGCGGCCGTTCCTGTTCCTGCTGACCGAGCGGCAGCTGCGTTGCGCCTTCGACGCGCACAGCACGCACCTCCCCCGCGCCTAACCGGCCGGCACCTCGTCCACCGGCAGCGGATACGGCGAGATCACCGGCAGGTACGGCTCGGCGTCCCAGCCGAGCGCGCGGATGCGGGCCGCGCTGCGGCGGCCGCTGATCACCGCGAACAGCTCGGTCCGCGGCGCGGTCAGGGTCGCCGCCGGCTCGCCCCTCCCCAGCACCCACTCCTCGTCGCCGTCGGTGAGGCGCAGCGCCGGCATGCCCCGCCGCACGAGGCGGGTGTGCAGCCAGTTCCGGAAGACCGCGAACCCGAGCCGGGTGACCGGCGCGGCCGGGTCGCTCGCCGCGCCGAGGGCCTCGCGCAGGTCCTCCAGGTGCACGGCGAGGTCGGCGATCGGTGAGGTCAGCATCCACGGTGGACCGTCCGGCGATTCGCCGCGGCGCAGTGCCGCGACCAGGCGCGCGCCGTGGTCGTCGAACTCGCGCAGCAGCGTCGCGGGGTCGAGGTGGGCGCGGCGGGCGACCTGGTCGGCTGTCCAGCGGTCGCGCGCGGCGGCCAGCGCGGGGTCGGTCCAGGCGTCGGCGGCTTCGGGGAAGTACGTGCCCCGCAGGGTTTCCTCCGCCACACCGGTGAGGTGGGCGAGCAGGTCGCGCACCGTCCACTCGGGACACGCGGGCACCGGCGCGGCCAAGGCCGCGGGCCGGTCCTCGACCAGCGAGCGCACTCGGCGGAGCCCGTCCTCGTAGGCCCACGCGGCCTTCCACCGCGCGATCCGGGCGGGGGTGTGCACCGCGGAGGGCCGGACCCGTTTGGTGAAGGTGTCCAGGAACCCTTGCGCCGCCACGGGATCGGCGGCGAGCCCGGCGTAGTGCGCGCTCGCGCCGGGCGAGGAGAACCGGGCCAGCCGGAAGGACCACTCGTAGTGCTCGGCGGCGCGCTCGTCGCGCCACGCCCCGTACCCGGACAGGTCGGACCCGTCGGCCAGGGTGGCGGCGAGGTACCAGGCCTGGTGCACGGCGTCGCCGATGCCCTGGGCGGTGGACGGGTGCTTGAAGTGCCCGGCGTCGCCCAGCAGCGCCCAGCCGGGGCCCGCGGCCTGGCGGTAGTGCCCGCGCATCATCGTCTCCGGCACCACGACCAGCGGTGACACGCGTTCGGCGCGGTCGAGCAGGCGCGGGTTGAGCACGGCCGGGAACTGCCGCAGCCCGTCCCGGTAACGGGCCTCGCGGACGTCGGCGGAACCGCGGGTCGTCTCGGGCGGCCCGGCGAGCGAGAGGAGGTGGATGCCGTCCTCGTTCGGCACGGACATCAGCGCTGCGTGGTCGTGCAGGTCGATGTGGCACCACTCCGACGGCGGCAGGCCGCGCCAGTAGGCCATGAGGAATGCCATGTCGCCGCGCAGTTCGCGGGTCGCGGGCAGGCCGAGGCGCCGGGCCACGGTGGACACGCGCCCGTCGGCGCCGAACACCCACGTCGCCTCGATGTGCTCGCCGGTGCCGAGCACCACGCCGCGCACGGGGTCGTCGCCGGTGCCGGCGCCGATCAGGCCGGTGATGGTGGTGCCGTACCGGATTTCGGCTCCGGCGTCGCGGGCGGTGTCGGCGATCGCGGCGTCCAGGGTGATGCGCCGGATGGACGCGCCGCGCTCGAAGCGGCCGACCGGGGTGAAGTCGCCGGCCACTTCGTGGCCGAGGACGCGCCAGCTGAAGTGCACGAACGGGATGTCGTGCGCGGCCAGCAGCCGGGGCAGGACGCCGAGGGCCTGCAACCGGTCGAGGGTGTCGGGGAACATCATGTGGGTGGAGACGGTGTCGCTGGGGAACCGGTCCCGTTCGACCACCAGCACTCGCCTGCCCTGGCGGGCCAGCAGTGCGGCGAGGGTCGATCCGGCGCAGCGGGCGCCGACCACGATGGCGTCGTACATCACGCACCTGCCTTCACCAGTCGCGGAACCCGTCGTCGCGCGACGGTCGCGGTCGAGGCCAGGGTCAGCGCGGCGAGCACGACCCCGAGCCCGGTCCAGCCGGCGACGGCGAGCCCGGCGCCGCCCAGCACCGATCCGGCCAGGTACCCCAGTTGCACCGAGGTCGCGCGCAGGCTCATCGACTGCAACGGGCCGACACCGTCGAGGTCCAGCCCGACGGCGCTGCCCGCGATCACCCGGGCGCCGGACAACAGCGCGACCAGCGCGAACGCGGCGACGGAGAACGCGAAGGACGGCCGGAGCGCGCCGAACACCAGTGTCATGACCGCCAATGCGGGCCCGACGGCGAGCAGCAGCGGCCGGGCGGCGCGGTCGACCCAGCGGCGGGCCAGCATGGTGCCCACCACGAAGCCCGCGGCTCCCCCGCCCAGCGCGAGACCGGCCGCGGCGACCGGCACGCCGTGGGCGCCGGTCAGGAGACTGCCGCAGTAGACGAGCACCCCGGCCCAGCCGCCGTAGGCCAGCAGTTCGCCGAGTGCCCACCGGGCGGCGCCGGGGCGGCGGACGAGCGCGTGGGCCGGGTGCGGTTCGGGTTCGGGGGCACCGGTCTCGCGGCGGATGGTGCCGGCCAGGGCGAACAGGCTCGCGGTCAGCGGCACCAGCCAGGCCAGCCGCCAGTTCTGCTGGCCGAGGATCCCGATGACCGGCATGCCGGCGATCCACGCGCTCGGCTGGCCGACCAGCGCCCAGGACAGGACCTGCGCGCGGCGGCCCGGTGGCGCCCAGCGTGCGGCCGCGGCCATGCCGCCGGCCAGGACGATGGCGACGCCGGCGCCGAGGGCGACCTGCGCGGCGGCCAGCACGAGGTAGGTCGGGGCGGCCGCGCTGGCGAGGGCGGAGCCGGCGAGCAGCGTCAGACCGGCGATGAGGAGCTCCCGCAGCCGCCGTCGTCGGCGGGTGGTGACGAGCGCGATCGCGACGGCCGCGGCGGCGGCTCCGGACACGGCCCGCAGCAGGCCGGCCGCGCTGTCCGGGACGCCGAGGTCCTGGGCCACCGGAGTGAGGATCGGCGTGAGGGCCAGCAGGCTTGCCTGCACCGCGAACAGGCACGCGAAGAGGGTCGCGCTGGTGGCGACTGGTCCGGTTGGTGGTCGTGGCAGTCGCTTCATCGGAACTCACCTTCTTGGTCGAGCAGGTGAGGCTGACGTTCCTCCGTGGTCGTTGAAGTTCTGTGGAACGCGTGTTGAGTCAGCGGCGCCAGCGCGGGTGCGCGCCGATCTCGTCGTGGATCCGCCGGGCCGCGGCAAGCTTCTCCCCCGCCTCCGCCCGCCTGCCGGTCCTGTTGAGCACGGCCGCCCAGGCGTGCAGGGCGTCCGCGCGGTGCCACGGCAGGCCGGCGAACAGCCGCAGCGCGGTCTCGAACGCGGTGTCGTCGCCGGTGACCGCCGCGCGGGCGAGCGCGATGGTGCCGGCGCGGCCGCGCCAGTCCTCGCCGCCGGCGAGGATCTCGTCGCAGCGGGCGAGGTGCCGGGCGGCTTCGCCGGGGTCGGTGACGGCGAGCAGGCGGGCCAGCTCCGCGCGGGCGATCAGCTCGGTCGGCACCTGGGGCCCGGCGACGGCGAGGTCCAGCGCCTGCCGCAGGGCCGCGACGGCGCCGCCGGTGTCGCCGAGGAGGGTGCGGGTGGTGGCCAGCCAGCGGGCGTGGAAGGCGGCGTCGTGCAGGTCGCCTGCCGCTTCGTCGGCGGCCCGCGCCTGTGACCAGGCGTGTTCGGCGCCTTCCCAGTCGCCGTCGAGGAGCAGCAGGAGCCGCCTGCTGACCGCGTCGGCGGGCAGGGGCTCGGCGGCGCGGCGGGCCGCGCCGAGGTCACCGGCCAGCGCCAGTGCGAGGACGAGCTGGTCGGCCACGGCGTCGTGCGGGTAGCCGAGCGTGTCGAACCGGGCCTGGGACAGGCCGCGGCGGCACCAGCGGCGGCCGGCCACGGGGTCGAGCAGGTACTCGGTGGCGGTCAGGGCGGCCATGTTGACCGGGCCCCAGCCGACGTAGGGGTCGCCGAGGTCCTGCACGCGGGCCCACATGTCCTCCTCGATCGCGGCGGCCGCGGCCAGCTCGCCCCGGTTGAAGCGGAACCACGCGGCGGCCCACGAGGCCAGGACGGTGAGGTCGCGCCTGCCCAGCCGGGCCGCCAGGTCGCGGGCCTGATCGGCGGCGGCGCCGAGCGTGGCGGTGCGCAGCCCGTACATGGCGGCCTGGGCGCGGCCGCGGTGCAGGTGGAAGCCCGCGCGGCCGTCGGGCAGGACGCGGCGGGCGGCGGCGAAGTGGTCCAGGGCGCGCGGGATGTCCATGATCGAGTGGTGCGTGCACAGCGCGCCGCCGAGTCGCGCGTGGACGGTCGCGACCGCCTCGTCGTTGCCGCGGTACAGCTCGAGGGCGCGTTCGAGTAGCCGCACCGCTTCGGGGAAGCCGGTGCTGGCCCGCAGCCGCAGGATCGCGGTGCGCACCGCCGCGTCAGCGCGAGTGGGCGCGGGCGCACCGGCTTGGTCGAGGATCGCGACCGCGGCCTCGGCGTGGGCGATGGCTTCGTCCCACGCGTACATCCGCTGCGCGTCACCAGCGGCGGCCAGGCTCAGCTCGGCCGCGTCGAGCGGGTCGGCGGCCGGTCCCGCGGCGCGCAGGTGCACGGCGGCGGACGCGGTCTCGGCCGGGCGGTCGCGCAGGAGCTGGGCGGCGCGCAGGTGCAGGCGCTGCCGGCGCGGGACGGGCAGGTCGGCGTGCACGGCGTCGCGCAGCAGGTCGTGCGGGAAGGCGTAGGCGACCTGCCACGACCGGCCGGCTTCGACGAGGAACCCGGCGGCCACGGCGTCCTCGAGCGCGTCGATGAGCTGCTCTTCGGGCTGGTCGGCGAGGTGGGCGAGCAGTTCGTACCCGGCCTCCGGGCCGAGGACGGCGGCGCAGCGGACCACGTGCTGCGCGGGTTCGGGCAGGGTACGCAGCCGGTGCCGGACGACGTCGCGCACACCGGCGGGCACCTGGCCGCGTTGCCAGTCCTCGCGGGTCCGGCGGTCGCGGGCCACTTCGGCGGCGTAGAACGGGTTGCCACCGGTGGCGCGCCAGAGCCGCGACACGAACCCGGCGGGCACGTCGCCGGCGACGGCGGTGACCAGTTCGGCGAGTTCGGTTTCGGTGAGCGGGCCGAGGGTGAGGCGGTCGGCGAGGCCTTCGGTGGCGGCGATCAGGTCGAGCAGCGGCGGGTGGTGGCCGCCCGGCGGGTCGCGGAAGCAGACGACCAGCAGCACCCGGGCGGGCAGGTGCTCGACGAGGTGGCGCAGCAGCAGCGAGCTGGCCCGGTCGAGGCGCTCGGCCTCCTCGACCACGAGTGCGACGGGCGCGGTGTCCGCGAGGCGGGTGAGCACCCAGGTGGCGGCCTCGAACAGGGCGTGCCGGTCGTCGGGCCCGGACGTGGTGTCGGCGGGGCGGGACAGCAGCGGGGTGAGGCGGGCGCGCAGGGCGGGCGGGGCGAGGTCGAGGCAGGCGTCGACGTCGGCGCTGGCGCGGAAGGCCGAGGCGATCGGGTGGTACGGCAGCATCGCGGCGGGATCACAACGCCCGACGAGGACGTGCGCGTCGGCGGCGGCTTCGTGCGCGAACTCGGCGACGAGCCGCGTCTTGCCCACCCCGCCTTCGCCGGAGACGAACGCGACGCGGCCGCCGCCGCGGACGTCGTGCCACAAGGCGCGCAGGTGGGCCAGTTCGGCGGTGCGGCCGGCCATCGGGACGCGCCGCACGACGGTGAACAGGGCGTCCGGTGGTGGCTGGACGCGTGGCGCCGGGGTGCCGGTGGGCGCGACCAGGCGCGGGGCGGGCAGCAGTGCCGGGTCGTGGCGGAGGATGCTGGTTTCCAGGCCGGCCAGCGCGGGGCCGGGGTCGAGGCCCAGTTCGTCGGCGAGGCGCCGCCGGGCGCGGGCGGCCACGTCGAGGGCGTCGACCTGCCGCCCGGTCCGGTAGAGGGCGAGCATCAGCTGCCCGGTGAGGCGTTCGCGGTACGGGTGGGCGGCGACCAGGCGTTCCAGCTCGGGAACGGCCTCGGCGTGCCGGCCGAGGGCGAGGTCGGCCTCGATGCGGCTTTCGGTGGCGACCAGGCGGAGTTCGTCCAGGCGGGCGGTCTCGGCCTCGGCGAACAGCGGCGCGTGGAGGTCTTCGAGCACCGGGCCGCGCCACAGGCCGAGCGCCTGTCGCAGCACGGTGGCGGCCCGGGGCGCGTCGCCGAGGCCGAGTGCTTCCCGCCCGAGCCCGACGAGCTGTTCGAAGCGCGCCGCGTCGAGCTGGGCGGGGTCGGCGAGCAGGCCGTACCCGGACCGGCGGGTGGCCAGCGCGCCGGACGCCCCGGCTTCGGCGAGACGGCGGCGCAGGTGCGACACGTGGGTGCGGAGGGTGACCTCGGCGCCGGCCGGTGGCGCCGCGCCCCACAGCGCCTCGGCGAGCCGGCCCGGCGCCACGAACTGGTTGAGGTTGAGCAGCAGAACGGCCAGCAGCTCCCGCTGTTTCGGCCCGCCGAGCGCGAGGGACTCGCCACCGGCGACGACGTCGAGCGGCCCGAGGATCCCGAACCGCAGGACCTCCGGTGAGGAGGTGTCACCGGAGGTGGCCGCCGCGCTGGTTCGGGGCGTCATCAGAGCAAACTACGTCGCGGCACGGTGAACCGGGAGTGCCGCGGCTAGGTTGAGGTGATGCTGGACGGTCTGCGGGCGGCCGCGTTCACCTACGGCGAGGTGGGACGCACCCGGGGCGAGCTGCCCGCGGGGTACCACCACCTGCGGCGGCGGGCGGTGATCGGCCGGGGACGCGACCGGTTCGAGGAAGCGGCCGTGGCACTTCTCGCGTGGGGCGTCCAGCACAGGGCCGGGCTGCGGGTCCAGGCCTCCAGCGAAACCGTGGCCGAAGGTGCTGTCGCGCTGGTCCACCTGGGGGTCGGGCCAGTGCGGATCGCCGCCCCGGTCCGCGTGGTGTACGTGGTCGACGAGAGCGCGCGGCGGGGTTTCGCCTACGGCACGCTGCCGGGCCATCCCGTGGCGGGCGAGGAAGCGTTCGTCGTGGACCTCGCGCTCGACGGGACCGTCACGTTCACGGTCACCGCGTTCTCCCGGCCGGCGTCCCTGCTCGCGCGGCTGGCCGGACCGGCAGGACGCGCCGCGCAGAGCTGGATGACCAGGCGGTACCTCCGCGCGCTCGGTGGCTGAGTCCTCAGACGTCTGCGGTGCTACCGTGCGCGCATGACGGAGCTGCGCCGTGGACCGGTCGTGCCCCAGGTGGCGAGCCTGCTGCGGCAGCGGATCCAGCGCGGCGACTGGCGCCCCGGCGACCGGCTGCCCAACGAGGTCCAGCTCGCCGCGGAGTTCGGCGTCGGGCGGTCCTCGGTGCGGGAGGCGGTCCGCCTGCTCGCGCAGGACGGGATCCTCGATGTGCGGCACGGCTCCGGCACTTTCGTCGCCGCCGGGACGGCCGACACCAGTGATGTGCGCCGGCTGGTGCGGCGCGCCCGGGCGCTGGAGGTGTACGAGGTGCGCCGCGCGCTGGAGGTCGAGGCGGCGCGGCTCGCGGCGCAGCGGGTCCGGCCGGAGGACATCGAGCGCCTGCGCGCGGACCTGTGCAAACGGCAGGACGAACGCGGCGGCGACCCGGCGGTGTTCGTCGATGCCGACCTCGCCTTCCACCGCGCCGTGGTGGAGCTGTCCGGCAACGCGCTCCTGCTGAGCCTGTTCACGGCCGCCGAGCCGGTGCTGCGGGAGATCCTCACCGACCTGGTCCGCCACGAGACGCAGCTGCCGGACTCCTCCGCCGCCCACGCCGACCTCCTGGACGCGCTCGAACGTGGCGACCCCGACGCGGCGGTCGCGGCCACGGTCGCCAACCTGGAACCGGTGCTGCGTGGCCTCCGGACCGCCGTGTCCTAAGCCCGGCGGGCCACGATCGCCGTCGCGTCGAGCTCGTCGGAGGTCACCACGCGCGCGGCCAGCTCGGCGCCGGCCGCGGCCCGCGACAGCAACGGCGCTTGCTGCTCACTCGTTTCGATCAGCAAGTGCCCGCCGGGGGCGAGCCACTCCGGCGCGCCCGCGACGACCCGGCGCGCGATGTCCAGCCCGTCCGCGCCGCCGTCGAGGGCGAGCTGCGGTTCGTGCAGACGGGCTTCCGGCGGCATCAGCGCGACCGCGTCGGTGGGCACGTACGGCACGTTGACCACCAGCAAGTCCACGCGCCCGCGCAGCCCATCGGGCAACGCCTCGTACAGATCGCCCTCGTGGACCTCGCCCGGCACGTTGCGGCGCGCGCACCGCACCGCCGCCGGGTCGAGGTCGGCGGCGTGCAGCTCGGCGAGGTCGAGCTCCGCGGCCAGCGCGGCGCCCAGCGCGCCCGAACCACAGCACAGATCCACCGCCACCGGATGCGGCGGGGCCAGCCGCACCGCCTCCTCGACGAGCAGTTCGGTGCGGCGCCGGGGCACGAACACGCCCGGCTCGACGTGGATGCGCAGGCCGCGGAACCCGGCCCAGCCGAGGACCTGTTCGAGCGGCTCGCCGGCCACCCGCCGGGCGGTCAGCGCGTCCAGCTCGGCCGGGCCGGACGCGGCCTCCAGCAGCAGACGGGCCTCATCCTCGGCGAACACACAGCCCGCCGCCCGCAGACGGCTCACGAGAACGGTTTCGACATCGACGGACACGAAAAGCGCCTTTCAGGGAAACGGGCGCCCGCGACTCACTCGTCGCCGGAGGGGAGCACCCGGGTTGCTGGAACGGAAACGGGTCTCACCTCCTCGGTCGGTCGTGTGATCACCGTACCGCGCCGCCTCAGCGGTGGTGCACGGAGGCGACGCGGTACAGCACCGGCTCGAACGAGCCGATCTGCGCGGCCGCGCGCATGTGCTCCTGGCACTCCGGGTTGGCGAGCATCGCGCGGAACGCCTCCTCGCTCTCCCACTGCGCGTAGTTGGCGACGTGAGTGCCGTCGAGGCTGGCGTGGATGTTGGCCGCGATGAACCCCGGCTGGTGCCGCATGACCTGCTCGGTCGCCTGGTCGAGCACGTCGATGAGCTCCTGCTGCCGCTCGGGCGCCACGGTGAACTGGTTGATCAGCGTGGTGACCCCCGCGGCGGCGTCGATGGTGGAGACGGGCATGGCTTCCTCCTCATGTCAGGACCCTTACATCATGTGTAAGGTACCTGACATGAGTCAAGGGGACGTCACCGCCCGGCCCGGTTACCTCGTCAAGCGGGTCCAGCAGCTGTTCCGCCAGGCCGGCGACGAGCGCCTGCGCGCGGCCGGACTGTCGATGGCCCAATACGCGGTGCTGCGCCAGCTGGCCGACCACCCGGAGGCCTCCTCCGCCGAGCTCGCGCGGCTGTGCTTCGTCACCCGGCAGTCCCTCGGCGAGGTGCTCGCCGGGCTGCGCCGCGCCGGCCTGGTCACCGTGGGCGAAGGCGCCTCCGGCCGGGTGCGCCCCGTGCGCCTGAGCGACACCGGGCGCGCCCGGCTGGCCGACGCCGAGGCTGCGGTCGCCGACGTCGAGGACCGGATGCTCGCCGGGCTCGGCGACGGCGACCGGCGGCGGCTGGCCGAGCTGCTGGCCCGCTGCGCGGACAACCTCACTCCGGGCGGCGGATCTCCGGCCGGTCGATGATCCGCAGCCAGGTGCCGTCCGGCTGCCGCCGCGCCACCTGCACCCGTCCCCCGGTGTTGTCGGCGGGCCGGGTCGAGCACAGCGCCAGGTCGCCGTAGTAGACCGTCGGCATCGGCTCCTCGACCTGGAACTCGCCGCCCTGCTCCACCAGCCGCTCCAGCACCTCGCGGATCGCGTCGCGGCCCACCGTCTGCGAGCCCGGCGGGAACGCCAGCACCGCGTCCTCGGCGTACAGCTCGGACAGCGCTTTCGCGTCCCGGGCGTTGGCCCGCTCCACGAACATCACGGCGAGGTCTTCGGGTGTCCTGGCCTTGTCGATCACGTGTCGCTCCTTTCCTCTGACCCCAGCCTGTCCCCGCGAGAGTCAGAAGTCCAAGAGCTGGTAGGTCTCGCCACTAGAATCAACGCTTATGGAACTGCGTCAGCTCGAGTACTTCGTGACGGTCGCCGAGGAGGGCAACTTCACCCGCGCCGCCGAACGCGTGCACGTCGCCCAGCCCGGCGTGTCGGCGCAGGTCAGGCGGCTGGAGCGGGAGCTGGGGCACGAGCTGCTGGACCGGTCCGGGCGCACGGTCCGGCTCACCGAGGTGGGCGCCGCGGTCCTCCCCTACGCCCGCGCGGCCCTGGCCGCCGTCGCCGGGGCGCGGCTGGTCGCCGACGAGTTCCGCGGCCTCGTCCGGGGCAAGGTCGCCTTCGGCATGGTCACCTCGCACAGCTTCGACGTGCCCGGGCTGCTGGCGAGCTTCCACGAGGAACACCCCGGCGTGGAGATCACCCTCGTCGAAGGCCGCTCCGGCGAGCTCGCCGCGGACATCCGCGACGGCCGCCTCGACGCGGCGATCATCAGCCTCGCCACGGACGAACGCCCACCCGGCCTGGACGTCCTCGTCCTCACCGACCAGGCCATCACCGCCGCCGTCAGCCTGGACGACGAGTGGGCCGGGCGCGCCGAGGTCCCCCTCGCGGACCTGCGGGAGCGGCCGCTCATCAGCCTGCCCGCAGGCACCGGCCTGCGCGCCCGGCTCGACGAGGCCTGCGCGGCGCGCGGCATCACCCCGCGGATCGGGTTCGAGGCCGGTCACCCCACGGTCCTGGCCGACCTCGCCGCCCGCGGCCTGGGCGTGGCGATCCTGCCGGACTCGGTCGCCACCACACGCCCCGACCTGCACCCGATCCCGATCACCGACCCGCCGCTGCGCGGCTGCCTCGCCCTCGCGTGGCGCGCGGCCGGCCCGGCGAGCCCCGCCGCGCGGGTGTTCCTCGACCGCGCCCGCGCGCGGCTATGACGGCGGCACGGTGCGCGCCAGCGGGAACACCGAATCCACGACTTCACCCGGCCAGCGCGGTGACCTGCACACCCATCGACCGTCCCGACTGGACAGCCGCGCTGCCGGCCGCGTGCACGCGCACCAGCATTTCGCCGGGTTGTGGTGCGTCAGGATCCGAAGCCAGAAAAGGATTCGCCCCGGCTGGCTAAGGTGACGAACATGCCCGCCGAACCTTCTCGGTTACGAGCCGACGCCCGCGGCAAGGACGTGCCGGTCGCCGCGATCGCGCGCCGCGCCGGGGTCGGCGTCGCCCCCGATGCGGCGCTGGCCGCGTCCCGGCGCCTGGTCAGCCTGCCGTTGCCGCCCGCGCCCTCGGCCTCTACGGGGTGTGCGGTGCCCGCTGAACAGCCCGCCTGGCGGCCGTCGGACACCGAGTTGTTCACCACCTACGGCGACGCGTTCGTGCCGCGGCGGCGCGAGCAGATCGCCACCGTCTGCGACCTGCTCGACGCCATCCCCGAGCCGCACGTGCTCGACCTGTGCTGCGGCGAGGGCCTGCTGTCCGAGGAGTACCTGCGCCGCGGAACCGCCGGCCGCGTCACCCTGCTCGACGGCTCGCCGGAGATGCTGGACAAGGCCGCCGCCCGGCTCGCGCCGTTCCCCGGCCGGTGGCAGCGGGTACGGGCGGACATCCACGACCGCGGCTGGCGGCGCGGCCCGTTCGGCGGCGTGATGACTTCGCTCGCGGTGCACCACCTCAACGGCCCCGGCAAGCGGGCGCTCTACCGCGACCTGCACGACATGCTCGTGCCGGGCGGGGTGTTCGTCATGGCCGACCTGGTCGAGCCCGTCGGCGCCCGCGCCCGCGAGGTCGCCGCCGCGCACTGGGACCGGGCCGTGCGCGACGCGGGCGGCGACGACGCCGCGGAGGCGTTCGAGGGCGCCGAGTGGAACTACTACCGCCTGCCCGGCCCGGACCCGGTGGACACGCCCTCCTCGATCGCCGAGCACCTGACCTGGCTCGCCGACGCCGGGTTCGCCGACGTGGACCTGGTCTGGCTGCACGCCGGGCACGCGCTCTTCACCGCCACCCGCCCCTGAAAGGACGACGCATGTTCACCGGCCTGTCCGCCTTCCCGCTCACCCCGGTCACCGGATCCGGCATCGACACCACCGCCTACGCGCGGCTCGTCTCCCGCCTGGCCGAGGCCGGGGTCGATTCGATCGGCGCGCTGGGCTCCACCGGCTCCTACGCCTACCTGACCCGCGAGCAACGCGCCGAAGCGGCCAAGATCGCCGTCGACGCGGCGGCGGACACCCCGGTGATGGTCGGCATCGGCGCCACGGCCACCAGCCAGGTCCTCGCGCTGGCCGAGGACGCCCAGAACGCGGGCGCGGCCGCCGTGCTGCTCGCCCCGGTCAGCTACCAGCCCCTCACCGACGACGAGGTGTTCGGGCTCTACGAAGACGTCACCCGCGAACTGTCGGTCCCGCTGTGCGTCTACGACAACCCGCGCACCACGCACTTCCAGTTCAGCGACGAACTGCACGGCCGCATCGCCGCGCTGCCGAACGTGGGCTCCATCAAGATCCCCGGCGTGCCCGACGACGCCAAGGCCCGGGTGGACGCCCTGCGCGCCCGAATCCCGGACACCGTCCGGATCGGCGTCAGCGGGGACGCGGTCGCGGCCACCGGCCTGGCCGCCGGCTGCGACGTCTGGTATTCGGTCCTGGGCGGCCTGTTCCCGGACACCGCGCGGGCGGTCATACGCGACCCGGGCGAGTCGGAGCGCCTGCGGCCGCTGTGGGACCTGTTCGCCCGCCACGGCAGCATCCGGGTCGTCGCCGCCGCGGCCACCCACCTCGGGTTGACCGGCGAGCGCGTGCTGCCCCGCCCGCTGCTCGAACTCGACGGTGCCGCGCGCCGCGAGGTGATCGACACCCTGCGGGAGCTCAACCTGTAGCCCGCCGCGCCCGCAGCACGGTGTCCCGCGTGTAGCGGCTGGGCCGGGTGCGCGGCCGGATCTCGTCGGCCAGCACGGTCCACTCCGGACCGAGGAGCGCCGCGACGTCCGCCGGATGGTAGTAGTCGGCCGGGTCGAAACCCTCGCGTGGCGTCAGCTCCGCGGGGTCGTGGCTCGCGACCAGCACCGTGCCGCCCGGCGCGACCGCGGCGAGCAGACCGCGCAGCACGCCGGGTTCGGCCTTGCGCAGCGGGACGTAGTGGGCCGACACCAGGTCGAAGCAGCCCGCCGGGGGTGACAGCACCGTCAGGTCCGCGTGCATCCACGCCACGCGTCCGGTGTCGTCGGCCGCGGCCGCGCGCTCCAGCGCCACGCGGGAGACATCGATCGCCGTGACGTGCCAGCCCCGCCGCGCCAGCCACAACGCGTCGGCCCCTTCCCCGCACCCCACGTCCAGCGCCTGCCCCGGCGCCAGATCGGCCACGTCCGTGACCAGCACCTCGTTGGGTTCGCCGCTGAACACCCGCTCGCGGCCCCGGTACATCTCGTCCCAGTCCATGACCGCCACCGTGCCCGGCAACTGGCCGGACTGACAAAGTTCTTTGCGGAATCCGCAAAAGCGGGAGCACAGTGGGGGCATGAGCGACGAGTTCGACGCCGTGCTCGGCGCCGTCGGGCCGCGGCTGCGTGAGCTGCGCCGGCGCCGCGGCACCACCCTGACCGCCCTGTCGCAGGCCACCGGCATTCCGGTCAGCACGCTGTCCCGCCTGGAATCCGGGCAGCGCACCCCCGGCCTGAAACTGCTGCTGCCCCTGGCCAAGGCCTACCAGGTGCCGCTCGACGACCTGGTCGGCGCGCCGGCCACCGGCGACCCGCGGGTCTACCCGCGGCCCAGGACCCACCACGGCATGACCGTCATCCCGCTCACCCGCAAACCCGGCGGACTGCAGGCCGTCAAGCACATCCTGCCCGCCGGGCGGTCCGACCTCGAGCCCGATCCCCGCTCGCACGAGGGCTACCACTGGCTCTACGTCCTCAACGGACGGCTCCGCCTCGTGCTCGGCGAGCAGGACCTGGTCCTGTCCGCCGGGGAGGTCGCCGAGTTCGACACCCACCTGCCGCACTGGTTCGGCAACGCCGATGGCCACCCGGCCGAGTTCCTGAGCATCCTCGGACCGCAGGGCGAGCGCTTCCACATCCGGGCCCGCTACCGGCCTTCCTGACCCTCCGGCGGGTTGCGCCGCACCCGGCGGCTGCGCCACGCGCTCGCCAGCCGGGAGTGCGGCTGCCACTCCAGCCCGTTGGGCAGGTTCCACCCGAACTTCACCGCCGCCAGCCGGAACAGCAGCGCACCCACGACCCCGGCCACGACACCCACCAGCGGGGCGCCCAGGTAGTGGCAGACGACCATGGTGGCCGCGACGGCCGCCGCGACCGTGCCGTACAGCGCGTTGCCGCCGAACACCGCCGGCACGCGCCGGAGCATGATGTCCCGCAGCGCGCCGCCGCCGACCGCGGTCGTCGTGCCCAGCAGGATCGCCGGCAGCCAGCCCAGCCCGGCGGCCAGCGTCTTCTGCGCCCCGGTGACCGCCCAGAACCCGATCACCGCCGCGTCCAGCGCCGTGAACAGCTTGTCCCACGCGTTCTCGCTGATCGAGATCACGAACGACAGCAGCGCCCCGGCCAGCGCGGTCGGCAGGTAGGCGTAGTCGGTCAGCGCCACCGGGGTGCCGTGCTGCAGCAGCGTGTCCCGGATGACGCCGCCGCCCAGCCCGGACACGCTGCCAACCACGAGGAACCCGAACAGGTCCAGCCGCTCGCTGCGGGCGATCGCGCCGCCGAGGATCGCGCAGGCGAACACGCCCGCCAGATCCAGGTAGCGCGTCACCTGGTTGATCGCTTCGACCGCCGTTCCAGCCACACCGGCACCCTAGTCCGCAGTGGACGGACGATCAGGACACGGCGAGGCACTCCGCACAGCGCGGCACCTGCTCACCGCCGGGCACGTGCTCGATCGCCGTCCAGATGCGGCGCCGCTCACCGCACCGCGCGATCCGGTACCCCAGGTAGGGCTGCTCGTCGGCGAACAGGTGCGCCCGCCGCTCGTCGGCGAACGGAGCCGGCACGTCCGGCACGAACCACGGCAGCGCCTCGAACAGGCTGAGCTGGTCCTTCGCCTTCACCGCCGGTCGTACTCCGCGCGCGCCCGGTCCACCTCGGGCATGTGCTCCTCGGCCCACTCCTTGAGGTGGCGCATGATGCCGAGCAGCGACCGGCCCAGCGGCGTGAGCTCGTAGTCGACCCGCACCGGGACCGACGGGGTCACCGTGCGGCTCACCAGCCCGTCCCGCTCGAGGTGGCGCAGCGTCTGGGTCAGCATCTTCTGGCTCACCCCGGCGATCCGCGCGGACAGCTCGGAGTACCGCATCCGGCCGGTCAGCCCGAGCGCGACGATCACCAGGCTCGCCCACTTGTCGCCGATCGTGTCCAGCAGCCGCCGGCTGGGGCAGTCCGCGGCGAACGCGTCGAACCGCGCGGGCCGCTCGGTGACCTCCATGGCGCACCTCCGGGTGCCTACCCGACTTCGAAGTGCCTACTTCCCAACGGAGAGTAGGTCCCCGATGGTGGTGCTGTCCACACCAGGGAAGGAACACCATGACTCTCGCACTCGTGTCCCGGCCCGGCGCCACCGCGCCGGTCGCCGAAGAGGTCACGCTGCCCGCGCTCGCGCCCGGCGAGCTGCGGGTCCGGGTCACCGCCGCCTCGGTCGACCCCGTCGACGTCCTCCTCGCCGCCGGGCCTGCCCGCGCGATCTTCGGGCTGACCGGCACGGTCGGGCTCGGCATGTCGCTGACCGGCGTGGTCACCGAGACCGCTGACACCGCCTTCGCGGCAGGAGACCCGATCGCCGCGCTGCATCCGGACTTCACCGCGCCGGTCCGCGCGCACGCCGCGGAGACCGTCCTGCCCGCGTCTGCCGCCGCTCGGCTGCCCGACGGCCTCGATCCGGTGACCGCAGCCTCCCTGCCGGTCAACGCCCTGACGGCCGCGGAACTGGTGGACAGCCTGGGGCCCGCCGGTGGGCGGAGCCTGCTGGTGACCGGCGCCGCCGGGGGTGTCGGCGGGTACGCCGTCGCGCTGGCCGCCCACGCCGGCTGGACCGTGACCGGCCTCGCCCGCGAATCCGACCGGGCCTTCGTGCTTCGGGCCGGGGCGCGCGAGCTGGTCACGCAGGTGCCGGGCCCGTCGTTCGACGCCGTGGTCGACGCCGCCGTGCTGCACCAGGCGGCGTTGCCCGCCCTGCGCGACGGCGGGGCGTTCGCCGGCGTGCCCTCGGCGTCTCCGGCGAGCCCCGAACGGGACATCTCGATATCGATCTCGAGCGTCCAGCCCGACGGCGCCCGGCTCGCTCGCTTGCTCGGACTGGCCGCGTCCGGGGTGCTGGAGTTGCGGGTCGCCGGCCGCGTGCCGCTGACCGACGCCGCCGTCGCCTACGACAAGGTGGCCGGCGGCGGCCAGCGCGGCCGATGGCTGCTCGTGCCGTGACGGGTCAGGCCCAGTCCCACTTCGCGCCGAACGCCGACAGCTCGTCGCGGTGCTCCAGCCGCGCGACCCACTCCGGCGGCCAGGCTCCGGCGCCGTGGCAGGCGCCCGCGAACGCACCGGCCAGCGCGGCGATCGAGTCCGAGTCGCCGGAGGTGCAGGCGGCGCGGCGCAGCGCGAGCACCGGGTCGCCGGGGAACAGCAGGAAGCACAGTAGTCCCGTGGCCAGCGCTTCCTCGGCGACCCAGCCCTCGCCGGTGGCCAGACACGGGTCGGTGTCCCGGTCGCCGTCGCGCACCGCCGCGTCCAGCCGGTCCAGGGCGGCCAGGCACTCGTCCCAGCCGCGGGCGATGAACTGCTCCGGCGAGGAGTCCCCGGCGCGCGTCCACAGGTCGCCCAGCCACCGCTCGTGGTAGTTCTCGCGGTGCTGGACGGCGTAGTCGCGCAACGCCCCGGGCAGGCCGGCCGGTTCGGCGCCCTCGGCCAGCAGGTGCACAGCGTGCGCGGTGAGATCGGCGGCGGCGAGCCCGGTGGGGTGGCCGTGCGTGAGGCCCGCCTGCAACTGGGCGGCGCCCGCGCGCTGCTCGCTGTCGATCCCGGGCAGCAGGCCCAGTGGCGTGACCCGCATGTTCGCGCCGCAGCCCTTCGAGGTGATCTGGCTGGCCTCCGGCCACGGCTCGCCGGCCTCCAGCAGGCGGCAGGCCCGCAGGCAGGTGGCGCCGGGGGCGCGGTTGTTGTCGGGCGAGCGCAGCCAGGTGACGAACTCCGCCCGCAACGGCGGCTCGAACCGCTCCGGCTCCAGCTCGCCCTGGATGGCCGCGCGGGCGACGGCCAGCGCCATCTGGGTGTCGTCGGTGATCAGCGCGACGGGGCCGGGCAGGTCCATCTCCCGCCACGGCCCGTGCTCGGCGAGGATCGCCGGCACGCCCTGGAACTCGGTCGGCGCGCCGAGCGCGTCGCCCAGTGCGAGGCCCAGCAGCGAGCCGGTGGCCGGTTGCCTGGTCATGAACGTCGTCCTTCCGTCGGTCGGAGCAGCGGCGGGTGCAGCGTGGCGGCGCCACCGGCCCGGTAGAGCGCGGCGGGCTTGCCGCGCCCGCCGGTGAGCCGGGCGCCGTCGACCGGCGTGACGAACCCCGGGGTGGCGAGCACCTTGCGCCGGAAGTTCGCCGGGTCGAGACCGGTCCCCCACACCGCCTCGTAGACCCGGCGAAGCTCGCCGAGGGTGAACTCGGGCTCGCAGAACTCCGTCGCCAGGCCCGTCCGTTCGAGTTCCCCGCCGATCCGGTCGTGGGCGTCGGCCAGGATGCGGTCGTGGTCGAAGGCGAGCGGCCCCTGCTCACCGAACGGCACCCAGGCGGCCCGTGCCGCGTCCCCGCCGCCGGCCGGCTCCGGCGCGCCCGGCACGAGCGCGGCGAAGGCCACCGAGACGACCCGCATCCGCGGATCCCGGTCCGGCTCGCTGTAGGTGCGCACCTGTTCCAGGTGCAGCCCGGCGACCTCGGCGAACCCGGTCTCCTCAGCCAGCTCCCGCCGGGCCGCGGCCTCCGCGGACTCGTCTGGCCTCAGGAACCCGCCCGGCAGCGCCCACCACCCCGCGAACGGCTCCGCACCCCGCTCCACGAGCAGGATCCAGAGCCGCCCAGCGCGCACGGTGAACACCGCGAGGTCGACCGTCACCGCGAAGGGCTCGTACGCGTGCTTGTCGTACATCCACCCCCCTTATTGGTCTCAGTGACTATAAACCATCCGGACGCCGGGGTGTGAGGCCGAGCGCGGTGACAGCCCCCAGGCCGGCGGCAGCGGCGATGAACCACCAGGCGCCCGCGAAACCCGTCGTCGTTCCAGGGTCCGGGGTGTCGAGTGTGCCGAGGACCGCGACCAGGACCGCCACGCCCAGGACGTACCCCAGCTGGCGGCCCGTGTTGACCACCGCGCTGCCGGTCGCGGCCTGCGCGGGCGGCAGGCTCGCCGTCGCGGCGGCCATCAGGCTCGGCAGCGCCAGGCCGATGCCGACGCCGGTCACGATCCATCCGGGCAGGACGTCCGTGGCGAACCGCGCCTGCGCCGAAGCGTTCCAGGCCAGCATCACCGCACCCAGGCAGAACACCAGGTTTCCCACGGCCACCAGCAGGCCGACCGGCATCCGGCGCGCCAGCCGCTGGCCGACCATCGCGAAGATCGGGACCATCAGCGGCCCCGGCAGGATCGCGACACCGGTGGCGATCGCGCTGTAGCCGGCGACGTTCTCCAGCCACAGCACGACGCTGGGGAACAACGCCCCGAACGCCGTGCAGAACACCACGGCCGTGACGTTCGCCCACACGAAGGCCGGCACCCGGAACGGGCCCGGCTCCACGACCGGCGCCGGGTGCCGCAGCACCCGCACCACCAGCAGTGCGATACCGGCCACCGCGACGCCGAACGCAACCAGCGCCGCCACGCTGACCCAGCCCCAATCGCCGCCCTTCACCAGCCCGAGCGCGAGTGCCCCGATCGCGACCGCGAGCACCACGGCGCCGAGCACATCGGGCAGCCGGGTGACCGACTCGTCCCGCGACTCCGGCACCAGGCGCACCGCCGCGGCGAACGCCACCACGCCGACCGGCACGTTGATCAGGAACACCCAGTTCCACGACAGCTCGACCAGCGCCCCGCCCACGACCGGGCCGAGCGCGGCGGCGAACGAGCTGGTGGTGGCCCACACCTTCACCGCGCCCGCGCGCCGCTCGGGCGGCAGGGCGGTCAGCAGCAGGCCCAGACTGGCCGGGGTCAGCGCGGCGGCGCCGGCGGCCTGCAGCACTCGGAACGCGACCAGCCACCACAGCCCGGGCGCCATCGCGCAGCCCACGCTGGCGAGGGTGAACACGGTCAGCCCGACGAGGAAACCCGCCTTGCGGCCGTGCCGGTCCGCCAGCCGCCCGGCCGGGATCAGCAGCGCCGCGTAGACGATCGTGTAGGCGTTGAGCACCCAGCTCAGGTCCGCCAGCGAGGAGCCGGCGAAGCTCGCGCCGATGTCGGTGAACGCGACGTTGACCACGAAGACGTCCAGCATCGCCATGAACGCCGCCAGGCACAGCACGACCACGATCGCGGTGTCCCGCTGCCGCGTCCCGGTCACCAGTGTTGCTTCTGACATGAAGATCTCCGCTTCCCCAGGCTGACTACACCTTTGTGTAGCCAGCGGCTGACTATACATGGGTGTAGTCAGCGAGGGGTAGCATTGGTGCCATGCCCGCCGTGATGGAAGGTCCGCTCGCGGATCTCAGCTCGTGGAAGACCGACCACTGCTCGCTGGTCAAGGCCCTGGAGATCGTCGGCACGAAGTCGGCGCTGCTCATCCTGCGGGAGGCCTTCTACGGCACCACGCGGTTCACCGCCTTCGCCGAGCGGATCGGCATCACCGAGACGGCTGCGGCCCGGCAGCTGCGGCACCTCACCGAGGCCGGCCTGCTCGACAAGCAGCCCTACCGCGACGCGGGCGGCCGCACCCGCGACGAGTACGTGCTCACCGAGATGGGCCGCGACCTGCTGCCGGTGGTGATCGGCCTGATGCAGTGGGCGGACAAGCACCTGCAGGACGGCGGGCCGCCGCTGCTGTACGTCGACCACGAAACCGGAGCCCCGGTGAAGGCCGGCCTCCACACCGACGACGGGCAGCCGGTCGAACTGGAGGAACTGGGGGTCCGCCTCAACCCGGCGTGGCGCCGGCCGCGCTCGGACAGCTGATCAACCACGCTGCCCGGTTGAGACCGCCGGCTGGCGGTGCCGGTAACGACGTGGGCAGCCTGGCCCGCCGTTTCGGCCAGTGTGGGCCGCCACGGTCAGGTCATGGGCGGTGCCGCTGCCGGCGGCTCCCGCGGAGCGGTGCCGGGACTGGTAAGCAGCGGGGCGTAGCGCCGCTAACCGGAAGCAGCCGGGGCGGTCTCGGCAAGCAGGGTGCGCAACCGGGCAGGTAAATCCCCTCGGGGTCGGCCAGTGCGCCAGCCGCCACGATCAGGTCATGGGCCGGAGCCGTCGGCGGCTCCTGCAGACCAGCGTCGGGACAGGTACGGCGCGGGGCCCGGCGCCGCTAGCCGGAGGCAGTCGGGGCGGTGTCGGCCAGCAGGGTGCGCAGCCGGACAAGTAAATCCCCCTCGGGGTCGGCCAGCGCCAGCCGCCACGATCAGGACGTGGGCGGTGCCGCTGCCGGCGGCTCCCGCGGAGCGGTGCCGGGACCGGTAAGCAGCGGGGCGTAGCGCCGCTAGCCGGAAGCAGTCGGGGCGGTCTCGGCCAGCAGGGTGCGCAACCGGGCAGGTAACTCCACCCCGGAGTCGGCCAGTGCGGTCAGCACGCCCTCCCGCAGGGTGGACAGCCGCGCCGCGGTGGCATCGGCTGTGCGGATCGCCGTCGTGGCGGTGGTGCGTGCTTCGGTGGCTGCTGTTTCGGCTCGGGCGGCCGCCGTGGCCAGCTCGGCGGCGCGTTCGCGGGCGGCCCTCAGCGCTTCCTCGTGTTGTTCGCGCAGCGCGGTGATCCGCTCGTCGTGCTCGGCCTGCCAGCGCTCGCGGTCCTCGCGGTGCTTCGCGCGCTCCTCGGTCAGCGTCCGGTCGTGGCGGGCGCGCAGTTGTTCGAGGTCCTCGTGGTGCTGCGTGGCCAGGTCGCGCAGATCGGTTTCGAGTTGCCGTGCCCTGGCGTGGGCCGCTTCGGCTTCGCTGGCCCGGGCGGCCGCCGCGGCGGTGAGTTCCTCGATGCGCGCCGCCGCGGTCTCGGCAGCCTGGCGGTGCTCGGTTTCGAGCTGGTCCAGCCGCTCCCGCAGCTGGCGGATCTCGCCCTCGGCGGTCAGCCGGTCAGCGATCGCACGCTGGGCCTGACCCCGGTCGGCCGCGGCGCGCTCCTCGGCTTCCGCCGCCCGCTTGCCGGCGGCTCCGGCCCGGTCGGCTGCTTCCGCGGCCTCCGCCTCGGCTTCGACGGCGCGCTGCTCGGCGGCGTCCGCCCTGGCCTCGGCGTCGGCGCGCGCGGCTTCGGCTTCCGTGACCCGCTCCCGCGCCTCGGCGATCTCGGCATCGAGCCGCCCGTCGAGCGCGGCGAGGGTCTGCTGCAACGGCGCGATCTCCGCCAGCGCCCGGCTCACGTCCCGGCCCACGGCGGCCACGTCCAGCCCCGGCATCGCCGGCCCGTAGGCGGCGTACGCGATCTGGTCGGCCTCGTCCAGCCGCGCGCACGTCACCTCCCGGCCGCGCTCGTCCACCGCCCACACCGTCGTGCAGTACTCCCCCGGCCGCCCACCCCGCGGCCCTGGCTGCTTCCGCGGGTGCCGGCGGCAGTACCGGCACAGCGCCGGATCGGACACGGTCTCCCGGCCTCCCGTGGCGTCCCTGCGAGGCGGTGGTGGGGGTGTTTCCTGCATAACCGCAGGTTATCAGTTCGAGTTTGATAACTCTAACCTGGGGTTAGGGTAACGAAACTACAAGGCAAGCAATACCGCGATAATCACGGTTATCGCGGAGGCAAGGCAGACAGAGGAAGGGGCGCGGAAAAGCCGCGATCGTCACTGTGACGAAACGACCCCGGCTCAGGAGTAGGCCGAAGACCGCGGCTCCGAAGCCTCCGACCGGTGGTCTGATACCTCGCGAGCATCAGGAGAACCTGAGGCAGAATCCAGGACGTGACCGGCGACGACACCATCGAACTGGCGCCGTTCGCGCCGCGGCCGCTGCCCGCCCGCGCGCCGGCTCCCGACGTGCTGCGGGCCTGGCTCGACGAGGCGGTCGCCGAACTGCCCGCGCTGCCCGGGAAGCTGACGGACCGGCACGGGCCGCGGGCGATCACTCACGCCTGGCTGCTGGCGATGAAGAGCCACCAGACCCGCCGTTCCTACTGGCGCGGTCTCGGGTTGTGGCTGTCCTACTGCGACTGGCACCGCGTCGACCCGCTGGCCGCCCGCCTCGCCGACGTGCGGGACTGGATCGCCCTGCTCGACCCCGGCAGCCCGGTCACCCACAACGCCCGCCTGGCCGCCGTCAGCTCGTGGTACACCGAGCTGATCGACAACCGCGTCCACGACGACAACCCGGCGCGGCTGGTCCCCCGCCACAAGCGCGACCAGGAGTCCCAGACCCGAGCCCTCACCTACGAGGAACTCCTCGCCCTCCTCGGCCACGCCCGGGACCGCGCCTCGCAGCTCGGCACCGAAGCCGCGCTGCGCAACCTCGCCATCCTGGAGATCATGGCCACGACCGCGGTGCGGTCCGGCGCGATCCTGCACGCCCGCTGCGGCCCGGACGGCGACCTCGGCGTCGACCACGGACACCGGATCCTGCGCTACGTCAACAAGGGCGGGCACCGCAAGACCGCCGACATCCTCGGCCGTGCCGACGCCGCCCTCGGCGACTACCTGGCCGCCCGCGCCGCGCGCGAAGGCAAGCCGGTCGCCGAGCTGTCCGGCTGGCTGTTCGCCACCCGCACCGGCACGCCCCTGACCTCCCGCGACCTCGGCAACCTCCTGCGGGAGACCGCACGGGGCGCCGGTCTGGACCAACCTGACGACGTCGTCCCGCACTCGCTGCGGCACACCGTCCTGACCCTCGGCTACGAGAAGGGCGTCTCGGTCGAGGACCTGGCCGACCTCGCCGGCCACGAGAGCGTTGCCACCACCCTGATCTACGTGCGCCGCAGCCGGCGCCGCCAGACCACGCAGATGCTCGCCGACCTCACCGGTGGAACCACGACTGAGACATCGGAACCCGCCGAACAGCGCCACCTCCGGCTGGTGCGCGACGCGTGACTTGACACCGTGCCCGTGGCGTGACTGACTACCCCCCGTGCACAACTCAGTTCTGAGCGGGTTCTCCTACCTCGAATGCCCGCGCTGGCACGAGGACCGCATCTGGTTCGCCGACTTCTACACCCACCTCGTGCAGTCCAGCCTCGAGGACGGCAGCGATCTGCGGGTGGAGGCCGAGGTGCCCGGTCAGCCCTCCGGGCTCGGCTGGCTGCCCGACGGCCGGCTGCTGGTCGTCTCGATGCGCGACGCCCGCCTGCTGCGCCGCGAGCCCGACGGCACCCTGGTCACCCACGCCGACCTGTCGGCCCACGTGACCGGGCACCCCAACGACATGGTCGTCGACGCCCAGGGGCGCGCCTACGTCGGCAACTTCGGGTTCGACCTGATGAACGGCGCCCCGGTGGCGCCGGCGAACCTGCTGCGCGTCGACCCGGACGGCAGCGTCACCGTCGTCGCCGAGGACCTGTGGTTCCCCAACGGCAGCGTCATCACCGACGACGGCGTGCTGCTGGTCGACGAGACCTTCGGCAACCGGGTGACCGCCTTCGACATCGCCGCCGACGGGTCGCTGACCAACCGCCGCGTGTGGGCCGAGTTCGGCGAGCCGCTCACCGAGCGCGAGTTCGAGAAAGCGCTTCCCCAGCTCGCCGTCGCGCCGGACGGCTGCTGCCTCGACGCCGAAGGCGCCCTGTGGGTGGCCGACGGCATCGGTGGCAGGCTGCTGCGCGTCCGCGAGGGCGGCGAGATCGCCGACGAGATCCGGCCGGGCACCGGGGTGTTCGCCTGCATGCTGGGCGGCGCCGACGGCCGCACGCTGTTCGCGTGCGCGGCACCGGACTTCAACGAGCACGCCCGCAAGGACGCGCGGGAAGCGAGCCTGCTCGCCTTCCGCGTCGAGGTCCCGCACGCCGGGCGCCCCTGAGGGCGTCGTGGTCCGGCGTCCGCACGGGGATCGCGGGCGCCGGACCGATCCTCCGTGGCCGCGCGGCCGGCCCCGGTCAAAGACCAGGGCGTGTTTCGGAAGTGGCCAGTGTGGCGGCGCTCCGCCGCTGATGGAACCTAACCCCAGACGGCCGTGACCTCCGCGGCCACCCGCACGGCCTGGTCGTACCCGGCGCGCGCGGCCGCGTCGCGGACCGACGGGTCCAGCAGGTTCGGCCCGATCGCCTCGGCCGCCGGCGCGTCCGGGGCGAGCACCAGCACCGCCGCGCCGTCCCGCCGCAGCGCCGCCACCTGCTCGTCCAGGTCGGTGTTGCCGGGCACCTCGGTCACCCGCAGCACCAGCACCCGGTCGCAGCCGGCGGCGAGGTCGGCGTTCTCCATCGACCGCACCCCGCCGTCGATGTAGCGGCGGCCGCCGATCGTGACCGGCGGCCAGGTGCCCGGCACCGCGCAGCTGGCCGCGACCGCGTCCACCAGCGACACCCCGGACTCCGCGGTGAACACCCGGTCGTCGCCGGTCGCCGCGTCCACCGCCACGATGTGCAGGGCCGCCGCGGGCCAGTCGTGGACCGGCAGCCGCGCCTCGATCACCTTCAGCCGGTCGGCCTCCGGCACGGTCCGCGCCGCCAGGGCCAGGTCACCGATCCGCCGCCGCGCGTCCTTCGCGTCGGTCGCGCCGCTCACCGCCGCGCCGAACATCTCCGCGATCGTCTCGGCGTCGACGTCGGCCGGGATCTCCGGCGACTGCAGCGCCGGATCCACCTGCCGCCGGAACAGCTCGGCCAGCGCGGTGCCGCTGGTGATCTGCGCCGCCACCGTCGATCCGGCGGAGGTGCCGACGAACCGGTCCGCGCCGAGAACGTCCACTCCGGACTCCGACAAACCGTGCAACAGGCCGGTTTGCCACGCGATTCCGGCCACACCGCCACCACCGAGCACGAGCGCACGCGTCATGCGCCGATCCTAGGCCCCCGCGTGGCTCCGGCGAGAGCGCCGTTGACGAGGAGCAGCCAGGTCCCGCACACGCAGCGGCGGTAGTCGACGCGCCCTGCCGACACCGGGTGGCTCGACCCGGCGCGGAGCAGTTCGGACAGCGGCCACTGGCAGCGGGGGCAACGTTCGTCGGTCATGACCCCAGCGTGCTGTAATGGGTCAGTGCACTTCAACCCTTACGGCGGACCGGCCGCGCAGGTCGCGGCCGGCCTGGTCAACATGCCGGACGCCGCCGCGCCCGAGCTGCTGCGGATGATGCGCGAGGCGGGCATGTCGCTGACCCGGCTCACCGAAGCCGAAGCGGCCCAGGCGCGGGCGTGGGGCCGCCGGATCCGCGCGGTGTTCGCCGAACCCGATGCCGACCGGCGGATCGACCTGGTCAACGAGCTGCTGGCGGAAACCGCGTGCCGTCCGTTCATCTCCCGCCACGACGGCTTGCCCGCGCACCTGCACTACGCCGGCGAGGACGACACCCTGACCCGCCGGATCCGGGCCTTCACCGCGGGCGGGCTGGCCCACCTGCTGTGCGAAGACGCCGGGCGGATCGGCGCCTGCGCCCGCGAGGGCTGCGACTTCGTCTTCGTCGACACCTCCCGCAACGGCCGCCGCCGGTTCTGCTCCACCCGCTGCGCGACCCGCGTCCACGTCGCCGAACACCGGGCCCGAGCCATGTAGGTGCCGCCCGTCACACCGCGCCATGTCACGAACGGGCCGGCACCTCCCATCTCGTGGTCGTCAACAGCCGACGAGGAGGCGACAACGATGACCACCCACAAGGTTCTGGTGCTGGGCGCGGGGTACGCGGGCACGGCCGCGGCGATCCAGCTCGCGGCACGCACGAAGGGCCGCGACGACGTCGAGGTGACCCTGGTGAACGCGCACGAGATGTTCACCGAGCGGCTGCGGCTGCACCTGACCGCCACCGGGCAACAGGTCGCGGAGCTGAGCATCCCGGAACTGCTGGACGGCACGGGCGCGCGGTTCGTGCGCGGCTGGGTCACCGCGCTCGACCCGGGCACCAGGACCGTGCGCGTCGACGACGACCGGGTGCTGCGCTACGACACGCTGGTGTACGCCCTCGGCGGCGTGGCCGACACCGTCACCGTGCCGGGCGTCGAGGAGCACGCGCACACCCTGAACAGCCCGGAGGACGCCGAAGTGCTGGCCGGCCTGCTGGCGCGCCTGGAGCAGGGCACGGTCGTGGTCGCAGGCAACGGGCTCACCGGCGTCGAATCGGCCGCCGAGATCGCCGAGCAGCACCCGCGGCTGCGGGTCGTCCTGCTGGGGCGGGGCGAGCCGGGCGCGACGATGAACCGCAAGGCCCGGACCCACCTCCACGCCGCGCTCGAGCGGCTGGGCGTCGAGGTGCGCACCGGCGTGGAGGTGACCAAGGTGCTCCCGGACGCCGTCGAACTGGCCGGCGGCGAAACGATTCCCGCCGACGCCGTCCTGTGGACCAGCGGCACCCGCGCCGCGCCGCTCGCGGCCGCCGCCGGGCTGGCCGTCGACGACCGCGGCCGCGTGATCACCGACGCGACGCTGCGGTCGGTCTCGCACCCGGACGTGCACGCGGTCGGCGACGCGGCCGCGATCAGCCAGGGCTACGGCGTCCTGCACGGCACCTGCCAGAGCGGGATGCCGACCGGCGTGCACGCCGCGGTGTCGATCCTGCGCGCCCTGGCGGGTAAGGAACCGAAACCGTTCCGCTTCGGCTACTACCACACCCCGGTCAGCCTAGGCCGCCACGACGCCGTCGTGCAGTTCACCCACCCCGACGACAGCCCGCGGCGGATCTGCCTCACCGGCAGGCTCGCCGCCCGGTACAAAGAAACCGTGACCGCCTCGCCCTGGCCGACGTACCTGCGCATGAAGAAGATGCCCGCCTCGGGCGCGTTCTGGCCCCGCGGCGGCCGCTTCACCCGGGGCGCCCGGTGACCGAGGCGTTCCACCAGCACCGCAACCTGCTGTTCGCGGTGGCCTACCGGGTCCTCGGCAGCGCCGCCGACGCCGAGGACGTCGTGCAGGACGCGTGGATCAAGTGGTCCGCCGCGGACCGCTCCCAGGTCGCCGACCCGAAGGCCTACCTGGCGCGGATCGTGTCCAACCTGGCGCTGGAACGGCTGCGCTCGGCCCGGCACCAGCGGGAGACCTACGTCGGGCCGTGGCTGCCGGAGCCGATCCTCACCACTGGCGACAGCGCGGACGCGGTCACCGGCGCGGATTCGGTGTCCACGGCGATGCTGGTGGTGCTGGAGACGCTGAGCCCGCTGGAACGCGCGGTGTTCGTCCTCAAGGACGTGTTCGGGTTCAGCCACGCCGAGATCGCCGAGGCGGTGGACCGGTCGGAAGCGGCGGTGCGGCAGGCCGCGCACCGGGCGCGCGAGCACGTGCGAGCCCGCCGCCCGCGGTTCCCGGCCGACCGCGCGAAGCAGCGCGCGGTCACCGAGCGGTTCCTCGCCGCCGCGACCGGCGGTGACGTCAACACCCTGATGGAACTGCTGTCCCCGGACGTCACGCTGTGGACCGACGGCGGCGGCAAGGTCCGCCAGGCCCTGCGCCCGGTGACCGGCGCGGAGACGGTGGCGGGCTGGTTCGCCGCCATCGGCACCGTCACCTACCAGGGTGTCGCGCCCGCGGACGTGGTCACGGAACTGACCGAGATCAACGGCGGCCCCGGGCTCGTCTTCCGCGGCCCGGACCGCGTGCTGGCCACGGTCACCTTCGACTTCGACGCCGAAGGCCGCATCACCACACTGCACAACGTGGCCAACCCGGACAAACTCGGCGCGGTCGCGGCCGGCACGGTGCACGGTCTCGGGCCGTCCGGAACGGTCGCCTAAAGTGCTGAGCATGTACAAGCGTTTCGTGGCCCTCGGCGACTCCTTCACCGAGGGCGTCGGCGACGAAGACCCCGCGCGCCCGAACGGCGTGCGGGGCTGGGCCGACCGGGTGGCCGAGCAGCTGGCGGCCGCCGACCCCGGGTTCCGCTACGCCAACCTCGCGATCCGCGGACGGCTGCTCGACCAGGTGCTCGCCGAGCAGCTCGAACCGGCACTGGCGCTGCAGCCCGACCTGGTGTCCATCTACGCGGGCGGCAACGACCTGCTGCGCCCCAAGGCCGACATCGACGCCCTCGCCGCGCGGTTCGAGAACGCCGTCGAGCGGCTCGCCAAGACCGGCGCCACCGTGCTGCTGTTCACCGGGGTGGACGGCGCCGAGGACCCGGTGTTCCGGAAGCTGCGCGGCCGCACCGCGATCTACAACGAGCACACCCGCGTCATCGCCGCCCGGCACGGCGCGCACGTGGTGGACATGTGGGGCATGCGGCAGCTGCGCGACCGGCGCCTGTGGTCGGCCGACCGGCTGCACCTCAACGCGCTGGGCCACACCGAGGTCGCGATCGCCGTGCTCGACGTGCTCGGCCGGCCGCACGACCTCTCCCCCGCCGCGCTCGGGCCGCGGGAGCTGGTGGACCGGCGGCGGCAGCGCGCGGAGAACCTGCAGTGGGGACGGGAACACGTGTTGCCCTGGATCGGCCGCCGCCTGCGTGGCGAGTCCTCCGGCGACACCCTGTCCGCGAAACGACCGGTGCTGCTGCCGCTGGACTGATCAGCGGGGACGCAACCCGTCGAAGACGATCCCCAGCGTGCGGGCGCGCAGCCCGGCGTCGTCGCCGACGTGCTCGGCCGCGCGGGAGGCGCCGACCATCAACGCGATCAGCTCGGCGACCCCCACGTCCTCGCGCACCGCGCCCGCCTGCTGCGCCCGCGACAGCAACGCGCCCAGCGCGTCCCGTACCTTCGCACCGACCTCCGCGGCGAGCCGGGGCACCTCGGCCCCGGCCGCGGCCAGCGCGTCGGCGTAGGCGTTCTTCGCCGCGGACACCTCCGCCCAGCGCGCGAGGAATCCGAAGAAAGCGCTCTCCGGATCGGCCGCGGCGGCGAAGGACTGCGCCTCCTCGGCGAACCGGCGCATCCGGTCCGCCAGCACCGCCTCCAGCAGCGCCTCCTTCGTCGGGAAGTGCCGGAACACGGTCCCGATGCCCACGCCCGCCTCCCGCGCGACCTCCTCGGTCGGCGCGCCGGTGCCCCTCGCGGCGAACACCGTCTCGGCGGCGGCCAGCACGCGCGCCCGGTTGCGGCGGGCGTCGGCGCGCAGCGGCCTCGGTTCCGTCATGCGGCGCATCGTAGAGCTTCGTGAGGTACCGCCGGAACGCGGCGAACGGTGGTGATTTCCGGTCTGCCTCTGGACATCGTCACTCCGGTGAGGGATCGTCTTCGGGAAGTGAAGCCGATCACAGGAGGCTCGGCGGCATGGTCCTCGGACGCGACGAAGCGGACACCGTTCTCCAGGCACAGACCAGCCAGAAGACCACCCAGGTGCGGCGCGCGGCCTTCGCCAGCGCCATCGGCACGACCATCGAGTGGTACGACTTCTTCCTCTACAACACGGCCGCGGCGCTGATCTTCCCGCAGCTGTTCTTCCCCGCCTCCTCCAGCTACGCGGGGGCGATGCAGTCCTTCGCCACCTACGCCGTCGGCTTCGCCGCGCGGCCGATCGGCGCGGCGATCTTCGGCTACTGGGGCGACCGGATCGGCCGCAAGACCACGCTCGTGGTCACGCTGCTGATGATGGGCATCGCCTCGGGCGTGGTCGGGGTGCTGCCCGGCGCGGCCACCATCGGGATCGCCGCGCCGCTGATCCTGGTGACGCTGCGGCTGATCCAGGGCATCGCGATCGGCGGCGAGTGGAGCGGCTCGGTGCTGCTCGCCATGGAGTGGGGCGATCAGCGCAAGCGCGGGCTGCTCGGCAGCTTCGCGCAGGTCGGTGTGCCGGTCGGGCTCGTGCTCGGCACCGGCGGCATGACCCTGCTGTCCGCGGTGCTGCCGGAGGAGGCGTTCGACTCGTGGGGCTGGCGGCTGCCGTTCCTGGCCAGCCTGCTGCTCGTCGCCGTCGGACTGGTGATCCGGCTGCGCATCCTGGAGACCCCGATGTTCGCCAAGGTCGTGGCGCAGAAGCGGACTTCGCGCAGCCCGGTGGCCGACGCGGTGAAGCACCACTGGCGGGAGATCCTGCTCTCGGCCGGGTTGCGGTTCAGCGAGCAGATGCCGTTCTACCTCTACACCAGCTACGTGCTGGTGTACGTGGTCGCCGAGCACGGTTACTCGAAGACGTTCGTGCTCAACGCCGTCCTGCTCGGTGCGGCGGTGGAGCTGGCGCTGATCCTGTGGTTCTCGCAGCTGTCCGACCGGATCGGCCGCAAACGGGTGTACCTGACCGGGGCGGTGCTGACCGGGCTGCTGGCGTTCCCGTACTTCGCGGTGCTGAAGAACGGCGGCGAGGTGCTGATCTTCGTCGCGGTCGTGGTGTCGATGATCCCGCACGCCATGCAGTACGGGCCGCAGGCCGCGTTGATCGGCGAGAGCTTCCCGACGCACCTGCGCTACGGCGGCGCCGGGCTCGGCTACCAGCTGGCGTCGGTGTTCGCGGGCGGCCCGGCGCCGCTGCTGGCGACCTGGCTGCTGCACACCACCGGGACGCCGTACTCGATCTCGGCCTACGTGGTGCTCTCGGCGGTGGTCACGATCGTCTGCGTGGCGCTGCTGAAGGACCGCTCGCGAGCCGACATCACCGACGACGCGGTCTACCGGCGCTGACCCACTGGTACCAGCCGAGCGCGGCGAGCACGGCGAGGGCGATCCCGTAGGGCAGCCAGTTCGACCGGGCGCCCAGCGCCCCGGCCAGTCCGGGCACGAGGATCGCCAGTGCCACCACGGTGGCCAGCACCGACCCCCACAACAGGCGCCGCCGTTGCGCGGCGGGCGCGGGCTCTTCGCTCACGACTCCAGGATGACACCCGGCCCACCGGCCGGAGACCACGCCCCGCCAAGCGTGGCACCAGGTCCGCGGATGGGGGCAATAGAAAAGGGGCCGCACCGGATCCGGTGCGGCCCCGAGTGGGACTACTGCTGCGGCGGCGCGGGTGGCGGCTGCTGCGGCGGGTACTGCGGCCGCGGCGGGTTGCCGTAGTGCTGGCCCGGGCTGCGGGTCGGCAGCTGGCCCTGCTGTCCGCCCGCCGTGGGGAACTGCGGTTGCGGCGTGGTCGGCGGTGAGATCGGCTCCGGCGCCACCGGGGGCTCCACGGCCGGCGCCTCCTGCGCCTCCTCGGTCACCGGGTTGCCGCGCAGCGCGCTGGTCGCCTGCGGGGCCGGCGGCTGCGGCTGGTGCGACAGCGGGCCGGGCACCTCCTGCCGCGCCACCGCCTCGGCCTCGCGCACCGCCTCGGCGATCCGCGGGTCGGTGGAGGTGTCGAACCAGCTGGCGACCTCTTCGTCGTCCAGAGTGGGCGGCTCGGCCCCGTCGGTTTCGGCCGGCTCGTACCGGAACACGCCGTCGGCGTCCTGCTTGGCGAACGCCCGGGCGAACTGCTGCAGCGCGTTGCCGTAGTCGCTGGGCACCAGCCACACCTTGTTCGCGTCGCCCTGCGCCATCTGCGGCAGCGTCTGCAGGTACTGGTAGGCCAGCACCTCCGGCGTCGGCTTGCCCGCCTTCACCGCGGCGAACACCTTCTCGATCGCCTTGGCCTGGCCCTGCGCCTGCAGGTAGCGGGCCGCGCGCTCACCCTGCGCCCGCAGGATCCGCGACTGCCGCTCCGCCTCGGCCGCCATGATGGTGGCCTGCTTGGCGCCCTCCGCGGCGAGGATCTGCGACTGCTTCTGCCCCTCCGCCGTCTTGATCTGCGCTTCCCGCTGACCTTCGGCGTTGAGGATCATCGCGCGCTTCTCCCGGTCGGCGCGCATCTGCTTCTCCATCGAGTCCTGGATGGACGGCGGCGGGTCGATCGCCTTGAGCTCGACCCGCGCCACGCGGATGCCCCACCGGCCGGTGGCGTCGTCGAGCACGCCGCGCAGCTGGTTGTTGATCTGGTCGCGGGAGGTCAGCGCCTGCTCCAGCGTCATGCCGCCGACCACGTTGCGCAGCGTCGTGGTGGTCAGCTGCTCGACACCGACGATGTAGTTGGAGATCTCGTACACCGCGGCGCGCGCGTCGGTCACCTGGAAGTAGACGACCGTGTCGATGGACACCGTCAGGTTGTCCTCGGTGATCACCGGCTGCGGCGGGAACGACACGACCTGCTCGCGCAGGTCGATGCGGGCCCGCACCTTGTCCAGGAACGGCACCAGGAAGTTCAGGCCGGGCGAGGCGACCGACTTGAATCTGCCCAGCCGCTCGATCACCGCGGCCTGGGCCTGCGGGACCACCATGATCGCCTTCGCGATCGTCACGATCACGAACAGGGCGATGACCGCGACAACAATGATCGCTGCGGTTCCCAAGATCGCTCTCCCGATATGCAGGTTGTGGTTACGGCTCGGGCGCCACCACGGCCGTGGCGCCCGCTATCTCTACCACGGTCACGGTCGTGCCGGGTTCGATTCGCTGACCGTCGGCGATGGACCGTGCGGACCACACGTCGCCGGCCAGCTTGACACGCCCGGAGTGGCCGTCCACAACGGACACGACCACGGCCCTGGCGCCGATCAGGGCCTCGGTGTTGGTGCGGTGACCCGTCCCGGTGAGGAACCGGCGCTTGAGCGCGGGCCGGGCCAGGAAGATCAGCGCGCCGGACGCGATCGCGAACACGACCGCGTCGACGACGATGTTGCCGGTGAGCAGCGCCGCGCCGGCCCCGAACAACGCGCCGAGGCCGAGCATCAGCAGGAAGAAGTCGCCGGACAGCACTTCGGCGGCCATCAGGACGATGGCGACGATCAGCCAGACGAGCGCCGGTGTCATGCGCCCATCGTGGCAGAAGGTGACCGCTCGCGACCAGCGGACAACCCGAAGTGATCTCCGCGTGACCTGCCGGATTCAGCCTTCCGGGTCGGTCACGAAGTCGATCAGCCGCTCGACGGCGCCGATCAGGGGCGTCTCCAGGTCGCGGAAGCTGCTCACCGCGGCCAGCACCCGCTGCCAGCCCTCGTAGGTCTCGCCCCAGCCCAGCGCCGCGCACACGCCCTCCTTCCACGGCGTGCCGCGCGGCACCACCGGCCATTCCCGGATGCCGACCGCGGACGGTTTCACCGCCTGCCACACGTCGACGTAGGGGTGGCCGGTGACCAGCACGTGCTCGTCGCGGATCGCGTCCACCAGGCGGGATTCCTTGCTGCCCGGCACCAGGTGGTCGACCAGGACGCCCAGCCGCCTGCCGGGGCCGGTGCCGAACTCCTCGATCGCCTCGGCCAGCACGTCCACACCGTCCAGCGGCTCCACGACGACGCCCTCGACGCGCAGGTCGTGCCCCCACACGCGTTCCACCAGTTCGGCGTCGTGCTTGCCCTCGACCCAGATGCGCGAGTCGCGCGCGGTGCGGGCCCGCAGCCCCTGCACCTTCACCGACCCGGACGCCGAACGCGCCGAAGCCGGTGACGGCGGGGCGGCCTTCGGCCGCACCAGCGTCACCGGCTTGCCTTCGAGCAGGAACCCGGCGGGCTCCAGCGGGAAGACGCGGTGGCGGCCGTGGCGGTCCTCCAGCACGACGTTGCCGTGCTCGAACCGGACCACCGCGCCGCAGAAACCGCTTCCCGGTTCCTCGAGCACCAGCCCGCGCTCCGCCACGACCTCGGGGATCTTGCGTCTGCGCGGGCCGGCGAGGATGTCGTCATAGCTGTGGGAGCGCACGATCCGGGACGGTAGCGCCGGGTTCACCCGTTCGTCGCGCCGCCACGCCGGGGCGCAGCATCACCGCGGCCACGGCCAGCGCGGCGGCCACGAGACCGGTGCCCACCCAGAAGGCGAGGTGGTAGCCGGAGGTGAGCGCCTCCTCGGTCCGCACCCCGGTCAGCGACTCGGTGCGGGTCGCGGCGAGCACCGCCAGCACCGACAACCCCAGCGCACCGGCCACCTGCTGGGTGGTGTTGAACAGCCCGGAGGCCAGACCGGTGTCCTCGGCGGCGGCGTCCCGCATGCCCAGTCCCATCAGGGCGGGCATGGCCAGGCCGAACCCGATGCCCATCGCCACCGTCGGGCCGAGCACGTCGGTCGCGTAGCCGCCGTCGGCGGGCACCCGGGCCAGCCAGGCCAGCCCGCCGCCGATCACCAGCAGCCCCGCCAGCAGCACCTTGTAGTCGCCGAAGCGAGTGGACAGCCGCGGCGAGAAGACCAGCGACACCAGCGCGATCGTCGCGGCGATCGGCACCATCGCCAGCCCGGTCGCCTGGGCGCTCAGCCCCAGCACCTGCCGCAGGTAAAGCACGACGAGGAACTGGAACCCGAACATCGCCGACACCAGCAGCGCCATCGTCAGGTTCGCCCCGGTCAGGCCACGCGAGGCGAAGATGCGCAGCGGCAGCAGCGGGTCGCGGGTCCGGGCCTGGCGCACGCCGAACGCGGCCAGCAGCACCAGCGACACCGCGCCGAAGCCGATCGTGTGGGCCGACGCCCAGCCGTGGGACTCGACCTCGACGATGGTGTAGACGCCGAGCATCAGCGCGGCGGTCACCAGCACCGCGCCCAGCCAGTCGGCCCCGGCACGCAGCCCGAGGCCGCGGTCGTTCTCCAGCACCCGCAGCGCGACCGCGCCGGCGACCAGGCCGATCGGCAGGTTGATCAGGAAGATCCAGTGCCAGCTCAGCGCCTGGGTCAGCACGCCACCGGCGATGCTGCCGATCGAACCGCCCGCGGCCTGCACGAAGCTGAACGTGCCCAGCGCCTTCGCGCGTTCGGCCGGCTCCGGGAACAGCCGGACGACCATGCCGAGCGCGACCGCGGTCGACGCGGCGCCACCGGCGCCCTGCAGGAACCGCGCGGCCATCAGGGTTTCCGGGTTCCAGGCGAACCCGGCGAGCAGCGACGCCAGCGTGAACACGGCCATCCCGGCGAGGAAGACGCGGCGGCGGCCGGCCAGGTCACCGAGGCGCCCGGCGAGCAGCAGCAGCCCGCCGAAGGGGATCAGGTAGGCGTTGACGACCCAGGACAGGTTCGACGGCGTGAAGCCGAGGTCGTCGCGGATCGCGGGCAGGGTGACGTTCACGATCGTCTGGTCGAGCACGATCATGAGCGTCTGCGCGGACAGCACGGCGAGCGCGAGCCACCGCGAGCGGGCTGCCGGCTGATCGAGGGACATGGCCTTGACCTCCAAAGGGGCACGATTTGTAACTGGGGCAATGATGTGAGCCCGTAGCCGTGCCGGGAAGAAGGCAGTTCCCTGTGCCAGAGGCACATCGATGTACCACTCCTGGTCCCGCCGGTGGCCCTGTGAGGCAGGTCACGATCCGCTTGGGGGAACGGGTGGTAACTGAGGGGCGGACGTGGAACCATCCAGGTATGGCTGCTGACACCGCTTCCCCGGTCACCGAGGCTTGCCCCATCGTCGAGGTGCTCGACCACGTCGCCGGCAAGTGGGCGATCGGCATCCTGGTCACCGCCGCGCACGGCCCGGTCCGCTTCACCGAGCTGGAGCGCGAGGTGGAGGGCATCAGCCGGCGCATGCTGACGCTGACGCTGCGCAAACTGGAGCGCGACGGCCTGCTGGTGCGGACCGTGTACCCGACAGTGCCGCCGCGGGTGGAGTACACGCTCACCGACATGGCGCGCGAGCTGCACCAGACGCTGGTCGGGCTGACCTCGTGGGCGGAGAAGTACCGGGGCGAGATCGCCGCGGCCCGCCGCGCCTACGACGAGCAGCAGACCCCGGCGCCCGTCTAGGGACCGGGAGCCTCCTCGCGTGAGCCACGGCAGCCGTGGATGGTGATCTTCCTGGGCTGGGGGCTCGTACACTGCCGAAATGGAGGACCGCGCGGCCACCGGGATCGGCGCACGTCCGGCGCCCGCCCTGCGCGAGTACGTCGACTCGTATGTCGGCTTCGACCTCCGCGGGCTCCTGACGGGCGTGCACTGCGGCCCGCCCGGCCGCGCGCTCACTGCGGTGATCAGCCTGTCAGATCCCTTGGAGGTGGCGGCGGGCGTTGACGACGGGTCACCGGTCACCCGATTCGACAGCGTGGCCAGTGGTCTGATGTGCCGGTCCGTCGCGATTCACCACGACGGACGTCAGCAAGGCGTTCAGGTGTCGCTGACCCCGCTCGGGGCCAGGGCCATCTACGGCATGCCCGCCGCCGAGCTCGCCCACCGGCTGGTCCCCCTTGACGAGCTTCTCGGAGCGCTTGGGGTCGAGCTGGTCGACCGGCTCCGGTCGGCGACCACATGGGCGGCGCGGTTCACCGCGCTGGACGATTTGCTCCTCCGGGCCGTCGGCCGTGGCGCCTGCGGCGACCAGGTGCGCTGGGCGCGCCCCGAGGTGGCCGAGGCGTGGCGCCGCCTCGTCGCCGCGCGGGGTTGCGTCCAGGTCGGGGCGGTCGCGGCGGAACTCGGCTGGAGCCGGCGGTACCTCAGCGAGCGGTTTCGCGGAGAGGTGGGCCTGTCGCCGAAGACCTTCGCCCGGGTCCTGCGCTTCGAGCACGCGCACGAACTGGCGGCGGAGCAGAACCCGCTCTCCTGGGCCGAGGTGGCAACCGTCTCGGGCTTCGCCGACCAGGCCCACCTCGTTCGGGACTGGCGCGAGTTCACGGGCCGATCGCCGACGGCCTGGCGCCGCAGCGAAGTCCTCCTCGGAGCCGGGTAGCCCCAGCCCACCGGCTTCTGTTCTCTTTTCTTCAAGACTGCCCGAAAGCTGTCGTGGACGATCGTCGGCATGAGACTCGTCAACCCGGAACGCAAGGCCGTGGACCAGGTCCACGGAGGCGTCGGCACGCCCAGCCCGGAGGAAGCGCCGTGACGACTCGGATCGCCTGCCTCGGCGACAGCCTCACCCGCGCGCAGTTCAGCGTCGACTACCTGGATCTTCTCGGACGACGTCACGCTCCCGGTGACGTGCGGCTCGCCCGTTTCGGCGTCAACGGCGACTTCGCCCACAACCTCCTGCAGCGCCTCGATGCCGTCGTCAGGAACCCACCCGATGTGATCACCGTGCTGATCGGGACCAACGACGCCCGGGCGAGCCTTCCCGGCTACCCCGTCGAGCAGGCCATGAAGCGCAAACGGCTCCCCGATCGCCCGTCGGCGGGCTGGTTCCGACAGTGCCTGGGAGCCGTCGTCGCACGGCTGCGGGCGGAGACCGACGCGACGATCGGTCTGCTGTCGCTACCGGTACTCGGCCAGCAACTCGACGGAGCAGCGGCACAGGCGTCCCAGACGTACACCCGGATGATCGCCGAGGTCGCCGCCACCAACGAGGTGGCCTACCTTCCGCTCCACGAACGCCAGGTCGAGGAACTGCGCCAAGCGGACCCGCCGCCGATTCCGTACCGGGAGGTGACGCCCGCGGCGGCTGTCGGCGTCCTCGTCCAGCGCGCGGTGCTGCGCCGCAGCCTCGACGCGATCTCGCGGCGGCGACGTCTCGTGCTCACGACCGACCACATCCACCAGAACAGCCGCGGCGCCGCCCTCATCGCCGAGGTCATCGACGCCGGTCTGCTGACGGCGAGCGCATAGGCGGTTCCGTCACGCGCCGTCTAGATCACCCGGACGGCGGCTTCCGCGGCGATGCGGAACTCGATCACCGACGGCAGTTCCGCCAGGTCCAGCGCCTGCTTCAGCCGGGCCACGCCGTCGTCGGCGATGTGCTCCCGCAGCGCGCTCAGGTCCGTGCCCGGTTCGGCGGTCACCGTCACCAGCAGCGTCGGCCGGTCCTGCGGGCCGGACAGCGTCGCGTCCGCCGAGCGCACCTGCGGGTAGGCCGCGATCTCCGACTCGAACGGCGCGACGGCCGCGTCCGCGGACAGTTTCGTCACCCCGTGCGCGGGATGGTCTTCCAGCCGCCAGGTTCGCGTCTTCGGCCGTCGCATCGCCTGCGCGGCCAGCCACCGCAGGAACAGCAGGCCCAGCACGACGGCCGCCACCACGGTCACGTACAGCACCCAGGTCGGCGGCCGGTCGTCGCCGGGCACCAGGGGCTGGGAGCGGTCGAGCAGGCGCAGCCAGCCGAGTGAGGTGGCCAGCGCGAACCCGCCCGCGCCGAGCAGGGCGAGCCCGATCACCGCGAGCAGCGTCCGGTTGAGCCGGGCGGGACGGTTCAGGCTGGTCATGGCGTGCTCCTCACGTGCACCTTCACCCGCGGCCGCCGCGCGGGGCCGATCCGGTCCAGCTGGTCTTCGACCGCCTGCCGCACCTGGCCCGCCACGTCGTCGCCGGCCAGCCGGCTGCCGCGCACCCTCGCGGTCACACTGCGCCGCCGCAGCCGCACCTTCGCCGACTCCACCCCGTCGGCGGACTCGGCCGCCGACCGCAGGCTGCCGGTGATGCTGCGACGGCTCGCCCCGGCCTTGACCGGCGCACTGCTTCCCCCCGACAGGGGCAGTACGAGCGCGCGGCCGGGCAGCACCGCCGCCAGCAACACCACCAGGCCCAGCGCGGCGAGCACCCCGCCGCCGATCGCCACGGGAAGCGCTTCCCAACGCGTGGCGTGCAGCCGGGCCGCGACGGCGTCGTAGTCCAGCACCGGCCGCTCGCCCAGCAGGAGCTGCACCGCGCCGGTCGCCACCAGCGCGCACGCGATCACCCCGGCCAGCGCCACCACCGAGGCCAGCAGGCTACGCCGGGACCGGCGGATCATGACAGGCTCCTCTCCCGCGACCGGTCGCTGTGCAGCGCGGTCACCGTGATGTCCACCCGCTCCACGACCAGCCCGGTCAGCTCGCCGACCTCCCGGACCAGCCGTTCCCGCGCCGCCCGCGTGGTGCGGGCGACCGGCGCCGGGTAGCCGACCGACAGCTCCACGGCGAGGCTGACCCGGCCGTCCCGCACGCGGGCGGTGACGTTGGCGGGCTGCTCCGGATCACCGCTGCCCACGGCGACGCCGAGCACCCGGCGGGCCGCGCCGCCGACCCCGTCCAGCCCGGTGATCACCTGTTCCGCGATGCGCTGCACCGCCCGGTCGGCCACGACCGTGGTGCCGCGCCGCTCCGGCGCTTCGACGGTCACCGGCTCACCTCCGCTCGCGGTCGGTGAACTGGGACAGGTCGAGCTTGCCGTCGAGCACCCGGCCGACCAGCAGGCCCAGCGCGCCCAGCACGGCGACGATCAGGAACGCGCCGAACCCGCCGAACGCGGCGGCCAGGCCGAGGACGAGCCCGGTCAGCAGACCGGCGATCGTGGCGCTCACGTCACTGCACCCGCGCGGGCGCGCCGCCCTGCGGCTCGTCGTCGCCGGGCAGGTGCACGTCGTTGACGGTGATGTTGACCTCGACGACCTCCAGCCCGGTCATCTGCTCGATCGCGCCGATCGCGTTGGCCCGCACCGCCTGCGCCAGGTCGGCGATGGACACCCCGTACTCGACCACGATCTGCAGGTCCACCGCGGCCTGCTTCTCCCCGACCTCCACCGACACGCCCTGACCGACGCTGCCGCTGGCGCCCGGGATCCGCTCGCGCAGCGCGTTGAACGCCCGCGCCGCGCCGCCGCCCAGGTCGTACACGCCCGGGATCTCCCGCGCCGCCAGCCCGGCGATCTTCTGCACCACCGTGCTCGCGATCGTGGTGGTGCCCTGGCTGGTCACCAGCGAGCTCGTCGCCGGCTTGCTCACCGCGGTGGCCTTCTCCTCGGTTCCGGTGCTCATCTTCTCTCCCCTTTCCGGTTGGTGTTCCCACTTCTTCGACACCGCAGGCGCGCGGACCTCACGCGCCGAACGCGGATCCGTCCACATCGGTCACCACAAGCCGGATGACCGCCTCCGTGTAAGCGCTTCCCACCAGCGCCTTCGCGACCGCGTCCCCCGCCAGCCGCAGCCGTGGCGGCAGCGGCAGCGCGGTGGCGACCAGGCGCACGCGCACGACCTCGGGTGTCAGGTCGACCGCCAGCGCGGCCGGGTTCCACGACGCCACCGGCCGCACCGCGGGCGCGGCCGGGCGCAGCCCGTCCACTTCGGACAAAGCGGTCAGGATCGCCTCGACGTGCTCGGCGCGGGCGGTCATCGGACGACGTCCAGCACGGTCACCGACACCCGGCCGGGTTCGACGCCGGTGTCCCGGACCAGCCGGGCGCGCACCTCGCGCTGCACCGCCCTGGCGACGGCGGCGGCCTGCGTGCCGGCGCGGGTGGCGATGCCCACCCACACCTCCACGTCGTCCCCCGCGCGCCGCACGCCGACACCGTCCGCGGGCGCCGGCGTGAGCCCCTTGACCTGCTGCCACCGGGACCGGCCCCAGCCGCGCACCAGCCCGGCCATCCCCGGTTCGAGCCGGGCCACACCCGGCACCGCTCTGGCGGCGTGCGCGGCCACCGACGCCACCACGGCGTCCTCGACGTGCCACTCGACGTGCACCGGTTCCCCCCCCCCTCAGCGGTCGTAGAGGTCGTCGACCGTCAGGTCCAGCCGCACCAGCCGGACCCCGATCGCGGACGAGCAGGCGGCGGTGAGGCGGTCCCGCAGGCGTGCCAGCACCTCGGCGAGGTCGTCGCGGTAGGCGGCGGCCACCGACAGTTCGGCCTCGATCAGGGTCTGCCCGTCCTCGATCCCGCCGGTGATCACCCGGCAGCGGCGGGCGCGGATGCCGTCCGTCTCGTCGGCGGTGAACCGCAGCACGGCCGCGACCGCCTGCTCGCTCACCTCGAGCGTGCCGGGCTCCGGCGCGGACAGCGGCACCATGCCCCGGTGGCGGCGCACGTCGGCGCGCACCGCGGCCATGATCCTGCCGGTCAGGTCCAGCGAGGGCTGGGTCTCGTCGGCCGCCAGCTCGCGGGTCGCGTCACGCAGCGCGAGGAGGCTGCCGCGGGCGGTCGCGCAGTGCGGGCAGGTCAGGTCGTGCTCGGTGACCGCGTCGAGGCGGTCCCACACGTCCTCCAGCGCCCGGCCGCACGGCAGGTCGTGGGTGGTCTGGTCTAGCGCCATGGCCGCATCACCTCCGCCAGTTGCGCGCGGGCCCGCGCGATGCGCCCGCGGACCGCGGTGGGCGAGGCCGACACGGCCTCCGCGATCTCCTCGTAGGACCGGCCGTGCACCTCGCGCAGCAGCCAGCAGGCCCGCTGTTCCGGGGTCAGCCCGGCCAGCGCCGTGGTCAGGGCGGCCATCTGGGCGCTCACCTCGGCGGCGCGCTCGGGCCGGGCGTCGCCGCGCGGGGTTTCGGTGTCGTCCGGGTCGACGTCGGTGACCGGGCGGCGGGCGCGGATCACGTTGAGGCAGCGGTTCGTGGTCGACCGGTACAGCCAGCCGACGAAGGCGCCGTCGTCCTGGAGCTGCTCCAGGCGGCGCCACACGGTCAGGAACACCTCCTGCACCACGTCCTCGGCGTCACCGGCGGCGGCGAGCATGCGCAGCGCGAGCCGGTACATCGGGCCCTGGTAGCGGCGCACGAGCTGCTCGTAGGCGCGCACGTCCCCATCCCGCGCCCGCGCGACCAGCGTCGCGTCGTCCAGGACCTCGCCGAGGCCGGTCCCGGCCGTCACCGCATCCCGCCCATGCGCAGCCTCCCCGTATTCGCACCCGATTCACTAGGCCAGACACGGGGCACGGCGAAAGCTCACGCCCCGTTCCGTCACGAGTTCGGGTGAGCGGGGCCACCGGATTGGTGGATCAGCGCTTGAGGGGATGTTCCTCATCGCGCGGCGGGCGCACGTGGCCGAGTGCCGTCTCTGATACGGCGCCGAACGTTCCGAAGTCGCGGCGGGCCCGCGTCAGGCTCAGACGGCCGTTCGGCCCGCCCCGCACCTCGTCGGCGTCGTGCACGTCCTGGCCGTCGTCCTCCCAGAAACACACCGGGCAAATCTCGAACACGCCGCGTTCCCGGAGGGTCAGGTAGCCGCAACACGGGCACGGCCAGCGGCCGGCGGCCTCCGGCCGGCGCACGTCGAGCCACGTCATGGGATCAGAACAGCGGCCAGGGGATGGCGCGCCAGTCGTCGCCGGGTTCGGGGAACACGCCCGTCGCCACGAGCATCTCCGCGCGTTCGGCGATGGCGCTGATCTCCAGCTTCGTCAGGTGCGGCGCGAGCTGCTCGCCCAGGTCGCCGCGGATCTTCTCCGGCAGCGCGCGCAGCTTCTCCAGCGTCTCGGCGGGCAGCGGGTCACCCACCCAGCCCCACAGCACCGTGCGCAGCTTCGGCTCGGCGTGCAGGCAGATGCCGTGGTCGACGCCGTACACCGTGCCGTCCGTGCCGACCAGCACGTGCCCGCCCTTGCGGTCGGTGTTGTTGGCGATGATGTCCAGCACCGCCAGGTCCCGCATGCCCGGGTGGTCGGCGTGCGCGAGCACCGCGGGCTCACCGGCCCGGTCGTGGGCGTGCAGCACGATGCGCCAGTCGTCCGGCACGTCCTTCGGGGACCGGACGTCGATCAGCTCCTCGTCGCCGGTCTCCACCCACAGCTGCACCATGCCCTCGCCGAACGGGCCGTCCCGCAGCACCGTCGGCGGCACCCGGCCCAGGCCGGCGGCCTCGGACAGCAGGGCGGTGGCGACCTCGCGGCCGGCGAGCGTGCCGTCCGGGAAGTCCCACAGCGGCCGCTCGCCGGACACCGGCTTGTACACCGCCTGCGCGGAGAGCCCGTTCAGCTCGACCGAGCAGAACAGCGTGACGTTGGAGGCGTCGACCAGGCGGCCTTCCACGGTCAGGCGGCCGCGCGTGAGCAACTCCCTGGCTTGCGGATCGGCTGGACCGACCGGTGGGGCCACGTCTAGCTCTCGTCGGCCAGGTCGGTGTTGCGCCGGTAGCCGTTCTGCCGCGGGCAGATGTGGCCCTCCGGGTCCAGCGGCTCGCCGCACAGCGGGCACGGCTTCCGCCCGGCGCGCACGACCCGGTCGGCGCGCTCGGCGAACGCCCGCGCCGCGGCGGGGCTGAGGAACACGCGCACCGCGTCCGGGCCCTCCTCGGTGTCGTCGAGCACGACGGTCTCGTCGACCTCGCCCTCGGTCATCGCGAGCAGCTCGATCACGACCGCACTGGTCTCCGCGTCCCAGCCCAGGCCCATCGTGCCGACCCGGAACTCCTCCTCGACCGGGACCTCGAGCGGGTCCACGTCGACGAGGTCGTCGGGCACGGTCTCGGGCACCTCGGCGCCGAACCGCGCGACGATCTCCTCCAGCAGCGACGACAGGCGCTCGGCGAGCACCTGCACCTGCTGCTTCTCGATCGTCACGCTCACCGTGCGGACGTCCTCGGTGGCCTGCAGGTAGAAAGTGCGGTCGCCCGGTTCCCCGACGGTCCCTGCGACGAACCGGTCGGGCTGGCGGAAGACGTGGATTACACGAGCCATGGCACCCCCGACCCTATGCCACCGTTTCATGATCGGCATCCGCCGCCCCCGCTTGCATCTTAGTTAGAGTGCGGCGGTGGCTGAAACCGCGCCGTACGGCACCTGGACCTCCCCCATCTCCGCCGCCGACGTCGCCGCCGCGGGCGGTGGCGCGCAGTGGCTCGACGTCGTCGGCGACGCCGTCTGGTGGGCCGAGGCCCGGCCGGCCGAGGGCGGCAGGCTGACGCTCGTCCGCGCTGGTCAGGACGGTGCGGAGGAGATGCTGCCGCCGCCGTGGAACGCCCGGAACCGGGTGCACGAGTACGGCGGACGGCCGTGGCTGGTGATCGGCCGGACCCTGTTCTTCACCCACTGGGACGACCAGCGGGTGTACGCGCGCGACCTGGACGGCGGCGAGGTGGTTCCGGTCACACCGGAGCCGCACGTGCCGCAGGGCGTCCGGTACGGCGACCTCCGGCCCGGTCCGGACGGCGCGGTGTGGGCGGTGCGCGAGACGAGCACCGGGCCGCGGCGCACCGACATCCGGCGCGACCTGGTGTCGATCACCGGCGGCGAAGTGGTGCCGCTGGCGGCGACCCACCACTTCCTGACCGCGCCGCAACTGTCGCCGGACGGCCGCCACGCGGTGTGGCTGGGGTGGGAGCACCCGGACATGCCGTGGGACTCCACCGAGCTGTGCGTGGCCGAGGTGCGGCCCGGCGGGTTCGGCCCGCACCGGGTGCTCGCCGGCGGGCCCGGGGTGTCGGTCTGCCAGGTGGAGTGGGCCGGGGACGGCACGCTGCTGGCGCTGATGGACCCGGACGGCTGGTGGAACCTGCACCGGATCGGGCTCGACGGGACGGCCACGGCGCTCGTACCGGGAGAGCGGGAGCTGGGCGGGCCGCTGTGGAAGATCGGGTCGAACTGGTTCGTGCCGCTGGGCGGCGGCAGGCACGCCGTGCTCGACTCCGGCCGCCTGGCCGTGCTCGACGAGCACAGCGGAACGGTCACGCCGGTCGCGGAGCACCTGACGAGCTGGGCGGCGACCCTGGCGCGGCACGGCACCGGGGTCGCGGGCATCGCCGCCGGACCGCGCCACGAGAGCGCCGTCGTGCACGTCGACCTCGGCAGCGGCGCGGTGACCGAGCTGACCCCGCCCGCGCACCCGCTGCCGCCGCCCGAGTACCTGCCGGTGCCGCGGGAGCGGGTGTTCCCCGGTCCGGACGGCGTGCCGATCCCGGCCTACGTCTACCCGCCGACCAATCCCGGCTTCACGGGGCCCGAGGGCGAGCGCCCGCCCTACCTGGTGCACGTCCACGGCGGCCCCACCGGGCGCGTGTCCGGCGACCTCGACCTGGACTTCGCCTACTTCACCAGCCGCGGCATCGGGATCGTCGCGGTCAACTACGGCGGCTCGGTCGGCTACGGGCGCGCCTACCGGGAACGGCTGCGGGAACAGTGGGGCGTGGTCGACGTGCGGGACTGCGCCGCCGTCGCCGAAGCGCTCGCGGCCGAGGGCACCGCCGACCCGGCGCGGCTGGCGATCCGCGGCGGCAGCGCGGGCGGCTACACCTCGGCGGCGTCCATGACGAGCGTGACCACCTACCGCGCGGCGACGATCAAGTACCCGATCCTGGACCTGGCCGAGTGGACCGGCGACGGCGGCGAGACCCACGACTTCGAGTCCCAGTACGTGCTCGGGCTCGTCGGGCCGCTGCCGGAGACGCGCGAGCGCTACGTGGAGCGGTCGCCGTTGCGGCACGCCGGACGGCTGGCCGGGCCGGTGCTGCTCCTGCAGGGGCTCGACGACCAGATCTGCCCGCCCGAGCAGGCCGACCGGTTCGTCGCCGCGTTGTCCGGCAGCAGCATCCCGCACGCCTACCTGACCTTCGAGGGCGAGCAGCACGGGTTCCGGCGCGCCGAGACCATGATCGCCGCGCTGGAGGCCGAGCTGTCGTTCTACGGGCAGGTGTTCGGGTTCGCCACGCCCGGGGTGCCGAAGCTGGAGCTGCGCTCGTGAAGACCGTCGCCCTCGTCGCGCCCGCCGGGCCGGTCGCCCCGGAACGGCTGGAGCGGGCGCTTTCCGTGCTCGGCTCGTGGGGGCTGCGGGTGCGCAACCTCGTCAAGCCGGGTTCGCGGCACGCCTCCTACCTGGCCGACACCGACGCGGCCCGGGCGGAGCTGTTCACCGAGGCGTGGCTGGACCCGGAGGTGGACGCGGTGCTCGCCGCGCGCGGCGGCTACGGCACGCAGCGGATGCTGGACCTGCTGGACTGGCCTGCGCTGCGCGGTGCTGGCGCGAAGGTGTTCGCGGGTTCGAGCGATGTGACGGCGCTGCACGCGGCGATCCACCAGCACCTGGGCCTGCCGACGCTGTTCTCACCGATGCCCGCCGGTGACTACTGGGACGACGCCGGCGGTGCGGGGTTGCGCCGCGCGTTGTTCGAGCCGGGACCGGTGACGCTGCCCGGAACCGAGGCGCTGGTGGCGGGCGCCGCGCGGGGCCGGTTGACCGGAGGGAACCTGAGCCTGCTCGCCTCCAGCGTCGGCACGCCCGAGCAGGGCGGCGCGCGGGACGCGATCGTGGTGCTGGAGGACGTGACGGAGCCGGTCTACCGGCTGGACCGGATGCTCACGCAGCTGCTGCGCTCCGGCTGGTTCGCGGGCGTCGCCGGGATCGTGCTCGGCACGTGGACCCAGTGCGGCGGCCCCGGGCAGGTGCGGGCGCTGATGCTGGACCGGCTGGCGCCGCTGGGGGTGCCGGTGCTGGCCGGGGTGCCGTTCGGGCACGTCGAGGGGTCGCTGACGGTGCCGCTCGGGGTCGAGGCGGTGCTGGAGACGGAGGCGCTGCGGGTGGTGACGGGTGCGGCTTGATCCGGCGGAGGCGCGGGCGCGGTTCGTGGCGGCCAGGGTGGCGCGGCTGGCGACCGTGTCGGCGGAGGGGCAGCCGCACCTGGTGCCGGTGACGTTCGCGGTGTCCGGGGACGAGATCGTGTTCGCGGTCGACCACAAGCCGAAGTCGACGCACGCGCTGCGGCGGCTGGCGAACATCGCGGCGAACCCGGCGGTGACGTTCCTGGCCGACGCCTACGACGAGGACTGGACCCGGTTGTGGTGGGCGCGGGCGGACGGCACGGCGACGGTCGAGGAGCCCGGGCCGGTGCCGCTGCTGGTGGCGAAGTACCCGCAGTACGCGGAGCGGCCGCCGGAGGGACCGGTGGTGCGCACCCGCGTGACCCGCTGGAGCGGTTGGGCAGGAACCGGCCAAACCGGCCGCTGAGCGGTGGCGTGATCTCTACGATCGGCGCATGAGAACCCTGCGCGCGGCGGCGATGGTCCCGGTGTTGGTGCTGGCGGCGGCCTGCTCCGGCGAGCCTGAGGAGCCGCACACCATCGTCTACGAGGTCACCGGCACCGGGCAGATCGCGTGGATCGAGTACAAGACCGACGGCCGGAACTCGGTGCGAGACGAGGGCATCACCCCGCCGTGGACGAAGTCGTTCACGCTGCCCGCCGAGGGGACGCAGCAGCTCCAGCTGCTGATCCAGCCTGCGGGCGAGCACGAACTGTCCGCCTCGATCGAGGTCGACGGGCAGCCGCTGACGAGCAGCGCCAGCGCCGGCTCCGACGGCGGCGGAACGATGTCGCTGACCGGCGAACTCGGCGGCTAGCTCTAGTGCCCAGCGAAGTTGTTGAGGCGGGTGATGGGTGGTTGGCCGTTGAGGGCGCTGTGGGCTCGGTGGTGGTTGTAGTTGTGGAGGAAGCCGGGTAGGGCGGCGGTGCGCTCGTGTGAGTTGGTGAAGGGTTGGGCGTAGGCCCATTCTTCGGCGAGGGTGCGGTTGAAGCGTTCGGCTTTGCCGTTGGTTTGGGGGCGGTAGGCGCGGGTGAAGCGCTGGTGGCCGCCGATGTCGGTGACCGCGGTGCGGAAGGCGTGCGAGCGGCGGTAGGCCAGAGCGTTGTCGGTCATGACTCGTTCGATGGCGGGGATGCCGTGGGCGGCGAACGCGGCGGAGGAAGTCGGCGCAGGTGGTGGCGGTTTCGCCGGGGTGGATCTCGGCGTAGGCCAGCCGGGAGTGATCGTCGACGGCGCAGTGCACAAACTCAACCCCCACTCGGGGCGCGCGACGGGCGGCCTTGTGCTGATCACTGCCGCGACCGTGCGCCCACCATCCGCCGCCCTCACGCAGCCGTCCGAGTTTTTTCACATCGACATGGACCAGCTCGCCCGGCCGGTCCCGCTCGTAACGGCGAATCGGCTCGGCGATCCTGGCGGGGCCGAGCCGGCGGTCCTGCCGCACCTGCAGGACCTCGCGCTCCACCTCCGCAGACGTTCAGGTCGGTGAGGTGTGCGGGCGACCTTGGCCGGTCGGCCAGCCCGGCCTGGCCTTCCTCCCGGAACCGGCGGATCCACTTGTGCCCGTTTGTGCGGGAAGGCGTCAAGCACCTTCACGCCACACGGAGGTCTTCGCCTTGATCAACCCGACGCGTCGACCACACCGTCAACAACGTCCATGACCCCAACAGCTAGTCCTTCGCGACGAAGTCCGGCACCTCGGGCTGGCGCCGCCACGCGCCGACCAGGCCGAGGGGGTCCGGGCGCAGCAGCGAAGCCGCCGCGTAGACCGACAGCGCCAGGACCACCACGACGAACCACCAGTCGTAGAGGGCCTGCTCGCCCGTCGGGTAGTAGGCGAGCACCAGGAACGACGCCACGGCGACCACGATGGCCAGGTGCCTGCGCCGCCACGGGAACGCCGACGCGATCACGAAGCCCCAGGTCAGGTACCACGGCAGGGTCGGCGGGGCGAGGATCGCGGTGGCCAGCAGCGTCATGGCCATCCGGAAGATCGCCTCGTTGCCGCCGTTGCGCGCCTTCCACCACTGCCGCACGCCGAACGCGGCCAGCGTCAGCATCGCCAGTGCGCGGGCCACCGTCACGAACGGCGACTCCGGCACGGTGATCACCAGGTTCACCAGCGTGTGCGCCAGCTGCCCGAGCCCGGTCGGGAAGTTCAGCCAGTTCGTCACCAGCGTCGGCGCCTGCAGGCCGGTCACCCAGCCCAGGTTGAACGAGCCGAGCGACACCCAGGTGCCGACCACGAACACGACCCCGAACAAGCCGACCGAGATCGCGCCCGCCTGGAAGAAGTTGCGGACCCGGCTCGGGTGGGGCAGGTGGTTGGCCCACACCCACACCAGGAACGGCAGCGCGACCGCCGCGGTCGGCTTGATCAGCATGCCAATCGTGACCAGCACGATCGCGACCGCGTGCTTGCGTTCCAGCGCGGCGAGCACGCCAATGGTCAGGAAGCCCAGCATCAGCAGGTCGTTGTGCGGGCCGCCGACGAGGTGGATGACGGTCATCGGGCTGGCGACCGCGAGCCACACGGTGATCGGCAGCTTGCCGCCGAGGTGGCGCACCAGCCGCGGCAGCGCCCACAGCATCATCGCCAGGCCGATCAGCAGCACCAGGCGCGTCACGATGACGCCGGCGATCACGTTGTCGCCGGTCAGGGCGACGACACCCTTGGCGATCAGCAGGAACAGCGGGCCGTAGGGCGCCGGGGTGGTCTGCCAGACCGGGTGCACGTTCTGCACCACGTCGCGCAGCACCTCGAGCTCGGCCGGGCCGTGCGCGTACGGGTCGAGCCCGTGCAGCAGCTGGGCGCCCTGGCCGAGGTAGGAGAACACGTCGCGGGTGAACAGCGGCGGCGAGACGAGCAGCGGCGCCATCCAGCAGGCCGCGGCGACGAGGATCGGCCTGCTGCCGATGCGCCCGGCGAGCATGTAGCGGCCCAGCCGGACCCACGCCCACACCACGAGCGCGAACCCGCCGTAGAGCACCGCGTTGGCGAGCATCTGCCCGTGCCCGTAGCGGACCCAGGACAGTGGGCCGTGCCCGAGGACCGGGTCGCGGATCAGGATGCCACCGGCCCCGAGCGCGCCGATGAGGAGCAGGAGACTGCCGAGGGTACCCATCGCGATCGTGCGGTACGGGAACCGCGAGGGCACGCGCACGCGCGCGGCCGGGTGCGCCTGCGCGGGCGCCCCGGGAGCGGGGTCAGTGGTGGTCGCCATTTCGTCCACGGAGATTACACACCGTTCCCGTGCCGGTTCGCGCCGGGAACGTCATTTCCTTGACTTGCGGGCATTCAGGACGGTAGTGAAGCTCGCGTCGTTCCTCCCGGAAGCGCCGCGAGCAGGGAGCGCGTGTACTCGTGCTCCGGGTCGAGCAGGACTTCCTCGACGGTGCCGACCTCGACGAGTTCGCCGCGGTACATCACGGCGACGCGGTCGGCGATGTTCCACGCCAGGCCGAGGTCGTGTGTGATGACCAGGCCGGCCAGCCCGAGTTCGCGGCGCAGCCGCAGTAGCAGCCCGAGGATCTCGCCGCGCACCGAGGCGTCCAGCGACGCGACGGGCTCGTCGGCGACGAGCACGCCCGGCTGCAGGGCGAGGGCGCCGGCGATGACCACGCGCTGCCGTTGCCCGCCGGAGAGCTCGTGCGGCAGCCGGTGCAGGAAGTGCTCGGCCGGGCGCAGTTCCGCGGCCTCCAGCGCTTCGGTGACGATCTGCCGCTCGTCGCCGGGCAGCCGGTGGATGCGGGGCCCCTCGGCGACGGCCTCGTAGACGGTGTGCCGCGGGTTGAGCGCGCTGGCCGGGTCCTGCAGCACGAGCTGGACGTGCCGCCGGTAGGCCTTGAGCGCCGCGCCCGACGAGGGCACCGGCTGCCCGTCGTAGCGGACCACGCCGGAGGTCGGTTTCTGCAGGCCGAGCAGTGTGCGGGCGAGGGTGGTCTTGCCGGAGCCGGACTGGCCGACGAGCGCGACGATCTCGTTGCGCCGCACCTGCAGGTCCACGCCGGCGACGGCGTCGATGCGGGCGCCACGCCGGTCGCGGAAGCTGACCCGCAGGTTCTCCGCGGCCAGCAGCACGTCCGGCGCGGGCGGGGTGTCCGGTTCCGGCGGCAGCGGCGCGGTGGTGGCGGGCGCGAAGCGGGCGGCCGGGTCGCCGACCGTGGGGAACGCGGCGGCCAGCGCGCGGGTGTGCTCGTGCCGCGGCGAGCGCATCACCTCGGCGGACGGGCCTTCTTCGACGATCTCCCCGCGGTACATCACGGCGATGCGCGCGCAGGTGGCGGCGAGCACGGACAGGTCGTGGCTGATCATGATCAGGCCGAGGCCGTGCTCGGCGACCAGGCGGGTCAGCAGGTCGAGCACCTGGGCCTGCACGATGACGTCGAGCGCGGTGGTCGGCTCGTCGGCGATGATCAGCCGGGGGCGGCAGGCCAGCGCCATCGCGATCATCACGCGCTGCTTCTGCCCGCCGGACAGCTCGTGCGGGTAGGCCCCGGCGCGGGACGGCGGCAGGTCCACCGACTCCAGCAGCTCGGCGACCCGGCCGTCGACGTCGGTGGCCGACGGGTCGTGCAGCCGGATCGGTTCGGCGATCTGGTCGCCGATGGTGCGGACCGGGTTGAGCGCGTGCATGGCGCCCTGGAACACCACCGACGCCTTCGCCCACCGCACCGCGCGCAGGTGTCCCCAGCGCATGGTGGTGACGTCCTCGCCGTCGAGCCGGATCTCCCCGGTGACCTTCGCGGACTTGGGCAGCAGCCGCAGCACGCTCATCGCGACCGTGGACTTGCCCGAGCCGGACTCCCCGGCGACGCCGAGGGTCTCCCCCGGCGCCAGCGTCAGGTCCACGCCGCGCACCGCCTCCACGTCCCGGTAGGCGACGCGCAGATCCTTGATCTCCAGCAGGCTCACGCGTGCTCCCCCTTCAGCCGCGGGTTGAGCACCGTCTCCAGCGCGCGGCCGGCGAGGGTGAACGACAGCACGATCACCACGATCGCCAGGCCGGGCGGGATCAGGTACCACCACGCTCCGCCGGTGACCGCGCCGGAGGACAGGGCGCGCTGCAGCATCTGGCCCCAGGACGGCGCGGTCGGGTCGCCAAGGCCCAGGAAGGACAGCGTGGACTCGGCGATGATCGAGTTGCCCACCACGAGGGTGGTGTTGGCCAGCACCAGCGGCAGCACGCCGGGCAGCACGTGCTTGCCGATGACGTGCAGGTGCCCGCCGCCCAGGGCGCGGGCCCGTTCGATGTAGGGCCGCGACTCGATGGTCAGGGTCTGCGCACGCACCAGCCGGGCCGTGGTGGGCCACGAGGTGACCCCGACCGCGACGATGATCGTCGGCACGCCGTGCGGCAGCACGGTGGACAGCGCGATCGCCAGCACCAGCGAGGGCAGCACCAGGAAGAAGTCGGTGAACCGCATCAGCAGGCCGGAGATCCAGCCGCCGAAGTGCGCGGCGGCGATGCCGACCAGCGTGCCGATCAGCACGGACAGGATGGTCGCGGCGAACCCGACCAGCAGCGACACCCGCGCGCCCCACAGCGTGAGCAGCAGGACCGAGCGGCCGTCGATGTCGGTGCCGAGCGGGAACTCGCCGCTGGGCGGCTGCAAGGGCTTTCCGGGAGCGTTGACCACGTCCAGCCCGGCCGGGTCGGTGATCACCGGCGCGAGCACCGCGAGCAGCACCACCAGCACGAGGACGCCCAGCCCGGCCAGGCCGCCGCGGTCGGCGGCGAACTCGCGCCACACCGAAGCGGCCGCGGCGCGGCGGCGCTGCCAGGCGATCGCGGCGGGGGCGGTCACTGCGCACGCACCCGGGGGTCGAGCACGCGGTAGAGCACCTCGGCGATCAGGTTCATCACGATGACCGAGCCGGCCATGACCACGAAGACTCCTTGCAGCAGCGGCAGGTCCGGCACCCGCAGCGCTTCGTAGGTGAGCAGTCCCAGCCCGGGCCAGGAGAACACGGTCTCGACCGTGACGGTGCCGGACACCACCAGGCCGAACTGGAGGAACACCAGCGTCACGGTGGGCAGCAGCGCGTTGGGCACCGCGTGGCGGCGGCGCACCAGGTCTTCGCGCAGGCCCTTGGCGCGGGCGGTGGTGAGGTACTCGGCGTTCATCTCGCCGAGCAGCGACGACCGCATGACCAGCATGTACTGGGCGTAGATCACCGCGAGCAGCGTGACGCACGGCAGCACCAGGTGGTGGGCGACGTCGAGCAGCTGCGGGAAGAACTCCGGCGGGGTGTCCGGGGAGCGCATGCCGCCGCTGGGGAACACCCCCTGCGTGGCGATGAGCAGCAGCAGGCCCAGCCAGAACTGGGGCATCGACCACAGCGTCAGCGCGATCCCGGTGTGGGTGCGGTCGAACAGGCTGCCCCGCCGCCACGCCGCGCGCACGCCGAGCCACAGCCCGAGCGCCACGGCCAGCACGGTGGCGGTGCCGACGAGCAGCAGCGTGGGGCCGAGCCGCTCGCCGATGAGCGCGCTCACCGGCCGGTTGTAGCCGTAGGAGGTGCCCAGGTCGCCGTGCAGCAGCCCGCCGAGGTAGTCCAGGAACTGCCGGTACAGCGGCTGGTCCACGCCGAGCCGGGCCCGCAGCTGCGCCAGCTGCTCGGGGCTGGTGGGCCGGTCGCGGGTCAACGTCGTGACCGGGTCGCCGGGGATCATCCGGAACAGCAGGAAGCCCAGCGCGACCACGAGCAGCAGGCTGCCGATCGCGCCGCCGAGCTTGCCGAGCAGGAACCGGGCGGTGCCGGTGCCGCGGCGGGGCTCGTCGAGCTCCGCCGCGGCGGTGGAGAGCGCGTTCGTCACGCCTACTCCTGGTCGTCGGCGGACTTGCGGCGCCGCCCGGCCGCCGTGCCCGCGATGGCCAGGACGACCACGACACCGGCGCCGATCGCGATCCAGGCGCCGCTGGACAGGCCGCCGCTGGAGGACGAGCCGCCCTCGGCCGGGGTCGCGCCGTAGAAGCCCCAGTAGCCGCTCTGCTCCATGATCTGGCCGGTGCCCGCGGGCTGCTTGGTGAAGCTCGCGAAGTTGTCCGAGCGGTAGGCCTCGAGCACGTTGTCGTAGTCCAGCACGATGCTGGGCACCTGGGTGTAGTAGCGGGCCTGGGCCTGCTTCACCAGGTCGGCACGCTTGGCCGGGTCGAACTCGGTGCTCTCGGCGGCGTAGAGGCGGTCGAACTCGGGGTCGCAGAAGAACGAGGTGCTACTGCTGCTGCCCGCCACCGCGGGCAGGGCCGCGCAGGTCTGCTTGGACAGGATGTAGTCCGGGTCCGGGCTGGTGCCCCAGCCGGAGAAGGCGAGGTCGTAGGTGCCGTTGTTGGTGCGCTCGTCGACCTCGTTGTCGGAGACCAGCTGCTTGGTCGCCTTGATGCCGATCGCGCCGAGCCAGCTGACCACGTAGTCGGAGGCGCGCTGGGCGAAGTCCTCGCTGGCGCGGCCGAGCAGGCGCAGCTCGATGGGCTTGCCGTCCGGGCCGATCCGGGTGCCGTCGGCGCCACGCGGGTAGCCGGCCTGGTCGAGCTGGGCGTTGGCGGCCGCCGGGTCGAAGTTGTAGCGCTCGTTCGCCGCGGGCTCCCAGTGGTAGGCCGGAAAGGAGGCGGGCACGATGCCGCCGCCGGTCTGGCCGTAGCCGCCGAGCACCTTGTCCACCAGGGTCTGCGGGTCCAGTGCGCGGGCGATGGCCTGCCGCACGCGGACGTCCTTGAGCACCGGGTTGCCGTCGCCGATCGGCTGGCGGGACTGGGTCTGGGCGCCGTGGTTGACGATGATCTCGCGGTAGCGGCGGCCGATCGCCTGGTTCGTGGTGATGCCCTCGGCGTTCTTCAGCGTGTCGAACTGGGTCGAGGTGAGCCGGTTGACGAAGTCCACCTCGTCGTTCTTCAGCGCGTTGACCGCGGCCTCGGAGTTCTTGTAGCTGATGAACTGCAGCTCGTCGATCTTGGCGCGGCCGCGCCAGTAGTCCGGGTTGGCCTTGAGCCGGACCAGCTCGTTGGGCCGGTACTCGGTGATCAGGAACGGGCCGTCGCCGACGCCGACGACGGGCACCGAGTCGGTGGCCGGGTCGGTCATGTTCGGCTGGTTAGCCCAGATGTGCTCGGGCACGATCGGCACGTCCAGCGCGGTCATGCTGGCCTGCGGGGTCTTCGTCTTGATGACCAGGGTGCGGTCGTCGGTGGCGGTGACCGACTCGAAGTTCTCGACGTAGGTGCCGTTGGCTTCCTGGGCGTTCTCGTCGGTCATGATCCGTGTGAACGTGTAGGCGGCGTCCTTCGCGGTGACCGGCTGCCCGTCGGACCACTTCACGCCGTCGCGGATCTTGTAGGTCCAGGTGAGCTTGTCCGGCGAGGTGGACCAGGACTCGGCCAGGCCCGGCGCGGGGGTGTTGTCCTCGGCCGAGGGCAGGGTGAGGAACTCCCAGGTCATGCGCCCGACCATGGTGCTGGAGGCGAACGAGGCGAGGAACGGGTTCAGGTGGTCGATCTCCTGCACCAGCGCCACGCGCAGCACCGTGCCGCCCTGCTGCTGCGCCTGGGCCGCGGGCACGAACGGGCCCGCCACCAGCGCCGCGGCGGCCACCGCCGCGCCCACCCGCGTTCGTCTCGGGAAACGCATCCCCACAGGTCCCACCTCTCTGGCTGATTCCGAAACCGGAAAGTAACCACTTCCAAGCACGTGGAGTCAACGACTCACGAGTGGTGTTGCCGAGCCGTGACGTAAGGTCTGGACCATGCGGATCTTGATCTCGGCGGACATGGAGGGCGCCACCGGCGTCACCTGGACCGACGACGTCGTCCCCGGCACCGAGCAGTGGCAGCGCTTCCGCCGTCTGTTCACCGGGGACGTCAACGCCGTGGTCCGCGGCCTGCACGCGGGCGGCGCGAGCGACGTGCTGGTCAACGAGGCGCACTCGTCGCAGCGCAACCTGCTGCTGGAGGACCTGGACGACCGGGCCCGCCTGCTCACCGGGCGGCACAAGCCGCTGTCGATGATGCAGGGCATCGACTCCGGCGTGGACGGGGTGGTGTTCCTGGGCTACCACGCCGGGGCGGGCGCGGACGGGGTGCTGTCGCACACCTACCTGGAGAACCAGATCACCGGGGTGTGGCTGGACGGGGTGCCCGCCAGTGAGGGCCGCCTCAACGCCGCCCTGGCCGCCGAGCACGGGGTGCCGGTGCTGCTGGTGTCCGGCGACGACCGGACGTGCGAGGACGCCGCCGACTACGCGCCGGGCGCGCGCCTGGTCGCCGTCAAGGAGTGCGTGAGCCGCTACGCCGCGATCTGCCTTCCCCCGTCGAGGACCGCCGAGATGCTGAGCGCGGCCGCACGGGCGAGCATGGACCGTGCGGTGCGGGCGCCGGGTGCGGCCGCCGCGCACCGCATCGAGGTCGAGTTCGACGCGAGCCACCTGGCGCAGGCCGCCGCGGTGGTGCCGACCGTCGAGCAGACCGGTGTGCGCCGGGTCGGGTTCGACGCGGCAACGATGACCGAAGCGATGAAGGCGTTCAAGGTGGTCACGGCGATCGCCGCGGGCGCGGTGCAGGGGAAGTATGGCTAACGTCGAGAGTCTGTGCGCGCAGCTGCTGCGGTTCGACACCACCAACCGCGGCCACGGCGACGCCGAGGGTGAGCGGGACGCGGCGGAGTTCGTCGCGGGCGTGCTCGCCGGCGCTGGTCTCGAACCGGTGGTGCTGGAGTCCGCGCCGCGGCGCACCAACGTGGTCGCCCGGCTCCCCGGCGCCGACCCCACGCTGCCGGCGCTGCTCGTGCAGGGGCACCTGGACGTGGTGCCCGCCGACGCCGCGGACTGGACGGTGCCGCCGTTCGCCGGCGAGGTCCGGGACGGCTACCTGTGGGGCCGGGGCGCGGTGGACATGAAGGACTTCATCGCGATGGTGCTGACCGCGGTGGCGGACGGGCTGCGGCCGCGGCGCGACCTGGTGCTGGCCTTCGTGGCCGACGAGGAGGACCGCGGCGAGTACGGGGCGCACTGGCTGGCAGACGAGCATCGCGAGCTGTTCGAGGGGTGTGTGGCCGCGATCAGCGAGTCCGGCGGCTACACCTACCACGTGCCCGCGGCCGACGGTTCGGTGAAGCGGCTCTACCCGGTGGGCACGGCCGAGCGGGGCACCGCGCACATGCGGCTGACGGCGCGGGGCCGGGCCGGGCACGCTTCGCGGCCCAACCACGAGAACGCGGTGGTGCGGTTGATCGAGGCGCTGAACCGGATCGCCGCGCACGAGTGGCCGGTCACGCTGACGCCGACGGTGGAGGCGTTCCTGGTCCGCACCGGCGAGGCGCTCGGCGTCGAGGTGGATCTGTCCGATGTGGAGGGCACGATGGCGCGGCTGGGCCCGGCGGCGAAGCTCGTCGAGCCGACCATCCGCAACAGCACCACCCCGACGATGCTGGACGCCGGGTACAAGGTGAACGTGATCCCGAGCCTGGCGCAGGCCCAGATCGACACCCGGACCCTGCCGGGCACCGAGAAGCAGCTGCTGGACCAGCTCGACGAGCTGCTCGGGCCAGACGTCACACGCGAGTTCGTGGCGCGCCAGCCGGCCGTGCAGGCGCCGGTGGACTCCCCGTGGTTCACCGCGATGGCCGAGGCGCTGCGGTCCCAGGACCCGGAGGCGGTCGTGGTGCCGTACTGCATGGGTGGCGGCACGGACGCCAAGGCGTTCAGCCCGCTGGGCATCGCCTGCTACGGCTTCGCGCCACTGTGGCTGCCCGAGGGCTTCGAGTACCGGGCGATGGCGCACGGCGTGGACGAACGGGTGCCGTTGGAGGGGCTGCACTTCGGGAAGCGCGTGCTGGAGCACTTCCTCACCCACTGCTGAGTGGGCAGTGAGCGTCCCTCGTGGGTGGCTCGCGTAGCGGTGCGGGTGGCGGAACCTGAGGCGGTGCGAGCTGCTCAGGTGGTGAGGCGGCTCCGCCGCTCAGAGCCGCAGCCTCACTCCCCCAGCAGGGCCGTGGCGAGGAGGGCGACCGTGCGGTCCTCGTCGTGCACCAGTTGCCGCAGCGCGGGGTGTGCGAGGGGTGGTGGTATCTCGGCGAGTGCCTGGGTCAGGCGGAGCCGCACCGCGGAGTCCGCGGCGGCGAGTTCGCCGGTGAGCGCGGTCATCACCTGCTCGGCGTGCCCGGGGTCCAGTGCCAGCGCGCCCAGCGCCTCGGCCGCCTCGACGTCGCCGTCACCGTCCACCACCATGCCCACGAGCGTCGGCACCGCTGCCGCGACGCCGCAGCGCCCCAGTGCCAGCGCCGCGTGCCTGCGCACCGTCGGGTCCGGGTCCGCGAGCGCCCCGGTCAGCGCCTCGGTCGCCTCGTCCCCCGGCATCTCCGCGATCGCCAGCACCGCGCGCCGCCGGACTTCGACGTCGTCGCAGCGCAGGCCGGGCACCAGGCTGGCCACTCCGTCGCCGCCGGCGCGCGCGAGTGCCCACCGCAGCGCCCCGGCCACGTTCGCGTCGGGTTCGGCCAGCACCGCCTCGGCCAGCAGTTCCGCGGGCACCGGCACGGCCTCGGTCAGCGCGGCCTGCTGCCGTCGCGCCGCGTAGGGCGAGTTGAGCCCGTGCAGCAGCTCCACGATGCGCAGGACGTCCGGCCAGCCCGCAGGCGCGGACGCGCCGACCGCCCGGAGCCGCTCCAGCAGCTCCTGCTCCCGCCGGATCCGGTCCTCGGTCCGCCGGATGAGATCGGCGACCAGTGTGGACGGTGTGAAACCGGGGTCCGCCAGCGCACGCCCGATCTGCCGCAGCGAAAGCCCCAGGGACCGCAGGCTTTCCACGTGGAAGATCCGGCGGATGTCCTCGTCCGAGTACTCCCGGTAGCCCCCGACCGTGCGGCCGGTCGGGCGCACCAGCCCGAGGGTGTCGTAGTGCCGCAGCATCCGGGTGCTCACCCCCGAGCGGCGCGCCACCTCGCCGATCAGCACGACGTGCCCGCCGCGCGTTCCGGGCCGAGCGCGGCCACCCGCTTCGCCTCCTCGACGTCCAGGGCGAACCCCGCGTCCGGGTCACGCAGGAGCCGCTGCGTGGCGCGGGCGTGCGCGCGCACCACCGGGTCCGGGTTCGCCAGCCCGGTCCGCAGGGCCGGCTCGGCCACGTCGCCGAGCGCGACGAGCGCCCGGCTGAGGCTCAGCTGCACCGCCCGGTCGCCCCGGCCCAGCTGTGCGGCCAGGTCCTCGGCCAGCGCGGCGCGCTCCTCGTCGGGCACCAGGACGACCGCGGCCCGCCACGCGCTGCGCGCGACCTCGTCGTCGGCGTCGTGCAGCAACGCGCGCGTGATCGCGGGCCAGACGCTCCGGTCCCCGATCTTGGACAGGGTGTGCAGCGCCTGGCTGCGCGCTTGAGCCCGCGCGGACGTGAGCTCGGCGAGGAGCCGGGGCACCGTGATCTCCGCGGGCAGCCGGGTCAGCGCCCAGGTGAGCATGTCGCGGACGAAGAAGTCCGGCTCGACCGCGCTGCGGGCCACCAGCTCGCCGAGGAGACCGGGGTCGGGATGCGTGCCTGCCGCCAGCGCGGCCTGGAGCCGCGTCGACGGGTTCCCGGCGCTCAGGGCGCCGAGCAGGTCGCGGTGTGTCGGGTTGATCGGAACCACCTCCGCGTCCCAGTGAAGACCTTGTCACAGTGTCAACGTCAAGCGCGCCGGGCGCTGACACCGGTCAGGACCGAATCCACCAGCCGCGCCAGGTAGCGCCGGTCCGCGCTGCCGCCGCACAGCAGCAGGTGGAACCACAGCGCGCCGGCGAGCAGGTCCACGACCAGGTCCGCGTCGCCGTCCGCCGCCAGCTCGCCCCGTTCCACGGCCCTGGTGAAGACCGGGTGGTCGCGGGTGAGCCGTCCGGTGAAGAACGCGCTGGTCGCTTCGGCGAGGAGCGGGCGACCCGGCACGGCGGCCAGCACCGCCGCGGTCGCCGGGCGGGTCAGCAGCCGGGACAGGCGGGTGGCCACGGCGAGCAGGTCGCCGCGCAGGCTGCCGGTGTCGGCGACGGGGAAGTCCAGCAGCGCCGAGCCGGTCACGGCCGCGGCGAGCAGTTCGTCCTTCGACGACCACCAGCGGTAGAGGGTCGTCTTGTGCACGCCCGCGCGCTGGGCGATCGCCTCGATGGTGAGCCCGTCGTAGCCGTGCTCGGTGAGCAGGCCGAGGGTCGCGGCGAAGATCTCCTGGACCCGGCGGGGCCCGGCACCGGTCGGCATTGCCTCACCCTAACCGCAACGCGACGGTGCGTTGCATTGCAACGGCCCGTTGCGTTCCGCGGCGGTGCTGATCAGGCTAAACCCCGGGCGGCCGATCGCGGTGCGGGATTCACCCGTCCCTGTCCGGTTTGGGCCAGCTTTGGCGTGGCCGCTTGACGGTGCCCCGGCCCGCGCGTTTCGCTGCCTGCCATGGTCCGAACCATTCGCGCGCTGGCCGTCGCCCTGCTGATGACGGGTCTGGTCGCCGCGCCGCCCGCGGGAGCGGAGGCACCGGTGCGGTTCGCGTCGTCGTTCGAAGCCGGCCAGCCCGAGCCGGACTGGGTGGACACCGTGGAGACCGGGCCGGGCGGGCGGCCGCTCACCTCGGGCGTGAACGGCGCGAACGGCTCGGCCATCCCGGGCGACGTGCGCGGCCGCGCCACCGGCGCGACCGCGAGCGCGGAGAACACCGGCGCCGGTGAGGTCGCGCTGAACGTGCTCGACGGCAGGCCGGAGTCCAAGTGGCTGGCCTTCACCCGTACCGGCTGGGTGCAGATCGAGTTCGCCGAGCCGGTCGCCATCACCCGCTACGGCCTGACCTCGGCCAACGACGCCCCGGAGCGCGACCCCCGGGACTGGACCCTGCAGGGCTCCGACGACGGCACCACCTGGACCACAGTGGACAGCCAGAGCGGCCAGACGTTCGGCGACCGGCTCGAAGCCAGGGAGTTCCGCCTCGCCGCCACCGCCACGCACCGCTTCTACCGGCTGGACATCACCGCCAACGGCGGCGCGGACATCGTCCAGCTCGCCGAACTGCTGCTCGCCGACGACCAGCCGGCCCCGCCGCCGCTGCCCGCCATGCGGTCCTACCCGGACAGCGGCCCGCCCGGCGGCTACACCAGCAAACCGCGCGCCGGGTTCACCGGGCTGCGTGCCTTCCACTACGTCGGCACCCAGACCGCGCCGCACGGCTACTCCTACAACAAGGTGTTCGACGTGCGGATCCCGGTGCGCGCCGACACCGAGCTGTCCTACACCGTGTTCCCCGAGCTGACCGGCAACGACCTGAAGTACCCGAGCACGAACGTCTCGGTCGACCTGGCCTTCACCGACGGCACGTACCTGTCCACCCTGGGCGCGGTGGACCAGTACGGGTTCCCGCTCAGCCCCCGCGGGCAGGGCGCGGCCAAGTCGCTCTACGCCAACCAGTGGAACCTGGTGCGCTCGGCGATCGGCACGGTCGCCCGCGGCAAGACCGTCGCGCGGATCCTGGTCGCCTACGACAACCCGAACGGCGCCGGCTCGTTCAACGGCTGGTTCGACGACATCACGCTCGGGCCCGCCGCGCCGCAGGCCCGCGTGACCCGCCTGTCCGACCACGTGCTCACCACCCGCGGCACGAACGCCAACGGCACGTTCTCCCGCGGCAACAACTTCCCCGCCACCGCGGTCCCGCACGGCTTCAACTTCTGGACCCCGGTCACCGACGCCGGTTCGCTGAACTGGCTCTACCGCTACCAGGAGGGCAACAACGCGCAGAACCGGCCCGCGCTGCAAGCGCTGTCGCTGTCCCACGAGCCGAGCCCGTGGATGGGCGACCGGCAGACCTTCCAGGTGATGCCCTCGGCCGCCGCCGGCGTGCCGGACGCGAACCGAGCCGCACGGGCACTGTCGTTCGACCACGCCAACGAGACCGCCAAACCGCACTACTACGGCGTGACGTTCGACAACGGCGTCAAGGCCGAGATCGCGCCCGCCGACCACGCGGCGGCGTTCCGGTTCACCTTCCCCGGCGGCGACGCGAACCTGATCTTCGACAACTTCGACGACGCCGGCGGCCTCACCCTCGACCCCGCCACGGGCACGCTGTCCGGGTTCACCGACGTGCGCAGCGGCAACTCCGCGGGCGCGGGCCGCATGTTCGTCTACGCGGCCTTCGACCGGCCGGTCACCGGCGGGGACATGCTGCCCGGCGAGGGACGGGACCACGTGCGCGGCTACCTGAAGTTCGACCCGGGCCGCGGCGGCGTCGTGGGCATGCGGATCGCGACCTCGCTGATCAGCGTCGACCAGGCGAAGCGCAACCTGGAGCAGGAGATCCCGGCGGGCACGGCGTTCGAGACGGTCCGCTCGGCCGCGCAGGCCGCGTGGGACCGCAAGCTCGGCGTGATCGAGGTCGAAGGCGCCAGCCGGGACCAGCTGACCACGCTCTACTCGAACCTGTACCGGCTGTTCCTCTACCCCAACTCCGGGTTCGAGAACGTCGGCACCACGCGCAGCCCGCGGCCCGCCTACGCGAGCCCGGTCTCGCCCAAGGCCGGGCCGGACACGCCGACGAACACCGGGTCGAAGGTCGTCGACGGCGAGATCTACGTCAACAACGGGTTCTGGGACACCTACCGCACCACCTGGCCCGCCTACGCGCTGCTCACGCCGGACGTGGCGGGCCGGATGATCGACGGGTTCCTCCAGCAGTACCGCGACGGCGGCTGGGTCGCCCGCTGGTCCTCCCCCGGCTACGCGAACCTGATGACCGGCACCAGCTCCGACGTGGCCTTCGCCGACGCCTACCTCAAGGGCGTGCGGGGCTTCGACGTCCAGGCGGCCTACGACGCGGCGATCCGCAACGCCACGGTCGCCCCGCCCAACGAGAACGTCGGCCGCAAGGGCCTGGAGCAGTCGATCTTCCTCGGCTACACGCCGACCTCGACCGGCGAGGGCATGTCATGGGCGATCGAGGGCTACCTCAACGACTTCGGCATCGCGATGATGGCGCAGAAGCTGGCCGACGAGGCCGCGCCGGACGATCCGCGCCGCCGCGAGTACGCCGAGAACGCCGAGTACTTCCGCGGCCGCGCGCAGAACTACGTGCACATGTTCGACCCGGCGGTCGGGTTCTTCCAGGGCCGCTCCGCCGACGGCGCGTTCCGCGTCCCGCCCGGCCAGTACGACCCGCGCGAGTGGGGCCACGACTACACCGAGACCAACGGCTGGAACATGGCCTTCACCGTGCCGCAGGACGGGCAGGGGCTGGCGAACCTCTACGGCGGCCGCGACGGGCTCGCGCGGAAGCTGGACCAGTTCTTCGCCACGCCGGAGACCGCCGGGTTCCCCGGGGCGTACAACGGCCTGATCCACGAGATGCGGGAGGCCAGGGACGTGCGGATGGGCCAGTACGGCCACTCCAACCAGCCCTCCCACCACATCGCCTACATGTACGACTTCGCCGGGCAGCCGTGGCAGACGCAGGCCAGGGTGCGGGAAGCGCTGTCCCGGCTGTACCTGGGCAGCGAGATCGGGCAGGGCTACCCCGGCGACGAGGACAACGGCGAGATGTCGGCGTGGTACGTGTTCAGCGCGCTCGGGTTCTACCCGCTGCGGATGGGCAGCCCGGAGTACGCGGTCGGGTCGCCGCTGTTCACCAAGGCGACGGTGCACCTCGCGGGCGGCCGGGACCTGGTGATCAACGCGCCGAAGAACAACGCCCGCAACGTCTACGTGCAGGGGCTGCGGGTCAACGGCCGGACGTGGAACTCGACGTCGCTGCCGCACGACGTGATCGCGGGCGGCGGCACGCTGGACTTCGCGATGGGCCCGAGCCCGTCGCGCTGGGGGGCGACGGAGGTCCCGCCCTCGCTCACGACGGGCGACTCGCCGCCCCAGCCGCCCGCGGACCTGACGACGCCCGGCGGGCCGCTGTTCGACAACACCTCGGCCACTCAGGCGCGCCCGCTGGAGACGGTCGACTGTCCGGTCCCGGGCCCGGTGACCGCGACGTTCTACACGCTCACCTCGGCCAAGGAGGCGGGGGACCCGAGCGCGTGGGTGCTGGAGGGCTCGGCCGACGGGCAGACCTGGACACCGCTGGACAGCCGCTCCGGGGAGACGTTCACGTGGCGGCAGCAGACGCGGGCGTTCAAGATCGCCGAGCCGGGCGCGTACGCCCACTACCGGCTGCGGATCACGAGCAGCACAGGCGGCGCCGCGGGATTGGCGGAGGTGGAACTGCTCGGCACGAAGTGAGAGCGGGGTGGGCGGTGATTGCCGCGCCCGGTCCGCGCCGGCGGTGCTCGGCAGAAGATGCTGGGGCGGGTGGTGCCAAGTGATTGTCGCGCCGGCGAGGCGCCGCCACTGGTGGATCCGCGCCACCGCGGACGCCCGCCCGGCTGGCCCCGCTCGGCGGCACGTGACTGCCGCGCCTGCCCCACCGACGTGCCCCGGATTGTCCAGCTTGGAACTGCTCGGCGGGAAGGGAGCGGGGCGGCCGGTTACGGTAGGCGACGTGACCCGGACCCACTTCTTCTCCTCGTTCGAGGACGGTGATCCGCGGCCCATCTCCGGCGCGGTCGTGACCGTCGGCTCCGGGCCGGGGCGGGCGCCCGCGGCCAAACCCGGCGTGGGGTTCACGGGGGTGCGCGCCGCCCGCTACACGGCGGACCAACCCGCCCGTCAGGTGCTGTTCGAAGTGGACTTCGAGATCGGCGCCGACACCCGACTGTCCTATGTGGTGTTCCCGGAGTCCGATGCCGGGCCGAGCTGGCGCAGCACCTTCGTCGCACTGGCCGTCGAGCTGGACGACGGCACCCTGATCGGGGGGTCGGCGCTCGACGCGGGCGAGTCCAAGACCCTCTACCTCGACCAGTGGAACCTCGTGCGCCACCCGCTCGGCGAGGCCGCGGGCCGCCGGGCTCGGGCCGTCGTGTTGCTCGCCGAGCCGTCGCCGGGTGAGCCGGTGTCGGGCTGGGTCGACGACGTCGCGATCGCCGGCGCGCCACCCGAAGGCCCGCGGGACCCGGTCGACTGGGTGCGCACCACGCGCGGCACCCACTCCAGCAACGAGTTCTCCCGCGGCAACACCTTCCCGGCCACCGCGATGCCGCACGGCTTCAACTTCTGGACCCCGGTGACCGACGCCGGGTCACTCGACTGGCTGTACGAGTACCACCGGCGCAACAACGCACAGAACCGCCCCGAGCTGCAGGCCTTCGCGGTCAGCCACCAGCCGAGCCCGTGGATGGGCGACCGGCACCCCTTCCAATTCCTGCCGGGAATCGGTCCGGTCACCGCGGACCGGAAGGCGCGGGCGCTGGCGTTCTCCCACGACAACGAGACCGACCGGCCGCACCACTACGGGGTGCGCTTCGACAACGGCATCACCGTCGACCTCGCACCCACCGACCACGCCGCGCTCGTCCACTTCAGCTTCCCCGGCGAGGGCGGGTGGGTGCTGTTCGACAACGTCAACCGGCGCGGTGGCCTGCGCGTCGACCCGGCGCGCGGGGTGGTCACCGGGCACACGTGGGCACGCAGTCGCCTGTCCGTCGGCGCGCGCCGGATGTTCGTGTACGGCACCTTCGACCGGGTAGCCACAGGCGGCCGCCGCCTGCGCTGGCCCAACACCGGCTACCTGTCCTTCGACACACCGAAGGTCGAGCTGCGGATCGCGACCTCCCTGATCAGCCTGGAGCAGGCGCGCCGCAACCTCGAGCAGGAGATCCCGGCAGGCACCACGTTCGAGCAGGTCCGCGAGCGGGCGCGGGCGGCGTGGCAGGAGGTGCTGGGCCGGGTCGAGATCGACGGCGCCACCCCGGACGAGCTGACCACCTTCTACTCCGGCCTGTACCGGCTGTTCCTGTACCCGAACTCGTCCCACGAACAGACCCCGCGCGGAGTCCGTCACGCCAGCCCGGTGCGGCGCCGCTGGTGGCCGAGCACCCGCACCCGGACCGGGGCGAAGGTCGTGGACGGCCCGATGTCGGTCAACCACGGCTTCTGGGACACCTACCGCACGGTGTGGCCCGCGCTCGCGTTGCTGGCGCCGCGACGCTGCGGGGAGCTGATCGAGGGGTTCGTGCAGCAGTTCCGCGAGGGCGGCTGGATCGCGCGCTGGTCCTCCCCCGGCTACGCGAACCTGATGACCGGCACCAGCTCCGACGTCGCCTTCGCCGACGCCTACCGCAGAGGCGTGCGGAACTTCGACGTGCACGCCGCCTACGACGCCGCGCTGCGCAACGCGACCGTCACCCCGCCCGGCCGCAGCGTCGGGCGGCAAGGCCTGCGAGAGTCGATCTTCCTCGGCTTCACGCCGCTGACCACGCACGAGGGCCTGTCCTGGGCGCTGGAGGGCTGCCTCAACGACTTCGGCCTCGCCGCGCTCGCCGAGGAGCTGGGGCACACCGACGACGCCCGCTACTTCCGGCAGCGCGCCGCGCAGTACGTCAACCACTTCGACCCGGCCACCGGGTTCTTCCAGGGCCGTCACCGCGACGGCCGGTGGCGCTTGGCGCCGGAACACCACGACCCGGCCCGGTGGGGCTTCGACCAGCCGGAGACCAACGCCTGGAACACCGCGTTCTCCGTGCCGCACGACGGCGCAGGCCTGGCCGCGCTGCTCGGCGGCCGCGCGGCGCTGGAGTCCAAACTGGACATGTTCTTCGCCACCCCGGAGACGGGCCGCGTCCCGGGGTCCTACGGCGGGATCATCCACGAGATGACCGAGGCGCGGGACGTCCGGCTCGGCCAGTACGGGCACTCGAACCAGCCCAGCCACCACATCCCGTGGATGTACTGCCACGCCGGCGCCGCGGCCAAGACGCAGGCGATCGTCCGGGAGGTGCTGACCCGCTGCTACCTGGGCAGCGAGATCGGGCAGGGCTACCCGGGCGACGAGGACAACGGCGAGATGTCCGCCTGGTACGTGCTCGCCGCGCTGGGCCTGTACCCGCTGGCGCCGGGCAACCCGGGTTACGTGCTGACCGCGCCGCTGTTCGAGCGGGCCCGGCTGCGCCAGGAGAACGGGCGGACGGTGACGATCAGCGCCCCCGGCCGCGGGCCCTACGTGCGGGGCGTGACGATCGACGGCAAGCCGCACCACTCGACCTGGCTGCCGCACGCCGACCTGATCACCGCCGGCCACCTGGAGTTCGACGTCACGGAAACCCCCACCGGCTGGGGTGATCCACCGCCGTCACTGGGCGCGCACCCGCTGGCCGACGTCACCGGCGCCGGCAGCTGCGACGACGGCACCGACGTGACCCCGCTGTTCGCCGACACCACCGCCACCCAAGTCACGTTCCGCTCGCGCACCCCGGTGATCGAGTGCACCGTCGGCGAACCGGCGCGGGTCGAGCTCTACACCCTGACCTCCGCCGCCCGCGGCGGCGACCCACGCGACTGGGTACTGGAAGGCACCACCGACGGGGAGTCGTGGGTGCGGCTGGACGAGCGTCGCGGCGAGCGGTTCCGGTGGCGGCGGCAGACCCGCCCGTTCTCCATCGCCGAGCCCGGCACGTACCGTGCCTACCGGCTGCGGATCACCGCGGCGACCGGGCGGCGGACCGCGCTGACCGAATGGGAACTGCTCGGGGGCCGTGCATGAGGGTGTGGAAGGTGGCCCAGGACCGGCTGGTCGCCGCCGATCCGGGGCTGGTGCGGTTGCGGCTGGCCGGGATCGCGGTGGGCGGGATCGTGTTGTCGATCCTGGTGCTGCTCCTGCTCGGCCGCCCGATCCCGACGATCATGGTGGCCAGCATCGCGGCGATGAACTCGGCGTTCAGCATCAACGACAAGACGCCGAAGGACCAGGCGATCACGCTCGTGCTGGTCATGCTGTGCGGGTCGGCCTCGCTCACCGTCGCCGCGTTCGGCGCCACCGCTCCCCCGCTGGACAGCGTGCTGTTCGTGCTGCTGATCTTCCTCGCGGTCTACGCGCAGCGGTTCGCGCCGCGCGGCACCGCGATGGGCGCGCTGTCGTTCTTCATGTTCTTCTTCGCGATGTTCCTCGCGATCCACCCGCGCCAGCTGCCCGAATACATCCTCGCCCTGGCGATCGGGCTCGCCGCGAACGCCGTGATGCGGTTCGCGGTGCTGCGGCGGCGCCCGGAGGGCGAGCTGCTGCGGGCCCGCCGCGCGTTCCGCGCCCGGATCAGCGCCGTGGTGCGGGCCGCGGCCGCGTGCCTGGCCAGCGGCGGCAGCGAGTGGCGGATCAACCAGCTGCGCAAGGCCGACACCCGCCTGCACGAGGCCGTCCTGATGATCGAGGACACCATCGGCGACCTGTTCGACGAGACCGGCACGCAGCTGCTGCGCCGCCGCCTGCTCGCCGTGGAGCTGGCCTGCCAGTGGCTCGCGATCACCGTGCGCCGCGCCGCCGAGGAGGGCGCGCTGCCGGAGGCGGTCCGCGACGACCTGATCGCGAGCCTGCTGCGGCTGGACTCTCTGATCGAGCGCGATCCCCGCGACCTGCCGGTGATCAGCGACACCGAGGAGTTCAGCAAGATGCTGGTCGCCGGCAGCCGGCTCGCCGAGCGCACCGAACCCGGCGACGAGGTGCGCCGCGCGATCGCCGAGCTGGCGCTGGCCGACGTCAACGCGCAGCGCGTCGCCGAGAAGGACTACTCGGCCGAGACCGAACTGCCCGAGGAGGAGACCGAAGAGGAGCCCAAGAAGGTCCTCGCCTACGACAACCGCACCCGCAGCGCGATCCAGGCGATGGTCGGCGGCGGGCTCGCCGTGCTCGGTGGCGAGTTCATCTCCGACTCCCGCTGGTACTGGGCGGTGCTGACGGTGTTCGTGGTGTTCCTCAACACCAGCACCGCGGGCGCGACGTTCGTGAAGGGGTTCCGCCGCGTCACCGGCACCCTGGGCGGGATCTTCGGCGGGATGCTGCTGGCGCTGCTGGTCACCGGCAACACGGTCGCCACGGTGGTGCTGATCCTGGTGTGCGTGTTCTGCCTGGTCTACGTGGCGCGGGTGTCGCAGCTGCTGATGGCCTTCTTCATCACCTGCATGCTGGGCCTGCTCTACAGCCTGCTCGGCACGTTCAGCGTCGAGGTGCTGTGGGTGCGGGTGGCCGAGACCGCGATCGGCGCGGCCGCGGGCCTGATCGCGGCGGTCCTGGTGGTGCCGGTGCGCACCCGCACCGTGATGGTGTCCGACATCGACGACGCCCTGACGGACCTGTGCGAGTTCCTGGCCGGCGCGGAGGCGCTGCTGTCCGGGCGGGAGAACGTGAACGTGATCGAACTCTCCCGCGAGCTGGACCGCTCGGTGGAGAAGGTGCGCACCACGATCGAGCCGCTGACCCACCCGATCAGCCTCGCCAGCCGCCGCGACTACGGCTGGTACGTGATGAGCACGCTGGAACGGCTGGCGTTCCGGGCGCGGCAGATCGCGGCCCGCTCCGAACCGGGCCTGCTGCCCGCCGACGACCGGCTGACCGCGGTGATCGAGCGGATCAGCCGCAACGTCGACGTGCTGCGCGACGCCCTCGACGGCGACGAGCGCGGGAAGCTGGTGCGCAACACCGCCGCGCCGGAGACCCGTGAGACGGACAACGCCCAGGCACGCTCCGTGCTCACCAGCCTGGGCCGCCTGGAGGCCGGGATCGTCGCGCTGGGCAGGGCGTTCGAGGTGCCGGTGGCCGATTCGACTCGATCGGTTCAGCAGAACGTGAGGCGACGCACCACGTCAGCGCAGGCAGAGGGCGATAGGGTCACCAGCACAAGCCAAGATTCCGTCCGCAGGAGTACGCAATGACCCAAGCCCCCGTCAACGTCACCGTAACCGGCGCCGCCGGCCAGATCGGCTACGCGCTGCTGTTCCGCATCGCGTCCGGTCAGCTGCTCGGCCCGGACACGCCGGTGAAGCTGCGGCTGCTGGAGATCCCGCAGGCGGTCAAGGCGGCCGAGGGCACGGCGCTCGAGCTGGAGGACGGCGCGTTCCCGCTGCTCGCGGGCATCGACATCTTCGACGACGCGAAGCAGGCTTTCGCCGGCGCCAACGTGGCGCTGCTGGTGGGCGCGCGCCCGCGCACCAAGGGCATGGAGCGGGCCGACCTGCTGGAGGCCAACGGCGGCATCTTCAAGCCGCAGGGTGAGGCGATCAACGCCGGCGCCGCCGACGACATCCGCGTCCTGGTGGTCGGCAACCCCGCCAACACCAACGCCCTCATCGCGCAGTCGCACGCGCCCGACGTCCCGGCCGAGCGGTTCACCGCCATGACCCGCCTGGACCACAACCGCGCCGTCGCCCAGCTGGCGAAGAAGCTGAACGCGCCGGTCAGCGAGATCAAGAAGCTGACGATCTGGGGCAACCACTCCGCCAGCCAGTACCCGGACATCTTCCACGCCGAGGTCGCCGGCAAGAACGCCGCCGAGGCCGTCAACGACGAGAAGTGGCTGGCCGAGGAGTTCATCCCGCGCGTGGCCAAGCGCGGCGCGGAGATCATCGAGGCCCGTGGCGCGTCGTCGGCCGCGTCGGCCGCCAACGCCGCCATCGACCACATCTACAACTGGGTCAACGGCACCCCCGAGGGTGACTGGACCTCGATGGCCGTGCCGTCCGACGGTTCCTACGGTGTGCCGGAGGGCCTGATCTCCTCGTTCCCGGTCGTCTGCAAGGACGGCAAGTACGAGATCGTCCAGGGCCTGGAGATCAACGAGTTCTCCCGCGGTCGCATCGACGCGTCGGTCAACGAGCTGGCCGAGGAGCGCGAGGCCGTGAAGAAGCTCGGTCTCATCTGATTTTTCCTGGTGGTGCGCGGAGGGCCGGTTCCCTGACGGGGGCCGGCCCTCCGGCGTCAGCGTGGTGATCATGACTGCGATCGATCCGCCCCGCGCGCTCGCCGAGCGGCTGCGCGACACCCGCGCCCGGCTGGAGGCCGACGTCGACCTGTGGGTGGCGACTTCCGGTGAGGCCGGCGTGCACCTGATCCCGCTGTCCTACCTGTGGGACGGCGCCGCGTTGCTCGTCGCCACCCCGCGTGACTCGCTCACCAGCCGGAACCTGCTGGCCGACGGCCGGGTGCGCCTGGGCCTCGGCCCGACGCGGGACGTCGTCCTCGTCGACGGCGTCGCCGAGCCGGTCGAGCCGGACGCGGCGGCGTGCGAGGCGTTCGCCGCGCGGACCGGGTTCGACCCGCGTGCGGAGACCCAGCCGTACCAGTACTTCCGGATCCGGCCGACGCGGGTGCAGGCCTGGCGGGAGGCCAACGAGCTGCCGGGACGCACCCTCATGCGCGACGGGCACTGGCTCGGCTGACCGGGCGGCGCTACCTTGCCCCGATGGGGAAGTTCATCACCATCGGCTACGGGGACAGCGCGGGCTACGAGCGGACCGCCGAGGAGGTGCGGACGGCCGCCCACGAGCACGACTCCCGGTTGCGCGCCGCCGGGGTCGAGATGGGGATCGCGGGCGAGCCGGTGCAGGTGCGCAACCACGACGCGGCCGGCACCCAGGTGACGCCGGGCCCGTTCCTGCGGTCGGACCTGCCGGTCGCCGGGTTCGCGATCATCGAGGCCGACACGCTGGAGGAGGCCACGCGGATGGTGGCCGGGACCCCGTGCGCGGTGGCCCACGGGGTGGTCGAGGTGTGGCCGCTGCAAAGCTGACCTCCGGCTAGTCGATGCCCTCGACGATGCGGAAGTCGCGCTCGACGCCGTCGGCGAGGACGGCCAGCGCCTCCTGGTAGGCCGCGCTCTCGCGCGCCGCGACGGCCTGCTCGAAGCTGTCGAACTCGACCAGGACGGTGCGCTCGGCGATCCCGGCGTCGTGCGCGACGACCCGGCCGCCGAGGATGAGGGGCCGCCCGCCCGCGGCCCGGACGGCCGGACTGGCCAGTTTGTTGTAAGCAGCCAGCTTTTCGGGGTCGGAGATGGTGCGGTAGACGCTGACCCAGTAGCCCTTGGGCATGGAACCTCCAGTGTTGTGATGGGTGCTCTGACTTATGAGCGTCGGCGGGCGAGCGCGAGGCTGGTCAGCGTCGTGATCGCCATGGCGCCGATGCCGATCAGCGCCGCGGTGGTGTAAGCGCTGTCGTCGGGGAAGAGGAGGCCGGGGCCGGTGCCCGCGGCGAGGACGAGGCCGCCGAGGGCGCTGCCCAGGGAGTAGCCGACGCTGCGGACGACGTAGTTGAAGCTCATGGCGCTCGACGTCTCGCTCTTGGGGGTGACGGCCAGGATGACGCCCGGCATCGCGGCCGAGAAGCCGCCGACGCCGAAACCGAGCACACCCATCGCCGCGAACAGTTCGGCCAGGTCCGACCGGGCCGCCGCGAACAGGGCGAACCCGCCGCCGATCACGACGGCGCTGCCGGCCAGGAGCAGGGGGTCGGCGATCCGCGTCCGCAGCCGCGGCGTGAGCTTGCCTGCGACGAACCCCAGCACCGAGAACGGGATGAGGACCAGCCCGGCGACGAACGTCGTCAGCCCGAAGCCGTAGCCTGCGCCGGGCGGCGTCTGCGCGTACCGCGTGATGAGGGTGAGCAGGAGGTACATGCCGATCCCGCCGACGAACATGGCGAGGTTCGCCCCGGCGACCGCCGAGTGCCGCACCGCCCGCACATCCACCAGGGGCGTCCTGCTGCGCAGCTCGACGACGGCCCAGACGCAGAGCAGCACCACCGCGACGACGGCGAGTCCTGCCGCCACGGCGAGGTGGCGGCTCCACAGGGTCCGTTCGCCGGCCAGGAACAGCACCAGGAGCAGCGCGGCGGCCAGGACGATCGTGCCCGCCACGTCCAGGCGGGCGGAGCGGCCCGCGGGGGCTTCGGGCATGGAGCGCCACGCGGTCAGGAGTGCGGCGGCGGTGACGATCAGGCCGAGGCCGTAGGCGGCCCGCACCCCGCCGAGTTCGGCGAGCAGTGCGGTCAGCGGGTAGCCGACGCCGGCCCCGATGATCGAGACCACCGAGATCAGGGCGATCACGGCCGCGCCGCGCTCCTCGGGGAGGTGGTCCCGGGCCACGCCCATCATCAGCGCCGTGAGCCCGAGGCCGACGCCCTGGGCCGCCCTCCCGGCCAGCAGGCACGCGAACGGCAGGGGCAGCACGGTGAGCGCGCTGCCGGCGACGACGATCGCCAGCGTGGCGAGGATCGTGGCGCGCCGGTGCGGGCCGGCTCCGAGCCGGCCCAGGACGGGCGTGGCGACGGCGCCGCTGAGCAGCGCGACGGTCAGCGTCCACTGCGCGCTGTCGAGCGAGACGTGGAACGAGGTCGCAACGCTGGTGATGAGCGGTGTCCCGAGGCTGCCGACCGCCGCCACGACCAGAGCGATGAACATCAGGGCGGGGACCAGCAGCCGCGGCTCGGAACGCGCCGCCGGGAACGCCTTCACCGCGACCTCGCCCGGCCGATCACTTTTTCGACCCTTCGCGGTCCCGGCTTTCGAGCTCTGCCAGGTGCTTCAGCGCCGGAAGGGCCGCCACCAGCGCCTCGACCTCCTCGCCGGTCAGGTCGTCGATCAACCGCTCGAACGCGTTGACGCCCGCCTGGCGCCGCGTCCGGACGTAGGAGGCGCCGGCCTCGGTCAGGCACACCAGCGTGACCCGCTTGTCGGCCGCGTCGCCCCGCCGCTCGACCAGGCCGGCCTCCTCCATCACCCGGACCAGTGCGGTCATCGCGGGCTGGGTGACGCCCTCGATCGCGGCCAGATCGGTGATGCGCCGCGGGCCGGTCCGGTCCAGGGTGGCCAGGGTGGCGGCGGAGGTCAGGCTCATGTCCCGGGGCAGGCGTCTCACGGCGCTGGTGGCCAGGCCGTAGAGGGCGGCCCCGATGGCGGCGGACGCGCCGGGAGCGGTGTCTTGACGGCTCACGGCAGAAGCATAGCATCTTTATATACATCGTTTATGTAAGTTGTAGGCCAGACCACGTTTTCGTTGTGGGAGAAGGGATTTTGTGCCCTCTCCGGCACGCGGATAGCGTCGGATTCATGGAGTGGAGCTTGAAGCCGGCCGAGGAGCTGGCTGCCGCGTTGCGTGCCGGTGCCGTGTCCTCAGTGGAGCTGACCGACGAGGCCATCGACCGCATCGAGCGCGAGGACAAGGCGGTCAACGCGATCTGCGTGCCGGACTTCGACCGCGCGCGAGCCGCCGCGCGTGCCGCGGACCGGGCTCGCGCCCGCGGCGAGGACCGGCCGCTGCTCGGGATTCCGGTGACGGTCAAGGAGTCCTACGACGTCGCCGGGTTGCCGACGACCTGGGGCATGCCGCAACACCGGGAGTTCCGGCCCGCCGACGACGCGGTGCAGGTTTCGCGGCTCAAGGCCGCGGGCGCGGTGGTGCTGGGCAAGACGAACGTGCCGTTGGGACTGCAGGACATCCAGACCTTCAACGAGATCTACGGCACCACCGGCAACCCGTGGGACCACGACCGCACGGCGGGCGGGTCCTCCGGCGGATCGGCGGCGGCTCTGGCGTGCGGGTTCGGTGCGTTGTCCATCGGCTCCGACCTCGCCGGTTCGCTGCGCACCCCCGCGCACTTCTGCGGCATTCACGCGCACAAGCCGACGCTCGGGCTGGCGGCGCCGCGCGGTATGGTCGCGCCGCCGGGGCCGGCCTTGCCGGTCGACCTCGACCTCGCCGTCGTCGGTCCGATGGCCCGTACCGCCCGCGACCTCGCGCTCCTGCTCGACGTCATGGCCGGCCCGGACCCGCTGACGGCCGGCAAGGCGCACCAGGTGGCGCTGCCGTCCGCACGTCACGAGCGGCTGAGCGACTTCCGGGTCCTGGTGCTGGACGAACATCCGCTCCTCCCGACCGGGGCCGCGGTGCGGGCGGGCGTGCACCGGGTGGCCGCCGCGCTCACCGGCGGCGGCGCCCGCGTCGAATGGCACAGCGGGCTGCTGCCCGACCTGGCCGAAGCCGCGACGCTCTACATGCAGTTGCTGATCTCCGGCGCTGTCGCGCGGTTCCCCATCGACGACGAGCAACTGCGGGCCCGCGTGGCCGGGCTGAGCGAGGACGACCGCAGCCTCGACGCCGTGCGATTGCGCGCCATGGTGTTCAGCCACCACGACTGGCTGGCGGCGAACCACCGCCGCGAACTCCACCGCCACGGCTGGCGGCAGTTCTTCGCCGAGTTCGACGCCGTGGTCTGCCCGATCACGCCCACGCCCGCGTTCCCGCACGACCACAGCCCGAACCCGATGGAACGCCGCATCGACATCGACGGCGCCGGCTACCCGTACTTCGACCAGCTCGTTTGGGCCGGCGTGGCGACGATGCCCGGCCTGCCCGCGACCGCGATCCCGGCCGGCCGCTCCCCCGAGGGCCTGCCGGTGGGGGTGCAGCTCATCGGCCCGATGTTCGAGGACCGCACCCCGCTGCGCCTGGCCGAACTGCTGGAGCACGAGATCGGCGGCTTCCAGGCGCCGCGGTAGGGCGTCCCACCGGAGGTCCCGCCGCGGACGAGGCACGCGGGCGGGTCCCCGGTCGGCCGTCCGTTCAAGTGCGCCGGGCGTTGATGAGCCAGTGTGCCGCGCCGTACAGCACGCCCCGGTCGGTGAGGTGGGCGGCGATGTCGGCTCTGAGCGCGTCGATGGCGTGGGCGCGCCGTTCGTTGTCGAGTTGGCGCAGCGCAGAGGCGAAGTTGCCGGTGATGAAGTCGAACGCGTCCTCGACATCGCGGCCGTAGTACATGGGCATGGACAAGTCCGTCATCTCGATGTCGGCGAAGCCTGCCTCGGTGAGCAGCTGACGCACTCGATCAGGGTCACTCAGCGAGAAGGGGGTCGGAGCCTCGGGTGGTGGCGGTGGAAGCTCACGGCCCCCGGACGCGATGGTGCGAAAGGTCCTGATGCCCTCGTTGCGGTCGAGCGCCTGCCACGTCAGCTGCACGAAGCGGCCGCCTGGCTGGATGGCGCGTGCGATGTTGGCGAACGCCGCCTGCCGGTCGCCGAAGAACATGGTGCCGTGCCTGCTGACAGCGACGTCGAAGCGCGACTCACCGAAGTCGTGGAGTTGCGCGTCCGCCTGGACAAAGGCCGCGTTGGTCAACCGCTCCTCCGCTGCCAGTGCGCGCGCGAGATCCAGCAGCGTCGACGACAGGTCGACGCCCAGCGCCGAACCTCCACGGGCGATGCGGGCCGCGTCACGAGTGACTTGACCGCTGCCGCATCCGATGTCCAGGATCGTGGAATCCTGCTGGATTTCGGCCGCCTTCAACAGTTCGCCGTGGTAGCCGGACATACCCTCGTCGAAGCGTTCGGCGCGCTCGGTCCAGAACGCTCCATTGCCACCGTCCCAGGAGCGGAACTGATCGGTGTTGGACGAGTCGACGGTCGGTGTGTCGGTCACGGTCTCTCCCCCTGGCAGCAGTGACGGGGGTCCGGCACGGCGCGGATCGCGAGGAACCCCGTCGGCTCGCGGCTGAGGCGTTCGAACCGTTCGGCGTCGAGCGCCTCAGCCGCGGGTGACGGGCGGGGTTCGAGCAGCCGCTCGACCAGGAACCCGGCCGCGCGCAGCTCCTCGCAGGTCTGCTCCAGCGGGGAGAGCCAGTAGCGGACCCGCCAGCCGCGGCTCCACACCTCCTCGACCACGCGCGGCTCGAAGTAGTTGCCGCCGTGCCGGAGCCAGTCGCCGAACGGGTGCTGCCGGGACAGCACCAGCGCCCCGTCCGGCCGGAGCACGCGGCGCAGCTCCCGCAGCAGCGCCACCCGGTCGTCGACGTACTCCACGGCCAGCGCGAACAGCACCCGGTCCACCGAGGCGTCCGGCAGCCAGTCGAGCGGCTCGGCGAGGTCGTGCACGCGGAACTCCCCGGCCGGGACGCGGCGCCGGGACAGCTCGACCATCTGCGGGCTGATGTCCACGCCGACCACCGCCGCGCCCCGCGCCACCAGCTCCTCCGCGTACAGGCCCGGACCGCACGCGGCGTCGAGCACCCGCAGACCGGCGATGTCCCCGAGCAGGCCCAGGCACGCCGGCCGGTCCAGGTGCGCGTTGTAGAAGCCGTCCCGCGCGTGGTCGAGGAACTCCTCGGCGAAGACGTCGTACTGCGCCTCCCGCCCGACCTCCATCACGCGCCGGTCAGGCCGCGGCGCGCCAGGAGCGGCGCGATCTCCGGGTCCCGGCCGCGGAAGTCGCGGAAGAAGCCCATCGGGTCCCCGGCGCCGCCGCGGGAGAGCAGCGTGGCCCGGAAGTGGTCGCCGTTCTCGCGCTTGAGACCGCCGTTCTCCTTGAACCACTCCACGGTGTCGGCGTCGAGCACCTCGCTCCAGATGTAGGAGTAGTACCCGGCCGAGTAGCCGCCGCTGAACACGTGCGCGAAGTAGGTGCTGCGGTAGCGCGGCGGGATCGCCGGCACCGCCACCCCGGCCTTCTCCAGCGCGGCGGCCTCGAACGAGGCGACGTCGCCGACCGCGTCCTCGGTGCCCAGCCCGTGCCAGGCCTGGTCCAGCAGCGACGCGGCCAGGTACTCGGTGGTGGCGAAGGGCTGACCGTACTGGGCCGACTCCTCCAGCCGCTCCACCAGGCGCTGCGGCAGCGGCTCACCGGTCTCGTGGTGCTTGGCGTAGTTGGCCAGCACCTCCGGCCACAGCATCCACATCTCGTTGACCTGCGACGGGTACTCCACGAAGTCCCGCGGCACGTTGGTGCCCGAGAACTTCGGGTAGCGCACGTCCGACACCAGCGCGTGCAGCGCGTGCCCGAACTCGTGGAACAGGGTGGTGACCTCGTCGAAGGTGAGCAGCGTCGGCTCACCGGCGGGCGGCTTCGCGATGTTGAGGTTGTTGACCACCACCGGCCGCTCGCCCAGCAGGTGCGACTGGTCGACGAAGGTGTTCATCCACGCGCCGCCGCGCTTGGAGTCGCGCGTGTAGTAGTCGCCGAGGAACAGGCCCAGCGGGCCGCCGTCGGCGTCGAAGACCTCGAACACCCGCACGTCCGGGTGGTAGACGGGCAGGTCGTGGCGTTCGGTGAAGCTCAGCCCGTACAACCGGCTCGCCGCGTGGAGGACGCCGTCGCGCACCACGCGGTCCAGCTCGAAGTAGGGCCGCAGCGTCGCGTCGTCGAGGTCGAACTTCGCCTTGCGGACGCGTTCGGCGTAGAAGGCCCAGTCCCACGGCTCCAGCGTCGCGCCCGGGTGGTCCTGCTCGAGGTAGGTCTGCAGCTCGGCGGCGTCGCGGCGGGCGTTGGCCACGGCGACGGGCGCGAGCCGCTCCAGCAGCCCGACGGCGGCCTCGGCGGTGCGGGCGGTCTCGTCGGAGATCACGTACGCCGCGTGGTTGGGGTGGCCGAGCAGGGCGGCCTTCTCGGCGCGCAGCTGCACGATCCGCGCCAGCACGGCCGAGTTGTCGTTGTCGTTGCCGCGGTTGCCGCGCGAGATCGACGCGGTGAACAGCCGTTCCCGCAACGCCCGGCTCTCCAGCGAGGACAGCAGCGGCTGCGAGGTGGGCAGGTTCAGCGTGAGCAGGTACCCCTCGGCACCGCGGGAGGCGGCGGCCTCACGCGCGGCGGCGATCGTGCCGTCGGACAGCCCGGCCAGCTCCGCCGCGTCCTCGACCAGCACGGCCAGGTCGTTGGTGTCGCGCAGCAGGTTCTCCTGGAACCGGGTGGACAACGTGGACAGTTCCTCGTTGAGCACCCGCAACCTGGCCTGCTGGCTCTCGTCGAGCCCGGCGCCCGCGCGCTGGAAGTCGGTGTAGGTGCGCTCCAGCAGCCACGCCGACTCCTCGTCCAGCCCCAGCTGGTCGCGCCGGTCGTAGAGGTCCTTGACGCGGGCGAACAGCCGCGGGTTCAGGTGGATGGCGTCGGAGTGGGCGGCCAGCTTCGGCGCGATCTCGGCCTGCAGCTCCTGCCGCGCCGGGTTGGTGTCGGAGGAGGTGAGGTTGAAGAACACCGACGAGACGCGCTGCAGCAGGCGGCCCGAGGTGTCCAGCGCCACGATCGTGTTCTCGAACGTCGCCGGCTCCGGGTTGCCTGCGATGGCCTCGATCTCCGCGGCGTGCTCGGCCAGGCCGGCCTCGAACGCCGGGCCGAAGTGCTCGTCGGCGATCCGGTCGAACGGGGGCAGACCGTAGGGCAGGTCGCTCGCCTGCGAGAACGGGTTGTCCGGTGTCATCCAGCGCGGCCCTTCTGTCCTGTCGACCCTCCGATCTCCGCGTCGGAGGACGTCTTCTTCTTCCTACCGCGCTTCGGCGCCGGCGGCACCACCCCGGCCAGATCCGCACTGTGGTCGTTGACGCGCACCACGAACGGGCGCACCTCGGTGTAGCGGACCACGGAGATCGACGCCGGGTCGACCACGATCCGCTGGAACGCGTCGAGGTGCTGCCCCAGCGCGTCGGCCAGGATGGACTTGAGCACGTCGCCGTGGCTGCACAGCAGCCAGACGGCGTGGTCGCCGTGCTCGGCGGTGATCCGCGCGTCGTGCTCGCGCACCGCGGCGACCGCGCGGGCCTGCATGCCTGCCAGGCCCTCGCCGCCGGGGAACACCGCGGCCGAGGGGTGGGCCTGCACGACCCGCCACAGCGGTTCCTTGACCAGGTCCTTCAGCTCGCGGCCGGTCCACTCGCCGTAGTCCACTTCGGACAGGCGCGGTTCGACGGTGCGGATGAGGCCCCGCTCGGCGACGAGCGGGGCCACCGTGTTCTTGCAGCGCAGCATCGGCGAGCACACGACCTCGGCCAGCGGCACGCCGGCCAGCCGCTCCACGAGCGCCTGAGCCTGCGCGCGGCCGGTGTCGTCGAGCCCGACCTTGGGGGTCCGCCCGGCCAGCACGCCCGACCCGTTCGCGGTCGAGCGGCCGTGCCGGAGCAGGATCACGGTAGCCACGCCGCCAACCTACATGGCGGGACCCGCGTTCGGATCAAGGACGCCGGTGGCGACCAGCACGATGAGCAGCACGCCGAGCGCGATCCGGTAGATCACGAACGGCACGTAGCTCTTGGTCTTGATGAAGTTCATCAGCCACGCGATCACCAGGTAGCCGACGCCGAAGGCGACCAGGGTGGCCAGGATCGTCGGCCCCCACTGCGGGCTGTGCTCGCCACCGATGTCGGTGAGCTTGTACAGGCCGGAGGCGAAGACCGCGGGCACGGCCAGCAGGAACGCGTACTCGGTGGCGTCGGCGCGCGTGTAGCCGAGGAACAGGCCCGCGGTGACGGTGCCGCCGGAGCGGGACACGCCGGGGATCAGCGCCATGGCCTGGGCGAAGCCGTAGCCGAGACCATGCGGGACGGTGAGGTGGTCCAGCGTCCGGTACTGGCGGCCCACCCGGTCGGCGATGAGCAGCAGGATGCCGAACCCGATCAGCGTCGTCGCGGTGAGCCGCAGGTCGCGGAACGCGCTGTCGATGGCGTCCTGGAACAGCAGGCCGAGCACCGCGATCGGCAGCGACCCGACGATGATCAGCCAGCCGAGGCGGGCGTCCGGGTCGTGGCGCGCCTCCCGCTGGTAGAGCGAGCGCCACCAGGCGGCCAGGACGCGGCCGATCTTCTTCGAGAAGTAGAGGATGACCGCCAGCTCGGTGCCGATCTGGGTGACCGCGGTGAACGCCGCGCCGGGGTCGTCCCAGCCGGCGAGCGCCGCGGTGATGCGCAGGTGGGCGCTGGAGGAGATGGGGAGGAACTCGGTCAGGCCCTGGACCAGGCCGAGGACGAGTGCTTCGAACCAGCCCATGCTCACCGGGCCTTCGGGGAAATCAGTCGCGTTCGCACGGTGGGAGAGGCTATCGGCGGCGCGGATCACTCGATGAGCCGCCTTCGTCAAGTTCTTTACAGTACTTTCGTTACGCCCGCCCGTCGCCCGCCGCCACCCTCAACGGTGGCGCTCCGCGCCGCAGCTACTCTCTGTGCATGCAGAAGCGACAGCTGGGCAGGTCGGGGTTGCGGGTCTCCCGGATGGCGCTCGGCACGATGTCCTGGGGCGCGGAGACCGACGCCGACGAGGCGGCCAGCCAGCTCGTCGCGTTCGTCGAGGCGGGCGGGACGCTCGTGGACACCGCCGACATCTACTCCGGCGGCGAGAGCGAGCGGATCCTCGGGGGCCTGCTGGGCGACCTGGTGCCGCGTGACGAGATCGTCGTGGCGACCAAGGCCGTCGCCCGGCGCACCGACGGGCCGTTCGGCGGTGGCGCCTCCCGCGGCGCGTTGTTGTCCGCGTTGGAGGGGTCGCTGCGGCGGCTGGGCGTGGACCACCTGGACCTGTGGCAGCTGCACGCGTGGGACGACTCGGTGCCGCTGGAGGAGACGCTGTCGGCGCTGGACCACGCGGTGACCTCGGGCAAGGTCCGCTACACCGGGGTGTGCAACTACGCGGGCTGGCAGCTGGCCTCGGCCGCGGCGGCCCGGCCGGCCGGGCTGGTCGCGACGCAGGCCGAGTACTCGCTGGTGGAGCGCGGGGTGGAGCGCGAGCTGGTCCCGGCGGCCCGCCACCACGGGCTCGGCGTGCTGCCGTGGGCGCCGCTGGGCCGCGGGGTGCTGACCGGCAAGTACCGCCACGGCACGCCGGCCGACTCGCGGGGCGCGTCGGCCGAGTACGCCGGCTACGTCGAGCAGCACCGCACCGAGCGGGCGGCGCGGATCGTCGAGGCGGTCGCCACCGCGGCCGACGGGCTGGGGGTGTCGCCGCTGGTGGTGGCGCTGGCGTGGGTGCGGGACCGGCCGGGCGTGGTCGCGCCGGTGGTCGGGGCGCGCGACACCGGGCAGCTGACCGGGTCGCTGGCGGCGGAGGAGATCGCCCTGCCGGTCGCGATCTCCTCGGCGCTGGACGACGTCAGCGCGGTCGAGTTCGGTTACCCCGAGCGGGGCACGAAGTGACCGTGCGGTGGATGGCACGTGACGCGGCGGGGTTTTCAGGGGATGCTGGAGGCAACAGAGGAATGCGATCCGGAGGTCTTGTGCGCTCCTCCGCCACCGTCGGGACCGGTGTCGTGCTGGTCTGCGCCCTGGTGCTGAGCGGGTGCTCGTCGAAGTCCGGTGACTCCACCGACACGCTGCAGGTCGTGGCCGACCCGGTCGCGGCGACGGCGCCCGTGTCGCCCCAGCCTGCCGCCGCCCCCGCGGGCACCGTGATCGGTTCCCCCGAGGTCACCGCGCTGGCCGCCGACCCGGCCACCGGGACGCTGGCCGTCGCCGTGCCGGACGCCGTGCTGCTGTACCAGGCCGCTGACCTGGCGGCCGCGCCGGTGCGGGTGCCGGTCGCCGGGCGGGTCGAGCACCTGCGCGTGTCCGGCGGGGTGCTGCTGGCCACGCTGCCCGCGGCCGGGCAGGTCGCCCGGATCGCCTTGCCCGGCGGCGAGGTGAGCACCCTGGCCGTGGCCGGGCAGCCGTCCGGCGCGGTGGTCGAGGGCGACCGGACGGTGGTCGCGGTGCGGGACCGCAAGGCCGTGGACGTGTTCACCGGCGACCGGCTGACCAAGACGATCGAGGGCCAGCTCTACAGCGCCGACGACGTGCTGCAGGCCGGCGGGAACACCGTCGTGCTGGACGAGCTGCGCACCGCCGTGTTCTCGGTGGACGTGGACGGCGGCACGATCGCCGAGGGCCTGCGCGCCGGGGACGGCGCCACCAACGCGGTCGCGGACTCCTTCGGCCGGGTGCTCGTGGTCGACACCCGCGCCGGTGCCCTCCTGGCGTTCTCCACCGGCCCGCTGTTGCTGCGGCAGCGGTACCCGGTTCCCGGCGGGGCGTACGGCCTCGCCTACGACGCGCAGCGCGCGCTGGCGTGGGTGACGCTCACCGAGCGCAACGAGGTCGTCGGGTTCGACGTGCGCGGCGGCGAACCGGTCGAGAAGTACCGTTTCCCGACGGTCCGGCAGCCGGATTCGGTTACCGTCGAGGAGCGGAGCGGGCGGGTGGTCGTCGGCTCCGCGGCGGGAGAAGGGGTCCAGGTGATCCAGCCATGAAGCACCAGGAGGCGGTGGTCGACGAGGACTGGGAGTACCGCCGGTTGCAGTTGCCACCCGGCGTCTCCCGGCGGGCCGCGGCCACGCAGCTGTCCATCAACGCCGAGTACGGCGGGTGGGAGCTCTCGACGGTCCGGCTCTACTCCGACGGCACCCGGCGGGTGTGGCTGCGCCGCAAGCGGCAGCCGGCCACCGCCCTGCCCGAGGTCCTGATCTGACCCGAGCGGCGCCCGCAGCTGGGCGCCGGGCCCAGAGCCGCCCCCTCGACGGATGCGCTACGCGCGAAGAGCGGTAACGGGTGGGGCCCTCGTGTCGATCTCAGTGCTGCCCCTTGGAAGGAGCAGCATGTCCTCCTCGCCCGTTGTCCGTGTCGTGACCGCCGCCTGCGCCGGGGTCGCGGTGGCCGTGGCGTTGCTGGCGGTCTTCGCCGGGATGGGCGTGGCGCTGGTGGTGCTGCTGGGCATCGTCGCGCTGGTCACATGCGTCCCGGTGTGGTTCGCGCCGGTGTTGCTCGCCCGCCGCCGCGGTGTGGCCGACGTCCGGCCGATCGCGGTGTGCACCCTCCTGGCGGGGTGGTCCCTCATCGGCTGGGTCGCCGCACTGATCTGGGCCGGCGCGGCGCGCGCGGAAACCGGGCCCCGCCCGGTCGGGACCTAGCCGGCGAGTGAGCGGCCCGTCTCCGCGAGCGCTTCGCGGAGGATGCGCACGGCTTTGGGGCCCATGCCGTGCAGGGCGAGCAGCTCGGCCTCCGTCATGGCGGCGACCTGGTCGAGCGTGGTGATCCCGGCGTTGCCCAGCGCGCGGGTGGCGGGGCGGCCGATGGCCCGCGGCAGGTCGCCGCTCTCGCCCGCCACCGCCGCGGTGGCCGTGCGCGCGAGGTGTTCCGGGGCGTGTGCCAGCCAGGCGCGCCACACCCAGTGGTTGAGCTGCCGGCCGTCGATGTCGGCCAGCGGCACCCGCACCCCGCCGCTGTCCCGGGCGGCCGTCGGGTGCGCTGCCAGCAGCTCGTCCACCTCGGACGCGGGCAGCCGCAGCGTCACCTGCTTGTCCACCAGCGCCGCGAACACCGCGCCGCCCACGGTGAAGGCGCCGCCGTCCTCCGTGGTTTCCGGCAGGGACCGCGCCGTCTTGCGGAGCTGCGCCGCGCTGGTCACGAGGCGCGGAAGAACCGGTCCAGCACGCGGGTGCCGAACTTGAGCGCGTCGACCGGCACCCGCTCGTCCACGCCGTGGAACAGCCCGGAGAAGTCCAGGTCGGCAGGCAGCTGGAGCGGCACGAACCCGAAGTTGCGGATGCCCAGCGTCTGGAAGGACTTGGCGTCGGTGCCGCCGGAGAGCATGTAGGGCAGCACCTTCGCGCCCGGGTCCTCGGCGGTGATCGAGGCGGTCATGGCGTCGACGAGCGCGCCGTCGAAGGTGGTCTCGACCGGCGGCAGCTCCATCCACTCCTTCTCGATGTCCGGGCCGAGGATCTCGTCGAGCTCGCGGTCGAAGGCCTCCATGCGGCCGGGCAGGATGCGGCAGTCCACGGCGGCTTCGGCGACCGAGGGGATGACGTTGGACTTGTAGCCGGCGGTGAGCATCGTCGGGTTGGCGGTGTCGCGCAGGGTCGCGCCGATCATGCGGGAGATGTTGCCGAGCTTGGCGACCGCGCCGTCGATGTCGTCCTCGGGGAAGTCCCAGCCGGTGATCTCGGTGACGCCGGCGAGGAACTCGCGCACGGAGTCGGTGAGCACGAGCGGGAACCGGTGCTGCCCGAGCCGCGCGACGGCGGCGGCGAGCTTGGTGACGGCGTTGTCGTGGTGGATCATCGAGCCGTGCCCGGCGGTGCCGCGCACGCGCAGCTTCATCCACCGGATGCCCTTCTCCGCGGTCTCCACCACGTAGGTGCGGACGTCGTCCTTGAGGCTGATGGAGAAGCCGCCGACCTCGCTGATCGCCTCGGTGGCGCCTTCGAACAGGTCGGGGCGGTTGTCCACGAGCCACTGGGCGCCGTACTTGCCGCCGGCCTCTTCGTCGGCGAGGAAGGCGAAGATGATGTCGCGCGGCGGGACGATGTTCTCGCGCTTGTAGTGACGGGCCAGCGCCAGCATGATGCCGAGCATGTCCTTCATGTCGACGGCGCCGCGGCCCCACACGTAGCCGTCCTGGATGGCGCCGGAGAAGGGGTGCACGGACCACTCGGACGCGTCCGCGGGGACGACGTCGAGGTGGCCGTGGACGAGCAGCGCCCCGCGGCTGGGGTCGGCGCCGGCGAGCCGGGTGATGACGTTGTGGCGGTTGCGCCCGCCGGACTCCACGTACTCGATCTCGTAGCCGACCTCGGTGAGCTTCTCCGCGACGAACTCCGCTGCCGCCTTCTCCCCCACCAGCGTGTCCGGATCGCCGGTGTTGGTGGTGTCGATGCGGATCAGGTCGCTGGTCAGCGTGACGGCTTCATCGGCCGCGGTCTCGATGCTCACGCCGCCATTCCTATCATCAACGCTGTGGGGGATCAGCTGGAGCGCGCCGTCGGGCTCGTCCGGCACGTCGCGGGCCCGGAGCTGCTCGGCGTGTACCTCCACGGCTCGGCGGTGCTCGGGGGTCTCCGCCCGGCCAGCGACCTGGACGTCCTCGCCGTCACGCGGCGGAGCCTGGACCAGCGGCAGCGGCGCGCGCTGCTGGACGGCCTGCTGGAGATCTCCGGGCTGACCACCGCGGTGCGGCCGGTCGAACTGACCGTCGTGGTCAGGTCCGAGGTCAGCCCGTGGCGGTTCCCGCCGGTGGGTGACTTCCTCTACGGCGAGTGGCTGCGGGAGGAAATCCAGGCGAGCGGGCCTCCCCAGCCGGAACCGATGCCCGACCTGGCGCTGGTGCTGGCGATGGTCCTGGCGGGCGACCACCCGCTGGCCGGGCCGCCACCCGCCCGGCTCCTGGACCCGGTGCCGCATTCGGACGTGGTGCGGGCGAGCGTGGCGGGCATCCCCGAACTCGTCGCCGACCTGGACGGCGACACGCGCAACGTCGTGCTGACCCTCGCCCGCGTGTGGGCGACCCTCGCCACCGGGGAGATCAAACCCAAGGACGCCGCGGCGGACTGGGCCCTGGCCCACCTGCCCGCGGAACACCGTCCGGTCCTCGCGCACGCCCGGGACCTGTACCGGACGCGCCACTACGCGGAGGAGACCTGGAGCCCCGACCTGGTGCCGCGGGTGCGCCCGCTCGTCGACGAGGTGCTGGCCCGCATCGGCGAGCTGCGGCGCTGAGTCACGGCCGGTTGCCGATGCCGGTGCGCACCTCCTGGATGCGGGTCGGGGCGTTGTCCGGGGTCAGCGGCGGCGTCGCCATGCCCGCGCCGGCGCGCAGCCCGGCGAGGAACTCGCCGATCGCTTCCAGGCCGTCGTGGCGCGGGGTCCAGCCGAGCTCGTCTCGGGCGCGGGTGGTGTCCATGATCGGCAGCCGCAGGACGGTGTCGAGCAGGCCCGGTGAGGCCGGCAGCAGGTGGGCGTACCAGCCGGCGGCGACCACGCCGCGGATCGCCCACGTGGGCACCGGGACGGTGCGGGCGCCGAGCAGGCGGGCCAGTGCCTTGGCGTCGACGACCGGGTCGGCGGCGATGTTGAACGCCCCGCGCACGTCCTTCATCGCGGCCAGGCGGAACGCCTCGCCGATGTCGGCGGAGTGCACCGCCTGCACGCGCAGACCCGGGATGTCCGGGACGACCGGGATCAGCGACGGCCGGGCGAGGCTGCCGGGGAGGAACGGGCCCGCGAACAACCGCCGCTGGGCGGAGGCGGCTTCCCGTTTGAAGATGAACGCCGGGCGCAGCCGCACCACCCGCACGCCGGGGTTGGCCTTCTCGAACCCGTCGAGGTAGCGCTCCAGGTAGGCCTTCTCCCGCGGGTAGGCGGCCGCGGGCCAGCCGTGGGTGGGCCAGCTCTCGGTGACCGGGCTGTCCTTCGGGCCCGGCGAGTAGGTCCCCACCGACGAGGAGTACACCACGGCGGGCACGTTCTCCCTGGCCACGGCCTCGAACACGCGGATCGCGCCGAGCACGTTGGACCGCCAGGTCAGCGCCGGGTCGTGGGTGGGTTGGAACAGCCACGACAGGTGGATCACCACGTCGGCGCCGCGCACCAGGTGGGCGATCTGGTCCTCGGCCAGGTCGGCGGTGCGCCACTCCAGCTTCGGCACGCGCCACTCGGGTTCGCGGCGGACCACGCCGAGGATCGAGGCCACGGCCGGGTCGCGGCTGAGCGCCTCGACGGTGCTGGTGCCCACGTTTCCGCTGGCGCCGGTGACGACGACGCGCAGGCCCTTGCTCGCTGGCGAGTTCATGCGGACGCGGATACCCGGCGCGCGTGGGCGCGAACCGTCGCGTTTGGTGCCGCCGGGAGCGGGGACACCTCGGGGCAGGTGAGGAAGGAGTGTGCGCATGGGACAGCCACGTCAGCAACAGGAACCGCCCGGCGTGACGGACGAGATGGAGCCGCGGCCGCGGGACCGGATGGCGGACTACACCGGGCGCGGGTTGCTGCGGGACAAGCGGGCGCTGGTGACCGGCGGTGACTCCGGCATCGGGCGCGCGGTCGCGATCGCGTTCGCCAAGGAGGGCGCCGACGTGGCGATCGCCTACCTGGACGAGCACGACGACGCGGAGGAGACCGCGGAACTGGTGCGCAAGGAGTGCCGCCGCTGCCTGCTGCTGCCCGGCGACCTCGGCTCGCGCGAGCAGTGCCGCAAGGTCGTGGACGAGACGGTGCGGGAGTTCGGCGGGCTGGAGGTCCTGGTCAACAACGTGGCCACGCAGCAGGAGCTGGACTCCCCCGAGGACCTGACCGACGAGCAGTGGACGCGCACGTTCGACGTGAACATCCACAGCTACTTCCGGGTGACGCACGCGGCGCTGCCGCACCTGGGCGAGGGCTCGTCGATCGTGAACACCGCGTCGGTGAACGGGTTGCGCGGCAACAAGTCCCTGATCGACTACTCGGCCACCAAGGGCGCGGTGATCGCGTGGACCTACGCGATGGCGCAGGCGCTGGCCGACCGGGGCGTGCGGATCAACGCGGTCGCGCCGGGTCCGGTGTGGACACCGCTGATCCCGGCGACGATGTCGCCGGAGCACGTGGAGAAGTTCGGGCAGCAGGTGCCGATGGGGCGGGCGGCGCAGCCGGACGAGCTGGCGCCGTCGTTCGTGTTCTTCGCGTCGAACCAGTTGTCGTCGTACTACACCGGTGAGGTGCTCGCCGCGCTCGGCGGCGAGACGATGCCGGGCTGAGGAGGGAACATGCCGCAGGAGCCAGCGTCGGAGCAGCAGGAGAACCTGGAGCTGGACGCCGAGCCGAAGCCGCTGGAGGACCCGGTGAGCTGGCGGGTGCGCGACCCGGACCGGGCGGTCGAGCCGGACTCCGAGGCCGCGGCCGGGCAGGTGTCGGCGCCGGACCGGTCCAACGAGCTGGTCGACGCCGAGGGCACCGAGATCGGTGAGGACCGGGGCCGTCAGCGGCCCGCCGGGGGCGCCGAGCAGCAGGCGATGCGGGTCGAGGACGGCGAAGTTTGACGTACGGCCGTACCGGGAAGCCGTGGGGCAGGCACGAGAGGCGACAGGAGGTGCTCCGATGCCTGGACGTGAAGCCCTGCCCAGCACGCTGAAGCGGTCGTCGAAGAAGGCGCAGGACACGTGGGTGAAGACCCACGACTCGGCGGTGGAGACCTACGGCGAGGGGCGGCGCGCGCACCAGACGGCGTACGCGTCGCTGAAGCACTCGTTCGAGAAGGTCGGCGACCACTGGGAGGAGAAGGGCCGCAAGGGCCCGTCGGACAAGCAGGCCGCCCGGGGCGCGGGGCGCAAGGCGACCAAGACCGCCGGTGGTGTGGACGCCTCGGCCAGCAAGCAGCACCTGTACGACGTGGCCAAGAAGCTGGACATCAAGGGCCGCTCGTCGATGAACAAGAACGAGCTGGTCAAGGCGATCGAGAAGGCCAACAACAGGGAGACCGCGAAGGCTCGCCGGTAGCAGGTACTGGTTGGTGGAGGGCCCGGCGCGCGCCGGGCCCTTCGTCATGTCCGGGGTGGTGGACCGGCGGCCGCCTGCAGCGGCGGCTCGCCCTCCGTGGAGCCGCGCGTGGCGGGCCGAGCTCGGCGAGATGCCGCCGGGTCGTGCCCGCTGAACCGCTTCCGGCGCGCCGCGCCCCTCTCACGCCGGGGTTGTGGACCTGCAGCCGCCGGGGCGACAGCGGGACTTGCCCTCCTTCACGCCGGGGGCCTGCCGAGCGGACCTCGCTGGGCGCGCCTCGCGCCGTGACCTTCCGTCATCCGACCCTGCTGGACCGGAAGCCCCGCCGACCGGCCGGGGGTGCTTCGCGGGCGGAGCCGGGCGTGGCCCTCAGCGAGGGCGGCAGCCTCGTGCGCGGCCGGGGTTCTCGTCGGGCCGGGCCACATTCATGCCGGGGGCAGGGGCGGCCTGCCGAGCCGGTCGATGGTCTGGCGCGCGGGGCGCGGCACGCGCCAGTCGAGGCGGGTGCCTGCGCTGCGTTCGAGCTTGGCGAGCACCTGCCGCGCGGCGGCGAAGGCGGCTTCCTGCTCCGCGGGGGTGGCCGCGCCCTCGGCGAGTTCGAGCAGTTTGATGCCCTGGTTGATCAGCGCCCGCTCGTCGGTGGTGAACCGGGAGGCGCGCAGCTTGTCGGCCGCCTCGCAGGCCGCTGTCCAGGCCTTTTCGGCGGTTTCGGTGGCCTCCACGTACTTGCGGGCCAGGTCGGTGGGCGGGTAGGTCTCGGTGTGCAGGGCCATCGCCTCGTGGAAGGCGTCGATGAACCGGCTGGTCGAGGGCACCGCCGGGTCGGCCAGCGCGGGCCGGCGCAGCACCTGCTTGGGGTCGGACTCGTAGTCGCCGTACTCCCCCGCGATCCGGGCGTACCGCTCGCGCGCGGCGTCCCACAGCACGCGCAGCGACGCGGCCGCGTCGGGGGCGTCGATGGACCGTCCGGGTGGACGGGCGGGTGCGGGGTGGGCGCGGGTCTGCCAGCGGTGGTGCATCGCGGCGCGCGAGTAGGAGGCGGCCAGCACCCAGATCAGCACCATGATGGGCCAGATGAACGCTCCCAGGTCTTGGTAGGGCATCGGCAGCTCCCTCACCACGGCGGCGCCCCGGCGCGAGCGCCCTGACTCCATGATGCGCCTGGTTTCGTGAGCGGTCCGTGTAGTGCGGTGGAATGCGCCACATCCGCCGCGCGCCCGCGCCTGGCACAATCCGGGGCACTTGCACGACGACGAGTGGGGAGCAGTGCCGATGGGGCCGCTGGCGGGGATCAAGGTGCTGGAACTGGCGGGCATCGGCCCTGGACCGCACGCGGCGATGGTCCTCGCCGACCTGGGCGCGGACGTGGTGCGCGTCGAGCGGCCATCGGGTGGCCTGCAGGTGCTGCCGCCGGAGGCGCGGGACCACGTGCTGCGCGGCCGCCGCTCGATCGCCGCCGATCTGAAGACCCCCGAGGGCAAGCGGCTGGTGGAGCAGCTGGTCGAGAAGGCGGACGTGCTGCTGGAGGGTTTCCGGCCGGGCGTGGCCGAGCGGCTCGGTGTCGGCCCGCAGGACTGCTTCGCCCGCAACCCGCGCCTGGTCTACGGCCGGATGACCGGCTGGGGCCAGGACGGCCCGATGGCGAAGCGGGCCGGGCACGACATCAACTACATCTCCCTGACCGGCGCGCTGCACGCGGTCCGCGACACCGGCGGCAAGCCGATCCCGGCGCTGAACCTGGTCGGCGACTTCGGCGGCGGCTCGATGTTCCTGGTCACCGGGGTGCTGGCGGCCCTGGTGGAGCGCGCCAGTTCCGGTCGGGGCCAGGTGGTGGACGCGGCGATGGTCGACGGCGCGAGCGTGCTGCTGCAGATGGTGTGGGCGCTGCGGGCGCAGGGCGCGTGGGCCGACGAGCCGGGCACGAACCTGCTGGACACCGGCTGCCCGTTCTACGACACCTACCGGTGCGCCGACGGCGGGTACATCGCGGTGGGGGCGCTGGAGTCGCAGTTCTACGCCGAGCTGCTCAAGGGCCTCGGCCTGGACGGTGAGGACCTGCCCGCGCAGGGCGACCGCTCCGGGTGGCTGAAGCTGCGGGAGCGGTTCACCGAGGTCATCGCCTCCCGCACCCGCGACGAGTGGACGGCGGTGTTCGCCGAGACGGACGCGTGTGTGACACCGGTGCTGTCCTTCGCCGAGGCGGCGGAGAACGAGCACCTGAGCGCGCGCGGCTCCGTGCGGGACATCAACGGCGCGACCCAGGCCGCGCCCGCGCCGCGGTTCTCCCGGACGCCCAGCGGCGAGCCGTCGGCGCCGCCCACGCCGGGCGCGGACACCGAAGCCGTGATCCGCGACTGGGGTCTTCAGGCCTGAGCGGGCCGGGGCAGGCCGACCTGGTCCGGCACCACGCGGACCAGGTCGCGTAGCCAGGTCTCCACGTCGTCGGGCCACCACCGGCCCGACGGCAGCCGGGAGAGCGCTTCCCGCACCGCGGACGCCGTCGGCGCGGCCGGGACGACCCGGCTGGGCGCGGCGCCCGCGAGCACGCCCAGCCACCAGTGCTTCCCCGTGGGCGGCAGGGATTCCGGGTCGAGCACGACGTAGTAGTCGGGCAGCAGCGTGACGCCGCGGCGGAGGTCGGCGACCGCGCTTTCGATCGCGACCTCCAGTGCGCCGGCGGGAGCCTGCCGGTCGAAGAACCCGGCCCACGCCTGCGCGACCCCGGCGAGCGGGTCCCGGTCGTGCACCACGTACGCGGCGTGCGACACCAGGGCGGCCGCGTCCGCCGACGCCGCCACGTGCACGTTGGCCAGCCCGTCGAGCCCGGCCATGACCTTGTCCGCGCCTGCCCCGGCGAGCACGACGACGGTGCTGTTCGGCCTTGCCATGCAACCCAACCTACCGACGGAAGTCGTAGGCCGAACAGAGGTCTGGACCTGTCCCGGAAGTGTGGGCTAGGTTACAGCAGGGCCCTTAAGTTGCCCACGGCAACAAATCCGATGCGTCAAGGAGGACCACGGATGAGACCCCGATCTGTTCGCCGGAAAACCCTCTTCGCCGCGCTCGCCGCCACCGTCGCGCTCGTCTCCGGCGCGACCACGGTGTCGGCGGCGCCCGTCCAGCACCGCCCCGCCTACCTCGACGCGGGCAAACCGGTCCCGGTGCGGGTGGCCGACCTGCTGTCCCGCATGAGCCTGGACGACAAGCTCGGCCAGATGACCCAGGCCGAGCGCGGCGCCATCACCGACCCCGCCGACATCGCGACCCACCGGCTCGGGTCGCTGCTGTCTGGCGGCGGCTCGGTGCCCACGCCGAACACCGCCCAGTCCTGGGCCGACATGTACGACGGGTTCCAGCGCGCCGCGCTGACCTCTCCCCTGCGCATCCCGATCATCTACGGCGTGGACGCGGTGCACGGCCACAACAACGTCTACGGCGCGACGATCTTCCCGCACAACATCGGACTGGGCGCGACCCGCGACCCGAAGCTGGTGGGCCGCATCGGCGACGCCGTGGCCGAAGAGGTGTCGGGCACCGGCGTGGACTGGGACTTCGCGCCGTGCCTGTGCGTGGCCCGCAACGACCGCTGGGGCCGCACCTACGAGTCCTTCGGCGAGACCCCGGAACTGGCCTCGTCGATGACCACGATCATCGACGGCCTGCAGGGCAGGTCGTTGTCCGACAAGGGATCGGTCCTGGCCACGGCCAAGCACTACGTCGGCGACGGCGGCACGACCGGTGGTGTGGACCAGGGCGACACCGAGCTCACCGAGCAGCAGTTGCGGGCCATCCACCTGGCGCCGTTCCGCGCCGCGGTCCAGCGCGGGGTCGGGTCGGTGATGATCTCCTTCAGCAGCTGGAACGGCGTGAAGATGCACGCCAACCGCTACCTGATCACCGATGTGCTGAAGGGCGAGCTGGGCTTCTCCGGGTTCGTCGTGTCCGACTGGCAGGGCATCGACAAGATCGACGGCCAGGAGGGCTTCACCGCCGAGGAGGTCCGGGCCTCGATCAACGCGGGCGTGGACATGGTGATGGTGCCCTACGACTACGTGAAGTTCATCGACACGCTGCGGGCCGAGGTGCAGGCGGGCCGGGTGCCGATGAGCCGCATCGACGACGCCAACCGCCGCATCCTGACCAAGAAGTTCCAGCTCGGGCTGTTCGAGCGGCCCTTCACCGACCGGCGCTACACCTCGACCGTGGGCAGCGCCGGACACCGGGCGCTGGCGCGGCAGGCGGTGCGCGAGTCGCAGGTGCTGCTCAAGAACGACGGCGGCGTGCTGCCGCTCGGCAAGAACGGGCAGAAGATCTTCGTAGCGGGCAAGAACGCCGACGACATCGGCAACCAGAGCGGCGGCTGGACGATCACCTGGCAGGGCTCGAGCGGGCCGATCACGCCGGGAACCACGATCCTGCAAGGGATCCGCGACAAGGCGCGTTCCAGCGCGGTCACCTACAACCGGGACGGCGTCGGCATCGACGGCAGCTACGACGTCGCGGTCGCGGTGGTCGGCGAGACGCCGTACGCGGAGTTCATGGGCGACCGGCCGGCGGGCATGGGTCTGGACGCGGAGGACCTGGCGACCCTGCAGCGGCTCAAGGATTCCGGGGTGCCGGTGGTGGTCGTGCTGGTGTCCGGCCGTCCGCTGGACATCGCCGCGGAACTGCCCGGCTGGGACGCGCTGCTGGCGTCGTGGCTGCCGGGCACCGAAGGCGGCGGCGTCGCCGACGTGCTGTTCGGCGACTACAACCCGACCGGGAAGCTGCCGGTGACGTGGATGCGCAGCGCCGCGCAGCAGCCGATCAACGTCGGCGACGGGCAGGACCCGCTGTTCCCCTACGGGTACGGGCTGCGCTACCGCCGGGGCTGACCGGTTCCGCCACGATTCCTGAAACCTATTTTCCACTGCTGGAAACCCTTCCCTTGGCGAATGGCCGGTCCTAGGCTCCTGCCATTCGTCAAGGGAAGGACCAGCGCGAAATGGCCTGCACCGACCGGGGCCGCCCGGTCATCGCCGGAGAGGCGCGCTAACCGCCGTGGACATCCCCCGGCTACGGGCGAGCTGGACCACCGTCGCCGAGCGCGGTGACGAGGTCCCGCTCTGGTTCTACGCCACGCTGTTCCTGCTCCGCCCGTCACTGCGGGACCTGTTCCCGGTGTCGCTCGCGTCGCAGCGAAAGCGCTTCGTCTTCGGGCTCGGGCAGATCGTCACCCACGTGGACGACCTTGACGCCGCGGTCCCCTACCTGCGCGGGCTGGGCCGGGCGCACCGCGAGGCCGGGGTGCGCCCGGAGCACTACCCGCTGGTCGGGCAGGCGCTGCTGGCCACGCTCGAGCACTTCCTCGGCGAGCGGTGGACGCCGGAGCTGGCCGCGGACTGGACCAGCGCCTACGCGGTCGTCGCCGAGGTGATGACCAACGCCGAGGTGCGCGGCCGGGGACGGCAGACCGTGCTGCTCCCGCCGCCGGACACCGGAACCGGTCCGCAGCACGGGCTGACCGCGGACCGCGTGCGGGCCCGCCCGTTCCGGCGCGCGCCCTGGCACCGGCGGGGTTTCGACCGCGGCGACGTGCACGACTTCCAGCGGCGGCTGGCCGACGAGCTGGCCACCCGCGACCGCGAGGCGGCGCGCCTGCGCGCGGAGGTCGCGCGGCTGCGGGCCCGCGACGCGTCCGACGGCGTGCCGACGGTGGACGAGCAGGCGGTCGCGTTGCTGACGCGGGCGCAGCTGCTGGCCGAGGAGATCCTGACGAGCGCCGAGACCCGGCGACGGCGGCTGGCCGCGCAGGCGCACCGCCAGGCCGAAGCCGCCGCGCACGCCGCCGGCGAGGCCTACCGGGCGGCGATGGGCTCGCGGTGCACGGTGCAGGGCGAGGAGATGGAGCGTCGCCTGGCGTGGACGCGCACCTACAGCCACGCGCTCGGCATGCCGCTGCGGGTCGCCGAGGCCGCGTTCCGCATGCGGGAAACCGGCTGATCCTGGACAGGAGACAGCGTCGGAACGCCAAGGCGCGACGCCCGACGCGACACGAGTGCGGCCAGGCCGGGGTCCGTTGAGTGGCAGAGCGACCAGCGAAGAACCGCCTGGCGGTGGCCGTGCGCTCAGGATGCCGCTGCGGGCCGCGAAGCCGCCTTCCGCGTGCGGAAACCCGGCTGATCCTCGCGCGCCGCAACATCGGGCGCGCTGCCCGGCGCAACGCGGTCGCAGCGCCACAGCGGAGTCCGTTGAGCGGCGTGCGGAGCACCGCCTAGCGGTGGCCACGCGCTCGGCATGCCGCTGCGGGTCGCCGAGGCCGCGTTCCGCATGCGGGAAACCGGCTGATCCCGGGAAGAGCACGCGGGGATCCGGTCGATCCTGGCGCGCCGGAACCATGGGCGCGGCGCGGTCGCGGCACCTGGGCAGGGCTCGTCGAGTGGCGAAGCGTTCTGCGGAGCAAGGATCAGCGGCGGCCGGCGCGGCTGCCCTGGTAGGCGGGCTCCCGCAGGCGGGACAGCCACTCCGGGTAGAGCCGCGCGCCGGGTGGGCTGTGCAGCATCGGGTCGAAGCTGGGGCGCTCGCCGTCGCCGAGGGGGGTGTCCAGTGCGATCCGCGCGACCGGGGTGGCCGGGCCGGTGAGCTTCGCCGCCGAGCAGGTGACCGTCACCGCGTCCACGTTGTCGAGCGCGGCGCCGTCCGGGCCGTCCACCTCGGCGAGGATCCACCGCAGCCCGGCGGCCACCCGGTAGGGCACGAGACTGCTGAACATCGTCCGCCGCCACCCCGTCGCCGGCCTCAGCAGCACCCGCGCGCTCGCGCTGGCCAGGGTCAGGTCCCACGGCCCGTCGTCGGTCGGGATGCGCAGCGCCAGCCCGAGGATGTCGGGCATCCCGCCGGGCAGACCGGCCCCTTTGGACAGTCGCGCCACCACCGGCCCGCTGGGTGGCAGCGGCAGCTCGCCGGGGGTCAGGGTCTCCAGGGTGCCGCGCAGCAGGACACCGCGCGGGTGGAACACGCGCGCGTGCCGCAGCCGGGCCAGCGCGCCGAACACGGGTCGCACGACGGGAGGTGCCATACCGGGCGGCTACCCAGCCGCGCGCGAATCATCCGCCCCGCGGTGGGTAGCCGTACCGGACACCGACCGGAAGGGCCGTTGATGTTCCCCGCCGACTCGCTCACCTTCATCGGCACCGCCACCACCCTGGTGCGGCTGGGGCCGTTCACGGTGCTGACCGACCCGAACTTCCTGCACCGCGGCCAGTGGTCCCACTTCGGGCAGGGCCTGGTGTCCCGGCGCCGCACCGAACCGGCCGCGCAGGTCGCCGACCTGCCCCCGCTGGACGGTGTCGTGCTGTCCCACCTCCACGGCGACCACTTCGACCGGGTCGCCCGCCGGGACCTGCCCGCCGACGTGCCGATCCTGACCACCGAGCACGCCGCCCGCAGGCTGGCCAAACGCGGCTTCCAGGCCACTGTCGCCCTGCCCACCTGGGGCGGCGACACCTTCCGCGACGGCGACGCCCAGCTCACCGTCACCGCCGTCCCCGCACGCCACTCGCGCGGCCCGCTGAACCGGATCCTGCCGCCGGTCATGGGCAGCATCTGGGAGTACACCCCGCACCCCGGCGCGGCCACGCTGCGGATCTACGTCAGCGGCGACACGATCATCCACGACGAGCTGACCGGGATCCGCCGCCGCTACCCCGAAATCGACCTGGCCGTGCTGCACCTGGGCGGCACCCGCGTCCTCGGCGTGCTGGTCACCATGGACGACCGGCAGGGCGGCCGGATGCTGGAGCTGATGAACCCCACCCACGTGGTGCCGGTGCACTTCGACGACTACGGCAAGTTCACCTCGCCGGTGTCGAACTTCCTCGCCGAGGCCGCGCGCCGCCACCCGGCCACCGACGTGCGACTGCTCGCCCGCGGCGAGTCCTTCTCGCTGGCGAACCTGCTCAGCGCCCGCTCACCCGGTTGATCGCGTCCCGCTGCGGCTCCACCACGTACCGCGGGTCCTTCGTGGACTCCACACCGGCCTCGAACACCCCGAACCGCTGCAACGCGCTGCCGGCCAGCAGCGCCAGCCCGGACACCACCTGCACGGCCCGGCTGCGCCGCCCGGCCAGCGCACCGGCCGCGCCGCCCAGCGTCAGGTACTCCGACCACTTCCGCAGCCGGTGCGCCTTGCCGGTGGTGTAGGCCTGCGAAACCAGCCCGAGGCGCTGGTCGACCACCTTCGACGCCACCAGCTCCGCCGCCGCGCCGAGCACCGCCAGCCGTCGCGCCGGCCCCGCCTCGGCGACCGGCGCCCACACCATGCCCCACCCGGCGCCGCTGGCCGCGGCCGACCCGGTGAACACGAACGGCAGCTGCCGGTGCGCCGCATGCCAGGCGGGCACCGCGGTCTGCGACAACAGCACCGCCGTGTACGAGGCCACCCCGGGCGCGATCGCCGCCGCCGACAACCCCGCAGGCCGTGCCAGCCGGCCCAGCAGACGGCCGGGCCATGTGCCCCGCCACCGCCGCGGCACCAGCTCCGCCGCCCCGGCCACCCCCGCGCCCGGCCCGTAGGCGACCAGGATCCAGGTGCCCACGCTCATCGGCGAACTGGGCTTGGCCACCCGCAGCATGTGCAGGAACCGCTCCGGCCGCCCCAGATCAGCCACCAGCAGGTACATGCTCGCCACCAGCGCGCCCAGCGCCCCGGCGCGGCTCGCCCGCCGCAGCACCGGACGGCCGGTCAGGTCCGCCCCCGCGCCGAGCATCGCCGACCCGGCCGACAACCCGCCGGTGAACAGGTAGGCCGGGATCTTCCACTCCCACACCGGCGGCTTGAGCACCGGCCGCCCGTAGTAGGACCGGAACTCGGCCTTGGGCACCGCGACCTGCTCCTTCATCCCCTGCCCCGTCCGAAGAACACCGACACCGCGGCGGCCGCCAGCGCGGACGCGGCCATGCCGGCGAACTTCCACATCGACCCCGCGTCCCGCGTCGGCACCACCGGATCCGGCGGCAGACCGTACACCTCGGGCTCGTCCAGCAACAGGAAGAACGCGCCGTCGCCACCCACACCGTCGTCCGGGCTCTCCCCGTACAGCCGCGCCTCGGTCACCCCGGCCTCGTGCAGCGCGTCCACCCGCCGGGCCGCGCGCTCCCGCAGCTCGTCCAGCTGCCCGAACTGGATCGAATCGGTCGGGCACGCCTTCGCGCACGCCGGCTCCAGCCCGTCCCGCAACCGGTCGTAGCACAGCGTGCACTTCCACGCCCTGCCGTCGTCCTCGCGCCGGTCGATCACCCCGTACGGGCAGCCGGACACGCAGTAGCCGCACCCGTTGCAGATGTCCGGCTGCACCACCACCGAACCGAACTCGGTGCGGAACAGCGCCCCGGTCGGGCACACGTCCAGGCACCCGGCGTGCGTGCAGTGCTTGCACACGTCCGAGCTCATCAGCCACCGGAAATCCGTGCGGGCCTCCGCGCCGCTGCCCGCCCCGGGCAGGTCGAACGAGGGCAGCCCCAGGTCCACCGGCTCCGGCGACACCGCACCCGGCCGCTCCTGCTCCACGAACGCCACGTGCCGCCACGAGTTCGCGCCCAGCATCCCGGTGTTGTCGAACGACATGCCCAGCAGGTCGAACCCGTCGTCGGGCACCCCGTTCCACTCCTTGCACGCCACCTCGCAGGCCTTGCAGCCGATGCACACCGAGGTGTCGGTGAAGAACCCCATCCGCGGCGGGTGCCCGGAATAGCCGGCATCGCCCGCCACGTCGTCCAGCGGGCCGTAGAAGCTGTTGCTCATGACCGCTCCTCCGTGTGGGCGCTGTCCGGACGCGCCGTGGCGATCCGCGTCCCGGTCTCCACGGTGATCCCCGCCCGCGTGCGGTACTCCTCCAGGTAGGCCAGCAGCGCCGGGCCGCGCGGACGCCGCCCCGGCCGGATGTCGCAGGTGGCCACCTTGCTCTCCTGGATGAACACGTTCGGATCCACCACCACGCCCAGCAGGTCGTTGACCACGTCGCCGTCCACCAGCCCGGTGTGCCCCCAGTGGTAGGGCATCCAGATCTGGTGCACCACCCGGTCCTCGATCCGCAGCGGCCGCATCCGCTCGGTCACGAACACCCGCGCTTCCACCGCCGCCCGGCTCGTCACCACGTGCGCCCAGTCCAGGTGCGCCAGCCCGCGCTCGGCCGCCAGCTCCGGCGAGACCTCCACGAACAACGCCGGCTGCAACTCCGCCAGGTACGGCAGCTGACGGCTCATCCCGCCCGCGGTGTGGTGCTCGGTCAGCCGCGCCGCGGTGAACACGAACGGGAACACCTCACCGTGCGCCTCCGGCGGCGACGGGTTCGACGGGTTGTCCACCCGCCCGTACACCTTGCGCGCCGGGTTGCCCTGCTGCCCGTACAGCGGGTTGCGCACCGGCGACTCGTGCGGCTCGTAGTGCGTGGGCAGCGGCCCGTCCAGCACCCCGTTCGGCGCGAACAGCCACGCCTTGCCGTCGGCCTGCATGATGAACGGGTCGTCCCCGTGCAGCGCGTCCGGACCCGACGCGCCCGGCTCCGGCCGGAAGTCCGGCGGCTTCGTCTTCTCGAAGTCCGGCACGTCGTGCCCGGTCCACTCGCCCTTGTCCGCGTCCCACCACACGAGCTTCTTGCGCTCGCTCCACGGCCGGCCCTGCGGGTCCGCCGAGGCCCGGTTGTAGAGCACCCGCCGGTTCAGCGGCCACGTCCAGCCCCACTCCGACTCATACGGGCCCTGCTCGTCGTGCGGCTTGCGGCGCGCCGCCTGGTTCACCTCATCGGCGTACACGCCGCTGTAGATCCAGCACCCGCACGCCGTGCTGCCGTCGGCCTTGAGCTCCAGGTAGCCGTTCAGCGCGCGATCAGTGGTCAGGTCGACGCCGTTGATCCGCCGCAGCACGTCCTCGCCGGAGGGCTCGTCGCCGTGCTCCATCCGGTAGTCCCACCACAGCTCCCGCAGCGGCCGGTCCCGCTCGTCGGCCGAGGTCGCCAGCTTCTCCTTCAGGAGCCGGCCGAGGTGGTAGAAGAACCACAGCTCGCTGCGCTGGTCGCCCCTCGGCTCGACCGCCTTGTCCCGCCACTGCAGCATCCGCTGCGTCTGGGTGAACGTGCCGGACTTCTCCACGTGCGAGGCCGCCGGGAAGAAGAACACCTCGGTGCGGCACTGCTCCGGCACGATCTCCCCGGTCTCCACCTCCGGCGAGTCCTTCCAGAACGTGGCGCTCTCGATCATCGCCAGGTCCCGCACCACCAGCCAGTCCAGGTTCGCCATGCCCAGCCGCTGCAACCGCCCGTGCGCCGACCCCACCGCCGGGTTCTGCCCCAGCAGGAAGTACCCGAACACCTTCCCGTCGATCATGTCCATGACCGTGCGGTAGGTGCCGTGGTCGCCGTTGATCCGCGGCAGGTAGTCGAAGCACCAGTCGTTGTCCGCCGTGGCGTGGTCGCCCCAGTACTCCTTCAGCAGCGACACCAGGTAGGCGTCGGCGTTGCGCCAGAACCCCTTCTGCCGGTCACCCCGCACCAGGTGCAGGTAGTCGTCGATGCTCTCGTGCGAGGTGTCCGGCATCGGCAGGTACCCGGGCAGCAGGTTGAACAACGTCGGGATGTCCGTCGACCCCTGGATCGAGGCGTGCCCGCGCAACGCGAACACCCCGCCACCCGGACGGCCGATGTTGCCCAGCAGCAACTGGATGATCGACCCCGCCCGGATGTACTGCGCGCCCATCGAATGCTGCGTCCAGCCCACGCTGTACACCAGCGCCGCGGTCCGCTCCCGCCCCGAATTCTCCGTCCAGGCCCGGCACACCTCTTCGAACACCTCGGCAGGGACGCCGCAGGTCCGCTCCACCATCTCCGGCGTGTACCGCGCGAAGTGCCGCTTGAGCACCTGGAACACGCACCGCGGGTGCTCCAGCGTCGGATCCGCGGCGATGTCGTCCGCCCCGCCCTCCAGCGGCGGCCCGCCCGAACCGTGCTGGTAGGGCGAGGACTGCTCCTTCGACCGGCTGCCCCGGCCCTCGCGCGGCCGTGCGCTCTCGTAGTGCCAGCTCGCCGGATCGTAGGACCCCGTCTCCGGGTCGTACCCGCTGAACAGCCCGTCCAGGTCCTCGGTGTCCCGGAAGTCCTCCCGCACCAGGAACGACGCGTTCGTGTACGCCCGCACGTACTCCCGGAACTCCAGCCCGTTGGACAGGATGTGGTTGATCACCCCGCCCAGGAACGCGATGTCCGAGCCCGCCCGCAACGGCACGTGCCGGTCGGCCAGCGCGCTCGTCCGCGTGAACCGCGGGTCGATGTGGAACACCTTCGCGCCACGCGCCTTGGCCTCCACCACCCACTGGAACCCGACCGGATGGGCCTCGGCCATGTTCGAGCCCATGATGATCACGCAGTCGGAGTTGACGAGGTCCTGCTGGTAGTCCGTCGCGCCACCGCGACCGAAGGAGGCTCCCAGACCGGGAACCGTGGCGGAGTGTCAAATACGGGCCTGGTTCTCGATCTGGATCGCACCCAGCGCCGTGAACAACTTCTTGATCAGGAAGTTCTCTTCGTTGTCCAGCGTCGCGCCGCCCAGGCTCGCCAGCCCCATCGTCCGCCGCAACGGGTTGCCGTGCTCGTCGGTGTCCTGCCAGCCCCGCCGCCGCGCGTCCAAAACCCGCTCGGCCACCATCTCCATCGCCGACGGCAGGTCCAGCTCCTGCCACTCCGTCGCGTACGGCGCGCGGTAGAGCACCTTCTCCTGCCGCTGCGGGCCGGTCACCAGCTGCTTGCTCGCCGACCCCTTCGGGCACAACCGGCCCCGCGAGATCGGCGAATCCGGGTTGCCCTCGATCTGCACGACGCGCTCGCCGGAGACGTACACCTTCTGCGCGCACCCCACCGCGCAGTACGGGCACACCGAGTGCACCACCCGGTCCGCGGACGCGGTGCGCGGCATCAGGGAGTGCGACCGGGCGGACTGCGCCGCGCTGCCCCGGCCCAGCCGGTCGGCGCCGGTCAGCTGCCGGTAGACCGGCCACGACCGCAACCAGTCACCCACGCCCATCGCTCACCTCCCGGCACGTCCCGCTTTCCCGCCCGCCGGGCGGGACAAACCCACGCGATCAATCTTCGTGCGTCGCGCGCCCCGCGTCCAGCCGGGAGTGGTACCGCTCGTGCGCCTCGCGCACCAGGTCCTCGGAGATCCACGCGATCGGCTCCACGTCCACCAGCAGCGGCTCGTTGTCCGGCCCGAAGTCGACCTCCTTGCCGGTCAGCACCCACGGCCGCGCCCCCTCCGCCTGCTGGTGCGCGTACTGCACGATCCGCCGCGCCAGCCAGTCCTCCACCGGCAACGACCACCAGCCCGGCGCGTTCAACGGGTTCACCGACACCCCGGGCATCTCCAGCCCGCTCTCGTGATCGGTGCTCGGGTGCTCCGCGTCGGCCTCCGGACCGGGCGAGTACCGCACGTAGACGACCGCACCGGGGATCAGCAGCTCCGCCAGATCCGCCAGCCGGCGCAGGGTGGGCAACGAGTCTTCGACCGCCATGCCGCACACATGCCCCGCCACGGCCCCGCTTAACCGTGCACCGTGTACCGCGTCACCGCCTCGGCCGGGCGGCGCCGCGTCGCCGGCGCCGCGAACCCGTACCCGAACCGCAGCACCACCTGCGGATTCCCGGGCGCCGACACCAGCCGCGCCACCGCCGCCCGCAACGCCGGGATCTCCACCGGCTGCGACAGGAACGACACGCTCACCCCCGCCGTCGTCGCCCGCAGCAGCACCCGCTGCAACGCCTGCCCCGCCCGCAACTGGGCCAGCCGCGTGTCGGTGTACGACGACAACACCGCCACCATCGGCTTGCGGTCGAACGGCCACTCCGGACCCGCCCCGGCCGCCGACGCCGGCACCCCGTCGTCCCGCGCCCCGTCCGACGCCGTCCACTGCCGCAGCTCGTCCTGGAACGCCAGGTCCTCCCGCTGCAGCCGCTCGGCCTCCCGCAGCAGCACCCCCAGCTCGTCCAGCTGCCCGGACCGCCCCACGACCGCCAGGTGCGCGCCCTCCTCGGTCGCCGCACGCACGAGCGCCTGCCGCACCCACACCGGCACCTCCCGCGCCGTGAACGCCCGCCGGTTGCTCCGCCGGTAGGCGATCGCCCGCGCCAGCGCCACGTCGTCGGGCGTCGGGGTCACCCGCCCCCGCGCCCACACCGTCGCCAGGTGCTCCGGCACGTCCCGCCGCGGCAGCAGGTGCACCACCGGGGTCCGGCCCGCGGCGCGCAAGGCCAGCCGCACGTTCAGCACCGCCGCGCCGCACGCCAGTCGCGCCTCCCGGCCATCCGGGTCGGCTACCTTCAGAATCCGGTCCGGGTCGAGGAACACCCCGATCCGGTCACCGTCCACCTCGAACCGCCACGGCTGGCTGTTGTGCGGCGACGGCGCGCGGACCGCCGCGTCGAGTGCGACCCGCACCGGGTCCTGGGCGAACGACATCTGGGCTCCCTGCCGCGAAGGGTCCAGGATCGCTCCACTCTTCACCGCCGCGCGGCTCCCCCACGAGGGCACGGTGTCCTCACCGATGAGGCCTTTGTGCCCTATCGGCGGTGAAACTCGCCCCGCGCCACCTCGCCTTTTGACTGGTGTTCTCCCAGGTGACATGCGAGTCTGGCTGCTATGCCCGGGACCGACGACTCCGACGAGGCCCCACCCTTGTCCGGGTTACGGGAAACGTTGTCCCAGTTGCGATTGCGGGAACTGCTCCGGGAAGTGCAGGACCGCATCGAGCAGCTGGTGCAGTCGCGCGACCAGATGGACGGCCTGCTCGAGGCGATGCTCGCCGTCGCGGGCGGTCTCGAACTCGACGCCACCCTGCGCCGCATCGTGCACGCCGCCATCAACCTCGTCGACTGCCGCTACGGCGCCCTCGGCGTGCTCAACCAGGACCGCGAAGGCCTCGCCGAATTCGTCTACGAGGGCATCGACGAAGCCACCCGCCGCGAGATCGGCGACCTGCCCACCGGCCACGGCCTGCTCGGACTGCTGATCCAGCAACCGAAACCGATCCGGCTGGACGATCTTTCCCAGCACGTCGCGTCCTCCGGGTTCCCCGCGCACCACCCGCCGATGAAGACCTTCCTCGGCGTCCCGGTGCGCGTGCGCAACGAGGTGTTCGGCAACCTCTACCTCACCGAAAAGAGCAACGGCCAGCCGTTCACCGAGGACGACGAGGTCGTCGTGCAGGCGCTGGCCGCCGCGGCCGGCATCGCCGTGGAGAACGCCCGCCTCTACGAAGAAGCCCAGCTGCGGCAACGCTGGCAGGAAGCCACCAGCGAGATCCGCGCCGAACTGCTCGCCGCCGCCGACCCCACCGACGTCCTCTACCTGATCGCCAACCGCGCCCTCGCCCTCGCCGGCGCCGACTACGCCTTCATCGCCCAGCCCGACGACCCCGACCTCCCGCCCGCCGACGTCACCCACCTGACGGTCACCGTCTCGGCGGGCCTGGACTCCGACCCGCTCATCGGCCGCGAGATTCCGATCGAGGGCTCCAGCTGCGGCGCCGCCTACACCGACGCCCAGCCGCGCCGCGTGGAGAACCTCGCCTACGACCTCACCCACGAGTTCGGGCCCGCGCTGGTCCTGCCGCTGCGCGCGTCCCGCGACTACGTCTCCGGCGTGCTGGTCACCCTGCGCAAGGCGGGCCAGGACCCGTTCGACGGCACCCAGCTCCCGCTCGCCGCCGCGTTCGCCGACCAGGCCGCGCTCGCCCTGCAACTGGCCGAGGACCAGCGCTCCATCAACGAGCTCAAGGTGGTCTCCGACCGCGACCGCATCGCCCGCGACCTGCACGACCACGTCATCCAGCGGCTCTTCGCCCACGGGCTGGCCCTGCAGAGCACCCACATGCGCTCCCGCAACCCGGAGATCCAGCGGCGGCTGGCCGACATGATCGACGACGTGCAGAGCATCGTCGCGGAAATCCGCACCGCGATCTTCGACCTGCACGGCGGCCTGCAGGGCACCACCCAGCTGCGCAAGCGGCTCAACGAGATCATCGCCGAGGTCACCGGCGACACCGGCCTGCGCACCACGGTGCGGATGTCCGGCCCGATCGGCGTCGTCGGCAGCGACCTGGCCGAACACGCCGAGGCGGTGCTCCGGGAGGCGTTGTCCAACGCGGTCCGCCACGCCCGCGCGACCACCCTGACGATCACCGTCTCCGTCGACGACGACCTCGTCATCGACGTCGTCGACAACGGCACCGGCATCCCCGGCAAGGTCGCCCGCAGCGGCCTGCACAACCTCGCCGAACGCGCCACCCAGGCCGGCGGCACGTGCTCGGTGACCGCGCTGGACGGCGGCGGCACCCGGCTGACCTGGTCCGCTCCGGTGACTTAACCGGCGAAGTAGTGCCCCTCCTCGAGATCCGCCATGAGGGCGGGGTGCACCGGCTCCCAGCCGAGCAGGCGGCGGGTGTCCACGTCGGACAACGGGTTGTCGATGCTCATCAGCGGCGCGAAAGGCCCGAAGCGACCAGCGGCCTGCTCGGCCGGGACGCTGCGCACCGGGACCCCCAGGTGGCGGCCGATCACCTCGGCGATGTCCCGCACCCGCACGCCCTCCTCCGCCGCTGCGATCAGCTGCGCTCCCGCGGGCGCCTGCTCCACCGCCAGCCGGTAGAGGCGGGCCAGGTCCAGCGTGTGCACCGCGGGCCAGCGGTTCGCGCCGTCGCCCAGGTAACACGAGACACCGCTCGCCCGCGCGATCCTGATCAGCGTCGGCACGAAACCGCTCCGGTCCCGCGTGCTGTGCACCACCTGTGGCACCGCCACGAGCACAGCGCGGACCCCCTGCCCGGCCAGCCCGGCGATCAGCCGCCCGGTCGCGAGCCGCGGGTTCGCCGCGAGAACCTCGTCCGCCACGGCCGGCATCCCGATCCCGACGAGGGCCTTGCCCGTGCCCGCCAGCGCCTCGCCGAACGCCCGCGCCGCGGCCAGGTCGGCCGCCGCCGCCGCGGACCAGTCCCCGGCCAGCGCCGCGGCGTTGTCGAAGGCCAGGTGGACGACCGCGTCCGCGCCGGCCGCGGCCGCACGCAGCCCGTCGGTGTCCGCCAGATCGCCCAAGCGCACCTCGGCGCCGAGCGCCTTCACCGCGGCGGCCGAGGACTCCGAACGGGCCAGGCCCACGACCTCGTGCCCGGCCTGGAGCAGTTCGGTGACGACGGCGGAACCGATGTGACCGCCGGCACCCGTGACGAAAACCCGCATGCGGAGCCTCCCGCTGAAAGTGATGTGACTGAGTACCGTCACTGTAGCGGAAGTGACGGTACTCAGTCACATCACCTAGGCTGTGCGCATGGGCCGCTGGGAACCGAACGCGCGCATGCGCCTGGTGCGCGCCGCCATCGACCTGTTCGCCGAGCAGGGCTACGACAAGACCACCGTGGCGCAGATCGCCGAACGCGCCGGCCTCACCAAGACCACGTTCTTCCGCCACTTCCCCGACAAGCGCGAAGTGCTCTTCGCCGGACAAGAAGTGCACGCCCGGCTCCTCGCCGACGGCATCGCCGGCGCACCCGCCGGCGCCACCCCGCTGCAAGCCGTCGCCGCCGCCCTCGACGCCGTCACCGCCACCTTCGTGCCGGAACAACGCGAGTTCGGCCCCCGCCTGCACGACGTCATCGCCGCCCACAAGGAACTGCGGGAACGCGAGGTGTTCAAACGCGCCGGTCTCGGCGCGGCGATGACGGAAGCGCTCACCGCGCGCGGCGTGCCGGACCCCGCCGCGAGCCTCGCCGCCGACCTCGGCGTCCGCGCCTTCACCCGCGCGTTCGAGCGGTGGATCGAACCCGCCAACGACCAGCCGTTCCCCGAGCTCGCCCGCCAGGCCCTCGACGAACTCCGCACCGCGGTCGCCACCCTCGCCTGAACCCGCGCCCACGGGCGCGCCAGGGTCCTTCGGCCCTTACCGGCCGCCCCTGGCTCGGCGAGGCTGGGATCATGCACGCCTGGCGAGTGTTCCGGCCCGGGCCTCCGGGCACCCGCAAGTTCGAACTCCGCAACGAACCGGTGCCCGACGTCGGTGACGGCGAACTGCTGCTGCGCGTGCTCGCGTGCGGGGTGTGCCGCACCGATCTGCACGTCGTCGAGGGGGACCTGCCGGTGCACCGCACCGGGGTGGTGCCCGGGCACGAGGTCGTCGGCGAGGTCGCGGCCCTCGGCCCGCACGTCACCGGCTTCGCGGTCGGCGACCGGGTGGGCGCGGCCTGGCTGCGCGGCACCTGCGGGGAATGCGCTTACTGCCGCCGCGGCGCGGAGAACCTCTGCCCGCGCTCCCGTTACACCGGCTGGGACGCCGACGGCGGCTACGCCCGCTTCACCACCGTCCCCGCCGCCTACGCCCACCGGCTCCCCAGCGGCTACTCGGTCACCGAGCTCGCCCCGCTGCTGTGCGCCGGCATCATCGGCTACCGCGCGCTGCGCCGGGCCGACCTGCCCCACCACGGGCGCCTCGGCGTCTACGGCTTCGGCGCCAGCGCCCACCTGGCGGCCCAGGTCGCCCTCGCCGAGGGCGCCACCGTGCACGTCCTGACCCGCAGCGCCCAGGCTCGGCAACTCGCCCTCGACCTGGGCGCGGCCTCCGCGGGCGACGCCGCCGACCCGCCGCCGGAACCGCTCGACGCGGCGATCCTGTTCGCCCCGGCCGGCGAACTCGTCCCGCCCGCGCTGGCGGCGCTGGACCGCGGCGGCACCCTCGCGATCGCCGGGATCCACCTGACCGACGTCCCGTCCCTGAACTACCAGCACCACCTGTTCCAGGAACGCACCCTGCGCAGCGTCACCGCCAACACCCGCCGCGACGCGCGGGAGTTCCTGGACTTCGCCGGCGAGCACCACCTGCGGATCGTCACCACCGCCTACAGCCTCGACCAGGCCGACCAGGCGCTCGCCGACCTGGCGGCCGACCGGGTCGCCGGCGCGGCGGTGCTGGTCCCTTGACGTCCGTCAGGTGACCTTGGTCCCCTGGGATCGGGGACCTAAGCCGTGTCGCGACGGACCGGGCTTCCGTAGCCTGGGAGGGTTCCGTGTGGCGAAGGGATGGCGGAATGATCAAGGTCTTCCTCGTCGACGACCACGAGGTCGTGCGCCGCGGTGTCGCCGACCTGCTCGAGGCGGATCCGGCCTTGACGGTGGTCGGCGAAGCGTCCACCGCCGCGCAGGCGCTGTCCCGGATTCTGGCGCTGCGGCCGGACGTGGCGGTGCTGGACGTCCGCCTGCCCGACGGCAACGGCATCGAGCTGTGCCGCGAGCTGCGTTCCCGGCTGCCCGAGCTGAACGTGCTGATCCTGACCTCCTACACCGACGAGGAGGCGATGCTCAACGCGATCCTGGCCGGTGCCGGCGGGTACGTCATCAAGGACATCCAGGGGCTGCAGCTCATTTCGGCGGTGCGCGAGGTCGGCAGTGGACGATCGCTGCTGGACACCCGCGCGGCCGCGACCCTGATGGCGAAGCTGCGCGCGGACGCCGTCGAGACCGGCCCGTTCGCCGCGCTGAGCGACCGCGAGCGGACGCTGCTCGGCCTCATCGGCGAAGGCCTGACCAACCGCCAGATCGCCGAGCGGATGTTCCTCGCGGAGAAGACCGTGAAGAACTACGTCTCGCGCCTGCTGACCAAGCTGGGGCTGGAACGGCGGACCCAGGCCGCCGTCCTCGCGACTAAGCTGCGGGAGGGCAGGCGGGTGACGGGTGAAGAATGAATTCGCGGAAAAGCCGCGCCGTATAGGACGTTATACACCCTTGTGCTGTTCCCGGCGCTCCCGCTCCTCGCGCTCCCGGTAGGCCTCCTCGGCGAAGTACCGCCGCATCGCCGACTCCGCCATCTCCTCCGTCGTGTGCCGGCCCCTCCGGGACGCCGCGGTCACCCGCGCCTCCCGCGCCGCCTTCCGGCTCTCCAGGTCGTTCATCGTCCACTCCTTCCCTGGCCGAGCGTCTCCCACTCGCGCGCCCACGCCGCCGCGCGGACCCGGTCGAGCGCGAGGTGCACCGCCAGCACGACGAGCGTGAGCACCAGCACCACGCCGAGCCACCCGAGCAGGCCGACGCTGAGCGCGATGGTCAGCGCGTTGAACGCCGACAGCGGCGGCGGCACCGGCTCCCCCGCCCCGTCGACCCAGATCGGCAGCCGCGCGCCCTGGTCCGTGCCCGCCGGGACGCTGACCGGGCCGCTGCGCTCGGTCCCGTCCGGCAGCCGCCACAGCGCGGGCACCTCCGCCACCTGCACCGCGGGCCCGCCGGCCACGAAGGACCCGGCGTCGGCCAGCACCACGGCCGTCACCTGGGTCCGGTCGGCCTGCTGCGCCCGCGCCAGCTCGGCGTGGCGGACGTACACCTCCGACACGAGGACCCCCGCCACCGGCACGGCGACCACCGCCAGCAGGATCGCCGTCACCAGCAGGCGCGCCTCCCAGCGGTCCCACGGGCGCACCAGCGGCCCGCCCGGGTGGATCAGGCGCCAGAACCGGGCGGGCCACGACTCGGGTGCGGGCGTCACCGGCCTGCCCCCGCCCGCACCGCCCCGGTTCCGCCGCACATGTCCCGAGTCCTTCCACCACCCGGCTCAAGCGTGACGTCCGCGCGGCCGGAGGTGAAGGGCCGTTGGTCCCTTGGACGCGGAACCGGCGGCGCGCGGGCAGACTGGGGTGGATGCGCGACACCGGCACCGCTCCCCCGCTGACCCGCCGCACGGCCGTCCTCGGCGCCGTCGCGGTGCTGGCCGCGGCCACGACACTGGCCAACCGCGTGCTGCCCGGGTGGGCCTACCCCCTGTGCGGGGCGGTGACGGCGGGTGTCCTCATCGGACTCGCGCGCCTGTCCGGCCGCGGGTTCGCCGAGCTCGGTCTGTCCCGGCGGCAGTGGCGCCGTTCGGCGGCCACCGGTGGCGTCGCGTGCCTGGTCGTCGCGGCCGGCTTCGGCGTCGCCCTCGCCGTGCCGGCGCTGCGGCCGCTGTTCCAGGACGGCCGCGTCGGGCAGCACCCGCCCGCCGAGCTGGTGTGGCTCGCGCTGGTGCGGATCCCGCTCGGCACCGTGCTCGTGGAAGAGGTCGCGTTCCGCGGGGTGCTGCCCGCCTTGCTGGGCGGCGGCGAACGCTGGCGGTGGCGGCCCGTCCTCGGCGCATCCGCGTTGTTCGGGCTGTGGCACCTGCTGCCGTCGCTGGCGTTGCGCCGCAACGCGGGCGTCGACGCGGCCGTCGGCGCCCTGCCCCTGCCGGTCCTGTCGGCGCTGGCGATGCTCGGCGCCGCGGTGGCCGGTGTCGCGCTCTGCGCGCTCCGCTACGCCGGGCGCGGGGTGCTGGCCCCCGCGCTGGTGCACCTGGCGCTCAACTCGGGCGGGCTCGTGCTCGCGTGGTTCGCAGGCCGCGCCGGTTAGGGACTTCCGGCCCTTGGGCGGCGACCACGACGACGAGGACAGTGGGGCCAGTCGAACTAGGAGCGTTCATGCGGCACCCCGGCCAGTGGAAGATGGACATCGGACTGGACGAGATCGGGGGTGTGACGCGCGCGGAAGTCCGGCTCGGCGGCACCGACGGCACCCGGTTCACCGGCATCGGCCTCGTCGAGAACGGCCCGCGCGGGCTGCACCTGCCCGGCATCGCGGCGGAGCTGGCCCTCGCGCGGGCCCTGAGCGACCTCACCGAGGAGCTGCTCGAGGCGGTCGCCTCCGACATCGACACGCAGTTCACCTTCCCCGGGCCGCGCGTCAACTAGCGCTGTCGAGGACGACCGCAGGCGGGGCTGCCCGCGGCGCCACGCAAGCCACTTCCGAAACACGCTTTAGCCCGGAACGTTGGCCTCCAGCTCGTCGAGCCAGGCCCGCGCGCTGGCGTCGCTCGGGGCGCGCCAGTCGCCGCGCGGGGAGAGCGACCCGCCGGAGCCGACCTTCGGCGCGTTGGGCATCGCGGAGCGCTTGAACTGGCTGGTCTGGATGAACCGCCACAGGAACTCGCGCAGCCACTTCTTGATCGTCGGCAGGTCGTAGCTGTTGCGCTCGGACTCCGGCACCAGGTCCGGCCACCGCCCGGCGTCGACATCGCCCCACGCGTGCTGCGCCAGGTAGGCGATGCGGCTGGGACGGTAGCCGAACCGCAGCAGGTAGTACAGGTGGAAGTCCTGCAGCTCGTACGGCCCGACCTTCGCCTCGGAACTCTGCGACGGCCCCGAGTCCGGCCCGTCGCCGGGCACCAGCTCCGGCGAGATCTCGGTGGCCAGGATCGACCGCAGCACCTCGTCGGCGCCCTCGCCCAGCTGCTCGGTCGCCACCTCCCACGCGATCAGGTACCGGATCAGCGTCTTGGGCACCGAGGCGTTCACGTTGTAGTGCGACATCTGGTCGCCCACCCCGTAGGTCGCCCACCCCAGCGCCTGCTCGCTCAGGTCGCCGGTGCCGACCACGAGCGCGCCGTGGTGGTTGGCCAGCCGGAACAGGTGCGAGGTCCGCTCCCCCGCCTGCACGTTCTCGAACGTCACGTCGTACACCGGCGAGCCGTCCGCGGCCGGATGTCCCAGGTCGGCCAGCATCTGCCGCGCCGAGGGCCGGATGTCGATCTCGTGCGCCGACGTGCCCAGCGCCTTCATCAGCTTGTGCGCGTTGGTCAGCGTGTGGTTCGTGGTGGCGAACCCGGGCATCGTGTAGGCCAGCACGTTCTCCCGCGGCAGCCCGAGCTTGTCCATGCTCTGCGCGGCGATGATCAGCGCCTGCGTCGAGTCGAGCCCGCCGGACACGCCGATCACGACCTTCTCGATCCCGGTCGCCGCGAGCCGCTGCGTCAGGCCCTGCACCTGGATGTGGTGCACCTCGCGGCAGCGCTCGTTGCGGTCGGCGGTGTTCGCCGGGACGTACGGGAACCGCTGGATCTCCCGGCGCAGCCGCACCGGCCCCGGCGGCAGCTCCAGCTCGAAGTCCACGCGGCGGAAGGACTTTAGCCGCTCCCGGTGGTCGTGCGCGTTGTCGTTGAAGCTGGTCATGCGCAACCGGTCGGCGGCCAGCCGCTCCAGGTCGACGTCGGCGGTCACCAGCTGGTTCGACTCGAACCGCTCGCCCTCGGCCAGCAGCGACCCGTTCTCCGCGATCACCGCCTGCCCGTCCCACGCCAGGTCCGTCGTGGACTCCCCCGGCCCGGCCGCCGAGTACAGGTACGCGGCGATGTAGCGGGCCGAGTGGTTGGTGCACAGGTTGCGCCGGTAGCCGGCCTTGCCGATCACGATGTTGCTCGCCGAGAGGTTCAGCAGCACCGTGGCGCCCGCCATCGCGCCGAACCCGCTCGGCGTCACCGGCACCCAGCCGTCCTCGCAGATCTCGACGTGGAACACCAGGCCAGGCACGTTCGGCGCGGCGAACAGCAGGTCACTGCCGAACGGCACGTCCTGGCCCGCCACCAGCACCCGCTCGGACACCGCGTCCCTGGCCGCCACGAACTGGCGCTTCTCGTAGAACTCGCGGTAGCCCGGCAGGTAGCTCTTGGGCACCACGCCCAGGACCTGGCCACGGTGCACCACGATGCCGCAGTTGAACAGCCGCCCCTCGAACCGCTGCGGCGCGCCGATCGCGAACACGCCCGGCAGGTCCGCCGACTCCTGCACGAACCGCGCCACAGCGTCGTCCACCGCGGCCTGCAGCGCGTTCTGGTGGAACAGGTCGTCGGCGGTGTAGGAGGAGAAGCCCAGCTCGGGGAACACCGTGATCGCGACCCCGTCCGCGGCCGCGCGGCGGGCCAGCGCCAGCGTGGCGTCGCAGTTGAACTCCGGATCCGCGACCCGGAGCTCCGGGACCGCGGAGGCCACCCGCACGAACCCGTGCCGGTAGAGCGAGGTGAAGTCGTGGGCCTGCGCTGATGTCACACTGTCCCCGTTTCCGCGTGCGTGCCGTGCACCGTCGAGCCTAGATCTAGACTCCGACCGTGCCCGACCCCACCACCGCCGTGCGTGATCTCGCGGACTCCCACGTCGCGCAGGCCTGCGCCGCCGACCCCCAGCTGGGCACCATGCTCGGCGTCGCGCCCGGGGAGGACCGGCTCACCGACCTCTCCCCCGCCGGCCAGCGGGAACGGGACGAGCTGGCGACCGCGACGCTGGCCCGGCTGCGCGGCCTGGAGCCCGGCGGCGACGACGAGCGCCGCTGCGCGCGGCTGCTGCGGGAGCGGCTGGAGACCGGGCTGGCGGTCAGCGCGGCAGGCGAGCACCTGCGGATGATCCGCAACATCCTCGGCCCGCTGCAGGGCCTGCGGAACACCTTCCTGATGATGCCCACGGACTCCGCGGAGGACTGGGCGGTGATCGCCCGCCGGGTCGCGCGCGTGCCGGGCGCGCTGGCCGGGTACGCCGAGTCGCTGCGCGAGGGCGTGCGGCGCGGCCTGTTCGCCGCGCCGCGGCAGGTGGAGACGGCGATCGCCCAGCTGGACGCGTGGGAGGGCTGGTTCGCCGGGTTCACCGCCGGGGCCGATGTGCCACCGGCGTTGCGCCGACCTGGACCGGGCGTGCACCGCCGCGCAGGACGCCCTGACCGGGTTGCGCGGCTTCCTCGCCGCCGACTACCTGCCTCGCGCCGAGGGGACCCCCGACGGCGTCGGCGAGGAGCGCTACCTGCTGCACGCCCGCCAGTGGACCGGCGCGCACCTCGACCTCGCCGCGACCACCGAGTGGGCGTGGGCGGAGTACCGCGCCCTGGCCGCGCAGATGCGCGCCGAAGCGGGCCGCGTGCTGCCCGGCGCGCCGGTGCTGGAGGCGATGGCGTACCTGGACCGGGAGGGCCCGGTCGTCGAGGGCGCGGAGGAAGTCCGCCGCTGGCTGGCCGACCTCACCGCGCGCGCGATGGACGACCTGGACGGCAGGCACTTCGACCTGGCGCCGCCGGTGCGGGTGCTGGAGACCCGGCTGGCCCCGCCCGGCAGCGCGGCCGCGCCGTACTACACGCGGCCCGCGCGGGACTTCTCCCGGCCCGGCCGCACCTGGCTGCCCACGCTCGGGCAGACCCGCTTTCCACTGTAAACGCTGATCAGCACGTGGTACCACGAGTCCGTGCCGGGCCACCACCTGCAGTTCGGCCACTGGACCACGTTGTCCGGGCGGCTGTCGCTGTTCCAGACCAGCGCCGGTTCGGTCAGCGCCACCACCGAGGGCTGGGCGCTCTACGCCGAGCGCCTGATGGACGAGCTGGGCTACCTCGACGACCCGGCAGCCCGCCTGGGCTACCTCGACTCGCAGATGATGCGGATCATCCGCGTGATCGTCGACATCGGCATGCACCTGGGGCTGCCGGTGCCGGAGGAGGCCGGGCTCGGCCCCGGCCTGCGCTGGACCGCCGAGACCGGCCGCGCGTTCTTCGGCGCCCACACCACGCGTGAGTCCGCGTTCCTGGACAGCGAGATCGTGCGGTACCTGGGCGTGCCGGGCCAGGCGATCAGCTACAAGCTCGGCGAGCGCGCCTGGCTGGCCGGGCGCGCGGCGGCCAGGGCCCGCAACCCGCGGTTCGAGCTGAAGGCCTGGCACATGGCGGCGCTGTCGGTGGGCACGCTCGGCCTGGACGACCTGGAGCCGGAGCTGGCCGCGCTCTGACGAGCGGCGCTCACCCGAACACCGGCACCTCGGCCTCGACCGGGTACTCCGCGACCCGCCCGCCGCGGATCCGGATGCCGGTGCGCCGCGCCCTGGCGACCCGGCGCCACGCGTCGAGGTCCTCGCGGGACTCCCACCGCTCGAAGGTGTTGACGCGCCCGGGGTCGAGCGGGTCGGCGGAGATGGCGAAATCGAGGCAGCCGGGGGCTTCGCGCGCCCGCCGCACCAGATCGGCGTGGGCCGCGACGTAGGTGTCGCGCTCGTCGTCCGCCACGGCCACGTGCCCGGCGATGATGATCGGCATGGGATTCTCCTGTCCGCCGGTCCGTCCTTTCCCCACCGACGAACGGGATCCTCCCCCGAGGACAGGCGGCTCAGCCGGCGAGCGGCCCGGAGTACCGGCGGCTGTGGCTGACCACGAGGCTCTTCATCTGGCTGTACTGGTCCAGGACCAGCCGGTGAGACTCCCGGCCCACCCCGGTCGCCGGGGTGCAGGCGTAGGTCGCCGCCGACGAGTAGTTGTGGTAGCAGTTGGTCCAGACCCGGCTGGCCTTCACCGCGCGCCCGACGCGGTAGGCGCGGTCGCCGTCGCGGGTCCACACCCCGGCGCCGGGCCCGTTGCGCGAGTCGTTGGCGATCGCGATCGCCTGCTCCTCGTCGGTGAACGAGGTGACCGCCAGCACCGGCCCGAACAGGTCCTCGCGGAACACGCGCATCCGGTTGTGGCCCTGCAGCACCGTCGGGGCGTAGAAGTAGCCGTCGGTGAACTCGTCGCCCACGGTCACCCGGTGCCCGCCGATCAGGACGGTCGCGCCCTCGCTCCGCCCGGTGTCCACACAGGACTCGAGCCGGGCGAGCTGCTCGGGGCCGCCCCGCGGCCCGACGCGGGTGGCGGTGTCCAGCGGGTCGTCGACCACCAGCTCGGCGATCCGCTCCAGGGCCCGCCCCACGAACTCGTCGTAGACCGGCTCCTGGACCAGCGCCCGCGACGGGCAGGTGCACACCAGTCCCTCGTCGGAGGCGGACCGCACCATCGCGTCCACCGCGCGGTCGAGGAAACCGTCCTCATCGGCCAGCACGTCGGCGAAGAACACGTTCGGCGAGCGGGCTCCCACGTCCAGCCACACCGGCACCAGGTTCGGCGCCGCGCAGGACAGGATCCGCCGCCCGGTGGCGGTTTCGCCGCTGAACACGACCTTCGCGATCCGGCGGCTGCTCGCCAGGTCGCGGCCGACGCCCTCGCCCCGGCCGGTGACGATGTTGAACACGCCCGGCGGGATCACCTCGCCGATCACCTCAGCCAGCTTCAGCACCGACCACGACGCGTCCGAGGCCGGCTTGAGGACCGAGCAGTTGCCCGCGGCCAGCGCGGGCGCCAGGTTCCACGCCGCGACGAGCACCGGAAAATGCACCGGAAGGAACTGGGCGACCACGCCGAGCGGTTCCCGGAACTGATACGCCAGCACGTCGTCGTCGATTCCGGAGACGATCCCCTCCTCACCGCGCACGACGTCGGCGAAATAGCGGAAATGGTCGACGGCGAGCGGAATGTCGACGCCAAGGGCCTCGCGAATCGGGCGCCCGGTCTCCCAGCTTTCACATACCGCCAGCATCTCGGCGTTGTCTTCGATCGCGTCCGCCGCGGCGGTGAGGATCGCGGCCCGGCGGGTGTGCGTGCACTCGCCCCAAGTGTCGCGCGCGACGTGCGCGGCGTCGAGCGCCAGCTCCAGGTCGGCGGCGCTGGAGTCGGCGGTTTCGCAGATCGTGCGCGCGGTCGCCGGGCTGATCACCGGCCGGTACCGGCCCTCGGTCGGGGCCAGCCATTTCCCCCCGATGAAATTGTCATAGCGAGGCAGCACCGGAACGGAACTGCCAGGCAACCCGGGAGGCACGTATCTCATTTCCGAAACTCCTCACCGTGCGCGACGGTCCCACCCAGCGAACGCGGTGCGCGTTGCCGGGGAAAAGGGGCGAAGGTCCCTAATCCAGTGGCGAACGGGCGATCAGCACAGGGCATTCGGAGTGGTGGATCAGCGCCTGCGCCGTGGACCCGAGCAGCATGCCGCGGAATCCACCGCGGCCCCGGCTGCCCGCCACGAGCAGCTGCGCCCGCGCGCTCCAGTCCAGCAGCCGCGTGCGGGGCTGCTCGCGCTCGGCCACGGCCCGCACGGTCACCTCCGGGTACTTGACCCGCCACGGCGCCAGCGACCGGTCCAGCACCTCGCGCTCGGCGTCCTCGCGCGGCGCCGTGCCGAAGGGGTCGCGCACGAACCCGAACGCCTCGGCCAGGTCGAAGTCGTTCCACACGTGCACGGCCACCAGTTCCACGTCCCGCGCGGCGGCTTCCTCGAAGGCCAGGCCGATCGCGGGCTCGGCAGGCGCGTACCCGTCGACGCCGACGACCACCGGCGCGTCGTCCGCGGGTTCCCCGCCGCGGACCACGGTGATCGGCGAGTGCCCGTGCACGGCCAGCGCCAGCGCGGTCGACCCGATCAGCAGGTCGCGCAGCGCGCTCCGCCCGGCCGATCCGAGCACCAGCATCCGCGCCGTGTCGGATTTCTTGACCAGCAACGGGATCGGGCCGTCCAGGCTCGCCTCGACCGTCACCGGGAGGTCCGGATCGATCCGCCAGGCCTGCCGCCGCGCACCGGCCAGCAGCCGCTCCGCGTGCAGCTCGTGCGCCGACAGCCAGTCCCCCGGCGGGAACGCCTCGCCGGCGAACGCGTCCGGGATCCCGAAGCCGTGCACCAGAATCAGGGGCAGAGCCATCCGCGACGCCTCGCGCGCGCCCCACCCGACGGCCCGCTGTGAACCGGGCGAGCCGTCCACGCCCACCACCACGCTGTTGCCGGCGCCTGCGAAATCCATGGTCTTCTCCCTGTCCCGGGCGGGCCGATCGCCGCACCCCCAGCTTCCCGGGCCGCGGCCACGGGGCGAAGGGCACTTGGTCCTCGGTCGGCGAGGCCGAAGACCCCGCGAAAGTCCCCGCCTCAGGCGCTGGGCCTCAGGCGCTGGGCCTCAGGCGGTGGGCCCTCACGTGCTGGGCCTCAGGCGCTGGGCGCCACGGGCTGGCGCAGGACCGTCCGCAGCTTCTCCGGCGCGGCCCGGCGCGGGTCGCCGAGGTAGATCTCGTGGTGCAGACCGGAGTGCCGCAGCCCGTGCGCGGCGAGGTGGTCGCCGAGCCGCGCCAGCGCCGGGCCCTCGTCGTCGTACGGCCCGATGTGCAGCAACTGGGCGCAGCGCCCCTCGTGCAGCGTGTGGAAGCGAACTCCGCCGATCGCGGGCAGCTGCTTCTTGGCGAGCGCGTCCTGCCGCGCCTGCTCGACCAGCTCCTCGTCCACCCAGGGCGGCTGGCTGATCAGCATCGTCCAGTGCCAGGCGTCCTTCTCGCGCCGGGTGAACACGCCGTAATCGTCGGCCCACCACAGCCCTTCCAGCGGCCCCACCACGAACTCCTCGCCCCCGGCGCGGCGGACGGCGAACTTGATCGTGTAGGCCACCGCGTACAGCGCCTGGACCGCCCGCGCGTACTCCGGCGAGGTGTTCGGGTCGCCGCTGCCGTCGATCGCGATGAACCGCTGCTCGGGCACGTCGACGAACGCCCAGTCGGTGTTCTTCGGCGCGTACAGCGCCTTGAGCTCCCGTTTCGGGTCGTAGCCGGGCATCGTCAGGCGTCCCCTTCGAGTGTGGCGCGGTATTCGGTCAGCCACCGCTGCTCGGCGGCGAGCTGGTGGAGCGAGAAGCCGAAGATCGCCCGGACGAAAGCCGGCGCGTCCGATTGGGCGTCGGCGGCGCGGCGGAGGGTGCCGAGGCGTTCGTCCAGCGCGGCGGCGCGCGCGGCCAGCGCCTCACGCAGGCGCTCCGGCGGGATGAGCGGCTGGCTGGCCAGTCCGACCAGGACCGGCGGGAACACCGGCCGCAGCTCGGCGACGGCCGCCTCCGCCTCGGCCGCGCAGAGCCGGCGGCCCTCCGGCGTCGGCCCGAACACCTTGCGTGCCTTGGCCCGTCCGGTGCCCGCGCTCGCGACCTCGGTGATCAGCCCGCGGTCACGCAGACGCCCCAGCAGGTAGTAGATCGAGCTGAACCCGATCTCGGTCCACTCCCGCATGCCGCGGGCGGTGATGACCTCGTCCAGCTCGTAGCCGTGCCGGGGCCGCTCGACGAGCAGGCCGAGCAGTGTCAGCTCGGCCGGGGTCAGTGCGGGCACGCGGTTACTCTAGCACTAGAACAACTACTCCACGGTGACGCTCTTGGCGAGGTTGCGTGGCTTGTCGATGTCCCGGCCGAGCTTGCGTGCGGTGTGGTAGGCCAGCAGCTGGAGCGGAATCGTGAGCAGGACCGGGTCCAGCTCCGGGCCGGCGGAGGGGATCCGGACCACGTCGTCGGCGCCGGGCACCGCCAGTCCGGTCGTGGTGACCGCGACGACCGGGCCGCCGCGCGCCTTCACCTGCTCGATCGTGCCGAGGTTCTTCGCGGCCAGCTCGTCGTCCGGGATCAGCACCACGCTCGGCATCGCGGGGTCCACCAGCGCCAGCGGGCCGTGCTTGAGCTCCGAGGCCTGGTAGGCCTCCGCGTGCACGTAGGAGATCTCCTTCAGCTTCTGGGCGCCCTCCCGCGCCACCGGCCAGCCGCGCACCCGGCCGAGGAAGAACACGTGCTCGGCGTCGGCGAACCGGCCGGCCAGCGACGCGATCCGGTCGGACTCCGCGAGCACTTCCCCGATCCGCTCCGGCAGCTCCGCCAGCGCGCCCGCGATCCGCCTGCCCTCGGCCAGCGAGAGGTCGCGGACCCGCCCCAGCGTGAGGGCGAGCAGCGCGAACGCCACGGCCATGTTCGTGAACGCCTTCGTCGAGGCCACCGAGATCTCCGGCCCGGCGTGCAGGAACACGCCGCTGTCGCACTCGCGCGCGATCGCCGAGCCCACGACGTTGACCGCGCCGACCACCCGTCCGCCCTTGCGCTGCAGCTCCTCCACCGTGGCGAGGGTGTCGGCGGTCTCGCCGGACTGGCTCACCGCGACGTAGAGGCAGTCCGGGTCCACCACCGGGTTGCGGTAGCGGAACTCGGCGGCCGGTTCCGCGTCGGCGGGCACCCGCGCCAGCTCCTCGACGAGCCCGGCGCCCACCTGCCCCGCGTAGTAGGCCGATCCGCAGCCGAGGAACTTGACCCGCCGGATGCCGCGCAGCTCGCGGGCGGTGAACCGGAGGCCGTCCAGACGCGCGGTGCCCAGCCGCTCGTCGAGCCGGCCGCGCAGCACCCGCTGCGCCGCCTCGGGCTGCTCGGCGATCTCCTTCGCCATGTAGTCCGGGAACCCGCCCAGCTCGTAGTCCCCGGGCACCTCCTCCACGACCGTGGGCTGCCGGTCGGCGCCGCTGCTGGTCTCGAACCCGTCCGCGCGGATCGTGGCCAGCTCGCCGTCCTCGAGGTAGACGACCTGCTGGGTGTGCCGGACCAGCGCGGCCAGGTCGGAGGCCACGTACATCTCGTGGTCGCCGAGCCCGAGCACGAGCGGGCTGCCGTGCCGGGCGGCGACCAGCACGTCCGGGCGCTCGGCGTCGAGCACGAGGAGCCCGTAGGTGCCCTCGACGTCGGCCAGCGCCGTGCGCACCGCTTCGGTGAGCGTGCCGCCGCGTGCGGCCGCGGCGGCGATCAGGTGGGCGAGGACCTCGCTGTCGGTGTCGGACACCAGCCGCACCCCGGAGGCGCTCAACGCGGTGCGCAACGCGGTCGCGTTCTCGATGATCCCGTTGTGCACCACCGCGATCCGCCGCCCGGCGTCGGTGTGCGGGTGGGCGTTGGTGGCGGTGGCCGGGCCGTGCGTGGCCCAGCGGGTGTGCGCGATGCCGGTGGTGCTGCCCGCCAGGTTCGCGGTGAGCCGGGTCAGCTCCGCCACGCGCACGGCCGCCTTGCGCACCAGCAGCCTGCCGTCCCTGGCGAGCGCGACGCCTGCCGAGTCGTAGCCGCGGTACTCCAGCCGCCGCAGGCCTTCCAGCAGGATCGGCAACGCGGGCCGACGGCCCAGGTAACCCACGATTCCGCACATGGCGCGCCTTCCCTTCCGCGGCCGGGATGCTGTCGAAGTCGCCCGTCCGGCGACCGCCGTTACCGGGGTTCCCGCGGCGGGCGCGTCGTGCCCGGGTCCGTTTTCCGCTGCGGCAGGATGGCGGCATGAGCGACGAGGACTTGTTCGGCGCGGTCGGGCCGCGGCTGCGGGCGCTGCGCAAGCAGCGGCGCGTCACGCTGGCGCAGCTGGCCGAGGCGACGGGGATCTCGGTGAGCACGCTGTCGCGGCTGGAGTCCGGCGGGCGGAAGCCGACGCTGGAGCTGCTGCTGCCGCTGGCCCGCGTCCACCAGGTTACCCTCGACGAGCTGGTCGGCGCGCCGGAGACCGGGGATCCGCGGGTGCACGCCAAGCCGGTCGTGCGGTTCGGCGTGACGATCGTGCCGCTGACCCGGCGGCCGGGCGGGCTGCAGGCGTTCAAGATGATCTACCCGCCCGGGAAGCCCTCGCGCGAGCCCGAGCAGAAGGTGCACGAGGGCTACGAGTGGATGTACGTGCTCTCCGGGCGGCTGCGGCTCGTCCTCGGCGACCACGACGTGATCCTGACGCCCGGCGAGGCCGCGGAGTTCGACACCCGCACGCCGCACTGGTTCGGCAACCCCGGCCCGGAGCCTGCCGAGATCCTCAGCCTGTTCGGCCCGCAGGGGGAACGGCTGCACGTCCGGGCACGACCGAAAGGCGAGTCATGAGCGGCTTCGACGCCGGCGCGATCCGGGTGATCGCGTGCGACATCTTCGGCACCACCGTCGACTGGTACAGCGGCGTGCGCGACCAGGTCGCGCCGGTCTTCGCCGAGGCCGGGATCGACGTGGACGCGGGCGAGTTCACCTCCGCGTGGCGGGACAGGTACCTGCCCTCGATGGGCCGCGTGCAGGACGGCTCACGGGAGTGGGCCGTCCTGGACACGCTGCACCGCGAGTCGCTGGACGCGCTGCTCGACGAGCACGGCGTGTCCCTCGGCGAAGACGCCCGGCGCCGGCTGGTGCGCGCCTGGCACCGGCTGCCCGCGTGGCCGGACGCCGCGGCAGGCCTGGCGCGGCTGCGGTCCCGGCACGTCGTGGCGGCGCTGTCGAACGGCGGGTTCGCGCTGCTCACCCACCTGGTGAAGGACGCCGCCCTGCCGTTCGACTGCATCCTGTCCGCCGAGCTGGCCCGCGACTACAAGCCGTCCGCGGCGGTGTACCGGACCGCGGCCGGCCTGCTGGACGTGGCGCCCGGCGAGGTGCTGATGGTCGCCGCCCACGCCTGGGACCTGGCGGGCGCACGCGCGGCCGGGCTGCGCACGGCGTTCCTCGAGCGGCCCGCCGAGAAGGGACCACACCACCAGGCCGACCGGCCCGGAGACTTCCCCGCCGATCTGGTGGCCTCGGACTTCGGCGAGCTGGCCGGCCTGTTCGGCTGCTGAACGCCGTGCCGTATAGGTCGTTATACAGCCTCAGCCGTTGGCCTGGGACGGGTCCATCCAGATGATCTCCCAGTTGTGGCCGTCCGGGTCCTCGAACACGCGCTGGTACATGAACCCCTGGTCCATCGGGTCGCGGGTCTCCCGCCCGCCCGCGGCGACCGCCTTGTCCACCAGGGTGTCCACGGCCTCCCGGCTCTCGGCGGACAGGGCCAGCAGCACCTCGGTGGACTTGGCGCTGTCGGTGATCTGCTTGTCGGTGAAGGTCGTGAAGAAGTCGTTTCTCAGCAGCATCGCGTAGATCGTGTCGCTGAACACCAGGCAGGCCGCGTTCTCGTCGGTGAACTGCGCGTTGAACTCGTACCCCAGGTCGGACCAGAACTTCTTGGCCCGGTCCAGGTCGGCGACGGGCAGGTTCACGAAGATCATCTGATTCGTCATGTCCGCACCCTATGACCGGATCGCCGCCGCGCGCTTCTCCTATCTTGCGCTTCCGCCGACCCGCACCGGCGCCGCGGGCGCGCCGGCCTCGATCAGCGCCCGCAACGGCGTCGCGAGGTCGCGGGGCGCGAACAGGTCCGGACCGCGGTAGGCGGCGATCTCGTCGAGCGTCCACCAGCGGAAGCCGGTGATGTTCTCGGCGGCCAGCGCCTCGTCGTCGAACGTCCCGCGCGGCGTGAAGGCCGTCGTGCGGACCAGGAAGAAGTCGTCGGCGACCGCGTCGTGGCCGGTCAGCTCCGGCGGCGCGGGCGCCTCCCGGCGCCACACGTGCGGCAGCGGGCCGCCGTCGAGCACGAAGCCGGTCTCCTCGAGCAGCTCCCTGCGCAGCGCTTCCAGCAAGGACTCGCCGTCCTCGACGCCGCCGCCCGGGGTGATCCACACGGCCGTGCCCGGCGGCGCGATCCGCATGCGGCACAACAGGATCCGGTCGTCGTCGTCCAGCATGACCGCCCGCACCGCGTGCCGCACCCGCATCGGGCCAGGATAGCGGGGCCGATCACCCCTCCCGGTCCAGCTCGCCCGTCACGTCGAGCGGGATCAGCGGCGCCGGGCCGGCCAGCTCGCTCGCCGGCGCCGGGTGGTAGGCGAAGTTCTTGGCACGGGCGCCGCCGTCGACGACCAGGTCGCAGCCGGTGATCAGGCGCGCGTAGTCCGAGCACAGCCACGCCACCGCGTGCCCGATGTCGGTCGGGGTGCCGGTCGTGCCCATCGGCACCAGCGGCACCCGCTCCCCCGCCCACCGCGACGGGCGGCGCCACTCCTCGTCGCCGTCCGCGACGCCGATCCCGGCCCGGCGCGGCCTGTCCAGCACGCCGCCCGGCCCCTGCTCCGCGATCAGCGCCGGGTTGTCCGGGGTCGGCGCGGTCGGGGTGAAGCTGTTGACGCGGATCCCGTACGGCGCGAGGTCCATCGCCGCCGCCCGGACGAAGTTGTTGACCCCGCCCTTGTGGAACGCGTACGCGATCACCCCGGCGCTGCCGGACCAGCCGTTGGACGACGAGATCGCCACGATCGAGCCGCGGATCCCCCGCTCCGCCATGTGCCTGCCGACCAGCTGGGTGTTGAGGAAGTTGCCCATCGCGGCCACGTTCACCGCGCGCTGGAAGAAGTCCGGGCTCTCGTCCAGCACCCCGCGCCCGCCGAGCAGCGCCGCGTTGTTGACCAGGATGTCGACGTGCCCCCAGGCGTCCACGACGGTCGCCAGGTACTCGCGGACCTGCTCGGGGTCCGTCACGTCGCCGGGGACGGCCATCGCGGTGCCCCCGTTGCGCTCGATCCGGTCGGCCGCGGCCTTCGCCGCCGCCGGGTCCAGGTCGTTGCACGCCACCTTGGCGCCGTAGCGGGCCAGCGCGAGCGCGATGCCGCTGCCGATGTTCGGCCCGGCGCCGGTCACCAGCGCCACCTTGCCGTCGAGCGAGATCTCCATCAGACGTCCTCCTCCGGGAAGTGACAGGCGGCCTGGTGGCCGGGCGCCAGCTCGCGCAGCAGCGGTGTTTCCACGGCGCACTTGTCCCGCGCCCGCGGGCAGCGGGTGCGGAACCGGCAGCCGCTGGGCGGTGAGATCGGCGACGGCGGCTCGCCGCGGATGGTGACCGGACGGCGGTTCGCGGCCGCGTCGGCGTCCACGTGCGGGATGGACTCCAGCAGCGCGACCGTGTACGGGTGGCGGGGCGCGCGGTAGATCTCCTCCGCCGGGCCGATCTCGCACAGCTGCCCGAGGTGCATCACCCCGACCCGGTCGCTGACCTGCTTGACCAGCGCCAGGTCGTGCGAGATGAACAGGTAGGACAGCCCCAGCTCCGACCGCAGCCGCTCGAACAGGTTCAGCACCTGCGCCTGGATCAGCACGTCCAAAGAGGACACCGCTTCGTCGCACACGATCAGCGCCGGGTCGAGCGCCAGCGCGCGGGCGATCGCGACCCGCTGGCACTGCCCGCCGGACAACTCGTGCGGACGCCGCTGCCCGAACGTGTCCGGGTTCAGGCCGACGAGGTCCAGCAGGTCCCGCGCCCGGCGGCGCCGCTCGGCGGCGGGCGCGGTGCGGTAGCCGACCATGGGCTCCTCGACGATGTCGGTGACGCGCCACCGCGGGTTGAGGGAGCCGAACGGGTCCTGGAACACCATCTGCACGTGGCGCCGGGCGTCCGCGAGCCGGCGGCCCGTCACGGTCGCGAGGTCCACGCCGCGCAACCGCACCGAGCCCGCCTTGGGCCGCGGGGCCTGCAGGATCGATCGGGCCAGGGTCGACTTGCCCGAGCCGGTCTCCCCCACCACGCCGAGCGTCTCGCGCGGACGGATGTCGAACGACACCTCGGACAACGCGTGCACCACCCCGCCACGCGTGCCACCCCGGCCCCGGACGGTGAACTCCTGCACCAGGTTGCGTGCTTCCAGCAGCGGTTCTTCCACAGTGGTCATCGGTGCGCTCCGTCCGCAGTGGACAGGCCGGCCCGCCCGGCCGCACCAGACAGGGAGCTCGCCGCCGTCATGCGTCCTCCTCGCAGGGGTGCCAGCACGCCCACGCGTGTCCCGGCTGGTGTTCGGTCAGCGGGGGTGCCTCGGCCACGCAGTCGGAGGCCGCGCGGTCGCACCGGGGCGCGAACGGGCACCCGGGCGGCAGGTTCGTCAGGTCCGGCGGCTGGCCCGGCGTCACCGGCAGCTCAGCGTGCGGCGGGCGCTCCACGCGCGGGATCGCGCCCAGCAACGCCTTCGTGTACGGCATCCGCACCCGCGAGAACAGCACCGGCGCCGCGGCGTACTCCACCGCCCGCCCGGCGTACATCACGATCACGTCGTGCGCGTAGGTCGCCGCGAGGCCGAGGTCGTGGCTGATCAGGATGATCGCCGTGCCGAGCCGTTCCTGCAGTTCCAGCAGCAGCTCCATGATCTGCGCCTGCGTGGTCACGTCCAGCGCCGTCGTCGCCTCGTCGGCGATCAGCAGCTTCGGGTCCGCCGCCAGCGCGATCGCGATCATCACCCGCTGCCGCATGCCGCCGGAGAGCTGGTGCGGGTACTCGTGGAACCGCCGCTCCGGGGCCGGCAACCGCACCAGCTTCAGCAGGTCCATCGCGCGGTCCCGCGCCGCGCGCCGGTCGTGGTCGCCGTGCGCCCGCACCGCCTCGGTGATCTGCACGCCGATCCGCATCGTCGGGTTCAGCGACCGCGCCGGGTCCTGGAACACCATCGCCAGGTCCGCGCCCCGGTGCCGCCGCATCCGCCGCTCGGACAGGCCGAGCAGCTCGACGCCGCGGTAGCGCGCCGATCCGGTGATCCGCGCCGTCGGCGGCAGCAGGCCCATCAGCGCTCGCGAGCTGACCGACTTGCCCGACCCGGACTCGCCGATGATCGCCAGCGTCCGGCCCGCCTCCAGCCGGTAGGACAACCCGTTCACCGCGCGGACCGTGCGCCCCCGGGCCGCGAACGTCACGTGCAGGTCCTCGACCTCCAGCAGCGTCCCGGTCCGCACGGACGCCGGCGTGGTCAGTTCGTCGATGCTCATCGGCCGCTCCAGCGTCCCCGTAGCGTCTCGCCCAGCAGGTTGAATGCCAGGACGGTCACAAAGAGCGCCAGGGACGGCCAGACCACGAGCATCGGCGTCGCCGACAGGCTCGCCTGTCCCTGGGAGATCATGTTGCCCCAGCTCGGCGCGGGCGGCGGGATGCCGAGGCCGAGGAAGCTCAGCGCGCCCTCGATCACGATCACGATGCCCATGCCGAGCATCGAGAACGTCACCAGCTGCGGCGCGATGTTCGGCGCGAGGTGCCGGAACAACATCCGCCACACCCGCGTGCCGGACAGGTGCGCGGCGACCATGAACGGCTGCTCCCGCAACCGCAGGGTCGCCGCACGGGAGATCCGCGCGAACGCGGGCACCGAGAAGAACGCCAGCGCCAGGATCGTGTTCACCTGGCTGGGCCCGAGGCTCTGCGCCACCGCCAGGGTCAGCACCAGCGACGGGAACGCGATCAGCACGTCCAGCACGCGCATGATCACCGCGTCCACCGCGCCGCCCAGGTAGGCGCTCACCGCGCCGAGCGTGCCGCCGGCCAGCAGGCCCAGCACGTTGACCGCGACGCCGACGATCAGCGACGACCGCCCGCCGTGCAGGAGCCGGGACCAGACGTCGTTGCCGTTCGGGTCGGTGCCCAGCAGGTGCCCCGGCGAGAACGCGGGCAGGTTCGACTCCAGCACGTCCCCGCCGACCGGCTCGGGCACGGAAGCGATCAGCGGCCACAGGAAGCACGCGCCGAACACCAGCGCGAGCAGGGCCAGCGGGACGCCCAGTTCGACGTGCCGCAGCCAGCCGCGCACGCGTGACGGACGCGCCGCGGGCAGCGCCGTGGGCAGATCAACCGTCGCCATAGCGGATCCTCGGGTCGAGTACGGCGTAGAGCAGGTCGGTCAGCAGGTTGGCGGCCACCGCGACCACGGCGAAGACCACCACGCAGGCCTGGACCACGACGAAGTCGCGGCTGTTGATGGCCGACAGCAGCATCTGCCCGATGCCGGGCAGCGCGAAGATCTGCTCGATGATCACGGTCGCGCCGATCATCGTGCCCAGGTTGAGCCCGACCACCGTGATCAGCCCGAACGCCGAGTTGCGGAAGGCGTGCCGCAGCAGCACCTGCCACGGCCCGATCCCCTTCGCCCGCGCCGTGGTGATGTAGTCCTCGCCGTGCAGCTGGTCCACCAGGTCACCGCGGAGGAACCGGGTGTAGAAGCAGAACAGCGGGAACGCGATCGCCAGCGCGGGCAGGAACAGCGAGTGCAGGTTCGCCCCCAGCCCCTGCTCCAGCGGCACGAACCCGATGGCGGGGAACGCCGCCAGCTGCACCGCGAACACCAGCACGAGCAGCAGCGCGAGCACGTAGTTCGCCAGCGACAGGCCGGTGATGCTGACCAGCATGCTCACCCGGTCGGTGAGCCGGTTCGGGCGGCGCGCCGCGATCAGGGCGACCGGGATCGCCAGCCCCAGTGACAGCACGAACGCCAGCCCCACCAGCTCGCCGCTGACGGCCAGCCGGGAGCCGAGCTCGTCGGTCACCGGCTGCCCGCTGACCAGCGAGTTCCCGAGGTCGCCGGTGACCGCGCCGCCGAGCCAGTCCAGGTAGCGCACCACCGCGGGCCGGTCCAGCCCCATCTGCTGGTTGAGCGCGGCGATCTGCTCGGGCGTGGCCTCCGGGCCGAGCAGCAGCTGCGCGGTGTCCCCGGGGATCAGGCTCAGCACCGCGAAAGTGAGCACGCTGACGCCGAGCACGATGGGGACCGCGGTGAGCAGCCGCCGGGTTACCAGCCGCAGCGCCGGCGAGGCCAGTGGCCCCGGCAGCCGCCGCGGCGCGCCGATCGCCGTCACCGGCTCGTCCAGACCTGGTCCCACAGCACCCCGGTGTTGACCAGGACCGGCGGGATCTTCGTGGTCAGGCCGGGCCCGTGCACGCCGGCCGCGGTGACGTTGGCCGGGGCGAACGCCAGGATGTAGGGCGCGTAGGCGTTGTCGCTGATCCGCTTGCCGGCCTGCAGGTACAGCGTCTCCCGGGTGGCCGGGTCGACGGTGGCCGCGGCCTGGTTGAGCAGGTCGTCCAGGGCCGGGTCGTTGACGCCGCTGAACGGCGAGGTGGCGGCGAAGCGGAACCCGACGCCGACGCCGGCCGCGGGATCCCACGCCCCGGCGGTCTGCAGCATGGCCTGCCACTTGTTCGAGTTGAAGTTGCCGATCAAAGCGTTGAGCTGGTCGGAGTGGATCGTGGTCTTGATGCCCACGGCCTCCCACTGGCTCTGCAACGCGGTCATCACCTGCTCGGCGACGTAGCTCTTGAGCGTGCCGAGGTCGACGGTGAGCCCGCCCAGCTCGGCGACCAGCGCGCGGGCCTTGTCCGGGTCGTAGGTCCGGTACCCGTCGATGGTGTCGTGGTGGAACAGCCCGCCCGGCCCGGTGAAGGTCTGCGCGGCCGGGTACCAGTCCTTGAACAGTCCCTTGCGGATCGCGTCCACATTGGTCGCGTAGTAGACCGCCTCGCGCGCCTTCTGGTTGTCGAACGGCGCGGTCTTGGTGTTGAGCTGGATCAGGTACGGCGAGGTGGGCGGCTGGATGGTGACGGTGAGCTGCTTGTTCGCCTGCGCCTGCTCGATCAGCGGCGTGGTGTTCATGCCCTCGTAGGCCTGCGCCTGCCCGGCCAGGATCGCCTGGTAGGCGGGCTGGTCGCCGCCGACCGACTTGAACGTCAGGTTGTCCAGGTAGGGCAGTCCGGGCTTGAAGTAGTTCTCGTTGCGGGTCAGCTTCAGCTCCGAGGACAGCTGGTTGGACACCACCTTGAACGGGCCCGCGCCGACCGGGGTGATCTTGAACTGCTCCGGCCCCATCTGCTGCAGCGCGGTGGGCGAGGCGATCCAGTTCACGTTGGACACCACCATCGAGTTGATCACCGCGCCGTACGGGCGGGTGAACCGCAGCACGACCGCGTTGCCCTCGACGCTGATGCCGTTCTGCTCGGCCAGCGGCCACCGCGGGGCGCAGGTGCAGGTCGAGGTGATGTTGCGGCGGAAGTTGAAGGCGACCGCCTCGGCGTCGAACGGCGTGCCGTCGCTGAACTTCACGCCGTCGCGGATGGTGATGCGGATGGTCCGGTCGCCGTCGGCCAGCTCGTAGCCGCTGGCCAGTTCCGGGACGACGCGGGCGTTGCCGCCGTCCTCGTCCGCGGTCAGCGCGAACAGGCCGCCGAAGATCGCGCTCATCTGGGACAGGTTCGCGCCGCCGGTCGTGTTGGTGGCCGGGTCCAGTCCGCTGGGCCAGGCGCCGGCGAAGGAGTTCAGCTCCAGCACGGTGATGCTCCCGCCGCGTTGCGGGGGCCCGGCGGCCGCGCCGCCCTGACCGGCCTGGCCCCCGCCGCCACAGGCGGCGAGCAGGATCAGCGCCGCGAAGGCGGCGAGGAAACGTGGGATGGGTGTGCGCATGTCGATCTCCCGCTTCGTTGCGGAGCCGCCATCGGTGGGGTGGGGAGGTGTGTCGCGCCAGTGCTCGTGGACTCAGTGCTCGTGCACGATGACGCCGCGGATGTTCTTGCCGTCCAGCATGTCCTGGTAGCCGTCGTTGACCTCGTCCAGCGAGTAGCGCCGGGTGATCAGCTCGTCGAGCTTCAGGTCGCCCGAGCGGTACAGGCCGAGCAGCCGGGGCACGTCGTAGAGCGGGTTGCTGTCGCCGAACAACGCGCCGCGCAGCTGCCGCTGGTAGCCGATCAGCATGCCGGCCGGGAAGTGCACCGCGTGCTCGTCGATCTTGCCGACGGCGGTGACGGTGACCTTGCCGCCCTTGCCGGTGACCTGCACGGCCGCGTTGACGATCTCCTCGGTGAGCACGCCGGGGGTGCAGATGGCGTGGTCGGCGAGCTGGCCCCAGGTGGTTTCCACGACGAAGTCGTGTGCTTCCTTGGCGGTGGCGAAGGTGTGGGTGGCGCCGAAGACCTTCGCCATGTCCCGCTTGAACTCCACGGGATCGACCACGACGACGTTCTTCGCCCCGGCGTAGCGCGCGCCCTGCACGGCGTTGCTGCCGACGCCACCGGCGCCGTAGATCACGACGGTCTCCCCGGCGCGCACGCCCGCCGCGTGCACCGCCGAGCCCCAGCCGGTGGGCACGCCGCAGCCGACCAGCGCGCCGATCTCGAACGGGATGTCCTCGGGCAGCCGCAGGCAGGCCCACTCGGACACCACCGCGTACTGCGAGAACGTGCCGAGGGTGCAGAACCCGCCGAAGTCCTCTCCGTCGGCGTGGAAGCGGAACGTGCCGTCGGCGAACATGCCGGTGGAGGCGTTCTTGCCCTCGTCGCACATGTTCTGGTGCCCGGTCGAGCAGGGACGGCACTTGCCGCAGGCGGGGATGTAGGAGCAGACGATCCGGTCGCCCGGTTTGACCCGGGTGACGTGCGGGCCGACCGATTCGACGACGCCGGCGCCCTCGTGCCCGCCGACGATCGGCAGCCGCACCGGGGCGTCGCCCTTGGTGATGTGGTCGTCGGAGTGGCACAGCCCGGCGGCGTGGAATTTGACGCGGACCTCGTGCGCCTTCGGCTCGTCCAGCTGCAGCTCGGTGATCTCCCACGGGCGGTGGGGCGCGCGGGCGATGGCGGCGCGGGTGGTGATGGTCATGGTCGCGGTCCCCTCAGTGCTCGTGGACGATGACGCCGCGGATGTTCTTGCCGTCGAGCATGTCCTGGTAGCCCTGGTTGACCTCGTCCAGCGAGTAGCGCCGGGTGATCAGCTCGTCCAGCTTCAGGTCGCCCGAGCGGTACAGGCCCAGCAGCCGCGGCACGTCGTAGAGCGGGTTGCAGTTGCCGAACAACGCGCCCTGCGCCCGCCGCTGGTAGCCGATGAACAGGCCCGCGTTCGCGTCGATCCAGCCGCCACCCACGGCGGTGATGGTGACCTTGCCGCTCTTGCCGACGACGTCGAGGGCGCGGGCGATCACCTCGTCGTGCAGGACACCGACGGTGATGATCGCGTGGTCGGCCAGCTGGCCCCACGTGGTCTCGACGACGAACTCGTGTGCCTCCTTCGCGTCGGCGAAGGTGTGGGTCGCGCCGAAGACCTTCGCCATGTCCCGCTTGAACTCCACCGGGTCCACCACGACCACGTGCTTGGCGCCGGCGTAACGCGCGCCCTGCACCGCGTTGCTGCCGACGCCGCCCGCGCCGTAGATCACCACGGTCTCCCCCGCCCGCACGCCCGCCGCGTACACCGCCGACCCCCAGCCGGTCGGCACGCCGCAGCCCACCAGCGCGGCGATCTCGAACGGGATGTCCCGCGGGATCGGGATGCAGGAGAACTCCGACACCACGGCGTACTGCGAGAAGGTGCCGAGCACGCACAGCCCGCCGAAGTCCTCGCCGCCGGCGTGGAAGCGGAAGGTGCCGTCGGGGAACTCGCCGGTGGACGCGTTCTTGCCCGCGTCGCACAGGTTCTGGTGCCCGGTGGAGCAGTAGCGGCACTGGCCGCACGCCGGGATGAAGGAGCAGACGACGTGGTCGCCGGCCGCGACGCGGGTGACGTCCGCGCCGACGGCCTCGACGACCCCGGCGCCCTCGTGCCCGCCGACCACGGGGAAGCGCATCTGCGCGTCGCCCTTCTGGATGTGGTCGTCGGAGTGGCACAGGCCGGCCGCGTGGAAGCGGATCCGGACCTCGTGCGCCTTCGGCTCGTCCAGGTCGAGGTCGATGATCTCCCAGGGGCGCCGGGGTTCCCGGCACACCGCGGCTCGCGTGGTGATGGTCATGAAGGTCCCCGTTCGCTGACGTGGGGTGGTTCGACCCACCTTCGCTTCGGGCCCCGGGCGGCACCAGCGCCCTTTCCACGTCACGAAAACCTTGCGCCCGGCCGGGCTCAGGCCGCCGTGATCACCTCCTCGGCCACCCACCTGGCGACGCCCGGCGGGTAGGGCGCGGGCAGACCGAGGACGAAGTGGGTGAAGCCGGCGCCGGCGGCAGCGCCGATCGCCTTGCGGGTGTCGCCGGGCCGTTCGTAAGAGACCGGCAGGTGGATCGACCGCGTGATCGCCGCCGGGTCGCGGCCGATGTCGCGGCAGTAGCGGTCGAGCAACGCGCTGCGCTCGACGGCGTCGTCGAGGTCACCGCCGGGGATGTTCCACAGGTCCGCGTGCTCGGCGACCACCCGCAGCGTCGCCTTCGCGCGGCCGCCGACGACGATCGGCGGGCCGGGACGCTGCACCGGTTTGGGGTTGCCGAACGCTCCGGTGAGCTTCACGTGGGCGCCGCCGAAGTCGAACGGCCGCTCCTCGGTCCACAGGCGGCGGATGACGGTCAGCGCCTCGGCGAGGCTCGCGGTGGCGTCCGCGGCGTCGTGGAACGGCAGGCCGTGTGCCTCGTACTCGCGGCGGGCGAGCGGGTGGCCGGGCCGCGAGCCGACGCCGATGCCGAAGTCGAGGCGGCCGCCGGAGACGACGTCCACGGTGGTGGCGATCTTGGCCAGCACCGCGGGCGGGCGGAACCGGTTGCTGGTCACCAGGAGCCCGAGGCGCAGGCGGCTGGTCTGCGCGGCCAGGGCGGACAGCAGGGTCCAGCCTTCGAGGATCGGGCCGTCCGGATCGCCCGCGATCGGCATGAGGTGGTCGAACAGCCAGGCGTGCTCGATCTCGGGGATGGCGTCGGCCTCTTGCCAGACGCGGCGGATGTCGTCGTAGCCGGCCTGCATGGGCGCGGTCATGATGCCGAAACTGGGCATGCGGGGTTCCTATCGGCGTCGCCGCAGCGACGGGTCGAGCAGCGCGGGCCGGGTGTCGACCTTCTCGCCGGGGGCGAGGTCGGTGCCGGGGGCGACGATCGAGTCGATGGCGTCGAGCACGTCGGCGGGCAGCACCACGTCGGCGGCCGCGAGCTGCGAATTCAGGTGGTCCAGGGTGCGCGGGCCGATGAGCGCGGTGCTCACGGCCGGGTGGGCGAGCACGAAGCCGAGCGCGAGCTGGATCATCGTCAGGCCGGCCTCGTCGGCGACCTTCGCCAGCTGCTCGACGGCGTCGAGCTTGGCCCGGTTGACCGGCAGGGCGGTGTCGAAGCGCTCGGGCATGTTCGCGGAGCGGTTGGTGCGGAACTCCCGGTCCGCCCGGATGGCGCCGGAGAGCCAGCCCGACGCGAACGGGCTCCACACCAGCACGCCCATCCCGTACTGCTCGGTGACCGGCAGGACGTCGGCCTCGGCGGCCCGCTGCAGGATCGAGTAGCCGGGCTGCTCGGTGGCGAACCGGCCCAGGTGGTGCTCGCGGGCCGCCCACTGGGCCTGCACGATGCGGTAGGCCGGGTAGGTCGACGAGCCGAAGTAGCGGATCTTGCCCGCGCGCTGCAGGTCGGTCAGAGCCGAGAGGGTCTCCTCGTCGCTGGTCGCCGGGTCCCAGCGGTGGATCTGGTAGAGGTCGACGTGGTCGGCCCCCAGGCGGCGCAGGCTGCGGTCCAGCTCGGTGACCAGCCAGCGGCGGGAGGCGCCGCGGTGGCTGTGGTCGTCGTCGACCGGCAGGCCCGCCTTGGTGGCGAGCACGAGGTCGTCGCGGCGGCCGGCGATGGCGCGGCCCACGATCTCCTCCGAGCCCGGGTAGAAGTCGGCGGTGTCGATCAGGTTGACGCCGGCGTCGAGCGCGGCGTCGACGATGGTGTTCGCCTCGTCCTGGGTGGTGCGGCCGATCGCGCCGAAGTTCATCGCGCCGAGCGACAGTGCGCTGACGCGCACGCCGGTGTGGCCCAGGGTGCGGTACTGCATGGTGGTGTCCCCTCTATGCTGGGAGCAAGCGGAACATTGCTCCGCTACTCACGATACGGAACCTTGTTCCGCTTAGCAAGGAGGTGTGCGTGGCCGACGAGGGGAAGCCAGCCCGGACCAAGCGGGCCGACGCCCGGCGGAACGAGAAAGCCCTGCTGGACGCGGCCGCCGCGGTGTTCGTGCGGGCGGGCGTGGACGCGCCGGTGCGGGACATCGCCGCGGAGGCCGGGGTCGGGATGGGCACGATCTACCGCCACTTCCCCACCAGGGCGGACCTGATCATCGCCGTGTACCGGCACCAGGTCGACGCCTGTGCCGAGGCGGGTCCCGCGCTGCTGGCGAGCGAGGCGCCGTACGCGGCGCTGCGGAAGTGGGTGGACCTGTTCGTGGACTTCCTGGTGACGAAGCACGGCCTGGCGGGCGTGCTGCAGTCCGACGAGGCGGGTTTCGCGGCGCTGCACGCCTACTTCCTGGACCGGCTGGTCCCGGTGTGCGCGAGCCTGCTCGACGCGGCGCGCGCGGCGGGCGAAATCCACCGGGACGTCGAGGCGTACGCCCTGATGCGCGGCGTGGGAAACCTGTGCGTCGGTGCGGACTCCGACCCCCGCTACGACGCCCGCCGCCTGGTGGAGCTGCTGATCGCCGGGCTGCGCTGAGTCAGCAACCCGCCGCGGCGCGCGCCGCGGGGAACCAGCTCGCCAGGAAGGCCAGCAGCGCGTCCCGCGGTTGCGCGGCCTCGGACTGGACGAGACCCACGAACAACCGCGGTTGCCCGGCCTGCGTGCACTCGGCCATGGCCTTGGCGCCGCGGTCGGCCACCGCGGTCACGTCGCCCGCGCCGTCGACGAGGACGGGGTTGCCGAGCCGCCGCAGCCCGTCGTCGTCCAGGGAGACCGCGGCGGTGCCGCGGTCGGTGACGTCGGCCGCGAGGTAGAGCACGGTTGAGCCGTCCACGCTCAGCCGGCAGGACACGCTGCCCTGCCCCTTGTCGGTGAAGCTCTCGGCGATCCCCTCGCCGTCGGGCAGGAGCGGCGCCAGCGCGGCGGAGTCCACCGGAACGCCGCACACGCGATCCGGCACGGCGTAGCCGCGCTCGGAGGCGCACCCGACGACAGCCAGCAGCCCCGCGATCGCCAGCACGCCGCCGAAGTTGATCGACACGCCCGCGACCTTAACCGGTGCGGCCGGACCGCCCTCTCACCCCTGCACCGGCCGCCACACGAACCTCCGCAGCCGCGCGCCCCCGGCTACTTGCCCCGCGGGTCGTCGCCGGGGCCCTGGTCGTCGGGCTGGGTGGCGGCGGCGGCCAGTTCGCCGGGTGAGGCGTGGTGTTTCTGGAATGGGGTCATGTGGGCTTCGTCGCGGAAGCGCTGGACCATGTGCGGGTAGTGGAGCTCGAAGGCGGGCCGTTCGGAGCGGATGCGGGGTAGTTCGGTGAAGTTGTGGCGTGGTGGTGGGCAGGTGGTGGCCCATTCCAGGGAGTTGCCGTAGCCCCAGGGGTCGTCGACGGTGACGGGTTCGCCGTAGCGGTAGCTGCGGACGACGTTGTAGATGAAGGGCAGCATGGACAGGCCGAGCAGGAAGGCGCCGATGGTGGAGGCCATGTGCATGCCGGTGAAGGCGTCGGTGGCGAGGTAGTCGGCGTAGCGGCGGGGCATGCCGGCGTCGCCGAGCCAGTGCTGGACCAGGAAGGTGGTGTGGAAGCCGAGGAAGGTGGTCCAGAAGTGGAGTTTGGCGAGTCGTTCGTCCATCATGCGGCCGGTCATCTTGGGGAACCAGAAGTAGATGCCGGCGAAGGTGGCGAACACGATGGTGCCGAAGAGCACGTAGTGGAAGTGGGCGACCACGAAGTAGCTGTCGTGGATGTGGAAGTCCAGTGGTGGTGAGGCGAGCAGGATGCCGGTCAGCCCGCCGAGCAGGAATGTCACCAGGAACCCCACCGACCACAGCATGGGCGATTCGAAGGTGAGTTTGCCGTGCCACATGGTGCCGATCCAGTTGAAGAACTTGATGCCGGTGGGGATGGCGATGAAGAACGTCATGATGGAGAAGAAGGGCAGCAGCACCGCGCCGGTGGCGAACATGTGGTGCGCCCACACCGCCACCGACAGGGCGGTGATCCCGACCGTGGCCCACACCATCAGCTTGTAGCCGAACAGGGGTTTGCGGCTGAACACCGGGATGATCTCGGTGATGATGCCGAAGAACGGCAACGCGATGATGTAGACCTCGGGGTGGCCGAAGAACCAGAACAGGTGCTGCCACAGGATCGCGCCACTGTTGCCGGGGTCGAACACGTGCGCCCCGATCAGCCGGTCGGCCAGCAACCCGAACAACGCCGCGGTCAGGATCGGGAAGGCCAGCAGCACCAGCACGCTGGTGAACAGGATGTTCCAGGTGAAGATCGGCATCCGCCACATCGTCATGCCCGGGCAGCGCAGGCACACGATCGTGGTCAGCATGTTCACCGCGCCCAGGATCGTGCCCAGACCGGACACGATCAGCCCGGCCACCCACAGGTTCCCGCCGATCCCGGGCGAGTTCGCCGCGTCCGACAACGGCGTGTAGGCGGTCCAGCCGAAATCCGCCGCCCCGCCCGGGGTCAGGAACGCCCCCATCACGATCAGCCCGCCGAACAGGAACAACCAGTAGGAAAACGAGTTCAACCGCGGGAACGCCACATCCGGCGCCCCGATCTGCAACGGCAGGATGTAGTTGGCGAACCCGAACACCGTCGGCGTCGCATACAGCAACAACATGATCGTGCCGTGCATCGTGAACAGCTGGTTGTACTGCTCCGGCGACAGGAACTGCAACCCCGGCCGCGCCAGCTCCCCCCGGATCAGCAACGCCATCAACCCGCCCACCATGAAAAACGCGAACGACGTCGTCAAATACAGAATCGCGATCTGCTTCGGATCCGTCGTACGCAACAACCGCAACACCGCCGAACCACGCGACGGGCGGTGCACGGCAGGACGCGGCACCAGAACGGGATCGGCGGGACGCAACGTGTCGGTCATGCGGTGCCCTTCGCGGCGAGTTCCAACCGTGCCGCGCCCTGCTACCCGTTCCGGCGATCGCGCAAACCCGCCGCCGTCGCGTGTCACCCGCCGGAACGGGGGTACAGGGAACCCGCGACGACACGACGGAGGGCGCGATGGACAGGACCTGGCTGGGACTCGGCGGGCTGGCGGCGGCAGCGGCCGCGGCCGCACCGGTGGTCCGGAAGCGACTGGCCCGCCGGGGCGGGACGGAGGCCGGCCGCTGGCTCACCGTCACGATCGGCGAGTCGCCCCTGAGTGTCGGCAACAGCGACGAGCTCCGGCGGACGCTGGCCGACTTCGGCGACACCGTGGAGTTCCGCCTCACCGCGGCCCCCGGTGAACGGGGCACCGAGGTCGCGCTGCGCCCGGTGGACCCCGGGCCGGGCGGCGCGCTCGCCCGGCTCAGCGGTGCCGATCCGCGGCAGGACATCCGCCGGGCGCTGCGGGACCTCAAGTCGCGGCTGGAGACCGGCGAGGTGATCCGCCCGGACCCGCCGACCACCGGGAAACCCACACCGGGCGGCGCGATCATGCGCTTCGCGACGCGGCGCGCGGGCGGGGAGGGACGGCTGTGAAGGCGTTGTGCTGGCAGGGCGTGAACAAGCTCTCCGTGGAGAACGTGCGGGATCCGGAGATCCGCAACGACCAGGACGTCGTCGTGAAGGTCACCGCGAGCACCACCTGCGGCTCCGACCTGCACCTTATCGGCGGCTACATCCCGGCGATGGAAGCCGGGGACGTGCTGGGCCACGAGTTCCTCGGCGAAGTGGTCGAGGTCGGCTCGGGCGTGCGGCGGCACCGCGTCGGCGACCGCGTGGTGGTGGCGTCGTTCATCGGCTGCGGCCGCTGCTGGTACTGCCGCAACGACCTGTGGTCGCTGTGCGACAACAGCAACACCAACCCGGGCATCACCGCGATGGCCTACGGCTACGAGCCGGGCGGGATCTTCGGCTACTCGCACGCGATGGGCGGGTTCCAGGGCAGCCACGCCGAGTACATCCGGGTGCCCTTCGCCGACTACGGCGCCTTCACGGTGCCGGAGGGGCTCGACGACGACGCGGCGTTGTTCGCCTCCGACTCGATCCCGACCGGCTGGATGGGGGCCGACCTCGGCGGCGTCAAGCCCGGGGACGTCGTCGCGGTGTGGGGGTGCGGCGCGGTGGGCCAGATGGCGGCCAGGGCGGCCATCCTGCTCGGCGCGGAACGGGTGATCTCCATCGACCGCTACCCGGAACGGCTCGCCATGACCGAGCGGCACATCGGGTCCGAGACCATCGACTACAGCAGCACCGACGTCGGCGCCGAGCTGCGTGAGCGCACCGGCGGCCGCGGCCCGGACGTGTGCATCGAAGCGGTGGGCATGGAGGCGCACACCACCGGCGTCGAGCAGGCCTACGACCAGGTGAAGCATCAGCTGCGGCTGCACACCGAGCGGCCGGCGGCGGTGCGGGAGGCCATCCACGCCTGCCGCAAGGGTGGCACCGTGTTCGTCCTCGGCGTCTTCGGCGGGCTGGTGGACAAGTTCCCGCTCGGCGCGGTCATCAACAACGGCCTCACCATCCGCGGGGCCCAGCAGCACGGGCAGCGCTACATCCCGATGCTGCTGGAGCGGATGGCCGCGGGCGAGATCCCCACCCGGCACCTGGTCACGCACACGCTGCCGCTCGACGAGGGCCCGAAGGGGTACGACCTGTTCAAGCACAAGAAGGACGGCTGCGTGCGCGCGGTCTTCCACCCCGCACACTGACCGTCCACAGCGGAACGGCCGCGTGCTGCCACGGGAGTCGTGGCGGCACGCGGCCGTTTCCGGTCGGGACGAGTGTCAGCGCTTGAGGAACTTCAGGCTGTTGGACAGCGAGTCCGACCACGGCGAGGCCAGGTCCAGCCTGCGCAGCTCGTCGGCGTGCTGGACCGCCGCCAGCTCCGCCATCAGCCGGGCGCGCATCCGGTCGTCGTGCGCGGCGTTGGCCGCCCGCAGCGCCCGGTCCAGCCGGGTCTTGCGGAACGGCGTGAACCAGGACGCGCGGGCCAGGTGCGCGGCACGGCGCGCCGCGCGGTCCCGGGTCCGGGCCAGTGCGTCGCGCTCGTCGTCGCCGAGGCCGAGGCGGGAGAGGAAGCGCTCCTTGAGCTCACGGCTGACCCGCGACCAGGTGGTGACGCGGGCGCGGGTGTGCCGCAGCTCGATGCCCAGGGCCAGGTGCAGCATGACCACACCGAGGACCGGGCCGAGCGTGACCCGCGCCAGGCCGGACACCGGGCCGGCCAGGTCGAAGGCCATGTAGCCGGACGCCGCGCACAGCGCCCACAGGATCAGCCGGGCCGGGCCCGGCTTGCCCTTGGGGCTGCGGATCTCGGCGCGCATCGCGAACCCGCACGCGATCAGCGCGACCTCGACCACGGCGAACATCGCGGCACGCTCGTAGACGTTGGTGATCCCGAGCTTCTCCCCGAAGAAGCGCCACGAGGTGTCCACCGAGACCAGCAGCGACATGAACGCCACCAGGTAGAAGCCGCGCGACCCCTCCGGCGACTTGCGCTTCGCCGGCTTGGCCGCCTCGGCGGTCTCCGTGATCTCCCCGGTGGGCGTGTCGGTCTCGTCGCCCTGCGGCTCCGCCTCGGCAGCCGCGTCGGCTTCCTTGCGGCCGTCCAGCTCGGCCAGCATCTTCACCGACAGCCGCGGCAGGTCCCCGGTGTCGCCGAGCCCGCGCTCCTCCCGCCACTTGCCGACCTTCTCCGCGACCGCGGCGCGCTCGCGCTTGGGGTTGGTGACCACGCCGTAGGTCACCAGGAAGGCCAGCACGTCGGAGGTCGACGGCTCACCCAGTGTCTCGCACGCGTACCGGATCTTCTCGTCCATGGTGTCCAACATGACCAGGCGGGCGGCGTGCGCCGCGCTGCTTATCACGTCGGTTGAAGCAGCGTGCTGGTCGCTCTCGGTTTCCATGTCGTTGTCCTTGTGGAGTTCTCGACGGTGGGGAGCGCGAACATAGCAGGTGGGTAGATCAACCGGGTGATCGGCCTTGATCTGTTACCGGCCGTTTCCCCGGCGGACCACGCGCGGTGGGTCCGCCGGGGAAGCGCTTTCGCCGTCCTCAGCTCCCGGCGCGGGCCCCGGCCCCGGCCGTGCTCGGGGCGGGCAGCGCCCGCAGCAGGTCCTCGACCCGTTCCTTCGCGTCGCCGAACAGCATGGCGGAGTTGTCGCGGAAGAAGAGCGGGTTCTGCACGCCCGCGTAGCCCGAGGACATCGACCGCTTGAACACCACGACGTTCTTGGCCTCCCACACCCGCAGCACCGGCATGCCGGCGATCGGCGAGCCGGGGTCCTCGGCCGCGGCCGGGTTGACCGTGTCGTTGGCGCCGATGACGAGGACGACGTCGGTGCCGGCGAAGTCGTCGTTGATCTCGTCCATCTCCAGCACGATGTCGTAGGGCACCTTCGCCTCGGCGAGCAGCACGTTCATGTGCCCGGGCAGGCGGCCGGCCACCGGGTGGATGCCGAACCGGACCTCGACCCCGCGTTCCCGCAGCCGCCGGGTCAGCTCGGCGACGCCGTGCTGGGCCTGCGCGACGGCCATGCCGTAGCCGGGGGTGATGATCACGCTGCTCGCGTCGGCCAGCAGCTCGGCCGCGCCGTCGGCGGTGATCTCCTTGTGCTCGCCGTAGTCGGTGTCATCCGCCGGGCCGGCCTCGATCCCGAACCCGCCCGCGATCACGGAGATGAACGAGCGGTTCATCGCCTTGCACATGATGTAGGACAGGTAGGCACCGGAGGAGCCGACCAGCGCGCCGGTGACGATGAGCAGGTTGTTCTCCAGCAGGAACCCGCTCGCGGCGGCCGCCCAGCCGGAGTAGCTGTTCAGCATCGACACCACCACCGGCATGTCGCCGCCGCCGATCGAGGCCACCAGGTGCCAGCCCAGCGCGAGCGCCACCGCGGTCACCACGACGAGCAGCCACAGCTGCGGGTCGATGACGAACCACACCGTCAGCGCGACGAACACCGCCAGCGCGCCGAGGTTGAGGAAGTTCTTGCCGGGCAGCATCAGCGGCTTGGAGTTGATCCGCGCCGACAGCTTCAGGAACGCGACGATCGACCCGGTGAAGGTCACCGCGCCGATGAACACGCCGATGAACACCTCGGCCGAGTGGATCCCGCCCAGTCCGAGCGCGGCCAGCGTCCGCGCCTCGGCCCCCTCCGGGTGCGCTTCGACCTCCAGGTAGCCGTTCCAGCCGACCAGCACGGCGGCCAGGCCGACGAAGGAGTGCAGCAGCGCGATCAGCTCGGGCATGCCGGTCATCTGCACCACGCGGGCGCGCTGCAGGCCGACGGCGGCGCCGAGCACCACCGCCACCACCATCAGCACCACGCCGAGGGTGGAGATGTCGCGGTGCACGGCCAGCGCGATGGTCGCCGCCAGCGCGACGACCATGCCCGCGATGCCGAACCCGTTGCCGGTCTTGGCGGTCTCGTGCTTGGACAGCCCCGCCAGCGCCAGGATGAACAACAACGCGGCGACCAGGTAGGCCGCCTGCGCGATCGTGTCGAGAGTCATGAGTTCAGGTCTCCTGATCGGGCTCAGCTGCGGGAGAACATCGAGAGCATGCGCCGGGTGACGGCGAACCCGCCGAAGATGTTGATCGAGGCGAGCAGGATCGCCGCGAACGCCAGCCAGGTCACCGCCCCGCCGCCGTGCCCGACCTGCAACAGCGCGCCGACCACGATGATCCCGGAGATCGCGTTGGTCACCGACATCAGCGGCGTGTGCAGCGCGTGGTGCACGTGCCCGATCACGTAGAACCCGATCACCACCGCCATCGCGAACACCGTCAGGTGCCCCTGCAACGCCGGCGGCGACGCCGCGACCAGCAGGAACAGCAACGCGCCCGCCACCGCGGTCAGCCCGATCCGGGCCGCCGGGGACAGCTTCTTCTTCTCCGGCTCCGGCTCCTTGGCGGCGGCCTTCGGCGCGGCCTGCGCGGGAGCGGCCGACACCTGCGCCGGGGGCGGCGGCCACAGCAGCTCGCCCTCGCGGACCACGGTCATCGACCGGATGACGATGTCCTCCAGGTCGAACACCGGCGTGCCGTCCTTGCCCGGCGTCACCAGCTTCATCAGGTTGACCAGGTTCGTGCCGTACAGCTGCGACGACTGCGCGGGCAACCGGCCGGGCAGGTCGGTGTAGCCGAGGATCGTCACCCCGTTGTCCGTGGTGACGGCCTTGCCGGCGACCGTGCCCTCGACGTTGCCGCCGTTGGCCGCGGCCATGTCCACGATCACGCTGCCCGGCCGCATCGAGGCGACCATGTCGGCGGTGATGATCCGCGGCGCCGGCTTCCCGGGGATCAGCGCGGTGGTGATGATGATGTCCACGTCGCGGCACTGCTCCTCGTAGAGCTGCCGCTCGCGGGCCTTGTAGTCGTCGCTCATCTCCTTGGCGTAGCCCGTGGCGGAGACCTCGACGTCGGGCGCCTCGATGGACAGGTACTCCCCGCCCAGCGACTTGACCTGGTCGGCCACCTCGGGCCGCGGGTCCGTCGCGCGCACCACCGCGCCCAGGCTGCCCGCCGCGCCGATCGCGGCCAGTCCGGCCACGCCCGCGCCGACGACGAGGACCTTCGCCGGGGGCACCTTGCCCGCGGCGGTGACCTGCCCGGTGAAGAACCGGCCGAACGTGTGCGCCGCCTCGACCACCGCGCGGTACCCGGCGATGTTGGCCATCGACGACAGCACGTCCAGCGACTGGGCCCGCGAGATCCGCGGCACCGCGTCCATCGCCATCGCGGTGATGGGCCGCTTCGCCAGGTCGTCGACCAGCTCCTTGTTCAGGGCCGGGGCCAGCAGGCTGATCAGGGTCGCGCCCGGCTTCATCGCGTCCAGCTGCTCCTTGGCCGGCGCGTTCACCCCCAGGACGATCTCCGCCTGCACGGCGTTCCCGATCGACGCGCCTGCTTCGGCGTACGCCTCGTCGGAGAAGCTCGCCAGTTCACCGGCGCCCGGCTCCACCACGACCTCGTAGCCCAGCTTGAGCAGCTGGGCCACCGTCGCGGGCGTCGCGGCCACCCTGGTCTCGCCGGGGGTGGCCTCCTTCAGCACTCCGACCAGCATCGAATCACCTCGTCCACGGTTGGACGACGAACGCCGGGTGTCGTACGTCGACGTACTCCTGGTCGCGCTCCCCCGTGGCCGACCCCGGTCGGGGAGCGCGCGATCATATTCGCAGCCTTTTTAACACGATGGCCCGATTCTGCCGGTGACTGCGGCCACATGCGGATGATGGGGTGGTGCGCAGGCGGCTGTTGATCGGCGCGGCGGTGGTCGTCATCATCGTGGCGGTGGTGTTCGGCAGCGCCTTCGCGTTCCAGCGCAGGCTCATCTACCTGCCCTCGGGCGGCCCGGTCCCGTCCGCGGCGGAGGTCCTCCCCGGTGGCCGGGACGTCGCGCTGCGCACCGCGGACGGGCTGACTCTCACCGCCTGGTACTTCCCGGTGGCCGCGCCGCGCGCGGCGGTGCTGGTGGCCCCGGGCAACGCCGGCAACCGGTCGCTGCGCGCGCCGCTCGCGCGGGCCCTGCACGCCGAGGGCGTGGCGACCCTGCTGCTGGACTACCGCGGGTACGGCGGCAACCCGGGCTCGCCGACGGAGGCCGGGCTCGCGCTGGACGTGCGCGCGGCCCGCGAGTTCCTGGCCGCGCAGGCGCGGGTGCCGCTGGTCTACTTCGGCGAGAGCCTGGGCGCGGCGGTGGTGGCCGGGCTCGCCGTGGACTTCCCGCCCGCGGCGCTGGTGCTGCGCTCCCCGTTCACCGATCTGGCCGCGGTCGCCCGGCGGCACTACCCGTTCCTGCCGGTACGGCTGTTGCTGCTGGACACCTTCCCGGTCGCCGAGCAGGTCGCGCGGGTGCCCGCGCCGGTCACCGTGGTCTACGGCGGCGCGGACTCGATCGTGCCGCCGGAGCAGAGCCGGGCCGTGGCCGCGGCCGCCGGCGGGCGGGCCGTCGAGGTGCTCGGCGCGGACCACAACGACCCGGTGCTGCTGGACGGCCCCGCGGTGATCGCCGCGATCACCGCGGCGGCCGGGTGATCAGCGGAACGCGGCCTGCCCGGTCATCGCCTGGCCGACGTGCCGCGGACAGGCGACCAGCGCCGGGTCCGCACGTCGTTGCCGGCGGCCCGGAACCCGTCGAACCGGCCGGCCGTGCCCCGGTTGCCGGTGTCGTCCCGCAAGCGGCACTCCCCCGGCGGGGAGGTGGCGCAAGCGCGCGGTGAGCCGGGTCCGGGCGGGGCCGGCGTCCTCGGAAACACTGCCCGGCCAGGTTCACAGCGCCGTGGCCAGTGCGCCGAGCGCGGCGAGCCGGTCGTCTCCCACCGGGATCAGCACCACCGAATCCGCGCCGAGGCCGGCGATCCGCCGCCGCACGACGTCGGCGGGACCGGCCAGCGTCAGCTCGTCCACCCACTCCCCCGGCAACGCCGCCGCGAACGATTCCTCGTCCTGGTGCCGCGCACGCAACGCCCGCAGCTCGGAGGCGAACGGCAGCGGGTCCACGTGCGCGGACAGCTGCGGATCCCCGATCGCGGTGAGCAACGGCCGCACCCGGGCGCGGGCCGCCTCGGCGTCGGGGTCCACCACCGCGTGCCCGAAGGCCACGACCTGCTTGTGCGGCGGCAGGATCCGGCGGGCCGCGGCGATGTACTCGGCGGGCGCCGGTTCGGCCAGGATCACGCCGTCCAGCTCGGCCCCGGCCACGGCGAGCGACTTCGGGCCGCGCACTCCGGCGAGCACCGGCGGGACCGTCTCCGGAGCGGTCTCCAGCCCGGCGCCGTCGAGCCGCACGTACCGGCCTGCGACCCGGACCCGTTCCCCGCGCAGCAGAGCGGTCAGCGCGCGGGCGTACTCGGCGAACAACGTCAGCGGGCTCGCCGGCCACGCGCCCACCTGGCGCATCCACCCGGGCACCCCGTGCCCGATGCCCGCGACGAGCCGGCCGGGGTGGAGCCGTGCCAGTGTCGCCAGTTCCATCGCGGTGAAGGCGACGTTGCGCGCCCCGGCGGGCAGGATGCCGATGCCGACGCGGATCCGGGAGGTCACCGCCAGCACCGTAGCCGCCTGCGCGATGCCGCCGTGGAAGCCGAGGTCCTCCACGATCCACACCTCGCCGAAGCCGAGTTCCTCGGCCCGCCTGGCGAACGGCACGATCTCCGCCGCCGCGAGGTCCCGCGGCAGCATCACCCCGGCCGTCATCCGAGCACGAACGGGACTCGCGCGGCCAGCGGGCCCAGCGCCGCCCGTTCGGCCTCGGTGGAGGCCCGGCGCCCGGTGCCGACCAGCAGCGCGTCCGTGTCGGCGAACGATCCGGGGAACGGCGCCCCGGCGATCTTCTCCAGCATTTCGCGCGACGCGGCGAGGCCCTCCGCGGGCGGCCCGGCGACGGACGGCAGGTGCGCCACCAGGTCGAGGTGGTGCAGCGTCCACTCCATGACGTAGGTGGACAGGTAGGCGGCGACGGTGAGGACCTGGTCGCGCGTCCGCACCCGCGCCGAGGGGTCGGCCAGCTCCGCGGCGCGCCCGGCCGCGGAGCCGACGTCGTCGAGGTGGAACTTCAGCAGCCACGGCTCCCCGTAGGCCGCGGCCAGCCGGACCGTCAGCGCGTCGAGCGGGTCCTCGCCGGTCGGCGGCCGGTCGCTGACCTCCCAGTAGGTGAGCTCGTCCCGGGTCGGCTCCTCGTCTGCCGGGGTGACCAGCGTAATGAGGACGTCCTGGGCGTCGATGATCAGGTGGCACACCAGGTCCCGCACCAGCCAGCCGGCGCAGCCGGACGGACGGGCGAGGTCGTCGTCGGCGAGCCCGGCGACCGCGGTCCGCAGCGCCGCCCACGAGCGTGAGAAGAGGTCCACGCCTCGCAAGCTAACAGCGCCCGCCCACTCCGGCGACCGGTTTCCGGCGCGGGAGTGGTGCGGGTGCGGACCGGCCCGCTCCGGCCACCGGTTTCAGACACGGGCGCGGGTGCGGGCCAGCCCCAGCCCACCCAGCGCGGCGGCGACCAGCCCGATCGCCAGGGCGGCGAACCCGCCGACGATGCCGTAGCCGGTGCCCGGCCCGCCCTCGGCCAGCGCCACCACGATCCCGCCGGCAGCCATCCCGGCCACCCCGGTGGCCAGTGCCGCGGTGGCGCCCCGCCGCCGGTGGCGGGCCACCGCCAGCGCCCCCGCGACCACACCGGCGAGCGCCACCAGCGCGGCGACGGTGCCGACGAGCCGCCCCGTGGTGAGCGTCCCGGCATCGACGGCCTGGGCGAGCGCGTACTGGACGAACATGGCGAACTCCTTTTGGCTGCAACGGTTTTTCCGACACCGGTGATGCTGCCCGGGATCACCCCGCCGGTCGTCCGGCAGGCGCAGGCAATCCGCGCTGCCGCCCGCGCCGCAGGAACCGCGGAACTACTACGCCCGCGGTAGCCGAGGGATGCTCCGCGCGCAGGACTCGCCCCCGCCGCGATCGGGCTAATGTTCTGCGCATGAGCCGCGCCGGGAAGTGGGTGAGCCGCGCCGGGGGCAGCGCGACCCCCGCCGCGGACGGGACGACCCGGATCAGGATCGGCGCAACCCGGATCAGGAACGGGGCGATCCGTGCCGTTGGCTGGGCGACCCGCGCTGGGGCCCGGGCGACCCGCACTGGGGCCCGGGCGACCCGCCCTGGAGACAGGACCATCCCCACCGGGACGACCCGTCCCGGCGACAGGGCCATCCCCACCGGGACGACCCGTCCCGGCCACAGGGCCATCCCCACCGGGCAGGAACCCATTCGCGCCGGCGACTGGGCGATCGGCGCCGGGATGGCGGCGATCCTCCTGGTGACCGCGCTGTCGGCGCCCGCCCCGGCTCTCGCGCCGCTCGGTTACGTGCTGCTGGCCGCCGGTGGTCTGGCGCTGGCCGCGCACCGCCGGGCGCCGGTGGCCGTGCTGGCGGCCGCCGGGCTCAGCGCGCTCGCCGCGCAGGCCATCGGGGTCGACGTCCCGGCGCTGGCCTACCTCTTCGCGGTGTTCGCCGCCGTCCGCGCAGGGCGGCGGCTCGTCACGGTGGCCGCCACCGTGGTCATGCTCGCCGCGCTGCCGTTCGCGCTGCTGATCTCTCACGACGAGACCGTCGGCGGAGCGTTCACCCATTCCCGGGACGTGCTCCAGCTCGCCTGGCTGGTCGCCGCGGGCGCGGCGGGCGAGGCGGTCCGCCAGGCCGAGCGCCGGGCGGACGAGGCCGAGCGCACCCGGGAGGAGACCGCGCGGCGCCGCGCCGACGAGGAGCGCCTGCACATCGCCCGCGAGCTGCACGATTCGCTCACCCACCAGATCTCCGTCATCAAGGTGCAGGCCGAGGTCGCCGTCCACCTCGCCCACAAGCGCGGCGAGGAGGTGCCGGACTCGCTGCTGGCGATCCGGGACGCCGGACGAGAAGCGGCCCGCGAGCTGCGGGCGACCCTGGAGGCCCTGCGCGACGACGGCACCAGCCCCCCGCGCGGCCTGGACGACGTCCCGGAACTGGTGCGGCGCGCGCGATCCACCGGCCTGGAGACGATGCTGACGATCGACGGCGAACCCGGTGACGTGCCCGCCGCCGTGCAGCGCACCGCCTACCGGATCGTCCAGGAATCGCTGACCAACGTGGCCCGGCACGCCCGCGCCACCACCGCCTCGGTCCACATCGGATACCGGCCCGCCACGCTCGAGATCCGCGTGGACGACGACGGAACGGCCACAGTGGACGCTCCGCCGTCGCCCGGGGTGGGGCTGCTCGGCATGCGGGAACGGGTCACCGCGCTCGGCGGCCGCCTCGACGCCGCGCCCCGGGCCGACGGCGGGTTCCGCGTCGAGGCCGAACTGCCGGTGGAGCGGGTGCCGTGATCCGCGTCCTGCTGGTGGACGACCAGCCGCTCATCCGCAGCGGGTTCCGCGCGCTGCTGGACAACGAAGACGACATCGAGGTGGTGGCCGAGGCCGCCGACGGCGCGGCCGGGGTCGCGCTCGCCCGCGAGCACGTGCCGGACATCGCGCTCGTCGACGTCCAGATGCCGGTCGTGGACGGCATCGAGGCCACCCGCCGCATCGCCGCGGACCCGGCGCTGGCGGCGGTGCACGTGGTCATCCTGACCAACTACGGCCTGGACGAGTACGTGTTCGACGCGCTGCGCGCCGGGGCCGCCGGGTTCCTGGTCAAGGACATCCAGCCGGAGGACTTCCTGCACGCCGTGCGGGTCGCCGCCCGCGGCGACGCCCTGCTGGCCCCGTCGATCACCCGCAAGCTGATCGACCGCTACGTCAGCCGCCCGCTGCACCCCGGCCCCGGCCTCGGCGAACTGACCAACCGGGAACGCGAGGCGGTGGCGCTGGTCGCGCAGGGCCTGTCCAACGACGAGATCGCCGAGCACATGGTGATCAGCCCGCTGACCGCGAAGACGCACGTCAACCGCGCGATGACGAAACTGCGCGCACGCGACCGCGCGCAGCTGGTGGTGCTCGCCTACGAGTCCGGGCTGGTCACGCCCGCGAACCGCGCAGGCTTTCACTCTGGTTCCAGCGGCGCATGAACACCCGCACCGTCACCCGCATCCGCCGCAAGGGCGGCCCGATGATGGGCATGGACGTCCTGATCCTGCACACCGCCGACTGGCTGCTCGTCGCCTCCGGCGGAGGCGACCGGAACCCGGACTGCGAACCTGACGGCGCACCCGGACCGCGCGGCGATCGAGCTGTCCGGCCAGGACCGGGTACCGGTGAAACCGCAGCGGCTCGACGGCGCCGACCGTGACCGGGCCGGCCGCGCATCGTCGCCGCGCAGCCGAGGTACGGCAAGTACCAGCGCAAGAGCGACCGCGAGTACCCGGTGGTCCGGCTGACCCGCCGGTGACCGCCCGGATGCGAAATTTCCGTTCGCGAAAGCCGAACCTGCCGCTTCGCCCGCGTCGACCATCAACCCGGTGCCGGCGTCCCGCCCACCGCGTCCCCGATCGTGGCGCGGAGCCAGCGGTGCGCGGGGTCCGCGTCCAGGCGCGCGTGCCACTGCAGGTGGACCTCCAGCTCCGGCAGCTCCGCCGCGACCGGGAACCACCGCAGGCCCAGCACCGAGCCGTACTGGGCGGCCAACCGCTGCGGCACGAGCCCGACGTAGCCGCTCGACGAGACCAGCAGCGCGGCCACCGCGAAGGTCGGCACCACCGCCGCGACGTGCCGCTGCAGCCCGGCGGCGTCGAGCGCCTCGTCGAGGGGGCCGCGCGCCCGGCCGCGGCGGGACGCCGACACGTGCGGATGCCGGCACAGCTGCGCCAGCGTCGGACGGCGGTGCCGCCCCAGCGGGCTGTCCGCCCGCACGATGCCGACCAGCCGTTCGCGATACAGCACGGCCGTGCGGATGTCCGGCGCCGTCGCCTCCCCGACCCCGATGTCCAGGTCCACCGAGCCGTCGCGCAGGGCCTCGGCGCTCTCGCTGCCCTCCGCGACGAACCGCAGCGTCACCCCGGGCGCGACCGCGGACGCGGCCTCCACCGCGGCCGCTGCCAGTGTCGCCGCCACCCCGTCGTTGATGCGGATCGTGAAGGTCCGCTCCAGCTCCGCCGGCCGCACCTCGCGGTCGGCGCTGATCAGCGCCGACGCCTCCTCCAGCAGCGACCGCACCCGCGGCGCGGTGCGCAACGCGAACGGCGTCGGCGCCATCCCGCGGCCCGCGCGCACCAGGATCGGGTCGTCCATCGCCCGCCGCAGCCTGCCCAGCGCGCGGCTGGTCGCCGGGATGGACAGGTGCAGCCGCTCGGCCGCCGCCGTCACGCTGCCCTCCCGCAGCAGCGCGTCGAACACGCGCAGCAGGTTCAGATCGAGGTGCTCGGCCACAGTTGCATCGTACGCAAAGTTCCCTTGTCAAAGTTGCGTGGCAGGCAGGTCGAAGGAATCCCTAGCGTCCGTGTCATGTCACAAGTTCTCACCCGGGTCTCGCACCGGAGTCTGCTCACCGTCATGTGCGCGTGCGTCGTGCTCGTCGTCGGCATGGTCGCCGCGATCAACCTGGCCGTGCCCATGCTGGCCGCGAGCGCCCTGCGGCCGTCCGCGTCGGCGCTGGTCTGGATCGTCGACACCTACGTCGTCTTCTTCGCCTGCCTGGTGATCCCCGGCGGCGCGGCGGGCGACCGCTTCGGCCGCAAGGGCGTGCTGCTCACCGGCCTGGCCCTGTTCGCGGCAGGCGCGCTGATCTCCGCCGTCGCGCCGGGCATCCCGCTCCTGCTCGCCGGGCGCGCGGTCACCGGGATCGGCGCGGCCGCCGTGCTGCCCAACACCCTCGCCGTGCTGCTGCACGCCGTCCCTGCCGACCGGAAGGGCCCGGTCATCGCCACGTGGGCGTCCATGACCGGCATCGGCGGGGTGATCGGCAACGCGGGCGGCGGCGCGATCCTCACCGGCGGGTCGTGGCGCTGGCTGTTCGCCGCCGCGGCGCCGATCGCGCTGGTCCTGGCCGCGCTCGTGGCTCGCATCGCGCCGGTGTCGGCGCGCCACGACCGCCGTCTCGACGTGCCGGGCGCGGTCCTGCTGGTCGCCGCGTCGGTGGCGCTGCTGCTGGGCATCGTGCAGGGCCCGGAGGCCGGCTGGGGCAGCCCTCTGGTCATCGGCGGGTTCGCCTGCTCGGCCGTGTTGTTCGCGGTGTGGGCCGTCGTCGAGCTCAAGGTCCGGCACCCGCTGCTGGATCCCAGGCTGTTCCGGATCGCCGGCCTGCGCAGCGCGTGCCTCGGCATGACGGCGATCTTCTTCGGCATGTTCGCGTTGTTCTACGTCAACGCGTCGTTCCTCCAGTACGCCAAGGGCTTCGGCGTGCTGTGGACCGGCCTCGGGATCATCCCGCTGACGGTCCCGATCATCCTCGGCGCGCGGCACGTCGGCCGCCTGACGGCGCGGATCGGCCTCACCGCCGTGACCGCGCTCGCGTTCGGCTTCGTCGGCGCCGGCCTCCTCGGACTGTCCACGAGCGACACCGCCACCCCGTACGCCGTCTACGCGGCCTGGCTCGTCGTGACCGGGATCGGCGTGACGCTCGTGCTGCCGACACTGTCCGGGGTGATCGCCGGCTCGCTGCCCGCCGCGCAGGCCGGGGTCGCGACCGGGCTGCAGGCCACCACCCGGGAGTTCGGCAGCGCGCTCGGCGTCGCCGTCATCGGCACCGTGCTCACGGCGCGGTTCACCGCCGCGCTCCCCGAGGACGCCCGCAGCGCCCACACCGTCGCCGAGGCGCTCACCCGCGCCCCGGCCGACGAGGTGATCCCGGCGTTCGTGTCGGGCGCGGACACGGGACTGCGGGTGATCGGCGCCGCCGTGCTCGTCCTCGGGGCGCTGGTCATCCTGCGGGGGCGAGGAACGCGAGCGCCGCGTCCTTGAACCTGCGGCTGGACACCGCGTTGAAGTGGGTGCGCCGTCCGAGCGACACGAACGGCGCGCCGAGCGACGCCGCGAAATCCGGCGCGTCCGCGGCGACCTCGTCCTGCTCGCCCGCGGCGAACAACACGGGCACCGGCGGCGGGCCGTCGAGGCGGTGACCGGCGATCCCGTCGACGCAGGCGTCCAGATCGCCGCCGGACAGCGCTTCCCGCACGCGCTCCATCGACTCGCGGGCGACGGGGCGGCCGCCGATGCCGCCGAGCGCCATCCGGCCGACCCGTCCCGGGGCGAGCCGCGCCAGCTCCCACCCGACCAGACCGCCCATCGAGTACGTCACCACGTCCACAGTGGACAACCCGGCCTCGTCGAGCGCGGCGAGCACGTCCCGTGCCAGGCCGCCGGGCGAATACCCGGAGGCGGGCTTGCCGCTCTGCCCGTGCCCGCGCAGGTCCACGGCCACGTGCCCGAGCCCGTCCAGCGCCCGCAACCAGCCGGTCTGCTCCCAGGTGCGGGCGCTGTCCGAGGCGAAGCCGTGGATCAGCAGCACCGGCCGCGGCCCGGGCGCGTGGTCGAACCAGATCTTGGTGCCGTCGGCGGCGGTGGCGAACACGCCTCAGTCCTCCGGCAGGGTCAGGCGGACCCGCCGCTGCGGCTTGCGCTCCTCCGGGACGGTGCCGACGATCCCGGCGTCCTCCACGGTGAAGGTGACCAGCGGCGCGCCGACCGCGAGTTCCTCGTCCTCGCCGACGTGCAGCCGGGTGACGCGGCCGGACTGGGGCGAGGGGATCTCCACGGCGGACTTGGTGGTCTCCAGTTCGACCAGCGGCGCGTTGCGCTCGACCCAGTCGCCCTCGGCGACGAGCCACTCCAGCACGCGGGCGCTGATCAGGCCCTCGCCGAGGTCGGGCAGGGGGAAGGTCACTTCAGCCACGGCGGTACTCCAGGGTGGTCTGCACGGCGGTCAGGATGCGGTCGGCGCTGGGCAGGTACTCGTCCTCCAGCGCGCCGGACGGGTAGGGCACGTCGAACCCGGCGACCCGCTGCACGGGCGCGCGCAGGTTGGCGAAGCAGCGTTCGGTGATCAGCGCGGACACCTCGGCGCCGAGCCCGGCGGTCAGCGGCGCCTCGTGCACGACGACCGCGCGGCGGGTGCGGGCCACCGACCGCGCGAGCCCGTCGGCGTCGATCGGCTTGAGCCAGCGCAGGTCGACGACCTCCAGCTCGACCCCGTCCTCGGCGGCCAGTTCGGCGGCCTGCAGGCAGCGGGCGACCATCGCGCCCCACGCGACCAGGGTGCCGTGCTTGCCGGGGCGGGCGATGCGGCTGGTGCCGGGCGGCGGCATCTCGGCCGGCTCGGTGGGGTCGAACGTCTCGCGGTGCCAGTACCGGGACTTGGGCTCGAGGAAGATCACCGGGTCGGGATCGGCGATCGCCTGCCGCAGCAGGTGGTAGCCCTCGCGCGGGGTGGCCGGCGCGACGACCTTGAGGCCGGGCACGTGCGCGAACAGCGCTTCCAGGCTTTCGCCGTGGTGCTCGGGCGCCTTGATCCCGCCGAAGCTGGGCAGCCGCAACGTGATCGGCATGTTCAGCACGCCACGGCTGCGGTAGTGCATGCGCGCGACCTGGTTGACGATCTGGTCGATCGCGGGGTAGCTGAAGCCGTCGAACTGGATCTCCGGCACCGGCCGCCACCCGGCGACGGCCAGCCCGACCGCCATGCCCATGATCGCGGACTCGGCGAGCGGGGTGTCGAACACGCGGTGCTCGCCGAACTTGTCGCGCAGCCCGTCGGTCACCCGGAACACCCCGCCGAGCGTGCCGACGTCCTCGCCGAAGATCAGCACCCGGTCGTCGTCCTCGCACGCGTGGCGCAGGGCGAGGTTCAGCGCCTGCTGCAACGAGAACTCAGGCATCGAGGGACTCCTTCCACACCCGCTGCTGCTCCAGCAGGGCCGTCGTGGGCTCGCGGTAGACGAACGAGAACAGCTCCTCGGCGGGCGGTGGGTTCAGCGCCAGCAGGCCGTCGCGGACACCGCTCACCACCGTGGCGGCGTGCTCCTCGGCGGCGGCGACCTCGTCGGCGGACAGCTGCGCGGCCGCGCGGGTCAGCGGGTCGCGGTCGAGCCACGCGCGCTCGTCCTCCAGCGTGCGGTAGCGGCCGGGATCGTCCGAAGTGGAGTGCGGACCCAGCCGGTAGGTCATCGCCTCGATCACGGTCGGTCCGCCGCCGTCGCGCGCGCGGTCCAGCGCGGCGCGAGTCGCCTCGAACACCGCCACCACGTCGTTGCCGTCGACGCGCACGCCCTCGATGCCGTACCCGGCGGCGCGGGCCGCGACCGAGCCGCCCGCCACCTGCTCCGCGGTCGGCACCGAGATCGCCCAGCCGTTGTTCTGGCAGAAGAAGACCACCGGCAGCCGGTAGACGCCGGCGAAGTTCATCGCCTCGTGCACGTCGCCCTGCGAGCTGGCGCCGTCGCCGAAGTAGGTGATCGCCGCGCCGCCGGTGCCGTCGAGCTTCGCGCCCATCGCCCAGCCGATCGCGTGGGTGACGGGACCGCCGACGACGGCGTTGAACGGCGCCAGCCGGGAGGCCTTCGGGTCGTAGAGCCCGCCGTGCCAGACGTTGAGGTGGGTCGCGAGGTAGCCGACGAGGTCGACGCCCATCGCCACCGCGACGCCGAGCTCCCGGTAGCACGGGAAGGCGAAGTCGCGGGCCAGGTCGAGCGCGGCGGCGCTGCCGACCTGAGCGGCCTCCTGGCCCTTGGCCGGCGCGTAGGCGGGGAACACGCCCTGGCGCTGCAGCGCGATGGCCTCTTCGTCGAGCCGGCGCGCCACGACCATCAGGCGGTGGAGCGCGGGGAGATCAGCTTCGTGCATGGCCGAAGCGTGCGGGGCGGCGCCTAAGCTGCGCAAGTGTCGCCCCCGGCGCTGATCATTGTGCGCGTTCTGCCCGGCGTTTCGCCCCTTTCACTGGTCACTTTGTCCAGCGAGCCGCCGCGACGGCCGCGCACCGGCGGCGCTACCGTGTCGGCGTGGCGGACGACGAGCAGCGGCGCGAGACGGTGTCGACCGGGGTAGGTGTGCTGGACCGGGTGGTCGCGATCCTGGACGCGGTCGAGGCGAACCCGATGGGGGCCAGCGAGATCGCCCGCGCGCTGGGGCTGTCGGTGCCGACCGCCCACCGGCTGGTGTCCGCCATGGTCAAGCACGGCCTGCTGCACCGCGACGACGACGGCCGCCACCACATCGGCCCCCGGTTCGCCTCGTCCGCGCTGACGGCCGCCGCGACGCCGGTGCTCACCGGGCTGCGCGCCGAGACCGGCGAGACGGCCCAGGTGTGGGTGCTGCGCGGCGAGGACCGGCTGTGCGTGGCCAGCGAGGAGTCGCCCCACGAGCTGCGCGCCGCCGTGCCCGTGGGCACGGTGCTGCCGTTGTCGGACAAGGGATCGGCGGCTCTGGCGCTCACCGGCGCCGGCCGGGGCTGGGTGGAGAGCGTGTCCGAACGGACCCCCGGCCTGTGTTCGGTGAGCGCGCCCGTGCGCTACCGCGGCGACGTGGTCGCGGCGGTCTGCCTGGCCGCCCCGGTGTTCCGGGTGTCCGGCGACGGGCCGGGCGCGCAGTACGGCGATCTCGTGGTCGCGGCCGCGGAAACGCTGGAAAGGGCGTTGCGCCACCGCTGAAGTTGGGCACCGGTCTTGTGGCGCCGGGCTCTCGCGGCTTATGGTCCTTCTCGATAAATGACATCGTTAGTCATTATTTGAGAACGGAGGCGTTGTGGCCGACGCTCCCCTGACCGGCATCCGCGTGCTCGAACTCGGCAACTTCATCGCCGCCCCCTTCGCCACCCGCGTCTTCGCCGACTTCGGCGCCGAGGTGATCAAGGTCGAACGGCCCGGCGTCGGCGACGAGCTGCGCGGCTGGCGCCGCACCCGGGGCAGCACGTCGATGCTGTTCCGGACCATCGCCCGCAACAAGAAGTCGGTCACGCTGGACCTCAAGCAGGACGAGGGCCGCGCGCTCGTCCTGGACCTGGTGCGGCAGTGCGACGTGGTGGTCGAGAACTTCCGCCCCGGCACGCTGGAACGCTGGGGCCTCGGGCCGGCCGACCTCACCGCGGTGAACCCGGACCTGGTGGTCGTCCGCATCTCCGGCTACGGGCAGACCGGCCCCTACCGCGACCGCGCCGGGTTCGGCGGCGTCGCCGAAGCCTTCGGCGGGCTGCGGCAGGTCACCGGGCACCCCGACCGTCCCCCGGTGCGGCCTGCCGCACCGATCGCCGACGCCGCCGCCGGGCTCTACGGCGTCGTCGGCGCGCTGATGTTGTTGCTGGGCAAGGCACGCGGTGTCCCCCACGACGGCCCCCGCGTCGCCGACGTCGCACTCTACGAGTCGGTGTTCATGATGATGGAGTCGCTGATCCCGGACTACGACGCCTACGGCGTGGTGCGCGAGCGCACCGCGGGGAACCTGCCCGGTGTGGTGCCCAGTGGCGTCTACCCCACGGCCGACGGGCAGTCGGTCATGATCGCGGGCAACTCCAGCGGCGCGTTCGGCCGCCTGATGACCGCGGTCGGCCGCCGGGACCTGGCCGAGGACCCGGCGCTCGCCGACGGCGACGCCCGCTCCGCCCGGGAAGACGAACTCGACGCCGCCATCACCACGTGGACCTCCGCGCACACCGCGCCGGAGGCGGTGCGGATCCTCAACGACGCCGGGGTGCCCGCGGGGCCGGTGTACGACGCGCGGGCCATCGCCGCGGACGAGCACTACCGCGCGCGGGACATGCTGCGCCCCCTCAAGGTCGTGGTCGAGGACGAGCCGGAGGAGATCCGCTTCCCGGGCGTGGTGCCGCGCCTGCCCGGCGCCCCCGGCGACGTCCGGTGGGCGGGTCCGGAATTGGGCGAGCACACCGAGGCCGTGCTCGGTGGACTGCTCGGCATCGGCGCCGAGCGCCTGTCCGGCTACCGCGAGCGGAAGGTGATCTGAGGTGAGCGTGACCATCACCGACGTGGTGCTGCGCGACGGCCTGCAGGACGAGCCGGCCGTGGTGCCGGTGGCCGACCGGGTCGCGATCGCGGAGGCGCTCGTCGCCGCAGGCCTGCGGCACCTGGAAGCCGGATCGTTCGTCAACCCCGCCAAGGTGCCGCAGATGGCCGGAGCGGAAGACCTGGTGGCCGCACTGCCGCACCAGGATTCCGTGCGCTACACCTTCCTCGCGCTCAACGCCCGCGGCGTGCGCCGCGCCGTCGCCGCGGGCGCCCGCGACGTGCTGGTCGTCGCCTCCGCCAGCAGCGGGCACAGCCGCGCCAACGCCGGCCGGGACAGCGACGCCGCGCTGGACGACCTGGCTCGCGCCGTGGCCGAACACCCGGGAACCGCTTTCCGGGCCGGCATTTCGACCGCTTTCGTGTGCCCGTTCGACGGCGCGGTCGCCCCGGACCGGCTGGTCGCGGTCGCCAGGCGGTTCGCCGTGATGGGCATCCGCCGCATCGGTCTGGCCGACACGCTGGGCACCGCCACGCCCGACCAGGTCATGACCTCGCTCGCGCGGGTCCGCGACGCCCTGCCCGACATCGAACTCTCCTTGCACCTGCACAACGCGCACGGTCAGGCTCTGAGCACAGTGGACGCCGCGATCGAGGCGGGCGTGACCCGCTTCGACAGCGCCGCGGGCGGCTACGGCGGCTGCCCGTTCGCGCCCGGCGCCCACGGCAACATCGCCACCGAGGATCTCGTGGCTCACCTGCACGCCCGCGGAATCCCCACCGGGATCGACGAAGACGTGCTTTCCACCGCGGTCGCCACCGTGCGGGAGGCGCTGCGCCGCGCACCCGCACCGGCCTGACGGCCGCGTCGTCCCCCTGGTCCCTCGTCGATGGTGACGTGGCCCGCCCCCGCGGGCGTGCGTGACCGGAACAGGTCGCAATGGTCCAGTTCGTTTCACTCCTCGTCCTCGTGGCGGTGTTCACCCTCGCCACGGTCCTGCCCGTCAACATGGGGATCCTCGCGTTCGTCGCCGCGTTCGTCGTCGGCGCGATCTCCGGCATCTCCGTCGACGACGTCACCGGGTACTTCCCCGGCGACACGTTCGTCCTCGTCGTCGGCATCACGCTGCTGTTCGGGGTGGCGAAGGTCAACGGCACGATCGACCTCGTCGTCGCCGCCTCGCTCAAGCTGGTGCGCGGGCGGCGGTGGGCGGTGGTGTGGCTGATGTTCGCGCTCGCCGCCGTGCTCATGTCGCTGGGGTCGGTGCTCGCGGTCGGCATGCTCGCGCCCATCGCGATGCCGATCGCCGCCCGCTACCGGATCAACCCGCTGCTGATGGGCATGATGCTCAGCCACGGCGCGTTGTCGGCCGCCTTCTCCCCCATCACCGTGTACGGCGCGTTCACCACCGGCATGGTGGACGACGCCGGCCTGGACGTCAGCCCGCTGCTGCTGTTCGCCGTCCCGTTCGGGCTCAACGTGCTCATCGCCGCGGTGCTGTTCGCGGTTCTCGGGCGTGACCTGTTCCGCGGCGACGAGGACGTGACGGGACCGGCACAGCCCGCCTCCGGTGGCGGGTCCACCGGCACGCTCACGCGGACCCGGGCCGCCGTGGTCACCGAAGCGCGGGTCACCCCGCTGCGGGTGATCACCCTGACCGGCATGCTCGCGCTGCTGGTCACCGGGGCGTTCGGGATCGACGTCGGGGTCGCGGCGTTCGTCATCGCCGCCGTCCTGCTGCTGTCCGCCCCGGACCGGCACAAGCCGTCGGCCGACGAGGTCGCCTGGCCGGCCGTGCTGCTGGTGTGCGGGATGCTGTCCTACATGGCGGTGCTGAAGGAGAACGGCACCCTGGCGATGCTCGGCGAGGCGGCCGCGGCACTCGGGTCGCCGGTGCTGGCCGCACTCCTGCTGTGCTTCGCCGTGGCGATCGTGTCCGCGTTCGGTTCCTCCATCGGCACCCTCGGGATCGCGCTCCCGCTGGCCGTGCCGTTGCTCGACCTCGGGCAGCTCGGCGCGGCCGGGTTCGTCGTCGCACTCGGCTTCTGCTCCACCGTCGTCGACGTGAGCCCGTTCTCCACCAACGGGATCATCGTGCTCGCGCAGGCCCAGGTCCCGGACAAGCGCGTCTTCCAGCGCCGCATGCTCGCCTACAGCGCGCTCGTCGTCGTGGGCGCGCCCCTGCTCGCCTGGACGGCGGCGATCCTGCCGTCCGCGTTGTGAATCCACTGTAGACATCTGGAAAGGACACCATGGAACATCTCGCTGTGGACGGCGAACAGCCGTCCGTCGACGCGGGCGCGTGGATCGCGCCGGGCGCGGTGGTCGCCGGCGCGGTCACCGTCGCCGCGGGCGCCGGGGTCTGGTACACGGCCGTGCTGCGGGCGGACCTGGACGCGATCACCGTCGGGGCGGGCAGCAACATCCAGGACGGCACGATCGTGCACGCCGACCCCGGGTTCCCCGTCACGATCGGCTCGGGGGTGAGCGTCGGGCACCGCGCGGTCCTGCACGGCTGCACCATCGAGGACGACTGCCTGATCGGGATGGGCGCGGTGGTGCTCAACGGCGCGAGGATCGGAGCGGGCAGCCTCGTCGCGGCGGGCGCGGTGGTGCTGGAGGGCGCGGACATCCCGCCCGGCTCACTGGTCGCGGGAATCCCGGCGAAGGTCCGGCGCCCGCTCACCGCCGAGGAGCAGGCCGCGACGCGCGCGAACGCCGAGAACTACCGGGAATTGGCTCAGGTCCACGCCCGCGCACGGCGCGGCTGACGTCCGGCGTGGGCCGGGATTCGGGCCCTGGCGCGTTCGGCGGCCAGCACGAGTCGCGCCCGGCGCATGTCCCCGGGCGCGAACCGAATCCACGCCCGGCGGGGCTCACCGGCACGGGTCGCGCCGGGCGGAGCCCGGCCCGGCGGGCGCTCGGTGCGGCTGTCATCCAGCGCTGATCCGCGCTGGACACGGCGCGTCTGGCGCGATCAGCGAGAGGAGCCACCCCGGCGGCGGCCGGTGCGGGCGCCCGCGGAGAAGGCCGCGGCTCCACCCGGCTGCTGCCGCGTTCCCGGTTCTTGCCGGGCGCTACCGCCGGACCTGTGCGCGGCCGCCCCCGCGCCACGGCCGGATCCCCGCCGACCAGCGCCACCGGACCTGCCCGCACCACGGCCCGACTCCTGCCGCGCATCCGGCTCCCGCCGGCCGGCACCGCCAGACCTGCCCGCACCACGGCCCGACTCCTGGCGGCCCTCGCCGCGCGAGTTCTGCCGCGCCTCGCGGCCCGGCTGCTCACGCACGTCCCCACCCGGCTTCCGCCGGGCGCCGCCGGACCGGCGCGCAGCCGCACCCGCGCCGCGGTCCCGCGAAACCTCGCCACCACCCCCGGCCGCGCCCGCGCCGCTGCGAACCGGGGGCTTGCGGAACACCCGGTCGCCCGGCGCGAGCTCGCTCAGCAGCTCGTGCCCGGGCGCCAGCCGGGTCGTCACCGGGCTGATCCCGGCCTTCCTGGTCAGGTCTCGGACGTCCGAGATCTGGTCGTCGGTCATCAGGGTGATCACCACGCCCGCCGCGCCGGCGCGGGCGGTGCGGCCGGACCGGTGCAGGTAGGCCTTGTGCTCGACCGGCGGGTCGGCGTGGATGACCCGCGCCACGTCGTCCACGTGGATGCCGCGGGCGGCGATGTCCGTGGCCACCAGCGTGGTCGCGCTGCCGTCGGAGAACGCGGCCAGGTTGCGGGTCCGCGCGGTCTGCCCGAGGTTGCCGTGCAGCTCCACCGCGGGCACGCCCGCCGCGACGAGCTTGCGCGTCAGCGCCTTCGCCCGGTGCTTGGTGCGGGTGAACACGACCGTCCTGCCCGGCGCGGCCGCCAGGTCCACCAGCACGTCCAGCCGCGTGTCCGGCTCGACGTGCAGCACGTGGTGCTCCATCGTCGCCACCGGGGAGCGCGCGGAGTCGACGCTGTGGGTGACCGGGTCGGTGAGGAACCGCTTCACCAGCACGTCGACCCCGGCGTCCAGGGTGGCCGAGAACAGCAGCCGCTGGCCGTCGCGCGGCGTGCGGTCCAGCAGCCGCTTCACCTGCGGCAGGAACCCGAGGTCGGCCATGTGGTCGGCCTCGTCGAGGACGGTGATCTCGACGGCGTCGAGGTGCGCGTGCCCGCTCGCGAGGTGGTCGGCGAGCCGGCCGGGGCACGCGACCAGCACGTCCACCCCCGCGCGCAACCCGGCGATCTGCGGCGCCGCGCCGACCCCGCCGAACACGGTCATCGTGCGCAGGGACAACGCCTCGGCCAGCGGCGCCAGCGCCGCGTCGATCTGGGTGGCGAGTTCGCGGGTCGGCGCGAGGATCAGCGCACGGGGCCGGCCCGGCCCGCGCGGCGTGCGGCTCGCGGCGAGCCGGGTCAGGACCGGGAGCGCGAACGCGTAGGTCTTGCCGGAGCCGGTGCGGCCCCGGCCGAGCACGTCCCGGCCGGCCAGCGAGTGCGGCAGGGTCGCCGCCTGGATCGGGAACGGCGCCTCGATGCCCCGCTCGGCCAGCGCGGCGACGAGCACCGGGGGCACGCCGAGCGCGGCGAAGGTGGACCCGGAAGAAGAGGGCGCGGGGGAAGAAGTCACGGGGAAAGCTCCGAACGTCGGGGGTCGTCCTGCCCGGCGCGGACCGGCACGGTCGCGGCACGTGGTGGCCGACAACGAAACGCGGCCCGAGGCAGAACTGTGCGGGCCGCGATCACCAGTGTAGACCACGGCACCGGCCGACCGGACGTGATTCGATCCCGCCCTGATCCGGCACCTGCGGTTCCGGCGCACGATCGCCGGGGCTCACCCACCGTCGCCAGGGCGGCCGCGCGCCGCAGCTGCTGCTCTACAACTGTTCGGCGTCGGGGACCTGCCCGGCTCCGACGGCCTGTTCGGCGCGGCGGGGCCGGTTCCGCGCCGGCCCCGGCCGCCTTCGGGCCACCGACGCGATGATGTTGACTGTTCGCCATGTCGCACCCGAACAACCCCGCGCCGCAGCAGCCGCAGGAGCCGCGCCCGGCCGCCACGGAATCCCGGTCCCGGCACGGCCTGCTGGCCACCGCGATCCTCGTCGCCGGCCTCGGCGGCGGGCTGCTGGCCTGGCACCCGTGGGACAAGGCCCCCGTTCCGGCGCCTGCCGACCCGCGGCACATCAGCATCCAGAAGGTCGGCGAGCAGCGCGAGGCGGGCAACTCCGACGCGACGCAACCGGTGTACTGCCTGACCAACGAAACCGGCAGCCTCTACTGCATGGTCCTGCCCAACCGCTACACGACCATCCAGGAGGAACGGGGCTGAGCGCCTCTTCTCGTCACCGCCGGTCGAGCAGTCCGCCGACGAGCGCGCGCAGGCCGTCGGCGTAGGTGTCGCGTGCCGCCAGCTCCGGCCAGCGGTCCCCGATCGCCGCCAGATGCGGCGTCTCCGCCGGGTCGAAGCGGAAGGCGGCGTCGCGCTGGGGGCGTTCGTCCCGGCGTGCGGAGCGGGCGCGGACGAGCACCTCGCCCGCCGTGTAGTACCAGATGTCGCGGAAGACGCCGACGGCCTGCGCGTGGGTGCACCCGCTGTCGACGGCGCCGCCCACGATGGTTTCGACCATCCACAGCGCCGGTTCGTCGAGCAGGCCGACGAACCCGTCGACGGTCACGACCTCCGCGGCCCACGGCCACGCCGCGAGAGCCTCGTGCATCACCGTGGCCGCGACGACGATCCGCTCCCGCGGGTCGTCCGGCAACCGCGGCCGCTCGAGCTGCCCGGTGTAGGTGTTGAGCAGCTGCACCAGCAGGTCCGCCTTGTCCCGCACGTGGTGGTACAGGGTCGTCGGCCCGATCCCCAGCTCCGCGGCCAGCTTGCGGACGCTCAGCTTCTCCCAGCCGTCGCGGTCGATGAGCCGCCGCGCGGCCGCCAGGATCTCGTCGCGGGACGTCACCGGCGGCCGCCCGGTCCGGGCGCGCGCTGCATCGGGTCGGGGCACGGCTCCCATCATGCTGCCCTCCTCCGCGTTCGACAGCCGGACCCCGCCGGTGCTACTTTCGGAACACGTTCGAAAACTCGGGAGGAGCGAGGCATGACCACAACGGAGCCGCCTGCTGTGCGCGCGGGGCTCACCCTCGCCGCGGTGGCCGTCGTGCAGTTCACGGTGTCGCTGGACCTGTCGGTGGTCAACGTCGGGCTGCCGCGGATCGCGGCGGCGCTCGGGTTCACCGCGGTCGGCCTGACCTGGGTGATCCACGCCTACGCGCTCACCTTCGGCGGGCTGCTCCTGCTCGGCGGCAAGCTCGCCGACCGGCACGGCCGCAGGCGGGTCCTGCTGGCCGGGCTGGCCATGTTCGGGATCGCCTCCCTGGCCGGTGGTTTCGCGCAGGACCCCGGACAGCTGGTCGCGGCACGCGCCGCGCAGGGCATCGGCGCGGCGGCGGCCGCCCCGGCCGCACTGGCGCTGCTGACCGCGACCTTCCCCGCCGGACCGGAGCGGGTGCGCGCCTTCGGCGTGTGGAGCGCGATGAACGCCGCCGGAGGCGCCCTGGGCGTGCTCATCGGCGGCGTCCTGACCGAGTACGCGGGCTGGCGGTGGGTGATGTTCGTCAGCGCGCCGATGGCCGCCGTCGCGGCCGTGCTGGCGCGACGCGGCGTCGCCGCCGACAAGCCGGTCCGCACCGGCAGGCCGGACGTGCTGGGCGCCGTCCTGGCCACCGCGGGCATGACCACGCTCGTGTTCGGCGTCGTGCGCACCGACCAGCACGGGTGGGCCTCGCCGGTCACGCTCGCCACGCTGGCGATCGCCGTCGCGCTGCTGGCCGCGTTCGTCCACATCGAACGGACGACCGCGCGCGATCCGCTGGTGCGCCTGGGCTTGCTGGCCGACCGGGCGGTCGCCGGGGCGAACCTCTACAACCTGCTCCTCGGCGCGGCGATGGCGTCGGCGTTCTACTTCGTGTCGCTCTACCTGCAGCAGGTGCTCGGAACCGGGCCCGCACTGGCGGGCGTCCAGTTCCTGCCGTTCGCGCTCGGGGTGGTCGCCGGGTCGGTGGTGGCCGTCAAGCTCGGCCACCGGTTCGCCCCGCGCACGCTGATGATCGGCGGCGGGGTGCTGACCGCGGCGGGGTTCGCCTGGTTCGGCTTCCTGAGCGCCGACGGGTCGTTCCTGGCCGACGTCCTCGGGCCGTCGATCGTGACCAGTGTCGGCTTCGGACTGTGCCTCGGGCCGGTGGTGTCGGTGGCCACGGGCGGCGTCGCGCCGGGCGAGGCGGGCACGGCCTCCGGTCTGCTCACCAGCTCACGCCAGATCGGGGCGTCACTCGGGCTCGCCGCACTCGGCACCGCCGCGCACAGCAGATCCGGCACGGCCGGCAGTGCCGTTGACGGGTACGCGTTCGGCCTCGCGCTGGGCGCCGCGCTCCTGACCGTCGCCGTGCTGATCGCGCTCACCCTGGTTCCGGCGCGAGGGTCCGCTCCAGCCGGGCGAGCAGGCCGGTGAGGGCTTGGCGTTCGTCCGGGGTGAGCCCGCCGACCAGATCCGCCTCGTGTTCGAGCAGCCGGCGCACGGTCGTCTCGACGAGGTGGTGCCCGGCGTCGGTGAGCCGGACGGCGACCGCGCGGCGCGACGCCGACGAAGGGGCCCGTTCGACGAGCCCGGCCCGTTCGGCGCGGGCCACGCGCTGGGACACCGCGCCGGGAGTGACCAGCGTGCGCCGGGTGATCTCGCGGGTGGTCAGCTCGTACGGCGGCCCCGCCCGGCGGATCACGCTCAGCAGGTCCAGTGTGGACGGATCGACGCCGAGTCCGGCCAGGGTGCGCCGCCGGTCGTCGGCGAGGAGTTTCGCCACCCGCCACACCGGCGTGATGATCTCGATGGACTCCGTGCGCACGCCGGGCAGCTCGCGCCGCCACGACTCGGCGATGTCGTGCGCGGGCCACCGCAGGATCGACGCCATCGGGTAGCCGTCGGCGCCGGGGTCGTTCGACACGGCCTGCCTCCCTCCGCTACGTTTAGAGCTAAACATAGCAGAGAGGAGATGCTCAGTGGGTCGGATCGTGCTGGTCACCGGCGGCGGGAACGGCATCGGCAGGGCGGTCGCCGCCCGGTTCCGCGCGGCCGGGGACACCGTGGTCGTCACCGGCCGCAACGGCGAACGGCTCGCCGCCGCCGCGGCCGAGATCGGCGCGCGGGCCATCACCTGCGACGCCACCGATCCGGAGCAGGTGGCGCGGACGGCCGAGGAGCTCGGGCCGGAGCTGGACGTGCTGGTCAACATGGCCGGCGGCAACACCGACCTCACCGCGCCCGCCGGCGAGGGCCTCGGCGAGGTGCTGCGCGCGTGGCGGGCGAACCTGGACGCCAACCTGCTCAGCGCCGTGCTCACCACGACTGCGATGCGGGACCGGCTGCGCCCGGGCGGTTCGATCATCAACATCGGCTCGATCGGCGCGGAGTACGCGGCGTCCTCCTACGGCGCGGCGAAGGCGGCGCTGGCGGCGTGGACGGCCGGGCTGTCGTCGGAGGTCGGGCCGAAGGGCGTGACGGCCAACCTGATCGCGCCCGGCTACATCGCGGAAACCGGTTTCTTCCACGGAAAACTCAGCGAGGACCGGCGCAGCGCGCTGATCGCCGCCACGCACAACGGCCGGGCGGGCCACCCGGACGACGTCGCCGCGACGACGTTCTTCCTGGCCTCCGAGGGCGCCCGCCACATCACCGGACAGACCCTGCACGTCAACGGCGGAGCCCACACCACGCGATAACCGGTTGGCTGACGGGCCCGCACCCGCGACGATCGCCGGGTGCGGATCAACCAGGACGAGGTGGCGGAGCGACTCGCGGCGGTGCGTGCCGCGCGGGACGCCGACGCCGAGGTCGCGGCGATGGCGGGGGCGAGCCCGCGCCTGTGGCTCGCCGTCGACGACGGCGCGCGGCGCCACCCGCAGGGGCATCGCGGCGTCCTGGCACGGGCGCTCGGCCGGGACGGCCGCCTCCGTGAAGCCGCGCTGACGCGCCTCGACGAGCGGATCGCCCTGCCGGTGCTCGCGATCCGCGCGGCGGACTGGGTGCCGCAGGTGCGCGAGCGCGCCCGGCGGGAGTGCCTGCGCCACCTCTTCCGGGATCCGATGACCGCGGTGGACCTGTTCCCGTTCGCGTGCCTGCTGCGGCCACGCGTGCAGGGCGAGTGGCTGGCCGTGACGCTCGAAGGCATGCTGCGGACGCCCGAAGTCCGCTCGGCCGCGCTCGCCTCCCCCGACGTGCTCACCCGCCGGGCCGTCTACGCCTCGGGGCGCGCCGACGTCGGCGAGCTGACGGCCGGACTGCGGGACGCGGACCTGAAGATCCGGCTCACCTGCGCGCAGGCCCTGGCCGGCAGCACCGACCCCGAGGTGCTGCGCCTGCTCCGCGGCAGCGGCACGGCCGCCCTGCGCGCTCAGGCGATCCGCGACCCCGCCGACGCGCGGCCGGCACTGGCCGACCCCGCTTCGCTGGTCCGCGCGTACGCTCAGTTCGTCCTGCGCCGCGCGGGCGAGGACCCGGCGCCGCACTATCGCGAGCTGGTGGCCGCGGCGGCGAGCCCGGGTGCGGTCGCGGGCCTCGGCGAGACCGGAACCGAAGCCGACGGGGCGCTGCTCCTGCCGCTGCTCGCGGATCCCCGGCCCAAGGTGCGCGCCGAAACCGTCCGTGCGTTGCGGCGGCTGCGAGTGGTCCCGGCCGCCCGCCTGGCGCCGTTGCTGTCCGACCCGTCCCCGCGCGTCGCCCGGCAGGTGGTGCTCGCGCTGCGCGGGTGCGCCGCCGAGATCGACGAGGCGGCGTTGCACGGCATGCTCGATCCCGGCCAGCCAGCGCACCGCAGGCGCAACGCGTTCCAGTTGCTGTCCGCTCGCGACACCTGGACCCGTCTCGCTCTCGACCTGCGCCTGCTGCTGGGCCCGGACGAGCCGCTCCGGGAAACCGCTCGCACCGACCTGAGCAACTGGTTCGCCCACGGATCCGCGACCACCTACACCGCCCCGCGCGGCGAGCGGGCCGCCGAACTGCGTGACCTCGTCAGCCGCGCGGAGCCACTGCTCGGCGAGGCTCGTGCGCGGGTGCTGCGCCTGTTCCTCTAGACCGCAGCAGGACCAGCGCCTGCACCCCGGTGTAGGCGAGCAGCGCGGCCCCGGCCACGGCGCTCACCTGCAGGCCGTGCACGAACGCCGCCCTGGCCGCGGCCAGCAGGGCCTCGGCCTGCGCGGGCGGCAGCCCGGCGGCCGTGGCGACCGCGCCGCCGAGGGTTTCGCGCGCCGTCTCCCCCGCGTCGCCCGGCACGCCGGCCCGGTAGGCCGCCGCCGCGATGCTGCCCAGCACCGCCGTGCCGAGCGCGCCGCCCAGCTCGAACCCGGTCTCCGAGATCGCCGACGCCGCGCCGGCCCGGGACGGCGGCGCCGCGGTGATGATCAGGTCGTTGGTGAGCGTCTCGGACAGCGCCACCCCGAACCCGACCAGCGACATCCCGGCCACCAGGATCGCCAGTCCACCATGGACTCCCAGTGCGACCAGCGCCGCGAACCCCGCCGCCGCGGCCAGCAGCCCGCCGGCGATCAGCCGCGGGACCGGAACGCGCCGGGCGAGCCGGGCGGCGGCGAACGAGCCCGCGATCCCGGCCACCGTCGTCGGCAGCAGCCACAGCGCCGCCGTCATCGGCCGCAGCCCCAGCACCAGCTGGAGGTATTGCGGCACCAGGAACAGCAACCCGACGAGCGCGAACACGCCGAGCATGTTGGTCAGCACCGACGCGCTGAACCGGCGGTCCCGGAACAGCGCCAGGTCCAGCATCGGGTCCGGCAGCGCGCGCTGACGCCGCACGAACACCACCGCGAACGCCGCGCCGATCAGCACGCTCACGGCCGCGAGCGGATCGGCGCCGTGCTCGGCGAACCGCTTGATGCCGTACACCACGGGCAGCACCGCGGCCAGCGACAGCACGGCGGACAGCGGGTCGAAGCGGCCCGGTCGCGGGTCGCGCGCCTCCGGCAGCAGGAGCGGCCCCGCGACGAGCAGCACCACCATCACCGGCACGTTGATCAGGAACACCGAGCCCCACCAGAAGTGCTCCAGCAGCCAGCCGCCCAGCACCGGGCCGAGCGCCATCCCGCCGGAGAACCCGGCGCCCCACACCGCGATCGCGGTCCGGCGCCGCGCCGGGTCGGTGAAGATGGAGCGGATCAGCGCCAGCGTCGAGGGCATCAGGGTCGCCCCGCCGACGCCGAGCAGCGCCCGCGCCGCGATGAGCATGCCCGGGCTGGTCGCGAACGCCGCGGCCACGGACGCGACGCCGAACGCGACGGCGCCGGACAGCAGCAGCTTGCGCCGCCCTATCCGGTCCCCCAGCGTGCCCATGAGCACCAGCAGCCCGCCGAGCACGAACGAGTAGATGTCGACGATCCACAGCTGCTGGGCGCCGGTCGGGCCGAGGTCCTCGCTGAGGTACGGCAGCGCGAAACCGAGCACGGTCATGTCGACGCTGATCAGCAGCACGGGCAGGACCAGCACACCCAGTGCGGCCCAGTCCCGGCGTCCCCCGGCCATCACGATCACGATCCTTTTCTGAACAGTCTGGACGGTACAGTTTGCCCCAGAATCGAAACTAAACCGTCCGGACGGTATAGTCAAGGGCCATGGGACGCCCCTCCGCGCGGGAACAGATCCTCGACGCCTACCAGGACATCCTCATCGAGAGCGGCTCGGCCGCGGTCACCCTCGACGCCGTCGCCGCGCGCGCGAAGGTGTCCAAGGGCGGGCTGCTCTACCACTTCGGGTCGAAGGAAGCCCTGCTCGACGGCCTCCTCGACCGGCTGCTGCGGCTGACGGCCGCGGACGTCGAGTACGCGCGCACGGCTCCCGAAGGCGTGGTGCGCTACTACCTGCTCTCCTCGGTGACCGACGCGGACATGACCAAGCCGGCGCACCGCGCCTCGATCGCCGCGCTGCGGCTGTTGGGCAGCGAGCCGAAGGTCACCGAAGCGATGAACGAGTGCGGCCGGCTGTGGGCGGAGCTGCTGGCCGGGCACGTGGACGATCCGCTCACCGCCGAGATCGTGGGACTGCTGGGCGACGGGCTGTACCTGCGCGCCACCCTCGGCGGGCAGCCGCCGCAACCGTTGCTCGACCGGCTGCCGGAGGCCCTGCGCCGGCTCGGCCTGTCCTGAGGCTCAGCCGGCAGGCACCCGCGCCCAGGCGCTGACCAGCGGCGGCAGGATCGCGATCGCGCCCGCTTCCGCCGCCTCGGCGACCAGCCGGGCGGGCAGGCGGTCGAGGTCGGCGAGGTCGCCGACGTCCAGTCCGAGTTGGACGGCCACCGGCGACAAGGCGCGCCACACGCCCATCACGAAGCCCAGGATGTCCGGATCGGACAGTGGGCCGAGGCACGCGCCCATCGTCAAGGCGGGCATGGGCAGGCCAGCCGCGTGGAAGATCCCCGGCAGCGCGGTGCCCGTCTCGGTGGTCGCGCCCGCACCCCGGAACGCCTGCACGATGACGTCCCGCACCCGCTCGAACAGCGGGACCGCCGGGGCGCTGCGGGCGCCGCTGACCTCGAAGTCCTGGAAGGACACCAGGCCGCCCGGCCGGACCAGTCCCACCAGCCGGCGCAGCGCGGCGACCGGGTCCGGCAGGTGCATGAGGATCAGGCGGCCGATGACCGCGTCGAACGGCCGGGGCGCGTCGAGCTCCTCGACCGCGGCGTGGCGGAACGTGACGTTCGACAGCCCGGCCTCGGCGGCCCGCAACGCCGCGAGGTCGAGGATCGAGGCCTGCGCGTCGACACCGGTCACCGATCCCGCCGGCCCGACCAGGTGCGCCGCGGCGATCGACACGTCGCCCGGGCCGCAGCCGACGTCGAGGACGCGCATGCCGGGTTCGAGCCCGGCCTGGCGCAAGGCGTGCTCGGTGTGGCCGCGGTAGAGGCGCCCCTGCAGCAGGAGCCGCTCGACCTCGGGATCGTGGTGCCCCAGCACGTAGCCGGTTCCGGTGCTCATCCGCCCAGTCTGGCGGCGCTGCGGGCAGACCGGGGAAAACGACCCGTTAACAACTGCCGGGAACGCGCCGGGGCGGGTGGTGAATCCCGAAAGTGACCTTGGTCCCTGCCGGAGGTGACTTCCGCCGCGCCGCCCGGCGTCCGGTGGGCTCTAGGTTGAGGAGGTCACCTGCGAAAGGGTCCTGCCGTGATCACCGTGTTCCTGGTCGACGACCACGAGGTCGTCCGCCGTGGCGTCGCCGAGCTGCTCGGCACCGACCCGGGGCTGGAGGTCGTCGGCGAGGCGGCCACCGCCGCGCAGGCCATGGCCCGGATCCAGGCGCTCCAGCCCGACGTCGCGGTGCTCGACGTGCGCCTGCCCGACGGCAACGGCATCGAGCTGTGCCGTGAACTGCGGTCCCGGATCCCCGAGCTCAACGTCCTCATCCTGACCTCCTACACCGACGAGGAGGCCATGCTCAACGCCATCCTCGCCGGCGCGGGCGGCTACGCCATCAAGGACATCGCCGGGCTGCACCTGGTTTCGGCCGTGCGCGAGGTCGGGTCCGGCCGCTCCCTGCTCGACACGCGTGCCGCCTCGACCCTGATGGCGAAACTGCGCGCGAACGCCGCCGGCGACGGGCCGCTGGCCGGGCTCACCGCCCGGGAGCGCACCCTGCTCGACCTCATCGGCGAAGGGCTCACCAACGCCCAGATCGCCCAGCGGATGTTCCTCGCCGAGAAGACCATCAAGAACTACGTCTCCCGGCTGCTGGCCAAGCTCGGGCTGGAACGCCGCACCCAGGCCGCGGTCCTCGCGGCCAGGCTCCAGAACCGGGAGCACGCGGACGCGCCCCGGCCCCGGACGCCCGTGGTGCGCTGACGGCACCACGCCGAACTGCGGTCAGGGCGCGGGCACCGCGGCGGCCCGCGCGATGGCCCGGCGGGCGTGCACCTTCGCGATGCGCGAGCTGAAGAGCAACACGGCCACCACGACCGCGCCGACGACACCGACCAGCCGGTTGACGTCGATGGCCGGCTCCCACCGCAGCGTGCCGTCCTTGATGACGTAGGCGCCGGTCGGCCTGGCGGTCACCCCGAACCCGCCGCCCTCGCCGTGCTGCCCCTCCTTGTCGACGCCGTCACCGCCGCCCGCCCCGCTGGCGACGCTCGCCGCCGCGATCACCGTGATGCCGTCCTTCTCGTAGGGCTCGGTGTACACGAGCTTCGCACCGGCCGAGCTCTTCGCCTTCTCGATCAGCTCGTCGATCTTCATCGCGACCCTCCTGGAGACCTGTGGGATGAAGGCATCGTGGTGCACCCGCGGCCGCACCGGGAAGTGCCGATGGTCCTCACCAGACCCCTCCGCCGTCTCGCCGCCACCGCCTGTCTGCTCGTCGCGGCGAGCGTGCTGCCCGCGCCGGGCGCCGCGGCCCAGCGCGTCACCGCCGACGGGCTCGCGAACCTGCCCGCCGTCCCGCCCGCGATGGACTGCGCCGACGTGCCCGGCCTCGACCTCACGGGCGTCACCGACGCACCGGTGACCATCCAGTCCGCGAGGGTTGTGCCCGGTGCCGCGCCGTACTGCGAGGTCCGCGGCACCGTCGCGCCGGCGAACACCGTCGTCCTGCGACTCCCGGTGCACGGCTGGACCCAGCGATACGTGCAGACCGGGTGCGGCGGCCTGTGCGGCAGCGCGGTGATCGACTACGGCCAGGCCGCCACCTGCCCGCCGGTCCGGGACGGCACCGTCGCCAGCGCCACCACCGACATGGGACACCAGGGCCGCGACGACGGATCGTGGGCGCTGGACAACCCGCAGGCCCAGATCGACTTCGCCTACCGCGGCGTGCACGTCACCGCCGAGGTCGCCAAGGCGATCATCGCCCGGTTCTACGGCCGCGGGCTCGCCTACTCGTACTTCACCGGCTGCTCCGACGGCGGCCGCGAAGCGCTCATGGCGGCCCAGCGCTACCCAGGCGACTTCGACGGCATCGCCGCGGGCGCCCCGGCCGGCAACATGGCCGTGCAGAACACCTTCCACCACGCGTGGAACGTCGTGGCCAACCTCGACGCCGACGGCGGCTTCATCCTCTTCGCGGGCAAACTCCCACTGATCCACGATGCCGTGCTCGCCGCCTGCGATCATCTCGACGGGCTGCGCGACGGCCTCCTCGACGATCCCCGGCTGTGCGACTTCGATCCGGACACGCTGATCTGCAGGCCCGGACAGGACTCCGCGACCTGTCTCTCCCCCCGCCGAATCGGCCGTGGTGCGCAAACTGCACGAGGGGGCCGCCGACGCGCAGGGCCGCCGCCTGGAACCGGCGATCGCCCACGAGTGGGGCTCGGAGCTGGAGTGGACGCTGTTCGTCCCGGCCACCCCGCAGCAGATCCCGGCCAGCGCCAGGTTCGCCGAGTCCTACCTGCGCCACCTCGCCTTCCCGGACGCGCAAGACCCGGACTTCCGGGTGACGGACCTGCAGTTCACCGTGGATTCGTTCTGGCGGACCGTCCAGTCGTCGAGCTACCTCGCCGCGATGGACCCGGACCTGTCCGCCTTCCGCCGCGGCGGCGGCAAGCTGCTGCTCTGGCACGGCTGGAACGACCAGCACATCGCACCACAGTCCACATTGGCCTACTGGGACGCGATGCGGCGGACCATGGGCGAGCGCGCGGTGGACGGGTTCGCCCGCCTGTACCTGTTCCCCGGCATGGCGCACTGCGGTGGCGGCGACGGGCTCGGCACCGCCGACGTCCTGACTCCGGTGATGGCCTGGGTGGAAAGCGGCAGGCAGCCGGGCCGGATCGTCGCCTCCACGGTCGCGGGCGGCGCGACCACCCGCACCCGCCCGGTGTTCCCGTACCCGGTGGTCGCTCGCTACGACGGCACCGGCAACGCCGACGACGCGGCCAACTTCGTCCCGTCCACACCCCGTGCCGCGCCGGCGGACTACCGCTGGGTCGGACAGCGGCTCTACTCCCACGGGTACCAGACCTGGTGCGCGGCGGCCGGCACCACGCTCACCTGCCGTCCGGAGGAGACCTGGCTGACGCGGAAAATCCGCTGAGAACGGCAAGAGAACGGGGCGCCGCGAGCCGCGGCGCCCCGTTCGGCTCAGCGCGTCAGGCCGGGGGCCGGTCCTGCGGCATCGTCGCGCTGCCCTGCGACGACGGCGGCATCGCCGCGGTCCGCTCCTGCGGCATCGTGGCGGTTTCGGCCGCGTGCCGCGGGGCGCCCGCGCCGGCTTCCCGTTCCGCGTCCTCGCGGCCGCGCCGGTAGGCCTCGGCCCTGGTGCGGGCCGACGGGATCTCCTCCTCGGCCCGGTTGAGCCAGCGGTCCCAGCGCTGCTGCATCGGCCGCATCAGGCCACCGCCCGCGCCGACGACCAGCACACCGCCGACGGTCGCGAGCAGCGCGATCAGCACCGGCCCGGTGACCGTGGTGGCCACGCCGATCTGGTTCAGCGCCGCGATGACACCGAAGGCGATCACCACGACCTGCACCACCTTCGCGACCAGCGGACCGTAGCTGAGCCCGCCCATCGCGCCGCGGATCAGGTCGTGCAGCGCGCTGCCGACGGCCGCGGCGACGATCACGATGACGATGGCGACGATGGCGCGCGGCAGCCAGGCCACGATCGCCGCCAGGATGGCGCTGACCGGGTTCGGCCCGAACACGCCGAACGCCAGCTGCAGGGCGATCAGCAGGACCGCGTAGTACACGAGCGCGGCCAGCAGCCCGCTCGCGTCGTACCGGGACTGTTCCAGCGCACGCTTGATTCCGCCGCGCTCCACCGCCCGGTCGAAACCGACCCGTTCGAGCACGACTTTGACGACCTTGCGCAACGCTTTCGCGACCAGCCAGCCGACGATCAGCACGACGAGGAACACCGCGAACTTCGGCAGGAAAGTGATCACTTTCCCGACCGCGTCGTTCCAGAATTGGGTGACGTTCATCTTTCACATCCGTGAATGAGGGGACCGGGCGCCCGGCCCGGGCCGGAAACGGTGTCCGGACCGGGCCGGGCCGGGAAGGGGGTCAGTGCATGAGCTTGCGCCGGCGGCCGCCCCGCAGGGCGGTGGCCAGCGAGACCCCGAGGACGGCGAGCACCAGCTGGGTCAGCACTTCGAGCCAGTCGATACCGTCGGTGTCGGCGTACCCGACACCCCGGGCGATCGCGGTGCCTGCGAAGGCCGCGACGATACCGACGACGATGGTCAGCCAGATCGGGATGTTCTGCTTGCCGGGCGCGAGCAGCCGGCCGAGAACACCGATGACCAGCCCCACGACCAAGGCACTGATGATTCCGGATATAGCCATCGCAACTCCATTGTTCGGCGATGGTTCCGGATTCCCGGACAATTCCCGATGAAACCTATTTCACATCACCGCCGATCCGCCAGCAACGGGCCGAGCGGGCCGAGATCGATGTTCAATTCCTCCGGGGACACGCCGAAATGCTCGCACAGTTCCGCCATGCGCTCGTCCAGCCGCATGAGCGTCAGCCCGATCGCCTCGACCTGCTCGTCGGTGAGGTCGCCGCGGTCCACCCGGCGCAGCGCCTGCTTTTCCATCAGTTGCCGCAGCAGTTCCACCACGGTCAGCACGAGACTGGCCAGACCGCGCTCGACGCTGTCCGGATCGGTGTCGATGCGGCGCTTCGCGGGGTCAGTCATCGGCGGGCTGCAGTGCGCTCACCGAGGACAGCAGCGTCCGCAGCGAGATGTGCACGAGGTCGACGTCGGCGATGGACAGGGTGATCTCACCCGTCACGACGACCCCGCCGGCGAGGACCCGGTCGAGGAGGTCGACCAGCGCCACGGGCTGGTCGGCGACGGGCGCGGGAAGCGGTTCGGTCATGTTTCCTCCAAGGACGAGAACGAGTACGGCGGCCACGGCCCGGTGAGCTGGACCCGGATCGCCGGGCTGTCGTCGTCGCAGGCCGCCACCGCCTCGGCGAAGGCACGCGCGTCGTCGTCGCCGACGAGGTAGGCGGCGTTGAGCACCATCTGCTGGTCGTCACCGGACAACGCCTTGCTCTGCAACGGGTGCAGGCGCGCGCCGGCGGCCAGCGCCGCGAGTCTGGAGTGGACCTTCGCGGCCTGTTCGCGCGCGAGCCGTTCGGCGTCCGCGCGCGCGTCGCGTTCGGCGCGGCGCCGGGCGAGGTACGCCGTCCCGGCCCCCCGGCGGGACGGCGTCTCCGCACGCCCGGCCGGCGGCGGCTCCTCGAGGAAGACCTTGACGCCCCACTCGGTCCGCCCGGCCACACGATCCAGGGTGCGCGCCAGCTCGTGCCCGCGGTGTTCGAGGACGCGGCGCACGCCGTGCTCGTCGCGGTACACCGTGGCCAGCCGCACCGGCACGACCGGACCGGCGCCGGCGAGGGCGCCGACCACGGCGTCGTGCGCGCGGGCCACGGCGCCGAGCCAGTCCAGGTCCTCCAGGTTGCGGTGCAGGGCCTCCTCGCCGAACGTCTCCAGTGGCACGTCGCCGACGACGGCCGCCAGCTCGCCGGCCTCCACTGCGCGCAGGGCCTCCCCGGCGACGCCGCGCAGTTCGCCCGCCGCGCCGGCGTTCTCCCGCCGGGCCACGGCGTAGAGCCAGATCCCGCTGTCCTCAAGCACCTCGGTCACCGTGCCGGTCCTCGATCACGGCGTGGTCGCCCGTGCCCTCCAGCTCCTCGACGCGGGCACGCAGCTCGCGGTTCTCCCGCTGCAGGCGCGTGGTGTCGCCGGAGAGCCACGGATCGCTTTCCCACCAGTTGATCCCGACCTCGCGCGCGGTCTCCAGCGACGCGATCACCAGGCGCAGCTTGATGGTCAGCAGTTCGATGTCGAGCAGGTTGACCCGGATGTCCCCGGCGATCACCAGCCCCTTGTCGAGCACTCTCTCCAGGATGTCCCCCAGGTTGGCGGGCTGGTGGTTGCCCAGCGCGGGCGACCCGCCTCCGCCGGGGGTGGTGGCCGGCTGCCCTGCGGCCATGTCAGGACACCCCGCTTCCGCTGTCGGCCCGGCCGCGGACGTACCGCTTGGTGCGCCGGTAGGCGAGCAGCTCCCCGTCGGCGCCGAGTTCCAGCTCGTACAGGGCGAGCATGTCGGCCGAGGACGGGATCCGCCGGTCCTCCAGCACTTCGAGCTCGACGAGCCAGCCGTCGTCGGTGGGTTCGACCGAGGTGACCGACACCGGGTTCCGGCTGATCAGCTCGCCGGCGTGGGCGAGCGCCCGCGACGCCGCTTCCGGCGCGGACAGCACGCCGTCTCCGCCGGCCTCATCGCGTGCAGCCACTTGGCGGTCACCTCTCCTTCTCGTCGGTCTCCGTCACGTCCAGCCGCCGCAGGACCTGCTGCTGGACCTCGGCCTCCTCCTCCGCCGTGATCTCCCCCGCCGCGCGCTTCTCCTCCGCCGCTTCGAGTTCGCGGCGGATCGACGCGGGCGCGGCGAGTTCCTCGTTGACCCGGCGCTGGATCAGCTCGCCGAGCTGGATCACGCCGCGCACCGGCAGCAGCGGGAGGCCGAGGATCCCGGACAGCAGGCCCATGCGCTACGCCTCCGGCCGTTGTGTCACGACGAAGTCGTACGCCGCGAGCGGGCCCAGCAGGCGCACCTCGGCGCGGCCCGACCAGTCCCGCGCGACGCGGTCGACGGCTTCCTCCAGATCGGACTGCTTCGCCGTCTCGACGAGGCACGCGAGGTGCACCGCGTCCTCTTCGTGCGTCGGCTCGCGCGGGGCGACCTGGGCGCCGATCTCGGCGAGCGCGTCGGCGACCCGCTTCGTGTCGGCATCGCGCCGGGCGGCGATCGCGTTGCCGATCCCCTCGCCCAGCGCGATCCGCTCGTTGCGCGTGGCGTCCTCGGACTTCCCGCGGATCGCCTCCCGCAACTGGGCGAGCTTCTCGTCGGACTCGAGGATCTCGCGCAGGATGGTCTCCTCCACGTAGCGCGCCTTCACGACGTACTGCGCCTTGCCCTCCAGCTCGTCCAGTGCCGCGACGAAGTCGTCCTGGTTGGCTTCGAGCAGTTCCGTGCGCACGGCGTCCTCGTCGGTGACCACGGCGCCGAAGCGCAACGGCAGCACCGGCACCTCGGCGGCGGCCGCGTCGAGCAGCGCCGCGTGCGCGGTGAGGTCCTCCGGCCGCCCGAGCGGCTTGTCCCGCGGGACCTCGCTCACCAGCGCGGCGATCCGGTCGTGCTTGACCGCGCGGACCTCGGCAGGCGGGTCGCCGACGCCACGGGCCTCCGGATCGGTCTCGACGTCGGACGGCACGATGCCGTACACGTAGACCACCGTCTCCCGCTCCTCGCTCATCGCCCACCGCCCTTCCGGCGGGCGCGCTCCGGCTCCTCGTCGCCGCCGAGGAGGTCCTGCAGCTTCTCGCCCGCGGCTTCCAGCGCTCCCCGGGTCTTCGCCTTCGAGCCGCCGGAGGTCACGTCCTCCAGCAGGTCCGGCAGGCCCTTCTGCTCGGTGTCGGAGATGTCCAGCCGGTTCACCGCCTCGGCGAACCGCAGGTAGGTGTCCACGCTCGCGATGACGACCCGGGCGTCGATGGTCAGCAGTTCGATCCCGACCAGCGACACGCGCACGTAGGCGTCCAGGACGAGTCCCTTGTCCAGGATCGTGTCGATCACGTCCGCGAGGCTGCTGGAGGTGGGCCGGTCCAGGCCCCCGCCGCCGCCCGACGGCTGCACCGCTGTCGTCATCGCCTGCTCCGTCCTCTGCCCGCCGACGCCCGGGCGCGTGTCCGCCGCGCCGGCGGTTCCTCGGCCTCTTCTTCGGGCTCTTCGTCTTCGGGTTCTTCCTCGTCCGGTTCTTCCTCGTCGGGCGCCTCGGCCTCGTCGGGCTCCGGCTCCTCGGGTTCCTCCTCCGGTTCCTCGTCGCTGTCCTGGACCTGGCCGTCGTGGATCTCGCCGCGCCAGCCCTCCACCTCGTCCGGGTGCAGGATCGCTTCGGTCATCACGTGCCGCTGGAAGTGCTTGAGCTCCAGCCGCGCGCGCCGCCCCTGGGCCCGCCAGATGTTGCCGGTGCGCTCGAACAGGCCCTGCGGGTGGTACTCCAGCACCAGCACGACGCGGGTCAGGTCCGGGGTCAGCTCGTGGAAGGTGACCGCGCCGTCGACGTGCCCCTTCTCACCCTTGGAGCGCCACACGATGCGCTCGTTGGGGACCTGTTCGAGGATCGTGGACTCCCACGTGCGGTGCGACCAGAAGATCTGCGCCTTCCAGGTCAGCTTCTCGTCGCTGGTCTGGTCGACGTTCTCGACCTTCTTCATGAAGCGCGGGAACTCGGTGAAGCGGGTCCACTGGTCGTACACCAGGTCGATCGGGGCGCCGATGTCGGCCTGCTCGACGATGTTGGTGACCTTGAGCTTGCCGCCCCCGCCACCACCGCCGCCGGAAACGGCGTCCTTCACCTTGTCCGCGAGCCCGGACAGCCCGCCCTTGACCGCGCCCATCATCGCCTTGCCCTTGACGCTGGGCTTGCCGCCGGTGACGGCTTCGATCAGGCCGCCACCGCCGCCACCGGAGGCGTAGTCCTGAAGGCGCCCGGAGGTCGAGGTGATCCGGTTCGCCAGCGAGGTCGACGCGCGGGTGGTGACCGCGCCGGCCAGTTTGCGCAGCGCTTCGGTCAGCTCGCTGGACGGCTTCGGGGCGGCGTCGGCCACGCCGGAGGCCGTGTCGGTGGTCTTCTCGAGAGTCTTCCTGATCTGGTCGGTGGCCACGGCGCTCACCTCCGCGCCCGGCGGACCGGGGTGCGGGCGGCGGCCGCCCGGCCGGTGCGGCGCGCCCGGGTGGGAGCGGGCTCTTCGTCCTCATCCTCCGGCTCCGGCTCGGGCTCGGGCCGCCGGCGCCGGGTGGCGGTGCGGCGGGCGCGCGCGGGTGGCGCGGGCTCCTCTTCGGGCTCCTCCTCCGGCTCTTCCTGGGACTCTTCGTCCTCTTCGGGCGCTTCTTCGGCCCGGTCCTCGGTCTCCTCGTCGGTGTCCTCCGGCTCCTCTTCGGCGCCCTCGTCCGCGGACGGGCGCTTCGCACCGTCCTGGAGGCGCTCGCTGAGCGACTCGATGCGCTGCGAGGCCGCCGTCACGGCGGCCGCCTTCGCCGCGCTGAGCAGCTGGTCGCGGGCGACGTCGGTCAGTTTCGTCAGCTCCGCGGACGAGCCGAGCTGGCTCAGGCCGTTCTGCAGCAGCTTCCCCGGGGTGACGCCGGTCTTGCCGGTCGCTCCCGCGGCCGCGATCATCAGCGCCAGGCGCATCTTCTTCGTGCGGCCCAGTAGGTAGCCGAGCCCGACACCGAGGGCGACACGCGATCCTGCCTTCATTCGTAGTCCTCCTGACTCCGGCGATTGGCGAGTCCTGCCGACAACCCACGCGCCACCCCCCGAACTCATCGGGGCGAGCAGGATGTACCGGCCGAGAACTACCCCGCGGCCTCGGCGGAAAAACTGCGAGCGGCGGCCGAAAAACAATTTCCACGACACGATCTTTGTCCAAGATCTACTCACCATTTTCCTACTGGGGCGTCAAAACACGGTTCAACAGGCCGCTTTCCGACGTGGGCGTCCGGGGTGGACCTATACTCCGGAAAATCGCCGGGACAATTCTCCGCGCGGAAATGGGTGACGAAACGAGTACCGATAGCGAGGGAATCGAGAGCGGATCCGCTGTCACCGGAACCGCGGCGAAGTTGCTTTCCGCGGCCCGCGGGCAGCGGCGACTGTCGCAACGGGAACTGGCGCGTCTGGCGGGCGTGCCACAGTCGACGGTGGCGACGATCGAGGCAGGCCGCCGTCAGCCGTCGGTCGCGATGCTGGAACGCCTGCTGCGCGCGGCGGGTTTCCACCTCGCCACGGAGCTCGTGAACGCGTTGCGCCCGAGCGAGCTCCTGGAGCGCCAGCGGCGAAGCGCCACCGAGGTCCTCGCGCGCTACCCGGTGACGCGGGCGTGGCTGACCGGCCCCGCCGCCCGCGGCGAGGACCGCCCGGATTCCGGCCTCGACCTGGCGGTGGCGCTACGCCCCGCCGCGACGGCCGACGACATCGCCGGGCTGGCCGCGGAACTGTCCGGTGTGCTCGGCTGCCCGGTCGAGGTGACGACCGGCGATTCCGGCGGTGGAGAGGACTTCTTCTACACGCGCAGCGCTTAGACCGGGCGCCTGTTGCACGTGGCGGCGGGCCAGGACAGCGCCGCCGTTGCCGAGAGGCACTGCCACGCGCACCGGCGGAAGCTGCCGCCACCCGGCACCGAGCCGCCACGTCAGACCGCCACCACCGGGTGGCGCCGAGCGCCCGTTGGCCATGGCGGCTGGCCAGGACAGCGCCGCCGTTGCCGAGAGGCGCTGCCACATGCACCGGCGGAAGCTGCCGCCACCCGGCACCGGCCCGCCACGTCAGACTGCCACCACCGGGTGGCGCCGAGCGCCCGTCGGCCATGGCCGCTGGCCAGGACAGCGCCGCCGTTGCCGAGAGGCACTGCCACCCCCACCAGCGGACGCTGCCGCCACCCGGCACCGGCCCGCCACGTCAGCCCGCAACCACCGGGTGGCGCACCACCGCGCCGAACAGGTAGCCCTGCGTGTTGTACGGCTCGATGTCCGGCTGGGCCACGCCGTGCCGGTCCACCGCGCGCGCCCGCAGCGTGTGCTCGCCCGGCCCCGGGCGCCACCGCAGCGTCCACCGCTGCCACCCGCGGCCGCTGCCGACGAACTCGGCGCGCCGCCACGTGCGGCCGTCGTCCGTGCTCACCTCGACCCGGCGGATGCCGCCGGTGCCGGACCAGGACCGGCCACGCAGCACGTGCTCCCGGCCCGCGGCGAGCGTCGCCCGCCACGGCAGTTCGAACACGCTCTTGGTGTTCTGCCGCGTCACCAGCACCCCATCCGGCGGGTAGTCCGGGCCGGTCAGCCGGTAGTACTGCGTGTCCCACGGCGAATCCAGCGGGGTGCGGGACACCTGGATGCGGCCGAGCCACTTGATGGACGCGATGCCGATCCAGCCCGGCACCACCAGCCGCGCCGGGAAGCCGTGGTCCGGCGGCAGCGGTTCGCCGTTCATCTCGTAGGCGACCAGGACGTCGTCGAGCGCCTTGCCCACCGGCAGCGGGCGCCGCACCCGGCCCAGGTTGACGCCGCCGGTGACGTAGTCGGCGTCGAGACCTTCGGGCAGCACGTCGACGGCGTCGCGAGCGAGGCCGGCCCGGTGCAGCAGCGTCGCCAGCGGCACGCCCCGCCAGCGCGCCACCCCGATCGCGCCGAGCCGCCACGCGGTGCCGGACACGGTCTGCCCCTGCTGCGAGGTGAAGAAGCCGCGCCCGTTGCCCGCGCACTCGATGGCCGCGGTGATCGTCTCCGACGGCAGGCGCAGCAGGTCGTCGTAGGTGACGGTGACCGGCCCGCCGCGCAGCCCGTCGCCGGTGATCTCCAGGCGCCAGGTCCGCGCGTCGAGCAGCGGGGTGGCGGTGTGGTTGCGCACGAAGAACCGGGACACCGGCACGATGTCCCCGACCGGGTGCGGCGAGTCCCACCGCATCTCGGCGTTCGTGCCGAGCACGGTGAAGTCCTCCGGCGGCAGGGGTTTCACGATGGGAGTGTCGGCCGCAGCGGTCGCTGCTGTCCACAACGGACCGGCGGCGGCGACCCCCGCCACGCCGAGCACGGTCCGCCGCCGCACGTTCACAGCGCGAGGTCCGCGGCCAGCACGTGGAACGCTTCCCGTTCCCGCGCCGAAAGCGGCACGGCGAGACGGTCGGCCGGATGGCCCAGCGGCGGATAGTCCGGACGGGGCAACGCGAAACCGACGTCGTAGGGCGCGCCGGCCGGCACCATCGCGTGCCCGATGCTGCCGAGCGCGCGACCGAACGCGCGGAGGATCCGGGCCACCGTCACCACCCCCTGAGCCGTGGAAGTCCCTCGGATCATGGAGGATTCCGGCGGATTCGCGGTAGCCGTCCCACAGAGCGGGCAACCGCTCAGCGCGGCCCGGTCAGGCGTGCGCCTCCGACATCTCCCACGGCGCCTGCGGCAGCACGTCCCCGGTCTCCAGCAGCGACTTCAGGTTCGCCAGCACCGCGGGCCAGCCGCTGGAGATGCCGTTGCGCATCTCCACGTTGGGCAGCCTCTCGTGGGTCACGGTGAGGCGCACGATCTGCTCGTGCGGCTCGACGAGGAAGGTGACCACCGACGGGTCCCGCGACTCGCCCAGCGAATCCTCGAACGTGATCACCAGCCGGGTCGGCGGCTCGGACTCGAGCACCTTGCCCACCACGTCCACGGCGCCCGACCCGTCCACGCGGCGGTGCTCCCACACCGAACCGGGCTGCCAGTCGGAGATGTTGGCGTGCCCCCAGTAGCGGGCGGTCAGGTCCGCGTCGGTGAGCGCCCGCCACACTTGGTCGGCGCTCGCGCGGATGTAGGTGACGTAGACGTAGTCCGGGACGGTCATGGCGTACTCCTCTGCCTGGTCTTTGATGGCCGCGAGCACACGCAGCCGGGGTTTGTCGAACTCGGCGATCCAGCGCTGCTCGATCTCGTGAATGGGCCCGGGATTGAGGTAGTGCAGGCGTTCCCGGCCGCGGCGCACCACGGTCACGAGGTTGGCCCGCACCAGGACGTCGAGGTGCTGGGTCGCCGACTGACGGGCCATCCCCAGCGGCTCGCACACCTGGCTCAGGGTCTGCCCGTTCTGCTCCCGCAGGCGGTCGAGCACCAGCCGCCGGGTCGGGTCGGCCAGCGCCTTGAACACCGCGTCCATCGCTTCCGCGCTCACGCCGACCATTATGCAGGTAAATACCTGCCTTTTGTCAACAACCGCTTCGACGCGGCGGCACAACCGCTGGTTGTGGCGGTAGGTTCGGCGCCGTGGATCTCGAGGCGGTGCGGACCTTCGCCGCGGTCGCCGCGGCGGGCCGGTTCCAGGCGGCCGCGGACGAGCTGGGCGTCACGCAGCAGGCGGCGTCGAAACGGGTGGCCGGCCTGGAGCGGCAGCTCGGCGTGCGGCTGTTCGTGCGCACGGCCGGCGGTGTGCGGCTCACCGTGGACGGGCAGGCGTTCCTGCCGCACGCCCGCGAACTGCTCCGCGCGGCGGAGCGCGCGCTGACGGCGGTCACACCGGGGCGGCGGGCGCTGCGGATCGACGTGCTGAACCGGCGGGTCGCGGCCGCCGGCATCCTGCACGACTTCTACCGGCAGCATCCCGGCATCGAACTGGACGTGGTCACGCTGACCGTGGACGCGGCGTCGGCGCTGGCCGAGGTCGCGGCGGGCACGCTCGACGCCACGTTCCGGTCGCTGCGGGCGACCGCGGGGAAGGTGCCTGCCGGGCTGCGGGCGGCACGGGTGATCGACGACCGGCACCAGGTGCTGGTCGGTCCGCGGCACCCGCTGGCCGGCACGGCCGCGGTGACGCTCGCCGAGCTCGCCGGGCACCCGATCTGGATGCCCGGCCTCGCCGACACCGAGGCGAAGGGCTACTACGAGGACCTCGCGGCCGCGTTCGGGCTCACCATCGACACGATCGGGCCGAGTTTCGGGGTGGAAGCGCTGCTCGCGGAGATCGCCGACTCGGCCCGGCTGGCGACCTTCGTCGGCGAGGGCTCGCGGTACCTGTGGCCGGAGAGCTACGACCTGCGCCGGATCCCGGTCGTCGGTCCGACGCCGGTGTACCCGCACTCGGTGATCTGGCGGGCCGACAACGCCCACCCGGTGCTGGCGAGCTTCCTCGACTACCTGCGCAGCCGCCACCGGGCCACCGCCGGCGGGGACGTGTGGGTGCCGGAGTGGGCACGCTAGACCTCGCTCGCGGCGAGGGCCTTGCGCAGGCTCGCGAGCGCCCGGTGCTGCGCGACGCGCACGGCGCCCGGCGTCGACCCGACCAGCTCGGCCGTCTCCTCCGCGGACAACCCGGCGACCACCCGCAGCACCACGATTTCCCGCTGCTTGTCCGGCAGCACCCGCAGCAAGCGCGACATGCGGTCGTTCAGTTCGCGGTGCAGCAGGCGCGCCTCGGGGCCGGTGTCGCCGTCGGCCTGGTCCGGCACCTCCGCGACGGGTTCCGCCCGGTTCCGGCCCGCCGCGCGGTGGGCGTCGGCGACCTTGTGCTGAGCGATGCCGTAGACGAACGCGAGGAACGGCCGGCCCTGGTCGCGGTAGCCGGGCAGGGCGGTGAGCACCGCGAGGCACACCTCCTGGGCGACGTCGTCGGCGGCGGCGAAGGACCCGTGCCTGCCGACGCGGGCCCGGCAGTACCGGACGACCAGCGGCCGGATCTCCGCGAGAACCCGTTCGACCGCGACGGGATCCCCGGCCACGGCGGCGGCGAGCCCGTCGCCGGCGACCTCGCGCGCCACCCGCGCCCGGAACGCCCGGACCCGCGCCGGATCGTCGAGATCGGCCGTGAAGAGGCGGTCGAGGTGCGCGCCCGCGGCGGTCAGCCGGGCGGTCAGGACGTCGTCGTCAATCATCGCTGTGCCTCCCGCCGGGTGGATCGAGAAGGTCCCGCAGCGCCCGCCGCCCCCGCGAGACGCGCTTCTTGGCCGCGGGCACCGAAATCCCGAGGGCATCGGCGATCTCCCGGAGGGAGAACCCCTCGGCGGCGAGCACCACCGCGTCGCGATGGCCGCCGGGCAGGGAGCGGAGCGCGCGCAGCGTCTCCACGGTTTCCAGGTGAGCCTCCGGCGAAGCCCAGGTGCGCTGCCGCGTCCGGTCGGCGATCAGGTGGGCGTCCGCGTCGGCGTTCCAGCGGGCTTTGCGCCGCGCGGCGAGCGCCATGTTGCGCACGGTAGCGAACAGCCAGGCCCGCTCCTTCTCGATCGGCCCCACTGTCCCCCGGTGCTCGCCTAGGACGAGCTCGGTCACCGCGTCCTCGGCGATCGTGCGCGCCTCGGAGACCGGGCACCCGAGCTTGACCGCGTACCCGGCGAGGTCGGCGTAGTAGAGCTTGCGGAGCGTCATGGCGCGCTCGGCGACATCGTCCGGCCCGCCCGTCACGTCGGAGCCGGCCGGGATCGCCTGCCTGCCCGTCCGCGCGTCCTGCCGGTCCGTCTGCTCATGTCGTCCTCCCTCGGCTCCACCAGTAAGTGACGCACGGCGGGCAGAGGTGACCAAGAATTTTCAGGCGGCGCGCCGCACGGTGCGGGATGCCGCGGCGAGGCTCGCTTCGCAGGCGGCGATCAGTTGCGCGTCGGCGCGGGTGTGGCTTCCGCGGGCGCACTTGGGGCACCTCAGGGCGACCGTGCCGAGCACCTCGTCGACCGCCACCTCCAGCGCCCGTTTGCACGGGCGGCACCACCGGTGCCCGCTGACCTGGCTGACGTGCAGGTCGCTGTGGCAGCACTGGTGGATCCAGCGGCGGTGCACCGGGCAGGTGATCCGGTCCAGCGGGTCCAGGAACCCGCACTCCTCGGCGTGGTCCTCGGCGACGAGCGCGTCGTCCAGTGCGATCCGGGTCAGCAGCGTCGTGGTGGTCATCGCTCTCGTCCTTTCTCCTCGTCCTTACCGGTACGTCGAGCCACCACGCGCCGGATCGACAGGACGGGGAGGGAATTCAGAGTTTCTTCACCACGCGCGCCGGGTTGCCGACCGCCAGCACGTTGGGCGGCAGATCGCGCGTCACCACCGACCCCGCACCCACCACGGTGTTCTCGCCGATCGTCACGCCGGGGCACACGATCACGCCACCGCCGAGCCACACGTTGTCGTGCAGGGTGATCGGCTCCGCGGCCTCCCACTTCTCCCGCCGCAGCCGCGCGTCGAGCGGGTGGGTGGGGGTCAGCAGCTGCACGCCGGGGCCGATCTGGGCGTCCGCGCCGATCGTGATCGGGGCGACGTCCAGCAGCACCGCGCCGTAGTTGAGGAACGCGCGCGGCCCGATGCCGATGTGCGAGCCGTAGTCGACGTACAGCGGCGGCCGCACCTCGGCGTCCTCCCCCAGCGACCCCAGCAGCTCACGAAGCACCGCCGGGTCCCCGCCGTCGTTGAACCGCCGCTGCAGCTCCGCCGCCCGCCGCAGCGCGGCCTGCAGCTCCGGGTCGTCCGCGCGGTACAGCTCCCCCGCGAGCATCCGTTCCCTCTGACCGGTCACGCGTCACCACACTGCCAGCGGCCGCACGGGCGCGCCAGTGGCCCCGACGACCGGCAGCGGCGCGCACACGAACAGGAATTCCGCTGGTCCGGCCGCCGACAGCTCCTCCAGGTTCATCACCTCGATGATGTTGATCCCGTTCTCCTGCAACAGGATCCGATGCACCGGCAACCGCCCCAGCCCCGCCTCCGGGCTGGTCTGCTCCAGCGCGATCGTGTCGCCGCCGACAGCGCGCACCCCGCGCTCGGCCAGCCACCGCGCACCGCTCGCGTCCAGCCCCGGCACACCACCCTCGCCGCCGAGATAATCCGCGGGCCGGTCCCACAGCTGCGCCCACCCGGTGCGGACGAGCGCGACGTCCCCGGCGCGCACTTCCAGGCCGGTCGCGGCGAGATCCTCCGCCGTGACGGCCTCCCCGGGCCCGAGCCGCGGCACGGCCCGCAGCCGCGGGATGTCGAACAGCACCCCGCGGCACAGGATCGGCGGCACCGCCTCGATGCCGCCGACCCGGTAGCGTCCCCGCTCCAGCGCCTGCGCCACCGGCACCCCGCCGTGCAGGACACCGTCGGCCGCGACGTGGCTGACCGCGTCCATGTGGGTGCCGACGTGCCCGCCCATGGTGATCAGCTCGTGCGACCCGGTCAGGCCGTCCTCGCGGACGACGTCACCGTGCCGCTGGGCGAGCGCGAACCGGAACGGCGGGTGCGTCGGCGAGGACGGCATGCCGTTCTCCAGCGGCTGCGAGAGATCGGCGATGCGGTGGCCGTCGGTCAGCGCGTCCAGCAGGGACATGGTTCAGCTCAGTTCCTTGGCTCGGGTCTCGGGCAGGGTGGCGATGGCGGCACTGGACACCAGCATCAGCAGGACGAGGTATCCGGTGAAGGCGGAGCGGCCGAACTCGGCGCCCACCCACGCCTGAAGATACGGCGCGGTCCCGCCGAAGGCCGCGACGGCGATCGAGTACGGCACGGCGAGCCCCAGCGCGCGGATCGCGGTCGGGAACATCTCGGCGTACACCGCGGGCAGGATCGACACGCCGGCGGAGATGAACACCGCCGCCAGGCTCATGCCCAGGAACAGCTGCCACGCGCTGGCACGCACGATGAACTGAACCGGGAACAGCAGCGCCGCGCACCCGAGGGTGGAGATCAGCAGCACCGGTTTCCGCCCGATCCGGTCGGACAGCATGCCCCAGAACGGCATGGTGACCATGAGGATCACCGCCGACCCGACCCCGGCCCACAGCGCGGCGGTCGACCCGATGTGCAGGGAGCTGATCGCGTACGCCGGGGCGGCGATCACCCACGAGTAGTAGACGACGGTGAACCCGATGGACAGCCCGATCACCTGCAGTGCCTGCCTGCGGTGCTCCACGATCGCCGGCCAGAGCCGGACCTTCTCCCGCCGCCGCGACGCGGTGAAGGTCTCGCTCTCGGTCAGGTTCCGTCGCATGTAGACGGCCACCAGCCCGAAGACGCCGCCGAGCAGGAACGGGATGCGCCAGCCGAAGGACTGCATCTGCTCCGGCGTCAGCACGACCGTGAGGACGAGCCCGAGCACGACGCCGACGGTGTTGCCGAAGACGCTGGCGATGTAGATCAGGCTGGACCAGCGCCCGCGCTGCGCCGCGGGCGCCATTTCGGACAGGTAGGTCTGCGCGGACGGCAGTTCCCCGCCGCACGCCAGGCCCTGCACCACGCGGGCGAGCAGCAGGATCAGCGACGCCCACGCGCCGACGGCGGCGTAGGTGGGGGCGATGCCGATGACGAAGCTGGCGCCCGCGATGGTCGCGACCGTGACCGTCATCGCGGTCCGCCGCCCGGCGCGGTCGGCGAACCAGCCGAACAGCAGCCCGCCCAGCGGCCGCGCGACGAACCCGACGGCGAACACGGCAAGGCTGGACAGCACCGCGGAGAACTGGTTGCCGCGGTCGAAGAACTGCGTGGCGAAGAACGGCACGAAGATCGCGTAGATGCCCCAGTCGTACCACTCGAGCGCGTGCCCGAGCCCGGTGCCGACGAGCGTGGTGGTGCGGCTCGTGGCCGGGGCCCGGGTGCCGCGCTGCGCGGTCTCGGTCATGGTCGGTCTCCTTCGGACGCGAGCCGGCGCCGTGCCAGCTCGGTGAACAGGGCCGCGCCGTCGGCGAGCACGGAGTCGTCGAACACGGCGTGGGGGCTGTGGTTGAACGCCACCCGGCGCGGGTCGGCGCCGGCGGGCAGCGCGCCGAGCGCGAGGAAGCAGCCGGGCACCTCGGCGAGGACGCGGGAGAAGTCCTCGGCGCCTGCGATGGGGTTGGGCATGGTCGCGTAGCCGTCGTCGCCGAACGTCTCGCGCACCACGTCGCGGGCGAACGCGGTCTCGCCGTCGTCGTTGACCGTCGCGGGGCGGGCTTCCAGGTACTCGGCGTCGGCCTCGACGTCGTGGGCCTGCGCGATGCCCCGGACCAGCCGGACCGCGGCGTCCCGCACACGCTGCCCGGCGTCGCGGGAGAAGGTCCGGACGGTGGCCTCGAACCGGGCGGTCTCCGGGATGATGTTGCTCCGCGATCCCGCCCGCACCACCCCGACGGTGAGCACCACGGGGTCGAACACGTCGAACCGGCGGGTGACCATCGTCTGCAGCGCGGTGATCATCTCGGCGGCCACCGGCACCGGGTCGCGCGCCAGGTGCGGGGCCGAGCCGTGCCCGCCGCGGCCGCGCACGGTGACCGCGAACGACGCGGAGGCGGCCATCATCGGACCGGGCCTGCTGGTGAACCCGCGCTCGAACGTGGAGAACACGTGCAGCCCGTATGCGGCCTCCACACGCGGGCCTGCCGCGTCGAGCACGCCTTCGTCGATCATCGCCCGGGCGCCCTCCCAGCCCTCCTCCCCCGGCTGGAACATGAACACCACGTCCCCGTCCAGCCGGTCGCGGCGGTCGGACAGCAGCCGGGCGGCGCCGGCGAGCATCGCGGTGTGCAGGTCGTGCCCGCAGGCGTGCATGGTCCCCTCGGCGCGCGAGGCGTAGGCCAGCCCGGTGGCCTCCTGCACGGGCAGCCCGTCCATGTCGGCGCGCAGCAGCACCGCCCGGCCGGAGCGGGCGCCCCGCAGCACGGCGGTGACCGCGGTGGAGCTGCGGCCGGTGGTGATCTCCAGCGGCAGGCCGTCCAGCGCCGCGAGCACGCGATCCTGCGTGCGGGGCAGGTGCAGGCCGACCTCCGGCTCGCGGTGCAGATCCCGCCGCAGCCGGACGAGGTCCTCCGCCATCGCCCTGGCGTCCGCCACCACCGACATCCGTTCTCGCCCTCCTCGTGGTCACGTTGTTCCCAGGAGTTTGCGCAGCGGCTACCCTGTGGCCGCCGAAATCGCATGATTCGCGCACCGTTTCCGGGCTCAGGGAGGTTTTCGTGCATCCGGACCTGGACGAGCGGGACCTCGAGCTGCTCCACGGGCTGCAGATCGCGCCGCGGGTGACCTGGGCGGAGGCGGCCAGGATCCTGGGCACGACCCCGGCGACGGTGGCGGCGCGCTGGGCCCGCCTGCGGGAGGCCGGGGTGGCGTGGGTGACGGCCCACCCCGGCGGCGACTACCGGCGGGTCGTCCTGGCGCTGGTCGAGGTGGACTGCCAGCCCGCCGCGCGGGACGAGGTGCTGCGGGCGGTGTGCGCGGATCCGCGCGCGGTCACCGTCGAGGAGTCGACGCGCGGCCGCGACCTGCTGCTCACCGTGATCACCCCCGATCTGGCCGGGCTCACCACGTTCGTGCTCGACGACCTGCCGCGAATGCCCGGCGTGCAGCGGCAGCGCACGCACGTCGTCAGCGCCACCCACCGCGACGGCAGCTCGTGGCGGCTGGACGCGCTGAACCGGTCGCAGGAGCTGGCGTTCGAGGTCGCGGCCCGGGCAACCCGCCCGGCGCCGGGCGTGACCGCGCCGCCGAACGCGGGCCCGTTGATCTCCGCGCTGGCCCACGACGGGCGGCGCACGGCCGCCGAGCTGGCGTCGCTGACCGGCCGCAACCCGGCGACCGTGCGGCGGCAACTCGCCCGGCTGCTCGCCTCGGGGCTGCTGTCGTTCCGGTGCGAGGTCGCCCAGTCGGTGTCGCGCTGGCCGATCAGCAGCACCTGGCTGGCCAGCGTCGCCCCGGCCGACCAGCAGCGCACCGTCGAGGCGATCACGACGCTGCCGGAACTGCGGATGTGCCTGTCCACCACCGGCGACAGCAACATCGCCTTCACCGTGTGGACCCGGTCGCTGGCCGACCTGCTGCGGCTGGAGCGCCTCATCGGGGAGAAGCTGCCGTGGCTCACCGTGCGCGACAACGGGATCAACCTGCGCACCCCGAAGCGGATGGGATGGCTGCTCACCCCGGACGGGCGCGCCACCGGCGAGGTCGTGCCGCCGGTGACGTGGTGATCGCTACCGCGGCAACGGCTGCGCGGCGATGAGCTCCTCCGGCGCGGACAGCCGCCACGCCTCGTAGACCAGTTCGGCCAGCTCGTCGGCGTCGATGCCGGCCAGGTGGACCACCACCCAGCCGAACCCGCCCGCGGTGAACTGCTCCTCGAACACCTCCGGCCGCTCCGCGACCAGCGCCTGCTGCTCGATCAGGGTCTGCTTCAGGCCCACGGTCTCCGTCCGCGGCCAGTAGTAGCCGAACCGCTTGCCGCGCACGCTGTAGGACGTGTACTCGCTGCCCTTGCCGCGCTCGACCTCCGCCAGCGCGTCCACCATCTCGTGGAACTCCGCACTGCGCACGCTCATCGCCCACCCCCGTCGTCCGGCCCCCAGCCTAGACAAACCGGGCAGGGGTCAGGAATCGGTCCAGGGCCGCAGTTTCTCCGGGTTGCGCACCGCCCAGATGCGGATGACGCGGTCGCCGTCGACCTCGAACGCCAGCACCGCCTCGGTGCGGCCGGCGTGCCGGACCACCAGGCCGGGCTGGCCGTTGACCGGGCGTTCCTCCAGGCCGAGACCGGGGGCCTGCTCGACGAGCGCGGCCATGTAGCGCGCGATCTCCTCCGCGCCTTCGATCGGGTGCGGCGCGGCGCTGACGAGACCGCCGCCGTCGGCGACCACCGTCGCGCCGGGGTCGAGCAGCCCGACCAGCGCCCGGATGTCCCGGTTCTCCCACGCCCGCTTGAAGTTCCGCACGACCTCCGCCCGCTGCTCGGCGGAGGCGGCGGGCACCCGCGCCTCGCGGACGCGGCGCCGCGCCGACGTGGCGAGCTGACGGCACGCCGCGGGTGTGCGGCCGACGATCTCAGCGACCTCGGCGAACGGGTAGCGGAACACGTCGTGCAGCACGAACGCCACCCGCTCGGCCGGGGTCATCGCGTCGAGCACGACGAGGAAGGCCATGCTGACCGACTCGTCGAGCGTGACGCGGTCGGCCGGGTCGGCGGCGGACTCGCGGTCGGGAAGGGGCTCCGGGATCCACTCGCCGACGTACCGCTCGCGGCGGGCGCGGGCCGAGCCGAGCAGGTCGAGGCAGATCCGGCTGGCCACGGTCGTCAGCCAGGCGCCCGGGGACTCGATCGCCTCCTGCTGGGCGCGGGACAGGGAGTACCACCGGGCGTAGGTCTCCTGCACGACGTCCTCGGCGTCGGCGAGGGTGCCGAGCAGCCGGTACGCGAGGTTGATCAGCTGACGCCGCTCGCTGATGACGGCGCTCAGGCCCGGATCGGTGGTCATGGTGGCTCCCTCGGTCTCGTGCTCCCCCTCTTGACGAGACAGCGCCCCCGATTGTGAGGCGTGTCCGGATGTGACAGAACACCGTCATTGCCGCCATGGCCGCCGCCGGTCACGATGGGTGCATGGCAACCACCCGCCGTGTCGTGATCGCGGTCTTCCCCGACGTCGACCTCCTCGACGTCACCGGCCCGGCCGAGGTGTTCACGCTGGCCAACCGCGCGACCCGCGGCGCGGCCGGCTACGCCGTCCAGCTCGCCGGACCGGACGGCGGCGTCGTCACGACGTCGGCGGGGGTGCGGCTGGTGACCGATCTCGCGTTCGCCGAGGTGGACGGCGCGCTGGACACGCTCCTGGTGCCCGGCGCGGTCGACCTGCGCCCGGACGGGCCGGTCGCCCGGATCGACCAGGAGGTGGTGACCTGGGTGAAGGCGACCGCGCCGCAGGCCCGCCGCGTCGCCTCGGTGTGCGTGGGAGCGCACGTCCTGGCCGCGGCCGGGCTGCTGGACGGCAAGACCGCCACCACCCACTGGTCGACCGCCGCGCAGCTGGCCGCCGACCACCCGGCGGTGCGGGTGGACCCCGACCCGATCTTCGTGCGCTGCGGGGACGTGTGGACCGGCGCCGGGATCAGCGCCTGCATGGACCTCGCGCTGGCGCTGGTGGCCGAGGACCTGGGCGAGGAGGTCGCCCTGGACGTGGCGCGGCAGCTGGTCATGTACCTCAAGCGCCAGGGCGGGCAGAGCCAGTTCTCGGTCCCGCTGAGCTCGCCGCCCGCCGCGCGGCGGGACATCGACGAGCTGCGGATGTTCATCGCCGACCACCTCGGCGGCGACCTGTCCACCGCGGCGCTGGCGGACCGGATGTGCCTGAGCGAGCGGCACTTCGCCCGCGTCTTCCGGCAGGAGACCGGCCGCACGCCGGCCGCCTACGTCGAGGCCGCCCGGGTCGAGGCCGCGCGCCGCCTCCTGGAGAGCACCGACGAGCCGCTGGACCGGATCGCCGCGGCATGCGGGCTCGGCTCGGTGGAGACGCTGCACCGGGCGATGCGCAAGCAGATCGGCACCACGCCGGCCGCCTACCGGCGCCGGTTCCGCACCACCGTCTGACCCTGTGATTTCGGGCGCGGCAATCCCGCCGCGCCTGCCGTTTCCCTGCCCAGAAGGAGTTCCGTCATGCCCGTTTCCCCGACCCTGCGGGAGGTGCTCGGCCTCGGCGCCGAGCTGCCCCGGCTCGCCGACACCACCGTCGTGCTGATCGACTTCCAGAACACCTACCGCACCGGGGTGATGACCCTTGAGGGCGCGGAGCCTGCCCTCGCCGCGGGGGCCCGCCTGCTCGCCGCGGCCCGCGCGGCCGGCGCGCCGGTGGTGCACGTGCTCAACGATGGCGGGCCGGGCAGCCCGTACGACATCCGGGCCGATATCGGCGCGATCAGCCCCGAGGTGTCGCCCGCCGAGGGTGAGCCCGTGGTGGTCAAGCGCTTCCCGGACGCCTTCCATGAGACGGAGCTGGAGAAGGTGCTGCGCGAGCTGGGTTCCGGCACGGACCTGGTGCTGGCCGGTTTCATGACCCACATGTGCGTCACGTTCACCGCCCAGGGCGCCTTCAACCGTGGCTACCGCCCGACGATCGTCGCCGAGGCCACCGCGACCCGGGCCCTGCCCGCCCCGGACGGCACCGCGGTGGCGGCGGGCACGCTGCAGACCGCGGCCCTGACCACGATCGGCGACCTGTTCGGCACGATCGCGCCGACGGTGGCGGACCTGACGCGCTGACCGCTCCGGCGCGGCCGCCGGAACGCCCTTGGTCGCGTTCCCGACGGGCTGGGCACGGACACTGGAGTTGCCCGACGGCCAAGGCGACCGCGGGCAACCGAACCGGCGGTGGATCGCCGCCGTCGTGGTCGCGCTGCGGCGTGTCGCCGGCGCCCTTCTCCGGGCTGGATCGGAGCGAACGCCACGCTCCGATCCAGCTCCGCGACACTGAATGAACAGCGCACCCAAAACGTCGCCCGTGCCCCACAGGTAGCCCTGACGGTAGGCGGTCGACAGTGCGAAGCGTGAGACCGTGCGGTGCGGTCACGCTCTCGTCCGCAGCCGTCGCCGCGGATCGCCGGGGGCTCAGCGCAGCCGGCGCGCGCGTTCCGCCGCGAACGCCCGGCCCAGCCCGATCCGCTCCGCCGGGGAGACCGTCCGCCGCAGCTCGTTGAGCAGGCCGCGCTCGACGGCGCGGATGTGCTCGGCCACGACGCTTTCCAGGCGCAGCAACGCTTTCTCCCCCTCCGGGCCGGGGTCCAGCGCGGCCCGCGCGTCCGCCGCGAAGTCCGGCACGACGGCGCGCAGGACGCGCGAAGCCGCCGTGGCGTGGGCGGTCAGCAGCGACACCAGCTCACCCGCCAGCGCGGCCCGGTCGGCCTCGTCGTTGCGCAGTTCGCGGAACAGCTCCTCCATCCGCCGGTGGTCGGCCTGCACCAGCTCCGTCACGTCGGTGCCGGGCGTCGCCGCCGGGGACGGGCGCGTCCAGCCGAACGTCAGCTCCACCGCCTGCCGCCAGTGCGCGTACTCCCGCTCGCGGCGGGACGGGTCCATCTCCGGCAGCCACTGGCCCGCCCGGTGCCAGTTGCGCCGCAGCCCCTCCAGGTCCGGCCAGTACCCCACCGACAAACCCGCCGCGTAGGCCGCGCCCAGCGACACCGTCTCCGCCACCATCGGCCGCACCACCGGCACGTCCAGGACGTCCGCGACGAACTGCATCAGCAGGTTGTCCGCGGTCATCCCGCCGTCGACGCGCAGCGTGGACAACGCTATGCCGGAGTCCGCGTTCATCGCCTCGACCACCTCACGCGTCTGCCAGCCGGTGGCCTCCAGCACCGCCCGCGCCAGGTGCCCCTTGGTGATGTACGAGGTCAGCCCGGCGATCACCCCGCGCGCCTCGCTGTGCCAGTGCGGCGCGAACAACCCGGAGAACGCCGGCACGATGTAGCAGCCGCCGTTGTCCTCGACGGTCCGCGCCAGCGTCTCGATCTCCGGCGCGCTGCCGATCAGTCCCAGCCCGTCGCGGAACCACTGGACCAGCGAGCCGGTGACGGCGATCGAGCCTTCCAGCGCGTACACCGCGGGCTCGTCGCCGATGCGGAAGCCGACCGTGGTGAGCATGCCGTGCGTGGACAGCACCGGGGTCGTGCCGGTGTTGAGCAAGAGGAAACTGCCGGTGCCGTAGGTGCACTTCGCCTCGCCCGGCGCGAAGCAGGTCTGGCCGAACAACGCGGCCTGCTGGTCACCCAGCGCGGCGGCGATCCGGATCCCCGGCACCACCCGCGACGTCGTGCCGTACACCTCGGTGGACGAGCGGATCTCCGGCAGCATCGCCCGCGGCACGTCGAAGAACTCCAGCAGCTCGTCGTCCCAGGACAACGTGCGCAGGTTCATCAGCATCGTGCGCGAGGCGTTGGTGACGTCGGTGACGTGCACCCCGCCGTCCGGCCCGCCGGTGAGGTTCCAGATCAGCCAGCTCTCGATGGTGCCGAACAGCACGTCGCCGCGCTCGGCCCGCTCACGCAGGCCCGGCGTGTGCTCCAGCTGCCAGCGGATGCGCGGCGCCGAGAAGTACGTCGCCAGCGGCAGCCCGCACAGCCGCCGGACGCGGTCCGCGCCCGGCTCGCGGGCCAGCGCCTCGACCATCGCGTCGGTGCGGGTGTCCTGCCACACGATCGCCCGCCCCACAGGCACGCCGGTGTGCCGGTCCCACAGCACGGTCGTCTCGCGCTGGTTGGCGATCCCGAGCGCGGCGACCTGCTCCGCGCCGATACCGGCGTCGGCCAGCGCCTGCGGCACGATCCGGCCGAGGTTGCGCCAGATCTCGGTCGCGTCGTGCTCGACCCAGCCCGGGCGCGGGAAGTGCTGCTGGTGCTCGCGCTGCGCCACGGACACCAGCCGCCCGCGGGCGTCGAACAGGATGCACCGGGTCGACGTGGTGCCCTGGTCGACCGCCATCACGTAGTGCTGCACCGGATCACCTCCTCCTCACCGGGACGCGACGAGGTCGCGCGAAACCGCCCTGGCCGCGTCGCGGACCTGCTCCAGCAGCCGCGGTTTCGGGTGCCCGCTCGGCTCGCAGATCCGGTCCTCGGCGCCGGACACGCCGATCGCGCCGACCACGATGCCACCGTGCCCGCGGATGGGCGCGGCGATCCCGGCCTCGCCCGGCACCATCTCACCGCGCTCGGCCGCCCATCCGGCCCGACGCACCTCGGCCAGCGCGCGGGCGACCGCGGACGGCGGCAGGGTCCGGCGGGTGTAGGCCTCCGGCCCGGCCGCGCGCCAGGACGCCAGCAGCGCGGCGTCGTAGGCGAGCAGCACCTTGCCCAGCGCGGTGGCGTGCAGCGGCAGCATCCCGCCGACGTCCAGGGTCTGCGGGCTGTCGTCCGGGCGGAACACGTGGTGCACCACCAGCACCCGGCCCTCCAGCGGCGCGCCGATCCGCACCGCCTCGCCGCTGCGGGCGGCCAGCGCGTCGGCCCAGTTGATCGCCCGCGACCGCAGCTCGTTCACGTCGAGGTGGCTGCTGCCCAGGTGCAGCAGGGCGGCGCCGAGCTGGTACTTGCCGGTGTCGCGGTCCTGCTCGACGAACCCGACGCCGGCCAGGGTGCGCAGGATGCCGTGCGCGGTGCCCTTGGCCAGCTCCAGCGACTCGGCGATCTCCACGACGCCGAGGCGCCCGGAACCACGCGCCAGCAGCCGGAGGATCGCGGCGGCGCGCTCGATGGACTGGATGGGACCCGGCACAGCGGGGACCCTAACGCGCCCGCACCGGGTTCGACAATGTCGAACCGCACTTCCGAGTGTTCGACAATGCCGACCACCGCGCGTTGCCGCGGTCTCACCGCCGGTCATAGCTTCGGCGTCACCAATGGGGGAACCGGTCCTTTGTGGAGGAAGCAATGACGCGAAGCCTCAAGGCCCGCGGACTCGCCGGCGAACTCGCCGCCGAGTTCGTGGGGACGATGATCCTCATCCTGTTCGGATGCGGGGTGGTGGCCCAGGTGTCGGCCGCCGGCATCGGGGACCACGACAGCATCGCCTGGGCCTGGGGCATCGGCGTCACGCTGGGCGTCTACGTCGCCTCGCGGATCAGCGGCGCCCACCTCAACCCCGCGATCACCGTCGCGCTCGCCGTGTTCCAGGGCTTCTCCTGGCGCAAGGTCGCACCCTACGCGCTGGCCCAGACCGCGGGCGCGTTCGTCGCCGCGCTGCTGGTGCGCTGGAACTACACCGAGGTCCTGAACGCCGTCGACCCGGGCCTGACCATCAAGACCCAGGGCGTGTTCTCCACCCTGCCGGGCAACGGCACACTGCCGGTCGGCGACTGGGGCGCCTTCCGCGACCAGGTGATCGGCACCGCGATCCTGGCGCTGGTCATCTTCGCCATCACCGACCTGCGCAACACCGCGCCCGCGGCCAACCTCGGCCCGGTCGTCGTCGGCTTCCTGGTCGTCGCGATCGGCATGGCCTGGGGCACCAACGCCGGCTACGCCATCAACCCGGCCCGCGACTTCGGCCCGCGCCTGGCGTCCTGGCTGACCGGCTACGACACCGCGTGGAGCGACCAGTACGGCAACCCGTACTGGTGGGTCCCGATCGTCGCGCCGATCGTCGGCGCGGTCATCGGCGGCGCGATCTACAAGTACTTCATCAGCCGCCACCTGCCCCGCACCGAGGACATCGGGCCCGCCAAGGCCCTCGAGCCCACCGCCTGAGTTCACGAAGGAGTGACCATGCCCGATTTCGTCGGTGCCGTCGACCAGGGCACCACCAGCACCCGGTTCATGATCTTCGACCACGGCGGCAACGAGATCGCCCGCCACCAGCTGGAGCACGAGCAGATCCTGCCCCGCCCGGGCTGGGTCGAGCACAACCCCACCGAGATCTGGGAGCGCACCCGCGCGGTGATCGCGAGCGCGCTGACCAAGGCCAACCTGACGGTCGCCGACCTGGCCGCGCTCGGCATCACCAACCAGCGCGAGACCACCGTGGTGTGGAACCGGCGCACCGGCCGCCCCTACACCAACGCCATCGTCTGGCAGGACACCCGCACCGACCGCATCGCCTCCGCGCTGGAGCGCGGCGGCCAGGGCGAGGTGATCCGCCGCAAGGCCGGCCTGCCGCCCGCCACGTACTTCTCCGGCGGCAAGCTGCAGTGGATCCTGGAGAACGTCGACGGGGTCCGGGCCGACGCGGAGAACGGCGACGCCCTGTTCGGCACCACTGACAGCTGGCTGATCTGGAACCTCACCGGCGGGGTGGACGGCGGCGCGCACGTCACCGACGTCACCAACGCCTCCCGCACCATGCTGATGGACCTGGAGAAGCTGGACTGGGACGACGAGCTGCTGTCGTTCTTCGGCATCCCGCGGCGGATGCTGCCGGAGATCAAGCCGTCGTCCGGCCACTTCGGCACCACCCGCGCCGACGGGCCGCTCGGTGGCGAGATCGCGATCACCGGCGTGCTGGGCGACCAGCAGGCGGCCACCGTCGGCCAGGTGTGCTTCCGGCCCGGCGAGGCCAAGAACACCTACGGCACCGGCAACTTCCTGCTGCTCAACACCGGCCACGAGCTGGTGCGGTCGAAGCACGGGCTGCTCACCACGCTGTGCTACCAGTTCGGCGACGACAAGCCGGTGTACGCGCTGGAAGGCTCCATCGCGGTCACCGGGTCGGCCGTGCAGTGGCTGCGCGACCAGCTCGGCATCATCAGCGGCGCCTCGCAGAGCGAGACGCTGGCCCGGCAGGTCGAGGACAACGGCGGGATCTACTTCGTCCCGGCGTTCTCCGGGCTGTTCGCGCCGTACTGGCGGTCCGACGCCCGCGGCGCGATCGTCGGCCTGACCCGCGCCACCACCAACGCCCACCTGGCGCGCGCCACCCTGGAATCGATCTGCTACCAGACGCGCGACGTCGTGGAGGCCATGCAGAACGACTCCGGCGTCACGCTCGACGTGCTGCGCGTCGACGGCGGCGTCACCGCGAACGAGCTGTGCATGCAGCTGCAGGCGGACATCCTCGGCGTTCCGGTGTCCCGGCCGGTCGTCGCCGAGACCACCGCGCTCGGGGCCGCCTACGCGGCCGGGCTGGCCGCCGGGTTCTGGCAGTCGACCGACGAGCTGGAACAGAACTGGAACGAGGACCGGCGCTGGGAGCCGTCGTGGAACGACGCCCAGCGCGCCGAGGGGTACGCCGGCTGGCAGAAGGCCGTCGGCCGCACCCTCGACTGGGTCGACGTCGAGTGAATCCCGTGCCGGAGCGGCCTGCGTGGCGGCGCCCGCCCAAGGCGCCGCCACACGCGGCTCGCCGCTCCGGCACCACGCTTGGAAAAGAGGAGAGAGCCGTGTCCCAACCCCTGTCCCCCGCCTACCGCGGCGACGCGCTGCGGCGGCTGGCGAACGAAGAGTTCGACGTGCTCGTCGTCGGTGGCGGCGTGACCGGCGCGGGCGCCGCGCTGGACGCGGCCTCGCGCGGGCTGTCGGTCGCCCTGGTCGAGGCCCGCGACCTGGCCGCGGGCACGTCCAGCCGGTCGAGCAAGCTGATCCACGGCGGGCTGCGTTACCTGGAGCAGCTGGACTTCAAGCTGGTGCGGGAAGCGCTGCGGGAACGCGGGCTGCTGCTGCGCACCCTGGCCCCGCACCTGGTGCGGCCGGTGAAGTTCCTGGTGCCGCTCCAGCACCGGGTCTGGGAGCGCGGCTACATCGGAGCCGGGGTGACGTTGTACGACACGCTCGGCGGGGCGCGGGCGCTGCCGCGGCACCGCCACCTGAGCCGGCGGCGCGCGTTCGAGGTGGCGCCCGGCCTGGCCGACGACGCGCTGATCGGCGCGATCCAGTACTACGACGCGCAGGTCGACGACGCCCGGCACACCATGATGATCGCGCGCACGGCCGCCGACCAGGGCGCGGCGGTGGTCACCAGGACGCGCGTGACCTCGCTGGTCCGCGAGGGCGAGCGGGTCGTGGGCGCGCGGGTCACGGACCGGGAGAGCGGCGCGGAGATCACCGTGCGGGCGCGCGTGGTGATCGCCGCGACCGGGGTGTGGAGCGACGACATCGCCGAGGCCGCCGGCATCGAGAAGCCGTTCACGGTGCGCGCGTCGAAGGGCATCCACCTGGTGGTGCCGCGGGAGAAGATCGACCTGGACACCGGGCTGATCCTGCGCACCGAGAAGAGCGTGCTGTTCGTGATCCCGTGGGGCCCGCACTGGATCGTCGGCACCACGGACACCGAGTGGGACCTGGACCGCGAGCACCCGGCGGCCAGCCGCGCGGACGTGGACTACGTGCTCGACCACGTGAACGCGGTGCTGCGCAAGCCGTTGACGCACGACGACATCGAGGGCGTGTACGCCGGGCTGCGGCCGCTGCTGGCGGCGAAGGCGACCGCGACCACGAAGCTGTCGCGGGAGCACGCGGTGGCGCACCCGGTGCCGGGCCTGGTGGTCGTGGCCGGCGGGAAGTACACGACGTACCGGGTGATGGCCGCCGACGCCGTCGACGCGGCGATGTCCGATGTGGACCGCCCGGCGCCGCCGTCGTGGACGGACAAGCTGCCGATCGTGGGCGCGCGCGGGTACGCGGAGGTCTGGGAGGGCCGGTACGCGCTCGCGCGGCGGGCGGGTCTGCCGGTGGCGCGGATCGAGCACCTGCTGGGCCGGTACGGCACGGCCGTCGAGGAGGTCCTCGCGCTGGTCGCTGAGCGGCCGGAGCTGGGCGAGGAGATCCCGGGCGCGCCGGACTACCTGAAGGCCGAGGCGGTGTACGCGGTGACGCACGAAGGCGCGCTGCACCTGGAGGACGTGCTCACGCGGCGGACGCGGATCTCGATCGAGCAGCGGGACCGCGGGCTGGCGGCGGCCCCGGCGGTGGCCGACCTGATCGCCCCGGAGCTGGGCTGGACCGCCGACCGGCGCGACCGCGAGGTGGCGCACTACCGGGCGCGCGTCGAGGCGGAACGCACCGCGCAGGAAGCGCCCGACGACGCGACGGCGAACGAACGCCGCCTGGCGGTGCCGGCACTGGGCTGAGACCCGCCCCGGGTGATCTCCGTGAGGGGTGGGATCACCCGGGGCTCAGCCGCACCCACACCGCGGGTGACGGAACACCCGCGTGGTTCACCACCGTCAGCAGGTACCAGCCCGGCGGCGCCAGTTCCGGCGAGCCGGGCAGCCGCATCCGGAGCCGGTCCGTCCCGGCCACGGTCACCGGCAGGTCCACCAGCCGCTGTTCCAGCTCGCTGGAGTGGGTCGTGGCGCCGGGGCGGATCAGCGACGCGCTCGCGATGTCCGCCGCGTCCGGCACGTCGGCCTCCAGCGTCCCGCCGTAGTGCACCTCGGGCGTGGTCACGACGACCAGCGGGCGCGGGCCGGCGAACAGGTACGGCGGCCAGAACACCTCGATGCGCATCTCCTCGGTCTTGCGCGCCGGGTTGGAGCCGGCGGTCACGACCTTGCCGTCCGGCACCAGCAGCGCCACCGAGTGGTACAGCCGCGGCACCCGGCTCTCCGCGGCCATCGTCCACGTGCCGCTCACCGGGTCGAAGATCTCGGCCTCCAGCGCCGCCGCGTCCGCGTGCTCCTCCATCATCGAACCGCCGTTGACCAGCACGGTCCGGTCCGGCAGCAGTGTCGCGCACAGGTGCATCCGGGCCATGTGCAGGTCAGCCGCGGGCGTGTAGCGGGGCGCGGCGGCGGACAGGTCCGCGATGGCGGCCGACGCGGTCGCACCGGAGCGGTCGTGCATGTCCCACGGCCCGCCACCGGCGATCATCACCCGCTGGTCCTGCGCGGGCGGCAGCAGCACGCTCGCCGACTGGTTGCGCAGCCCCGCGTCGGGCAGGCCCGGGACGTCGGTCACCGCGTTGGCAGCGAGGTCCCACACGCCCGGCCGCACCCCGTTGTTGCTGCCGTACTGGCCGCCGCTGTAGAACACGCGGCCGTCGGCGAGCAGGAACAGGTGCCCGTACATGGGCCAGTGCGCCGACCCGGGCCGGGTGGTCCAGCCCGCGCCTTCGGTGTAGACCTCGGGGACCGTGTTGAGCATGCCGGTCTCGTCGAGCCCGGCGACGGCGAGGACCCGCCCGTCCCCCAGCGCGAGCAGCGACGGGTACCACCGGCCGCCCGCCATGTCCGGTTGCGCCGTCCAGGTCAGGGTGTCGGGGTCGAACGCGATCGACTGCCGCAGGCCGAGGAACGGGTCGTACTGCCCGGTGCCGCCGGCGGCGAGGAGCCGGCCGTCGGGCAGGAACGCGTGGCCGACGCAGAACAGGTCGACCGGCGTGTGCGGCTGCTCGACCTCCTCGCCGGGGTAGTGCCAGACCGTGGTGCCGTAGAGGTGCGCGTGGTGCCGGTCGGGGTCGTTGCTCGACCCGGCGAAGAACAGCACGTCCCCGGTGCGCAGCAACGCGGCGTGCACGGCGAGGGTGCCGGAGTCGCGTTCCAGCAGGCGCCACACCCCCATGTCGGGCGCCATGTGCAGGTCGGTGAGCGGGTGCAGCAACCGGTGCAGCGCGGCGTTCTGCCCGGCCGGGTCGTCCACGGCCAGCACGACGAAGTGCGGTTCGCCGCCGACCCCGGCGACGGCGAGGCCGCAGCCCTGGTTCTCCCAGAACCCCCAGTCCGGCACGGGGATCCACGGTCCCCAGCCGTCCGCGGGCCGCACGTCGTCGTCGAGCCGCCAGCCGATCGTGCACAGCGCGCGGTTCTGGCCTGCCGGGTTGTCGACGGTCAGGACGATCAGCTCGTCGTTGCCGTCCCCGTCGAGGTCGGCGACCGCGACGGCCGCGCCCTGGTTGTCCCAGAACCCCCAGTCGGGCACGGCTCGCCACGGTCGCCAGTCCGTCACCACGCCGTCCGGGTTCAGGGTGCCGCTGCGGTAGAAACCGGCGTTGGCGCCCTCGGGCGCGTCGACCATGAGCACGACGAGCTGCGGGCCGGCGGCGGTGCGGGCGACGGTGATGTCCCCGCCGGCGTTGAGCCAGGCGAACCAGTCCGGCACCGGCTGCCAGGGCGTCCAGCCGCCGGTGACCGCGCCGGTGTCGCGGTCGAGCGACCAGCCGACGCGGTAGAAGGCCTGGTTCGGGCCGTCCGGCGCGTCGATCAGGTAGACGATCAGGTCGGGTTCGCCGTCGCCGTTCACGTCGGCCACGGCGACCCCGGCCGCGTCGTTCTCCCAGGAGAACCAGTCGGGCACGGGCTGCCAGGCCGTCCACCCGCCGGTCAGGGCGCCGGTGTCGTCGAGCCCCCGCCCGAGGCGGTAGAAGGCGGCGTTCCGGCCGGGCGGGTTGTCGACCATCAGGAGCACGACGTCCCCGCCCGCGGTGGCGATCGACGCGCCGCTGTTCTCCCAGGAAAACCAGTCCGGCACGGCGGTGAAATCGGTCTGCACCGGCCCGATCCCACCCGGTCCACGACCACCCCGGCTAGGGCCGAACGCCTCTTACCCCGGGTACGTGCCCCGGTCTGATGTGGACCTCTCGGGAGGCAGCTGGGACAGATCGTGCCGGTAGTCCTCGGCGTTCTCCGGCAGCAGCGCGCTCAACAGGCCGAGCGCGTGCCATGGCCACGAGGTGCGGCGGACGTCCGTAGGGGACGGAACTGATGGAGGACCTGAGCGCCGAGAGATCCGCCTGCGCCAAGCCCATGCTCGACGCCGTCGATCACCAGCTCGATGGCGCCCTCGACGTAGAGGGGGTCCTCCGGCGGATCCGAGGTCGCGAGGAGTGGGTCGAAGGTGCCGTCCTTGCGGCGGAGGAAGTTGCGGATTTCGATCACGGTGTCCGGCTCACCCGCCCCACAGGTGGTGCAGCTCGTTGCCCTGGTGGTCCGATGTCGTGAAGCTGCCGCGCACCCACACCGAGATCCCGCCGGGCCAGTACGTCACTTCGAGGGCGCGGATCTGGGTCTCGTCGAGCAGTGCGCACACGTGTTCGCCGTCGGCCAGGTCGTAGCACATCCCCGCCGGTTCGAAGCACACCTGCCCGCCGCCCTCGCCCGCCACGCGGAAACGGAGCGTGCTGCCCGTCCCGTCCGGTGCCTGAGCCAACGCCATCCCTCCTCAGGGAATCCGGTGCAGCACGGACTCGTGGCCGCCGGTGGCCACCAGGTCCACGACCGCGTCGAGCATCGCCCGCACGCCCGGTTCGGCCAGCACCACCAGATCCGGCGGGCAGGTGACGTGTCCGCCGCTCAGGTTCTCACCGGACCGGCGGTGCCACCCCATGATCCACCCGATCTCCGCGTACGTCAGGAAGGTCGCGGTCCACCTCGTGCCGTCGGCCAGCGTGACCCACGCGTCCGCGTTCTCGACCGATCCGGGAGCGTCGCCGCCCAGCTCGACCTCGAGCACCACGCCCTCGGCGATCATCGTGTGCACGCCCCGCACCCTACGGCCGCCAAGCCCGCGCCACGAGCGATTTCCCCGTCCAGACCTATTCGGCCAGCGGAAGCGCCCGGTCGTTCTCCTCCTTGATCGCGCGCAGGTGCGTCCACGCCTCGACCGTTCGCACTCCCGGCAGGCCGCGCACGCGCTCCAGCGTGGCGAGCACGTCGTCGAGTGAGCCGGCCCGGATGGTGCCGATTCCGCTGCACCAGCCGATCCCGGTGGCCAGGCAGTCGATCTCGTCGAGCGCGGCGATCTTGCGCGCCACGGGTTCGGTGTCACCGTTGACGTCCAGCGCGAACCCCATCGTGTGGACCCGGGTCAGCGGCGTCAGCCGCACCAGCGCGCCGACGTGGACCACCCCGGTCTCCAGCAGCCGCAGCACCCGGGCGCGCGCCGCGCCCGCGGAGAGGCCGGTGACGCTCGCCAGCTCGGCGAAGGAAGCCCGGCCGTCGGCACGCAGGTGCGCCAGCAACGCGTGGTCGTGAGCGTCGAGCTCGATGTGCGCGAGCGGGCCGGGGCTCTCCAGCGGCCCGGGCGGGAAGTAGGGGTCCTTCCAGATGCGCAGGTAGGTCATGGTCTGCAGCGCGCGCACCCCGGGCACGGCCTGCACGCGCGCCAGGCCGCGGGCGAAGGACTCCAGGTCGGCGGTGCGCAGCTCGGCGGTGACGGCGAACCGGCCCGCGGTGGTGGTGACGAAGGAGACCTCGTCGAGTTCGGCGACCTGCCGCGCGACCGGGCCCGCGGGGCCGTCGGTCTCGATGGTCACGTGGCCGAGCTGGTGCAGCCCGAACACCGCCGGGTGGATCGCCCCGACCAGCCGGAGCCCGCCCTCGCCGAGCAGCCGCTGCACGCGGGCCTTCGTGGTGGACCGGGCCAGCCCGACCAGGCGGGCCAGCGTCTCGTAAGAGGCTCGGCCGTCCTCGTGCAGGGCGCGGACGAGCCGCTCGTCGATCTCGTCCAGGTTCCCGTGCACGGGGACAACCTAACGCATACCCAGCCACCCCGACGATCTGTTCACGCAAATCGCCCAACGAAAGTCGCAACGGCGAAACTCAACGCCCAGGACAGTCGAATCATGCATTGATCACCGGCCCACACGGATGTAACGTCTGCGCCCACTGACACGGTCGGCTCGGAGGTGCGGTGGGCGTGGGGAGTACGGATCGGGTGTTCTTCGGCCAGCCGCGTGGGCTGGTCGGGCTGTTCTTCGCCGAGGCGTGGGAACGGTTCTCCTACTACGGCATGCGCGCGCTGCTGCTGTACTACATGACCGACCGGATCCTGGACGGCGGTCTCGGCATCGACCCGGGCAGCGCGAAGTCGCTGATCGCGGTCTACGGCTCGGCGACGTACATGGCGGCGATCCTGGGCGGCTGGATCAGCGACCGGCTGCTCGGGGACCGGCGGGCGACGCTCACCGGCGGGGTCCTGATCATGTGCGGCCACATCTGCCTCGCGATCCCCGCCGGAGCCGGCGCGCTGTTCGCGTCGATGATCTTCATCGCGGGCGGCACCGGGCTGCTGAAACCGACGATCTCCTCCTCAGTCGGCGACCTCTACGCCCGCGACGACCCGCGGCGCGACTCCGGGTTCAGCATCTACTACATGGGGATCAGCGTCGGGGCGGTCGCCGCGCCGCTGGTCGTGGGCACCGTCGGCGAACGGTACGACTACCACCTCGGATTCGGTCTGGCGGCGATCGGCATGGCGCTCGGACTCGTGGTCTACGTGCGCAGCCAACGCCACCTCAGCCCGCTCAGCAGCGCGCCGAAGAACCCGTTGCGGCTGGGCGAGGTGCCCCGCTCGCGTGTGGTCGCGGTGGCGGCCGGGGTCGCGGTGCTCGTCGCCGTGCTCGCCGCGACGATCGGCACCGGCGCGCTCGGCCCGGGCGGGGTCGTCGACCTGATCAGCGTGCTCGCGATCGCGCTGCCGGTCGGCTACTTCACGGTCATGCTGCGCAGCAAGCGCACCACCGCGGCGGAGCGGGCGCGGGTGCGCGGCTACATCCCGATGTTCGTCGCCGCGGTCGCGTTCTGGTGCATCCAGGAACAGGGCGCGACCGTTATCGCGCAGTACGCCGACGAGAGCACCGACCTGGGGGCGTTCGGGTTCACCATCCCGGCGTCGTGGTTCCAGTCCGTCGGATCGCTCGTGCTGATCGTCCTGACGCCGCTGTTCGCGGTGATGTGGCTGCGGCTCGACCGGTCCGCCCGCTCCCCCGGCACGGCGCACAAGTTCGCGGCGGGCCTGGCGATCGCCGGGCTGTCCTACCTGATGCTCGTGCTGCCCGCGGCGAGTCCCGGCCAGACCAGCCCGCTGTGGCTGATCGGCAGCCTCGCCGTGGTCACGATCGGCGAGATGTGCCTGTCCCCCATCGGGTTGTCCGCCACGACGCGGCTGGCGCCCGCCGCGTTCGCCACCCAGACGATGGGCCTGTGGTTGTCGTCGAACGCCGCCGGGCAGGGCATCGGGGCGCAGCTGGTGAAGTTCTACGACGCCGGGTCGGCGGCCGCCTACTTCGGCCTGCTCGGGATGGGCGCGGTGGTGCTCGCCCTGGTGCTGTTCGCGCTCGCGCCGCTCATCCGGCGGCAGTCCGAACGCGGATTGTCCACAGTGGAACTCACACGCGAGGGGCAGCGATGACTCGCACCATCTTCCGCGGCGGCACGGTGTTCGACGCCGCATCCCGCACCGCCGGTCCGGCCGACGTGGCGGTCGAGAACGGCTGGATCACCGACGTCGGCACCGGCCTCGACGGCGACGAGGAGGTCGATTGCGCAGGCCGCGGCGTGCTGCCCGGGCTGATCGACTGCCACGTCCACCTCACCATGACCGGCGCGGACCTGTTCGCCGCCGCGCAGGAGCCGTTCTCGCTGCAGTTCTACGAGGGCGCGCGGAACATGGCCAGGACGCTCGCGGCCGGGGTGACCACAGTCCGCGACGCGGCCGGCGCCGACCTCGGGATGCGCGTGGCGCAGGAACGCGGCCTGATCCCGGGGCCGCGCATGCAGATCTCGCTGAACATGCTGAGCCAGACCGGCGGGCACGGCGACCCGTGGTGGCCCTCGACGTGCGTGGTGGACCTGCTGCCACCGCACCCGGGCCGCCCGCCGGTGATCGTGGACGGCCCGGAGGAGATCCGGCGCAAGATCCGCGAACTCGTGCGTGCCGGCGCGGACGTCATCAAGGTCGCGACCAGCGGCGGGGTGGTGTCCAGCGGCGCCGGGCCGCGGATCCCGCACTTCCGCGACGACGAGATCGCCATGATGGTGACCGAGGCGTCGGCGGCGGGCCTGCACGTCATGGCGCACGCGCACGGCGAAGGCGCGAAAGCGGCGGTGCGCAACGGGGTCCGCTCGATCGAGCACGGTCACTTCCTGGACGACGAGACGCTGGAGATGATGGCCGCGCGGGGCACGTGGCTGGTGCCGACGCTCAGCGCGGGCGTCGGGCTGCGGCAGGCGGTCGAAGCGGGTGTGCCGTACCCGGACCACATCGCCGAGAAGATCCGTCAGAGCTCCGGCGACAGCGTGCGGCGCGCCGTCGAGGCGGGCGTGCGGATCGCGATGGGGACCGACGCGCCGCTGTACCCGCACGGCGAGAACCTGCTGGAGCTGGAGCTGCTCGTCGAGCACGGCCTGTCCCCGGCCGAAGCCCTGCACGCCGCGACGCTGTCCGCGGCCGAGCTGATGGGGCTGGAGTCCACGCTCGGCTCGATCGCCCCGGGCAAGCGCGCGGACCTGGTCATCGTGGACGGGGACCCGCTCGACGTGCGCGATCTGGGCAAACGGATCCTCGCCGTGTACCAGGACGGCCGCGTCGTGCACGTGGCGGACCGGGACGTGCCGGACTGACCGGGGCAGTTGATCTGCCCCGGTCCGGACGCCTTTACCCGGCGTAGGTGCCGTCGCCGGTCTCCGGGGCGCCCTTGGGCAGCACCTTGACCTGCGGCGCCTTCGACGGGGCCTTCGTCGTGGTCTTCGGCGGCGCGGGTGGCCGCGTCGACGTGCCCGGCCGCGGCTTGGTGGTCGTCGTCGCTGTCGGCACTGCCGGGCCGGTGATCGTGAACGTCGCGGTCGCCGTGCCGTTGCCTGCCGGGCCGCCGCTGCCGGAGCAGGTGAAGGTGGCCTGGTAGCTGCCGGGTTTCGCCGCGGCCTTCCCGGTGCCGGTGTAGCCGTCCAGGACGCGCGTGAGCGTCACCGGGGCGGCGAGCCCGGGCGAGGTCACCGTGCTGGCGTTGCCCGCACAGTACGCGCTGAACTCGAGTGTCTGCCCCGGCGACACCGACGACGGCGACACGCTGAGCTTCGGCGGCGGCGCGGTGGCGCTGGCGGCCGGCGCGGCGAGCACCCCGGCCGCGAAGGCGAGCAGCCCGGCGCCGGCGAGAATCTTCTTGTGCTGCATGGTTTCCTCCCAGAATCGTCACCGCAGTGCGGCGTAGACGATGATGTTGTCGCGGTAGCTGCGCGCGGCCCGGTCGAAGCTGCCGCCGCAGGTGATCAGCCGCAGCTCGGGCCCGGCGGTGTCGCCGTAGACCGCTTCGGTGGGGAACTCGTCCTTGTCGATCTGCTCCACGCGGGTCACCGCGAACGTGACGGTGGAACCGTCCTTTCGCGACACCACCACCTCGTCCCCCGGCACGAGTTCCTTGAGGCGGTGGAAGATCCCCGGCCTGCCGCCGCCGTCCACGTGCCCGAGGACCACCGCGGGCCCCGGCTCCCCCGGCGACGGCCCGAGCCGGTACCACCCGGCCTGCATCGGCTGGGTCACCGGCGGCACCTCGATCGTCTCGTCGGCGTTGAGGCCCAGCGGGACGAGCGTCGAGCGAGCGCCGATCCGCGGGACGTCGAGTGCTTCCGGTTCCACCGGCGCCACGACCTCCGGCTCCGGTGCGGGCTGCACCGGCTGCACGGGCGCGGGCTGCGCGGCGCACCCGCCCAGCAGGAGCAGGGTGAAGGCGAGCAGGAACCGCACGGCGACCATGCCGCTAACTCGCTCCCCGGCCCGGTACGGTTGCCGCCGAAACCGAACCGTGATGTCCGGGGGACTTCCGTCCACCTCGGACTTCCGATCACGCCTCGGCGTGCGTCCCGTTCGCCACGTCGAGCACCACCAGCGCGGACTGCGCGTCCACGACGTCGCGCGCCGAGCGCAGGTCCAGACCGCTCAGCGCCTCGATGCGGCGCAGCCGCTGGCTGACGGTGTTGGGGTGCACGGTGAGCGCCGCGGCGGTGGCCTGCCGGTCCAGCCCGGCGGCGAGGTGCACCCGCAGCGTCTCCAGCAGGGCGGTGCCGTGGTCGCGGTCGTAGGCGACCAGCCCGCCCAGAGTGCGGTCGGCGTACTCGCACAGCGGGGCCGGGTCGCCGAGCTGGAGCAGCAACCCGGCCACGCCGAGCCGGTCCAGTGTGATCGTGGCGCCCGACTGCCCGGCGTGGGCGGCGACGGCGAGTGCTCCGCGGGCGACCCGGTAGGCCTCGGCGTGGTTGACGGCAGGCGCGGACACCGCGACGGTGGCGTCGTCGACCCCGCGCGCGGTGAGCAGCGCCCGGCGGAAGCCGTCGACGGACTCGCCGTCGGGCCACAAGGCCACCACGTCCCCGCGGTACAGCGCCACCAGCGGGCGCGGCCGGACACCGGCGGCGAGCCGGGTCGCCTCGGCCACCGCCCGCTGGGTCGCGCCCGGCGGCGCCGGTTTCCCGCCCGCCACCACCTGGGCGACGAGCGCGCGGTGCGGGCGCGTCAGGTCGTGGCCCAGCAGCCCGGCGCGGTCCCGCACCGACGGGGCCGACGGGTCGGCCCCGGCCAGCAGGTCGGCGAGCAGCTCGCCACGCAGGTTCTGCTCCACCTCCAGCGCGGTCCGCTGCCGCAGCAGTTCCAGCGACAGCACCACCGACGCGTGCTCCAGCGCCCGGCGGTCCAGCGGCGCGAGCGGCCCGCCGGGCAGCCACACCCGGGCGGCGACCTCGCCGGTGAGCACGACGTCGGCCACGACGTGCGCACCGCTCTCCCGCACCAGCTCCGCACGCGGTGACCACGGCCCGGCGTCACCGGCCTCCACCGGGCCGCCCGCGGCGGCGAGCTCCTCGCCCCGCGAGTCGCGGACGAGCACCGGCCTGCCGAGCAGGTCGTGCAGCGCGGCCGCGATCCCGGCGACCCCGCCCGCCTGCACCGCGACGCGCAGCAGCCGTTCGTGGATCCGCTCCGACCGCGTCACCAGGTCGTGCTGGCGGCGCAGGTCGTCCAGCACCCGCGCCGAGGTGATCGCGATGGCGGCGTGCTCGGCGAGCAGCTGGAGCCGGCCGACCTCTTCGGCGCCGAACTCGTGCACGGTGGAGCGGTAGCTGTTGAGCGTGCCGATCACGCCGGAGGCCGTCACGAGCGGGACCGACAGCATCGACAGGTAACCCTGCTCGCGGGCGACACCGCCCCAGACGAAGTCCGGCTCCCGTGAGATGTCCGAGACCGCGCACGGACGGCCGGACAGGAACGCCTGGCTGGACGGCGCCCCGACGTCGGCGGTGGCCTCGATGCGCACCGGCCGGTCGGAGTTGACGCGGGCGACGTAGGCCTCGGTCAGCCCGCTCCACCCGGCGATCACCAGGTTCGCGCGCGCGGCGTCCGGCACCAGGACACCGCAGAAGTCGAGCCCGAGCAGCTCCCGCGCGGTCGCCGCGACCAGGTCGAGCACCTCCCGCAGCCCCTGACCGGCGTTCACCGCCGCGGTCAGGGCGCCGATCGCGCCCAGCCACTCGCGCAGCTCGGAAACCTCATCCACCCCGGAAGTGTCAGCGGGAACACTCCACAAGTCAACTCTGTGTCGCCGCAGACATCGCCCGGCGCGGTGCCGTCGATCAGACTCGGGAAGCGCTCCACCCACGACCGAAAGGGCCCGGGATGTCGACGACGACCACCTCCCCCACCACCGCCGAGACCGGACACGCGCGGCCGATCCTCGATCCGGCCACCGGCCGGTTGCTCGACACGGTGCCGGACAGCACCCTCGACGAGGTCGACGCCGCCGTCGCCCGCGCCCGGGCGGCGTTCCTCGGCGGGCCGTGGCCGTCGCTGACCCGCACCGAGCGCGGACGGCTGCTGCTGCGCGTCGCGGACGTCGTCGAAGGCGCCGCCGAGTCGCTGTACCGGCTGGAGACCCGCAACAACGGCCGCCCGGTGACCGAGACCCGCGCGCAGCTGTCCCGGGTGCCGGAGTGGTTCCGCTACAACGCCGGGCTGCTGGCCGCCCAGCGCGACGCCGTGCTGCCCTCCGACGGCCCGTACCTGACCTACCAGCGGCGCGCGCCGCTCGGCGTGTGCGGCATCATCACGCCCTTCAACCACCCGCTGCTCATCCTCGCCCGCAGCCTGTCCGCCGCGCTGGCGACGGGGAACACGGTCGTGGTCAAGCCCTCCGAGATCACGCCACTGTCCACTGTGGCGCTGGCCGATCTGGTGCGCGAGGCCGGTGTCCCGGACGGCGTGGTGAACGTGGTGACCGGCGGCCGGGAGGTCGGCGAGCGCCTCACCGGCCACCCGGACATCGCCAAGATCACCCTCACCGGCGGCACCGAGGCCGGCCGGGCCGCCGCGGTCGCCACCGCGAAGCGGTTCGCCCGCGTCACCGCCGAACTGGGCGGCAAGACCCCGATCGTCGTGTTCGACGACATCGACCCCGAGGCGGCCGCGGAGGGCGCGGCGTTCGCCGCCTTCGTCGCGGCCGGGCAGTCCTGTGTGGCCGGTTCCCGGTTCCTGGTGCAGCGCGGGAACTACGAGCGGTTTGTGGCCGCGCTGGCCCGCCGCGCGGACGCGATCCGGATCGGCGACCCGTCCGACCCGCGCACCCAGCTCGGCCCGCTGGTCAGCGCCGCGCAGCGGGACAAGGTGCTGAACCTGATCGGCGCCGGGATCGCCGAAGGCGCCCGGCTCGCCGCGGGCGGCGGGGCGCCCGACCTGCCCGCGCCGCTCGACGGCGGGTTCTTCCTGCGGCCCACCGTGCTCGCCGACGCCACCAGCGAGATGCGGGTCGCGCGGGAGGAGATCTTCGGCCCGGTCGCCGTCGTCGTCCCGTTCGACGACGAAGCCGACGCGATCGCCAAGGCCAACGACAACCGCTTCGGCCTCGGCGCCGGGGTCTGGACCCGCGACCTGGCCCGCGGCCACCGCGTCGCGGACCGGATCGCGGCGGGCATGGTCTGGATCAACGACCACCACCGCCTCGAACCGTCGCTGCCCTGGGGCGGCATCAAGGAATCCGGCACCGGGCGGGACGCCGGATCCGAGTCCTTCGACGACTTCACCTGGATCAAGACCGTCGTCGCCCGCACCGCCGCCGACGACGTCGACTGGTACGGCGCCGACAGCCCCGGCCGCCTCAACTGACCCCACGGCAAAGGAGCCGTTCCATGACCGAATCCGCGCCGGCGTGGCGCACCGAGATCACCCGCACCCAGTGGCTGGTCCTGCTGGGCACGACGATGGGCTGGGCCCTCGACGGGTTCGCGGGCAGCCTGTACTCCCTGATCCTCGGCCCGGCGATGACCGAACTGCTGCCGCACAGCGGGATCGCGCCGGCCACCGGCAGCATCGGGCTCTACGGCGGCATCACCGTCGCGTTGTTCCTGTTCGGCTGGGGCACCGGCGGGATCCTGTTCGGCATCCTCGCCGACTACTTCGGCCGCGTCCGCGTGCTGTCCGCGGGCATCGTGACCTACGCGGTGTTCACCGCGCTGGCCGCGTTCGCCGACACCTGGTGGCAGCTGGGCGTCCTGCGGTTCATCGCCGGCCTCGGGTCCGGGGTGGAGGCGCCGGTCGGCGCCGCGCTCGTCGCCGAGGTCTGGCGCAACCGCTACCGGGCGCGGGCCTGCGGCGTGATGATGTCCGGCTACGCGTTCGGCTTCTTCCTCGCCTCGCTGGCCTACGCGGTGCTCGGCGGCCACGGCTGGCGGCTGATGATGGGCATCGCCGTGCTGCCCGCGCTGCTGGTGTACTTCATCCGCCGTCACGTGCCGGAGCCGCCGGAGATCAAGGGCTCCATCGCCGCCCGCCGGGAGCGCCGCGCCCGCGGCCACCGCACCGAGCAGGACCGGTTCGTGCTGCGCCGCCTGCTGTCCCGGCCGCTGCTCAAGCACACCCTGGTCGGCACCGCGCTGGCCACCGGGTCGCTGGTCGCCTTCTGGAGCGTGTCCACCTGGTACCCGCAGGTGATTCGCCAGGCGGCGACCGCGGCCCAGCTGGCGCCGGCGGTGGCCAACGAACGCGTCGCGCTGGCCTCGATGCTGTTCAACGCCGGCGGCGTGCTCGGCTACGCCACCTGGGGTTTCCTGGCCGACGCGATCGGCCGCCGGAAGGCGTTCGCGACCAGTTTCGCGGTCTCGGCGGTCAGTGTCGGGTTCCTGTTCCCGTTCTCGCCCGGCTGGGGCGTGTTCCTCGCCGTCATCCCGGTCGCGGGCTTCGGCCTCTACGGCGCGCTGTCCGGGATCCTCGTCTACGGCCCGGAGCTGTTCCCGCCGAGCGTCCGCGCCACCGGGATGGCGCTCTACAACGGCATCGGGCGCTACCTCACCGCGGCCGGGCCGCTGGTGGCCGGTGTGGTGGCCGCGTCCTGGTTCGGCGGCGACCTCGGCCTGGCGACCACGTGCGTCGTCGCGGTCGGGATGCTCGGCGCCATCGGGCTGTTCTTCGCGCCGGAGACCCGCGGCGCGCCCCTGCCCGCCGATCCGGTCCAGCCCGGCCCGGTTCCCGCTTCGGAGGAGATCCACTGATGAGTGCCTACGCAGGCGCCCGCGCCGCCGTGATCGGCGGGTCGATCGGCGGGCTCACCACCGCGCTGCTGCTGCGCGACCTCGGGTTCGAGGTCGAGGTGTACGAGCGCACCCCGACGCCGCTGGACGGCCGGGGCGGCGGGATCGTGCTGCAGCCGGACACCGTGCGCTGGTTCGCCGAGCGCAGCGCGCAGAACCCGGAAGCGCTGTCCACCGCGACCGAGTACGTGCAGTACCTCGACCGCGGCAACGGTGTCGTGCACCGCGCCCGCCGCCGCTGGACCTACACGTCCTGGGGCACCTTCTACCGGGCGCTGCTCGCCGACTTCGGCAGCGAGCACTACCACCTCGGCCAGTTCGCCTGCGGTGTCGCGCAGGACGAGGACCGCGTGACCGTCCGGTTCGTGTCCGGGCACCGCGCCGAGGCCGATCTGGTCGTGTTCGCCGACGGCATCACCTCGATCGGCCGGTCCCTGCTCGACCCCGGCGCGCAGCTGGAGTACTCCGGCTACGTCGGCTGGCGCGGCACTGTGCCCGAACACGAACTCACCCCGGGGACGCGGGAACTGCTCGGCAACGCGATCTCCTACAGCGTGGTCCCGCACTCGCACATCACGGTGTACCCGATCCCCGGCGAGACCGGCCCGTCGGAGCGGCTGATGAACTACGTCTGGTACCGCAACGTGCCGGCCGGCAGTGAGCTGGCGGAGATGCTCATCGACAAGCGCGGTTTCACCGGCACCGTGTCCATCCACCCGGGACAGGTTCAGGACCGCTACGTCGACGAGATGCGGGAAACGGCCGCGGAACTGCTCGCGCCCGCCGCCGCCGAGGTGGTCACCCGCACCGCGCAGCCCTACATCCAGGTCGTGTCGGACGTGCGCGCCTCGCGGATGGCGCAGGGCCGGATCGCGTTGATCGGCGACGCCGCGGCCGCCGCCCGCCCGCACGCCGCCGCCGGCACCGCGAAGGCCGCCGCCGACGCCTGGGCGCTGGCCGGCGCGCTGACCGACGCCGACGGCGACGTCCCCGCCGCCCTGCGCAAGTGGGAGCCGGCACAGCTGGAGCTGAGCGCCCGGCTGCTCGACCGCGTCAAGGCGATGGGCGCGCGCTCCCAGTTCCACAACACCTGGACGCCCGGGGACCCGGACCTGCGATTCGGCCTCTACGGGCCCGGCCACTGAAACGAGGAGAAGACCATGTCCGACACCAGTTTCCTGTCCGACCTGCCGCTGGCGGGCACCCTCGTCGCGAGTGGTTTCGACGGCTGGAGCCCGCAGCTGCGCGCCGAGTTCGAGGCCCACGCCCACGACGGCGAGGTCGGCTCGCGCCTGCTGAGCGAGAACGAGCGCGTCCGGGTCTGGGAGATCCGCCTGGCGCCCGGTGAGCGCTGGCACGCCCACCGGCACGTGCTGGACTACTTCTGGACCGCGGTCAACGCCGGCCGCAGCCGCCAGCACACCAGCGACGGCACCACCCGTGAGGTGTCCTATGTGGCCGGTGAGACGCGGCACTTCGCGTTCGGCCCCGGCGAGTACCTGTTGCACGACATCGAGAACATCGGCGACAGCGAGCTGGTGTTCACCACGGTCGAGCACCTGGACAGCGCCAACGCGCCGCTGCCGCTGGGAGAGCGGCGGTGATCGGGCCGATCGCGGACGGGCCGGTCGACGTCCACGCGCACTGGCTGCCCGCCGAGCTGTTCGGCCTCCCGCCGGGCGCCCCGTACGGGCCGCTGCGCGACTCCGGCGGCGAGCTGCACCTCGGTGAGGTGCCGTTGTCCATCCCCACGCGGGCCATGAGCGACGTGCCGGCGATCCTCGCCGACACCGCCGCGGCCGGGCTCGGCGTGCGGGTGCTGTCGGCCCCGCCGTTCGCCTTCCCCGTCGCGGGTCCGGCGGCCGAGTACGTGGAGGCGTACAACACCGCGCTCGCCGAGGTCGTGGCGTCCGCTGGTGGTGCGCTCGCCGGGCTGGGCCTGGTCTCCCTGGACGGCGAGGCGGTGGCGACCGAGCAGCTGAAGCGGCTGGCGGCGCAGCCGGGAATCGCGGGGGTGGCGATCCCGCCGCTGCTCGGCGGCGAGTCGCTGGACCGCGGCGTGCTGCGGCACGTGCTCGGCGAGTCCGCCCGGCTCGGCCTGTCGGTGCTGGTGCACCCGATGCAGCTGCCGCGCCCGGAGTGGCAGGACCACTACCTGGCCAACCTGCTCGGCAACCCGGTCGAAACCGCCACGGCGGTCGGCGCGCTGCTGCTCGGCGGGGTGCTCGACCAGCTGCCGGACCTGCGGATCTGCTTCGTGCACGGCGGCGGGTGCACGCCCGGGGTGCTGGGCCGGTGGGACCACGGCTGGCGCACCCGGGCCGACGTCCGCCGCGACTCGTCGCGCCCGCCGGGCGAAGCGGTGCGGGCACTGTGGTTCGACACGGTCACCCACGACCCGGAGCTGCTGCGCCTGCTGACGGCGCGGGTGGGCGAGCACGCGGTCGTGTGCGGCAGCGACCACCCGTTCGACATGGCGCAGCCGGACCCGGTCGGGTTCGCCACCGCGGCCGGCCTGGACGTCGCGACCCTGGCCGCGAACGCGCGGGCGTTCCTCGGGGCGGGCTCGTGAGCAGGCTGTTCACCCCGCTGACGCTGCGGGAGCTGACGGTGCCGAACCGCGTGTGGCTGTCCCCGATGTGCCAGTACAGCGCCGGGGCGGACGGGGTGCCGGGCGACTGGCACCTGGTCCACCTCGGCGCCCGCGCGGCAGGCGGGTTCGGGATGCTGATCACCGAGTCCACCGCGGTGTCCCCGGAGGCGCGGATCAGCGCGCGGGACACCGGTCTGTGGTCGGACGCGCAGGTCGCGGGCTGGCGGCGGATCACCGGGTTCGCGCACGCGCAGGGCACGCCGATCGCGGTGCAGCTGGGCCACGCGGGGCGCAAGGCGTCGGCGTTCGCGCCCGGCGAGGGGCGCGGCACGGTGCCGGCGGGCGAGGGCGGCTGGACACCGCTCGCGCCGTCGCCGCTCGCCTACCGCGGCTTCGCTTCCCCGGTGGAGGCAACGGAATCCGACCTGGCCCGGATCGTGGCGGACTTCGCCGCCGCGGCCCGGCGAGCGGTCGACGCGGGGTTCGACGCGGTCGAGATCCACGCCGGCCACGGGTACCTGCTGCACCAGTTCCTGTCGCCGCGGGCGAACCAGCGCACCGACCGCTACGGCGGCGCGTTCGGCAACCGGGTGCGGCTGCTGCTGGAGGTGGTCGACGCGGTGCGCGCTGCGTGGCCCGCGGAGCGCCCCTTGCTGGTGCGGTTGTCGGCGACGGACTGGGTCGAGGGCGGCTGGACCGCCGCGGAGACCGCGGACCTGGCGCCGCTGCTGCACGACCGCGGGGTGGACCTGATCGACGTGACCACCGGCGGGCTCGACCCCGACCAGCGGATCCCGGTCGGGCCGGGGTACCAGGTCCCGTTCGCCGAGCAGGTCCGCGCCCGGACGGCGCTGCCGGTGGGCGCGGTCGGCCTGATCACCGAGCCGGAGCAGGCGGAGGCGATCCTGGCCGCGAAGTCCGCGGACGTGGTGCTGCTGGCGCGGGAGGCCCTGCGGAACCCGGCGTGGCCCCTGCACGCCGCGGAAACCCTGGACCCCGGCTCGGCGCGGGAGAAGTACCCGTGGCAGTACCTGCGCGCCGCACCCGCCGAGGGCGCGCCCGCCCGGCGGGACTGACCTGACCCCAGCCCCGCGCGAACCTCACGCGGGGCTGGGGGCGGCGGCCGCCGCCCCGGGTCAGCCGATCGCGCCGGCGGTCAGCCCACGCGCTCGACACCGCCGCGAGCCCCTGGCCCCCGCCGATGCGAGGTTCGTCTCCAGGACGCGCGGCTGCCTGCGCCTCAGGTCAGCCGACCGAGCCGGTGTCAGCCGATCCGCTCGAACACCGCCGCCAGGCCCTGGCCGCCGCCGATGCACATCGTCTCCAGGCCGTACCGCGCCTCGCGGCGGACCATCTCCCGCGCGAGCGTCGCCAGGATCCGCGCGCCCGTCGCCCCCACCGGGTGGCCCAGCGACACCCCGGATCCGTTGACGTTGAACCGCTCGTCGGTGTCGCTCAGCCCGAGCGTGCGGGTGCAGGCCAGCACCTGCGCGGCGAAGGCCTCGTTCAGCTCGATCAGGTCCAGGTCGTCCAGCGACAGCCCGGCCTTCGCCAGCGCCGCGCGGGTCGCGGGCACCGGGCCGATGCCCATCGTCTCGGCGGGCACCCCGGCGCGCGCGAACGACACCAGCCGCACCAGCGGGCGCAGGCCGAGCTTCTCCGCGGTCTCCCGGCTGGTGACCAGACACGCCGCGGCCGCGTCGTTCTGCCCGCTCGCGTTGCCCGCGGTGACCGTGGCCTCCGGGTCGGTGCGGATCATCACCGGCTTCAGCTTCGCCAGGCCCTCCGCGGTGGTGTCCGGGCGCGGGTGCTCGTCGGCGTCGACCACCGTCTCGCCCTTCCGCGACTTCACGGTGACCGGGACGATCTCGTCCTTGAACAGCCCGCCCTTGATCGCCCGCGCCGCCCGCTGCTGGGACCGCAGGGCGAGCGCGTCCTGGTCCTCGCGGGAGATGCCGTGCTCGCGGCGCAGGTTCTCGGCGGTCTCGATCATCCCGCCGGGGATCGGGTGGTGCACGCCGCCCGCGGTGGCGCGGCCGCGCGCCAGCGAGTCGTGCAGCTGCAGGCCGGCGCCCTTGATGCCCCAGCGGCCCTCGTGCGTGTAGTACGGCGCGGCGCTCATCACCTCGGCGCCACCCGCCAGCACGACGTCGCTGAACCCGGCGCGGATCTGCATGGCGGCGTCGAGCACGGCCTGCAGGCCGGAACCGCAGCGGCGGTCGATCTGGATGCCGGTCACCGTGTCCGGCAGGCCGGCGTCGAGCGCGGCCACCCGCCCGATCGCGGGCGCCTCGGACGTCGGGTAGGCGTGCCCCAGGATGACCTCGTCGACGCGCTCCGGGTCCACGCCGGTGCGCTCCACGACGGCGGACAGCACGTGCGCGGCGAGCGCGGCGGGCGTCTGGCCGGCCAGCGCGCCGCCGAACCGGCCGATCGGCGTCCGCAGCGGCTCGCAGATGACGACATCGACGGACATCCGTTGTCCTTTCACGGCTGGGCAGGGCTACGTCCGACGATCGCACCCCGGGACCATGAAGTCCAATATCCGATTCCGGCTCCGCTGAGACGACGAGCGTCTCACCGGGGTGGCCGCAGCGCCGGGAACCAGATGTCGCTGAGCACCTCGGCCGCCTCGTCCGCCGTGGAGGTGATCGTCCCCTGCACCGCCCACCGGGTGAAGAACCGCTCCAGCTGGCTGACCAGCAGCTCGATCCGCAGGTGCGCCTCGGCCCGCCGCTCCGGGCCCCACCGTGCCAGGTACCGCGGCATCGCGGCGGGCAGCTCGTCGACCGCGCGCTTGGCGATGGCCCGGAACTCCGGTTCGAGCGCGACCGCCTCGTCCCACGCGGGCAGGATCGCCTGGTTCTCCTCGAACCACGCGACCGCGCGCCGCATCCAGCCGGTGAACCCCTCGCGCGAACCGGTGGCGAGCACCTCGTCCAGCTCCGCGTACACCGCGACCGCGCGCTGCGCCATCGTCTCCGCGCCGATCTTCTGCAGCACCGCGGGCTTGCCGGAGAAGTGCAGGTAGAACGTCGCGCGGCTGCAGCCGACCGCGGAGACGATGTCGTCGATCGTCACCGCCGCGTAGCCGCGCTCCACGAACAGCGCCTTGGCGTGCTCCAGCAGGTCGCGCCGGGTCTGCTGCTTCTGCCGCTCCCGCAGGCTCATGACGGTCAGCCTACTTACTGGACACACCGTCAGCGAACGTGCCAGAGTGGTCAGCGGCATCGTGGCCAGCGGAGGAGGCATCCGTGAGTTCACTCCCCACCGTCTGCATCATCGGCGCCGGCTGCTCCGGCTTCACCACGGCGAAGCGGTTGCGCGACCACGGCATCCCCTACGACTGCTTCGAAATGTCCGACGACGTCGGCGGCAACTGGTACTTCGGCAACCCCAACGGGCGCTCGGCCTGCTACGAATCGCTGCACATCGACACCTCGACCACGCGCCTGCAGTTCGAGGACTTCCCGGCCGGCGCGGACTGGCCGCACTTCCCGCACCACTCGCTGATCCACCAGTACTTCCGCGACTACGTCGACCACTTCGGGCTGCGCGAGACGATCACCTTCGACACCGTGGTCGAGCACGCGGCCCGGCGACCCGACGGCACCTGGCGGATCACCCTGTCCACCGGCGAGACCCGCGACTACGACGCGCTCGTGGTCGCCAACGGCCACCACTGGAACCCGTACCTGCCCGACTACCCCGGCACGTTCGACGGGCCGGTCCTGCACAGCCACGCCTACCGCAGCCCGTTCGACCCGGTCGACATGCGGGACAAGCGGATCGTCGTGGTGGGTATGGGGAACTCGGCGCTGGACATCGCCTCCGAGCTGTCGCACCGCTCCATCGCGCGGCACGTGTGGGTGTCCGCGCGGCGCGGCGTGTGGGTGTTGTCGAAGTACCGCGGCGGCAAACCGGCGGACAAGATGATGATGCCGCCGTGGATGCCGAAGAAGATCGGCCTGGCCCTGTCCCGGCGGGCGATCAAGAAGACGCTGGGCAACATGGAGGATTACGGGCTTCCCAAGCCGGACCACGAGCCGCTGTCGGCGCACCCGTCGGTGAGCGTGGACTTCCTCGCCAAGGCCGGCTCCGGCGACCTGACCTGCGTGCCCGCGATCGAGCGGCTGGACGGCGACGCCGTGGTGTGCGTGGACGGCACCCGCGTCGAGGCCGACGTGATCGTGTGCGCCACCGGGTACCGGATGTCGTTCCCGTTCTTCGACGATCCGGCGCTGCTGCCGGACGCCGAGCACCGGCTGCCGCTGTTCAAGCGGATCGTCAAGCCCGGCATCGGCAACCTCTACTTCGCCGGGCTGGCGCAGGCGTCGCCGACGATCGTCAACCTCGCCGAGCAGCAGAGCAAGCTCATCGCGCGGCACCTGACCGGGGAGTACGAGCTGCCGGACGTCGCGGAGATGGAGGCCGCCATCGCACGGGACGAGGCCAAGCACCTCGGGCAGTACTACTCCGCGCCGCGGCACACCATCCAGCTCGACTTCGCCCGCTACGTGCGGGACCTGCACCGCGAGATCGAGGCGGGCCGGAAGCGGGCGGCGGCCGTCCGGTGAACGGCCACTGCGACGCGCGGTTCGCCGCACTCGGCGACCTGCTGGCGGAGCGGCTGCGCGACGGCGCCGAGGCGGGGGCCTCGGTCTGCGTGATCGCCGACGGCGAGGTGGCGGTGGACCTGTGGGGCGGCTCGGCCGCGCCGGGCGTGCCGTGGACGCGCGACACGCTGGTCACCACGTACTCGCTGACCAAGACGATGGTGGCGCTGGTGGCGCTCGCGCTGGTGGACCGGGGGCAGCTCGACCCGGACGCGCCGGTGGCGCGGTACTGGCCGGAGTTCGCCGCCGCGGGCAAGGACGGCGTGCTGGTGCGGCACGTCCTGGGCCACATCTCGGGCGTGTGCGGATGGGATTCGCCGGTCACTCTCGACGACATCTGCGACGTGGCACGAGCGGCGGCGTTGCTGGCGGCGCAGGAGCCATGGTTCCCGCCGGGCGAGGGCTCCGGGTACCAGGCGGTCAGCCACGGCCACCTGGTCGGCGAGATCGTGCGGCGGGTGACCGGCCGCTCGCTGGGCACGGTGCTGCGGTCGGAGTTCGCGGAGCCGCTGGGGGCGGACTACTGGCTGGGCGCGCCGGCGGACGTGGACGCCCGGCTCGCCACGCTGGTGCCGCCCGAGTCGTCCGGAGTGGACTACGCGGCCCTCGACCCGATCGCGGTGCGCACACTGACCAACCCGCTGATCCCGCCGACGGTGACGACCACGCGGCCGTTCCTGGCGGCCGAGCTGGGCGGGCTGAACGGCCAGGGCAACGCCCGCTCGGTGGCGCGCCTGCAGTCGGTCGTCTCCCACGGCGGGACGATCGACGGCAGGCGGTTCCTTTCGGAGTCCACTGTGGAGCGCATCTTCGAGGTGCAGGCCGACGGGGTGGACCGGGTGCTCGGCGCGCCCGTCCGGTTCGGGCTCGGCTACGCGGTCGACGGCCGCACCTGCTGGTGGAGCGGTTTCGGCGGCGCGGTGGTGGTGAACAACCTCGACCGGCGGCTGACGTTCGCCTACGTGATGAACCGGATGGCGCCGGGGCTGCTGAACGCGCCGAACACCACCGCCTACCTCGCCGCGCTCCGCTCCTGCCTGGACTAGCGAGCCGCGAACGGGCCGCCGAACGCGAGCTTGGCGAACCGCTCCCCCATCAGCCGGTGGGTCGCCGCGTCCGGGTGGAGGTTGTCGGGCAGCGGACGGTCGTTCTCGCCGTGGAGGTCGCGGCCGTCGAGGTAGTGCAGGTTCTCGTCGGCGCGCTCCGCGACGATCCGCGCCAGCTCCTCCCGGATCACGCGCAGCGTCAGCTTCCCGGCAGCGCGCTCGGCCGGATCCCCCGTGGCCCGGAAGCGCACGACGCCCGACTTCAGCGCCTCGACGTCGAACGCGCCGGGGCCGGGCGTGTCCTCGTGGATCGGGCACCAGATCGGCGAGACCACCAGCAGCGGGGCGTCCGGGTGCCCGTCGCGGATCGTGTCGAGGAAACCATGCACCGCGGGCGTGAACGCACGCAGCCGCATCACGTCGCCGTTCACCAGGTTGATCCCGATCTTGACGCTGATCAGGTCGGCCGGCGTGTCCCGCATGACCCGCGCGGTGAACGAATCCAGCATGGCGCTGCCGCCGAAGCCGAGGTTCACCAGCTCGGCGCCGCCCAGCCCGGCGGCCACCGCGGGCCACGTGGTGACCGGGCTCGCCGCGTCCGAGCCGTGGCTGATCGAGCTGCCGTGGTGCAGCCAGACCCGCCCGCGCACGGGCGACGGCGAGACCGGCGCGTCCGTGCGCAGCGCGATCAGCTCGGTGATCTCGTTGTGCGGCAGCCAGATCTCCACGTCCTTGTCGTGGCCGGGCAGCCCGTCGAACCGCACCGTGCCGGGCGGCCCGGGCTCCATCCGGGCCGCGCCGGTGGACAGGTCGATGTGGACGGTGTTGCCGCCGCCGACCCCGCCCTGCGCGGTCAGCCGCCCGTCGACCAGCAGGTCGTACACGCCGTCCGGGCGCGGCGGGGTGCCCACATAGGACCGGGTGGTGCGCAGCGCGTCCAGTTCGATCACGGTCGCGCGGGTGCGGAAGACCAGCCGCACGCCGGACGGTTGCGACTCCGCCATGCGGAGCGGCGCGTCGGCACGGCCGCGCGCCCACGCGGGCAGCCGGTGCGGCACCAGGCCGTGCGCACCGGATTCGACGTCCAGGGCTCCGCGCAGCAGGTCCGCGGTCAGGGGTGTGGTGATCACGATCCGGTCCTCCCGGGCCAGTTCCGCAGGGTGACGTCGAGGACCTCGAGGATCCGTGACCAGGACTCGCCGGGCTCGGGCGCGCTGTGGCCGAACGCGCCGCCCGATTCGAGTTCGACGAAGCCGTGGACGACGCTGCCCAGCAGCCGGACGGCGTGCGGGTGGTCGGCCTCCGGCACGTCGTAGCCACGCAGGATCGCCTGCATCATCCGGGTGTGCCGGGGCCCGGCGCTCGCGGCCGCGTGCTCCGGGTCGAGCCGGAACCGCGCCGCCGCCCAGCGGCCCGGGTGCTCGCGGGCGTAGTCGCGGTAGACGCCGGCGAAGGCGACCAGCGCGTCCCGGCCGGCTCGCCCGGCGAGCGCGTCGGCGGCCCGGTCGGCGAGTTCGCCCAGCGCCAGCAGCGCGACGCGGACCTTGAGGTCGTGGGCGCCCCGCACGTGCGAGTACAGGCTCGCGACCTGGACGCCGAACCGGCGGGCCAGCGCCGACGGGGTGACCTCGTCGAACCCGGCCTCGTCGGCCAGCTCCGCCCCCGCCTGGACCACGCGCTCGGTGGTCAGTCCCGCTCGCACCATGCCTAAAGCATATCAGGAAATTCCTAAATGTTTTAGGAGGAGGTCGCGGGCCCAGGCCAGCTCGAGCTTCCCGGTGGGCGTGCGGCGCAGCTCGGGCAGCAGCTCGATCGTGCGCGGCACCTTGTACCCGGCCAGGCCGCGGCGCACCCATTCCCGCAGCTCCCCGGCCGACAAGGTCGCGGAAGCCGTCGCGACCACCGCCGCGACGCGCTCGCCCCACGTCTCGTCCGGCAGGCCCACCACGACCGCGTCGGTGACCTCCGGGTGGGTGAGCAGCGCGTCCTCGACCTCCTGCGGGTGCACCTTCTCGCCGCCGGTGTTGATGACGCCGGACCCGCGGCCGAGGAACCGGATCGCGCCGTCGGCCTCGACAGCGGCCAGGTCGCCGGGGATGGCGTAGCGGACGCCGCCGATCGTGCGGAACGTCGTGGCCGTCTTCGCCGAGTCCTTGTAGTAGCCGAGCGGGATCGGGCCGCGGTAGGCGAGCACGCCGGTCTCGCCGCTGCCGGGCGTCACTTCGGCGTCGCCGGGGCCGAACACCTTCGTCGCGGGCACCGGGAAGAACCGCGACGGCAGATCGTCCACAGTGGAGGTGACCGCGAACGCGAACGGCCCGCCCTCGCTCGAGGCGATCGCGTCGAAGATCGTGACGCTCGCCCGCTCGTGCAGCGCGTGCTTGAGCCGGTCGGACAGCGCCGTGCCGGAACTGATCACCGACCGCAGCGAGCCGAGGTCGTGCGGGCTCCCCCGCCGCTCCGCCGCGACCAGCTCGTCGACGAGCGGACGGCAGACGGCGTTGCCGGCGACGATGATCGTGCGGACCCGCTGCGCGGCGACCGTCGTCCAGACGTGGTGCGGGTCGAGCGCGCCGGGCCTGGTGGTGATCACCCGGCCGCCGGTGAGCAGGGCGCCCATCGAGTTGAACAGGCCGGTGCCGTGCATCAGCGGCACGACCGGCATCGTCGCGTGCGAGCGGTCCTCGGCGTGGGCGTCGATCGCGAGGTGGACGGCCTCGGTGAGGGTGGCGGGCAGCTCCCGCGCGCCCAGCGGCCGGAAGACCGGCACGAACAGCGAGTGCAGCAGATCGGACTGCCGCCAGATGACGCCCTTCGGCTTGCCGGTGGTGCCGCCGGTGTACATGAAGATCTCGTCCGAGCCGAACCGGTGCTCCGGCGGGCGCGGCGGGGTGGCGGTGAGCAGGTCCTCCAGTTCCGGCGCCGACGGCCCGGGCTCCACGGCGGGGCCGGCGCGGACCAGCAGCCGCAGGGTCGGCACGTGCTCCGCGGCGTGGCGCAGGTTCGGCGCGAGCACCCCGCTGAACACCACCGCGGCCGCGTCGGCGTCGGTGAGCAGCGCGGTCAGCTCGTCCGCGGTGTACCGGTAGTTCGCGTTGACCGGCACGGCGCCGATCTTGAACGCGGCGAACACGGTCTCCAGGTAGGCCGCGCCGTTGTGCAGGTAGCAGGCCACCTTGTCGCCGGCCCGCACCCCGGCCTCCTCGAGCGCGGTGGCCAGCCGGGCGGCGCGGTCGTCGAACTGGGCGTAGGTCAGGTCGCGCCCCGGTTCGGAGATCGCGACCGCGTCCGGCAGGCCACGGGCCACGGCCTCCCAGACGGTGCCGAAGGAGACGTCCATCCGGTCCGCACCTCCTCGGCTCGGCGTCCAGCGTAGGAAGGCGCGGGGCCGGAGCGACACGGCCGGGAACCGCAGGACGGGCGGGACAAACGTCGCGCCACGGTGGCGACGCAAGGCCAGCGTGCCGGGCAGCCGCGGCTCATACCGTCGAGGAGATCCGCGATCGAAGGAGGGCACATGCTCGACGGCAGAGTCGCCGTGGTCACCGGGGCCGGCCGCGGCCTGGGCCGGTCCTACGCACGGGCGCTGGCCGCCGCGGGCGCCGCCGTGGTCGTCAACGACCTCGACGCCGACGTCGCCAAGGCGACGGTCGCGGAGATCACCGCCGCGGGCGGCCGGGCGGTCGCCGTGGTCGGTTCCGTCGGCGGCAGCTACCTGGCCGAGGCGCTGGTGCGGCGGGCGGTCGGCGAGTTCGGCCGCCTCGACGTGATGGTCACCAACGCCGGCGCGCTGCGCGACCGGACGCTGCGCAACACCAGCGACGACGACTTCGACCTCGTGGTCACCAGCCACCTGCGCGGCACCTTCACCTGCGGCCGCGCGGCGGTGCGGCGGTTCCGGGAGCAGGGCGAGGGCGGGCGGCTGATCCTCGTCGGCTCCCCCGCCGGGCAGCGCGCCAGCTTCGGGCAGACCGCGTACTCCGCGTCGAAGGGCGCCATCGTCGCGATGATGCGCACCTGGGCGGTGGAGCACGCGAAGATCGGCGTGACGGTCAACGCGGTCGTGCCCACCGCGCTCACCCGGATGGTCGCGACGATGCCGGGGCTGGGCGAGCTGGTGTCCAGGGTGGACGCGGGCGAGCCGGTGCCGGAGCCGCTGCGGCGCCAGGGCCTCGGCACCCCGGACGACGTGGCGCCGCTGGTGGTCTACCTCGCGTCGGCGGAATCCGCGCACGTCACCGGCCAGGCCATCGCCGCCGGTGGCGACCGCATCGCGCTGTGGACGCACCCGGGCGAGGTGGCCGAGGAGCTGCGGCCCGGTGGCTGGACCGTGCCGGAGGTCGCGCGGCTGTTCGCCGGAGCGCCGCTGCAGGAGTTCGAACCCGCGCCGCTGATGTTCGAGGAGGTCTGACGTGGCGATCGTCGTGCACGGCGTCGACGGGGTGCGCGCCCTGCCGGTCGGGGAACCGCTCGGCAGCAGCGGGCTGGTCGAGGTCACCCAGGACGCGGTGAACCGGTTCGCCGAGGCGACCGGGGACCACCAGTGGATCCACGTCGACGTCGAGCGGGCGAAGGCGGGGCCGTTCGGTGGTCCCATCGCGCACGGTTACCTGACGCTGTCGCTGGTGCCGCGGCTGCTGCCGGAGATCGTGGAGTTCACCGGGTTCGGGCTGACCGTCAACTACGGCTGCGAGAAGGTCCGCTTCCCCTCCCCGGTGCCGGTGGGCAGCAAGGTGCGCGCGACCGCCACGCTCGAGGAGGTGACCGAGGTGCGGGGCGGGCTGCAGCTGGCGATCACGATGACGATCGCCGCCGAGGACGCGCCGAAACCGGCCTGCGTGGCGACGATCCTCATCCGCCAGATGACCTAGCGCCGCAGCGGGAATTCGATGGACGGGCGGTGCGTTCGCACCGTATAAGTGGTTCGGCTGTTTTCGCCTGCCCTGCTGGGGGATGGGTGCGGCCGTTCCGGCGGCGCCGAGGCCGCGATCCCGACCACTGAATTCCCTGTGAGGTGCTTCCATGGCCGCCCCCGCGACCACTCCGCCAGACGCCGCGCACGAGGCGCCGCCGCGGTCCGGGCTGCTCATCGGCGTGCTGGTCGTCTCCGCGTTCGTGATGATCCTGAACGAGACGATCCTGAGCGTCGCGCTGCGCGACCTCACCGCCGACCTGGCCGTCTCCACCACCACGGTGCAGTGGCTGACCAGCGGGTTCCTGCTGACGATGGCGGTGGTCATCCCGACCACCGGGTTCCTGCTCGAACGGTTCACCCCGCGCCAGGTGTTTCTCGCGTCGCTGACCCTGTTCAGCGCGGGCACCGCGATCAGCGGGCTCGCGCCCGGTTTCGGCATGCTGATGGCCGGGCGCGTGGTCCAGGCCTGCGGCACCGCCGTGATGCTGCCGCTGCTGATGACGTCGGTGATGCGCCTGGTGCCGGAGAACAAGCGCGGCGCGACGATGGGCACCATCACCATCGTGATCGCCGTGGCCCCCGCGGTGGGGCCGACGATCGGCGGCGCGGTGCTCGCGTCGCTGGGCTGGCGCTGGATGTTCTGGATCGTGCTCCCGCTGGCGCTGGCCGCGCTGGCGATCGGCGCGGCGTGGTTCCGGCTGGACAGCTCGACCCGCAAGGTGCCGCTGGACGTACCGTCGGTGCTGCTGTCCGCGCTCGGTTTCGGCGGCGTGCTCTACGGCCTGGCCGGCATCGGCGAAGGCGGCGGGCACGCGCCGGTGCCGCCGTGGGCCACGATCGTCGGCGGGCTCGCCCTGCTGGCCGTGTTCACCTGGCGGCAGACGCGGCTGCAGCGCGAGGACAGGGCGCTGCTGGACCTGCGGCCGTTCACCCACCGCAGTTTCGTCGTCGCGCTGGTGCTGGCCGCGCTGCTGTTCGTGTGCCTGCTCGGGGTCGCCTCGATCATGCTGCCGCTGTACCTGCAGACCGTGCTGCACACCAGCACGTTCGTCAGCGGGCTGGCGGTGCTGCCCGGCGGACTGACGCTCGGGTTGCTGGGCCGCCCGGTCGGGGCGCTGTTCGACCGGTTCGGCGCGCGGCCGCTGGTGATCCCCGGCGCGCTGGCGCTGGCGGTGTCGATGTGGCTGTTCGCGCTGCTCGGGCCGGGCTCGCCGCTGGCCGCGGTGATCGCCATCCACGTGCTGCTGATGGCCGGGCTCGGCTTCATGATGACGCCGCTGATGACGGAGTCGCTCGGCGTGCTGCCGGACCACCTGTACTCGCACGGCAGCGCGATCCTGGCGACGCTGCAGCAGGTCGCGGGCGCGTTCGGCACCGCGGTGTTCGTCAGCGTCGCCACGCTGGCCAGCAACGACCCGGCGGGCATCCCGGACGCCACGGGCCTGCGCACGGCGTTCGTGGTGGCCGGCGTCGTCGGGGTGCTCGCGCTGGTGACCGCGCTGTTCGTGCGCAAGCCCGCCGCCGCGACGCCCGCGCCTGCGGCGCACTGAGCGGGGGCACCCGGCGGGTGGCCGCGCTGCGGAACATCACCTGCCTGCACGTCGCCGACGCCTGCCGCGCACTGAGCGCGAGCGCTGCCCCGCCGTCGTCGACACTGGCCAGCCCGCGCGCTGAGCGCGGGCTGCCCAGTTCTCGCTCACCGCGGCGGTGGCAGCATCTTGGCCGGGCAGCCCGCGCGGTAGCCAGGCGCGCTACGACGGCCACGGCGTGGGCGACCACGCCGGCTCAGTAGCCGCGTGCGATCCACTCCGCCAGGTGCGGCGCCTCGGTCCCGATGGTGGTCCCGTCGCCGTGACCGGTGTGCACCCGGGTGTCCTCCGGGAGCTTGAACAGCCGGTCCCGGATCGAGTCGATGATCGTCGGGAAGTCCGAGAACGACCGGCCCGTCGCGCCCGGCCCCCCGGCGAACAGCGTGTCGCCGGTGAAGAGCGCCTTCGCCTCGGGCAGGTGCAGGCACACCGAGCCGGGCGAGTGGCCCGGGGTGTGGATCAGCTCGATCTCGGTGCCCGCGACGGCGATGCGCTGACCGTCGTCGGCCTTCCAGAACGCCTGCCCGGCGTGGGTCATGTCCCACAGCTGCTGGTCGCCCGGGTGCAGGAGCACCGGCGCGTAGAGCTGCTCGCCGAGCTGCGGCGCGTGGGTGACGTGGTCGTTGTGGCCGTGCGTGCAGACCACCGCGACGACCTTGCGCCCCGCGACGGCCTCGACGATCGGCTTGTCGTCGTGCGCGGCGTCGACAACCACCACCTCGTGGTCGTCGCCGATGAGCCAGACGTTGTTGTCGACCTCCCAGCTGCCGCCGTCGAGTTCGAAGACACCGGAGGTGACGACCCGGTCGATCCGGAAGCTCACCAGACCACCACCGAACGCAGCACCTCGCCGGCGTGCATGGTGTGGAAGGCCTTCTCGACGTCGTCCAGCCCGATGCGCTCGGTGACGAACTTGTCCAGCGGCAGCCTGCCCTGCAGGTACAGGTCGACCAGCACCGGGAAGTCCCGTTCCGGCAGGCAGTCGCCGTACCAGGACGACTTCAGCGCGCCGCCGCGGGAGAAGAAGTCGAGCAGCGGCATCTCCAGCCGCATGTCCGGGGTCGGGACGCCGACCAGCACGACCGTGCCGGCGAGGTCGCGGGCGTAGAACGCCTGCTTCCAGGTCTCCGGCCTGCCCACCGCGTCGATCACCACGTCCGCGCCGAACCCGCCGGTCAGGGCCTGGACGGCCTCGACCACTTCGGTCTCGGTCGCGTTGACCGTGTGGGTGGCGCCCAGTTCGGTAGCCCACTCGAGCTTCTTCGCGTCGCGGTCGACGGCGATGATCTTGTTCGCACCGGCCAGGCGGGCCCCGGCGATGGCCGCGTCGCCGACGCCACCGCAGCCGATCACCGCGACGGAATCGCCCCGGCTCACCGCGCCGGTGTTGACCGCCGCGCCCAGCCCGGCCATCACGCCGCAGCCGAGCAGGCCGGCGACGGCGGGGTCGGCGGCCGGGTCGACCTTGGTGCACTGCCCGGCGTGCACGAGCGTCTTGTCCGCGAACGCGCCGATGCCCAGCGCCGGGGTCAGCTCGGTGCCGTCGGTCAGGGTCATCTTCTGGGTGGCGTTGAACGTGCTGAAGCAGTACTGCGGGCGGCCGCGCTTGCAGGCCCGGCACTGGCCGCACACCGCGCGCCAGTTGAGGACGACGTAGTCACCCGGCTGGACCGAATCGACGCCTTCGCCGACGCTTTCGACGGTGCCGGCGGCCTCGTGCCCGAGCAGGAACGGGAACTCGTCGTTGATGCCGCCCTCGCGGTAGGTCAGGTCGGTGTGGCACACCCCGCACGCGGCGATCGCGACCACGACCTCACCGGGACCGGGGTCGGGGATCACGATGTCGGTGAGCTCGACCGGAGCTCCCTTCGAGCGGGCGATCACGCCGCGGACCGTCTGTGGCATCGGCTGTTCCTTTCGGTGGAGAAGCATGCGCGGTGACGCATACCGTTGGCGACGGTAGCCCTGAGTGGCGTTTCCGCGACCTGGTCGTCGGACCAGTAAAACCTCGACCTCCGGTTAGAGTGGCCGCATGGATCCGGTGTCCGATCTGGTGGCTCTGCGCGAGGTCGTGGACGGGCCGCTGCACGAAATCGCCCGCCGCCTCTCGCGGTTCCTCGGCGAGCGGTGGCCGCACACCGCGCTCGTCGTGTTCACCCGGGAGTGCACCGGGCGGCCGCGCAAGGTCGCCGGCGCCACCGAGATGATCAACAAGGTCACGATCGGCGAGCTGGAGGAGCTGAAGGCCGCGGTCGAGCCCGGCCGCCCGGTGAGCACGACCGCGTCGATCGCGGGCGCGGAGCGGACCGTGTGGGTGGTGCTCGATCCGGCCGGCACCCTGCTGGTGCTGGTCCCCCGCGCGGCGCGGCGGCGGCTGCCCGAGCCGGAGCTGCTGGCCGCGATCTTCGGCCTGGTGGTGACCTCGATCAGCCAGCAGGTCGCCCAGGCCAGCCCCGACTACCTCGCCGAGTCGCGGGCCGCCTCCAGCGAGCGGGAGCGCACGATCGCCGAGCTGGCGGCCGCGCACGAGGCGGCGCTGGTGGCGATCCTGACCACGCTGCGGTCCGCCGGCCTGGACGACCGCCGGGCGCGGCTGTCGGCGGCGGACTCGGCGTCGGCGGCGTTGCTGGCGCTGCGATCGGCGCGGAAGTCGGACCAGGCGCTGTCCGAGGAGGCCGCGCCGGAGGCGTTCGCCCGGCTGCGCGAGGACATCCGGCAGATGCTGCGCCACCACGAGGCGCCGATCGAGTTCGTCGCCCCGTCCGGCGGTTCCGTGCCCGGCGAAATCGCGCACGCCGCGCGGGCGATGACGCGGACGGCCGTGCTGGCGTTCACCGCCCAGCCGGGCCTGGCGCGCCTGCGGATCGCGTGGTCGAGCGACGGCGCGAGCCTGGTGGTCGACGTGCGGGACCAGGGGTCCGGCGAGCTGGACGTGGACGCACTGCGCCGTGGCCTCCAGGGCCGGGCGCGGACGCTGGGCGCCGCGCTGGACATCGACGCCGCGCCGGGCTGGGGCAGCCGGGTGACGATCTCGCTGCCGCTGGACGCGCCCGAGCCCTCCGGCGAAACGCGGCTGACGAACCTCAACCGCCGCGAGCGGGAGGTGCTGGCGCTGCTCGCGCAGGGCAAGCGCAACAAGGCGATCGCGGCGGAGCTGGGCGTCACCGAGAGCACGGTGAAGTTCCACGTCACCGGGGTGCTGCAGAAGCTGGAAGTGAGCTCCCGCGGCGAGGCCGCGGCGCTGGCCCTGGGCGCCGGGCTCGGTGTGGCGCACGCCTGAGGTCGCGCGTTCGGCGGATCCACGGCCGTTTCACCGTGCTGTTCGCGCGTCCAGCAGCTCACCCACTTGCAACCGCTGATCGACTTCGGCGCGTTCACGTCATCCCCGGCGGCCCGCCTGTCCCCGATCGAGGCGGTCGCGCGGGCCTTCCACCGTCACCTCCTGCTCGATGCCGCCGGCAGGCGATCTCCGGTTCGGTGATTTCGGCGGCGTGCACCCCATCGCCGGCCTCAGGTCCGGGCGTGCTCCGCTCGCAGCGTGGTCAGGAACCCGCTGAACAGGCGGACCTGTTCGGCCACGAACTCCCGCCGACCGACACCGAGCACGCGCAACGCGGCCCCGTGATCCCAGGCGACCACCACCGCGGTGGTGGCGTGCAGCAGCTGCCACGCGGTCCGCACCAGCCACCACGCCGGGCGCGGCATCGACCCGCGCAGGCGGTCCCGGTGGAAGGGCACGTGCCGCTGCTCGTCATCCAGGATGCGGGCCGCCACGCCGCGCGTCAGGGCGTCACCGGAACCGTCGCGAAGGATGCGGTAGTAGCTGAGCGCCACGGTCTCCGCGATCAGCAGCACCGCAAGCTCCAGCCGCAGCCCCAGCCCGCGCCGGAGCGCGACGAACGCCCTGTCGGTCCAGTGGCTCGTGATCGTCGGCGCCCCGGCGGCCTCCAGCAGGCGGGCGAGCAGCCGCGCGTGGTTCTGCTCCTCGGCGACGAACAACCGCACCGCCGCGGCGTAGGCGCGATCGCCGGTCCGCTCGGCGGCGCGGTTGAGCCGGACACCGTCGCCGGATTCGCCGACCTGGAACCGCTGCAGGCTGCGCACCACCGCCGGGTCGAGCCGGGCGCCCCGGGCCCAGTCCGGATCACCGCGGTCCTGCCTGGCCCGCGCGGCCTCCTGGAACTCCCGCAGCCAACCGCCGGCATCCCGCACCAGAACCCCCTCGCGTCCGGACACTCCTTGACAGGACGGTTGAGCGCGGGCGAGGTTGCCGGACCGAGCTCCTTCCGGGCGCCGCACGACCGGCCTACCCTCGACGCACCACGAGAGGAGTCGCGTCATGTCCGGGAAGACCACCGCCACAGTGGACATCGCACGCAGCCCGCAGGAGGTGTTCGGCTTCCTCGCCGACGCCGCCCACCTGCCCGACTCGCAGCCCGACGTCCGCACCGCCGCCTTCGACGGCCCGGTCCCGGTCACCGTCGGCACCCGCGGGCACGAGGTCCGCCACGTCATGGGCGCCGACCGGACCATCACGTGGGAGGTGACGGCCTACGACCCGGGCCGGCGCTACGGCGTCCGCGGCGTGGACGGGCCGGTCCGGGCGCACGTGGACGTCACGTTCACCCCGGAGGGCGAGGGCACCCACGTCGAGTACGGCATCGGTTTCGAGGGGCACGGCGTGGGCAGGCTCATCGCTCCCCTGGCGCGCCGCAACGCGCGCAAGGAAGTGCCCGCCACGCTCGGCCTGCTGAAACAGCACCTCAAAGCGCAGCCTCAGGTCTGAGCGTGCAACGCACCGCCGCAGTGCGGGCAGCACGCCACACGCGCCCGCGCCGCCCGGCGCCGGTGCTCGTCCGCCAGCCCGGTGAACAACTCCTCCGGCTCGTCGCCTGCCGGCGGACGGGGCCGACGCAACCCGTGCCCGGCCCGCCTGACCGCGCTCACCACCGCCTCCGCCAGCCGCAGGGCGCCCGCGGCCAGTCGCAGGCCGGTCAGGTTGCCGTGTCCGTCCACTTCGGCCTCGACGTTCCCTCGCGCGGCGGTGATCCGCCGGCAGCTGAGTTCGGCCAGCAGCTGATTCCGGAAAACGGCCACGCGCGTGGCGTCCCTTGCGTACAGTCCTCAAGATGCGCGTTTTGCTGGGGGTGGCCCTGCTGGCCATGACGCTGCTGACGGCCTGCGAGGACCACGATCCTGGGCCGAAGGAGCAGACCGCGCCCACACCGGCGCGTGTGGACGAGCCCACCGCGCTGCAGTTCGCGCCGCGGGTGTGGCTGGCCGGCGACGAGCGGTTCACCCCGATGGACGCGACCGCCTACATCCGGCAGTCGGCGCTGCGGTACGAGCACGACGACTGCGCCGACCCCGAGCCGGTGGCCGACCCGGTCGATCCCGGCTCGCTTCGCGGCACTGTCTACAAGCACCACAAGGACGCCGACCCCGCCGTGCCGTCCCCGGACAAGCCGCTGTTCCCCTGTGCCCGCCACTCGGGCGACGAGGTCTCGCCGAACTCCGACGGCGGGTTCTACCTGGACGCGCACGACAACGTCCAGCCCGACGACGCTCCCCCGCCGATGTACTGGGAGCACCACCGCGCCGACGACGAGCGCTCCGCGTACGTGTACTGGTTCTTCTACGGCCGCAACGAACTCCGACCGGCCGGCACCCCCGTGGGCAACACGCACGAGGGCGACTGGGAGCGGGTCGCCGTCCAGCTGCGGAACGGCGAACCGGTCGCGGTGACCTTCTTCGGCCACGGCGCCGAGCCGTGTTCCGTGCCGTGGGCGGACCTGGACCACGACGACGGCCACCCGGTCGTGTACTCGGCCAAGGGGTCGCACGCGTCGTACCCGGCGAAGGGCTGGCACGTCTCCGGCGCCACCTTCGACTGGACCTCGCAGGGAAACCTGTGGCGCACGCAACCGCGCGCGCTCGACGGCGAGCCGTGGTACGGCTACCGCGGCGCGTGGGGCGCGCAGTCGCTCGTGCCCGGCTTCTCCGGCCCGGCCGGTCCCTACCCGGGGCGGCAACTCGCCGACGTGTTCACCGACCGCCGCTGCGCCATGCCCGCCCGGCTGCCGGACGGTTTCGCCGGGACGTGGGAGACCCGCGACCCGGTCGAGCAGTCCCCGGCGGCCCGCCCGTACCACATGCGGGTGGTCCTCGGCGGCGACAGCAACCCGGTCGAGTACCGCACGACCTGGACCGGCCCCGATCCGGACCTGGCGTGCCGCGGCATCCTCCGGCTGGTCGACGCGACCACGCAGTGGCTGGAGCTGCGCGAGACGATCCTGGACAAGGACGCGGGCAACTGCGTCACCGAGGGCACGGTGACGCTCCACCGGGACGGCGAGTCCCTGAAGATGACCTACTCCGGCGGCAGTGTGACGGGATCCGCCACGCTGTACCGCAAGCAGGACGGCCCACCACCGTCCGGATCGTCGACAGCGCCCACGTCGTCCGGCCCGTCGGCGTCCGACGGCATCCGGCGTTACGAGGAGTTCCTGCACGCGGTGGGCCGCGAGGACCTCGCGGTGGTCTGCGAGATCGCGGGCCCGGCCGCGAAGAAGGCCGAGGACCAGGGCTTCGGGCCGTGCGAGCAGACCATGCCGATCACCTTCCAGATGATCTCGCCGGCTCAGAAGCGGGCCCTGCGCACCGCGACGGTCGACCGGGCCGGGGTGACCGAAACCGCCGGGCGGATCGAGATCCCGGCCCGCGCGGTGCGTGCGGACACCCCGTTCACGGAGAGCGACCTGGGCGACGCGGTCCTCGAATACCGCGGCGGCCAGTGGTACGTCGTCGACTAGGGCGGCGCCGGCCGCGGTTGCGCCCGCTCGCCCCGCGGCGCAAGGTGGAGGGCTACCGGCGGCGCCGCCGGGACGCCGCCTCGACCGGAGAGGGGGTGGAAGGCGTGTTCGCGCGTTCCACCACGGTGCAAGCTCACCAGGACACGATCGACGCCGGGATCGCCCACCTGCGCGACGAGGTCATGCCGGAGCTGATGGAGATGCCCGGCTGCGTCGGACTGTCGATGCTCGTCGACCGCGACTCCGGGCGCTGCATCGCCACCAGCTCGTGGGAGTCGATGGAGGCGATGCGGGACAGCGCCGACCGGGTGCGCCCGCTGCGCGACCACGCGGCGGAGGTGATGGGCGGCAATCGCGCCCAGGTCGACGAATGGGAGATCGCGGTGCTGCACCGCACGCGGCCCGCGCCCGAGGGCGCCTGCTGCCGCGTCACCTGGACCCGCTTCGACCAGCTCGACCGCGCCATCGACACCTACCGCATGGGCCTGCTGCCCGAGCTGGAACGCCTCGACGGGTTCTGCAGCGCCAGCCTGATGATCGACCGCGAGGCGGGCATCGCGGTGTCCTCGGTGACCTACGACAACCACGCGAACATGGCGAGCACCCGCAACCGCGCCGACGCCCTCCGCTCGCGCGGCGCGGAGGAGGCCGGGGTGGAGATCCTGGAGGTGGCCGAGTTCGAGCTGGCACTGGCGCACCTGCGGGTGCCCGAAATGGCCTGACCGAACGACCGGGCCGGGGCGGACCGGACCGGACCACCGAGCGGGGCGGGCCATCGAGCCTGCCCCGCTGACCGGGCCGGGACAGACACCAAACCGGACCACGCCACCGGGCCGAGGCGGGCCACCGGGCCGCCGGAATACGACGAGGCGATCAGCTTCACCACAAGCCGGCCGCCGCCGGGGCACGCGGCGGCGGCCCCTGGTCGTCCAGCCGGAACCAGCGGTGGCCCGTACCGGAGCCATGGCCGCCGCGCCGGGCGAGCACCGCCGGACGCGGCTGCCGGCCACTGCCTCCCGCCGGGGCGGCTCCACATCCGGCCGGCGAACCGGCCCGCCCGGGTGCCCGGCCGCCGCCGGGGGTGGCGGATAGGCTGGCCGCGTGGGATCGCGGTGGACGGTGGCTCGGGTGCTCGCGCTGGCCCCGGACGCCGGGTCCGCGCGGGCCGCCCGCGGGCTCGCCAACCCGCGCACCTGGTCCGACCTCGGCAGCACCAGCTCACTCGTCTGGGGCAAGTGCCAGGGCAGCGCCCGCACCCCCTACCAGGTCACCGTCGACGTCACCGAACCGTCCTTCCGCTGCACCTGCCCGAGCCGCAAGTTCCCCTGCAAGCACGGCCTGGCCCTGCTGCTCATGTGGGCCGCGGGCGACGGCTCCGTGTCCGAGGACGCCGGGCCCGCCGACTGGGTCACCCCCGCCACGCCCCGCCGGGAAGCCGCCAAACCCGACCCCGAGGCGCAGGCCAGGCGCCTGGCCGAGCGCGAGTCGCTCATGTCGGCCGGCCTCGACGACTTCGAGCTGTGGCTGCACGACCTCGTCCGCCAGGGCCTGGCGGCCGCCCGCCGCCAGCCGCCCGGGTTCTGGGACACCGCCGCGGCCCGGCTCGTCGACGCCCAGCTGCCCGGGCTCGCCGACCGGGTCCGCGCCGCCGGCGCCGACATCCACGCCCGCGCCGACTGGGCGCCACACCTGCTCGGCGAGGTCGGCCGCTGGTACCTCGCGGTCCGCGCGTGGCGGCGCCGCGCCGAGCTGGACGACGCCGCGATGGGCGACCTGCGCACGGTGCTGGGCTGGGCCCGCCGCCGCGACGAGATCGGCGACCGGGTCGCCGATCGGTGGTGGGTCGTCGGCCTGAGCCAGGAGGAGGACGAGCGCCTGCTGTCCCAGCGCACCTGGCTGCACGGCGAGCGCACCGGCGAAACCGTGGTGCTGCTGGACTTCGCCGCCGCCGGGCAGGCGCTGAAGGTCGCGCACGTGCTCGGGTCCGTTGTGGACGGTGAGGTGGCCCGCTACCCCGGCGGCCAGCCCCGCCGCGCGCTGCTCGCCGGTGACGAGCACAAGGTCACGCCCGGCTCCGGCCTCCCGCACGCCACCGACGTCCGCACCGCGCTCGGCCAGGCCGCCCGGTGGCTCGCCGGGAACCCGTGGCTGCGTCGCATCCCCCTGGCACTGGCCGGGATGACCGTCGTCCCCGGCGACCCGCCGCTGCTCGTCGACCCCGGCGGCGCCGCCCTCACCCTGGCCGCGGGCACCGACGTGTGGCAGCTGCTCGCCCTCTCCGGCGGTCACCCGGTGCCGGTGTTCGGCGAGTGGATCGACGAGCGCCTGCACCCCCTGAGCGTGCAGGTCGGCGACCGGCTGGTGGCGCTGTGACCGCGTGGGAAGACCTGCTGGGCACGGCGCTGGTCGGCACCGGCCGCCGCCCCTTCGACCTGGCCGCCTCCGGCATCCCGGGCGCAGGCAGCGTCACCGCCGACTCGCCCGAGGCCGCGGTCCTGGCCGCGGCCGCCCTCGCCGCCGGGCACCGGCGCGCGGGCTGGACGCCACCGGTCTGGCGCGGCACCCCGCGACAACCGGCCGGCCCCGACGACCGTCCCGAATGCACCCCGGCCGCCGCCCAGCTGCTGGAACTGCTGCTCACCAAGGCCATCCGCCTCGAGGTCGGCACCGAGCTGCTCACCGGCGACTGGCTCACCGCCGCCCGCGACACCGGGCGGCGCCCGCCGTACCGGCTGCTGCCCGACCTGCTCCGCTTCGGCACGACCACCGCCACCGCCCGCCCGCTCGTCCGCGACGTCCTCGGCCCGCGCGGCGCCTGGCTGGCCGCGCACAACCCGGCGTGGAGCTGGGCCGCCACCGTCCCGCCCGCCGACGTGGCCGAGCGCTTCGCCACCGGCACCCGCGCCGAGCGGGTGGCGCTGCTGACCGACCTGCGCGCCACCGCGCCCGGCCGCGCGCGCGAACTGGTCGAGGAAACCTGGGCCGACGAGCCGGCCGCCACCCGCGCCGCGTTCCTCGACACCCTGCGCACCGGTCTGTCCGGCGACGACGAGCCGCTGCTCGAACGCGCCCTCGACGACCGCGCCGCGACCGTCCGCGCCGACGCCACCGCCCTGCTCGACCACCTGCCCGGCTCGGCCCGCGCCCAGCGCATGGCCGAGCGCGCCCGGCGGCTGCACCAGGGCCGCGGCGCCTTCGACCTGCCCGGCGAACCCGACGACGCGGCCCGCCGCGACGGCGTCACCGACCACCGCGAACCGGGTCTCGGCCGCGGCGCGTCCCGGCTGATCCAGATCCTCGCCGCCACCCCGCTGGCCGCCTGGGACCGGGCCTGGATCCCCGAAGCCGGCCACGACGTCCTCCTCGGCTGGACGAAGGCCGCGCTGCGCCAGCGCGACCAGCAGTGGCTCACCGCGCTGGCCCGGCACCAGCCCACCCCCGAGCTGATCGCCGCGCTCACCCCGGCGACCGCCGCGGAAATCCTCGGCGGCAGCCGGAAACTCGACGCCCGGTTCGGTGCGCTGCTCGCCGCCGCGCCCGGCCCGTGGCCCGCGGAGTTCTCCACCGAAATCGTCGCGCGGCTGCGCACCGCCAAGGCCGAGGCCGTGCTGCGGCTGGCCGCCCGCGCGATGGCCGAGCACCTGCACCCCGCCGCGCTCGCCGCCGTCGAGAACTGGCTGCTCGCCCTCGGCACCGACCACAAACCCACCGCGCGCACGCTGCGCGGCATCGCCCACGCGCTGACCATCCGAGCGACCATCCGGCAGGAGTTCACATGACCGACGTGCTGAGAGCACACGCCGAGCAGCAGCACGCCGACGAGCTAGCCGCCCTCGCGGCCGCCGACGACCGGCCCAAACCGCCCAACTGGAAGCTGTCGCCGTGGGCCGTCGCGACCTACGTGCTGGGCGGCGAGGCCCCGGACGGCACCCCGATCACGCCGAAGTACCTCGGCTCGCGCCGCCTCGTCGAGGTCGCGATCGCCACGCTCGCCACCGATCGCGCGCTGCTCCTGCTGGGCGTGCCCGGCACCGCGAAGACGTGGCTGTCCGAGCACCTCGCCGCGGCCATCTCCGGCGACTCCACGCAGCTCGTGCAGGGCACGTCCGGCACCGCCGAGGAGGCGATCCGCTACGGCTGGAACTACGCGCGCCTGCTCGCCGAGGGACCCTCGCCCAAGGCGCTGGTCGCCAGCCCGGTGCTGCGCGCGATGGAGACCGGCGGCATCGCGCGGATCGAGGAGCTGACCCGCATCCCGTCCGACGTCCAGGACGCGCTGATCACGATCCTCAGCGAGAAGACCCTGCCGATCCCGGAGCTGGACAGCGAGGTGCAGGCGCTCGCCGGGTTCAACGTGATCGCCACGGCCAACGACCGCGACCGCGGCGTGAACGACCTGTCCGCCGCGCTGAAACGCCGCTTCAACGTCGTGGTGCTGCCGCTGCCCGACGACGCCGAGTCCGAAGTGGAGATCGTCCGGCTGCGCGTAGAGCAGCTGGGCCGGTCGCTGCAGCTGCCGGCCGGCGCGGAGAACGTGGACGAGATCCGCCGCGTGGTGACCGTGTTCCGCGAGCTGCGCGACGGGGTCACCACCGACGGGCGGACGAAGATCAAGTCGCCGTCGGGGACGCTGTCCACCGCTGAGGCGATCTCGGTGATGACGAACGGGATCGCGCTCGCGACGCACTTCGGCGACGGCGTGGTGCGGGCCGACGACGTGGCGGCCGGCCTGCACGGCGCGGTGGTCAAGGACCCGGTGCAGGACCGGATCGTGTGGCAGGAGTACCTGGAGACCGTGGTGCGCGAGCGCAAGCCGTGGTCCGACCTCTACCGCGCGTGCCGGGAACTGGTGTGAGCGTTCACGTCCTCGGCATCCGGCACCACGGGCCCGGTTCGGCCCGCGCGGTCGCCGACGCCCTGGACCGGCTCGACCCCGAGGTCGTGCTGATCGAGGGGCCGCCGGAGCTGGACTCCGTCGCCCCGCTCGCCGCGGCCGCGGGCATGCGCCCGCCGGTCGCCGGGCTGGTCTACGCCGTCGACCGCCCGGCGACGGCCGCGTTCTACCCGATGGCGGTGTTCTCCCCGGAGTGGGTGGCGCTGCGATGGGCGCTGGAGCACGGCAGGCAGGTGAGGTTCCTCGACCTGCCCGCGAACGTCGCGCTGGTGCTGGAGGACGCCGAGGACCCGGACGCCGAGCCACCGATCGACCCCATCGCGACGCTGGCCGAAGCCGCCGGGTACGACGATCCCGAGCGCTGGTGGGAGGACGCGGTCGAACTGCGCTACCACGGGCTCGAGGTGTTCGACGCGCTGCTCGACGCCATGCGCGCGCTGCGCGAAGGGCACGTGCCGGACCTGCGCACGCAGCGGCGGGAAGCGGCGATGCGGAAGGTGCTGCGGGCGGTCATCCGCGGCGGGGCCGGCACGATCGCGGTGGTGTGCGGCGCCTGGCACGCGCCGGTGCTGGTGCCCGCGGAGTTCCCGTCGCAGGCCGCGGACAACCGGCTGCTCAAGGGACTGCGCACGACGAAGGTCGCGGCGACCTGGGTGCCATGGACGTCGTCGCGGCTGGCCAGGGCCAGCGGCTACGGCGCGGGAATCTCCTCCCCCGGCTGGTACCACCACCTGTTCACCACCGCGCACGACGAGGCGGTGGGCCGGTGGATGGTGCGGGTGGCGCATCTGCTGCGCCGCGAGCAGCACGACGTGTCCCCGGCCGCGGTCATCGAGGCCGTCCGGCTCGCCGACGCGCTGGCCGTGCTGCGCAACCGCCCGCACCCCGGGTTGCCCGAGGTGCTGGAGGCCTGCCAGGCGGTCCTCTGTGGAGGGTCGGACATCCCGATGCGGCTGGTGGCCCGCAAGCTGCTGGTCGGCGACATCCTGGGCCGGGTGCCCGCCGAGACGCCGATGGTGCCGCTGGCCAAGGACCTGGAGGCGACGCGGAAACGGTTGCGGCTCAAGCAGAGCGCGGCCGAGCTGCAGCTGGACCTGGACCTGCGCACGCCGATGCACCTGGAGCGCAGCAAGCTGCTGCACCGGCTGCTGCTGCTCGGCGTGCGGTGGGGCGAGCCCGCGGAGACCGCGCGCACGCGGGGCACGTTCCGGGAGTCGTGGGTGCTGGAGTGGCGGCCGGAGCTGGCGGTCGCGTTGATCGAGGCGAGCGGCTACGGCACGACCATCGAGTCCGCGGCGACGGCGGTGGTGGCGCAGCGGGCCGCCGAGGCCGACATCGCCGAGCTGAGCGTCCTGGTCGAGGACACGCTCACCGCGGACCTGCCGGAAGCGCTGGCCGGGGTGCTCGCGGCGCTCGACGAGCGGGCCGCGCGCCAACACGACACCACGCGGTTGATGGCGGCGGTGGAGCCGATGGCGCGTGTCCGCCGCTACGGCAACGTGCGCCGTGCGGACACCGAGCTGGTGCAGCGGGTGCTGAGCGGGGTGGTCACGCGCATCGCGGTCGGGCTGCCCGCCGCGTGCGCGGGTCTCGACGAGGACGCCGGCCGTGAGGTGCGGCAGCTGGTGGACGGTGTGCAGCGGGGCATCGGGCTGCTCGACCAGCAGGAGCTGCGGGAGGTCTGGTACGGCGCGCTGCGGACGGTGGCCGACCGGCTCGGCGTGCCGGGGCTGATCGCCGGGCGCGCGGTGCGGCTGCTGCTGGACGCCGGGCTGCTGGACGTGGCCGACGCCGCGGGCAGGCTGTCCCGGCAGCTCTCCGTCGCCGCGGACGCGACGCAGGCCGCGGGGTGGCTGGAGGGGTTCCTGTCCGGCGAGGCGGCGCTGCTGGTGCACGAGCCGGAGCTGCTGGAGATCGTCGACCGGTGGGCGACCGGGGTCGGCGAGGAGGTGTTCGACCACCTGCTTCCGTTGCTGCGCCGGACGTTCGCCGAGTTCAGCGCGCCGGAGCGGCGGGAGATCGGGCTGCGGGTGCGGCGGATCGACCGCGGCGAGGGCGCGGCCGGGGCGCGCGCGGCGGACGAGGACCTGGACCACGAGCGGGCGGCGCTGGTGGTGCCGCGGATCCTGGAGCTGCTGGGATGAGTGAACGGCTGCGGCGGTGGCGGATGATGCTCGGCGGGCAGGACGCCGACGGCACCGGCGTGTCGCTGTCCGGTGCGGACGCCCGGCGGGACGCCACGCTGGAAGCGTTGTACGACAAGGAAAAGGATCGCCGTGGCGGGCTCGGCGGGTCGTCCCCGCGGGTGGCGCGGTGGCTGGGCGACATCCGCGGCTACTTCCCCAGCTCGGTGGTGCAGGTGATGCAGCGCGACGCGATGGAGCGGCTGGGGCTGCGCCAGTTGCTGCTGGAGCCGGAGATGCTGGAGTCCGTGCAGCCGGACGTGCACCTGGTGGGCACGCTGCTGTCGCTCAACCGGGCCATTCCGGAGCGGTCGCGGGACACGGCGCGCGCGGTGGTGCGGAAGGTGGTCGAGGACCTGGAGAAGCGCCTGGCGCAGCCGACGCGGCAGGCGGTGGGCGGGGCGCTGCACCGGGCCAACCGCACGAACCGGCCGCGCCACGGCGACATCGACTGGAACCGCACGATCCTGGCGAACCTGAAGCACTACCAGCCCGAGCAGCGGACCGTCGTTCCGGAGCGGCTGGTGGGTTTCGGTCGGCGGCTGCCGAGCGTGTCCAGGCAGATCGTGCTGTGCCTGGACCAGAGCGGGTCGATGGCGGCGTCGGTGGTGTACGCGAGCGTGTTCGGGGCGGTGCTGGCGTCGATCCGGTCGCTGCGGACGCAGGTGATCGCGTTCGACACCGCGGTGGCGGACCTGACCGAGTCGGTGTCCGACCCGGTGGAGCTGCTGTTCGGGGTCCAGCTGGGCGGCGGCACCGACATCAACGCGGCGCTGGCGTACTGCCAGAACCGGATCGACGCCCCGCGCGACACGGTGCTGGTGCTGATCAGCGACCTCTTCGAGGGCGGTGACGAGGAGGAGATGCTGCAGCGCGCGCAGGCCCTTAAGGCGGACGGCGTGCAGGTGGTGTGCCTGCTCGCCCTGAGCGACGACGGAGCGCCCGCCTACGACCACGACAACGCGGCCGCGCTGGCGGCTTTGGGGATTCCCGCGTTCGCCTGCACGCCGGACCGTTTCCCCGACCTCATGGCGGCGGCCGTCCAGCGGCAGGACGTGGCCACCTGGGCGGCAGCGAACGACATCCCCACCGCGGCGGCGGAGGACTGACAAGGGGACGCGGCCAGCGAGGTTCGGCGACAGCCGCGAGCCGGCGGGGCCGCGGCCGAGGCAACCTAGGAGGCCTCACCAACCCCGCACGGGCCGGAGCGGAGACGCCAGCCACACCCGATTGCATGATCATGCATCGTCATGCATATACTGTTCCCGTGTCCAAGGTGCTCACCTCTCTGCCTGTCGGTGAACGTGTCGGGATCGCCTTCTCCGGAGGCCTCGACACGTCGGTAGCGGTCGCGTGGATGCGCGAGAAGGGGGCGGTCCCCTGCGCCTACACCGCTGACATCGGGCAGTACGACGAGCCCGACATCGCCTCCGTGCCGGGCCGCGCCAAGACCTACGGCGCGGAGATCGCCCGGCTCGTCGACTGCCGCGAGGCGCTCGTCGAGGAAGGGCTGGCCGCCCTGGCCTGCGGTGCCTTCCACATCCGCTCCGGCGGCCGCGTCTACTTCAACACCACCCCGCTCGGCCGCGCGGTCACCGGCACGCTGCTGGTGCGCGCGATGCTGGAGGACGACGTCCAGATCTGGGGCGACGGCTCCACCTTCAAGGGCAACGACATCGAGCGCTTCTACCGGTACGGCCTGCTCGCCAACCCGGCCCTGCGCATCTACAAGCCGTGGCTGGACGCCGACTTCGTCACCGAACTGGGCGGCCGCACCGAGATGTCGGAGTGGCTGACGGCCCGGAACCTGCCCTATCGTGCCAGCACCGAGAAGGCCTACTCGACCGACGCGAACATCTGGGGCGCGACCCACGAGGCCAAGGCGCTGGAGCACCTCGACGCCGGCATCGAGCTGGTCGAGCCGATCATGGGCGTCCGGTTCTGGGACCCCGAGGTCGAGATCCCCGCCGAGGACGTCACCATCGCCTTCGAGCAGGGCCGCCCGGTGCGCATCAACGGCAAGGAGTTCGCCACCGCCGTCGACCTGGTGCTCGAGGCCAACGCGATCGGCGGGCGGCACGGGCTGGGCATGTCCGACCAGATCGAGAACCGGATCATCGAGGCCAAGAGCCGCGGCATCTACGAGGCCCCGGGCATGGCGCTGCTGCACGCCGCCTACGAGCGGCTGCTCAACGCGATCCACAACGAGGACACGATCGCCAGCTACCACAACGAGGGCCGCCGCCTCGGCCGCCTCATGTACGAGGGCCGCTGGCTCGACCCGCAGTCGCTCATGCTGCGCGAGTCGCTGCAGCGGTGGGTCGGCACGGCGGTCACCGGCGAGGTCACGCTGCGGCTGCGGCGCGGCGAGGACTACTCGATCCTCGACACCACCGGCCCGTCGTTCAGCTACCACCCGGACAAGCTGTCGATGGAGCGCACCGAGGACGCGGCGTTCGGCCCGGTCGACCGCATCGGCCAGCTCACCATGCGCAACCTCGACATCGCCGACTCGCGCTCACGCCTGGAGCAGTACGCCGGCCTCGGCCTGGTCGGCACCGGCGACGTCCAGCAGCCGAAGCTGGTGGGCGCCGCCCAGGCCGCCTCGACTGGCCTGATCGGCGCCATGACCGAGGGCGGCGCCGAGGTGATCGCCTCCCGCGGCGGCGCCGCGGAGGACGTCGAGCTGCTCGACCACGCCGCGCTGGAAGCCGGCAACGACTGACGCTCCTGGAACGACGGGGCCCGCGCACTCCGCGCGGGCCCCGTCTTTCGTTTCACGTCAGGCGGATTTCGCCGCTTCGAGGATCAGGTCCGCGACCGCCGCCGGCTCGGAGACCGCCACCGCGTGCGAGGCGCCGTCGAGTTCGACGACCTTCCGCGCGCCCGCCCGCTCGGCCATGAACCGCTGCGCCGCCGCCGGGATGTTCTTGTCCGCCAGCGGGATCAGGAACCACGACGGGATGTCGCGCCACGCCGTGTTCGTCGCCTCCTGCGACAGGGCCACGTCACGCACCGGGCGCTGCGTCGCCGCCATCAGCGCGGCCTCGTCCGCCGGCACGTCGGCCGCGAACTGGCCGTGGAACTCGTCCGGTCTGATCGACAGGTCGTTGCTGCCGTCGCCGAGCGGGACCGAGTCGAGCGTCCCGCCGAGCGTGCTGCCGGGGTACTTGCCGGACAGCCCGAGCGCCGACTCCCCCGCCTCCGGCGCGAACGCCGCGACGTAGACCAGGGCCTTGACCTGCGGGTTCCCCGCCGCAGCCTCCGTGGCGACCATCCCGCCGTACGAGTGGCCGGCCAGGACCACCGGGCCGTCGATCCCGGACAGCACCCGCCGCAGGTACTCGGCGTCGCCCGCCAGGCTGCGCAGCGGGTTCGCCACCGCCACGACCCGGCGCCCCTGCTCCCGCAGCCGGGCGATGACCCCGTTCCAGCTGGCCGACTCGGCGAACGCGCCGTGCACCAGGACCACCGTCTCAGTCATGTCAGTCCCTCCAGTTGTGTCCAATTGAGTTGTGCACAACCAACCATAGCAGAGCCCGGTGGCGAACGACAGGCCCGGCGTGGAAGAATGCACTTTGAGATGAATAGTGCAATTACTCGGCGGATGGCCGCCACCGCAGCCCTGGTCACGACGGTGGCGCGGCAGCTCACCGCCGAGCGGGGGCTGACCGGCTTCACCGTCGAGGAGGTGTGCGAGCGGGCCGGCATCTCACGCCGCACCTTCTTCAACTACTTCGCCACCAAGGACGACGCCGTCCTCGGCCGGTCCGCGCACCGGGACGATCACGACCTGGTCGAGGAGTTCCTGGCCGGAGGCGGCGACCTGCTCGGCGACCTGGTGCGGCTCACCGCGGGACGGTGGGTGCGCGCCGACATGACGATCGAGAAGTGCCGCGAGGTCCAGGCCGCCGTCGAGCGGGAACCCCGCCTGCTCGCCAAGTTCTTCGAGTACCTGCTGCGCGACGAACAGTCCGATGTGGAGCTGGTCGAGCGCCGCGAGGGACTGCCCGCGGGCGACCTGCGGGCCGCCGCCGCGGTCCAGATCGTCGGCGCCCTCGCCGGCGCCTCGGTGCGCGAGTTCCTCCGCGAGGGCAACACGACCAGCTTCGGCGACCTCCTCACGCGCCGGCTCGCCGCCGCGCGCACCCTCCTGTCCCCCGACACCGAACGGACGCCATGACGACCACCGCGCCCGCCCCGCTGCTGCTGACCCAGCGGCGGATCTGGATCATCTTCAGCGCCCTCATCGCGGGCATGCTGCTGTCCAGCCTCGACCAGACGATCGTGGCGACCGCGATGCCGACCATCGTCGGCGACCTCGGCGGTGTCGAGCACCAGGTGTGGATCACCACCGCCTACCTGCTCGCGACCACGATCGTCATGCCGATCTACGGCAAGTTCGGCGACGTCCTCGGCCGCCGGCGGCTGTTCCTCGTCGCGATCGCGTTGTTCACCCTCGCCTCCGTGGGGTGCGCGTTCGCCACCGACTTCTGGGTGTTCGTGGTGTTCCGCGCGCTGCAGGGCTTCGGCGGCGGCGGGCTGATGATCCTGTCCCAGGCGATCATCGCCGACATCGTGCCCGCCAACGAGCGCGGCAAGTACCTGGGCCCGCTCGGCGGCGTGTTCGGGCTGTCGGCCGTCGGCGGCCCGCTGCTCGGCGGGTTCTTCGTCGACCACCTCACCTGGCAGTGGGCGTTCTACATCAACATCCCGGTCGGCGTCGCGGCGTTCGTCATCGCGCTGGTCGCGCTGACGCTGCCGAGCAAGAAGGCGACCCAGCCCATCGACCTGGCCGGCGTGGTGTCCCTGTCGCTGGCCACCACCTGCCTGATCTTCTTCACCGACTTCGGGGGCGACAAGGACCACGGCTGGGCCGCGATGGAGACCTGGGCGTGGGGCCTGGGCCTGCTCGTGTCGGCGGTGGCCTTCGTCGTGGCCGAGAAGCGCGCCGCGGACCCGATCATCCCGCTGAGCCTGTTCCGCAACGGGATCTTCGTCAACGCCACCGCGATCGGGCTCGCGCTGGGCCTCGGCATGTTCGCCGCGATCGGGTTCGTGCCCACGTTCCTGCAGATGTCCTCGGGCACCTCGGCGGCCGCGTCCGGCCTGTTGCTCCTGCCGATGATGGTCGGCCTGATCGGCACCTCGATCGTGTCCGGGTCGGCGATCACGAAGACCGGGCGGTACCGGATCCACCCGATCCTCGGCACGGTGGTCACCGCCGTGGCGATGGTCCTGATGACCACGCTCGCCGCGGACACGCCGATCTGGCTGATCTGCGTGTACCTGTTCGTGTTCGGCGCCGGGCTCGGGCTGATCATGCAGGTCGTCGTGCTGGTGGTGCAGAACGCGGTGCCCGCGGCGATGATCGGCACCGCGACGAGCACGAACAACTACTTCCGCGAGGTCGGCGCGGCGCTCGGCACGGCGGTGTTCGGCACGATCTTCACCACGCGGCTGACGGAGAACCTCAACGGCGTCTTCACCGCGGCCGGCGCGTCGGCGGCGGACGCCTCGGCCGCCACCGCGACCCTCGACCCGGCCGTGCTGAACCAGCTCCCGGCACCGGTACGCGACGGCGTGGTGACCGCCTACGCCGACGCGCTCGCCCCGGTGTTCTGGTACCTGCTGCCGTTCATCGGGATCGCGTTCGCGTTGTCGCTGGTGCTGAAACAGATCCCGCTCTCTGACGTGGCCGGGCTGGTCGCCCGCGGCGAAGCGATCGGCGGCGAGGAGGCCGAACGCCTGGAGGCCGAGCAGCGCCGCGCCTGACCCCCTCACGAGCGGCCGTCGAACGCCGCGCACAGACGGCGCTGGACTCGCCGAGGGCCGGCGCGAGGCGGCGATCGCGGGCTGTTCCGGGCTTCCGGGGTCGCGACCCGGTAAACGCTGTCGGAGAAGTCGAAGGCGGCCGGGACACCGCTGACCCGATCCCGCCGGTGGACTACGCGGGGTGGCTGTCCGGGGTGTACTGGGCCGCCTGCTCATGGACAGGAGGATCTCGTCGTGCGCGAGGTCTTCACGTGGTTCCGTGTTCACCGCGCTGCCAGGGGAGGACGTGGCGCAGCGGACACTTTCCCGTGATGGTGATGTGATCTTCCCGTTATCTGTGCTAGCTTTCCGAACCGTTCGGCTGGGGGACCAACCGGAACACGGAAAGATCGCACATGAAACGCACGTTGCCGGCGGTGCTGCTCACCGCTCCCCTGGTCCTGCTCAGCGCCACCGCCTGCGAGCCCGGGAGTTCCTGGGCCGCGCAGGCCTCCCGCAGTAGCCAGGCCACCTCGTCCAGCGCGAGCCCCGCGCCCAGTCCGACGAGCGCCGCGGCGAGCAGCACGACCCGCGCCCCGTCCAGCACACCCAGCACACCCAGTTCGTCCACCGAGTCCAGCGGCACGACGCCCCGGAGCACGTCCGCCACCTCCGCCGCGAGCACCCCGGCGCCGGAGGAGACCTGCACCGACCCGGTGTTCACCACCAGCGACCCCGACGGCGGCTGGTCGAATGGCGGCTACTACGTGCACAACAACATGTGGAACCAGGACGAGGCGGGCCCGGAGACCCTGTACGCCTGCTCCTACGACAACTGGTACGTCGACTCCACCCAGCCCGACACCACGTCGGTGAAGACCTACCCGAACGTCCACAAGGACATCAACAACCTCGACGGCGCCCCGCTGTCGGACTACTCCACCATCACCTCCACGTTCGCCGGCCGCGGTCCCGCCACCGGGATCTACAACGTCGCCTACGACATCTGGCTCAACGGCGTCGGCCAGCAGCCCGGGGTCACCGAACTGATGGTGTGGACGGAGAACCACAACCAGGTGCCCTCCGGGGAGAAGGTCGCGACCTACACCGCGGGCGGCGTGACCTACGACGTCTGGTACGACGGCGACGACTACCTCGCCTTCGTCGCGCAGTCCACCCAGTACTCCGGCGCCATCGACATCAAGGCGATGATCGACTGGTCGGTCGGCCGCGGCTACATCCCGCCGAACCCGACCGTCAACCAGATCGGCTACGGCATCGAGTTCTGCTCCACCGGCGGCGTGCCGGCCCGCTTCACCGTCACCGACTTCTCCGTGACGATGAACTGATTCCGCTCTACGGTGGTCCCACCAACGCGGGGAGCACCGGATGAGTGCGGCAACCACGGACGCGCTGGCCGCGGGCCGGCTGGCGCTGGAACGCGCGGCGTGGGCCGAGGCGCACGCGCACTTCGCCACGGCGTCGGCGGCGGACACGCCCGAGGCCTGGGACGGTCTGAGCCGCGCGGCCTGGTGGCTGGGCGACGAGGCGGGCACGATCGCCGCCCGCGAACGCGCCTACCGCGGCTACCGGGCCCGCGGCGACGACCGCGCGGCGGCGCGGATGGCGATGTGGCTGGCCTCGGACCACCTCGACTTCCGCGGTGACGACGCGCTCGCCGCGGCGTGGATCCGGCGCGGCCGCGCACTGGTCACCGGCGCCTGTCCCGAGCTGGGTTTCCTGGTCGTGCTCGAAGCGGACATGGCGCTGCTGGCGCACTTCGATCCGGTCACCGGCGAGCGGCTCGCGCGGGAGGCGCTGCACCTGGCCCGGAGCATCGCCGACACCGGCGTGGAGGTCGTCGCGCTCGCGGTGCTCGGGTGCGCGCTCGTCGCGTCCGGATCGATCGCCGAGGGACTCGGCTTCCTCGACGAGTCCGCGGCGCTGGCCGTCGGCGAGGACTTCGCCGAGGCCGTCGCGCCCGGCTGGGCGCTGTGCCACACGGTGTCGGCGTGCGCGGACGTCGGCGACTTCGCCCGCGCGGAGCAGTGGTGCCGGGCCCTGCACACCTGGTCGTCGGCGTGGCACGGCAGGCACTTCTTCGGCGCCTGCCGCACCGCCTACGGCGAGGTCCTCGCGACCGGCGGCGACTGGCGGTCGGCCGAGCAGGAACTCCTCGACGCGATGGCCGACCTGAGCACCACGCGGCCCGCGCTGGCCGGCCCGACCGCCGTCCGGCTGGGCCGCCTGCGGGTGCGGCAGGGCGACCTCACCGAGGCGCGGGCGCTGTTCGAGACCGCGTTGCCGCTGCCGCAGGCCATCGTCGCGCTCGGCGAACTGGACCTGGCCGCCGGCGACCCGACCGCGGCCGCAGACGCCGCCGACCGCGTGCTGCGGCGGCTCGACGAGGCCGGTGTCCTGGACCGCCTGCCCGCGCTCGAACTCCTCGCCCGCGCACTGGCGGCCGCGGGCGACCACGACGGCGCCGCGGCGGCGGCCGGGCGGCTGGAACAGCAGATCGAGCCGCTCGCCACGCCGTACATGCACGGGCGGGGGCGGCTCGTCCGCGCGCAGGTGCTCGTCGCGGGCGGCGAGCACGATCCCGCGCGGCGCGCCGCCGAGGACGCCCTCGACCTGTTCACCGCGTGCTCGGCCCCCTTCGAGGCGGCGCAGGCCCGGCTCGTCCTCGCCGAGGCCCTCGGCGCGCTCGGCCGTGCCGGGCAGGCGGCCGCGGCGGCGAAGGCGGCACGGGACGCGCTCGCGCTCCTCGGTTCCCGGACCGGCCGCGCGAGCGGCGACCTCAGCCCGCGCGAGACCGACATCCTGCGCCTGGTCGCGCAGGGCCTGAACGACGCCGCGATCGCGCGGCGGCTGTTCCTCAGCGCCCACACCGTGCACCGGCACATCGCCAACATCCGCACCAAACTCGGCGTGCCCTCCCGCGCGGCGGCGGTGGCGGCCGCGACCCGCGCCGGACTGCTCTGAGCACTGGCCCGTTCCGGCCATTCGCCGGCATGGCCGGTCCAGGCGAAGCCGCGCGGGCACCACCGCGCCGATGCTGGGGCCATGACGACGACCCGTTCCGCCGGCATCGCGGAGTTCCGCTTCCGCCTCGACGGTGGCGTGCACGAACCCGGCGACCCCTACTTCGAGGACAGCTGCCGCCTGTTCAACACGATGGTGCGGCGGCGGCCGCGGCTGGTGGCCGAATGCGTCGCCGCCGAGGACGTGGTCGCCGCGCTGGCCTTCGCCCGCGAGCACGACCTCCCGGTCGCGGTGCGCGCCGGCGGGCACTCCGTCGCCGGGCTCTCGCTGTGCGACGACGGTCTGGTGCTCGACCTGCGCAACCTCGCCGACGTCGAGGTCGACCCGGACCGCCGCGTCGCCCGCGTCGGCGGCGGCGCGATCTGGGCGGACCTGGACCGGGAGACCCAGGTGCACGGCCTGGCGACCACCGGCGGGCGCGTGTCCACCACCGGCGTCGCCGGGCTGACGCTCGGCGGCGGCTCCGGCTGGCTCGAACGCAAGCACGGCCTGGCCTGCGACAACCTCCTGGCCGCCGAACTGGTCACCTGGGACGGCCGGATCGTCCGCGCCACCCCGGACGAGAACCCGGGCCTGCTGTGGGCGCTGCGCGGTGGCGGCGGGGGTTTCGGTGTCGTCACGGCGCTGGAACTCGCGCTGCACCCGGTCGGCCCCGAGGTGTACGCCGGGGTGGCGCTGTTCGACGCCGGCCGCGGGAGCGAGGTGCTGCGGGCCTTCCGCGAGGTGATGCGGACGGCCCCGGACGAGCTGTCGCTGGCGTGCGCGTTCGTCACCGGACCGGACGACACGTCGCTGCGGGGACGGCCCGCGGTGGCGATCGCCGGAATGTGGGCGGGCTCGGTCGAGGCGGGCGCGCGGGCGCTCGGTCCAATCCGGACACTGGGCCCCGCCGCCGACTTCTTCGGCCCGACTCCCTACGCGGACTTCCAGTGCTCGCTGGACGACCCGCCCGGCTACCGCAACTACTGGACCGCCGAAAACGTCACCGACCTGCCCGATCCGGCGATCGACGCGCTCGTGCGGCGCGCCGCCGAGCTGCCCGCCGGCCCGTCGCAGCTGTTCGTCGTGGCCTGGGGCGGCGCGGTGGCGCGCACCGGGCCGGACCACTCGCCGCTGGCCGGGCGGGACACGCGGTTCATCGTGCACCCGCTGCTGCTGTGGGAGGACCCCGCCGACGACGACCGGTGCCGCGCGCTGGCCCACGCCTTCCGCGACGACCTGCGGCCCTGGTCGGCTGGCGCGACATACCCGAACTTCCTCGGCGACGAGGGCGGCGCCCGGATGCGCCGCGCCTTCGGGTCGAGCGCCGCCCGGCTGGCCCGGGTCAAGGCCGCGTGGGACCCGCACGACGTCTTCCGCACGCACCAGCGCATCCCCGCGGGCGAGGCCGAGCCGTGACCGCGACCCTCACCCACGCGCAAGCGGACCGCGACTCGCGCGACGCCCGGTCGCTGCTGCGCGAATACCTGGACTGGATCGGCACGCACGTCGGTCTCGACCTGACCGCCGCGCAGCCGGCGGCCGTCGCCGAGTTCGACGACCTGCCCGGCTTCTACCGGCCGCCCGCCGGCGCGCTCGTGCCGGCGCGGCTCGGTTCCCGGCCGGCCGGGATGGTCGCGGTTCACCGGCTCGCCGGCCGCACCGGCGAACTGAAGCGGATGTACGTGAACCCGCGGGCGCGCGGGCACGGCCTGGGCCGGGACCTGATCGCCGCGGCCGTCGCGGCCGCCACCGACCTCGGGTTCACCGCGCTGTGGCTGCAGACCAAACCGGACGCCATGCCAGGCGCGGAGTACCTGTACCGCTCGTACGGCCTCACCGAAATCGCGCCCTACGGCGGGCTCCACGCCGAGGGCGTCACCACGCTCGCACTGCCCCTGTCACAACCGGAGAAAGGATCACGATGACCACCACCACCTTCGACGAGATCAAGGCCAGGCAGCACAAGACCTGGAGCAGCGGCGACTACGGGCGCGTCGCGTGGCTGACCGTCCCGCTCGCGGAGACCCTGTGCGCCGCCGCGGACCTGCGGCCCGGCGACAAGGTGCTCGACGTCGCCACCGGGACCGGGCACGTCGCGCTCGCCGCGGCCCGCCGGTTCTGCCGCGTCACCGGCATCGACTACGTGCCCGCGCTGCTCGACGTCGCCCGCAGGCGGGCCGAGGCGGAAGGGCTGGACGTGCGGTTCCGCGAGGCGGACGCCGAGAACCTGCCCTGCGCCGACGGCGAGTGGGACGTCGTGCTCTCCGCCATCGGCGTCATGTTCACCGCCGACCACCAGCGCGCCGCCGACGAACTGCTCCGCGTCTGCCGCCCCGGCGGCACGATCGCGATGGCCAGCTGGACACCGGCCGGGTTCATCGGCAAGCTGCTCGCGACCGTCGGACGGCACGCGCCGCCACCGGCGGGCGCCCTGCCGCCCACCCGCTGGGGCACCGAGGAGACCGTGCGGGAACTGTTCGGCGACCGGGTCACCGGCCTGACGTGCACCACCGCGACGGTGCGGGAGAAGTTCGCGAACCCGGCGCACTTCGCCGACTTCTTCCTCACCCACTACGGCCCGACGCACATGGCCGCGCAACGCCTGTCCCCGGACGGGCGGGAGGCCTTCCGCGCCGACCTCATCGCCCTCGCCGAGGAGAACAACCTCGCCGACGACGGCACGTTCGCCGCGGACTGGGAGTACCTGGTCGCGGTCGCGACGAAGACGGTCAGCTGAGCACTTCGCGCCGGCGCAGGTGCTCCACGAGCTGCCCGCCCACGTGCTCGATGTGCGCCGACATCGCCTTGCGGGCCCCCTCCGGGTCACGGGCCCGCAAGGCCTGGAAGATCGAGCTGTGGTCGTGGGCCGAGGCCGACGACCACCCCTCGATCGACGCGTAGTACCCCAGCGGCACGTAGTTCACCGTGACGCCGAGCAGGACGGCCAGCCGCGCCGAGTCCGACGCCTTGTTGATCGTGCGGTGGATCCGGTAGTTCAGCGTCTCCACGAGGTCGAAGTCGCCGTCCCGCTCGGCCTGCTCCAGCTTGGCCTGGGTCTCCTCCAGCAGGTCCAGTTCCTCGTCCCGCAGCTCGGTGGCGGCGCGCGCGGCGAGCTCGCCCGCGATGAAGGCCTGCACCCGGAACAGGTCGCCGACGTCCCGCGTGGTCAGCGGCACGACCCGGTAGCCGCGCCGCGGCTCCCACCGCACCGACCCCTCGCTGCCCAGCAGCATCAGCGCCTCCCGCACCGGGGTCGGACTGACGCCGAGCTCCTCGGCCAGCCGCTCGGTGCGGATGTACTCGCCGGCGCGGAACTGGCCGACCATGATGCCCTCGCGGATGTAGGCGGCGACCTTTTCGCTGAGCTGCTGCTTGTTCTCGAACGACGTGCGCCGCAGGCTGCTCCCGCGGCCGTGCGGTGCACCCATGACGCGCCTCCAGGCCGGACATCCGCGGCCATCCTATATCCCATAGAAAAAGTGTGAGGTCGGTAACCGGCGGCTGACATCAGGCCGATTCTATAGAATAGAGTCTTTGTGAGTGCTTGTCGGACCGCCCGAGGGGAGTCGCCGTGATCGCGACCTGTGTGGCCGATGCCCGGCAGACGGGCGGCCCGGTCCCGGTCGAGAACCCGGCACTCACGGACGTGCGCGCACTGACCAGCGACCGCCTCGACCTGGACGCCCGGTGACGGCGCCGCTGGCCGGGCTGCGGGTGATCGAGCTGTCCAGTTACGTCGCCTCGCCGCTGGGCGGGATGACGCTCGCGCAGCTGGGCGCCGACGTCATCCGCGTCGACCCGCTCGGCGGCGGGGCCGACCGGCAACGCTGGCCGCTCGCGCCGAACGGGGCAAGCCTCTACTGGGCGGGGCTCAACCAGGGCAAGCGGTCGGTGGCGATCGACCTGCGCTCCCCCGAAGGCGCGGCGCTGGTCGCCGACCTGGTGGCGGCGAGCGGGCCGGACGGCGGCATCGTGCTGACCAACGCGCGGCCCCGGCCCGGCCTGTCCCCCGCCGACCTCCGGCGCCGCCGTCCTGACCTGATCCACGTCCAGCTCCACGGCACCCGGGACGGCGGCACCGCCGTCGACTACACCGTCAACGCGGCGTGCGGGTTCGCCGGCCTGACCGGCCCCGAGGACCGGACCGGCCCGGTCAACCACGTGCTGCCCGCGTGGGACGTGGCCACCGGCCTGTACCTCGCCGTCGGGCTGCTCGCCGCGGAACGGCTGCGGCGGCGCACGGGCGAGGGCGCCTGTCTGACCGTGGCTTTGGAGGACGTCGCGCTGGCGACCGCGGGCAACCTCGGCTACCTCGCCGAGGCGCAGCTGCGCGACGATCCCCGCGGCCGCATCGGCAACCAGATCTACGGGGACTTCGGCCGCGACTTCCGCACCGCCGACGGCGCCCGGCTGATGGTGCTGGTCCTGACGCCGCGGCACTGGCGCGACCTGGTCACCGCGACCGGCACCGAGGCCGTCGTCGCCGCGCTGGAGGACACGCTCGCCGCCGACTTCACGAAAGCCGCCGACCGCTACCGGCACCGGGAGGTGCTCGCCGGCTTGTTCGGGGCGTGGATCGAGGCGCGCACGTGCGACGAGGTGGCGGGGGTGCTGCGGCCGACGTCGGTGCTGTGGTCGCGCTACCGCACGTTCGCCGAACTGGCGCGCGATCCGGCGCTGGCGCGGCACCCGCTGTTCGCGCCACTCGCGCAGCCCGGCATCGGCGGCTACCTCGCGCCGGCCCGCCGCTGGTGTTCGACGGCCGGCAGGCGGGGCCGTCGCCCGCGCCGGAGCTCGGCAGCCACACCGCCGAGGTGCTCGCCGAACTGCTGCCGTCCGCGCGGGTCGAGGAGCTGCGCGCTCGACGCGTGATCGGCGGGTGAGCGACAGTGAGAACCACGCAAGGCAGGAAGGACACCGGATGGACGGCCTGACCGAGGACGAGACGGCGATCGTCGCGGCGGTCGGCGAGTGGGTCGACCGCGAGGTGCGGCCGGTGGCGCGGGAGCTGGAGCACGCGAACGCCTATCCGGAGAAGCTCATCGAGGCGATGAAGCAGATGGGCATCTTCGGGCTGGCGATCCCGGCGCCGTGGGGTGAGGCGTCGGTGTCGGCGCAGTGCTACGCCGCGGTCACCGAGGAACTGTCCCGTGGCTGGATGAGCCTGGCCGGGGCGATGGGCGGGCACACGGTGGTCGCCAAGCTGCTGGTCGACTACGGCACGCGGGAGCAGCAGGACCGCTACCTGCCGCGGATGGCGACCGGCGAGCTGCGGGCCACGATGGCGCTCACCGAGCCCGGCGGCGGATCCGACCTGCAGGCCCTGCGCACGACCGCGCGCCGCGACGGGCCGGAGTACGTGGTGAACGGGTCCAAGACCTGGATCACCAACGCGCGCCGCTCGGACCTGGTCGCGCTGCTGTGCAAAACCGACCCGGCGGCTGACCCGCCGCACCGGGGGATCAGCGTGCTGCTGGTGGAAAAGGGCGCCGGGTTCCACGTCTCCCGCGATCTGCCGAAGCTGGGCTACAAGGGTGTGGAGAGCTGCGAGCTGTCCTTCGACGACCTCCGCGTCCCGGCCGGTGCGGTGCTGGGTGGTGTCGAGGGGCAGGGGTTCGCGCAGATGATGCGCGGGCTGGAGGTCGGGCGGATCCAGGTGGCGTCCCGGGCCCTGGGCGTGGCGCGGGCCGCACTGGAGGATTCGCTGCGGTATGCCCAGGAGCGGGAGACCTTCGGTAAGCCGATCTGGCAGCATCAGTCGATCGGGAACTATCTGGCGGACATGGCGACGAAGCTGGAGGCGGCGCGGCAGCTGGTGTTGATGGCTGCTCGTCGGTATGACTCGGGGCAGCGGTGTGACATGGAGGCGGGGATGGCGAAGCTGTTCGCGTCGGAGACGGCGATGGAGGTGGCGTTGAACGCGGTGCGGATCCACGGCGGGTATGGGTATTCGACGGAGTTCGATGTGGAGCGGTATTTCCGGGACGCGCCGTTGATGATCGTGGGTGAGGGCACCAACGAGATCCAGCGTGGCGTGATCGCCCGCCAGTTGATCAACCGGAACCGGATCTGACGCCGTGACCGAGGTCGTGGAGCGCACCGAGGTGTTGTCGCCGGAGCCCGCGCGGGCGCTGGGGGCGTTGCTGGACGTGCCGGTGCCCGACCTGGCCCGCGAGGGGCTGCCGTTGTTGTGGCACTGGTTCTACCTGCTGGAACGCCCGGCGCAAGCGGATCTGGGGCCGGATGGGCATCCGGTGCGCAATTGTGTGCCGGCGCCGCCGGGGCCGGGGCGGCGGCGGATGTGGGCCGGCGGCCGGGTCCGCACCCGTGGGGTGTTGCGGTGCGGGCAACCGGCGACCCGGCGCACCCGGGTGGCGTCGGTGGCCGACAAGCAGGGCCGGTCCGGGCCCTTGACCTTCGTGACCGTGGAGCACCTGATCTCGCAAGGCGGGCGGGTAGTGGTGGAGGAGCGCCAGGACATCGTCTACCGCCCGGCCGCCGGGAGTCTGCCCGCGGTCTCGGCTGGGGAGGTGGTGCCGGCCGGGCCCGGAGAGTGGGCGATCGAGGTGACACCAACACTGTTGTTCCGGTTCTCCGCCTTGACCTACAACGCGCACCGGATTCATTACGACCGCGACTACGCCCGCGATGTCGAGGGCTACCCCGGTTTGCTGACGCACGGGCCGCTGCAGGCGCTGGCGATGGCCGAAGCCGCCCGCGCTCTTGGTATCGGCGGTGAGGTGGACTTCACCTACCGGCTGGTGTCCCCGTTGTTCGACCACCAGGGGCTGATCACCAGCGCCAGCAAGGAACCGGACGGGGTGACCACCGCGGTGCGCGACCTGTACGGGCGGCAGACCGCCACCGGCCAGCTGCGAGGTGTCGCATGATCGCTGGTGCGCGGAGTTTCCTGTTCGTGCCCGGCCACCGCCCCGACCGGTTCGCCAAGGCCGCCGCCTCCGGTTGTGATGTGGTGGTGCTGGACCTGGAGGACGCCGTCGGCCCCGACCAGAAGGTTCAGGCACGGGAACACGTCCGCGCGTGGCTGGCGAACGGTGGTGAGGTGGTGGTGCGGATCAACGGCCCCGGCACCCCCTGGTTCGACGACGACCTGGCCGCCGTCACCGACGCCACCGCCGTCATGGTGCCCAAGGCCGAAGACCCAGCCGTGCTGGCCTCGATCGGCACACCGGTGATCCCGCTGATCGAAACCGCGCTCGGCGTGGCGCGGGCAGTGGAGGTCTGCGCCGCGGAGGGCGTGGTGCGGCCCGCGTTCGGCAGCATCGACCTGGCGGCCCAGCTCGGCGTCGACCACCACTCCCACACCGCCCTGCAGCACGCCCGCTCCGCGGTGGTGATCGCCGCCGCCGCGGCCGCCCGAGCCGCCCCGATCGACGGCGTCACCACCGAGCTGGACGACCCGGCGGTGCTGCGCGCGGACCTGGCGCACGCGATCGAGCTGGGATTCACCGCGAAGCTGTGCATCCACCCCCGGCAGGTCGGCCCCGTGCACGAGGCCTGCACCCCCACCGCCGCCGAGGTCGAGTGGGCGGAGGGGGTGCTGGCCTCCGCGGGTGACGGATCCGTGAGTGTCCACAAAGGTCAGATGGTGGACCGGCCGGTCATTCTGCGCGCACAGGCGATCCTGGCCCGCGCCGGCGCCGGATAGGTCGGCTCGGGGGAAACGCCCGCGCACCCAGGCGATCCACCATCCTGCGCACACCCGCGGTCCTGGCCCGAACCGGCTAGCTCAAGCCAGCTCCCCGAAGAACTCCCGCACATCGTCCACCAGCAACTCGGGCTCCTCCATCGACAGGAAATGCCCGCCCCGCGCGGTCTCGGTCCACCGCACCACGTTGTGGTCCCTTTCGGCCCACGGGCGGATCGTCTTGTCGTGCCGGGACACCAGCACCGCCGTCGGCACCGTGCCCCGCGCCACCGGCTCCCACTCCCCCGCGGTGATCTCCTCGTAGTAGACCTGCGCGGCCGGGCCGGCCGTGCCGGTGAGCCAGTACAGCGACACGTCGGTGAGGATGCGGTCCCGGTCGATGCTGTCCTCCGGCAGGCCCTCGGGCGGGTCGGTCAGCTCCTTGAACTTCTCCACGATCCACGCGAGCTGCCCCACGGGCGAGTCGTGCAGGCCGTAGGTCACCGTCTGCGGGCGCTTCGAGTTGCACTGCAAGTAGCCGTCGTTGAAGTCCTGCATCGCCGCCCACTGGGCCTGCTCGGCATCGGTCAGGCCGTCGAACTCGCCCTCCTCGCCCGCCGGGAACGTCAGCAGCGCGTTGAGGTGGATCCCGGCGACGCGGTCCGGCGCCCGCCTGCCGATCGACGGCGCCACCCACGCCCCGAGGTCGTAACCCTGCACGCCGAACCGCCCGTACCCGAGGCGGGTCATCAGGTCCACGACCAGGGCGGCCATCTTCGACGGGCGCATGCCCGGCCCGTTCAACGGCGTGGAAAAGCCGTACCCGGGAAGCGACGGGACGACGAGGTGGAACTCCCGCGACAGCGGTTCGAGCACGTCGAGGAAGTCGGTCACGCCGCCCGGCCAGCCGTGCAGCAGCACCAGCGGCAGCGCGTCCGGATCGGCCGCCCGTACGTGCAGGAAGTGCAGGTTCTGCCCGTCGATCGTCGTGGTGAACTGGGGGTGGCTGTTGATCTCCGCTTCCTGCTTGCGCCAGTCGAAGGAGGTGCGCCAGTACCCGGCCAGCTCGCGCAGGTAGCCGACCGGCACGCCGCGGCTCCAGCCGACGCCGGGCAGCTCGTCCGGCCACCGGGTGGCGTCCAGCCTGGCGTGCAGGTCGTCCAGCTGGTCCTGCGGGATGTCGATGCGGAAGGGGTGGATCTCGGTCATGGCGGCGACGGTAGGAACGGCTTAGGCCGGATCCGGTCCTAACCGTCCGCCACACTGGCCGGGTGTTGAAGACTTCGGCGCGGCTGCTCGAGTTGCTGTCCCTGCTGCAGACCCGGCGCGACTGGGCGGGCGCGGAACTCGCCGCGCGCCTCGGGGTGAGCACGCGCACCGTGCGCCGGGACGTGGACCGGTTGCGCGACCTCGGTTATCCGGTCCACGCGACGCGGGGCTCCGCCGGGTACCGGCTCGGCGCGGGCGCCGCGCTGCCGCCGCTGCTCCTCGACGACGAGGAGGCCGTGGCGGTGGCGGTCAGCCTCGGCACGGCGGCCGGCGGCTCGGTCGCGGGCATCGGGGAAACCGCGGTGCGGGCGCTCGCGAAACTGGAGCAGGTGCTGCCGTCGCGGCTGCGGCACCGGGTGCGCACCTTGCAGCAGGCGACAGTGCGGGCCGGGCTCGCCCCCGGGCCGCAGGTGCCCGCCGCGACGCTGGTGGCGATCGCCGAGGCGTGCCGGCGTCACGAGCGGCTCCGGTTCGACTACGCCGACCACACCGGCGCCGCGTCCCGCCGCGAGGTCGAGCCGCACTCGCTGGTCAGCTGGGGACGGCGGTGGTACCTGATCGCCTGGGACGCGGCCCGCGGCGACTGGCGGACCTTCCGCGTGGACCGCCTGACGCCGAAGTCCCCCGGCGGCGCCCGGTTCACGCCGCGGGAGCCGCCGTGCGGGGACGTGGCCGTGTACCTGGAGCGGCAGTTGTCGTCGCGGATGTGGCCGTACCGGGCGACGGTCCTGCTGCACGAATCCGCGACCGCCGTGGCCGGCCGGATCTGGCCGGGAACCGGCACGCTCGAACCGGTCGACGACACCAGCTGCCTGCTGCACGTCGGCGCGGACACCCTGCACGCGCTGGTGTGGATGATCACCTCCGTCGACGCGGCGTTCACGCTCGCCGGCGGCCCGCCCGAACTCGCGGAAGCCCTGCGGCGGCAAGGCGAACGCTGCCTGCACGCGGTCACGGGCAGGTCTGCTGGTACGGCAGGTCCGGCACCTGCTGCCGCCACTCGTCCGGGTTGAGGCCTCGCCCGGCACGCCGGCACGCCTGCTCCACCGCGTGCTCGCGGATGTCCACGACCTCCCCGGTGTCCCACAGGTATGCCCGGTTCTCGGCGTCGCCGGTGGCCAGGGTCCGCCCGTCCGGGCTGAACGCCACCGCGATGATCATCGCCTGCTGGCTGCTGAGCCGGACCATCGACACCGCCCGGGTCGGGTCGGTGACGTCCCAGACCCGGGTGCTCTGGTCCTCACTGCCGGTGGCGAGCATCCGGCCGTCCGGGCTGAACGCGATCGACCGGACCCGGCCGGTGTGCCGCGCCAGCGGGGACCCCAGCACCCGCGGCGTGGCCGGATCGCGGACGTCCCACAGGATGACGGTGGTGTCCTCGCTCGCGGTCGCGAGGGTCCGGCCCGCGGGGTCGAACGCCAGCGCGTACCACCGGCCGGTGTGCGCGGTGAACTTCGACAGCTCGCGGGGCACGGCCGGATCCGACACGTCCCAGAGCGAGCCGGTCCCGTCGTAGCTGCCGGTGGCCAGGACGCGTCCCTGGTCGCCGAAGGCCACAGCCGACACCAGCGCCCGGTGCGCCGGCACGACGGCGACCCGGACCGGGCGATCGGGGTCGGCGACGTCGTACAGGCTGACCGAACCGTTCCCGGTCCCGACCGCGAGCAGCCGCCCGCCCGGGTCGAACTCCACTGTGGACGCCGGCGCCATCGCTTCGGTGACGCGGGCCCGTTCCCGCGGGTTCGCCGGATCACTGACGTCCCAGAGGATCACGAGGCCGTCTTCTCCCCCGCTGGCGACCGTGCGGCTGTCGGGTGCGAACGCGACCGAGTCGACCCAGTTCGCATGCCCGGACAGACGGCGGATCCCGCGTGGCCGGTCGCGGTCGGTCACGTCCCACAGGCCCACGGTCCCGTCCCCGCTGCCGACCGCCGCGAGCCTGCCGTCCGGGCTGAACCGCACCGCGCGCACCGCGCCCTGCTGGACGCTGAGGTAGTGGTCGAGCGCGCCGATCCCGGCGTCCGCGTCCCGGCGCCACAGCAGCACGGTGTTCTCCGCGCTCGCCGCCGCGAGGATCTCGCCGTCGGGGCTGAGGGTGACCGCGTTGGTCCAGTTGGACTGCCCGCCGCTGAGCCTGCTCCGCGACGGGCCGGGTTTGGCCGGATCGGTGATGTCCCAGGCGGTCCAGGAGTGGTCGTAGCCCGCCGCCGCGACCCGCCGCGGCCCCTCGAACCGGATGGTCCGCACCGGGCTGACCTGGCCGGTCAGGTCGCCGAGCCGGCCCGGCCGGGCGGGATCGGCGACGTCCCACAGCCCGACCGTCGCGGCGGCGCCCACGGCCAGCACCCGGCCGTCCGGGCTGAACGCCATCGCCCCGGTCCCGCCGTCCTGGTCGGCGAGGCGGCCCGCCTCCCGCGGCGCGGCCGGGTTCCGCACGTCCCACAGGACCACGCCCGCGGCCTTTGGCTGCTCCGGGTTGTAGCCGCCCGCCGCCAGCACGCCGCCGTCCGGACTGAACGCCATCGCGCCGATCTGGTCCGGGTAGCCGCTGAGCGTGGTCAGCAGGCGCGGCCGGGTGCGGTCGGCGACGTCCCACAGCCGCACCGTGCCGTCGACGCTGCCGGTGGCGAACACCGTACCGCCGGGGTCGAGCGCGGCCGCGGTGATGTAACCGCCGCCCGCCGGGACCTCCCCCACCCGCACCGGCGCGGCGGCGACGTCCCACACGCTGACGCGGCCGGTGATCTCACCGACGAACAACGTGCGACCGTCCGGGCCGAACAGGAACCCGTTCGACGGTGTGGTGTCGGTGATCTCGCCGAGCGGGCGCGCGGGATCGGCGGTGTCCCACAGGAAGATGCGGTTGTCCATGCCGCTGGTCGCGAGCCGGCGCCCGTCGCCGCTGAACACCACGGCCGACACCGGGGCGGTGTGCGCCTCCAAGGTGCCCGCGTAGGGGTCCAGCAGACCGGTGACCAGGCTCGCGGTGCTGTCGGCGGTGCTGTCGAGCCGGTCGGCGGCGATGCCGAGCATGAGCGCGAGCTGCGGCGCGGTGTCGCGGGCGCTCTCCGCCCGGTCGATCAGGGCGCGCGCCGTCGCCGTCCGCTGCTGGGCCCTGGCTTCGTTGCGGCCCTGCACCGCGAGCAGGGCCGCGACCAGCGCGGCGACGAGGAGGACGACCAGCGCACCGCTCACCACGGCGCGAACCTGCCGCCGTCGCCGGTCGGCACGCACGCTCACGTCGAGGAACCGCCGGCTCAGCTCGTCCAGCTGTTCCGGGTGGTCGGCTGCCCAATCCCGCGCCAGCTGCAACTGGTTGCCGCGGTGGAGCGCGCTCGCGTCCCGGCCGTCCCGGTCCCACAGCCGGGCGGATTCGGCGAGCCGCTGGCGGATGACGAGACCGGCGCGGTCGGTGTCGATCCACTCCCGCAGGCGCCGCCAGGCGCGCAGCAGGGCCTCGTGCGAGATCTGGGCGGTGTCGCCGTCGACGGTGACCAGCCGTGCCGCCGCGAACCGGTCGCGCACGGCTCCGGTCCCGGAGTCCAGTTCGGACAGCTGGACCCGCCGCCGGGTGTCCTCGGTGCCCTCGCCGACGCTCACCATCCGCAGCAGCATCAGCCGGGCGGCGCGCTGACCGTCGGCGTCGAGTCCGTCGTAGATGGTCTCGGCCTGGCGGGTGATGGCGTCCCACACCCCGCCCGTGGCCTGGTAGCCGGTGAGCGTGAGCGTCCGGCCGTGCCGCGAACGCCAGGTCAGGAGCAGGGCGTACGACAGCAGCGGCAAGGTGCCCGCGCCGAAGTCGCCCCCGGCCCGCACATCGCGCAGCAGCAGGTCGGTCAGGCCGGGTTCGAGCTCGAGGCCCGCCGCCTTGGCGGGTTTTTCGATGGCGTCACGCAGCTGGGCGGAGGTCATCGCCGGGACCGGCAGCTGGCGGTCCTTGAGCACCCCCGCCAGCTCCGGGTAGGCCAGGCAGTGGGCGTAGAAGTCCGCCCGCAGGCCGAGCACCACCAGCGCCGTCTCCTCGGCGGCCGCGGTGAGCGCGCGGACGAACGCCCGCCGCTGGTCCTCGTCGGCGCAGGTCGTGAACAGTTCCTCGAACTGGTCGACCACGAGCAGCAGCCGCCCGCCGGGCACGTCCCGTCCGCCGGCCTGCCGCCGCAGCGCGCGGCGCAGGACATCGGCCAGCCGGGCCGGATCGTCGGCGAGGTCGGCGCGGATCGCCCCGGGGGTCAGGCCGGCCGGTGCGGCCAGCCGGGCGGCGAGGTTGCTCAGCGGGTCCTCGCCCGGGGTGAGCAGCATGTGCGGCCAGGTGCGCGAGCCGGGCACGCGCAGTTCGCCGCGCTCGACGGCGGGCAGCAGGCCGGCGCGCAGCAGCGAGGACTTCCCCGCGCCGGACAGGCCGACCACGGCGACCGGGCCGGGTTCGGCGGACCACGCGGCCAGGTCGTCGAGCAGTTCCCGGGTGAGCTGTTCACGCCCGAAGAAGAACCGGGCGTCGTCGGCGGTGAACGGGTCCAGTCCGCGGTACGGACAGGGCTGGTCGGCCTGCGGCTGCCGGTCGGTGCGCGGGACCGAGAGCCGCGGCGGCGCGGCGGCGGGGTTCGGGGCCAGGACGAGGTCCCCGGCCTGGCCGCTCAGGTGGCGGACCGGCGCCGGGACGTTCCGCGACGGCAAGACGCGCCGGAGGTGCCGGTAGGCGGCTTCCACGGTCAGGTCCGGCAGCCCGGCGGGATCGCCCTCCTCCAGCAAGGTCAGCAGCGCGCCGCTGAACGCGGTGTGCCGCTCGCCCTCCGGCGCCAGCGCCTGCTCGTCGGACGCGGCGGAGGCCAGCACGTAGGCGCCGCCCAGCGAAGCCAGTTCGAACGCGTCACTCGCCGACGTGCCGAACGAGCCGTGCGCGCGGCCGGCGAAGCAGCAATCGAGGACGACGACGATCGTGCGGGCCCGGCACAGGGTGAGGGCGTCCTCGACCGCGGAGTACGGCAGGGCCTTGAACGCCAGGCCGGTGCTCAGGTCGTCGGTTTCGCGGGTGGCCAGGTGCAGTTTGTTGCCCGGGCTGACCAGGCCGTGGCCGACGTAGTAGAGGACGAACACGTCCTCGGCCTCGGCCGCCGCCCTGGTGAGGGCGTTGCCGAACTCGATGGGGTCCGGGTTCAGGACCGGGTCCGGCAGGCTCTCCGGCCGCACTCCGCAGCGGTCGCGGAAAGCGCTTTCCAGCGCGGTGAGCGTGGCCCCGACGGCGGGGACCGGCGGGAGCCGGGACCCCTCGGCGTGCGTGCCGGTGCCGACGAGCAGGACCCGGGTGCCGGCCGAGCCCAGGTTCATGCCGCGGTCTCGTCCCCGCCGTCCAGCTCGGCCGACACCCGCCGGGTGAGTTCGGCGAGTTCGCCGGCGTCGACGCCCTTCACGTTGGTGGCGGTGAGCTCGAAATCGCTGTCCGGCTTTCTGACGGTGATCGTCACGTCCGACGTGCGGCGGCGGAGCCAGGCGATCAGCACGGTCGCCGTGGCGGTCGCGACGCCACCCGGCCCGAGGGCTACGGCCAGGGTCTCCACGACGGAACCGAGCCGCCCTGGCTCCGGCGGGGAGTCCACGAGACGGACGCGACCGCGCAGCTCCTCCTGGCCCAGCAGCCACTCCCGCAGGGACCGCGCCTCGTCCCCGGCGCGGTCCGCCGCCACGGTCAGCGTCACTTCCACGGCAACCCCCAGTCGTCGATCAAGCACCCATGGTGCTGATTTCGTGACGGGTTGTCCAGAAGATCAAGGGTGATCAGTGCGGCCGGCTGAGGTCGCCTGCCCGGAAGGTCTTCACCGTGCGGCTCACCGGCCCGTCGAGCGCGTCCTTGTTCCCCCGCGGGTAGACCCACCGCAGGGTGGCCGTCGAGCCGGGTCCGACGAAACCGCGCTCGTAGAAGATGCGGCCGTCGCCGCGGTAGCCGGAGATCGTGTACAGCTCGCCTTCGACGCGCTGGACCGTCACCTGCCCGCCCTCGGCGCGGATGTCGCCCGCCGTTGCCGCCAAGACGTCCGCGGTGGAGCGGCCGCCGGGGTTGTTGGCCCCCCACACCGTCATCGTCGCGCCGAGGGCCGGGTCGGTGAACTCCATGCCGTCGCCACCCGGCGGGCTGTAGGGCTGCCGCTGGTAGCCCTCGGGCACCAGCGCCGTGAAACCGAACCGCGCGTTGCTGTAGGCGCCGTCGTCGGCCGGCGGGGTGGACGGCGCGGACGACGGCGGGACACCGGCGCCCCGGCCGAGCATCGCCGGCAGCTCCGGCCGGAGCAGATCGGTGATCTCCGCATAGGGAATCGTGATCGTCTCCTGCCCGGAGGCGGTGTCGCAGCCGAGGTCGTAGTACCGCACCAGGAAGTCCACACCGGAATTCGTGAACACCACGTCGGCGGCGGGCACGTGGTCGCCGCCGGCAGGAGTGTCCGCGGTGTCGATCGACGCGGGCGCCCCGGCCCCGCTGACGCTGACCCGGCGGCAGAACCCGTGCTCCGAATGCGCGGTGAGCCGTTCGGTCAGCGTGGCCATGCCCCGCGCGGTCAGCACGTCGTCGCGGAAGACGTCCCGCGGCCCGAGGACCCGCCCGGTGGTGAGATCGACGGTGACGCCCTCCGGGAACCGCCAGCTGGCGTGGGACAGGAAGTCCGAGTCGAGCGCGTGGTCGAAGCGCACGGACACCAGCCGGTCGGTGCGCAGGGTGACGACCGCGGTGGTGCGCACGCCCACGGTCTCGCCCCGGCCCCGGACGTCGGCGGCGATGTCCGGATCGGACAGCTGTTCCCGCACCGACCGCAGGCGCTCGTCGACCGGCGCCCGCAGCGCCGCGTTGATCCGCTCCTCGACGGCCGGGTCGGCGTGCCCCGTCACCCGCGGGTACTGCAGGTCGTAGGTGATCGGCAGCGCGGTGTCGGCGCCGGCCGTGGTCTCGATGGCGACGCTCAGCACCGGCGGTGGCGGGTCGCCGAACTGCTGGTAGACCAGGAATCCACCGACGGCGAGCACCGCGGTCACCAGCACACCCACCACGGCCTTGCCGATCGTCGCGGCCGCGATCCCCGCCCCGGCGGGCGCACTGGCGACCGCGGCCGGTGCCGCGGCCGACCCGGCGGTGACCAGCAACGCCAACGGGGTCAACGCCGTCAGGGCCGCGATCGGCGCCGCGAGCCGCTTCCAGCCGCGTTCCTCCCAGTCCGGGCCGTAGGCGGCCCGCGCGGTGGCTTCGAGCTCGGCGACGAACGCGTCCGCGGTCACCGGGCGGTGCCCGGGGTCCTTGGCCATGCCGCGCGCGATGAGCGCCCGCAGCGGCTCGGGCACGGTGGCGAGCGGCACCGGCGCGGACTGGTGCAGGGCCCGCAACCGCTCCGACGTGTCGGCCTCGAACGGCTTGTGTCCGGTGATGCACTGGAAGAACACGCAGGTGGCGGCGTAGACGTCGGTGGCGGGCATCCCCGGCAGGCCCGCCCACTGCTCCGGCGCCATGTAGGAGGGCGACCCGGCGGCGAGCCCGGCCTGCCCGTCCAGCGTGGCCAGGCCGAAGTCGACGAGCTTGGACTCCCCGGCCTGCGACACCAGCACGTTGCCCGGCTTGTAGTCGCGGTGCACGACGCCGACGGCGTGCGCGGCCGCGAGCCCGAGCAGCGAGCCCTTCAGGATCGCCAGCGCCGACTCCGGCGCCAGGAGCTTCTCGGCGTTGAGCAGCACCCGCAGCGACACCCCGGGGACGGCCTCCATGACCAGCGCCGCGCCCTCGGGGCGTTCGACGAACTCGTGCAGCCGCGCCACGTGTGGGCTGCGCACACCGTGCAACAGGTGGGCCTCACGGCGGAACCCGTCGAGGATCCCCGGGTCGCTCAGGAATTCGGAGTGCAGGTACTTGATCGCGACAAGCTGCCCGGAGGCCTCGTGCTTGGCCAGGACGACCTGGCCGAAGCCGCCGGCGCCGAGCACCTCCACCTCGCTGTAGCCGGGCACCCGCCACCGCTGGTCCATGATCCGGTATCAGAGCACGAACTGCCCGGTCGCGCCACCGAAACCGCGGTATTCGCGATGGTGACCGCCACCATGATCGTCCTCGCGATTGTGTTGCCCGGCAACGCGGTCAGCGCGATGACCGGTTCTTACCATCAGCGGCACCGGTTCCGGCCTCGACGTGGAGGTGTCCCGATGTTCCGACGTGCCGTCCTGCTCGCGATCGTGCTGGCCCTGATGGGCTTCTCCCCACCGGCGCAGGCCGCGAGCCTGCAGGAGGTGACCGGCTTCGGCTCCAACCCGGGCAACCTGCGCATGTTCCGCTACGCCCCGGACGGCCTGCCCGCGGGCCGCCCGGTCGTGGTGGCGCTGCACGGCTGCACCCAGAACGCCACCGGCTATGCCTCCGGCACCGGCTGGATGAAGCTGGCCGACCAGTGGCGCGTCGCGGTGGTGTTCCCGCAGCAGAGCTCCGCCAACAACGCCAACAGCTGCTTCAACTGGTTCGAACCCGCCGACACCCGCCGCGGCTCGGGTGAGGCGCTGTCGGTCAAGCAGATGGTCGACCGCACCAAAGCCGACCTCGGCTCGTCGTCGGCGTACGTCACCGGGCTGTCCGCGGGTGGCGCGATGAGCGCGGTCATGCTCGCCGCCTACCCGGACGTGTTCGCAGGCGGCGGGATCGTCGCCGGGCTGCCCTACGGCTGCGCGACCTCCACCGTCACCGCCTTCAGCTGCATGAACCCGGGCACCGACCTGACCCCCGCCCAGTGGGGCGACAAGGTGCGCGCCGCCGCCGACCACACCGGCGCCCACCCGCTGGTGTCGATCTGGCACGGCACCGCGGACACGACCGTCGCCCCGCGCAACGCCACCGAGCTGGTCGAACAGTGGACCAACGTGGCGGGCACCGACCAGACGCCGGACGTGACCGACACCGTCGCCGGCCAGCGGCACCGGGTCTACGGCGGCAAGGTCGAGTACTACGAGATCAGCGGAATGGGGCACGGCCAGCCCGTCGACCCGGGCACCGGGACCACGCAGTGCGGCGCCGCCGGCGCGTACCTGCTCGACGTGAACATCTGCGCGGCCTACTACATGGGCCGCTTCTGGGGCATCGCCGACGACAGCTCCGGCCCGGGCACGCCGACGTACAGCGACACCGCCGTCGGCACCGCCACCGACCACTACGTGGCCGGGCGGGTGGACGTCACCGAGTACAACGCGCTCGGCGCGCGCTACGGCTACACCGCACCCATCACGCTGTACCTGTGCGGCGCGAACTGGACCGACAAGCCGGATTGCGCGCCGATCTGAGGCCCGTGCCGTACCTTTTCGGTATGAGCACCGCGGACGAGCGCAGGGCGGACGGTGAGGGCGGTCAGCGTCCGCTGCTCGTGCTGGGCAAGATCGTCGACATCCTGGACGCGTTCACGCTGCACCAGCCGTCGCTCACGCTGCGGGAGCTGCAGCACAAGACGGGGCTGCCGCAGTCGACGGTCCAGCGGCTGGTGACGAACCTGGTGGCGCACGGTTTCCTCGACCGCGCCGGGGACGGGTTCCGGCTCGGCGTGCGGATGGCGTACTGGGGCGCGGCGGCGGGCAAGGACCTCGACGTCCTGTCGGTGGTGAACCCGGTGCTGAAGGACCTGCGGGACGCCACCGGTGAGACGGCGTGCTTCTTCCGCGCCGAGGGGCGCCACCGGGTGTGCATCGCGGTCGCCGAGACGCGGCACGCGCTGCGGCGGGAGATGTCGGTCGGCAAGATCGCGCCGATCACGGTCGGCTCGTCCGGGCGCGTGCTGCTCGCCTGGTCGCCCGGCCTGGCCGACGAGGTGCTGCGGGAGGACCTGCCGCAGCTGACCGAGAGCACGGTGACCGACCGGGACGAGCTGCGTCGCCTGATCAAGCAGACCGCGGCCGACGGGTACGCCATCACGGTCGGCGAGCGCGTCGACGGCGCCTCGGGCCTGGCGGCCCCGGTGTTCGACTCGGCGGCGGACCTGGTGGGCGCGGTGATGGTGAGCGGCCCGACGATGCGCATGCCGTACGAGAAGTGCCTCGAGTGGGTCGACGTGCTGGTCGAGCACGCCGAGCGGATCACGCGCGCCCTGGGCGGCCGCTACCCGGCCTGAGCCGCCCGGCGATCACCCGCCCCGCGGCGCGCATCTCCTCCGGCGTGCTCGCCACCAGCACGCCGGTGAACTCGTCGCGGATCGTTTCGGCGCCGGGGCCCAGGGACCCGACCACCGCGAAGCGGTTCACGCCGGGGCTGCGGGCGAGCACCGCGGACACGATCTTGCCCTGCGTGCTCTGCCCGTCCAGCCGCCCCTCCCCCACCACGACCGCCTGCGCGGACGCCACCTGCGCGTCGAAGTTCAGCGCGTCGAGCACGTATCCGGCGCCCGGCACGAGTGACGCGCCGAACGCCCACATCGCGCCCGCGAAACCACCGGCGGCGCCCGTTCCCGGCACGTCCCACGGGTCCCGCGGCAGGGCCGACGCCACCGCGCGCAACCGGGACGTCAGCACCTCGACCTGCGCGGGGTCCGCGCCCTTCTGCGGGCCGAACACCCGCGCGGCGTCGCGGTAGGGCGTGGTCACGTCGGTCAGCACCGTGACCGGCACCGGAAGCCCGCCGCCCGCTCGAATGGCCCGCAGCGCGCCCGCGCCGCCGTCGCTGGTGGCCGACCCGCCCGCCGCGACGACGACCTCCCGCGCACCGGCACGGGCCGCGGCGATCATCAGCATCCCGACGCCGTAGGTCGACGCGCTGACGGGGTCCCGCACCCCGTCGTGCGGGGTCGTGATTCCGCACACCGACGCCAGCTCCACGAAGGCGGCGCCGTCGCGGCTCAGCGCAATCGAGCCGGGACACTCGGCGCCCCAGGGGTTGCGGGACGCGGCAGCACGCGCGGACAGACCCAGCGGTCCACTGAGGACGTCCACGGTGCCCTCGCCGCCGTCGGCCACCGGCAGGGGCACCGCCTCGGCACCGGCCGACCCGAGGCCGGCCGCGATCGCCGACGCCACCTCTCCCGCGCTGTAGGTGCCCTTGAAACTGTCCGGCGCGACCACCACCCTCACGCGGCGGCCTCCGGGTTCACGACCCGCACCGCGTCCCCCGCGGCGAGTGCGATCGCGTTCCGGGCGCATGACTCCGCCATCTTCGCCCGCACCGACCGCGTCGCGCTGCCCACGTGCGGCAGCAGCGTCGTGTTCGGCAGGTCGGCCAGCCCGGGCGCCAGCCGGGGCTCGTCCTCGTAGACGTCCAGCCCGGCGCCCGCGATCTCCCCGCTCCGCAACGCCTCCACCAGCGCACGCTCGTCCACGATCGGGCCGCGTGCGGTGTTGATCAGGATCGCCGAGCGCTTCATCCGCCGCAGCACGGAAGCGTCCACCAGGTGCCGGGTCTCCGCGGTCAGCGGCACGTGCAGCGACAGGAAATCCGACCGCTCGACCAGTTCGTCCCAGTCCACCCGCTCGACACCCGGCTCGTCGACGGGCCGCCGGCTGGTGCAGCGCACCGTCATGCCGAACGCGAGCGCCCGCCGCGCCACCGCCCGCGCGATGCGGCCGAACCCGGCCAGCCCCAGCGACGCGCCGCTGACGTCCCCGCCCAGCAGCAGCGACGGCTCCCACCCGGTGAACCGCCCGGCGCGCACGAACGCGTCGGCCTCCACGCACCGCCGCGCGGTCGCCAGGATCAGCAGCATCGCCACGTCGGCGGTCGCGTCGGTGAGCACGCTGGGCGTGTTGCACACCCGGATGCCGCGCCGGGTCGCGGCGACCACGTCGATGTTGTCGTAGCCGACCGCGTAGTTGGAGATGCCGCGCAACCGGGCCCCCGCCAGCACGTCGGCGTCGAACACGTCGGTCAGCTGCGCGACGACCACGTCGTACTCCCCCGACGCGCACACCGCGGCCAGGTCCGGTGACCGTTCCGGCACCACCACCGTGCCGGCCTCGCGCAGCAGCGTCATCCCGGGTTCCGGCAGCGGCGTGGTGACGAAGAACCTCACCGGCAGCTCACCTCTTCGCCGAGCGCCCACGGGAAGGCCGTCGCGCTGGTGCGGGCGCCCTGCGCCGCGCGCGACCGGTTGGGTTCGCCGAGCTCGTCCAGCAGCGCACCGGACAACCGCACGATCCGCGCGAAGGACGACGGCGTGAGCCACGACGGCCGCAGCGCGAACAGCAGGTCCTCGGTGGACGCGTTGCCGCTGGCGCCCGGGGCGAACGGGCACCCGCCGAGTCCGCCGAGCGCACCATCCACTTCGGACGCTCCGGCCGCGATGGCGGCCAGGGTGTTCGCCACCCCCAGGCCCCACGTGTCGTGCCCGTGGTAGACGATGCGGCGCGGCGGCGTCTCGGCGGCCACCCGCGCGACCAGGCTGGTCACCTGCGCCGGCACGGCCTGCCCGAGGGTGTCGCACAGCACGATGTCCCCGGCGCCCTCGGCGCGCGGGTCCCGCGCGATCGCCAGCACCCGCTCCTCCGGCACCGCTCCCTCGAAGGGGCAGGTGAACGAGGTGGCGATGCACAGCTGGACACGGCCACCCGACGCCGCAGCCACCGCCCGCGGCATCGCCGCCAGACTGTCCTCTGTGGAGCGGCCGATGTTGGCGCGGTTGTGCGCGTCGGAGGCGGACAGGCAGTACTGGAAGTTGACCGCCCCGGCCTCCGCCGCACGCTCGACGTGCCGGGGCGTGGCGACCCACACCCAGCAGCGCGCCAGCTCGTCCGGGTCCAGCGCGCGGATCACGTCGAGCGTGTCGGCCAGCGGCGGCACCAGGTCCGGCCGCGCCATCGAGCCGATCTCGACGCTCGGCACCCCGGCGGCCAGGAGTTCCCGGACCACCGCGACCTTGCGCGCCGTGGGCAATGGTTTCCCGGTGAGCTGCAGGCCGTCCCGCAACGTCACGTCCCGCAGGTCAGTCATTTCCGGCGTCCTTCCGGCCGAGCAGGTGCAGGATTTCGTCGGTGTGCTCGCCGAGCCGCGGCCCGGGGGTGCGCAGGGGCAGCGACTCGGTGCCGATCACCGGGACCACCCCGGGGAACCCGATCGGCACCTCCTCGCCGGTGCCCGGGTCGACCGGCAGCGGCTGGATCATCGCCCGCGCCCGGTACTGCTCGTCGGCGCAGATGTCGGCCGCCGTGTAGATCGGCCCGGCGGGCACCCCGGCCTCGTCGAGAATCTTCAGCACCTCGTCGCGGTCCAGGCCACGCGTCCACTCGCCGATCGCCTCGTCCAGTTCGTCACGTCGCGCCCAGCGGCCCGCGTTGTCCGCCAGCCCCGGGTCGTCGGCCAGGTCCGGGCGGCCGATCGCGAGCATGTACCGGCGGAAGATCGAGTCGCCGTTGCCCGCGATCACCACGCTCGCGCCGTCGCCGCACTCGTAGGCGTTGCTGGGCGCGATGCCCTCCATCCGCCCGCCCACGCGCCGCCGCTCGACCCCGTAGGCGAGGTGGTCCGGCACCAGCGACTCCATCATCGAGAACACGGCCTCGTGCAACGCCACGTCGACCACCCGTTCCCGCAGCGGCCGCCGCCGGGGCACCACGGCCCGCTCGTACAGCTCGACCATCACACCGAACGCGGCGTACAGCCCGGCGATCGAGTCCCCGATGGACACGCCGACCCGGGACGGCGGCCGGTCGGCCTCACCCACCAGGTTGCGCATCCCGCCCATCGCCTCGGCCACCGCGGCGAACCCGGGCCGGTCGGCCAGCGGTCCGGTCTGCCCGAACGCCGAGATCCGCGCGAGCACCACGTCCGGGTTGGCGCGTTCCAGCTCCGCCGGCCCCAGCCCCCACTTCTCCAGCGTGCCGGGCCGGAAGTTCTCGATCACCACGTCGCAGCGCCGGACGAGGTCGAGCACGATGTCCCGCCCCTCGCCGGTGCGCAGGTCGACCGCGATGGACTTCTTGTTGCGGTTGACGGTGTGGAACAGCATGGACACCGTGCCCGCGTAGAGCCGCCAGTTGCGCAGCTCGTCTCCGCGGCCGGGGCGCTCGACCTTGATCACCTCGGCGCCCAGGTCGGCGAGCAGCCGCGCGGCGGTGGGCCCGGCGATGTAATTGCCGAGCTCCAGCACGCGGACGCCGCGCAGCGGCAGGTGTGCGTGTTCGGTGTCCATCTGTTCCTTCCCGTTCTCAGAGGACGAGGTTGAGCGCGAGGATCGGGCCGAGCGCCACCACGGAGGCGACCGAGACGCCGACCGAGACGGTCTTCAGCGCGCCGCGCGTGGTCTGGCCGAGCAGCGACTGCAGCAGCCAGAAGGTGTTGCTGGTCAGGTGGACCATGAACAGCGATCCGGCGCCCGCGGACAACGCGATCAGCACCGGGTCCAGGCCCAGTGACGGCGCGATCGGGGCGAGCAGGCCCGCCGAGGTGATCGCGGAGATCGTCACCGACCCGACCGCGATGTGCAGCACCGCGGCCATCAGCCACACCAGCAGCAGCGGCGCCCAGGTGTTGGCGGAGAAGTACTTGCCGAGGATGTCGCCGAGCCCGGCCGCGGCCAGCACCGCCGCGAGACACCCGCCGACGCCGTTGAGCAGCAGGATCTGCCCGCTGTCCCGCAGGCCGGAGCCGAGCGCCGATTCCACCGCGGGCTGCCCCATGTACCGCCGGCCGATCAGGCAGGTGCCGACCAGGCCGAGCAGCAGGGCGACCACCGGGCTGGACAGGAACGCCACCACCGGGTTGGACCACTCCAGCATCTCGGCCACCGCGCCCGTCGCGATCAGCACCAGCGCGCCCAGCAGCGGGCTGAACACCACCGGCAGGGCGGGCGGCTTGCGCAGGTCGGCCGCGGCCACGGTGCCCGGACCGCCCTGCGGCCGCGCTTCCGGGGCGACGATCTCGTCGGCCATCTCGTCCTTGGCCGGGTTCCACCAGCCGCGGGCGAACAGCACCGACATGATCGCGATCGCGATGGTCACCGTCGGGATGACCACGACGAGCCCGAAGAGCAGGTACTTGCCGAGCGGCACGTGCAGCAGCCCGGCCAGTGCCAGCGCGCCGACGCCGGGCACGGTGAACACGATGCCGCACTCCAGCGCGATCGCCAGCGCCGTCGCCATCCGCGCGACGCCGCGTGGCCCGAGCCGCTTGCCGATCCCCCTGGCCAGCGGCCCGGAGATCACCAGCAGCACGTCCAGGAAGATCGACTGCAGCACGGTGGCGATGGTGAGCGCCATCGCGTAGGGGATCCGGCGTTCGCCGAACACCTTGAGCAGCTTGTCCACCAGGCGTTCGATGGCCCGCAGATCACGCAGGATCGCGCCGATGAGCACGCCGAACGCGATGAGCAGGCCGATCTCGGCCATCACGTCGCCGAAGCCGGCGGTGATCTCCTCGACCGTCTTGCTCACGCCGAGACCGGTGGACAGCCCCAGGTAGCAGGAGCCGAGCACCAGCGCGATCACCGGGTTGAGCCGGAAGCGGACGATCAACACCACGATGGCCGCGACCGTGACCCCGGTGTTGATCAGTATTGCGGTGTCTGACATGCGGTTGTCCTGTCGCTCGTGCCTCGTTGCACTGTCGCCACATTATGAGCACACACCCACAATGTGAGTCAACAGTGGATGCCGAACCTGCGTGACAGACGCGAAACGACAGGAATGCATTGATTTTCGATAGATACCGCGCGATACTCGGCGCATGCTCGCCGAACGCTGGGTCGTCCCCCTCCTCCGGATCTTCCTCGTCGCGTTGTTCGGGATCCTGGTGCTGTTCCAGGTGATGTCCCTGCCGGGGCAGTTCGCCCACATGGCACGGGAAGACCCCGAAATGGCCTACCTCAGGTGGCCGGCCACCGCGATCACCGTGTTCTGGGTGCTGTGCGTCCAGGTCGTGATCGTCGCGATGTGGCAGCTGCTCACCATGGTCCGCAAGGACCGCATCTTCAGCGAAGCCTCGATGCGCTGGGTGAACGTGATCGTCGGGGCGATCGCCGCCGGGTGGGCCGTGCTCGTCGCGGTGTTCCTCTACGTCGGCGTCAACGCCGACGACCCCGGCCTCCCGCTCGTGCTGTTCCTGCTGGTGGTCGGGGTCGCCGTGGTGGGCCTGCTGATGGTCGTGATGCGCGCCCTGCTGCGCCAGGCCACCACGCTGCGCACCGACATGGAAGCGGTGATCTGAGTGCCGATCGTCGTGCGCATCGACGTCCAGCTCGCCAAGCGCAAGATGAGCGTCGGCGAGTTCGCCGAGCGCGTCGGGATCACCCCGGCCAACGTCGCGGTGCTGAAGAACGGCCGGGCGAAGGCGGTGCGCTTCTCCACGCTGGAGGCGATGTGCCGGGTGCTCGGCTGCCAGCCCGGCGACCTGCTGGAATGGGTGCCCGACGAGTCAGAGGTCGAGGACCAGGCGGGCGCCCTTCGCCCGTGACACGCAGATCATCATCACGTCACCGGCCGCGCGCTCGTCGTCGTCGAGGACCGAGTCGCGGTGGTCGATCTCGCCGTCCAGGACGGTCGTCTCGCAGGACCCGCAGATCCCCTCGGTGCACGAGGAGATCACGCGCACCCCGGCGTTCTCCACCGCTTCCAGGATCGACAGCTCCGCGGGCACGGTGACCGTCATCCCGCTCGCGCGCAGCTCGACCTCGAACTCGCGGGCCTCGCCGCCGTGCTCGACCGCGGTGAACCGTTCGACGTGCAGCGAACCGGGCGGCCAGGCCTGGCACCGGGTCTCGACCGCGTCGATCAGCCCGGCCGGACCGCAGCAGTAGACCACTGTGGACTCCCGTGGCGGGGCGAGGATCGCGTCCAGGTCGAGCATCCCCGCCTCGTCCTCGGGCGTCACCACGACGCGCGAGCCGTAGGACTCCAGGTCCTTGACGAACGCCATCGAGGTCCGGCTGCGGCCCCCGTAGTGCAGCGTCCAGTCGGCGCCCGCCGCCTCCGCCTCGGCCACCATCGGCAGGATCGGCGTGATGCCGACCCCGCCCGCGACGAACAGGTACCGCGGCGCGGGCAGCAGCGGGAAGTTGTTGCGTGGACCGCGGATCCGCAGGCTCGTGCCCGGGTGTGCGTGGCCGTGGATCCACGCCGACCCGCCGCGGCTGTCCGGTTCGCGCAGCACCGCGATGCGCCAGCGGCCGTCCTCACCGCACAGCGAGTACTGCCGCACCAGCCCGCCGGGCAGCACGACGTCGATGTGCGCGCCCGGTTCCCACGCGGGCAGATCCACGCCGCCCAGCTCCAGCGACACCACCCCGTCGGACTCCACCCGGCGGGCCAGGACCTCGGCGTCCGCCTCGAACACCGGCTCAGGCATTGGTCTCCTGCATGCTGTAGACCGACTCGTGCCACGGGATGAAGAACCGCTTCAGGCCGTTGACCACGAAGTAGAGCAGCAACCCGAGCACCGACAACAGGATGATCACCGCGAACAACGCGGGCGCGTCAAGCGCGTTGAGGGTGCGCACCACCAGGTAGCCCAGCCCCTCGCTGCCGCCCAGGTACTCCCCCACGATCGTGCCGATGATCGCCAGCACGATCCCGACCTCCATGCCGGCGAACACGTACGGCAGCGTGCTCTTGAACTCCAGGTGGTTGAACGTCTGCCACCGGTTCGCGTTGAGGCTGCGCATCACGTCCCGCTGCCCCGCCTCGACCGAGCGGACGCCCAGCTGCACGTTGAGCATGATCGGGAAGAACGCCAGCATCGCGGCCATGATCACCTTCGAGGTGATGCCGAAGCCGAACCAGATCACGAACAGCGGGATCAGCGCCACCTTCGGCACCACTTGCGAGGCCACGATCAGCGGCCGCAGGCTGCGCTCCATCCACCGCACCTTGCCCAGCACCACGCCCGCCGCGACGCCCGCGACGAGCGCGATCGCGAACCCGCTGATCGTCTCGATCGCGGTGACCCGCGCGTGGTACCAGGTGTCGCCGGTGGTGACCAGCTCGCCGAGGCTCGCGAACACGGTGCCCGGCCGCGGCAGCACCAGCTCCGACATGCCGTTGACGCGCACGAACACGTCCCACAGCAGGAAGAACACGACCAGGATGAGCGGTGTGCTCACCCACGGCAGCCACCTGCCGAACCGTTCCCTGTTCACCGGGTCACTCCTGCCTGTCGAGGGCGTGCCGCAGCTCGCGCACGACCCTGCCGAACTCCGGCTCGGTCTGGACGTCGAAATCCCGCGGCTTGGGGAAGTCCACCGCGCGGATCTCGCTGATGCGGCCCGGCCGCGGGCTCAGCTGCACCACCCGGTCGCCGAGGAACACCGCCTCGGTGATGTCGTGGGTGACGAACACGACGGTCGCCTTGGTGGCGAGCGCGATCCGTTGCAGCTCGGCGTTCATCCGCTCGCGGGTCAGCGCGTCCAGCGCGCCGAAGGGTTCGTCCATCAGCAGCAGCTTCGGCCGGGTGGACAGCGCCCGCGCGATAGCCACGCGCTGCCGCATCCCGCCGGACAGCTCGCGCGGGTAGGACTTCTCGAACCCGGCCAGCCCCACCAGCTTCGCCAGTTCGTACGCCCGTTCCCGGCGCTCGCGCTTGCCCGCGCCACGCAGCTTCAGCGGCAGCGCGATGTTGTCCGCGACCGAGTACCACGGGAAGAGGTTGGCGTCCTGGAAGACCACGCCCAGCTCGGACACCACGGAGGAGTCCACTCTGGACCCGTTCCACAGCGACCGGCCCTCGACGAGGATCCGCCCCTCGGACGGGCTCTGCAGCCCGGCGAGCGTGCGCAGGAGGGTCGTCTTGCCGCAGCCGGACCGGCCGATCACGGACACGAACTCGCCGTCGCTGATGGTCAGCGTGATGTCGTGCAGGGCGCGGGTGGTGGCGCGTTTGGACCGGAACTCCTTGCCGACACCGGCGAGTTCCAGCTTCGGCGGTGCGGCCTGCCGCGGGGCCGCGGTGAGGGTCTCGGCGTGGTGCGCGGACATGCGTCTCCTCGCGATCAGGTGGTGGTGGCCGGCAGGAAGCTGTTGTCGAACCACTTCGCGGCGTCGCCGCCGGGCTTGGCCTGGCCCGCCCTGGTCAGCTCGTCGTAGCCGGCGGTCCACGCGGCCGGGTCGGTGACCAGCAGGGGCCGTGACGGGTCCTTGCCCGTCCACAGGTCGCGCATCGTGCCGAGGCTCTTGCGCGCGATCGCGTCGTCGTCGAGCGTGGCGAAGGAGTACTTGCCGCGCAGCGTCCCGATCGTCCTGGCGAAGTCCTGGTCGTTCACGTACTCCGCGACGGCGTCGCGGATCCCGGCCATGAACGCCCGCAACGTGTCCGGGTGCTTGGCGATCACGTCGGCGGTCGTCACGTAGATCTGCGAGTCGGACTTCACCACGGTGCCCGGGTCGAACACGCCCGCGTCCGCGTGCTGGGACTGCACGATGTTCGCGGTGTCGATGCTGACCACGTACCCGGCGATCCGGCCCTGCTGCACCAGGTTGAACGTGCCCGGGGTGAGCCCGGTGACCTGGCGCGGCGTGCTCTTGGGGTCCAGACCGGAGTTGGCCAGCACCAGCGACACGATCTTGCTGCTCGTGCCACCCTCCGAGCTGACCCCGATCGTCTTGCCGACGAAGTCCTGCGGTTTTTCCAGCGGGGCCTGCTTGCTGTAGACGACGCGCACCGCGGAACCGCGGCACAGCGTGCCGATGTTCACCAGCGGCTGGTTCGATTCGGCGACCGCGGTCATCAGGTCGATCTGCCCGAGCCGCGCGACCACGCCGACACCGGCGATCAGGGTCTGCGTGGCCTGGGGCGACCCCTTGACCTCCTGCAGCGTGACGTCCAGCCCGTGCCGCGCGAAGTGGCCACCGGCGACGGCGAGCAGCTCCGGGGACATGGACAGGGTTTCCAGCGGCAGGATGCTCAGGAAGGTCGCCGTTCCGCTGCCGCCCCCGCCTGCCGCCGGGCCGGCGCCGCACGCGGACAACACGGCCGGTCCGGCGGCCACGGCCGCCGCGGTCAGCGCGGAACGCCTCAGGAATGCCCGACGGGGCAACGATGGACTCGGCGATGGAGTGGACACGATGGTTCTCCTCGTTCCTCCTGCCGGCCACCGCCCTGTGACCGGCTGGGGAAGAGGTTGACCCGATTCGATCGCCCCCGTCAAGGTCCCCGGTTTCCCGCCGTCGTCGCCGGCCCTGCCGGTCAGGATCACCACCGGAGCGCGGTTTCCCCTGCTGCGCAAGCGAAATCGCGTCACCTGACGGCGGGTCCACATGCGCCACTATCGGGACGGCCGATGGTCTCCATCGAAACTTTCACTTTCCGCCCGGCCCGCGGCGATCTCTACCGTGCACAGCATGAGGATCGTGGTGTCCCGGCTCGACGACTTCCCGCCGGGAGAGCGCCGGATCGTCCAGGCCGGCCGGCGGTCGATCGGGGTTTTCCGGGTCGGCGACCGTTTCTACGCACTGAACAACCACTGCCCGCACCAGGGCGGCCCACTCTGCCTCGGGGCCACCCAGCCGTGGCTGACCTCCACCGCGCCCGGTGAGGTCCGGCAGGAGGACGGCGACGCGCTCGTCGCCTGCCCCTGGCACGGCTGGGAGTACGACCTCGAGACCGGGCAGTCGTTCCTCGGGCCGGACGAACCGCCGGCCCGCACCTACGACGTCTCCGTGGAGCGCGGCAAGAACGGGCGCATCCCGGGCCCGTACGTCGCCGAGACGTACCCGGTGCACGTGGAAGACGCCTACGTGGTCGTGGACACCAGCGGCGGAGCACGCCCTGGCGACAAGGGAGGTGACCGATGACCAGCACCGCCGTCGCCGGGCAGCCCGGCAGCGCGCCGGGCCGCACCGGCTACACCATCGTCGACACCGACATCCACCCGGCGGCCCCGGCGGCCGCCATCCGGGAGCGGCTGCCGGAGAAGCACCGCGCGCGGTGGGACCTGTTCGGCAGCCGCGTGCCCGGCCCGCCGGAGATCTACCCGCGGGTCCGCAACGCGGGCTTCCGGCTGGACTCCTGGCCCGCGGACGGGCCGCCGGGCAGCGACCTGGGCATGATCCGGGACCAGCTGCTCGACGAGTTCGGCGTGACTCACGGCATCCTGATCCCGCTGCAGAGCCACAGCTGGGGCGCCGAGGAACCGGAGTACGCCGCCGCGCTGTGCCGGGCGCTCAACGAGTGGCAGATCGACACGCTGCTCGACGCCGAACCCCGGCTGCGCGGGTCGATCACCATCCCGATCGAGGCGCCGGACCTCGCGGCCGAGGAGATCCGGCGGCACGCCGGCGACCCGCGGTTCGTGCAGGTGCTGCTGTCCACCGGCGGCGAGCTCGGCTTCGGCCGCCGCCGGTACTGGCCGATCTACGAGGCCGCGGCCGAGGCCGGGCTGCCGGTCGCCGCGCACACCGGTGGGCTGGAGATGCACCGCGGCGCCGGGTGGCCGTCGTTCTACCTCGAAGAGCACGTGTGGAACGGCAACCTGATGGCCGCGTTCGTCACCGGGATGCTCTGCGAGGGCGTCCTGGACCGGCTGCCGGAGCTGAAGGTGATCTGCGTGGAGGGCGGCATCGCCTGGGCCGCGCCGCTGATGTGGGCGCTGGACGACGCGTGGGAGCAGCTGCGGGGCGACGTGCCGCACCTGGTCAAGCCGCCGTCGGAGTACATCCGCGAGCGGTTCTGGTTCACCACCCAGCCCATCGAGGAGCCTGACGACCCGCGCGACCTCGACAAGGCGCTGGCCCACCTCGGGATGGACGAGCGGATCATGTTCGCCTCCGACTACCCGCACTGGGACTTCGACTCCCCGCGGCACGCGCCGCGCCTGTTCCCCGCCGCGCTGCGCGAAGGCGTCATGGGCGCCAACGCGTGCCGGCTCTACGGTCTGCCGGAGGCCCCATGACCACCGCGGTCGGCACCACCCGCATCGACGCCGAAATCCACTGTGGACCGTCGTCGCTGAACGACCTGCTGCCCTACCTGGAACCGTACTGGCGCGGCTACGTGCTGGAGGGCGGGCTGATGCTGTCCCCGCACCAGGGCGGCGCCTATCCCCCTGCGGCGCCCACCAGCGCCACCCCGGCCGCGCGGGCCGCCGGCCTGACTCCGGCGCACGACGCGGAGTCGGTGCGGTCGAACCTGCTCGACGGGCTGCGGGCCGCGATCCTGGTGTGCACGACGTCGTTCCACTGCAACCGCAACCCCTACTACGAGGCGGCGCTCACCCGCGCGGTCAACGACTGGCTGATCGCGGAGTGGCTGAGCAGCGACGACCGGCTGCGCGCCGGCATGGTGGTGCCGACCCTGGACGCCGAGGCCGCCGTCGCCGAGATCGAGCGGATCGGCGACCACCCCGGCATCGTGCAGGTGCTGCTGCCGGTGCGCACGGACGCGCCGTGGGGCAACAAGCGGCACCGGCCGATCCTGCGGGCCGCCGCCGAACGCGGACTGGTGGTCGGCCTGCACGCGTGGGGCCGGATCGGGAACGCGCCCACCAGCACCGGGTTCACCCACACCTACCTCGAGGACTATGTGGGCAACTCGCAGCTGCTCGTGCAGGCCCAGCTCAGCAGCCTGGTCGCCGAGGGTGTCTTCGCGGAGCTGCCGGACCTGCGGGTCGCCCTGCTGGAGTGCGGGTTCTCCTGGCTGCCCGCGCTGCTGTGGCGGTTCGACAAGGACTGGAAGGGTGTGTGGCGCGAGGTGCCGTGGCTGGGCGCGAAACCGTCGGAGGTGGTGGCGCGGCACATCCGGCTGACCACCGCGCCCGCGCACCTGCCGCGGGACCCCGGGCAGGTGCGGGAGGTGCTGGACATGGTCGGCGCCGGCTCGATGCTGATGCACGCCAGCGACCACCCGCACGACCACGGCGGCAGCGGGCAGCGGCTTCTCGACGCGCTGACCCCGGCCGAGGCGGAGGCGGTGCTCACGGGCAACGCGGCGGCCTGGTACGGGATCTGACCGTGTTCGCCGGGTTCACCTGCCAGGACGTGGCGACACCGGCGGGCGGACGGGTCCGGGTCCGCACCGGCGGCAGCGGCCCGCCGGTGCTGCTGCTGCACGGCTACCCGCAGACCTCGGCCATGTGGCACCTGGTCGCGCCCGAGCTGGCCCGCGACCACACGGTCATCGCCGCGGACCTGCCCGGTTACGGGGACAGCGTGGCGCCCGGCGGCGACGTGGCGGCGTTCGGCAAGCGGGCGATGGCGCGCGAGCTGGTCTCGGTGATGGGCCGGCTCGGGTTCCGCCGCTTCGCCGTCGCCGGGCACGACCGGGGCGGGCGCTGCGCCTACCGGCTCGCGCTCGACCACCCGGACGCGGTGACCGCGCTGGCCGTGCTGGACATCCTGCCCACGGCCGACGTGCTGGCCCGCGTGGACGCGGAGTTCGCCAGGTCGGCGTGGCACTGGTTCTTCCTCGCCCAGCCGGGTGACCTGCCGGAACGGCTGATCGCCGCCGACCCGGACGCGTTCTTCCTGCGCGGCGCGGACGGGATCTTCGCCGAGGCGGCACTGCGCGCCTACCGGGCGGCTTACCGGCGGCCGTCGGTCGTGCACGCGATGTGCCAGGACTACCGCGCGGGCGCCACCGTGGACCGGGCCGACGACGAAGCCGACCGGGGCCGGCGGGAGATCACCTGCCCCACGCTGGTGCTGTGGGGCGCGGCCGGACCGCTGGGGAGGACCGATGACGTGCTCGCCGTGTGGCGGCCGTGGGCCCCGCGGGTCACCGGGACCGCGCTGGACTGCGGCCACTACCTCGCCGAGGAGCGTCCCGCCGAGACCGCCGGGGCGCTGCGGAAGTTCCTTTCCGCCACACGGCAAGATCCTTGACACCCGATCGCGCCCGGCTCCTAATGGATCCATGGGTTCGGCCGTCCGCAAGGTGACACGACGCTCCTTGTCGCTGGCGAGCCTGGACCTGAATCTCCTGGTGTTCCTGCGGGAGCTGCTGCGCGAGCGCAACGTGACCCGGGCGGCCGAGCGGGTGGGCGTGAGCCAGCCGACGGCCAGCGCGGCGCTGTCCCGGCTGCGCCGCCACTTCGACGACCAGCTGCTGATCCGGTCCCGCGGCTCCTATGTGCTGTCCCCGCTGGCGGCGCAGCTGGCCGGGCAGGTGGAGCCGTTGTGCGCCAGCCTGGAACGGTTGTTCGCCACCACGCCCGGCTTCGACCCGGAGTCCTCGGAGCGCGAGTTCACCCTGCTGATGCCCGACTACGTGCTCGCCGCCTACGGAGAGCAGCTGTCGGCGGCGATGTACGCCGCGGGGCCGAACATCCGGATGCACGTGCGGGTGGTGCGGGAGCGGCTGCCCGCCGACATCCCGGAGACGCTGCGGCTGATCGACGCGATGATCTGCGCCGCGAAGCCCGAGCTGCACGCGCCCGGGATCAACTCGCTGGAGCTGTTCCGGGACCGCTGGGTGTGCGTGGTGTCGGCCGACAACCCGGTCGGCGACCGGCTGGAGCTGTCCGACCTGGAGCGGCTGCCGTGGGTGGTGCCGCACCACCCGGACGGCGGTTATCCGGCCACGTCGCCGCTGGGGCCGCTGATGGCGAGGCTGTCCGCGCGTCCCCGGGTGGCGGTGCGGGTGGACAGCTACCAGGCGACGCCGTACTTCATCGCCGGGACCGACCGGATCGCGGTCATGCAGCGGCGGCTGACGCGCTACCTGGCCGGCCGGTCGGACCTGCGGATCCTGGAGTGCCCCGGCGACCCGCCGCCCATCGTGGAGATCATGTGGTGGGACGAGCGCAAGGAACACGACGAGGCGCACCGCTGGCTGCGGCAGGTGGCCCGCCAGGCGGTGCGCCAGTCGGACCGCCCGTGAGCGCGCTGCGGCCGGCCGAGCGGCTGGTCTTCTTCTCCGACGCGGTCGTGGCGATCGCGATGACGCTGCTGGTGCTCCCCCTGGCCGACTCGGTGTCCGAGCTGGTGGTCGACGGGCAGCCGGCGGCCGAGGCGATCAGCGGCAACCGCTGGCAGATCGTGAGCTTCCTGCTGAGCTTCGTGGTGATCGCCCGTCAGTGGCTGAGCCATCACCACCTGTTCGAGCAGGTCCGCGCTGTCAACGCGGCCGTGATGTGGCTGAACATCGCGTGGCTGCTGACCGTCGCGGTGCTGCCGTTCCCGAGCGAGCTCACCGGCGCCTACGGCGAGGACGAGTTCGTGGTGCTGTTCTACATCGGCACGGTCCTGGCCAACACACTGTGCCTCACAGCGATGACGCTGGTGGTCCGGCGCACCCCCGGGCTGGCCCGCGACGCCTCGGCGATCGACGGCCGCTGGGTGTTCAACTCGGTGGGCGCCGCCGTCGCCCTGGCGGTGGCGTTCGTGCTGTCCGCGCTAGTGCCCGCCGCCGGTTACTACTCGCTGCTGCTGTTGTTCGTCCCACCTCAGCTGGCCCGCTTCCGCTACCGCTGAGCCTCGTGCTACCACGCCGCGGCGATGGTCCGCCTCAGGCGGACGGCTGACGCGCCGGGTAGTCGTCGTGCCAGTGCCACCACTCGTAGGGCGGCGTCTGCGGGTAGCCCTCCGGCGAGTCCTCCCACGTCTCCTGCCTGCCCAGCGCCGTGATGTCGAGGTAGCTCCAGGTGCCGCCCATCGCCTCGTCGCCGCGGTTGTTGACGAAGTAGGTGCGGAACACGCGGTCGCCCTCGCGGATGAAGGCGTTCGTGCCGTGGTACTCGGCCACCCCGAAGTCGGCGTCGAAGTCGTCCAGGATGGTGTACCAGGGCATCGTCCAGCCCATCCGCGCCTTGACCCGCGCGATGTCGGGCTGCGGCGCGCGCGAGGCGAACACCAGCGTGGTGTCGCGGGCGTTCAGATGGGCGGGGTGCGCGACCTGGTCGGCCACCATCGAGCAGCCGACGCAGGCGTGGCCGGGCCAGCCGTGCACGCCGGGCTCGAGGAACGCCCGGTAGACGATCAGCTGACGACGGCCGTCGAACAGGCCGAGCAGATCCACCGGCCCGTCCGGGCCGTCGAACCGGTAGTCCCGGTCCACTTCGGTCCACGGCATGCGGCGCCGCGCGGCGGCCATCGCGTCCTTCGCCCGCGTCAGCTCCTTCTCCTTGACCAGGAGCTCCTCCCACGCGGCCTGCCACTCCTGTCGCGAGACGATCGGGGGTGTCCTCATCGGTTCTCCACCTTCCACTTCGGATGATCACGCTGTGCCGTCCAGCTGGTCGCGCAGTTTCGCCAGCGGGTTGTCCCAGTCGCGGGCCAGCGCGGCCAGGAACTGTTGCGCCACCTGCATCGGGGCCGTCCGGAGGCGGTAGCGGACCCGCCGCCGCTCCCCCGGCTCGGCCGTGACGAGCCCGGCCTCGGCGAGCAGGGCGAGGTGCTTGGCGACGCCCTGCCGGGTGATCGGCAGGCGGCCGGCGAGGTCGGTGGCCGTGGCCGGGCCCCGCGCGGCCAGCTCGGCCAGGATCGCCCGCCGCGTCGGATCGGCCAGCGCGGCGAAGACCTGCTCGGCGACGGCCTCGGCATCACGCTGCATCGAGGTAGCCGGCCAGTTCGTCCAGTTCCCGCGCCCAGCCCCCGGTGTTGCCGTCGAACGCCTCGCGGTGCGCGTCGTCCGGCAGCTGGGCGAACCCGGTCTCCACGACGGTGAGCCGCGTGCCCTCGCCGTCCGGTTCGAGGGTGAACTCCACGTAGGTCCGGCGCGGGTCGTCGTCGGGCAGGCCGTAGATCCGCCAGGTGAAGCCGAAGACCCGTGGCTCCTCGACCCGCTCGACGCGCAGGTCCTGACGGAAACCGTTGTCCCACTTCAGCTCCCCCGCGCCGCCGGGCCGCAGGTCGATCGACGCCTCCTGGCCGAACCAGGTGCCGAGCCCCTCGGCGGTGGTGAGCGCGGCCCACACCTTCGCGGGCGGGTGACCGAGCTCGACGACGCGCTCGATGCGGTCCGGGAACGCCATGACGCCTCCTGTGTCGCAACTTCTTGGTTGCCACACTATGGCAACCGGATAGTTGCGTCAACCGTTCCGCCGGATCCCCCGGTTCGGCTGTCCCGGATAACGACGCCGGTCACGCCCGGTAGCCTGGCCGGGTGGCAGAGTCCTTCACGCTCGGGTACGTGCCCGGGGTGACACCCGGCAAGTGGGTGCGGATCTGGGCGGAGCGCAGCCCCGCCGTCCCGCTGGAGCTGGTGCAGGTCACCGCCGCGGAGGCGGCCGGACGGGTCCGCGACCGCGAGCTCGACGCGGTGCTGCTGCGCCTGCCCACCGACCGCGACGGCCTGCACGCCATCCCCCTCTACACCGAGACGACGGTCGTGGTCGTGCCGAAGGACCACCTGATCGCCGCGGCGGACGAGATCACCGCCGACGACCTCGCCGACGAGCTGGTGCTGCACCCGCTCGACGACACCCTGGACTGGGCGCACCCGCCCGGCAAGCCGGCGCTCGAACGCCCCGCCACCACCGGCGACGCGATCGAACTCGTCGCGGCCGGTGTCGGGGTGCTGGTGGTGCCGCAGTCGCTCGCCCGGTTGCACCACCGGCGGGACCTCACGTACCGGCCGGTCACCGGCGTCCCCCAGTCTCGGGTCGCGCTGTCCTGGCTGGAGGACGAGACGACCGAGGAGATGGAGCTGTTCATCGGCATCGTCCGCGGCCGCACGGTCAACAGCACCCGCGGACGGCCGCCGGCGCCGAAGCAGTCGAAGGCGAAGCGCCCCGCGGAGGAGCGCAAGCCGGCGCCGCGCCGGAACCAGCCCCGCCGCCCCACCAAGCGCGGCAAGCCCAAGCGGCGGTGATACTGGCACATGGCCTACGACCACGAACTCGCCGACCGCGTCCGGGAACAGTTGTCCGGTGTGGACGGTGTGCGGGAAAAGTGGATGTTCGGCGGGCTGGCGTTCCTCGTCCACGGCAACATGGCCGTCGCGGCCAGTTCGGAAGGCGGCCTGCTGGTGCGCGTCGAGCCGGACGAGGGTGAGCGCCTCCTCGGCGAGGGCGTCCAGCCGATGGTGATGCGCGGCCGCGAGATGCGCGGATGGCTCCGGGTGGACGCCGCGGTCGTCCGGACCGCGGCGCGGCTCCGCGAGTGGGTGACGCGGGGCGTGTCCTACGCCGGTGCGCTTCCCGCCAAGGACTGAATCACCGCGGCGCACTCCCCACCAACGACTCGACCAGCCCCGCCACCTCCGCCGGCGCCGAGTGGTTCAGCGCGTGCGCATGGCCCGGAACCTCCGCGTACCGGCCGGCGGGCAGCCGCGCCGCCATCTGCTGCGCCCACGCCCGGGACGCGATCGGGTCCCGGCTGCCGCGCACGACCACCGCGGGGGTGGTCAGGTGCGGCAGCTTCACCTCGACGGGGTCGTCCCGCAGGTGCCGGGCGGTGGCGAGCAGCCGCCGGGGCCCGCACACCAGGTAGTCCCACGCGAGCACCACCAGCAGCGACGGCCGTTCCCGCGGAGCGTCGGCCACGAGCCGGCTGAGCTGGCGCACCAGCGACGGCGCCGTCCGGTCGGTGCTCGGGCCGATCAGCACCACCGGGCCGAGCAGCTCCGGCGCGTGCACGGCCAGGTCCACCACGATCTGGCAGCCCGCCGAGTTCGCGACCAGCACCGAACCGCCCCGCCCGGTCTCCCGCAGCCACTCCGCCAGCGCCGCCGACAACCCGCGCACGTCCAGCGCCCGGCGCGGCCCCGGCGTGCGGCCGAAACCTGGCAGGTCCGGCGCGCTCACCCGCAGCCGCTCCCCCAGCGTGCGCGCCAGCGGGCGGAAGTACCGGTGCGAGCAGCCCAGCCCGTGCACGCACACCACCTCCGGCGCGCCCGCCGGCCCGGTCACCTCGGCGTGCATCCGGGTGCCTGCCGCCCCGGTGAACTGGTGCGTGATCACCGGGAACGGGTACCGCGGCCCGCACGCTCCGAAACTGTCGGTGCCGCGTGAGACGCTCCGCGGGTGGACATCGTCTTCGACGCGGAGCTCTGGGTGTGGGACGCGCGGCGCGCCGACACCTGGACGTTCGTGAGCCTGCCCGCGGACGCCTCGGACGAGATCAGCGACCTCACCGAGGGCAGCCGCCCGGGCTTCGGGTCCGTGCGGGTGCGCGCCCGGGTCGGCGCGACCACGTGGACGACCTCGGTCTTCCCGGACAAGGCGCGCGGCTGCTACGTGCTGCCGGTCAAACGCGCCGTCCGGGAAGCCGAGGACCTGCACCCGGGCGATACCACGGCCGTCACCCTCGAAGTCCTCACGAGGCCGGCGTGAACTTCTCCCGGTGGATCCGCCGCGGCGACATGCGCCGCCGTTTGAACGCCTTCACCCCGGCCTCGACCATCGCCGGCGGGCCGCACAGCCAGCCGGACCAGCCGCGTCCACTGGGGACGTCTTCGACGAACGCGTCGGTCGGGAAACCGCCGCGGTACGCCGGATCCGGCTCGTCCGACAGCACCGGCACGAACCGGAAACCCGGGTGCTCCTCCGCGATCTCGGCGAACCGGCCGAGGTCGTACAGGTCCGCCGCGCCGCGCACCCCGTGGTACAGCAACACCTCGCGCGACGGGTGCCGGGCCAGCGCGGTGCGGGCGATGCCCACCAGCGGCGCCAGCCCGGTGCCGCCGCCGATGAGCACCATCGGGCCGCCGTCGTCTTCGTCCGGCGGCGGCAGGTGGAAGTCGCCGAGCGGCCCGGTCGCCTCGACCCGGTCGCCGGCGGCGAGCCCGTCGAAGAGCCAGCCGTCGGTGGCGACCCCACCGGGCACGCGCCGGACGTGCAGCTCCAGCACCTTGTCCTCGTCGGCGGTGTTGGCCAGCGAGTACTGCCGCCGCGCGCCGGAGCCGGGCACGACCAGCTCGACGTACTGCCCGGCCTCGAACGCCAGCGGCTCGGCCAGGCCCAGCAGCACCCGCCGGGTGTCGCGCGCGATGTCGGCGACCTCCAGCACGGTGGCCGTCAGGTCGCGCAGCGGGTGCGTGACGCGCCCGGCGTCGGCGGTGCTGCGCACCTCCGTGTCGGCGAGCGGACGGGCCTGGCAGGCGAGCGCCAGTCCGGACGCGCGTTCCTCGGCGCTGAGGGTGTCCTCCGGGGCGGCGCCGTGGTCGACCTCGCCGGAGAGCACCTGGAGCTTGCAGGTGCCGCAGGTGCCCTGGTTGCACGAGTTGGGCATCCACATCCCGCCGCGCAGGAACGCCTCGAGCAGGGTCTGGCCGGGCTCGCAGTCGACCCGCCTGCCCCCGACGCTGACCGCGAACGTCACCTCACACCTCCCAGGTGACGTGCAGCGAGGTGGGGCCGCGGAAGCCCCAGCCCCAGAACTCGACGCCCTCGCGGGTGTCGCGCTCCAGGTTCGGGATGGCCTCGAACAGCTCCTCCAGCGCGATCCGCATGACGTGGTTGGCGAAGTAGATGCCCGCGCACGCGTGGTTGCCCGCGCCGAAGGCGAGGTGCGGCAGCGGCGGGCGGTGCAGGTCGTACTGCGAGGGCGCCTCGTACTTGCCGGTGTCGTGGTTGGCCGAGCCGTAGGAGAGCATCACCGGCGTGCCGGCGGGCAGGTCGACCCCGGCGATGGTCACCGGCTTGGTGGAGATGCGGGCGGTGGCCGACCAGATCGGCGAGGTCCACCGCAGGCCCTCGGCGATCGCCCGCGGGATCAGCGTGGGGTCGTCGACGACCTCTTCCAGCTGCTCGGGCCTGCTGAACAGGCCGACCAGGGTGGAGGCCATGCCGTGGCCGGGTTCCTGCATCGCGCCGAGCAGGTACACGTAGATCGTCGGGTAGATGTACTCGCGGTCGCGGGTCTGGCCGGGCGGCATGCCGTCGTGCAGCCAGTGCGAGATGGCGCTGTCGTCGGGGTGCTCGATCCACTTGTCGATCAGCGGGTCGACGACGGCGCGGATCTCGGCCTTGGCCTGGTCGCCCTCGGCGAAGCCCTCGGGGTTGGCGAACTCGCCGTTCTCGTCGACGGCGGCGTTGGTGAACGAGCGGTTCAGCTTGGCGAACCACTCGCGCAGCTTGTCCGAGTCGACCTCCTGCAGGCCGAGCAGGTCGCCGAGCGAGCGGACGCTGACCGGCTCGCAGTACTGCGCCACCAGTTCGGCGTGCCCGTCGTTTTCGAACCGCTCCAGGTAGCGGCGCGCGATGGGCCGCACCAGGTCGTCGATCCAGCGGTCCACCTCGGCGGGCTGCAGGGCGGGCTCGACCATGGAGCGCAGGTCGGCGTGGATGTCGCCGTTGACGCCGATGATCGCCGGGTGCCCGAAGGTGCGGCCGCCGGCCGGGGTGATGACGGCCTCGAAGTCCGGGCTGGTCGCGACTTCGCGGCAGACCTCGGCGGTCGAGGCGACGTAGGACCCCAGCACCGGCACGAAGGCCAGCGGCGCCTCCGCGCGCAGCCGCTCGTACACCTCGTACGGGTTGCGCTCGAGCTGCGTCATGGTGACCTCGTCGAGCCAGGCGAGATCGGGCCGTTCGGTCGTCGTCATCGCGGTGTCCTCCCACGTCGTTGTCCGGGATGAACGGGAGGCTAGGCAGCGCTGACCTGCGGCGCGACACGCTTCGCGCGGTCTCGGCACGGATCGCGCGGCCAGTTCGCGGCGGGTGTCTCTGGTAACCTCCTGCGCATGCCCGCACGGCGTAGTGCGCCGCCCCGGGACTGGCACCAGGCGTCCCGGAAGGTGGCGGAGGCGTATTTCCCGCACGAGCTGCAGCCGCTCGGCGGCGGCCGCGATCCGCGCCTGACGCTGCGCACGCTCGACCTCGGGCCGGTGCTGGTGGGGCACGTCGGGTGGGGCGCCGACGTGCGGGTCGCGTGCGACTACCCCGGCGCCTACGAGATCAACATGCCGCTGACCGGGCACCTGGAGAGCCGCGGCAGGCACGGGCCGGTGGTGTCGGTGTCCGGGCAGGCGACGGTGTTCCGGGCCGACACGCCCTCGCTGATCAGCCACTGGGACGCCACCTGCACGGTGCTGGGCGTGAAGTTCGACAGCGCGTGGCTGGACCGCGAGGCCGAGCGGGTGCTCGGCGGCGACCGCGTCACGCTGCGCGGCGAGCTGCCGGACCAGCTCGATCTGGCCGCCGGGCAGGGGCGCGCGTGGCGTCAGCTGGTCGGCAGCCTGGCGGCGAACCTGCACGAGCCCGGCCTCCTGGGCGACGTCGTGCGCGACCAGCTGGCCGGCGCGCTGGCGGCGAGTTTCCTGCTGGCCGGGTGCCCGGAGGCCGGTGCCGGCCCGGCCCCGCGCCCGCGGGCGATCAACCGGGTCCTGGATCAGCTGCACGACGACCCGGGCCGTCCTTGGACGGCGGGCGACATGGCCGAGGTCGCGGGCACCAGCGTCCGCCGCCTGCAGGAGGGCTTCCGGCAGTGGGTGGGCTGCAGCCCGACCGAGTACCTGCTCGGAATCCGCCTGCAACGCGCCGACGCGGACCTGGCCTCGTCGGGATGCACGGTCAGCGAGGTCGCGGCACGCTGGGGCTTCTCCAGCGCCAGCCGGTTCGCGGCCGCCTACCGCCGCCGGTACGGCGTGCCACCCGCGCGAGCGCACCGCTGAAACCCGCGACTGAATGCGCTTTCCGCGGCCGTGGTGCGCGCGAGGAGCGAGGCCGGGAGGTCACCCGCTGACCGTCGTCAGTGGACGGTGGCGAGGACGAGGTAGCGGTCCTCGCCGTCGTCGATGTCGTCCAGGCGCCAGCCCGCCGCGGTGAGAGCGGCGCGGATGTTCGGCTCGGCGCGGAGGTCGTCCGGGGTCAGCTCCCGGCCCTGCCGCCGTGCCAGCGCGGCCCGCCCGACGGGGTGGAACAACGCGAGGCGCCCGCCCGGCCGGCAGACGCGGGCGAGTTCGCGCAGGCCGTCGACCGGGTCGGGCAGGTGCGAGACCAGCCCGGCGGCGAAGACGGCGTCCAGAGCGCCGGTCCTGAACGGCAGGTGCAGGGCGTCGCCGAGGAGCAGCGCCGCCACGCGGTGACGACCGCGGGCGGCCGCCTCGGCGAGCATCTCGGGCGTCACATCGACCCCGAGAACGGTGCCCCCGGGGCCGACGGCGTCCCGCAACTCCGGCAGGGCGCGCCCGGTGCCGCACGCGATGTCGGCGACCACCCCACCGGCCGGCGGAGCCAGATCCGCGACGGCCCGACGGTAGCGGGGCCCGTCGTCGGGGAACTTCAACTCCCAGGTAGCCGCACGGGGCCCGAAAAAAGCCCGCGTCGCGGCGAGACCGGTCGGTGGCACGCTCATGGGGGAAGCTTAGGCGCTGGCATCGGCCACCGGACGGATCTCGCCCCTGCCCGTCGGGGCCACCGGCCCAAGCGGAGGAACGACCGCTCCGCCTGCTCGGCCAGCGCAACCATCACCCGCGGCGACTCAACCACCGGCCGCCCCCGGCAGCGCCCGGCAGCCGCTGCGGAACGGACAGCCGCACATTCAAGACCCCGCCTCCACCGCCGCCACGCGCAGCGCCTCCACCACCCGCCGGGCAGCCTCCGGCTGCGGTCCCGGCAGGCGGGCCACCTGCAGGCGGCGCTGTTCGGCCGGGCCGCCGTGCACGGGCAGCACCCGCACGCCCGCCGGCGCCACCGGGGCGAGTGAGGCGGGCGCCGTGGTGATGCCGCATCCCGCCGCGACCAGCTGCAGCTTCGCCAGCCAATCCCGCGCCGTGTGGGCGATTTCCGGGCGCTCGTCCAGTCCCGGCCACACCCCCATCACCCGGTCGTCGCCCGTGCCCGCGATCCACCGCTGCCCGTGCAGGTCCGCGATGTCCACGAACTCCCCGCGCGCCAGCGGGTGCGCCGCGGGCACGGCGACGCACAGGCCGCGCTCGACGAGCGTCCGCACCACCAGCGCCGGGGTTTCGCTGTCCGGCGGGCGGAACGGCGGCGCGGCCGCGATCACCGCCAGGTCCAGCGTCCCGGCGCGCAGCGCCCGCACCAGCGCCGGTGTGCTGCCCTCCCGGGACACCACACTGATCGCCGGGTGCGTCTCCCGCAACGCGGCCAGCGCCCGCGGCACCAGCCCGGCCCCGGCGCTGGCGAACCACCCCAGCCGCACCACGGCGTGCTCGTCCGGCAACCCGGCCAGCTCGCGTGCGGTGGCGTCGATCTGGTCGATGACGCTCGCCGCGCGGCGCACCACCACCCGCCCGGCCGGGGTGAGCCGCACGCCGTCATGCCGCCGTTCCAGCAGCGGCGCCCCGGCGACGCGTTCGAGTGCCGCGATCTGCCGGGAGACCGCGGACTGGGTGTAGCCGAGCGCGGCCGCCGCGGCGGTGAGCGTCCCCCGCTCGGCCACCTCGCGGAAGACCCGCAGCGCGGTGAGCGACGCATCGGTGAAGGCCATGATGAACAGGAATACCCCTGGTGAGTTTCTTTCGCTACCCGGATGGCCCCGGCGGCCATAACGTCGAGATCATGAGCAGAGTCGCGGTAGTCACCGGAGCCACCCAGGGGCTCGGCCTCGCCCTGGCCGAAGGCCTCGCCCATCGTCTGTCCACAGCGGACACCGTGTACCTGACCGGACGGGACGCCGACCGGGTCCGGCAGGCCGTGGACGCCGTGCCGGCCGGCGGGGCGCGCGTCCGCGGCGAGATCTTCGACGTGGGTGAACCGGACGCCGCCGCTCGTTTCGCGGATCTGGTGCGGGAGCGCCACGACGGGGTCGACATCGTGTTCGGCAACGCCGTGATGCGCGTGGGCCCCGACGACGACCCACGCGCGATCATCCGCCCCTACACGGAGGTGAACAACTTCGGCACCACCCGGTTGCTGCGGGCGTTCGCGCCGCTGGTGCGCGACCACGGCAGCCTCGTCGTGGTCGCCAGTTCGCTGGGCACGCTGCACCACCTCGCCCCGGTGCTGCACCGCCGCTTCGACGGCCTGACCACGCTCGACGAGGTGGACGAGCAGGTCGCCGCGTGGCGGGACGCGGTCGAGGACGGCAGCGCCCGCGCCGGCGCGTGGCCGGGTTTCGTGAACATCCCGTCGAAGATCGCGCAGGTCGCAGCCGTGCGCGCCCTCGCCACACAACGCCGGGACACCGATCTCGCCCGCGGGATCCTGCTGGCCGCGGTGTGCCCGGGGATGATCAACACCCTGACATCCGCGCTGTGGTGGGACGTCCGCGACGCCCCCTCACCCGCCCAGGCCGCGACGGCCCTGCTGGACCTCGTGCTGGAGCCGGTGAAGCCCGAGCACTACGGCGAACTCGTGCGGTTCGGGCAGGTGGTGCCGTTCAAGCCGGAAACTGCCGGGGCGCGTCCTTAGAGTTGCGAGGGCCCGCCGTTCCGTCCTGACGGCCCGGTCCGCACCAGCACCCGCGTCACCGGTGGCCACCGCGCGAAACCATCTCGCGGAAGCCGGCCGACGGCCTGCACATGCCCGGCCCCCCGCCGCGCGCGGCGACCTACGCCGGACCGGCCCGCCGCACCACCGACGCGGAACCGGCCCCGGCGGTCGCCGTTCAGTAGCGGTACGCCGTCGCCTTGCCGGTGGCGAACGAGAACACGATGTAGCCGCCCTGGAAGTCGCTGCGCCGGCCGCCCGCGACGCCGTACTCGTCGCTCGTCGGGTAGCCCAGCCAGGACGTCTCCCAGCCCAGGGAGGCCCAGTGCGAGCGGATCACACCGTAGATCGCGTGCGCGCCGGTGGCCGGCGACCAGTAGACGGAACCACCGCCGCTGCCGTTGAAGTGGTTGTACCGCCCCACGCCGTCGGGCGTGACCAGTTCGTTCGTCGTCGGGTAGCCGAGCGGGCCCGCTTCCCAGCCGAGCGCGCTCCACCGCGCCCGGATGGCGCCGTAGATCGCGCGGGCGCCGGTGCCCGGCGTCCAGTAGATCGAGCCGCCGCCGCTGCCGTTGAAGTGGTTGTACCGGCCGACCCCGTCGGGCGTGGCGCGCTCGTCGGTCGTCGGGTAGGCCAGCGGGCTGGTTTCCCACCCCAGCGCCGACCAGGTGTCGCGGATCGCGCCCTGGATCGCCTGCGCGCCGGTGCCCGAAGTCCAGTAGATGGACGCGTTCCCGGTGAAGTGGTTGTAGCGGCCCACGCCGTCCGGCGTCACCTTCTGGTCCGTGCGCGGATATCCGAGCCCGGTCTCCCAGCCGCGCGCGGCCCACTTGTCGCGGATCGGCCCGAGGATGCCGCGGGCGCCGGTGTCCGGGGTGAAGTAGATCGAGGCGTTCTCGCTGAAGTGGTTGTACCGGCCCACGCCGTCAGGCGTGCCGCGCTCGTCGGTCGTCGGGTAGCCGAACAGCGACGGCCCGCCCAGCGCGGTGAACGTGCCGTGGATGGCGCCGCGCACCCAGTAGGCGCCCAGGTCCGAGCGCCACGCGATCGTCGACCCGCCGGCGCCGAACGTCGTCGCCCGGCCGCCGCCCGGCCAGTCCGCCTCCACCGCGTACACCGGGCCCGCCGCGGCCGTGCCGACCGCGACCCACTTCTGGTGCACCGGGCTGGACCGCCAGTCCCCGGCCAGTTCCGTGGCGCGGGTGCGCAGCGCGGGCAGCTGGGCGTACCCCGCGTCGCCGGGGCACTCCGTCGCGCCGACGTCCCGGTGGCCGAACACGGTCGGCAGCGTCACCTCGGTGCCCGCCGGGTACTTGGACGTGCCGCCGCCCCGGCTGACCAGCGTGGTGGACCCGGACGGGTCGGTGTAGCCGTTGCCCAGCTTCCACGCGGTCATGCGCGCCACCGCGTCCAGCGTCGCCTCGGTCGGCGCGACCGTGCCGTAAGTGCCGAGCATCGAGATGCCGAACGTGGAGGTGTTGAACCCGCCCGCGTGCGCGCCGATCGTGGGCAGGTTCAGCCCGCCCGCGCGGCCCTCGAACACGGTGCCGCACTTGTCCACCAGGGCGTTGTAGCCGATGTCGCCCCAGCCGTTGGTGACCGCGTGGTAGTAGTAGATGCCGCGCACGAGCTCGGCCGACTGGTCGCAGGTGTAGTCGTTGCTGTTGTCGGTGTGGTGCAGCGTCACCGCCTTGACGGTGGGCGCGTACTCCGGCGTCCAGGTCATCAGCGATTCGTCGGCGCCCCACTGCGCCCTGGTCACGACGGCGGGCATCGACGGCACGCCCGTCGCCTGCGCGACCATCGCGTCGGCCGGGGACGTTCCGGGGTCGACCAGCACGGCGGACAGCTCGGCGGTCACCGGGGCGCCGCCGCGTTCGGCGCGCACCTGCAGCCGGTCGGCCGGGCCGGTCCAGATCGGCTCGGTGGTGGACGGCGCGGGCGCGCCGTCCCGTCCGGAGTCCTGGCGGTCGACCGCGCGCCAGTCGCTCCACCCGCCCGCCGCGGACCGCCACCGCACCGACACCGTGTCCGGCGCCGCGCCCCGCCAGGTGAGCCCGGCCAGCGAAAACTCCTCCCGCGCGGGCACTTCCCGGGCGCCCGGCGCCACCTCGGGCACGGTCGCGAGCGCGACCGTGGTCGCCTTCGGCTCGACCGGCCTGGCAGCGGGCTGCGCCGCGGCGGGCACGGACAGCACGGCGACGGCAGCCGTCAGCACGCACAACAGAGATCCCCAGTGACGAGGGCGCACGCGAACTCCTTGGTGAAGGCACCCAACACAAACGGGAGGAGCCTACGTGACGAAACGGATCACCGGGACACCAAGATCGGAGAATCTTTCACACCGGATTCCGGTGCGGGTGGTTGGGAATTTCCCGCCGCCTTCAGTCCACAGTAGACACCCAAACTGGCCTCCGGCGCCCCGCTCGCGGCTCCCCTATCCTGACCGGGGTGCAGCCTGCCTGGGGAGGCTTTCATGCGCACGGTCCTGCTGACCGTCGTCCTCGTGATCGCCGGGCTCGCGGCCCCGGCCGCGCCGTCCGCGGCCCCGCGTCCGGTGCCGGTGATCTACGACAGCGACCTCGACGTCGACGACGCCTCGACACTGGCCTACCTGTGCGTGCAGCACCAGGAGCGCCGCATCGACCTCCGCGCCGTCACGATCACCAACAACGGGTTCGGCACGCCGGGCCGGGCGCGGCAGCACGCGCACAGCGTTTTGCGGCAGTGCGGGCTGCCGGACGTGCCGGTGGCCGACGGCTCCGGCACCGGCGTGCACCCCGCGCCCGCGGCGACGGTGCGGGACATGGAAACCGTCCTCACCGACGCGCTCGGCGACGCCGGGCAGACCCCGCCACCCGCGAAACTCACCGCGGCACACCTGATCCGCAAGACCCTGGCGACCACGACCACCAAGGTGACCGTGCTGTCGACCGGTCCGCTGTCCAACCTCGCGACGGCCCTGCCCGCGGGCAGCCCGCTGATCCGGCAGGTGCGGGACGTGCACGTGATGGGCGGCGCGGTGCACGTCGGCGGGAACCTGTTCGGCGAGGCGCTGCCGGGCTTCGACAACAGCCAGGAGCTCAACATCTGGCTCGACCCGCCGGCCGCGCGGGAGGTGTTCCGCGCGCTGCCGGTGACCCTGACCCCGTTGGACGCCACCGACTCCGTGCCGATCACGCAGGCCTACGTGGACCGGATCGGCGCCGAGGGCACCACGGTCAGCGCGCGCGTCGTGCACGCGATCATGACGCACCCGATCATGCGCGACGGCATCGCGCTCGGGTGGTTCTTCTGGTGGGACGCGCTCGCCGCGGTGTTCGCCTTCGGCGACGACGGCGTGGTCACCGAGGTGACGCGCGTCCGCCTGGTGGTGATCCAGGACGGGCCTTCGTCCGGGCGCACGGCGCCGGACCCGCGTGGCGACCCGGTGACGGTCGCGCTGGGCGCGGACGGCGGCCGGTTCGAGCAGGTGTTCCTGGACGGGCTCAACGGCCGCGGGTGAGTGGTATGAACAATCACCCGAAGGGGCGGGAATCATTTCCGGGCTCCCGGCCCCGCAATTCCGGCACCCGCGTCCACCTGCGGAAAGCGGGCCATCGAGGATAGGCTCACCTAATTCCGCCGAATTGCCGCGCACTGCGGGCGGTGGCATTGTTCGAGGCACCGAACGATATCCCACCACCTGTCGTGAGGAGCGGTAATGACCACCAGCACTGAGATGCCCGCCGTGGCCGAGTGCACCGTCACCGGGTGCTCGTACAACCACGACGGATGCCACGCCTACGCGATCACCGTCAGCGGCGAGAACGGCTCGGCGGACTGCGGCACCTTCGTGCCGCTGAACACCAAGGGCGGCCTGGACCGGGTCGTCGCGCAGGTCGGCGCGTGCTCGCGCGCGGACTGCACCTACAACTCCTCGCTCGAGTGCACGGCTTCGGGCGTCCGGGTGGGGCCCGGTTCCGGCGGTCACGCCGCGAACTGCCTCACCTACACCCCGCGCTGACCGCCCAGGGCGACGAGGGCACGGCCGCACCACGCGGCCGTGCCCTCGTGCATTTCCGGCGCGCCGGGGCGAAAATCTCCCGGCGGGCTGTCGAGTCGCGGGCATCCCGTTCGTCATCCGGGAATGAGGACGACCGGGAGGACCGATGCGCTACCTGCTGATGATCTACAACTGCGAACGGCCGGAACCGTCGGGTCCGGGGTTCGCAGAGGCTCTGGCCAGGGTGAACGCCTTCGCCGACGAGTTGCGCCGGCGACAGGTGCTGGTCGCGGGCGATCCGGTGCAGGACGTGCACACCGCCACGACGGTGGCCGTGCGGGACGGGCGGACGCTGATCACCGACGGGCCGTTCGTGGAGACCCACGAGCACCTGGGCGGGTACTACGTGCTGGACTGCCGCGACCTGGACGAGGCGCTGGAACTGGCCGCGCTGTGCCCGCTGGCCGAGACCGGCACCATCGAGGTCCGGCCGCTCGCGCACGTGCCCGGCGTCGACCACAGCCCCGCCGGTGCCGTCTGACGTCGTCGGGCGCGTCTACCGGGAGCACCGCGCGCGGATGCTCGCGGCGCTCGTCCGGGTGCTCGGCGACTTCGAGCTGGCCGAGGACGCGCTGCAGGACGCGTGCGCGCTCGCGTTGCGTGCCTGGCGGGACGAGGTTCCCGACGATCCGGTCGCGTGGCTGCTCACCGCCGCCCGCAACCGCGCCGTCGACCGCCTGCGGCGTGACCGGGCGGGCCGGGAGAAGGAGGAGCGGGCGACCGATGGGCGGCCCGCCGTGAGCGAGCTGGGCGAAGACCGCCTGCTCGCGGTCGGCGACGAGCGGCTGAGCCTGATCTTCACGTGCTGCCACCCGGCGCTCGCGCCGGAGGCCAGGGTGGCGCTCACGTTGCAGGCCGTGGCCGGGCTGACGGCGGCGGAGATCGCGCGGATGTTCCTGGTGCCGGAGGCGACGATGGCGCAGCGGCTGGTGCGGGCGAAGCGGAAGATCCGGGACGCCGGGATCCGCTTCGCGATGCCCGCCGACCACCTGCTGCCCGAGCGTCTGTCCGGGGTGCTGTCGGTGGTGTACCTGATCTTCACGCAGGGCTACACGGCGGGACCGGCCGGCACGTTGCGGGCCGAGGCGATCCGGCTCGCCAAACTGGTCGCGGCCCTGATGCCGGACGAGCCGGAAGCGCTGGGGCTGGTGGCGCTGCTCCTGCTGCACGACTCGCGGGCCGCCGCGCGCCACTCCCCCGCCGGCGAGGTGGTGCTGCTGGCCGACCAGGACCGCGGGCGCTGGGACCGGGCCGCGATCGCCGAGGGGGTCGGCGTGCTCGACCGCGCGCTGCGGCTCGGGGCGCCCGGCCCGTACCAGCTGCAGGCGGCGATCGCGGCGCTGCACGCGCAGGCGCCGTCCGCCGAGGACACCGACTGGCCGCGGATCGCCGTGCTGTACGCGGAGCTGCTGCGGATCACGCCGTCGCCCGTGGTGGCGCTCAACCACGCGGTGGCCGTCGCGATGACCGACGGGCCTGCCGCCGGGCTGGCGCTGCTCGACCGGATCGACGGGCTCGACCGCTACCACCTGCACCACGCCGCGCGGGCCGACCTGCTGCGGCGGCTCGGCCGCCCCGCGGAGGCCGCCGCGGCGTACCGGCGTGCGCGCGAGCTGGCGGCGAACCCGGCCGACCGGGCGTTCCTGGCCGCGCGGCTGGCCGAGGCCCTTGAGCTGGCCGACGGGTCCGGCTGCTGAAAGCCGCTCCGTATAGGTCGTTATACATCATCAGTGGCGGCAGGCGGGCCGGGTCCACAGAGGACTGACGACAACGGGATTGTCCCGCCGGGGAGGCGCCGCTACCCTCGGCGACCATGCATCCGTTCCGGGAAGCCGTGGAAGCACGCGACGAGACCCGCATGGCCGCCCTGCTCGCCGACGACGTCGTGTTCACCAGTCCGGTGGCCTTCAAGCCGTACCACGGCAAGACCGTGACCGCCGCGATCCTGCGCGCCGTGATGCGGGTGTTCGAGGACTTCCGCTACGTGCGGGAGATCGCCGACGCCGGCGGGCGCGACCACGCGCTCGTCTTCGAGGCGACGGTCGACGGCAAGGAGCTCACCGGCTGCGACTTCCTGCACCTCGACGAGCACGGCCGGATCGACGACTTCATGGTGATGGTGCGGCCGTTGTCGGCGGCCACCGCGCTGGCCGCGCGGATGGGCGAGCAGTTCGAGCGGATCAACGCGGAGGTCGCCGCCGAGCTCGGCGCGCCCTGAGCCGCCGCCTCAGCCGAGCCGCCGGGTGATGATGTGCACGCCGTCGACGAGGCGGCCCCCGGTGGTCGCGGCCGCGGCGAGGCAGAACCGCACCCACATGTTGAGCTGCACCTCCTTCGCGAAGCGCAGGCGGGCGTAGAGCAGGTGCACCAGAGCGCTCGCGGCCCTGGCCCACAGCTCGATCTCGAACACCAGCAGGTCCCCGTCGGCGTGGGCGCGGAACTGCACCTGCCCCGCCTCCAGGTGCCCGCGCAGCGTCACCAGCCGCACGGTGGTCGGGTCCCGGTAGGCGATCCGCACCGGGCCGTTCCACGGGCCGGGCATCTCCACCACCAGCTCGTCCCCATTCCGTCCATTGTGGACGTCGACCACCTCGCCGGGCACGAAGTGCTTGAAGTCGCCGACGACGAGGCCGACGAGCCGCGCCGGGTCCATCTCCGCTCCGGCCACCCGCACGCGGAAGCGGCGGTGGAACAGCGGTCCCCGGCCGTCCAGCTGCACCCGGTCGTCGAGCACGCCCGGCGGCAGCGGCGGTGGCCGGTCCTCCTCGCCGCCCGGGCCCTCGTGGCGGTGCAGCGGCGTGGTCGACCAGACGTAGCGCCACGTGACCAGCACGGTGCCCGCGAACAGGCGCCCGGCCACGGCGAAAACCCGGCGTGGTGAGGGCATCGGTGGACTCCCGTGGGTGAAACCGCGATTTCCGGGTACAGCACAGCAGTTACCCGCACATCCACGCCCGACACGGAGACGTCCATGGTCGTTCGGCTGCTGCACCGGGCACACGTGCGCGGCGCCCACCTGCACCTCGCCTCGCTGGCGACCATCGGCCTGTGCCTCGGCCTCTGGATCCGCGCCAAGACGGTCGACCAGGACGAGCGGGGCAACGCCGAACGGCGCGCGTTGTTCGTCGGCCTGTGGCCGCCCACCCTGTGGGTCATCGGGGACTCGCTGGCGGAGCACGAGTGACCCGCGCCGGCCGGTGGGTCTTCGGCAGGCTCGACGCCGGACAGGCGTGGCGGGACCTGGCGGGCAAGGGGATCAACTACGACGTGTCCGAGGTGCGCGGGCCCGCCTGGAACATCGACACGCACCGCCACGCCCTGCCCGCCGAACGGCCGGGGCCCCCGGAACCGGACGGTTCGTGGGAGCAGGCGTGCCGGCTGGTGCGCGACTACGAGTTCTCCCCGCCGGAGATCGTGCGCGCGCTCTACGACCCGGACGCGCCGCTGGCCGGCCGCGACATGCTGCTCGAAGCCCGGTGGCACGCGATCCACTTCTACTGCGGGGTCCGCGTCACCGAGGTCGTCGACGAGACCCGGGACGACGGCCGCCGGGTCTGGGGCTGGGCGTACGAGACCCTGGACGGCCACCTCGAGCGGGGCAAGGTGACCTACCAGGTCGTCAAGCACCCCGGCAGCGGCCGGGTCGAGTTCGTCGCCGAGAGCTACTCGCAGGGCGCGCCGTCGCTGGGCCGGATCACGTTCCTCGGCTGGCGGCTGTTCGGCCGCCGCACCCAGTTGCGCTTCTACCGCCGCTGCGGCGAACGACTGCGGGCGTTCACCGAAGCCGCGCTGCGCGGGGAGACGGTCCCGGCGAGCCCGCCTCCGCGCGTCGGGCCGCTGGTGACCGCGCCCTCCGACACGAGCGTCTCCCGCCTGGACAGCCTGGCGATCCACCGCGTCGGACCCGGCTGAGCCCGGTTGAACCCCGCCCAACCGGGAAGCCCGCGGGAAAGCCACTCCGGGAGGCAGCACCATGTCGCACACACCCACCGCCGCGGGCACCGCCCGCACCGTCACGCAGACCCTGGCCGCGGTCGTCGCCGTCGTGTTCCTGCTCGTCGGGATCGCCGGGTTCATCCCGGGCCTGACCACCCACTACGACCAGCTCACCTTCGCCGGCCACCACTCCGGCGCGATGCTGCTCGGCGTGTTCGCCGTGTCGGTGCTGCACAACCTGGTGCACCTCGCGTTCGGCATCGCGGGCCTGGCGCTGGCCCGCAGCGCGCGCGGCGCCCGCGCCTTCCTCATCGGCGGCGGCGTCGTGTACCTGGTCCTGTGGCTGTACGGGCTGCTCGTCGACCACGGCTCAGGCGCCAACTTCGTGCCGGTCAACGACGCCGACAACTGGCTGCACCTCGGACTGGGAATCGGGATGATCGTGCTCGGGCTGTTCCCGCTGTCGGCGGGCCGCCCCCGCGCCGACACCCGCTGAGCCCCGGCCCGCCGCCGCGGGCGGGTGGCAGGATGAACCCATGAGCAACGTGGAGGCGGACCCCGCCGAGATGGTGTGCGGCGACCCGCCCGCGCCCGCGCGCACCGTGACCGTGCTGTCGCCCCGGGACGTCCCGCTGGGCGGACCGCGCGCGATGCGGGTGCGCCGCACCCTGCCGCAGCGGCAGCGATCCCTCATCGGCGCGTGGTGCTTCGCCGACCACTACGGGCCCGAGGACGTCGCGGCCACCGGCGGCATGGACGTCGCCCCGCACCCGCACACCGGGCTGCAGACCGCGAGCTGGCTGTTCACCGGCGAGGTCGAGCACCGGGACAGCCTCGGCACGCACGCCTTCGTCCGCCCTGGCGAGCTGAACCTGATGACCGGCGGGCACGGCATCGCGCACTCCGAGGTGTCCACACCGGACACCACCACGTTGCACGGCGTGCAGCTGTGGATCGCGCTGCCGGACGAGCACCGGCACACCGCGCGCGACTTCCGGCACTACGCGCCCCCGGTGGTCGAGGCGCCGGGCGCGACCATCCGCGTCTTCCTGGGCAGCCTGGCCGGCAGCACGTCGCCGGTGCCGGCCTTCACGCCCCTGCTCGGCGCCGAGCTCAGCCTGGCGGCCGGGGCGCGACTGGAGCTGGACGTCGACCCCGCGTTCGAGCACGGCGTGCTGCAGGACATCGGCGGCGTGACCGTCGCGGGCACGACGCTGGCCGGCGGCGAACTCGCCTACCTGGCGCCCGGTTCGCCCACCCTGGAGCTGGTCAACGACGGCACCGGCCCGGCGCGGGTCCTCCTGCTCGGCGGCACGCCCTTCGCCGAGGAAATCGTGATGTGGTGGAACTTCGTGGGCCGCACCCACGACGAGATCGCCGCCTACCGCGAGGCCTGGCAGGCCGGGTCCGACCAGTTCGGGCGCGTCGAGGGCTACCAGGGCGCGGTGTCCTGGCTGCCCGCGCCCGAGTTGCCCCACGCGCGCATCAAGCCACGCCGGAACCCGACGGCGTAGCGCCGCTGCGGGTTTTCGGCGTGCCGCCGCAGGGTAGACAGCACCAGCCGCCTTGAGCAGACAGGGCGCAGAGGGGACTGGCGGCACGTGGAGATGACCGATCCGGACCGCGCCGCGCTGGTGCTCGACTTCGCGCCCGGCGACGTGCCCCCGCTGGTCGCGGTGCGGCGCTGGGCGGCGTCGGCACTGGCGGACCTGGGCGAAGACCACCTGACGGCGGTGCTGCTGGCCGCCACCGAGCTCGTCACCAACGCCTACGACCACGGCGGCGGCCCCCGGCGGCTGCGGCTGCGCCGGGAGGAGGCCCCCTGCCGGATCCACCTCGAAGTCGACGACGACTCCACGCTGATGCCGGTGCTGACCGGCAGCAGCCCGGCGGACCGGCGCGGGCGCGGCCTGCGCATCGTGGATGCGGTCGCCCAGGACTGGGGCAGCCGGCTCTCCCCGGACGGCGGGAAGACCGTGTGGGCGACCATCGACTGCGCCGCCTACGGCTGGGACCCCTGCCCGACCGCGCCGCCCGAGGTGTGAGCAGCCCCGCGCGCGCCGGCCCGGATAACCTGGGTGCCATGACGGAAGCCGCGGTCACCCCGGACCCCGACGTCGTCCGCGCGCTGCGGGCGTTGTCGAATCCGGTGCGCCTGCAGCTGCTGTCCTGGCTGCGCGAGCCCGAGCGGCACTTCCCCGTGGACCGGGCGATCGCCGATCCGGCCGAGGTCGGCGTGTGCGTGAGCCACATCCAGGCCAAGGCCGGGCTGGCGCAGTCGACGGTGTCGGCGTACCTGGCCGAGCTGCAGCGCGCGGGCCTCGTGCGCGCCACCCGGGTCGGCAAGTGGACCCACTACAAGCGCGACGAGCAGCGCATCGCCGAGCTCGTCGCCGTCCTCGGCGAGACCCTGTAGCGCTCCCCTGCTCCCCCGTGCCGGAGCCCACACCCGATCATATCGAGAATCTGCGATACTTCGATCCATGGATGATCTGGGCACATTCGGCATCTACACGTTCGACTTCGAGCACCAGCCTGCCGCGCTGATGCGCGAGTCGGTGCGGGAACTGGAAGAGCAGGGCTGGCGCGCGTTCTGGTTCCCCGAGGTGGGCGGGCGCGAAGCGTTCACGCAGGCCGCCGTCCTGCTCGCGGCCACCGAGCGGCTGCGGGTCGTCAACGGCATCACGCAGATCTGGTCCCACCCGGCCCACTCGGCGCACGGCGCGGCCGCCCTGCTGGCCGACGCCTACCCCGGCCGGCACGTCCTCGGGCTCGGGTTCGGCGGCGAGCCGCACCCCGGAGTCAAGCCGCTCACGGCCATGCGCGAGTACCTCGACGAGCTCGACGCGCGGGAGTCCGCGGCGCCGATCCGCCGCATCCTGGCCGCCTACGGCCCGAAGATGCTCGAACTCGCCCGCGACCGCGCCGCGGGCGCGCAGACCTACCACGTCAACGTCGAGCACACCGCTCGCGCACGCGAGACCCTCGGCCCGGACGCGTTCCTGGCCGTCGAGCACACCGTGCTGTTCGAGACCGATCCCACGACGGCCCGCGCGGTCGCCCGGGAGCACCTGCACACCTACCTGACCACGCCGTACAACATCGCGAAGTTCCGGCGCCTCGGCTACACCGAGGACGACCTCGCCCGCGGCGGCAGCGACCGGATCGTCGACGACCTCGTGTTCTGGGGTGACCTGGAGGCCATCACGGGCAAGCTGCGCCGTCACGTCGAGGCGGGCGCCGACCACGTCGTCGTGCAGGTCATCGGCATCGAGCCGGGGGCGACCGCACGGCCGTTCTGGCGCGAACTCGGCCAGGCGCTCCTCCGCTAGCGGGTTTCCTGTGGACTTCCTCAGGATGGATAGCGTAGCTTCCCGTATTGGATAGTGATGCTATCCGACTGGGAGGAGACACGATGACAACCCTGCTCGGCCGGGTCTCGGCCTGGCACCGCCCGATGACGTGGACCGCCGGGATCATGGCGGGCATGACCGTGGTGTCGCTGGGCGGCCTCGCGCTCGACGACCGGGTCCTGCTCGGCGCGCCGATCTGGCTCAAGCCGCTCAAGTTCGCCGTCTCGATCGCGCTGTACTGCGTGACGTGGGCGTGGATGCTCACGCTCCTGCGGCGCGGGCAGCGCCTGGCCGCGCGCGTGTCGACCGCGATCGTCGTGATCGTGCTGGTCGAGTACGCGATCATCGTGCTGCAGGTGGTCCGCGGGCGGGCGAGCCACTTCAACGCCGCCACTGCGTTCGACGCCGCGTTGTTCACGGTCATGGGCATCTCGATCGCGGCGCTGTGGACGGGCACGCTCGTGCTGACGATCCTGTTGCTGCGCACCGAGATCAGCGATCCCGCGGCGCGGTGGGCGATCCGGCTCGGCGCGGTCGTGTCGCTGGCCGGGCTCGGGCTCGGCGGGCTGATGATCGGCCCCACCGGCGAGCAGGTGCAATCCATGCGGGACGGCACGTTCGAGGGCCTGATCGGCGCGCACAGCGTGGGCGTCGCCGACGGCGGGCCGGGGATGCCCCTCACCGGCTGGAGCACGACGGGCGGCGACCTGCGGATCCCGCACTTCATCGGCATGCACGCGCTGCAGGTCCTGCCGCTGTTCGCGCTCCTGCTCACCGTGCTCGCCCGCCGGGTCGCGCGCCTGCGGTCCGAGGTCGTGCGGGCGCGGCTGGTGGCAGTGGCCGGGTTCGGCTACGCGGGCCTGGTCGCGCTCGTGACGTGGCAGGCCCTGCGCGGGCAGCCGCTGATCCACCCCGACGCCCGGACACTGGCCGCGCTCGCCGGGCTGGTGGGCGCCGTGGCGGCGGGCGCGGTCTGGTCGCTGGCCGCCGGGTCCCGTCGTCCGGAGGTGAGCGTGGCATGAGCACGACGGCCCTGTTCCAGATCACGTTCTACCTGGCCGCGCCGTTCTGGGCGCTGATGATCCTCGCGCCGGGGTGGTCGGTGACGCGGCGGATCATCGCGTCACCCTGGATCGTCCTCCCGCCCCTGGTGGTCTACACCGTGTTCGCGGTCGGCGACTTCGGCACGCTGTGGCCGGTGGTGAGCCGGCCGGACCTGGAGACGTTGCGGGCGTTCCTGGGCACGCCGGAAGGCGCGGCGGCGATCTGGGCGCACCTGATCGCCTTCGACCTGTTCATCGGCCGGTGGATGTACTCCGACGCGCGGGAGCGCGGGGTGCACCACGCGTTCGTGGCGCCGATCCTGGTGCTGACGATCCTGCTGTCGCCGTTCGGGTTGCTGACCTACCTGGTGGTGCGCCGGGTCGCCGCACGGCGTGCCACGATCGGCTCGTGGCACGTGTCGTCGCCGTCGACTGGTCCGGGCGAGCCGGCCCCGCGCAGCGCCGGGTGATCTGGGTCGCCGAGGTGATCCGCGGCGAGCTGGTGCGGCTGGAGAACGGGCGCAGCCGCGAGGAGGTCGCCGACTGGCTGATCGGGACCGCGACGCCCGATCTCGTGGTGGGGCTGGACTTCGCGTTCTCGCTGCCCGCCTGGTACCTGCGGGAACACGGGCTGACCGCGCGCGGGTTGTGGGCGGCGCTCGCGGAGGAGTCGCTGACGCCGCTGATGCGGGAGCGCGGCCTGGCGCGGTGGCTCGCCGCGCCGGAGCCGCCGTTCTGGACCACCCGTAAGGCACTGACGGGGCAGGAGTTCCGGCGCACCGAGGAAGCCGCACGGGCCGCGGGGTTCCCGGCGAAGTCGGTGTTCCAGCTCGTCGGGGCGGGGCAGGTGGGCCGCGGGTCGCTGCACGGGATGCGGGCACTGCACCGGCTGGCGGGCGCCGGGTTCCGGATCTGGCCGTTCGACCCGCCGCGGCCGCCGTTCGTGGCCGAGGTGTACCCGCGGATGTTCACCGGCGGCGTCACCAAGAGCGACCCGGCGGCCCGCGCCCGCGCCGTCGCCGGGTTTCCCCCGGCGTTCCGGGAGATCGCGGCGTCCACAGAGGACGCTTTCGACGCGGCGATGACGGCGCTCGGCATGGCGGCCGGCGGTCCGGGCGGTGGCGGGGACGAACTGGAAGGCGGCATCTGGGGCTGCTAGCTTCGCGGGAGTGGCCACGTTCGCGGAGATCACCCGACACCACGACCCCGACCCGGACGAGAACCCGTGGGTGCACGGCCCGCCCGCGCCGGCGCCCGTGCGGATCGTGCCGTACGACCCGGACTGGCCGCGCCGCTACCGGGACTTGGCGGCCGGGCTCCGGCGGGCGCTGGGCGCAGCGGTGCTGGACCTGGAGCTCGTGGGCTCGACCTCCGTGCCGGGCCTCGCCGCGAAGGACGTCGTCGACATCGACCTGACCGTCGCCGACCCGCGGGCCGAGGAGACGTACGTGCCGCCGCTGGAGCGGCTGGGGTACGTGCTGACGATCCGGCAGCCGTCCTTCCACGAGCACCGGTGCCTGACGCTGGCCGGGCCGCGGGTGAACCTGCACGTGTACGGGCCGGACTGCCCGGAGACCATCCGGCACCGCCTCTTCCGCGACTGGCTGCGCACGCACCCGGACGACCGCGAGCGCTACCAGGAGGCGAAGCGGGCCGCGATCCCCGGCGGCGGCACCGTGATGGACTACAACGCCCGCAAGCAGCAGACGATCCGCGAGATCTACGACCGGATGTTCCGCGCCGCCGGGATGCTCTAGGCGCACGTTCCCGCACCCCCGCCGACGCCGCAGGGTGTCAGCGGATGAGCTTCATCGGCGTGTCGATGCCATCGAGATCAGCCCAGGCGGCGTCGGCCGTGAACACCGTCGCGGTGCCGTCGACAACGGAGGCTTTCGCCAGGCACGCCCGATCGCCGAGTGACAAGCCGGCAGACTTCCCGGTCTTCCACAACTGCCCGGCGGCGACAGCGGTCGCCGCCTCGAACGGCACCACACGCACACCGAGCGCCACCAGGCGATCGAGGGTGCGTCGCACAGGAGCGTCGTGGTGCGCGAGTTCGGCCGCCAGCTCCGACCAGTTGACGGCGGAGATCTGCCCGCCGGCCAGCACAGGATCGACGACCTCGGAGCCGGGTTCGTCCCGCAGCCAGGCAAGCACCGCGGACGTGTCCAGCACGGCGACGTCGCCGGTCATCCGCCGGCCTCCCGGGCAGCTTCAGCCCGGCGCTCGGCAATGAGTTCGTCAACAGCGGAGCCGGTACCCCGCCATGCCTCCGCGACCTCGCGCTTGATACGCGCGGCGAGGTGCGCGCGCGGCTCGATCACAACGCGGCCGTCCTCCACGTACATGACCATCGGCCCATCCCAGCCCACCGCGTTTCGCATCTGCGCAGGCACGACCACCGGGCCGTCCTTGGCCGGCGTGAAGCCCACACTTTGGGGATCCTCGCCTGCGCCTGCCGTGAACGCCACTGGACCTGTCACGACCGTCGAGACCCATCCATGAATCTTCCACTCATGGTAGAACACTGTACAAGTAGCGTCGGTCCCGGCTCACCCGACCGGCGCGCCACCGAAGCCGATCTCGTTGCCGTCCGCGTCGCGGTAGGTGATCTTGCGGACGCCGTTGTCGTAGGTCTCCCGTTGGGCCGGTTCCAGGCCCCGCCCGGCGATTCCGGCGACCACCTCGTCGAGGTCGTCCACGAAGATCGTGTGCTGGGCGTGGCCCGCGTGCTCCGGCCGGTGCTCGATGTAGACGTACCGGTGCTCGGCCAGCTCCCACACCGCCTCGACGTCGTTCGGCTCGAAGGCGACGGCCCCGAACAGCCGCTCGTACCACTCGCGGGCGGCCGGGTAGTCGCTGACCGAGATGCCGGCGAAGAGATCCATGCGGCCCAGCGTAAAACCGGGTGCGCGGTGGCGGCGCGGTGGTGTGTGATCGACGGTATGGCGACCATCCTGGACGACGCCGTGCGCGCGCTGCGGGCCTGGCAGCACGACGACGCGCCGGTGCAGCTGCACCCGGGCGACGTCGGCTGGTTCTGGCGGTCCGGCGCGGACGCGACGGCCGCGGCGGTCCGGACGTGGAGCCGGGACGGGCGGATCGTCGCCGTGGGGCTGCTGGACGAACCCGGCCTGCTGCGCCTCACGGTCGCGCCGGACGCCCGCCGGGACGAGGAACTCGCGCGACGGCTGGCCGACGACCTCGCCCGGCCCGAGCGCGGCGTCCTGCCCGCGGGCGAGGTGTTCCTCGAAACCCCGCCGGGCGCGCTGGTCCAGGACCTCCTGCGCGGCGACGGCTGGCACGACGGCGACGCCTGGACACCGCTGGTCCGCGACCTCGCCGAGCCCGTGCCGGACCCGGGCCTGCGGATCGAGGTGACCGGGCCGGAGCAGGCGCACGTGCGTGCCGCGGTGCAACGGGCCGCCTTCAACGGGTCGACGTTCACCGCCGAGCACTGGCGCGACATGGCGTCGGCCCCGCCCTACGCCGACGCGCGGTGCCTCGTCGGCCACGACCAGGACACGCCGGTGGCGGCGGTGACCGTGTGGTCCGCCGGCCGCGGCAGGCCCGGTCTGCTGGAGCCGCTGGGCGTGCACCGGGACCACCGCGGCCGCGGTCACGGCAGGGCGATCACCCTCGCCGCGGCGGCCGCGTTGCGCGAGCTCGGCTCGTCGTGCGCGTTCGTCTGCACCCCGAGCACCAACACCGCCGCCGTCGCCACCTACCGCTCCGCCGGCTTCCGGCAGCTCCCCGAGCGCCTCGACCTGCGCCGCGCCGCCTGACCCGGGCGCACTAGACCCGGCGCAGACCCCAGGCGACGAGGTCCGCCGCCAGCGACAGCAGTTCGGCCAGCCCCGCTTCGTCCTCACGCAGTTCGTCCGGGCGCCAAGCCAGGCTGATGACGCCGTTCCAGCTCGCCCAGAGCACCTTCGCGGCCTTGCGCGCGTCCATCGGACGGATCGTCCCCACCGCGATGCCGCGTTCGATCGCGTCGATCATGCGCGCGTTCTGCTCGTCCACCCGGTGCGCGAGGCGGGCGGCGGTCTCGGCCGCGGCGGAGTAGTTCCCCAGCGGTGCGGGGAAGGCGAGCATCCGGAAGAACTCCGGCTGCTCGAGGTAGAAGCGCAGGTACTGCTCGGCGGCGGCTTCGAGCTGCTCGACCGGCGATCGGTCCGGCGTGTAGGCGCGGTCCATGTACTCGCGGTCCACGTCCAGCGCCCGGTCCACGACCGCGGCGTGCAGGCCGGCCTTGGACCCGAAGTTGTTGTAGATCGAGCCGACCGCGACCCCGGCGCGCTCGGCGATCTCTTCGACGGTCACCTCGTCGACCGGACGGCGGGCGAAGATCTGTTCGGCCGCCGCGAGCAGGGCGTCGATCGTCCGCTGCTTCCGCGGATCACGCGCCTTGACGTCACCGGTGGGCATGCCGGACACCCTACGCGTTCCTGCATCCGTTGTAAGAACTCCCCGCTGCTGCTACCGTGAACCCACTCTTGCAACGATTGCAAGAAATGGGGAGGCGAGGATGCTGAGCCGAGCGCAGGCCGGAGGAACGACCCGGGACATCTCCTGGAAGCTCCGGAGTGAAGGGTGAGCAGGAGAGCAGACGCGCACAGGGAATCGGCGAAGATCCGCGACACCGCGACCATCGCCGAGCGCTACGGCGCGGCCTGGAACGCCGGCGATCTCGACGCGATCATGGCACTGCAGGGCGAGGACATGGTCTTCCACCTGCACGCCGAGGGTTTCGCACCGGCGACCGGAGCGGACGCGGTCCGGGCCCAGTTCGGCTACTTCCTCGAAGCCTGGCCGGACATGCGCTTCACCACCACCGCACTGAGCGTCGGCGACGCGATGTACGTCGACCAGTACCGCTTCGGCGCGACGCTGGTGAAGCCGTTCCCACTGCGGGGCGAGCTCCTCCAGCCGACCGGCCGGCCGCTCGAAGTCGCGGGTGTCGACGTGATCACCGTCCGGGACGGGCTGGTGCGCACCAAGGACACCTACCTCGACACGCTCGCCCTGCACCGGGCGCTCCGGCCAGGAACGGACACGCGCCCCGGCGCATGACCCAGGAGGAAACCCATGTCCCTGCCTGCTGAGCCGCGCTCGGTGCGGGTCGACGGCGCCCGGCTCGCGTACGTGGACCTCGGTGATCGCGCTGCCGAGCCCGTCGTCCTGGTGCACGGCTATCCCGCGAACCACCGCGCCTGGCGCCGCCAGATCCCGGCGCTCGCCGAGCACCACCGCGTCCTCGCCCTCGACTGGCTCGGCTGGGGCGCCTCGGAACGGCGGACCGATCTGCGGTTCGACTACGACACCGAGGTCGCCCGTCTCGGGCGCGCCCTGGACGCCCTCGGGATCGCCGACTGCAACCTGTTCGGCCACGACTACGGCGGCTTCCTCGCCCTCGGCTTCACGCAGCGCCACCCCGGGCGCGTGCGGCGGCTCGCGATCCTCAACAGCCGCGCCCACCGCACCTTCGTGCCCGCCTGGTACGCAGTGTTCACCCTGGTGGGCCTCCTCGGCCGCAGCAGGCTCGCCGGCGCGTTCGCAAAAGTCCTGCCACTGGCCGGGATCAACTCCGCGGCCCTGCGGAAACCGTTGCGGGACGGCGTTTTCGACCGCGCCACCCTCGGCGACTACCTGGGCTGGATGCGCGACCCCGAAGGCGCCCGCTGGGTACTGCACTTCTTCAGCCAGTACCGCGTCCCCGCCCGCGCCGACCTCGCCGCGGGGCTGGGCGGCATCCAATGCCCCACGGCGATCGTGTGGGGCACCGGCGACGACTACCTGCGCACCACGATCGCCGAGGAGCTCGCCGCCGGGATCCCCCGTGCCGAACTGACCCTGATCCCGGGCGGCGGGCACTTCGTCATGGAGAAGGCGCCCGACGAGGTCCTCGCCGCCCTGCGAAACCTTCTGGCCCGGGAGCGCACCACCGCCCGGATCTCCGAAAACGAGTGACCCCGGGGACTCAGGGCAACACCGCGACCACGTCGCCGACCGCGCGCTCCCCCGCGGCGTCCGAGGGCTTGTTCACCACCGCTCCGGCGACGACCATCGCGCTGGAGCCGCCGCCGTCGAGGTTCAGCGCGTCCACCGCGCCGAGCGACCGCATCAGCCGCGCGCCCTCCACCAGCGTCACGCCCTCGCTCACCCCGGGCTGCCGCCCGTCGACGGTCACCAGCAGCAGCCGGCCGCGCGCGTCGATGCCGGCCATCGTGCGCGGCTGGCGCTGCTGCGACCACGCGTAGCCGAACGACAGGTCCCGCGGGTCCAGCACACCTTCGGTCGCGGCGTCGACCGCGAGCCGGCCGTCGCGGAGCAGCAGCGGCGCGGCGCTGACCACCGAACGCGGCATCACCGTCGGAAAGCCCGAGGCCTCCCGCACCCGCGAGTCCACCAGCAGCCGCCGCCCGGCCACGGCGTGTGCGGTCAGCCAGTCCGCCGACGGCCCGATGCCCTGCACCGCCGACTGCCCGGGCAGCAGCACGCCGCCCCGCGCCCCCACCGAAACCACCACGCCCGACGCGTCGAGCACGACCTGCGTGCCCGCCCCGGCAGGCAGGGCCGCGCCGAACGCGTCGGTGAACAGCACCAGCTCGTCCGCGCTGGTGCAGGTGAAGTCCTGGCGCGGCGCGGTCGTCGGCACCGCGCCGGGCCGCCCGCAGTTGCGCAGCACACCCGGCTTGCGGTTCACGCCCTCCACCGCATGCGTCGCCCCGCCGGACCGGACGGTGACCGTCGAAGTCAGGTTCGCGATCCGCGGCCGCCCCGGCCCCAGCACGAGCGCCGCCCGCGAACCGGCCGACAGCGACTCCAGCCGCCCGTCGTACGCCGCGAGCCCGGCCGGCACGCCCTGGTACCCGTCGGCGTCGGAGGTCACGAAGAACCCGCCGTTGACGGCCACCAGCGCGCCCAGTTTCGAGGCCAGGGTGGAGGTCTTCTCCCGCGTCGCGACCGTTCCACCGTGGGAGGCCTCGACCGAACCGCGGAACGCGCGCGGGTCGATGACCGCGACGTGCACCCGCTCGGCGTCCGGGGCCTGGTCCACGTCGTAGCCGGTCCAGGCCGCCGTCGCGGTCGGGAAGCCCGCCGCCCGCAGCGCGGTCACCGCGGCCTGCGCCTCGGCCTGCGTGGCGTACTTCCCGGTCCGCACCCGCACGCCCGCGACCCCGCGGGGCGTGTCGGTGTAGGACGGCCAGCGCACGGCCTCCTGGCGCGCCGGAAAGCCCGCTGCCGCAAGGCGATCCGCCGTCGTCGACGCCCACTCGGCGCTGCCCAGGTCGGCGACCGTGGCGGCGCCGGTGAGCACGTTCGTGGCGGGCGCGGCGACGGTGACCGTCCAGTACGGCGCGGTCGGCCGCTGCAGCACGCCCGAGCGCACCTCCACACCCGGCGCGACCGCGGTCGTGGTCCAGGTCAGGCCGTCCCCGCCCCAGCCGGGTTCGGGCGCGGCCTGCGCGGGGGCGGGCAGGGTCGCGGCGGCGAGCGCCAGGCAGGCGGCGGCCTTGATCTTCAACGCGAGCACGCCGGGCAGTCCAGCCGCGGCACCCGACGGACAGCCGACGGCAGGCCGTAGCGCGGGTGAACGTCAGCGGAATGCTCAGCGCTCGCCGTCGCGGACGGCAGCCGGCGGATCCACGCCGCGGGCCGCCAGCCGGTCCAGCCTGGCCTGGGTCGCGTCCAGGCGGCGTTCGACGCGCCGTTCCAGCGCTTCGGCTTCGGCCTCGATCACGGCTTCCTCGTCGCGGGTGCGGCGGCCACCGCCGTGCGCCGGACGCCGCGAGCCGGACGACCGGGCGCGCGCCGGGAGTTGTCATGCCCGTGACGGCCCGGCGCGCGAAGTCTTGGCGCGACCGCACGAGGAAGCCGGAACACCCTGTCCGGCTCCTTGACAAGCGTTTCCCGGATGCCGGACGATCACTTACCTACTCGCCAGTAGATTCCGGCACCCGCCAACGACGCCCGGGAGACCTGCCATGCCCCGCCGACTCGCCGCGACCCTCGCCGCGGCCACCGCGACCGCGACCTTCGCCGCCGCACCCGCCGCCCACGCCGATTCCCTCGACTACGTGGCGCTGGGCGACTCCTACAGCGCCGCCTCCGGCGTGCAACCGTCCGATCCGGACGCTTCGCCGCTGTGCCTGCGCTCCAGCCGCAACTACCCGCACGTCCTCGCCGACGAGATCGGCGCGAGCCTCACCGACGTCACCTGTGGGGCAGCGGAGACGAGGCATTTCAGCACCGCTCAGTACCCGGGCGTGCCGCCGCAACTGGACGCCGTCGACGCGGGCGCCGACCTGATCACGATGACCATCGGCGGCAACGACAGCGGTGTGTTCATCGGCGCGCTGCTCGCCTGCGGCTCGACCGGCATCCTCTCCGGCGGCAAGGGCAGCCCGTGCAAGGACACCTTCGGGACCAGCTTCGAGGACACCGTCCGGAACAAGACCTACCCGGCGCTCGTGAACGCGCTGCGAGCGGTGCGCGACAAGGCGCCTGACGCCGAGGTCGCGATCCTCGGGTACCCGTGGATCCTGCCCGCGACCGGCGGCTGCTTCGACAAGATGCCCGTCGCGGAGGGCGATGTGGCGTACCTGCGCAGCCTGCAGGCCACGCTCAACGACGCGGTCGGCCGCGCCGCCGAGGAGACCGGCGTGACCTACGTGGACTTCTCCGTCGCCTCCGAGGGGCACGACGCGTGCCAGCCCGCCGGCGTGCGGTGGATCGAGCCGTTCCTGCAGGGCACCAACCCGGTGGTGGTGCACCCGAACGCCCTCGGCGAGGCCGAGATGGCCGCGGAGACGCTCGAGGTGCTCGGCCTCGACTGACGCGCGCGACGGCCACCCGGGCGCGAACCCGGGTGGCCGTGGAGCGTCAGGTGCGGCGGGCGCGCAGGCGGCGGCGCCTGCGCTCGTCGCCGGTGCGCTCCTCGTGGATCTCGGCCAGCGAACGCAGCATCTCGCGTTCCCGGATCACCATCGGATCGCTGCGCAGGTCCCGGTACAGCGACACGCACAACCCGATCATCACGACGACGAACGGCACCGCCACCAGGATGGTGAGGTTCTGCAGGCCGGTCAGCCCGTCCTCGCCGCCGACGAGCAGCATCACCGCCGCGACCGCACCGGTCAGCACACCCCAGAAGATCACCGCGTTGCGGTGCGGGTTGACCGATCCCTTCTGCGACAACGTGCCCATCACCACGGACGCGGCGTCCGCGCCGGAGACGAAGAAGATCGACACCAGGATCATCACCAGGATCGCCATCGGCACGAACCACGGCAGGTGCTCCAGCAGCGTGAAGGTGGCGGACTCGGAACTGCCCGCGCCCGCGATGTCCACACCGGACCGTTGCTTCTGGATGGCCGCGCCGCCGAAGATCGCGAACCACACGAGGCTGACCACGCTCGGCACCGCGATGACGCCGAGGACGAACTGGCGGATGGTGCGGCCGCGGGAGATCCGGGCGATGAACATGCCGACGAACGGGGTCCAGGAGATCCACCAGGCCCAGTAGAAGACCGTCCAGCCGGAAAGCCAGGTCTGCATCTCCGCGCCGCCGGTCACGCCGGAGCGGCCGGACATCTCGGCCAGCTCGCGGAAGTAGTCGCCGATCGCGCTGGGCACCAGGTTCAGGATCAGCACCGTCGGGCCGACCACGAGCACGAACACCGCGAGCAGCGCGGCCAGCACCATGTTGATGTTGGACAGCCACTGGATGCCCTTGGCGATGCCGGACACCGCCGAGGCGATGAACGCGACGGTGAGGATCGCGATGATGCCGACCAGCAGGCCGGTGCCCGGGTTGTCGATCCAGCCGACCGACGCCATGCCGCCGCCGACCTGCAGCGCGCCGAGGCCGAGCGAGGCGGCCGAGCCGAACAGGGTCGCGAAGATCGCCATCACGTCGATCGCCTTGCCCAGCGGGCCCTCCGTGCGACGCTTGCCGAACAGCGGCGCGAACACCGAGCTGATCAGCTGGCTGCGGCCGCGGCGGAACGTGCTGTAGGCGATGGCGAGCCCGACGACCGCGTAGATCGCCCACGGGTGGACGGTCCAGTGGAACAGGGTCGTGGCCATCGCGGTGTGCACGGCCTCGTCCGAGCCGGCGGCCGCGGTGCCCGGCGGCGGGCTGGCCAGGTGCGACACCGGTTCGTACACGCCGAAGAACATCAGGCCGATGCCCATGCCGGCGCTGAACATCATCGCGATCCACGACGCGGTGCGGAACTCGGGCTTCTCGTCGTCCCGGCCCAGCCGGATGCGGCCGTAGCGGCTGATCGCCAGCGCGACGACGAAGACCACGAAACCGCTCGCGGCGAGCACGAACGCCCAGCCGCCGTACGGGATGACCGCGTCGTTGAGCACGGTGTCCGCGATGTTCGCCAGGCTGCTCGGCGAGGCGACCCCCCAGACGATGATCGCCAGCGCCAGTGCCGCGGCGACCCCGAACACCGTGCGGTCGGTGCGCGGCGGGCCCGCCGCGTCGCCGACCGGAGGCACGTGCTCGTCCGGGAGGTGCCCGGCCGTACCGGTCTCCTCGGGAACTCTTGCGCGGGCCTCGGTTTCAGAGTCAGCAGACATACGCACGCGCCGTCGTGAGGGGCGCGGCCTCCTTTCGCAAGCGGTAACCCGAACGGGTCAAACCTAAATCATTGGTCGACCTACCGTTACCGATGGGGCGGAAATGGGCAACCTCAAGGCCCGGTTTCCGGGTGCTCATTGGCGGCACTACCTGCGGAATGGCAGGTTCGACACAGTTCGGACACAGAGCGGGCGGGAACGCTGTTCAAGACCGGGTGCGGTTGTGATCAAGGTCGCAGTGCGACCGTCGCTGCGCCGGACGGGTGAGTGGAACGTCGATCAGCGTGGTCGGCTGTTGCACCCTGGGCTCTCCGCACGGCGTATTCCTCGATGTGCGGATGCCCGGGCTCGACGGCATCCACCTGGCGCGCCTGGTCTCCCGGTTCGCCGTCCGGCCGGGCGTCGTGCTGGTCACGGCGCACGAAAGCCATGCCGGTCGACGCGTTCGTCTTCGAAGCCGCGCACTACCTTCTGAAGCCGGTGGCGCATGTGAAGGTGGCCCAGGCCGTCGACCGCCTGCTCAAATGGCGGCCGCCCCGATGACGCTGCTCCCGGCGTTCAAGATCCCTCCGCCGCCACCCCGTCGATCTCCGCCATGTGCGTCTCCGCCCAGTCGCGCACCACCGCGAGCGCCGACTCCAGCGACAGGCCCAGGTCGGTGAGCCGGTAGTGCACGCTGGGCGGCACCGTCGGCTCCACGCGCCGCTCCGCGAGGCCGTCGCGCACCAGGCTCTGCAGCGTCGCGGACAGCATCTTCTGCGACACCCCGGGCATGCGCCGCCGGAGTTCGGCGAAGCGCACCTCCTCCGGGGCGGCCTCCGCGAGGACCTTCACGGCCATCGACGTCCACTTCGTGCCGATCCGGTCCAGCAGCCTGCGCGTCGGGCAGGCCGGGTCGAACAGGTCTCCCCTGGGCGCCTTGGTCACCTCGAACTCACCACCTGTGCGGAAAGTGCCGTCTTCCCGGCTCGCCGCCGGTTACCTACGTTGATGTGGTCACCAATGGTAACCAGCACGAGGAGCACCATGCCCGTCGCCCTGAGCAGGGTCCGCACCAACGGCATCGAGACGACCGTCGCCACCGCGGGCAGCGGTCCCGCCGTCCTGCTGCTGCACGGCTTCCCCCACACCTGGCAGCTGTGGCAGGAGGTGCTGCCCGCACTGGCGCGCACCCACCGCGTCATCGCCCCGGACCAGCGCTGGGCCGGCAGCGACGCCACCGACGGCTACGACGCCGGCACCCTCGCCGCCGACGCCCTGGGCGTCCTGGACGCCCTCGGCGAACCGTCCGCGACCGTGGTGGGCATCGACGCGGGCACCCCGCCCGCCGCCCTCCTGGCCCTGCGGCACCCGGGCCGCGCCCGCCGCCTGGTCCTGATGGAGTCGCTGCTCGGCACGCTGCCCGGCGGCGAGGACTTCCTCAAAGCCGGGCCGCCGTGGTGGTTCGGGTTCCACGCGGTGCCCGGCCTCGCCGAGGAGGTCCTCGCCGGCCACGAGGCCGCCTACCTGGACTTCTTCCTCGCCGCGGGCACGCGCGGGCGGGGCGTCCCGGCCGCTGTCCGGGACGCCTTCGTCACCGCCTACACCGGCACCGCCGCCCTGCGCAGGGCCTTCTCCTTCTACCGGGAGCTGCCGCGCACCGCCGGGCAGATCGAGGCGGCCGTGCGCGAGCACCGCCTGACCGTCCCCACCCTGGCGGTCGGCGCGCACCCCGTCGGCGACGCGCTCGCCCACCAGCTGCGGCCGGTCACCGACGACCTGACCAGCCGGCTCATCCCGGACTGCGGGCACATCATCCCGCTCGACCGGCCCGCCGAGCTGCTGTCAGTGCTGGAGCCCTTCCTGCGCCGGTGACGCCTGCGCCACCGCGGCCGCGTCGCGCTTGCCCGATCCCAGAAGCAGGATCGCGCACAGGCCGAGCGCCGCGACGACCGCGAAGAAGTAGAAGCCCCACGGGTAGGCCACGCCGGCCGTCACGAGCGCGCCGGTCACGAACGGGCCGAGGATCGAGCCCAGCCGCCCGATCGCCGACGTCATCCCGAGCGCCGTGCCCCGCGCCTGCGCCGGGAAGGCGTGCGCGACGTAGCCGTAGATCAGCACCTGCGCGGAGAACACGAACACGCCGGTCAGCAGCACCAGCCCGTTGAGCACGAAGCTGTTGCCGATCTTCAGGCTCAGCAGCGCCAGCAGCACCGCACCGGCGCCGAACCAGATCCGGGCGATCGGGCGGATGCCGAACCGGTCGGCGATCGTCCCGGCGAGCACCAGCCCGATGACCGCGCCGACGTTGAGCACCAGCAGCAGCGTGATCGACGTGGACAGCGGGTAGCCCGCGGTCCGCATCAGCTGCGGCAGCCAGGTGTTCAGGCCGTACACCAGCAGCAGGCCCATGAACGAGCCGGTCCACACGGCGATGCTGATGCGGCGGAACTTCGGCCCGATCAGGTCGCGGAAGCTGAACTTCTCCGCGTCCTGCTTCGCCTCCAGGTAGGCGGCCGACTCGGGCAGCTTCCACCACATGATCGGCACCACGAGCAGGCCGGCGATGCCGCCGCCGTAGAACAGCACGTGCCAGTTCTCCACCGCGGCCAGCGCGAGCACCGAGGTGAGCACCGCGCCGACGTGGTAGCCGGTCATGGTGAACGTGGAGGCGCTGGCCCGGCGCCGCGCGGGCAGGTTCTCCGACATCACGGTCAGCGCGACCGGCATGCACGCGCCGAGGCCCAGCCCGGCGACGAAGCGGAACACGCCGAAGGTGGCCACGTTCGGCGCCAGCGGCAGCACCAGCGTGAACACCGAGAACAGCAGCACCGAGCCGATGAGCATGATGCGCCGTCCGAAGCGGTCGGTCAGCGGGCCGAGCGCGGCGGCGCCCACCGCGACGCCGATCAGCGACACGGTGGCCACGGCGGTCGCGCCGGCCGCGGTGAACCCGAGGTGCCCGGTCTTGAGCAGCGTCGGGATCGTGGCGCCGAGCGCGACCAGGTCGTAGCCCTCGAGCAGGACGGTCAGCCAGCACAGCACCGCCGTCCAGACCGAGCGGGCGGGAGACGTCGTCATTGCCGTTCTCCTTGTGGGGTGTGGGGACTAGGGCGTGGTGAGTTCGGTGTCCACCTGGATCAGGCGGGGTCCGGCGGGGGTGGTCTTCAGCTGGGCGCGCAGGTCGTCCACATCGGACACCGTGGTGGCCGGGACGCCGTAGCCGGTGGCGATCGCGGCGAAGTCCAGGCCGGGGATCTCGGTGCCCGGCACGTCCGTGGTGCCCAGCAGGCCGGCGAACCAGCGCAGCGCGCCGTAGGTGCCGTTGCGCAGGATCACGAACGTCACCGGCACCCGGTAGCGGGCCGCGGTCCACAGCGCGGTGATGCCGTAGTTCGCCGACCCGTCGCCGATGACGCCGACCACCGGGCGGCCGGGCAGGCCCATCGCGACCCCGACCGCGGCGGGCATCCCGAACCCGAGGCCGCCCGCGGCGGGCCAGAAGTAGGAGCCGGGCCGGCGCAGGTCCATCTGCCGCCACCACGCCGAGTTGGTCGACGTGGACTCCACCACGTAGGCGGTGTCGGCGGGCTGGGTCTCGCGCAGCGCGGCGAACACCTGCTCCGGGTGCAGGGCTTGCGCGCCGGTGGCCGCCGCCGGGTTCGGCGCGAACGCCGTCTCCCCGGCCTCCCGGGCGGGCAGCCGGGCGAGCAGGCCGTCCAGGACCGCGCCCGCGCTCGCGACGAGCGACTCCCCCATCGGCGCGCGAGCGGCCTCGCCCGGGTCGTCGGTGACCTGGACCAGGGTGGCGCCCTCGGGCAGGAACGGCCCGGGCACGTGCTGGTGGTAGCGGAACACCGGCGCGCCCAGCACGAGGACCAGGTCGTGGCCGTCGAGTTCAGCCGACACCGAGCCGATCCCGGCGGGCAGGACGCCGCGGAACAACGGGTGCCGGTTGGGGAACGGCAGCCGGTGCGGTGACGGCGCCACCCACACGGGCAGGGCGCGGTGCTCGGCGAAGGCCACCGCGCGGTCGAAGAGCCCGAGTGCGTCGATGTCGCCGCCGAGCACCAGCACCGGGTTGCGCGCGGCGTCGAGCCGCCGGGCGAGGTCGTCGAGCTGGCCCGCGTCCGGCGACAGGCCGCGGCGGACCGTGCGGTCGAGGACCGGGTTGTCGTCGATCTCGGCGGCCCAGTCGTCGTAGGGCACCGACAGGTAGGTGGGGCGGCGCTGCAGCTCGGCCTCGAACACGGCCTGCGCCAGCGAACGCGGCACGTCGCCGGGGCAGCTGGGCTCACCGGACCAGCCGACCAGCGGCCGCATCAGCTGGGTGGCGTCGACGTTGGCGAGCATCGCCTCCAGCCCGATCGCCGAGCGGACCTGCTGGCCCGCGGTCAGCACCAGCGGCGAGCGGGAGTAGACGGCGTTGGTGAGGGCGCCCATCGCGTTGCCCGAGCCGGCGGCGGCGTGCAGGTTGACCAGCACCGGGCGGCCGGTGGCCTGGGCGTACCCGTCGGCCATCCCGACCACCACGCCCTCGTGCAGGCCGAGGACGTAGGTGAAACCGTCCGGCAGTCCGGCCAGGAACGGCAGCTCGTTGGAGCCGGGGTTGCCGAAGATCGTGGTGAGGCCACGGCGTTCCAGGAACTCGTGGGCGACCTTCCGGACTGTCGGCATGCGCGGTGTCCTCCTCGGCACTGGGGGTTGCCCCGAGGGTGGCAGATCATCCGGCCGTGCTCCAATCAATGTTGCCGACCGCCCTCATAGACAGGATCGATGATGCGGGACTTCGACCTCAACCTCGTGCGGACGTTCGTGCTGCTCTACGAGACGCGCAGCGTGACGGCGACCGCGGAGTCCCTGCACGTCACCCAGCCGACGGTGAGCTACAGCCTGCAGAAGCTGCGCCGCCGCTTCTCCGACGAGCTGTTCCGCCGCACCGGCGGCGGCCTGGCCCCGACCACCACCGCGCAGGCCCTGTACCCGTCGCTGCACCACGCGCTGGCCGAGATCGAGTCCACGCTGAGCGGCGCGCACACCTTCGACCCGGCGACGGCGCGCGCCCGGTTCACGCTGTGCCTGTCGGACCTCGGCGAGGTGTCGCTGCTGCCCCGGCTGATGGCGGCGCTGCCGTCGCGGGCGCCCGGGGTCACGCTGACCGTGCGGCCGCTGGACGTGGACAGCGCGGTGGACCAGCTCGGCCGCGGCGAGATCGACGCGTTCGTGGCGTCGCCGCTGATCAGCTCGCAGCGGGTGGCGCGCATCCCGCTGTTCGCGGAGGGCTACGTCGGCATGGTCGCCGCCGACCACCCGCGGCTGCGCGGCGCTTCGGTGACGCTCGCCGACCTGACGCGGGAGCAGCACATCGCGGTGTTCGGTCCCACCGGGCACCACGGCCCGCGCCGGGCGCTGGAGGCGCGGGGCCTGCTGGACCGGGTGGTGCTGGAGGTGACCCGGTTTTCCACGCTGCCGTACCTGGTGCAGGACAGCGAACTGTTCGCGATGGTCCCGCGGCTGGTGGCGGACGTCTTCGCGGCCGACCACCGCGTGCGGCTGCTGGAGCTGCCGTTCGACATCGAGCCCGCGCAGGTCTCGGTGTACGCGCGGCACGGGCACGCCCGCACCCCGGCGCAGCACTGGCTGACCGAATTCATGCACGAGGTCCTGTCCGAACCGGCGATCCGGGAATCACTCCGGCCGTGATCGCGTTGCCAGCGGAAACCGATCTTGACCGGAAGGACCCCGCGGATGCCGCTGACAGGCGAGTACGAGCCCGGCACGATGACCATGTCCCGCAACCAGGTCGAGCAGATCGAGAGCTCGGGCGGCACGCAGGGCGTAGCCATGCACGGGATGCGGGTGATCGTGCTGACGACGATCGGCCGGAAGTCCGGGAAGCTGCGCAAGGCGCCGCTGATGCGCGTCGAGCACGACGGGGTCTACGCGGCCGTCGCGTCGCTGGGCGGGGCGCCGAAGAACCCGGTCTGGTACCTCAACGCCCTGGGCGATCCGCGGGTCGAGGTGCGCGACGGCGAGCAGGTGTTCGACATGATCGCGCGCGAGGCGGAGGGCGAGGAACGCGAGGTGTGGTGGCAGCGCGCGGTCGAGGTGTTCCCGCAGTACGCGAAGTACCAGGAGTCGACGGAACGGCGGATCCCGGTGCTGCTGCTGGAACCCGCGCCCGCGCCGCACTGACCGCGACCCCGCGGGCTCACGGCCCGAAGGCGGTCAGGAACCGGTCCCGGAACGCGCTCATCGGCCAGACCGGCGCGTCCGGGGCCGGGCGGAGCCCGTCCTGCCAGCCCCAGCCGGTGATGCGGTCCAGCACGGCCGGGTCGCGCGCCACCAGCGTCACCGGCACGTCACGGCTCGCGCCCTCGCCGGTGACCGAGGTGTTCGGCTGGTGGTCGCCGAGGAACACCAGCACCAGGTCGTCGTCGCCGAAGGTCTCCACGTACGAGATCAGCGCGGACAGCGAGTACTCGACGGCGTCGCCGTAGGCGGCCCGCACGCGCGCCGGATCGGACCACACCTCGTCCACCGACGGGCCGGTGTGCGTGAACGTCGAGCCGTCGCCGACGGCGCCCCAATCCACCATCCGCGGCAGCGGCGCCCACGGCCAGTGGCTGGACACCAGGTCGAGTTCCGCCATCAGCGGCGGGTGCCCTGGCGTCATCTCGTTGCGGTGGAACGCCGACAGCGTGAACTGGTCGGGCATCGCCGCGTAGGAGAAGTTCGGGCCGCGGTAGCCGATGTTGCGGCCGTCGTAGAGCCGGCCGAACCGGTAGACCGCGCCCTCCGGCCAGTCCGCGCCATTCTCCGGCTGCACGTTGACCGTGCGCCAGCCCGCCCGCGCGAACGCGCCGGACAGGGTCAACCGGTCGCTGCCGACGAAGGTGCGGTAGCGCTGCTGGTTGTCCACCCACAGCCCGGACTCCATTGTGGAGTGCGCGAGCCAGCTGCCCCCGCCGCTGGTCGAGGAGGTGAGGAACGCGCTGCGTGCGCTGAACCCGGCGGCCCGCAACCGGTCGGCGCCGGAGTCGAGCAACGCGGTCACCCCGGGGTCGTCCAGCGCGACCCGGCCGTAGCTCTCCACGAAGGTGAGCAGGAAGTCCTTGCCCCGCAACGAGGTCAGCAACTCATCGGGCGGGGTGTCGCGGAAGGCGTCGGCGGCCATCTCGGCGGCGAACTCCCGCTGGTCGGCCAGGTCCGAAGCGACCGCGCGCACCTCGCGGTAGGCCAGCGCGGCGGTCGCGCGGGACGCCAGCGGCAACCCGGTCAGCGCGGCCGCGATCCAGACGACCGCCAGCACGGCGACCACCCGCGCCGAGACCGCACGGTGGTCCGCGGCGACCCGGGCCAGCCGCATCGCCGCCCAGGTCGTCAGCAGCACCAGCGCGACGGCGGCCAGGACCGCGCCGGCCACGGCGGCCACCCGCGCGAACCCGCCGAGCAGGCTCAGCGCCGGCCCGGCGAAGCTCCAGTCGAACACCAGGCTGAACGGGCGGTCGAACGCGCGGTGGAACCCGATGTCGGCGATCTTGAGCAGCACCAGCACCCCGAGGACCGCGCCGGCGACCGCCGCCGCGATCCGCCGTCCCCGCGGCGGCAGGACCAGCACCAGCGCGACGCCGGCCAGCGCCTCCACCGGGATCCGCAGCAACGTCGCCGGCCCGAACAGCGCCAGGTTGTTCGGCACGACCAGTGCGGCGACGACGAGCACGCACGCGAGCACGTCCGCCGCCACCCGGCGCGCGGTCACCGGTTCCGCCACAGCGTCCCCACGTCCCGGCCGAACGACCACACCAGCGCCGCCAGCGCGCCTCCGGCCACTCCCACCGCCGCGGGCCGCGGCAGCACATCGGCGGCCACCACGACCAGCGCGATGCCCTGCGCAGCCGCGACCGCCTTGCGCGCCAGGTTCGGCGTCAGCGGCCCGCGCAGCCACGGCGCGAGCCACCCGGCCGCCACGAACGCGTAGCGCAGCGCGCCGATCAGCAGCACCCACGGCCCCAGCGCCAGCGCGACCGGCACGCAGAGCACGAGGATCAGGAACGCGTCCACCTCCATGTCGAACCGCGCGCCCAGCGGCGACACGGTCCCGGTGCGGCGGGCGACCCGGCCGTCGACCGCGTCCAGCGCGAGCGCGACCGCCGCCAGCGCGACCAGCACCGGCCCGGACAACCCGGCGGCGACCAGCGCGACGACACCGCCGACGAGTGTCGCGCGGGTCAGCGTGACCCGGTCCGCGGGCCCCAGCGCGGCCCGGCCGGACCGGCGCAGCGCGGCGCCGAGCAGGCCCAGCAACGCCGCGCCGTAGGCGGCGCCGGCGAGCCAGCCCAGCAGCCCCACGCCCAGGGTCATCGCGAGCACGTTCAGCAGCACGATCAGGCCGCACGCCGCCAGGGCCTGTTCCTGGCCGGCGGCAACCGTGCCACGCTGGGTCTGGACGATCATGGTGATCGTGTCCCTTCGCCGGAGGTGTGCCCATGACACGTGCCGCACGGGCGTTCTGGTTCAACCCGCCGGGGCCGGGTGAGGTCCGGACGGTCCCGCTGCCCGTGCGCGGGCCGGACGAAGTCGAGGTCCGGGCGCTGTTCTCGGGTGTGAGCCGGGGCACCGAGACGCTCGTCTTCCGCGGCGCGGTCCCGACCAGTCAGCACGAGCTGATGCGCGCGCCGTTCCAGGAGGGCGGGTTCCCGGGGCCGGTGAAGTACGGCTACCTCAACGTCGGCGTGGTCGAGGACGGGCCTCCGGAGCTGACCGGGCGCACGGTGTTCACGCTCTACCCGCACCAGACCCGGTTCGTCGTCCCGGCCGGCGCGGTCACGCCGGTGCCGGACGCGGTGCCCGCGGGGCGGGCGATCCTGGCCGGCACCGTGGAGACGGCGGTGAACGCGCTGTGGGACGCCGCGCCGCTGCTCGGGGACCGGGTCGCCGTGGTCGGCGGCGGCATGGTCGGCTGCGCGGTCGCGGCGCTGCTGGCGCGCTTCCCGGCGGTGCGGGCGCAGCTGGTCGACGTGGACCCGGAGCGGGCCGCGGTGGCGGCGGCGCTGGGCGTGGAGTTCGCCCTGCCCGGCGACGCCGCCGAGGGCTGCGACCTGGTGGTGCACACGAGCGGGACCGATGCCGGCCTGGCCAGGGCGCTGGAGCTGGTGGCGCCGGAGGGCGAGGTCGTCGAGCTGAGCTGGTACGGCGACCGGCGGGTCAGCGTGCCGCTCGGCGAGTTCTTCCACTCGCGGCGGCTGACGATCCGCGGCAGCCAGGTCGGCATGGTGTCCCCGGCCCGGCGGTCGCGGCGCGGCTTCGGCGACCGGCTCGCGCTGGCGCTGGAGCTGCTCGCCGATCCCGTGTTCGACACCCTGATCACCGGGGAGTGCGCGTTCGAGGACCTGCCGTCGGTCATGCCCGGGCTGGCCTCGGGCGCGATCCCCGCGCTGTGCCACCGCGTCGTCTACCCGTAGGAGGGCCCTTGTTCAGCGTCACCGTCCGCGACCACGTGATGGTCGCCCACAGCTTCCGCGGCGAGGTGTTCGGCCCCGCCCAGCGCCTGCACGGCGCGACGTTCGTGGTGGACGCGACGTTCCGCCGCGCCGAACTGGACGCGGACAACATCGTCGTCGACATCGGGCTGGCGGCCCAGCAGCTGGGCGCCGTGCTGGCCGACCTCAACTACCGCAACCTGGACGAGGTGCCGGAGTTCGCCGGGGTCAACACGTCCACGGAGTTCCTGGCGAAGGTGATCGCCGACCGGCTCGCCGACCGCGTGCACTCGGGTGCGCTCGGCGCGGGCGCGCACGGGCTGGCGGGGATCTCGGTGACACTGCGTGAATCGCACGTGGCGTGGGCGAGCTACGACCGTGATCTTCATCCTTCCGGGTGACGTCGACGATCCGGAACTGCCCAGCGGCGGCAACGTCTACGACCGGCGGATCAGCCGGGAGCTGACCGCGCTGGGCAGGCCGGTGCGGGAGGTCGCGATCCCCGGGTCGTGGCCACACCCGTCTGAGGCGGCGCGCGCCGCGCTGGGCCGCGCGCTGGCGGCCGCCGAGCCGGGGTCGCTGGTGGCGATCGACGGACTGGTGGCGTGCGGCGTACCGGACGTGGTGGTGCCGCACGCCGCGCGGCTGCGGCTGGTGGTGCTGGTGCACATGCCGCTGGCCGACGAGACCGGAGCGCACGCGGAGCTGGACGCCTTGGAGCGGTCGACGTTGCGGGCGGCGTCGGCGGTGGTCACGCCCAGCGCGCGGACGGCCGCGCGGCTGGTGCGCCACCACGGGTTGCCCCGGGACCGGGTGCACGTGGTCACGCCCGGCACGGATCCCGCGCCGCTGTCGTCGGGTGAGGAATTGCTGTGTGTGGCGTCGCTGACCCCGCACAAGGGGCAGGACGTGCTGGTCGAGGCCCTGGCCGCGGTGGCGGACCTGGACTGGGTGTGCCGGCTGGTCGGGCCAGTGCACCGCTCCCCTGCCTTCGCCGCGCGGGTGCGGGACCTGGTGGCACGGCTCGGGCTGGCGGCGCGGGTGACGATCACCGGGCCGCTGACCGGGTCGGCGCTGGAGCAGGCGTACGCGCGGGCCGGGCTGCTGGTGCTGCCGTCGCGGTCGGAGACCTACGGGATGGTGGTGACGGAGGCGCTGGCGCGCGGGATCCCGGTGCTGACGTCGGTGGAGACCGAGGCGCTCGGCCGGGCGGCGGACGGGTCGCCGCCCGGGATCGTGGTGCCGCCCGGCGACGTGGACGCGCTGGCCGGGGCCCTGCGCACCTGGCTGACCTCGACGGAAACGCGGTCGGCGCTGCGCCGGGCGGCCCGTTCCCGGCGTGACGGGTTGTTGCCGTGGGCGACCACCGCGCGGGTGATGGACCGGATCCTGGTTGAACCGGAACCGGGGGCGCGTCCGTGACAGGGGTGTGGCACACGACCGATGGGACGGCGCCGGGCCCGGCGCACCCGGCAGCGCGGACACGACCCGCTGCGCCCCGGACTGGCTGGCGCTGCGCGAACCCGCCGACGCGGCCGCGCGGGCGGCGGAACTGCTCACCCCGCTGCGGCGGTGGCTGGGCGACCGTCCCGCCCCGCTGGTCGTCCGCGACCTCGGTGCGGGCACCGGGTCGATGGGCCGGTGGCTCGCGCCGCGGCTGGGCGTCCCGCAGCACTGGGTCCTGCACGACCGCGACCCCGGCCTGCTCGCGCGCGCCTCGGTCCGCGAGGCGACGTTCGAGACCCGCTGCGGCGAGCTCGACGGCTTGGACCTGACCGGCACGTCGCTGCTCACCGCCTCGGCGCTGCTGGACCTGCTGACACCGTCCGATGTGGACACGATCGCCGACGCGTGCGCCGCGGCGGGGTGCGCGGCGCTGCTGACGTTGTCGGTCGCCGGGCGGGTCGAGCTGACGCCCGCGGACCCGCTCGACGCGGACCTCACCGCGGCCTTCAACGCCCACCAGCGGCGCGGCGCGCTGCTCGGCCCGGACGCGATCGCGGTGGCGACGTGGGCCTTCGAGCGGCGCGGCGCGGTGGTGCACCGCGCCCCCAGCCCGTGGCGGCTCGGGCCGGAGCAGCGTGAGCTGACCGAACAGTGGTTCCGCGGCTGGGTCGCCGCCGCCCGGCTGCAGGAACCGTGGCTGGACACCGAGGCCTACACCCGGCGGCGGCTGGCCGCCTGCGCGGCGGGCGAGCTGGAGGTGGTCGTGCACCACACCGACCTGCTGGCGATCGGAGCCCGATGACGACCCGCGCCACCGGGAGGGCGGCTGTGGCGGTGGCTGCGCCTGCTCGCGCCGACGACCGGAGCCCGATGACCAGCCCCACCACCCGCGGCACGGCAGCCCGCCTCTGGCCATGGCTCCGCTTGGCCGCCGCGGCCGGGATCCTCGTCACCCTCGTCTGGAAGGTCGGCACCAGCGCACCCGGACTCACCGACGCCCGATCGGCTGTGCCCACGCCAGTGATCGGAGCCCGATGACCAGCCCCACCACCACCCGCGGTACGGCAGCCCGCCTCTGGCCTTGGCTCCGCCTGCTCGCCGCGGCCGGGATCCTCACCCTCGCTGGGAAGGTCGGCACCGCCGGATTGCCCAGACTCACCGATACCCGATCGGCCAAACCCACCCCGGCGATCGGAGCCCAATGACCACCCCCACCACCGGGACCGCAGCCCGCCTCTGGCCGTGGCTCCGCCTGCTCGCCGCGGCCGGCATCCTCACCACCCTGGTCTGGAAGGTCGGCACCGGCACACCCAGACTCACCGACGCCCGATCGGTCAAACCCACCCCGACGATCGGAGCCCAATGACCACCCGCACCGCCGGGACCGCGGCCCGCCTCTGGCCGTGGCTCCGCCTGCTCGCCGCGGCCGGCATCCTCACCACCCTGGTCTGGAAGGTCGGCACCGGCGCGTTCCTCACCGGGCTGCGGCTCATCGACACCCGATCAGTCGTGCTCGCGCTGGCGATCGGGCTGCTGACCACCCTCACCGCCGCCGGAAGGTGGGTCCTCGTCACCCGCGGCCTCGGCCTGCCGCTGCGGCTGCCGGCCGCAGTCAGCGCCTACTACCGCTCCACCCTGCTCAACTCGGTGCTGCCCGCCGGGGTCCTCGGCGACGTCGACCGCGCCGTCAGCCACGGCCGCGACTCCGGCGACGTGGGCCGCGGCGTTCGCGCCGTCGTGCTCGAACGGTTCGCCGGGCAGGCCGTGCTGCTCGTCGCCGGCGTCACCGCGCTCGCCCTGCACCCGGACCTGCTGCCCGGCCTGTCCACCGCCCCCGGGCTGCTCGTCCTGCTCGGCGCCGCGCTCGTGGTCGCCGGGCTGCTCGCCGCGAAACCGACCTGGCGCGGCGCGGCCACCCGGACCCTCACCGACGCCCGGGCCCTGCTCGGCGGGCGCACCGCGGCGGGCATCGTGGCGCTGTCGGCGCTCACCATCGCCGGGCACGTCGCCCTGTTCCTCCTCGCCGCGCGGCTGACTGGGGTGACCGCGCCGGTCACCACCCTCGTCCCGCTGATCGTCCTCGCGCTGGTCGTCATGGCGCTGCCGCTGAACGTCGGCGGCTGGGGACCGCGCGAGGGGTTCACCGCGGTCGCGTTTTCAGCCACCGGCCTCGGCGCGGGCACGGGCATCACCACCGCCGTCGTCTACGGGGTGCTCTCGCTCGTCGCGGCGCTGCCCGGGGTCCTGGCGCTCAGGACCCGAGAAGGGGCAGGTGCACCCGGAACGCGCGGGCCAGCGCGTCCAGCACCGCCCGGCCTTTCTCCGGCGAAGCCAGTGACGGATGACCGGCCACGCCCGATTCCGTGTAGGGGGCCAGTCCGAGCGAGAGGAGGTGGCGCAGATCGCCGGGTGCCGAGTCCGCCGTCTCGTAGCCCGGTCTGACCACCTCCGGGGCGGTGCAGAGCAGGATCGAGGTCTCCAGCTCGCCGGCGTGCATGTCCTCGTCGTTGGAGGTGCGCACGCCGGCCGCCACGCGCGCCTCCTGCCACTCGCCGTACGTGGGGAACAGGACCATCGAGCCGCCGGCCTGCTGCACGACGTTGGCGAGGACGTGGTTGCCGCCGTGCCCGTTGACCAGCACGAGCCTGCCAACGCCGGAGGCCCGCAGGGAGGCGGCGACGTCCTGGACCACCGCGACCAGCGTGGTGACCGAGATGCTCACCGTGCCCGGCCACGCGGCGTGCTCGTGCGAGCAGGACACCGTGACCGGCGGCAGCAGCCAGAAGCCGTGGTCGTGGGCGATCCGCGACGCGACCGCGCAGGCGATCAGGGTGTCGGTGGTCAGCGGCAGGTGCGGGCCGTGCTGTTCCAGGCTCCCGACGGGCAGCACCGCCACGGCGGCCCCGCGCACGTCGTCGGTGGTCTCCGGCGGCAGCGGACTCATCAGATCAGGTATACCGGGTAGGGCAAGTTCCCGGTCGACGACGAGGGGAACCCATGGAGATCGCCGAATCGACGCTGGTCACCCGGCGCGGCAAGTTCCGGAGCGTGGCGTTCCGCGACGGTGCCGAGCACCTCGCGCTCGCCCACGGCCGGCTGCGCCGCGACGACGTGCTGGTGCGGGTGCATTCGGAGTGCCTCACCGGCGACGTGTTCGGCGCGGTGCGCTGCGAGTGCGGCGAACAGCTGGACGCCGCACTGGATGCGATCGTGCGCGAAGGCAGCGGAGTGCTGGTGTACCTGCGCGGGCACGAGGGACGCGGGATCGGGCTGGTGGCGAAGGTGCGCACGCACGTGCTGCAGGACGAAGGGCTGGACACCGTCGACTCGGCCACCAGTCTCGGGCTGCCGGTGGACGTGCGCGACTACAGCCCGGCCGCGCGGGTGCTGCGCCACCTGGGCGTGCGGTCGGTGCGGCTGATGTCCAACAACCCGGACAAGATCGCGGCGCTGGAGTCGAACGGGATCCGCGTGTCGGCGCGGGTCCCGCTGCTGGCGCCGGCCAGCCCGGACAACATCCGGTACCTGACCGCCAAGCGCGACCGCCTCGGGCACGTCCTGCCGCAGGTGGACGCCTTCGACGTCGCGGAGCACTGACGTGGACCACCTGAGCCTGCTGCCCGTCGCCAGGGAGGCCGTCGCGATCGGGCGGCGCATCGTCACCTCGCGCGCGCCGCGGTCGGTGACCGCGAAGAGCGAGCGCGACCTGGTGACCGACATCGATCTGGCGGTCGAGGATGCGGTGCGGGAGTTCCTCGCGCGGGAGACGCCGGACATCGGGCTCGTCGGCGAGGAGCACGGCGGCGAGCGGGGCGAGCTGTGGTGGGTGCTGGACCCGGTCGACGGCACCGCGAACTTCGCCCGCGGCATCCCGCTCACCGGGATCTCGCTGGCCCTGGTGTCCGGCGAGCGCAGCGTCGTGGCGGCGATCGACCTGCCGTTCCTGGACACGGTCTACACCGCGGTCGAGGACTACGGCGCCTTCGCCGGGGACACGCGGATCGGGGTGTCCGGGGCGACCGCGCTGGCCGAAGCGATGGTGTCGCTGGGCGACTTCGCGGTGGGCGAGGACGCCGGGCCGAAGAACCGGCTGCGCCTGGCATTGCTGGAGCAGCTGGGCGCGCGGGCGGAGCGGGTGCGGATGATCGGCACCGCCGCGGCCGACCTGGCCTGGGTCGCGCACGGCCGCCTCGATGCGACGATCATCCTGTCGAACCTGCCGTGGGACACGATGGCGGGCGTGCTGCTGGTGCGGGAGGCCGGCGGGCTGGTCCTGGACGCCGACGGCAGCGACCACACGGTGTCCTCGGCGTCGACCATCGCACTGGCGCCGGGGCTGCGGGACGTGGTACTGGACCTGCTGTGCTGACGACCCGCCTGGACACCGGCCGGATCCGGGCCGCCCGCCGGGTGATCGACCCGGTGTTCCTCGATTCGCCGCTGTACCGCTGCGACGCGCTGGAACCCGTCCTCGGGTGCGCGGTGAGCGTCAAGCTCGAAACGGCCAACCCGGTGCGCTGCTTCAAGGGCCGCGCGACCGAGGTGATCGCTCACGCGCTCGGCTCGGGCGCGGTGGTGTGCGCGAGCGCGGGCAACCTCGGGCAGGCGCTGGCCTGGTCCGGCCGCCGCCGCGGGCTCGACGTCACCGTCGTGGCCGCGCGGTCCGCGCCCGTGGCGAAGCTGGACCGGATCCGGGCGCTGGGCGCGCGGCTGGAGCTGGTGGACGGCGACTTCGAGCGGGCGCGGGAGCGGGCGGCGGACATCGCGCGGCAGCACGGGATCCGGCTGGTGGAGGACAGCCTGGACCTCGAAACGTGCGAGGGCGCGGCCACGATCGGGCTGGAGCTGGTGGAGCAGGCGCCGTCGGCCGATGTCGTCCTGATCGCCCTGGGCGGCGGGGCGATGGCGACCGGGGTGGGACACGTGGTGAAGTCGCTCGCGCCCGGGGTGGAGGTTGTCTGCGTGCAGCCGCTGGGCGCGCCCGCGATGACCCTGTCCTGGCGGCAGCGGCGGGTCGTGACGACGGAGTCGGCGGACACGATCGCCGACGGCGTCGCCGGGCGCTTCCCGATCCCGGAGGTGCTGGACGACCTGCTGCAGGTGGCCGACGACGCGGTCCTGGTGCGCGAGGAGTCGATCACCACGGGGATGCGGTTGCTGCTCGACCACGCCGGACTGGTGGTGGAGCCGTCGGCGGCGCTCGGGGTGGCCGCGGTGCTGGAGGACCGCGAGCGCTTCGCCGGGCGGCACCTGGTGACGATCATCTGCGGGAGCAACGTGGACCCGGACGCGTTTCGGCGCTGGACCAGCCGGTAGCCGCACCCTGCGGTGACCACGGTCATTGCCACGGCGAGGGGCGCTGGCCGCCGCACGAGCTGCCCACCGGCTGCGCGGCACCGCTTCGCCAGGCGGCAGTGATCCTCTCTGCGGGAGCAGCGTGTCGCCGGACACGCACCGGCTCGGGCCGGCGGACAGCCGCACCGGCCCGCGGCCTGCGCCGACCACCGTCACCGTCACGGTGAGGGGCGCTGGCCGGCGCACGAGCTGCCCACTGGCTGCCGACCACGGGCCGTGCTTCGCCGGGCAGCAGTGACCACCCTCCGCGGGAGCAACCTGGCCCCGGAAGCCCGCCGGGGCCGCCGGATCGCCGCACCCGCGAGGGCCCTGGCCGCCGCACGAGCTGCCCGCGGCCTGCCCGGCCACGGGCACCCCTTTCGCCGGGCGGCACTGATCACCATCTGCGGAAGCAACCTGGACCCGGACGCGCACCGGCGCCGGGCCGGCCGGTAGCCGCACGGCGGGCCTCCCTGGCGCGACGCTGCGGTCCACCGGACTTCGGCACGGCCTCCTGATAGTCTCGCCAGGAATATTCTTCCGCGCGAGACGTTTTACCGGCCGAACACCAGATCAGCAGGAGGCTGTCATGCAGTTCGGGATCTTCTCCGTCAGCGACGTGACCACGGATCCGACGACCGGCGAAACTCCGGACGACACCCAGCGCGTGCGGTCGATGCTGACCATCGCCCAGCACGCCGACCAGGCCGGGCTCGACGTCTTCGCCACGGGCGAGCACCACAACCCGCCGTTCGTCGCGTCCTCCCCCACCACCATGCTCGGCTACCTGGCCGGCGTGACCAAGGACATCATCCTGTCCACCTCGACCACGCTGATCACCACCAACGACCCGGTGAAGATCGCCGAGGACTACGCCATGCTGCAGGTCATCTCGGGCGGCCGGATGGACCTGATGATGGGCCGCGGCAACACCGGCCCGGTCTACCCGTGGTTCGGCCAGGACATCCGCCAGGGCATCCCGCTGGCGATCGAGAACTACGCCCTGCTGCGCCGCCTCTGGGAGGAGGACGTGGTCGACTGGGAGGGCAACTTCCGCACTCCCCTGCGCGGCTTCACCGCGACCCCGCGCCCGCTCGACGGGGTCCCGCCGTTCGTCTGGCACGGCTCGATCCGCAGCCCGGAGATCGCCGAGCAGGCCGCCTACTACGGCGACGGCTTCTTCCACAACAACATCTTCTGGCCCATGTCGCACACGAAGCAGATGGTGCGCTTCTACCGCCAGCGCTTCGAGCACTACGGCCACGGCCCGGCCGACACCGCGATCGTCGGTCTCGGCGGGCAGGTCTTCATGCGCAAGAACTCGCAGGACGCGTGGAACGAGTTCCGCCCCTACTTCGACAACGCCCCGGTCTACGGCCACGGCCCGTCGATGGAGGACTTCACCGCGACGACCCCGCTGACGGTCGGCAGCCCGCAGCAGGTGATCGACCGGTACGCGAGCATGCGCGAGGACGTCGGCGACTACCAGCGCCAGCTGTTCCTCATCGACCACGCCGGCCTGCCGCTGAAGACGGTGCTGGAGCAGATCGACCTGCTCGCCGAGGAGGTCGTGCCGGTGCTGCGCAAGGAGATGGAAGCCAAGCGCCCCGAGCACGTGCCGGCGAACCCGCCCAGCCACGCCGAGCGGGTCGCCGCCGCGCAGGCCAAGGCCGCCGCGGACGAGACCGCCGCGACCACGGCCTGACCTCAGGCGCCGGAGTACTTCTGGCTCATCCCGAGGTCGACCGGCAGCGCGACGCCCGTGATGTAGCGGGCCTCGTCGCTGGCCAGGAACAACACGGCGTTGGCCACGTCCTCGACGTCGAGGTAGGGCACCGGCCACATGTTGATGCGCGCGAGCGCGTCGGTGGTGTCGGCGAAGGCCGGGTTCTCCAGATCCGGCCGGTAGATCCGGGCGCTCGAGTCGTTCTCGATCATCGTCGTGCGGACGTTGGTCGGGTGCACCGAGTTGACCCGGATCCGGTGCGGCGTCAGCTCGTTGGCCAGCGTGCGCTGCAACCCGAGCACGCCGTGCTTGGCGGCGTTGTAGTGCGCGATGTTGGGGATGCCGCGCAGGCCGGCGGTGGAGCTGATCAGGATGATCGCTCCACCGCCGCCGCCGTCGATCAGGTGCGGGATCGCCGCCTTGGTGGTGTGCCAGACGCCGCCGAGGTTGATGTCGATCATCGTCTGCCACTCCGCGCCGGAGAGCTCCCACGACGGCTTGACCGCGTTGAGGATCCCGGCGTTGGCGACCACCACGTCGAGCCGCCCCAGCTCGGCCACCGCACCGGCCAGGCCCGCGTTCAGCGCGTCGAAGTCGCGCACGTCCGCCACGAACGAGACCGCGCGGCGGCCCAGTTTCTCCACGCCCGCCACGGTTTCCGCGAGATCGTCCGGTGTGGACGCCGGGTAGGCGACGGTGTCCACCGGCGCCGCGAGATCGGTGACGATGACGTCGGCGCCCTCCTCGGCCAGCCGCAGGGCGTGCGCGCGGCCCTGCCCGCGCGCCGCGCCGGTGATCGCGACGACCTTGCCGTCCATGCGTCCCATCAGGACTGTCCCTTCAGCCACGGGTAGCGGTCGGTGTCCTGGCCCGCGTAGTCGGGGTCCAGGTAGATGAAGCAGCGCTGGATCTTGAAGTCGCGGATCTCGAACACGTCGCACCAGCGCCCCGCCCCCCACTCGGGCACCCCGGCCCGCCACGGGCCGTCCCGGTGCTCGCCGTGGCTGGTGCCCTCCACGACGAGCAGGTCGCCGCCGGAGAAGACCCAGGTGAACTCGGCGTAGTGGTGCTTGATGGATTTCAGCGTCCCGCCGACGTCGCCGAACAGCCTGCCGATCTCCTCCTTTCCGCCGGCCAGCCCCCACTTGGGGAAGCAGACCTGCGCGTCGTCGGCGAACAGGTCCAGGATGCTGCCGCCGGTCGAGGTGACGCCCCCGTTGTCGAAGGCCTTGAGGTACTCCAGCGCGACGGACTTGCGCTGCTCGTCGGTCATGGTCTGGGTGGTGACGGCCATGGATTGCTCCCGGTTCAGGCGGGCACGGCGGCCCGGTCGACGGCGGAGGCGGCGCGGTGGGCGAACGCCAGGATGGGGCCGAGCGTCGCGCCCCCGGCCCAGTACGCGCGCCCGGAAACGGACGCGACGCAGTTGCCGACCCCGAACAGGCCGGGGATCGGCTCGCCGAGGTCGTCCAGGACACGGCCGTCGGCGTCGGTGCGCGGCCCGCCCTTGGTGTCCAGCGTCCCGCCGGTGACCAGGGCGGCGTAGTAGGGGCCGGTGTCGCTGATCGGCCACATCGTGGGGTTGGCGCGGCCGGGTTCGTCCTTCACCGGGCCGTTGAACACCAGCTCGATCGGCGTCTCACCGCGTGCGAAGTCGGCGTCCTTGCCCGCGCGGGCGAAGCCGTTGAACCGCTCGATGGTGGCGGGCAGGTTCGCGGCGAAGTCGTCGGCGAGGGTGAAGCCGCCGGTCCTGCCCGCGTTGGCGGCCAGCCGTTCGCGGATCCGTTCGGTCAGCTCCTCCAGCGTGTCCGCCCGGATCACGTGCGAATCGTCCGCGCCGGGCGGGACGATGAGACGGCCGTACTCGTCGCTGGCGGAGTGGTCCTGGCTGCGCTGGTCCCAGATCTGCACCAGCACCAGGTTCGGGTAGCCGCCCTCGGCCGGGTCCCACTGGAAGAACGTCTGCGCGGCCTCGTTGTAGGGCATCTTTTCGTTCGCGACGCGACGGCCGTGCCGGTCGACGAAGATCGTCGAATCGCCTGCCACCGAGAACATCCCGACCAGGTCCGGCCTGCCGGAGCGCTCCAGTGGCACCGGGCACATCCAGGCGTAGTTCATGTTCCCGAGCTGCGCGCCCACCCCGGCGGCGATGCGCACGAAATCGCCCTCGTTGGTCGAGGCGGCGCAGCCCCGGTAGGCGGGCACGCTCAGGTGGTCGCGGCGCAGTTCGTCGTCGTGCGTGAAGCCGCCGGTGGCGAACACGACGCCCTTGCGCGCCAGCACCCGCACCGTCCGCCCGCCCGCGGTGGTCGCCTCGACCCCGGCGACCCGGCCGCCGTCAAGGATCAGCCGCTGGACGCGGTGCCCGGTGCGCACGTCCACCCCGTCGCGCTCGGCCGCGGCGGACATCTGCCGCACCGCGCACACCCCGCCGTCGGACATCGACTCCCGCGCGTCCGCCGGCACCAGCACCCGCCCGGTGGGCGCCTTGTCCTCGGGCAGCTGCGACCAGTAGTCCGGCACGTCCGGGCAGTGCCGGTAGGTCAGGGCTCCGCGGTCGCGCAGCAGCTCCGCGGCCGGGGCGGCGCTGTCGTAGATGGCGCGGACCATGGACAGCTCCCACTCGCTCAGCCCGGCGTCCGCCCGGGCCGGGTCGTAGCGGGTGGGCTGGGACAGCCGCGCGACGTAGCGGAGGAAGTCCTCGAACCGGTCCTCGATGCCCAGGGCGCGCATCGCCTCGTTGTTGGGCACCCAGTACCAGAACGCCGCCTTCTTCGCCGTGCCGCCCAGCTCGGCCGCCTTCTCCAGCAGCACGACCTCGTTGCCGAGCCACCGGCTGAACAGGGCGGCGGGCAGGCCCGCGCCACCGCCGCCGACCACGACCACGTCGGCTTCGGCGTCGGCCGCCGAGCGGGCCGCCGGCCGGGCGCTTTCCCGTGGGGCTACCGAATCGTTCGTCATGCGCCCAGGATGGAAATCCGGCCCGTCGCGCGGTTGTCTCACTTTGAGACACCCCCGGCGGCCGCGCGCCCGGGCACACTGGGGGCGGGAAGATCCGTGACCACAACGGAGTGACAGCGGATGGCGTATCAGATCGACACGCGGGACGGGCTCGCGCGGCTGCGCCGGGCTCGCGAGGAGTTCCTCACCGAGCGGCGACTGCCGGACGACCTGCCCGAGTGGCTGTCGGCGGCCTGGCGGCGGTCGTGGTTCACCGGCGCCGACGTGACGCGTGACCACGTGCCCGCGGTGCCGGTGGCGCCGGAGAGCCAGCTGGTGCGGGCCGCCACGCCGGTGCTGGCCGGCCTCGCCGAAGACCTGTCCGGGCTGCGTGCGGCGGTGGTGCTCAGCGACAGCCACGCGCGGATCGTGGGCTGCTGGGCCGGCGACGAGCCGATGCGGGCGCACCTGGAGCGCATCGACACCCGGCCCGGCGCGGACCTGTCCGAGGGCACCACCGGAGCCAACGGCATCAGCCACGTGCTGAGCACCCGCGAACCGGTCCTGATCGGCGGCCCGGAGCACCTGTTCGAGCTGTACCAGGACACGGTGTGCGCGGGCGCGCCGGTGACCGACCCGATCACCCGCCGGATCAGCGGCGCGATCGCCGTGGTGTGCGACCTGTCCGCGCCGCTGGCCGTGCTGGACGCCCTCGCGCGCACGGCGAGCCGCACCATCGAGCGGGAGCTGCTGCACGCCGCCCCGGCGCGCGAGCGGCGGCTGCTGGAGACCTATCTCGCCGCCGCGCCCGGCCGGGAGGCGGTCGCCGTGCTCGACGGGCGGACGCGCATCGTCAGCGACGCGGCGGCGGACCTGCTGAGCCCCCAGGACCTGGACACCCTGGAGTCGTACGCGGTCGAGGCGGCCCGGGACGGGCGGGCGCCGTCCGGCGAACTCACGCTCGGCGACCGGCTCACGGTCCGCCTCGCCCCCGCCGCGCCGGGCGGGCTGCTGGTCACCGTCACCGCGGCCCGCCCGCCCCGGCGACGGGCCGGGCCCGGCCTGTTCGCCGCGGCCGGGCTCGCGGGCAGCTCCCCGCCGTGGCGGTCGCTGGAACGGGCGCTCACGCGGGCCCGGTCCCGGCCGGTGCTGCTGCTCGGCGAGCCGGGCGTGGGCAAGGCGAGCGTGGCGCGGGCGCTGCTGGGCGAACCGGTCGTCGTCGAGGCGGACGAGCCGGTGGAGGCGGTGGCGCGGGCGCTCGCGGGAGACGCCGTGCTGGTGCGGCACCTGGAACGGCTCGATCCCGCCCGCGCCGGGCGGCTGGCGGACCTCCTCGCCGGCGAGCACGCGGCCCACGTGGTGGCGACGATGGTCCCCGGCCCCGCGCTGGCTCCGCTGCGGACGCGCTGGGCGCCGGCCGAGATCCGGGTGCCGAGCCTGCGTGAGCGCACGGCGGACATCCCGGAGCTGGCGAACCGCTTCGGGGCGCGGCTCACGCACGAGGCCCGGGCCGTGCTGCAGCGGCACGACTGGCCGGGCAACCTGGCCGAGCTGAAGGCCGTGATCAGCGGAGCCGCGGCCGAGGCAGGCGGCGGCACGATCGGCGCCCGCCACCTGCCCGGCCGCCTGCGCTCCTCCCCCACCCGGCCCCGCCTGAGCGAACTCGAGAAAGCCGAACGCGCCGCCGTCGCCGAAGCGCTGCGCACCGCGGACGGCAACCGCGTCCGGGCCGCCGCCCAGCTCGGCATCGGCCGCGCCACGCTCTACCGCAAGCTCAAGCGCTACGGGCTCGGCTGAGCCTGAGGCACGTGGCGGCACGACCGGCGCCCGGCCGCCTGCGCTCCTCCCCCACCCGGCCCCGCCTGAGCGAACTCGAGAAAGCCGAACGCGCCGCCGTCGCCGAAGCGCTGCGCACCGCGGACGGCAACCGCGTCCGGGCCGCCGCCCAGCTCGGCATCGGCCGCGCCACGCTCTACCGCAAGCTCAAGCGCTACGGGCTCGGCTGAGCCGGAGGCACGTGGCGGCACGACCGGCGCCCGGCCGCCTGCGCTCCTCCCCCACCCGGCCCCGCCTGAGCCGGCGGCGCACCCACTGTCCGAACCGGACGGTCGGCGCGCACTCGCCCTGGCATCGGAACGGCAGGCTGTTCCGTCAAGGGTCTTTCGTCTCCTCCGGTGGGGACCGAGGCCCCGGGCCGGGAAGCGGCCGCCCGGTTACCATCGCCTGGGGAAGGGTTTCGTCATGTCCCACTGGGTTCCCGGCCTGCGGCAGATCAGGTCGTACCAGCGCCGCTGGCTGGCGAAGGACATCGTGGCCGGCGTCGTCCTCACGACGCTGCTGGTGCCGCAGGGAATGGCGTACGCGGAGCTGGCCGGCCTGCCCGCGATCACCGGGCTGTACACGTCGATCCTGTGCCTGCTCGGGTACGCCGTGTTCGGGCCGTCGCGGATCCTCGTGCTGGGGCCGGATTCCTCCCTGGGGCCGATGATCGCCGCGACGATCCTGCCGCTCGCCGCGGCAGACGGCGACCCCGGGCGCGCCGTCGCGCTCGCCTCGATGCTCGCGATCCTCGTCGCCGCCATCATGATCGTCGCGTCGGTGGCCAAGCTGGGCTTCATCGCGGACCTCATCTCCAAGCCGACGATGATCGGTTACCTCAACGGCCTCGCACTGACCATCGTGGTGGGGCAGCTGCCGAAGCTGTGCGGGTTCAGCGTCGACGCCGACGGCCTCGTCGCCGAGATCGGCGCCGTGGCGCGGGGGATCTTCGGCGGCGAGGTCAACGGCGCCGCCGCCGCGGTCGGGATCTCCGGCGTCGCCGCGATCCTGCTGCTGCAGCGCTGGCTGCCCAAGATCCCCGCGGTGCTCGTCGTGGTGGTGCTGGCGATCGCCGCGGTCCCGCTGTTCGGCCTCGCCGCACGCGGCGTCGACCTGGTCGGTGTGCTGCCGCGGGGTTTCCCGCCGCTGTCCATTCCGGACATCGGCCTGTCCGACCTCGCTCCGCTGTTCGCCGGCGCGCTGGGCATCGCGCTGGTCTCGCTCGCCGACACGATCTCCACGGCGTCGGCGTTCGCCGCCCGCACCGGGCAGGAGGTCCACGGCAACCGGGAAATGGCGGGCATCGGCGTGGCGAACCTGGCGGCCGGGCTGTTCCAGGGTTTCCCGGTCAGCACCAGCGGATCGCGCACCGCGGTCGCCCAGCATGCCGGCGCGCGGACCCAGCTGACCGGCGTCGTCGGCGCCGTCCTGATCACGATCATGATCCTGGTCGCGCCCGGCCTGTTCCGGAACCTGCCGCAACCGGTGCTCGCCGCGATCGTCATCACCGCGGCGTTGTCGCTCGCCGACCTCCGGGGGACCGCGCGGCTGTGGCGGCAACGCCGGACCGAGTTCCTCCTGTCGGCCGCGGCCCTCCTCGGCGTCGCGCTGCTGGGCGTGCTGCCCGGGATCGCGGTCGCGGTGGTGCTGTCCATCCTCAACGTGTTCCGGCACGCGTGGCTGCCGTACCAGACCGAACTGGGCAAGGCCGACGGGGTGCCCGGCTACCACGACGTCCGGTCCTACCCGGACGCGCGGCGGCCGGCCGGGCTGGTGATCTTCCGGTTCGACGCGCCGCTGATCTTCGCCAACGCCAAGACCTTCCGGGAAGCGGTGCGCCGGCTCGCGGCGCGCGACCCGGCGCCGCACTGGATCGTCGTCGCCGCCGAACCGATGACCGATGTGGACACCACGGCCGCGGACATGCTGCGGGACCTCGACGACGAGCTCAACGCGCGCGGCACGCACCTCGTGCTCGCCGAGCTGAAGGACCCGGTGCGGCGCAAGATCGACCGCTACGAGCTGACCCGCACGCTGGATCCGGACCACTTCTACCCCACCGTCTCCGCCGCCGTGGACGCGTTCCGCCGCCGCACCGGGAACGGCTGGGTCCCGGTCAGTGCAGGTGCAGCAGAACCAGGTTCTTCAACACGATCATGACCACCCCGAGCAGACCGGCCACGCACGTCGTCACCACCAGCTGGACCCCGCGCAGCCGCGCGGTCCGCGCCGCCGACCAGGCGTGGACCACCAGGAGGACCACCGCGGTCGCGAGCCCGACGTTGGCCGCCGTGAGCGGTGTGGCGCCGGCCAGCCGGGCCAGCAGGAGCGCGGCGAGCGGACCGTAGGACGCGGTCACCATCGGCCACGTCGCGCGCAACTCCGCCCGCACCTGGGCGCGGGTCGGCAGCCCGCCGCCGGAGGTCTGCTCCCCCACGATCTCCGCGAACTCCTCGGCGGACCAGTAGACCAGGAGCGTGACCACGACGGCGACCGCCAGTGCCGCGGTGGGCAGCTGCTCGCCCACCGCGGTCAGGATCGCCGCGGTGACGATCGCGCCGTAGATGCCGGCCGCGCGCCGTCTGCCCGCCGTCCGGACGGCGGTCCGGTCAGCCGGTCCGCCGATCACCGTCCACCTCCGCCCGCTGTCCGAACCGGACGGACAACAGCAGGTCCTCGGTGCGCCGGACCGCCGCGGCCCGCTCCTCGCCGTTGACGGCCAGCGCGCGCACGACGGGATCGTCCGGGCCGCGGCGCGCCCGCAGTTCCAGCAGCCGGGTGCGGTACGACACCGGCAGCCCGTCCGGGCTGGTGGTCAGATCGCAGTACCACAGGGCGTCCCGGACCGGTCCGCGTTCGTCCGGGAACTCCGCGAGCCGCCGCCCGAGACCGACCAGCGCGGCCACCGCGTCCGCGCCGGAATGGTGCGCGACGAGCGCGCACACGCGCAGCGGCACGCCGACACTGCGGAGGTAGCACGCGCCGTCGAGCTGGTGGAAGCCCACGCCCCCGACCGCGGCGGCGTACCCGATGTCGTGCAACCAGGCCGCGGCGACCAGCACCGGACGGTCGGCCGGCGCCAGCGCGAGCGCCGTGCCTTCGGCCTTGCGCCCGACTCCCTGGCTGTGCGCCCACCGCCGCGGCTGTTCGTCGGCGAGCAGACGGCCCGCCGTGACCCGCGCCCACCGATCCAGCGGGATGGCGTCGCGGTACCCGGCCACCACGCCGGATCCAGGCCCCATCGACAGGCGAGACATCGCTACTCCTTCCGTCCGGCCGCCGCGCGGTGCGGCCACCGCGCGAACAGCGCCTCCCGGCGCCGGGATTCCGGCGGCCCGCGCTGCCCGGACCGCAGCAGCACGTCCGCCCAGCGGGCGCGTGGATCGAGGTCCACGAGCAGCGCCTTGGCCAGCAGGGTCATCGGGATCGCCAGGATCGCGCCGAGCGGCCCCAGCAGCCACGCCCAGAAGACCAGCGCCACGAACGTCACCGTCACCGACAATCCGACCGCGTCGCCGACGAACCGCGGCTGGATCAGCGACTGCAGCACGAAGTTGATGACGCCGTAGCAGACGATCACCAGCACCATCCGGCCGACGCCGCCGGTGAGCAGGCCGAGGATCGCGGGCGGGGCCAGCCCGATCAGGAACCCGACGTTCGGGATGTAGTTGGTGACGAACGACAGCAGCCCCCAGGTCAGCGCCAGCGGGATGCCGATCACCGCGAGCACCAGCGCGTCCAGGGCCGCCACGACGAGCCCGAACACCGTCGTGACCACGAGGTAGCGCCGGGTGCCGCGAGTGAACCCGCGCAGCGCGGCGCTCACGGACGGGCGGTCGGTGGCGATCGCGGCGATCCGCTGCCCCGCGCCACCCGCTTCGACGCTCAGGAACAGCAGCAACGCGAGCAGGAACACCAGGTTCGACACCAGTCCGGCGATGTCGGCGAGCAGGGCGGTCAGCAGGCCGGTGAGCCTGCCCAGGTCGAGGGATTCGGCGGCGGCGCGCAGCTGATCCGGTCCGATGCCGAGCCGGGACAGCCCCACCGAGGCGTCGCGGACGACCTCGGCGGCCTGCCCGGTGTACTGCGGCACCAGGCCCGCCAGCCGCGCGAGGGACACGACGATGCCCAGCGTCAGCAGCGCGAGGACCCCGTAGACCAGGATGACGAGCACGGTGGTGGTCAGCCACGCCGGCCACCCCCGGCGGCGGAGCCGGTCCTGCACCGGCGACACGGCGATCACGATCACCAGTGCCGTGAACACCGGGCCGACCAGCCAGCCGGCGGCGCGGACCCCGGCGACGACCACGACCACCGCGGCCGCGCCGAGCAGCACCACCAGCGCCCGCGGCAGCAGATCGCGGGACGGCGCCAGACCGTCGGGCGACAGCCGCGGGTTCGGGGGCTCTTCCATCCGCGGGAGGCTAGAGCGGCGGCACCGGGTGCTGCTCATCCCGGCCGGGCGATCCGGCCCCCGGCGGAGCGGCGAGCCCGCCTGCTCCCGCACCGCCGTCACCGTCTCCGCCGTGCCCGCCCGGACCGCCGCGGCGGCTGTCCTCACCCGCCCCGGGTGAGCCGCCCGGCTGCTCCTGCGGGATGCGGCGGGTGAAGAAGAGCGCGACGACGGCGGCGAGCGCGAGCACCGCGATCGCGGCACGCAGACCCTGGACGCGGGCGTCCCGGTTGGACTCCACGATGCCGTCCGCCGTCGGGGCCGGAACCCCCGCCGCGGCCAGGTTCGCCTCCAGTGCCGCGTCCGAGACGAACGGCGCGCCACCGGCCAGCCGCACCTCCGCCTGCGCCGTCACCTGGGGCGGCACGGCCTGGTTGTCGCGGATGCCGTCGAGGAACGACGACGTGAGGACCGCGATGAGGACCGAGCCGGCGAGCGCGGTGCCCAGCGAGGCGCCGAGGTTGGTGAACGTGTTCTGCAGCCCGCCGACCTCGCTGCTGCGCTCGTCGGGCACCGCCGACACCGTGACACTGCCCAGCTGCGAGGCCAGCGCGCCGATGCCCAGCCCGGCCAGCAGCATCGGGACCGTGGTGACCTCCGGACCGGCGCCCGCGTCCAGTGCGGCGAAGAAGGCCACGAGCGCGACGAACAACGTCACCAGCCCGGCCCGCACGACCCGGCGCGGCGAGATGCGCGGCCACAGCTTCGGGATCCCGGCCGCCGCGGCCAGCAACGTCACCGACAGCGGCAGCAACCGCAACCCGGTCTCCACCGTGGACAGACCGAGCGAGATGGACAGGAACAGCGGGACGACGAAGAACAGCCCGGCCTGGATCAGGTACTGGCCGGAGAACACCATGAGGCCGGCCCGCAACCGCCGGTTGCCCAGCATCGCCGGGTCCACCAGCGGCTCCCGGCCGCGGGCGACCCGCCGCTGCTCCCACAGCAGGAACAACCACAGCACGACCCCGCCCGCCAGCACCAGCCACAGGACCAGGGACAGCCCGAGCACCGCCGGGGCGCCCGGACCCGGCAGGATCCAGCCCCACGTCCCCGACCGGAGCACGCCGAAGACCACCAGGCCCAGCCCGAGGGCGGACATCGCCGTCCCGGCGAAGTCGAGCGCCGGGCGTTCGCCGCGCCCGGGGTCGGCCATCCGGCGCGCCAGCACCAGGATGACGAGCACGATCAGCACCTCGCCGGCGAACACCCAGCGCCACGAGAAGTAGGTGGTCACCAGCCCGCCGACGAGCGGGCCGACGGCGACCGCGATCGCGCCGGCGGAGGCGACCAGCCCGTAGGCCCGCGGCCGTTGCGCCTGCTCGAAGTTCGACGCGACCAGCGCCACGATCGCCGGCATGATCAGCACGGCGCCGAGCCCCTCCAGCACCGACCAGCCCACGATGAGCACGCCCAGCCCGGGGGCGAGCGAGGTCGTCAGCGAGCCGCAGCCGTAGACCACGCACCCGATCGCGAACGCCCGCCGCCGCCCGATCAGCGCCCCGATCTTGCCCCCGGTGACCATCAGCATCGCCATCACCAGCGTGTACAGGGTGATCGCGGTCTGGATCCCGGTGACGGTCGTGCCCAGGTCGTTCGCGATGGTCGCGATCGACACGTTCATCACCGACGTGTCCAGGGTCATCAGGAACTGCCCGGTCGCGAGGGTGAGCAGCACCGTGCCGCCACGGCGCCGCGTCACAGCCGTCGTCCCCATCCGGCGACGGTAACCGGGCCACGGGCACGTGCGCTCACCCGTCGCAGGCGAAGAGCGGCGTGGCGCGAGGGCGCACTGTGGCCGGACGTTCCCGCGGATCGGAGGCGGCCATGGCGGATCAGGCGTACCTGCGCGACCAGGCTTACATGAATTCCCAGCGGGCCACCGGGCTCGGCAGGGTGACGGGGGAACGCGGCAGCGGGTGGTTGTTGTTCGGCGCCGTGATGGTGGTCCTGGCCGGGCTGTTCACCACGGTGATGGGCATCGTCGCGCTGGCCGCGGACGACCACTACGTCGTCGGCCCCGAGGGCACCCTGGTCGTCGACCTCACCGGCTGGGGCTGGATCCACCTCGTGGTCGGCGTGCTCGCGGTCGCGACCGGCGTCGCGCTCGGGTTCGGGGCGATGTGGGCCCGCGTGGTGGCGGTGCTGCTGGTCGGGTTCAACGCGCTGTCGCACCTGGCGTTCCTCAACGTCGCGCCGGTGCAGTCCACCATCGTCATCGCCATCGACGTGCTCGTGATCTGGGCGGTCGTCGCGCACGGCCGGGAGTGAGGACCACCGCCGCGCGCGCGGGGTTCGCCTCGGCGGCGGGCCGGTTCCCCGCGGTCCGGCTGACCGGGCGGGTGCTCCGGCGGGACCTGGAGATCGCCGGCCCGCTGCTGGCCGCCGCGCTGGCCTTCCGGATCTTCGTGTGGCTGCTGCCGTGTGTCCTGATCCTCGTCGCGCTCCTCGGGTTCTGGTGGTCCGGGACGACCCTGCGCGAGCTGGTGCGGACCACCGGGCTCAGCCCGCTCACCGCGAGCCTGCTGGAGAACGTGGGGCGGCAGGCCGAACAGAGCAGGCTGTTCGCGCTCGGGGTGGGCATCGGCTCGCTCGCGGTCGCGTCGTTCACGCTCGGGCGGGCGCTGGACGGCGTCGCGAACCGGGTCCGCCCGGGGACCTGCCCGCGCGACTTCACCGCACTGGCCAGGGCTGGCCGCTACACCGCCGCCCTGCTCGGGGTCGTGGTGGCCTGCCTCGGCGGGCCACTCCTGGAATCCGCCCTGCAGATCCCCGCGGCGGTGATGTCGCTGGTGATGGCTGCCGTGTTCACCCTGCTGGGGCTGCCGTTGCTGCGCGCCGGGCAATCCCGGCCGCACCGCGCGTTCCTGCCCGGGGCCGTCCTGTTCGGCCTCGGGCTGGAAGGCCTGCGCGCGGTCGCCGTCCACTTCCTGCCGGGCAAGTTGTCCCGCGCCTCCGAGCTGTACGGGACGCTCGGGGTGGCCGCCGCCGTGCTCGTCTGGCTCATGCTGATGGCCCGCTTCGTCGTGCTGGCCCACGTGCTCAACCTCCTGCTGTCCGAGCAGGAGGACCGACTGCCGAGGAGTTCCGATGACAGCGCGTCCTGACGGCGCCCCGAAGGCGCCGCCGTCCAAGAAGGTTCCCGTCAAGCTGATCGCCGCGGCGGTGCTGGTGGCGCTCGGCCTGACGTTCGTTCTGCAGAACCGCCAGACCGTGGACATCCGCGTGTTCACCACGACGATCACCGGGCCGCTGTGGGCGGCGCTGGCGGGTGTCCTCGTGCTCGGCCTGCTCGCCGGGCTCCTGCTTGGCCGCGGCGCTCACCGCGCTAAGCGAGGGCAGCGTCCAGGGTGAGGGCCGCGTCGATCAGCGCGAGGTGCGTGAAGGCCTGCGGGAAGTTCCCGATCTGCTCGCCGGTCAGCGCGATCTCCTCGGAGAACAGGCCGAGGTGGTTGGCGTAGGTGAGCATCTTCTCGAACGCGCCGCGGGCCTCCCGCACCCGCCCGGCCCGCGCCAGCGCGTCCACCCAGGCGAAGGTGCACAGCGAGAAGGTGCCCTCCGAGCCCCGCAGCCCGTCCGGCGAGGCGGCCGGGTCGTAGCGGTAGACCAGGCTGTCGGTGACCAGCTCGTCCGCCATCGCGTCCAGTGTGGACAGCCACTGCGGATCACGCCCGGCGATGAACCCCAGCCGCGGCATGCGCAGCAGCGAGGAGTCGAGCACATCGGTGTCGTAATGCTGGACGAACGCGCGCCGCCCCGGGTGCCACCCGCGGTCGTGGACCTCCTCGTAGATGCGGTCGCGTTCCGCCGCCCACCGCTGCTGGTCGGCAGGCCTGCCGTGCTCGGCGGCGAGCCGGATGCCGCGGTCCAACGCGACCCAGCACATCAGCCTGCCGTAGGTGAACGGGCGCCGCCCGCCACGGGTCTCCCAGATGCCCTCCTCCGGCTGGTCCCAGTTGGCGCACACCCAGTCGAGCACGTCGCGCACGGCCCGCCAGCCCTGGTGCGGGATCGGCAGCCCGGCCCGGTCGCCGGCGAACAGGCTGTCCATCGCCTCGCCGTAGATGTCCAGCTGCAGCTGTTCGGCGGCGCCGTTGCCGATCCGGACCGGACGCGAACCCCGGTACCCCGACCAGTGGTCCAGCACGTCCTCCTTGAGATCGCTGGAACCGTCGACCCGGTACATGATGTTCAGCGGCCCGGACGACCCGCCCGCCCGTTCGCGCACGCGGTCGCCGAGCCAGCGGCCGAACCGCTCCGCCTCGCCGTCGAACCCCAGCCCCAGCAATGCCGACACCGAGAACGACGCGTCACGCACCCAGGTGTAGCGGTAGTCCCAGTTGCGCTCGCCGCCCACCTGCTCGGGCAGCCCCGCGGTGGGCGCGGCGACGATCCCGCCGGTCGGCGCGTAGGTGAGCAGCTTCAGCGTGATCGCCGACCGCTCCACCGCCTCGCGCCACCGGCCGCGGTAGGACGAACCGGCGAGCCAGTTCTGCCAGAACGCGGTCGTCTCCTCGAACAGCCGCCGGACCTCCGCCACCCGGATCTCCCGCGGCGGCCCGTCCGCGTCCGCTTCGAGCACGACGCCGCGGACCTGCCCGGCGGACAGCTCGACCGACATCTCCAGGTCCTGGCCCGCGTGCCGGACTTCGGCGAGCCGCTCGTCGCCGGGTTCCCGCACCGGGTGGACGGTGAGCACCGTCGAACCGCCGTCGAGCACCACGCCCGCACCGGCCAGTTCCGTCCGATGTGGACGGCGGCCGTAGTCGAACCGCGGCGCCAGCTCGACCTCGAACCGCATCCGGCCGCGCACGCACCGGATCAGCCGCACGATCCGGTGGTTGCCGGTCGCGTGCTCCCCGGCGGGCGGCATGAAGTCGACGACTTCGCCGACCCCTTCCGCGGTGAAGAACCGCGTGATCAGCACCGCGCTGTCCGGGTAGTACACCTGGCGGCTGGTGAAATCGCCCGCCGGCCGCACCCGGAAGCGGCCGCCGCGCTCGTCGTCGAGCAGCGCGCCGAACACGCTCGGCGAGTCGAAGCGCGGACAGCAGAACCAGTCGATCGACCCGTCCGTCGTCACCAGTGCGACCGTGTGCAGGTCACCGATCATCCCGTGCTCGGAGATCGCGGTCTCGGTCATCGTCTCCTCCGGTTTTCTCAGTCCGGTCGCGGCCGTGCCGCACGGCGGTGAGGATCACCCGCAGGCCGAGGCCAAGCAGGAGCAGGTCACCGAGCATCTGCACGGTGACCAGGATCCGCGCCGGCTCCGCGACCGGGGTGATGTCGCCGAAGCCCACCGTGGCGAACACCGTCACCACGAAGTAGAGGGCGTCGGTCTTGCCGAGGGCGCCGGTGAAACTGCCCGGCCGCACCTCCTCGATGCTGTGGTAGGCCCCGGCGAACAGGAGCAGGAACAACGGGACCACCAGTGCCAGCGCCTGCACACCCTGCAGGAGCGGGTACGGCGACCGCAGGATCGCGCGGACCTCCCACACGACCACCGCCGTCACCACCAGCAGTCCGGCCGCCAGGAACACCGCGCCGCCGCCGCGCACCCGGTCCCCCAGCGGGAGCACGTAGTACGCGGTGACCAGCAGCGCGACGGTCAGCGAGGGGCGGAGCACACCGAGGACGAACAACCGCCCCCGGTGCGCCCGTACCCGCTCCCCCACACCGGGCGCCATCCGGACCGCCCCGGTCATCCGGACGCCGGTCTCATCGGGCCAGTGCCTTCGCCTTGAGGTCCTGGTACTCCCTGTCGTCGATGGCCCCGCTGTCCAGCAGTTTCTTGGCCTCGGCGATCTGGCTCGCCGCGCCGTTCCCGCCGCCGCCGTGGGCGACGTCGCGGACGTAGTCGTCGAACTGGTTCTGCGCGGCGACCGCTTCGGCCCGCCTGCGCTCGCCCATGTGCCTGCCCTGCGCGACGAGGTAGATCAGCACCCCGAGGAAGGGCAGCACCAGCACGAGCACGGTCCAGCCCGCCTTGCCCCACCCGGAGACGTCCGAGCGCCGGAAGAGGTCGCCGAAGATGACGACGAGGAGCCAGAACCAGATCACCCAGCCGAAGAACACCAGCATGGTCCAGATCAGGTCCAGGAACGGGTACTCCGATTGTGCCAGTGTCATGACGCCTCCGTTGCTCGACACCCGCCGGGGATCACGCGCCGCGGGCGGCGCATCCCCCGGGGCCGGCGTCCCGTCGGCTTCCCCGGGCGCGCCGCCCGCACGTGGTGCCCGCGCCTCGATGCGCACGTCCCGCGCGTGGTCACCCCGGCAGCGTCACTCCGGGTGACCGGTGCGGCATCACCCGGCCGGGGTGAGTTCCCCGCTCCCGCGCGGGAGGACGCTGCCGCCAGGACACGACCGAGGAGGCGCGATGACCGCGAACACCAGCCCGCGACGCGGGACCGTCCACTCACTCGCCGGCGCGGCAGGCTCGTCCGGGGCCGTCATGGCGATCGGCGTCGGGACCATCGCCGCCGGCGCGGTGGTCCTCGCCTGGCCGGAGGCCACGCTGAAGGTCATCGCCGTGGTCTTCGGGATCTCCGCGATCGTCGACGGCGTGGTCCGGCTCGTCTCGGCGCTGTCCGCCGGGGACCGGTCCGCCGGGGAGCGCACGCTGCCCGTGCTGGCCGGTGTGCTGTCGATCCTGGTGGGCATCGTCTTCGTGCGGTACCCGTTCCCGACGCTGGCGGCGCTGACGCTGCTGCTCGGGATGTTCTGGGTGGTCGCCGGCCTGATCCAGATCGTGCACGGGCTGGCGGAACGCGAGACCGGCAGCGCCTGGCGCGTCGCCTGCGGTGCGCTCGCGCTGGTCACCGGCATCCTCGTGCTCGCCTACACCTCGGCGAGCCTGGTCGTGCTGGTCTGGATCCTCGGGCTGCAGCTGGTGCTGGGCGGCGCGCTGCTGTTCGGCTGGGGCGTGGAGGTGCGCCGCGAGGAGCACGGCACGCTGCCGCGCCACGGCCACCGCTCAGCCGAGGCCTAGCTCACGCGCCGCGACCACGGCCGCCCGCCGGTTGTTCACGCCGAGCTTGGCGTAGATGGCCCGCACGTGGGTCTTCACCGTGTTCACCGACACCCGCAGTTCCGAAGCCACCTCGTCGAGCGGCTGCGGTGAGGTCAGGCGCGTCAGCACGACCAGTTCCCGGTTCGTCAGCACCGCCGCGGTCGCCGCGCCGTCCTCGGTCAGCACCCGCCGGACCCGCGCGGCGAAGGTCTCGGCCGCGCCGAACCCGCCCATCTGGTCCAGCAGCAGCACTTTGACCTCCGGGTCGGCGTAGGCGAACGGACGGACGATCCCGGCCGGAACGGCGGAGACGAGCGCCTCTTCGAGCGATCCCCTGGCCTTGGTGCGGCAGCCGAGCCGCAGGGCGGTCGCGGCGTCGAGCAGCGCCAGCTCGGTTTCCGTGCCGGCGACCAGCCGGGGCACGCCCGGCTCCCGCGCGGCCCGCAGGGCACGCACGGATCCGTCCACGTCACCGCGCGCGAACCGGGCACGCGCCACGGTGAGGTGCACTTCCGCCACCGGGCCGAGGCGGCGCGCGCCCCACTCGGCGGCGTCGCGGGCGTGCGGGGCCTGCGCCAGGACGAGCGCGCACTGGTGCTCCAGCGCCATCGCGATCGCGGCGAGCGGTCGCGGCACCGGCGCGCCGGCGAGGGCGCTCCGGCTGTCCTGCAACAGTTTCAGGCCGGCCGCGCGGTCGCCGCCGTCGTACCGGGCGGCGCCTTCGATGACCCCGCCCGCGAAGCGCAGCGCGCTCGGCTCGACGCCGTCCAGGCCGGCGGCGAGTTCCAGGGCGCCGCGCAGATCGGTCCGCAGCAAGCGGGCGAAGCCGAGTATCGCTCGGCACACCGCCAGCCAGGGCGAGCGCTTCCAAGTGCCGTGCCCGGCGAGGGTGAGGGCGAGCTCGCTCGCCTCCGCGGCCCCGGCGTCGTCGCCCGCGGCCACCGCCAGCAGGGCGTGCGCGGCCTTCGTGTGCACTTCCAGGTAGTGCAGGTCCTGCTCGTCGCTGAGCCGGTCGGCGGCCGCCAGCTCCCCGGCGGCGCCGCCGTGGTCGCCCGCCGCGAGCAACGCGACACCGTGGTCGAGGCGGGCCCACGCCTCCGCCGCGGCCGACCGGCACACCCCGGCGCCACCGGGCGCCGGGGCACGGCCGCAGGCCAGCCCGTGCGCGGACACCACGAGCCGCCGGAACCCGGCGAGCCCCTCGTCCGGCCGCTCGGGCCACACCCGGGAGCTGCGCGCGATGTCCGACTCGGCCGCGGACAGCTCGCCGAGCTCGAGGTGGGCCAGCGCGGCGAAGAGCAGGAGCCGGGCGTCCCGCGCGACGAGGCTCCCCGCGGCGTCCAGCGCACGCAGCACGAGCCCGGGCCCGCCGTCGAGCAGCACGTCCATTCCCTTGGCGTGCAACAGTTCCGCGGCCGCGCGCTCGTCGCCGGTCTGCTCGGCGTGCAACAGCGCCTCCCGGGGGCGGTCCTGGCCGGCGAACCACCGCGCGGCCCGCTGGTGCAGCACGGTCACCAGGTCCGGCTGGTGCCGGGTGAGCTCGGTCCGCAGGTAGGCCCGCAGCAGGGGGTGGAGCTGGTACCACGGCGGCTCGCCCTCGACCGCGGTGACCAGCACGCCCTCCCGCTCGAGCCCGGCCAGCAGGCCGCCGACGTCGTCGCGCCCGGTCAGCGCCGCGGCCAGCCGCGGCGTCACCCGGTCGCTCACGCTCAGCATGGCCAGGATCTCACGGGAGTCGCCAGGCAGGTGCGCGAGCACCTCGCCGGTGAGGAAGTCGGCCATGGCGTGGTCGTGGCCGGCGAAGTACGGCACGAACCGGTCCGGGTCCTGGGTGGTGCGCAGCGAGCGGGCGGCCAGGCGCAGCCCGGCGGCCCAGCCGTCGGTCTGGCTCACCAGGCGCAGCAACTGGTCTTCGCTGAGCCGGACACCACACCCGTCGAGCAGCTCACGCGCCTCGGCGGGGCCGAACCGCAACGCGTCCGCCCGGAATTCCGTCAGACGGCCCTGCACGCGCAGCTTCGCCAGCGGCAGCAGGGGATCCGACCGCGCGGCCAGCACCAGGCGGAGGTTGCGGGGCTGGTGGCGGATCACCGCGGCGAGCACGCGCAGCACGTCCCGGCCGGGGATCTCCTGAACGTTGTCCAGCACCACGACGAGCCTGTGGGGCAGCGCCTCGATCGCCTGCAGGAGTTCGGCGACCGTCACCGCGGCGTCGCCGGGCGGCGCGGACCGGTGCCGCAGCGCGGGTTCCACCGTGGCGAGCGTGTGCTCGGTGATGGCGAACCGCAGCGAAGTCAGAAAGTGCTGCGCGGTGTCGTCGTCGTGGTCGAGCGAAACCCACACCGCGTCCCGCGCCAGTGTGGACATCCATTCGGCCAGCAGCAGCGTCTTCCCGCACCCAGCGGGCGCGCAGACGAGCGTGACCGGGCTGGTGGCCACCGCGAGGGTGAGCTTTTCGCACAACCCCGGCCGGCGCACGAAATTTCCCGGCAACCGCGGTGGCACGACCTTCGTGTGCGGGACACCCCACCGCCGCCCGCCGGCGGGATTCGCCGCCTTTTCCTGCATGACTGGAGAAACTATGGGCGGACGGTGTGTCCGGGGTAGGGCCAAGGGTCCTCACCGGACAGGGTCGTCATTCCCCCGGTTCCGCGCCGTGCACGTCGAGCAGTCCGCGCGCGATCGCCACCGCGACGGCGTCCCGCCGCCGGTGCACGCCCAGTTTCGCGTAGATCCCGCGCACGTGGGTCTTCACCGTGTTCGGCGACACGGTCAGGTCGTTGGCGATCTCCTCGACGGACCGCAGCGTGGGCAGCAGCCGCAGCACGCTGCGCTCGCGTTCGGTGAGCGGCTCGGGCATCGCGCTGCCGCCCAGGTGCCGCCTGCGTTCCAGGAGTTTCGCGGCGAAGCCCTCCCGCCCGCCGAGCCTGCCGAGCAGTCCGATCAGCACGGAGATCACCTCCTCCGGCGCGAACACGTAGGGCCGCCAGACGTCGAGGCGTTCCGCGTCGGCCAGGGCCTCGGCCACCAGCCGCCGCGCGGTGTCGAGGTCGCCGTGGTGCAGGACGATCCGGGTGCGCAACAGGCGCGCCTCGATGGCCGACCACGGCAGCACGGCGGTGACGCTGCCGTCGACGACGGGTTGCAGTGCCTTGGCGGCGGGCCCGTGCCTGCCCAGCGCGATCTGCGCGCGCGCTCGCATCAGCAGGAGCTCGGCGGTCCGCCCGAACTCGTTCAGGCACCACGCCACGACTTCGCGGGCGTGGTCGGCCGCGCCGGCCAGCAGCGCCGCCCGGTGCTCGAGGACACCCGAGACCGCGGCGTACTCCGGTTGCAGCGCGCGGTCGCCGAGGCCGAGGCGCACCCGGCGCATCCGCCGCAGGCCGCCCTGCCAGTCGCCGGTGTCGAACTGCGCGGCGCCGCCGAGCATCTCCGCGGCCACCTCCAGGTTCCCCCCGATCCGCGCGGCCATGCCGTCGACGGCGCGGGTGGTCTGCACGACGAGCCGCACGCACTCCTCGGGCTCGGCCCGCAGCAGGGCGCGGTATGCGCGGACCACGCCGGTGGTCGCGCCTTCGATCGTGCCCCGGGCGCTGGCCGCCACCGAGTCGAGACGTTCGCCGATTCGGTCCACCGCCGGGAAATCCCCGTCCAGGACGGCGAGTTCACCGAGCATCGTCAGCGCGCGGGCCTCGACGTGGCGCTGGCCGGTCGCCCCGGCCCGGTTCGCCACCGCGTCGACGTGGTCCCGCGCGCCGCGGCGCTCGCCGGTCAGCAGCACCTCCGTTTCGCGTTGCAGCCCGGCCAGCGCCTCCAGATCCGTGTCGCGGGCGAGCTCCGGGTCCACCTCGCGCGCGGCGCTCGCCATTTCGGCCAGGTCGCCGTCCAGCTGGGCCTGGCGGGAGCGGGCGAGCTGCCGGAGCACCACGAGTTCCGGCTGCGGCTCCGCCGGCCACGCGTCCTCCGCGTGGCGCAGGTGCAGCTCGGCCGTGCCGGTCTCACCGGTCTCGAGGCTGAGCGCCGCCGCGAGCAACGCCAGCCGCGGCTCCCGCGCCACCGGCGTTTCGCCGAGCACCCCGAGCGCCTCCCGCAGCACGGTGTGCTCGCCGGCGAGGAAGAGCGGCACCGCGTCCGTCCGCAGCAGGGCGGCCGTGCGAGCGGCGTCGGGGGCGCGGGCGGAGTGCAGCAGCGCCTGCGCGGCGTCACCCCGGCCCTCGAACCACGCCGCGGCGAGCCGGTGCTGGCCCGCCAGCCGGTCCGGGTCGCGCCGCGCGAGATCGGCGAGCAGGTAGGTGCGCAGCAGCGGCAGGATCCGGTAGCCGTCCGCCGCGCCCGTTTCCCGCACGACGACACCGGCCCCGGCGAGGTCGTGCAGCACGGCCGCGGCGTCGGACCGGCCGGCCAGGGCGGCGGCCAGCGCGGGCGAGGTGTCCGCGCACACGCTGATCAGCCGCAGGAACTCCCGCACGGCCTCGTCGAACCCGGCCAGCACCTCCTGGTCCAGGTACTCCTCCAGCGCCCGGTCGTGCCCGGCGAAGAACTCGTCGAGACCGCCCTCGCGCACGGCCGCGGCGGCGGCCAGCCGCAGCGCGACCGCCCAGCCCTCGGCCTCCTCGTCCAGCCTGCCCAGAACCCGCGCCGGGACGTCACCGCCGCTCACGGCGAACAACGCCCGCGTCTCGGCCGGGGTGAACCGCAGGTCATCGGGGCCGATCTCGAACAGCTGGTCCGACAGCCGCAGGCGGGCCAGCGGGAGCGGGGGTTCGCGCCGCCCGGACAGCACCAGCCGCAGGCCGGCCGGCTGGTGCCGCACCAGCGCGTCCAGCGCGGTCCGCTGCCCCGCGCCGGCGAGCGCCTCCACGTCGTCCAGGATCAGCAGCGCCCGCCGGGGCAGGACGTCCAGCGCGTCGAGGACCTCGGCGAGGAAACCCGGGTCGGCGGCGGGGTCGCGGGGCACGCTCAGCGTGCGCAACGGGCTGCCGGGCGGGATCCCCGGTCCCGCGGCGAACGCGTCGAGGACCGCCGACCAGAACCGGTGGTCGTCGCGGTCGTCCGGATCCAGCGACACCATCGCCGCCGGGCCGGCCCCGCGGCTGCGCGCCCATTCGGCGAGCAGCAGGGTCTTGCCGGCCCCGGCGGGCGCGCGGACGACGGTGACCGGAGCGGCGGCTCGGTCGAGCAGCGTCAGCAACCGGGGACGGGAGACGAAGTGCGCGGGCAGATCGGGCGCCGTGATCTTGCTCCTCGGCACGCGCCCGCGATCCTCCCCGCTCCCCGGGTCCCGCATCACACTCCCTCTCGCCGGCTCCCAGTGTGGACACCCGGCGCGGCCGTTTCCAGCGGCCAGTGGCATCTCACCCAGGGCAGGCGAGGAAAGCGGCCCGCCCGGCACGGAGTGTGGCGCTGCCGGGCAGCGGCCGGATGCCGTCGCCCCCACCTGCTCGAGGAGGCGGAGTCGTGCCGGAGATGAACTACGAGTTCCGTGTCCACGGGCGGTGCTCACCGCAGCTGCGGCAGGCGGTGGGCGAGTTCAGCGAGGTGCGCGTCGTCCCCGCTCCGCCGGAGACCATCATCTACGGCGCGGTCTCCGACCAGGCGCACCTGCACGGGCTGCTGTTGCTGCTGGAGGACTTCGGCCTGCAGATCGTGTCGGTGCACCGGATCCCCGAGCTGCCCAGAACGGAGACCGGTGATGACTGACACCTCGAGCCGTGCCACGCCGCTGACCGACGGCGAGCGCGCGGAACTCGACCGGTTGCGCGCGGAAATCGCCACGCTGCGCGAGCGCACGCCGAGACGGCGGATCCGGTGGCGTTCGCTGGCCACGGGCGTGATCCTGACGCTGGGGTGCCTGCTGATGCCGGTCGCCCTGCTGACCGTCTGGGTGCACAACCAGGTGGCCGACACCGACCGCTTCGTCGAAACGACCAGCCCCGTCATCCGCGAACCGTCAGTGCAGACCGCCATCACCGACCGGGTCACCGCCACCGTGTTCGAGTACGTCGACGTGCCCGAGCTGACCTCCGACGCGCTGGGTGTGCTCAGCGCCCAGGGCGTCCCGCCCGCGGTCACCGACCGGTTGCAAGGGCTCGCCGGGCCGCTGGAGTCGAGCCTGCGCGGGTTCGTGCGCGACCGGGTCGCGGCGATCGTGTCCGGCCCCCGCGTCGCCGAACTGTGGGACCGCTCGCTGCGCACGGCCAGCGAGCAGATGAACGCGGTGCTGTCCGGCCGGAGCGAGGCGGTGGTGGTGTCCGACGGCGAGGTGCGGCTGGACCTCGCGCCGTTCATCGCCGAGGCCAAGAACCAGCTGGTGCAGTCCGGGTTCGGCGTGGCGAGCCGGATCCCCGACGTCCACCCGACGATCGCGATCACCGACGCCACCACCCTGGAACGGGCGAAGAACGGCTACTCGCTGCTGGACAAGGCGGCCACCTGGCTGCCGTGGGTCGCGCTCGCGCTGATCGCCCTGGGCGTCTACGCCGCCCGGCGCCACCGGCGCGCGCTGATCGGCGCCGGCCTCGGTGTGTCGCTGGGGATGCTGGTGATCGCCGCGGCGCTGCTGATCACCCGGGGCGTGCTGGTCGGCGCGGTGCCGCCGCGCGCGACCGTGGCCGCCGGGGTCTCCTACGACCTGATCGTCCGGTTCCTGCGCGACGGCCTGCGGCTGGTGTTCGCCATCGGCCTGGTGGTCGCGCTGGGCGCGTTCCTGGCCGGGCCGTCGGCCACAGCGGTGGGCGTCCGCCGGGGCGCGGGGAAGGCGATCGGCTGGCTGCGCCGCGGCGGGGCCAAGGCCGGATTGCGCACCGGCCCGGTCGGCCCGTGGGTGCACGCGCACCTCACCGCGCTCCGGTTCGGCCTGCTCGGCGTCGCCGTGCTGGTCTTCGTCTCGCTGAGCAGCCCCAGCGGGCTCACGGTGCTGGTGATCGCACTGGTGCTGGTGTTCGCCCTCGGCGTGCTGCAGTTCCTGGACCAGCCCCGCGGCGACGAGGTGATCAACCGGACGGCGGGCTCGCCTGGCACAGGGTGACGGCCTCGCGCAGGGCCGCGAGCGCGTCGTTCGCCGCGGCCCGCACCTGCGGCAGGTCCGGCGGCAGCGCCGTCAGCGCGGACCGCACGCGCTCCAGCGCGGCCTTCGCCTCGTCCAGCCGGGCGGCGGTGTCCGCGCCGACGACGGCGCGCACGATCTCGACCGACGCGGCCAGCTGCTCGGCCGCCACGCGCACCTGCTCGCCGGTGGCCTGCCCGTTGACGAACTGGGTGACCGTCTCGACGAGCGCCTGCCCGGTGGACACGAGGGCTGCGCACTCGGGACGGCTCGTGGCGCTCGTCGCGGGGCTGCCGCCGGTGGTGGCGGTGGTGGTGGACGTCGCCGAGCCGCCCTCCCCACCGCAGGCGACCGCGCACAGGACGGCCGCGGCGCCCAGCGCCACGCCCGCGGACCGCACGCGAGCATCCACCACGATCGCCTCCCCTCGTCCGGAAACCCCGCCACGATGACTACGCCGCGCTGTCCCCGGCGTCACTCGTTCCGGGTGAGACCGGCCGGAGCCGGGGGTTCCAGTCGTAGACGACCGACGTGCGCAGCAGCAGGTCCTGCAGCGACCGGCGGCGGCCACCGGCCACCACCCACAGCAGGCCGACCGGGACGAACACGCACCCGAGCGCCCGCGCCAGCGCCCGCACCGGGCGGGGCGGACGGCCGCGGTGGTCCACCACGCGCAGCGCGAGCAGCTGGTCGCCGACGCTGCGGCCGGTCGCGGTCCAGCACACGGCGAGGTAGAGCACCGCGATCCCGGCGGCCACGGCGAACGTCACGAGCCTGGCCGGCGCGGGGAAGGTGAACCGCACCGGGTCGAGCGAGTACTCGACCACCGCCCACCCGAGGTAGAGGCCGGCGAGCACCACGCCCAGCACCACGCAGTCCACGACCGCGGCGAGGGTGCGGCTGACCAGTCCGGCGGGCCTGCCCTGGTGGGCGCGCGCGGGTGCGGGCAGCGCGGCGAACCAGGCCGCACCCGGCCCACCGTCAGGTCGCGGCGTCATGCCCGGCCGGGAGCGGCCGCCGCCGTGCGGCGAAGATCCGCCCCGCCCATCGGGCCACCGCGTCGTCCGCGGCCATCGCCTGGATCCGCGCGTCACGCACCGACTCGTTCGCGACCGACCCGGTCGAGGTCCGGATGATCTCCGGCAGGTCGATCTCCTCGATCACGCCGCGCACGATCCCGGCCAGGTCCAGTTCGTCGAGCACGGTCACCACCACGGCGGGCGCGACCCGGCGGAACAGGCGCACACCGTGCGCCACCGCCTCCTGCCGCCGCCGCTGCCCGTCTTCGGCCAGCTCGCGCAGCGGGGCCGGCCAGTTCCCGGTCCGCACGACCGGCGCGAGCACCGGCCGCACGGGCGCGAGGGCAGTGCGCGCCAGGCTTCGCAGCGCGGTGACGGCCAGTGCGCCGCCGCCGAGCACCAGATCCGCGGCGGCCGGACCCGGCCGTGGGCCCTCCGCTGCCACCATGCCGGGATCGTGCCGCGGACCGCCCGCGCCGGCCTCACCCGTCCCGGGTGGTGATGCGCCCCTCGTCGATCGCCGCGCGCAGCGCACCGTGGTCGCGCTCGTTCTGGTCGGCGGCCGTGGTGGCGAAGTCCCGGACCGCGTGGTCGAACACCGGAGACGATCCCAGGTAGGCGGCGATCGCCACGCAATCGCCGGACCGCGCGTGCGCCCTGGCCAGGGTCCAGCCGCACAACCGCGCGTAGGCGGCGAGCCCCTCGGGCCGCATGCCCGACACGGCCGCCGACCCCTTCCAGTCCCGCAGCTGGCGCAGGTAGAAGTCGCGGCTGCGGTCGTCGAACCCGCGCACCCGCACCCAGCCGAGGAAGATGTCGCTCACCGTCTGCATCAGGCGCTGGCCGACCACGACGCGCTGCCCGGCGTTGGCGAACCGGCTCGGTCCGGCGAACCGTTCCAGCACCGATTCGCCCGCCTCCTTGGCCTGCAGGAACAGCGGGTCGTGCTCGTCGTTGCCGAGCAGCAGGATCATCCAGCAGCGGGTGCCGACGCTGCCGACGCCCACGACCTTGAGCGCCATGTCGGCGACCGCGTAGCGGTCCAGCAGCGCCCGCCGTTCCGGCTCCAGCGAGCGCCGGTACGCCTGCAGGATCGCGTCCAGCCGCTCCGCCGTCTCGGCCGGGTCCACCCCGTCGCCCGCGACGCGGTCCAGCGGGATGATCCGCGGCTCGTCCGGGACGATCCGCAGCCGCCCGCCGTCGACCGCGGCGAACCGCCGCAACGAGCCGCTGTGGCCGGAGCTGCGGGCCTTGGCCACGGTCCGGTCCAGGCGCCGGCGCCGCCCGGCCGAGAGCTCGCCGGCGTACACCTCGCGCACGGTCTCCACGTCGGCGTGGGCGTACCAGACCTCCAGCGCGGTGCTCGCGGCGAACTCGCGCAGCGCGCGCCGGTACTCGCCGACCACCGCGAGCACGGCGGTCGTCCGCTGCCTGCCGGTGTGGCCGTTGTCCCGCCCGGCGACCTCGACGCTCGCCGCCAGCCGCTTGACGTCCCACTCCCACGGCCCCGGCAGCGTCTCGTCGAAGTCGTTGATGTCGAAGACCAGACGCCGTTCCGGCGAAGCGTAGAGACCGAAGTTCATCAGGTGGGCGTCACCGCAGGCCTGCACGGTGAACCCGGTGACCGGCGTGCCGGCCAGGTCGGCGGCCATCGGCAGCGCGGCGCCGCGGAAGTAGGTGAACGGCGTGACCGCCATCCGCCCGTAGCGGATGGGCACCAGCTCGGGCACGCGGGAGGCGTCCTGGCCGGCGAGAAGTTCCAGCGGCCCGGGTCCGTCACGGGTCCAGGCGGCGTGCCGGGACCGCGGAACCCGCGTCCGCGCGGCCTTTCCGCGTCCGGCCCGCTCGGCGCGGGTCAGGCCGGCGCCGTCCACGGCCGCCAGGGGCATCGTGCGTGTCGTGGTGCGTGTCATCCCGGCACGGTCCGCGCCGGCGCCGCGGAACGCCTCCTCCGGCCCGGGTGAGGCCGGTCCCGGGCCCCGCGGTCACAGTGGTGGCCCGGCAGCGGGAGGCGGTGTGTGGCGATGACCGGTCGTGCGGTTCGCTCCCCCGCGGCGCGGCGCGGGTTCGCGCTCGCCGCTCTGCTCGCGGGCGCCACGGCGCTCGCCGTCACGGTCCTGGTGCTGTTGCGGGACCCGGTCGAGCTCGTGGTCGCGGCGGTACTCGTGGGGGTTGCCGTGGCGGCCGCGTGGGCGGCGCTGGTGCGGCGGGGACCGCGGCGCGTCCTGTCCGCCGCGGTGGCGGTGCTCGCGCTGGCCGCCACGGTGGCGCTCCCGGATCTGCGCGCCTACCTGTGGTTCCTCGTGGTGGTCGTGCTGGTCGCGCTGTCCGGGGCGGCGACTCGGGCCGCGCTCGGGCACCCGCCGTCCGCCGACGGCAAGCGCGTCGGCCCGGCCCGGCGCGGGGTGCTGATCCTGAACCCGCGGTCGGGCGGCGGGAAGGCGGCCCGGTTCGGGCTGGCGGAGCGGGCCCGCGCGCTCGGGGTGGAGCCGGTCGAGCTGCGCCCCGGCGACGACCTGCGGGCACTGGCCGAACAGGCGGCCGACGGCGGCGCGGACGTGCTCGGCATGGCAGGCGGCGACGGGTCGCAGGCGCTGGTCGCCGACGTGGCCCGGCGGCACGGACTGGCGTTCGTCTGCGTCCCGGCGGGCACCCGCAACCACCTCGCGCTCGACCTGGGACTGGACCGGGAGGACGTGCCCGCGGCGCTGGCCGCGTTCGGCGACGCGCTGGAACGCCGCATCGACCTGGCCGAGCTCAACGGGCGGGTGTTCGTCAACAACGTCTCGCTGGGCGTCTACGCCTCGGTCGTCCAGTCGCCCGACTACCGCGACGCCAAGGCGGCGACTGTCGCCCGGCAGCTGCCCGGCCTGCTCGGCCCGGACGCGCCGCGGCCGGACCTCCGGTTCGGCCTGCCGGACGGTTCCCGCAGCGAATCGGCCGACGTGGTGCTGGTGTCCAACGGCCCCTACCGGCTGGAGCACCTGAGCGGGTTCGGCACGCGGGAACGCCTGGACCGCGGATCGCTCGGCGTGGTCACCGTGACGGTGAACCGCGCGGCCGAGGTGCCGCGGCTGGTCTCGGCGGAGATGGCGGGCCGGATCTCCCGGTTCCCCGGGTACCGGTCGTGGTCGGCGCCGGAGTTCGTGGTGGAGTCGGGACTGCCCGCGGTCGAGGCGGGCGTCGACGGTGAGGCGGCGCGGCTGGCGCCGCCGCTGCGGTTCCGGATCCTGCCGGGCGCGCTGCGGGTGCGGGTGCCGCGCGACGCGCCCGGAGCGTCCCCGGCGGCGCTGCTGCCACCGGGGACGCGGGCCGTGGTCGCGGCACTGTTCCGGGTGCTGTCCGGCCGGACCACCTGACGGTCACACCCGCTGCGCCTCCTCCGACTCGGCGAAGGCCTCGCGCAACCGGGTCTCCTGCTCGGCGGAGAGGTTGGTGGTGATCAGGGTCGCGCCGGTCTCCTTGAACGGTTCGAGCACCCGGTCGGCCACGACCTCGCTGGTGACGACGAACAGCGCCGACGTCCCGGGCGTCACCTGGCGCTGCACCTCGCGGATGAAGTCCTCGTCGATGCCGCCGTGCCGCATCGACCCGGCCAGCGCGCCCATCGCGGCGCCCACCGCCATTCCCAGCAACGGGATGAAGAAGATCAGCCCGAACAGGAAGCCCCAGAAACTGCCGCCGAGCGCGCCCGCACCGGTCAGCTTGCCCAGTTCCTTGGTCTTCGGCCTCTTCCGCCCTTCGGGCCAGCTGACGTACGCCGCGTCCTGGATCCTGATCAGCTGTTCCTTCTGCAGCCTGGTCAGCAGCCCGAGTGCGTTCTCGGCCCCGTGCGGCGACTCGAACTTCCACACGCTCAACGTGCCCATACCTTCCTCCTGTTCACCCGGTTCGGGTTTCGACGCGGGGGACTGTGCGCGGCGCGCGGCCCGGTGCCATCACCCGCGGGGAATGAGGCGTCCGCGCGGGCGGCGGTGCACCGTGGAACGTCCGGACCCCGGCTTCCGCGGGAGGCGCGACATGACCGACAGCTACACCTCTTCCACCCCACCCCGGACGGCCACGGGCTGGACCGGGTGGGTCTCCTTCGGCGGGATCATGCTGGTCCTGCTCGGCCTCTTCCACGCGGTGGAGGGCCTCGTCGCGGTGTTCGACGAGGACTACTTCGCGGTGCCCTCGTCGGGTCTCGTCGTCGAGGTCTCCTACGACGTGTGGGGCTGGGTGCACTTCGGGCTCGGGGTCACCGCCGTCGTCATCGGCTGCGGCGTCCTGGCCGGCAACCGCGTCGCGCAGTACCTCGGCGCGATCCTGGCCGGCGCGAGCGCGATCATCCACCTCGCCTTCGTGCCCGCGTACCCGGTCTGGTCGCTCATCGTCATCACGCTCGACGTCTTCGTGATCTACGCGCTCATCGCGCACGGGCGGGAGATGCGGCTCACCGACTGATCCGCTCCAGCAGGAGGAACCCATGACTCAGCAGCATGCGCAGCCCCACGTCGAGCCGCTGGGCGGCACCCGTCCCCCGGAACCGGCGCCCGCCCCGTACGAGTCACGCTCGGCCTGGATGGGCTGGGTGTGGTTCGGCGGCGCGATGATGGTGCTGCTCGGGATCTTCAACGTCATCGAGGGGCTGGTCGCCCTGTTCAACGACGAGTACTACCTCGTCGGGGCCGCGGGCACGCTGGTGTTCGACCTGACCGGCTGGGGCTGGGTGCACCTGATCGTCGGGGCGCTCGCCGTCGCCGCCGGCATCGGGCTGTTCACCGGCGCCGCGTGGGCCCGTGTCACGGCGGTCGTCCTGGCCACGGTGAACGCGGTCGCCCAGCTGGCGTTCCTGTCGGCGTACCCGGTGTGGGCCACGCTCGTCATCGCGCTCGACGTGGTGGTCATCTGGGCGGTGGTCGTCCACGGCGGCGAGGCACGCCGGCTCCAGCGGTGACGGCCGCGGAGGGCCCTGCGCCACACGGATTTTCCTGGGAGCGCTGACGGATCCCCGGATAATCGCGGACGACGGCGGAGCCGGGGTGATCGTCATCGACCCGCTCCTCGTGCGCGTGGTCGTGCAGGTCACCCCCGGCACCGAGGCGCCCGCGGAGAGCGACGTGGCGCAACTTCTTCCTGACCGGAGCCGTGGAACTGCGGGGAACGCCGGCGAGCACGGCGTCGGCCGGACACGATCGCCGCGATGACCGCTGCCGGACCTGTTCGACGCCCTGGCCGGCCCGTCACCTTCCGACCGGAGAACCGGACGAACGTCACATCCGCACCCTACGCGAAAGTAACCTACGGTCCCGTAACCTGACGGGATGGCAGAGCTCGTGTACCCGCCCGTCGTCCTGTTCGCCAAGACCATGTTCCGGGTCCTCGACCTGAAGCTGCGGGTCGAGGGCAGCGAGCACGTGCCGGCCCGCGGCGGCGCGGTCATCGCCTGCAACCACGTCTCCTACCTGGACTTCGTCTTCTGCGGGCTGGGCGCGCAGCCCGCGAAGCGGCTGGTGCGCTTCATGGCCAAGAAAGAGGTCTTCGACCACCGGATCTCCGGGCCGCTGATGCGCGGAATGCGCCACATCCCGGTCGACCGCAAGGCAGGCCGCGGCGCCTACGACGAGGCGGTCGCCCGGCTGCGCGCCGGAGAGGTCGTCGGCGTCTTCCCGGAGGCCACGATCAGCCCGTCGTTCACCGTCGAGGAGGTCAAGTCGGGCGCGGCACGCATGGCGGCGCAGGCCGGGGTGCCGCTGATCCCGATGGCGGTGTGGGGCTCGCAGCGCCTGTGGACGAAGGGCAGGCCGCGCAACCTGACACAGCGGCACGTGCCCGTCTCGATCCTGATGGGCGAGCCGCTGCGCACCGGCCCGGACGACGACGCCGACGCGGTCACCCGCGAGCTGCGCGACCGGATGAGCCTGCTGCTCGACAAGGCGCAGGCGGAGTACCCCGACAAGCCCGCGGGCCCCGACGACCTGTGGTGGCTGCCCGCCCACCTCGGCGGCACCGCGCCCGCGCCCTGAATTCAGACGTCGATCAGCGCGGTGGCCAGCCACCGCCCGTCACCCGCCGGCTCGCAGCGCAACCCCGTCGCGGACACGCGCTTCGGGAGCGCGCCGCACGGCAGGATCGCGCCCGCGTCCACCGTCGCGCATTCGACCGACAACCCGGTGGCCGTGCGGACGACCGTGACGGACACCGGGATGCGGTTCAGCACGCGGATGCAGTCGATCGCCCTGGTGAGCAGGGCGCGGAGCAGGTCGGTGTCGCTGCCGCCGGACACGCTGAACCGCACGTCGGACGACGGCCGCGGCACCCGGCCCAGGAAGCTGCGGACCATCGCCTCCACCGCCTCGGCCAGGCAGGCCTCGCGGCCGGCGGCCCACGCCCGGATCCGCAGATCCGCGGCGTGGACCGGACGGCGGCCGTCCCGGCCGGCCAGTGCCCGCGATCCCACGCGGTCCACGATCCGCCCGCCCGCGGCCGCACGCACCACCCGCCGGGGATGAACCGTGGTCAACCGGGCGCCAGGCGGACGTCCACAGTGATCTCGATGTGACGGCCGATCACGAACCGCGGGACGCGCATCCGCAGCGGGGCCCGGTCGAGGACGCCGGTCGCGATCAGGTGTGGGGCCTCCGGGCGGTCGTCCGGGGCCGGCTGGACCGTCAGCGTGATCGGGCAGGTGGCGCCCCGGAGCTCCAGCGCGCCGTCGACACGCCCGGCGTCGACAGCAGTGCCGGTGAACCGCAGCACCGGCCGGGCCGCGCTGTCGAGCAGGCTCGGCTTGCGCAGGTCGGCGTCCCGTTTCGCGTGGCCGGTGTCCAGCCCCTCGAGGTCGAGCTCGGCCCGCACGGCCGAGCCCTGCACCGAGCCGCCCCGCACCGGGATGGTGCCGGTGACCCGATTGAACCCGAGGTTCCGGACGGCGAACCGCGCGGTGGTGCCCGCGGCGACGACGGTCCAGTTCCCGCTGCGCACGGCGGTCATCGGGGATCACCCACCGGCGCGGGCAGGTCCGCGTGGAGCACGCGGTGCACGTCGACGCGGTCCGGGCCGGGGAGCAGGGCCTCGTCCTCGCCGGGCAGCAGCTCGGTCGTCATCACGGCCCGCTGCGCCGCCTCGATCGCCTCGACGCTGTCGGCGAAACCCAGCACCAGGCAGGCGTTGTCCTCCCCCACCAGCGCGTAGCAGTTGCCTGCTCCCGGCACCTCGCGGACGGCGGGCCAGATCCGGTCGCGTCCCGCGCGCGCCCCGGCGTCGGAGACCTCCTGCCTGCGCGGCCCGGCGAACCAGGTGAGCTGCGCGAACCGCGGTTCGCCCGGCGCGGTGCCGGTGAACTCGACCTGGTAGACCGCCGAACCGCCGTCCGCGGCAGCGCTGTCGCGGTCCGGCCAGAAGGTGATCTCGGCGCCGGCCGCGCCGGCGATCTCGGCGAGCACGCAGCCGCCGAGGGAGCCGGGCCGGGACGTGCCCCGGTCCTCGTCTCCGTCGCCGGACGAGCGCCGGAACTGGTGAACGGTGGCGTACATCGGGTTCTCCTTCCCGCTGTGGTGACCGCACGACTGTCCGCCCGGCGGCGGGGCCGCCACATCAGTGCCGGCACGGATGCGCGGCACTGAATCCCGTCACGGAGCGGGCCGCGCGGGCGATACTCCTGGCGTGGGCACCGAGCCGTTCGTCGGCCGCGCCGCGGCGCGGGGCGAGGTCGCGCGCCTGCTCGGCGACGCCGCCGCGGGCGCGGGCGGACTGCTGCTCGTCGCGGGCCCGGCAGGCATCGGCAAGACCCGGCTCTGCGAGGAAGCCACCGCGGGCGGCCCGGCGCCGGTGCGGTGGGGCCGGTGCGTCGACGATCCGGGCGCGCCGCCGCTGTGGCCGTGGCGCCGCGTCCTGGCCGGGCTGGACGTGCCGGAACCGGACCAGGTGGGCGACCTGGCCGCCGCGCGGTTCCGCTTCGCGGCGGCCGCCACCGACGCGCTGGTGGCCGCCGCCGAGCCGGACGGCCTGGTGCTCGTGCTGGAGGACCTGCACTGGGCGGACGAAACGTCGCTGCGGCTGCTGCGGCACCTGGCCGGCGAGCTGCACCGGTCCCGGCTCGCCGTGCTCGCGACCTACCGCGACACCGAGCCGGGGCGGCTCGACGCGGCGCTGCCCGACCTCCTCGGCCGTCCCGGCGCGCACGGCATCACCCTGCCGCCGCTGTCCGAAACCGAGGTGCGCGAGTTCCTGGCCCACCACGGTTGCGGCCTCGACGCCCGGCACGCGTTGCGGCGATCCGGCGGCAACCCGCTGTACCTGCGGGCGATCGCGCGGTCCGGCGACGGCGTTCCGCTCGGCCACCTCGTGCGCACGACGGTCGCGGCGCTTCCGTCGCCGACGCGGGAACTGCTGGAGATCGCCGCCGTGCTCGGCGAGGAGGTCGACAGCGCCGTCCTCGCCGAAGTGTCCGGAGTGGACGATGTGGCCCGCTGGCTCGATCCCGCCGTACGGGCCGGGGTGCTGGTGCCGGCAGGCGCCGGGCTGCGCCGCTTCGCGCACGCCGTCGTGCGGGACGGGATCTACGCCGGCCTCGAACCCAGCGTCCGCGAGTCCCTGCACGCCCGCGCCGCGCGGGCGCTGGAAGACCGGGCCCGGCGGGATCCGGCGCTGGCCGGGGTGGTCGCCGGGCACTGGCTGCGGTCCGCCGCCGACACACCCGCTCTGTCGCGCGCCGCGGACTGGGCCCGGCGAGCGGCCGCGGAGGCGACGCGCTCGCTCGCCTTCGCCGAAGCGGCCCGGTTCCTGGGTTTCGCGCACGACGCCCTGCGCCGGGCGGGCGAGTTGTCGCGCCTGCCCGAGCTGCTGATCGAGCTCGCCACCGCCGAGTACCGCGCGGGCCGCTTCCGGCAGGCCTTCGAGCACGCCCGCGAGGCCGCGCGCGGCCGTCCCGACCTCGCGGCCGCGGCGGCACTGGTCGTGCGGGACATCGCCGCCCCGGATCTGGTGCCGGGCCTGGCCGAGCTGGCCACGACCGCGCTCGGCGTCGTGCACGATCCCGCGCCGCGGTCCCGGCTGCTGGCCCAGTGCGCGTCACTGGCGGCCGAGACCGGGAGCACCGCGGAAGCCGCCCGGCTCGCCGACGAGGCGCTCGCGCTCGCCGAGTCCAGCGGCGACCCGGAGGCGCTCGTGGACGCGGTGCGGGCGCGGTTCAAGGTGTGGCCGATCGAGCTGCCGCTGCCGGAACGGCTCCGGCTCGCCACACTGGCCATCGACCTCGCCGCCCGGACCGGCCAGCCGCTGCTGGCGTTGTGGGGGCACAAGTGGCGGCTGGACGCGGCCTTCGAGGTCGGCACGATGACCGCCGTCGACGTCGAGCTGGCCGCGATCTCCGAGCTGGCGCGCGCCACCCGGCTGCCGCTGGTGCGCTGGCACGAGCTGCGGCTGCGCGCGTCGGTCCTGGCCTACCGCGGGTCGTTCGCGGCGGCCAGGGAGCTGGACGAGCTGGCCACCGAGGTCGCCACCGCCGAGCTCGCCGAGGACGAGACCGCGGCCGGGTTGTCCTTCGCGTTCCGCCAGCAGCTGGCCACGGTCACCGGCGACCCGGGCGAGATCCCCGACGGCGCCGACTTGGCGCTGGACCAGACCCCGGCGCTCGCGATCGCCGTCGTGTCGGGACCGGTGGTGGCGCTCGTGCTCGGGCGGCGGGCGGAAGCGGCCGCCCGCTACGAGGCGGTCCGGCCGAAGGTCGACACCGCGTTCCTCGCCCAGAACCCGGCGACCGCGTTCCACCTGCTGTTGCTCGCGGACGAGTTCGGCGACCGCGAGATCGCCGGGCTGGTGGCCGACCACCTCGCCACGCTGCCGCCGGTGGTCTCCGGCGGGGCCGGGGTGTTCTGCTCGGACACGTTCGTGGCGTGGCGGGCGCGTGCCGCGGCGGTGCTGGGCCGGGACGAGGACGCGCGGCGCTGGTTCGCCGAGGCCATCGCGATCGACACCCGCACCGGCGCGCGCCCGTACGTCGTGCTGAACCGGCTCGCGCTGGCCGGACTGACCGGCGACGCACCGCTCGCGCGGGTCGCGCTGTCGGAAGCGCGGCGCCTGCGGATGCCCGGCGCCGTGCGGCGCGCGTCGGAGCTGCTGGACCGCCTGCGGGCGGCCGATCCGCTGACCGCGCGGGAACGGGAGATCGCCGGCCTGCTGGCGGCGGCGCTGTCCAACCGGGCCATCGCCGAGCGGCTGGTGCTCTCGGAGCGGACGGTGGAGAGCCACGTGCGCAGCATCCTGAACAAGCTGAACCTGGCCAACCGCACGCAGATCGCGGAGTGGGCGCGCACGGCCGGCGTCGGCTGACCGCCCGGCGGACCGGAGGTGACCGGTCCGCCGGGCGGGTGGATCAGGCCTTCCGGCGGGCGCGGACCACGAACAGCAGCGCCGCGCCGCCGAGGACCAGCGCCGCGCCGAGCGCGATCAGCCAGCCGCCGTCGAACCCGGTGTAGGCCAGTTCCTCGGCGTTCTGCGTGGTCGCCTTCGGGCCGCCGCTGGTGGTCGCGACGGCGCCGCCGCCGGCCGCGGAGCTGCTGGTGGTGCCCGCGCTGGACTCCGGCGTCGTGCTCACGGCGCTCGACGACGACGTGCCCGGGGACGCGGTCGTCGTCGCGGTGGTGGTCCCGGTCCCCGGCGTGCTGGGCGCGGTCGTCGTGGTGGTGGTCGTGTTCTCGGTGCCGCAGACGAACCAGTGGCTCAGCTGCGGGATGTTGGCGTTCTGGCCGGTCACCGGGGCCCGCAGGTCCATCCACGGTGGACTGTCCGGCAGGCCGAGCTTGCCGGGTTCGTAGACGTTGTAGGCGCTGCCGCCCTTGACGACGATGCCGGTCACCGTGATGTCCGGGGAGACGGTGAGGATGTCGAGGTACTGGTCGTCCTCGAGCTTGCCGCGGGTGTAGGTGTAGTCGTCCGGCGAGGTGAGGATCGAGCCGGCGAGCTTGGCATCGGCGCAGGTGCTGGCATTGCCCTCGTGCCGCGTGGCACGGGGGTCTTCGGCGGCCGCGTGGGCCGTCGCGGTGCCGAGAACGAAACCGGTGGCCAGCAGGGCCCCGGCGACGGCCGCGCGCAGCGACCGGCGTCCGATGAACGTCATCGTGGGAACTCCAGGAAGGGTCGGGGGATTTCGCGCGCCGCCGGGCGGCGCTACGAGCAGGCGCACGCTACCCCGGATGGCGGAACATGATCACGCCGGAATGCGCTCGGTGACCGTTTCGAGTCCGTTTGGTGCTCGTTCCGAAGTAGAACACCGGTAAACGCGAGTGTGTTTCAACCACGATGTAGAGCAGTGGTGGGTGATTCTTTGACTGAACGTCGTGCAGATGGGGGCCTCCACAGTGGACCGGTGTCGCCGCGAGGTCTCATCCCGGCGCCGATTCGGCGCAGGCGTGCCTGCACGTCCTCGGCCTCACCCGCCAGGCGCAGCGGGACGCCCGGGGCCAGGACGCACCACGAACCCGCCCGCTCCGTCGAACTCCACTTCGTACAGTGCGTCGAACCCTTCGGTCCAGTCCAGCGGCTCGAGCCGGGCCAGTGTCGCGAACAGGCCGACCTCCGGCACGCGGCGTGCACGGGAAGCGTTGCGCCGCAACGATCCCGCGCGGTCCGGCGGGCCCTACCTCCGAGAGCTCCGCGACCAACCGCGACTGAGGCGCCTCCCGCCGTCGCGCGTTCGGCCACAGGTCCTTGCTGACGTGCGCGTGGTCCCCGGCCAGGCACCGCCGGTAGAACGTCGTCTTGCCGGAGGCCTGCAGGCCGGCCGGCACGGCGAGCCGGGTCAGCGCGACGCCTCCCGGCGGTGCAGCGCCGACACCGCGGCCGTCAGCAGCTCCCCCGGGCGAGGCAGGCGCCCGACCGCCCGGCTGAACGCGCTGCCCCGGAACACCCGGCCGCCCTCGCTGCCGTGCACGCTCCCCGTCTCCGCCACCGGACTGTCCACATTGTCCACCCCGTTGTCCGGGCGCTCGTTGCGGAACGCCCCGGCTCCCAGCCGCCGCACCGAAAGCACCGCGTCGGTGAACGCGGGCGACAGCCGCTGCCCCAGGAAGAACGCCAGCGCCGCCCCGCCGACCGGGATCTCCCGTCGCGGGTGCTCCGCGGCGAACACCACGCTCTCGGCCACGCTTTCCGGCGCGTACACCGGGGGCGGCGGCTTCGGCAGGGCGCCCATCTTGCTGCGCGAGTGCTCGAAGAACGGGGTGTCGATCGCCGCGGGCAGGATCGTCGACACGGCGATCGGGTCGCCGCGCTGGGCCAGTTCGATCCGCAGGCAGTCGTAGAACCCGCGCAGCGCGAACTTGCTCGCCGTGTACGGGGCGTGCAACGGCACGGCGCGGACGCCCTCGACCGAGGCGATCCCGATGACGACCCCGCCACCGGCCCGCCGCAACGCGGGCAGCGCGGCCTTCGTGCCGTGCACGTGGCCCAGGAAGTTCACCCGCATGACGCGCTCGAACTCCGCGTCGCTGATCTCCTCGACATACCCGAACACCGCCACCGCCGCGGCGTTCACCCACGTGTCGATCCGCCCGAACTCGCGCTCGGCCTCGTCCGCAAGCCGCCGGACTGCGGCGGGGTCCGCGACGTCGGTCGGCACCGCCAGAGCCTGGCCGCCGCCGTCGCGAATCTCCCGCACCAGCGAGTCCAGCGCCTCCACACCGCGCGCCGCGCACACCACGCGCGCGCCCCGCTCCGCGAAGGCGAGCGCGCTGGCCCGCCCGATCCCGCTGGAGGCCCCCACGATGACGACCACCTGCTCGGACACCGGTTTCGGCATGGCGACTCCTTCCGTCCCCGGGGCGGTACCCGCTCGGCCGGGGTGGCAACCAAACGCCCCCGGCGCGCGTCGAAGCAGGAACAGCCAAGGGGAGGACCGGGATGACGACGAGCACGCGAGGCCGCTGGACCGGCTGGTGGTACCTGCCGGTGACGATCCTGTCGCTCGGCATCCTGGCGTGGGTGCCGTTCGTGCACGCCGCGGTGCGGCTGCGCCGGCCGCGGATCCACCTGTGGGCGGTCCTGTACTTCGCGGTACTGGTGGCCGTGCTGGCGGTCCTGCCGCCCGGCGACAGGACGTCGACGCCGGCGGACGACACGCGCTCGGTCATCGGCGGCGCCGTGATGATCGCGATGATCGCCCTCGCTTCGGTACAGCAGCACTTCCTGCGGCGCCGCGGGAGCACCCCGCGCCCGGCCGCGCCACCCGAGGATCCGGCGGTGGCCCGGGTGAAGGCCGCCCGGGAACGCCGCAGGCAGGCCCGCGAGCTGGCCGCGAACGACCCGGCGATGGCGCGCGAGCTGCGCATCGGCCGCCCCGACCTGCCCCGCGACTACGACGACGGCGGCCTGGTCGACCTCAACGCCGCCCCGGCCACGGCGATCGCCCAGACCTGCGCCGTCGACCCCGCGGTCGCGCAGCAGATCGTCGACGCCCGCGCCGGCGTCCGCTTCTCGGCCGTCGACGACGTCTTCGCCCTCACCGAGCTGCCCCTGGACACGTGGGACGCGATCCGGGAACGGGGCATCGTCATCTGAGCTACCAGGTGCGCGCCTCGCGCAGAAGGAGGTCCCGCACGCGCTCGACCGCGGGGTTCACCTCGGAGCCGGGCCGCTGCGCCAGGAACACCGTGTTGAACGGCGCCTCCTCCGGCTCGTGCAGCGGGACGAGGGCGCCGGCCGCGAGCTCGGCGGCGCACAGGTACCGCGGCAACACGCTGTACCCGGCGCCGGCGGTCACCGCGGCCACCACCCCGCGCAGGTCGGGCATGGTCACCGCCGCCTCGGCGGTCAGCCGCTTGCCGAACACGTCCCGCCAGTACCGGCGCGCGATCGGCAGGTCCTCGGCGTAGGTCACCAGCGGCAGGCCCGCCACCGCGCCGCACGGGTCGTCACCGGCCCGCGCGGCCCACGACGGCGCGGCGACGAGCACGTAGTCCTCGTCCATCAGCGGGTACGCCACCAGCGCACGGCCGCGGGGACGGCGGGTCGAGATCACCAGGTCGTGGTGCCCGGCGCGCAACTGCTCCAGCAGCGGATCGGTCAGCCCGGTCGCCACCCGCAGCCGCCCGCCACCGGCGACCAGTGGCGCCAGCGCGGGCATCACACGCACGCACAGCAGCTCGGCCGGCCCGGCCAGGTACACCGGCTCCGGCGGTCCGGAGTGGACGGTGGCCGTCGCGGCGACGGCGGCCAGCGCGTCGACCGGCCCCGCGATCCGGCCCGCCAGCTCGTGCGCCAGGTGGGTGGGTTCGGCGCCGCGCGGGAGGCGGGTGAACAACGCGCGGCCCAGCTGCTGCTCGAGGGTGCGCACCTGCGCGGTCACCGTCGGCTGGGACAGGCCCAGCAGGGGCGCGGCCGCGGTGAACGAGCCCGAACGGTAGACGGCGAGGAAGGTGCGCAGCAGGTTCAGGTCCACACCAGCCAAGGTATCGGAAAACCTATGGAATCGATCGCCACTTCTATTCGATTTCCGATGACTTCCCGCCTACCGTCGCAGGCATGGCGAACATTCTTTTCGTGATGACCGGCGCCGACCGCTGGACGCTGGCGGACGGCACCCAGCACCCGACGGGCTTCTGGGCCGAGGAGGCCGTGGTCCCGTTCGAGGCCTTCACCGCGGCCGGGCACCAGGTCACCGTGGCCACGCCCGGCGGTGTGGTGCCGCCCGTCGACGAGGCCAGCCTGAGCCCGGAGGCCACCGGCGGCGCCGAGGCCGCCGCCCACCTGCGCGAGGCGGCCGCCGCCGACTTCGCCGACCCGGTCGCGCTGGCCGACGTCGACCTGGACGGCTTCGACGCGGTGTACGTGCCCGGCGGGCACGGCCCGATGGAGGACCTCGCCTCCGACGCCGACTCCGGCCGGATCCTCGCCCGCGCCCTGCGGGAGGGCAAGCCGCTCGGCGTGGTCTGCCACGGGCCGGCCGCACTGCTGGCCGCCACGACCGACGAGGGCGGCAACGCCTTCGCCGGGTACCGGATCACGGCGTTCAGCAACGCCGAGGAGGAGCTGGCCGGCAACGCCGCCAAGGCGCGCTGGCTGCTGCAGGACCGGCTCACGGAGGCGGGCCTGAAGGTCGAGACGGGTGAGCCGTTCGCGCCGCACGTGGTGACCGACCGCACCGTGGTGACCGGGCAGAACCCCGCCTCGTCCGCTCTACTCGCCGCGGAACTGCTGAAACTGCTGGCTGCCGGGTCCGCGTCCTGACACAGGAGCCGGCGCGCACCAGCCACCAGGACTGGCTGGTGCGCGCGGAGTCCACAGCGGACCGTGGCAGCATGGGGTGGTGACCGAATCCCGCGCCGAGGACGCCCCGCTGACCCTCTACCTGGTCAAGCGGCTGGAGCTGGTGATCCGCTCGCTGATGGACGACGCGCTGCGCCCGTTCGGGCTGACCACCCTGCAGTACACCGCGCTGACCGCGCTGCGGCACCGCAACGGGCTGTCGTCCGCGCAGCTCGCGCGCCGCTCGTTCGTCCGGCCCCAGACCATGCACACCATGGTGCTCACGCTGGAGAAGTACGGGCTCATCGAGCGCGCGGAGGACCCGGCCAACCGCCGGGTCCTGCTCGCCACCCTCACCGAGCGCGGCGAGCGGGTCCTCGACGAGTGCACGCCGCTGGTCCGGGAGCTCGAGGACCGGATGCTGTCCGGCATGGACGACGACCGCCGCGCCGGGTTCCGCCGGGACCTGGAGGACGGCTACGGCATGCTCGCCTCGCACGCCAACGCTCAGCGCGCGTTGACGAACGGCGGCGGCGAGTAACGCGCGAACGCCGCGTCCCCGATCGTCGAAGCCACCTCCTGCAGCCGCTCCGGCCGCGCCGCGTCCGACCAGGCGCCGGTGCGGATGCGCTGCTGCACAGCGAACAACCCGGCGAGGTACTCGGCCGGGGTGAACGCGCAATGCCCCACCCGCTGCACGTACGCCTGCCGCAGCAGGGCGCTCTCCCCCGCGCGGGCCACGCGCAGCGCGTAGTCCCGCTGGTACTCCACCGGCGCGAGCTGGTCGGCGATCGTGTGCAGGGTCAGCTCCGGCACCCGCAGCTCCCCCGTCGGCGTCGACGTGCGCCGCATCCAGGCCAGCGCCCCGGCGTCGGGGGCGATGTCCGCGGCGCGGGTGAGCGCGCCCAGGTCGGCGTGCAGGTCCAGGCCCGCCTCCCGGTAGAGCGCGGCGACCTGCGGCAGCTGCGCGGACCGGTGCACCAGCCGCGCGTAATCGACGCCGGTGTTCCAGCCGCTGTCGCCGCCGGCCTCCGAGACGATGCTGACGCGCGACGGGATCACGAACGGCAGCGTCTGCAACAGCCACGTGTACTGCGCTTGTTGCTGCTGGGCGAAGTCCGTGGGCGGCCGCGGCCCCGTGGACCACGTCGGCATGTTCATCAGCGACGCCGCGAGCGCGATCCGCGCGCGGCCGTCCGGAGTGGCCTGCGCCCGCTGCACCGCCGTGGTGAGGGCGGCGACGGTGGCGGCGGCCTGCGCCGGCGTGGTGAACCCGGTGAGCTGGACCTCCTGCCCGGGCAGCAACAGCTCGGCGAGGGCGTGCATGCCGTCGAGCTGGTAGTTGTTCAGGTTCACCCCGCCGCCGACGAGACCGCACGTGGTCAGCACCCCGTCGACGCGACCGCCCTCGGCGAGCAGCGCCGACACCAGGCCGCCCATCGACTGCCCCAGCGCGACCACCTCGCGCGCGGTTCCGATGCGCTCCTCGACCGCGGCGAGGGTGCCGAGCTGGTCGGCCACCGCGGTGTCGAGCGCCCAGCCCGCGTGGGCGTAGGACGATCCGGCGAGCGCGTAGCCGCGGTCCCGCAGCGCCTGCGCGGTCGCCGCGTCGGGCGCGTCGGCGGGCGGGTTGTCCGGGCCGGGGCGGAAACCGTGGCTGAACAACACCAGCGTGCCGTTCCAGCCGGCGGGCACGTCGGCGATCCAGGTGGCGCCGTTCGGCAACGTCCCGGTGAGCCGGGTCGCGGCGCTCGCCGGCGCGGCGGGCAGGACGACGGCGAGCACCAGCGCCAGCAGCAGGACCCCGAGACGGCGGGTCACGCCTCACCCCGCGGGGTCAGCGCGACGGCGACCAGCGCCAGCAGGGCCATCCCGGCGAGGTAGACGCCCACCAGCAGCGAGCTGCCGGAGGCGGTGAAGATCGCGGTCGCCACCACCGGCGCGAGGCCGCCGCCGACCACGTTCCCCAGCTGGTAGCCCAGCGACACGCCGCTGTAGCGGATGCGGGTCGGGAACTGGTCGGACAGCAGCGCGGGCAGCGGCCCGTACTGGGCGGACACCGTGATGACCGTGACCACGCACGCCACCAGCGCCAGCACGAACACGCCGGTGTCGAACACGAGGAAGAACAGCAGCGCCGCGACGGCCTGCGCGATCGCGCCCGCGGCGATCACCTTGCGGCGGCCGAAGCGGTCGGCCAGCCCGGACAGCCCGTAGATCGCGCCGAGCTGCACCACGCTGGTGAGGATCACGACGATCAGCAGCTCGTTGCGGGAGTAGCCGACTTCCGCGGTGCCGTAGGACAGGATGTAGGTGAGGATGATGTAGCCCATCGCGGTCGACGCGCCGGTCACGAACACCGCCCGCAGCACGGCCAGCGGGTGGTCGCGCAGCACCTCCAGCAGCGGCACTCGCGCCGGGCGGTGCCGTGCGGCCTCCTCGAACAGCGGGCTTTCGGTGAGGCGGCGCCGGATCACCAGGCCGAAGATCACCAGCACGAAGCTGACCAGGAAGCCCAGCCGCCAGCCCCACTCGACGAACGCCTCGCGCGTGGAGGTCGAGGCGACCAGCAGCACCAGGTTCGCGACGATCGCGCCCGCCGGGACGCCGAGCTGCGGCGCCGCGCCGTAGAGCCCGCGGCGGGACGGCGGCGCGTGCTCGACGGCCATCAGCGCCGCGCCGCCCCATTCGGCGCCGACGCCGACGCCCTGTGCCAGCCGCAGGACCACGAGCAGGATCGGCGCGGCCACGCCGATCTGGGCGTAGGTCGGCAGCAGCCCGACCAGCACGGTGGCCGTGCCCATGATCAGCAGCGAGATCACGAGCATCCGCTTGCGGCCGATCCGGTCGCCGAAGTGGCCCGCCACGATCCCGCCGACCGGGCGCGCCAGGAACCCGACCGCGAACGTGGTCAGCGACGCGAGCTGGCTGACCGCGGGGTTGCTGGAGGGGAAGAACTGCGGCCCGAAGACGAGCGCGGCGGCCGCGCCGTAGAGGAAGAAGTCGTACCACTCGATGGCGGTGCCCACGAAACTCGCCACGGCGACCCGCCGGGCTTCGCGGGTGCCCGAGGCCTGCGCGGAGACGGCTGGCTGGTGCGTCATCGAACCACCAATCATCAGAGACCCTGATATGAGGAGGAAGGATGGCATCGGGGCACGAACCCGTCAAGGCTCTTGACTGAGTACTCACTCAGGGGCAGTGTCGGCGGCGACCCGCGACGGCGCGGGAGACGAGGAGACTCACCATGGCGGGACGGGTTGCGGGCAAGGTCGCGTTGATCACCGGCGCCGCGCGGGGCCAGGGCCGGGCGGACGCGGTGCGCCTGGCGCAGGAGGGCGCCGACGTGATCGTGGTGGACATCGCCGCCACGCTGCCCAGCGTCACCTACGCCTCCCCCACGCTCGCCGATCTGGACGAGACCGTGAGCCTGGTGGAGAAGACCGGGCGGCGGGCGGTGCGGGTGCGGGCGGACGTGCGGGACCTGGCGGCGCTGCGGGCGGGCGTGGACGCGGGCGTCGCCGAGCTGGGCGGGCTGGACATCGTGGTGGCCAACGCCGGGATCTGCGTGCCCGCGCCGTGGGACGACGTGACCGAGGAGATCTTCGACGACACGATCGGCGTGAACGTGCGCGGCGTGTGGAACACGGTGATGGCGGGCGCGCCGCACCTGGTCGAGCGGGGCGGCGGGTCGATCATCCTGATCAGCTCGGCGGCCGGGATGAAGGTGCAGCCGTTCCTGGTGCCGTACACGACGAGCAAGTGGGCGGTGCGCGGCATGGCCAAGGCCTTCGCGACCGAGCTGGCGCGGCACAACATCCGGGTCAACAGCGTGCACCCGACGGGCGTGAACACCGGGATGACCGGCGAGGGGCTGCAGGCCGCGTTCGCCAAGGGGTTCGAGCGCGACCCGAAGCTCGCCGGGATGCTGACGAACCTGTTGCCGGTGGTGATCACCGAGCCCGAGGACGTCGCCGACATGGTGCTGTTCCTCGCCTCGGACGAGTCGAAGTACGTCACCGCGCACGAGCTGGCTCCGGACGCGGGGGTGACCGAGTTCTGAGCGCCGTGGACGAACCCGCCGCCTCCGGCCGCGACCGGATCCTGGCCGCGGCGGAGGAGCTGTTCGCCGAGCGCGGGTACGCGCGCACGTCGACCGCGCGGCTGGCGGCCGCGGCCGGGGTGCCGCAGGGGCTGATCTTCTACCACTTCGGCACGAAGGAAGGCCTGCTGCTGGCGCTGATCCGGGAACGGTCGACGCGCACGCTGGCGGACCTGGTGCCGGCCACCGTCCCGCCCGACGCGCACGCCGCGGTGGCCGAGCTCTGGCGGCGGCTGGCGCGGCACCTCGGCGAGCAGACGCCGATGCACCGGATCGTGTTCCGGGAAAGCGAGCACCACCCGGAGCTGCAGGCCCGCGCCCGCGAAATCCACGACTCCATCATCACGGCGGTGAGCGCCTACCTGGCCCGGGTGACCGGGGACGCCAGACCGGCGCCCCGGCACCACGCCGCCGCGCGGATGCTCGTGGCGACGTCATCGGCGACCTCGGTGACGCCCGGCGCGCCCCCACTGGCCGCGAAGGTGGTGGCGGACCTGCTGCTGAACGGGCTCGGCTGAGCTCCAGCTCGCGTCGGGCGGCGGGACGGCGGGACAGTGGTCACCATGACCGACACCGCGCTGCAGCGCATGGACAACATCGCCATCGTCGTCGACGACCTCGCCGCCGCCAAGGCGTTCTTCACCGAACTCGGCTTGGAGCTGGAAGGCGAGGCGACACTGGAGGGCAGCCTGGTGGACCGCCTCCTCCGGCTCGACGGCGTCCGGACGGACATCGCGATGATGCGGACCCCCGACGGCCACGGACGGGTCGAGCTGACCAAGTACCACTCACCCGCCAGCCCGGACGGCGCCCAGACCGTGCACGCGCTGGGCGCGCACCGCATCATGTTCGCCGTCCGGGACATCGACGACGTGCTCGACCGCCTCCGGGCGCACGGCGCGGAACCCGTCGGCGAAGTGGTGCGGTACGGGGACAGCTACCGGCTCTGCTACGTCCGCGGCCCCGCCGGGATCTTCGTCGCGCTCGCCGAGGAGCTCGGCTGAGCGGCCACCCGGGCCAGGACGTCGACCGCGCGCGCCCAGCGCACTTCGTCCAGCCCGGCCTGCGTCGTGATGCGCAGCCGGGAAATCCCGTCGGGCACGGACGGCGGCCGGAAACACCCCACCCGCACTCCCGCCGCGAGCGCGTCGGCCTGGGCGGCGAGCGCGGCGCGCGGCGAAGGCATCGGCACCGACAGCACCGCACCCGCCGAGCCCGGCACGCTCAGCCGCTCGGCCAGCGCCGCGCCGCGCTCGTGGATCCGGACCGGGAGGTCCGGCCGGGCGCGCAGCGTGCGCAACGCGGCCAGAGCCCCGGCGGTGGGCGCGGGCGCCAGCCCGGTGTCGAAGATGAACGGGCGCGCCCGGTTGACGAGGTGGTCGATCAGCGCGGCGGAGCCGAGGACCGCGCCACCCATCGCGCCCAGCGACTTGGACAACGTCGCCGTCATCACCACGTGCGGATGACCGGACAGGCCGAGGCCGTGCAGCAGTCCCCGGCCACCGTCGCCGGCCACGCCGAGCCCGTGCGCCTCGTCGACGACGAGCAGCGCGTCGTGCTCGGCGCACACCCCGGCCAGCTCGGCGAGCGGGGCAGCGTCGCCGAGGACCGAGAAGACCGACTCGGTCAGCACGAGCGCCCTGCGGTCACCGGCGGCGGCCAGCGCATCCCGGACGGAGGTGACGTCGTTGTGCGGGACCACCCGGACGGCGGCCCGGGACAGGCGCGCGGCGTCGATCAGCGACGCGTGGACGTGGGCGTCCGAGACGATCACCGTGTCCCGGTCGGCCAGCGCGGTCACCGCCGACAGGTTGGCGTGGTAGCCGGTGGAGAACACCAGCGCCGCCTCGCGGCCGGTGAACTCGGCCAGCTCGCGCTCCAGCTCGGCGTGCAGCGTGGTCGTGCCGGTCACCAGGCGGGACGCGCCGGCCCCGGCGCCCCAGACGAGCGCGGCTTCGGCTGCCGCGCGGCGGACGCCGGGATCGCCGCTCAACCCCAGGTAGTCGTTGCTCGCCAGGTCGATGAGGTCATCGCCGGCCGCCCGCGGGCGCAGCGTGCGCTGCAGGCCGGCGGCCTCTCGCGCGGCGCGCTGCGCGGCGAGCCACTCCGCCCAGCTCATGCGACCGCCGCCGCGGCCGCGATGCCACGGCAGATCGTGGCGATGTCGTCGTCGGTGCACACGTACGGCGGCATGGTGTAGATCAGGTCGCGGAACGGCCGCAGCCACACGCCCTCCGCCAGCGCCGCCTCGGTCGCTTTGGCCACGTCGACCGGGTGGTCCAGCTGGACCACGCCGACCGCGCCGAGCACCCGCACGTCGGCCGCCTCGATCCCGTGCAGCGCCTGCAATCCCGCGTTGATCCGGAGCACGTCGGCCCGCCAGTCCACACTGGACAGCAGGTCCAGGCTGGCGCTGGCGACCGCGCAGGCCAGCGGGTTGCCCATGAACGTGGGCCCGTGCATGAGCACACCGGAGTCGCTGGCCGACAGTCCCCTGGCGACCTCGGTCGTGCACAGGGTGGCGGCCAGCGACAGGTAACCGCCGGTGAGCGCCTTGCCGACGCACATCACGTCCGGCGCCACGCCCGCGGCGTCGGCGGCGAAGAGCGTGCCGGTGCGGCCGAAACCGGTGGCGATCTCGTCGAAGATCAGCACCAGCCCGTGCTCGTCGGCCACCTCCCGGAAGACCGGCAGACAGCTCGCCGGATAGGGGTGCATGCCGCCGGCGCCCTGCAGCAGGGGCTCCACGATCAGCCCGGCCAGCCGTCCGGCGTGCTCGGCCGCGAGCGCGCGGAAGCCCGCCGCCCACCCGGCGACGTCCACTTCGGACCGGGGCGGGCAGTCGCCGAACACCTGCTCCGGCAGCACCCCCGACCACATCGCGTGCATGCCGCCGTCCGGGTCGCACACGCTCATGCAGTCGAAGGTGTCGCCGTGGTAGCCGCCGCGAACGGTGAGGAACCGCGTCCGCTCCGGGTGGCCGGTTCCGCGCTGGTACTGCAGCGCCATCTTCATCGCCACCTCGATGCTCACCGAGCCGGAGTCGGCGAGGAACACGTGCTCCAGCCCGGCCGGGGTGAGGTCGACCAGCCGCGCCGCGAGTTCGACGGCGGGCTCGTGGGTGAGACCGCCGAACATCACGTGCGACATCGTCGCCAGCTGGCGCCGCGCCGCCTCGTCGAGCACCGGGTGCCGGTAGCCGTGGATCGCCGACCACCACGACGCCATGCCGTCGACCACCTCCCCGGCGCCGTCGACGGTGATCCGGCTGCCGGACGCGCCGGTGACCAGCCGCACCGGGGCCGGATCGGTCATCGAGGTGTACGGGTGCCACAGGTGCCCGCGGTCGAACGCGAGCAGTTCGGCGGGGGTCATCAGGCGTTGGGGACGACGGCGGTGCCCGCGCCGCGCCGCCGGATCGCCGGGTCCACGGGTCCCCGCGCCGCGATGTCCTCTTCGGAGCCGAGCACGACGAAACCGTTGTCGCGGATCATTTCCAGGTCGGCCTCGGCGGCCTGCCCCTCGGAGGTGAGGTAGTCGCCGAGGAAGATCGAGTTGGCGACGTGCAGCGCGAGCGGCTGCAGCGAACGCAGGTGCATCTCGCGGCCGCCCGCGATGCGGATCTCCTTGTCCGGGCAGACGAACCGCGCCATGGCCAGGATCTTCAAGCACCGCAACGGGGACAGCTCCCACGTGTCCGCCAGCGGGGTGCCGTCGAAGGGCATCAGGAAGTTGACCGGGATCGAGTCGGCGTCCAGCTCCTTGAGCGCGAACAGCGCTTCGACCAGCTGCTCGTCGGTCTCCCCCAGCCCGGCGATGAGTCCCGAGCAGGGCGACAGCCCGCCGCGCTTCGCCTTCTCCACGGTGTCCACCCGGTCGGCGTAGGTGTGGGTCTGGACGATGTTGTGGTGGTGGCTCTCGGCCGTGTTGATGTTGTGGTTGTAGGCGTCCACCCCGGCGTCGGCGAGGCGCTCGGCCTGCCCGTCGGAGAGCAGGCCGAGGCAGGCGCAGACCTCGACGTCGGGGTGCTCGGCCTTCAGCGCCCCGACCATCTCGGCGACGCGGTCGATGTCCCGGTTGGACGGTCCGCGTCCGGAGGAGACCAGGCACACCCGCCCGGCGCCACCGGAGATCCCGGCGCCGGCCTGCTTGAGGGCCTCCTCCGTGGACAGCCAGGAGTACTTGAGGATGGGCGCCGCGGAGCCGAGCGCCTGGGAGCAGTAGTTGCAGTTCTCCGGGCACAGACCGGACTTCAGGTTCACCAGGTAGTTGACCTTGACGGTGTTGCCGAAGTGCGCGCGGCGCAGCCTGCCCGCCGCGGTGACGACGGACAGCACTTCGGCGTCGTCGGCGCCCAGCACGGCGAGGGCGTCGCCGGGCCCGGCGGGTACCCCGGCGAGGACCGCGTCGGCGAGCTGCTCGAACCTGGAGCCCATCCACTTTCTCCTGACTCAGAGTGACTATTCGATTACAACCTGAACGGTGTTCGGGTGAGCGGCGCTGACGGTACACTGGGCGCCGCGAACAGGTCAACGGGAGGAGTCCGGCGTGCGCTACCAGCGGCGCGATGTCGTCGAGCGCGCGATCGAGGTCCTCGACGAGTACGGCCTGGAGTCGCTCACCATGCGCCGGCTGGCCGCCGAACTCGGGCTGCAACCGAGCGCGCTCTACCACCACGTGCCGAACAAGCAGACGCTGCTGGCCGCGGTCGCCGACGAAATCCTCGAACGCGGCAAGCGTGAGCGCCAGGCCACCGAGTGGGACCAGCGGGCGGTGGAGATCTGCGCCGAACTGCGCGACGCGATGCTGGCCTACCGGGACGGCGCCGAGGTGGTCGCCACCGCGCACACCTTCGGCCTCGGCGCGGGCGAACCGGCTGCGCAGCTGCGGGAGGCCCTGCGCGACGGCGGCCTGCCGGACGACCTCGTCGACGTCGGCACCCGGGCGCTGCTGCATCTGGTGTTCGGCCACACGGCGGACGAACAGGCGGCGCTGCAGGCCTCCAGCGCCGGGGCGATCGACCGGGACCCCGGCGGCCCCGGCGACTTCGAGCAGGGAATCGAACTGCTGCTGGACGGCATCCGCTCCCGCGTGCGCCGCTGACCACCCTCCGGAGCAGCTCGCCAGGACGGCAGCGGCAAGTTCCTCCAGCAGTGCGGCGAAGTCCGGGACGGAGTGCCCGAACTTCGGCTCCTCCGCAACGGCGACCGCCGCCTCGGCCCGCTCGTGGTCGGTCACGTCCAACGCGAACCGCAGCACGTTGCCGCCGGACCCGATCGACCCGGCCAAGGCCGCGCGTGTGCTGCTCGATCGCGCCAGTGGAATCCCGGTCCAGACACGCCGGTTCCAATCCGCCGTTCACGTGCTCGAGCCGTTCGCCCGGCGGCCGGCCGCCCCATCGCCAGGCTTCGGTGGAGCGGGCGTTCTCCAATCAGCCGGGTGTCCCCGCCCGCGCCCGGTCCACGCCCGCCGCGTGCATCCGGTGCACGTGCAGTTCACCCTCGGACAACAGCGTCACGGCGGCAGTGCGCCGGCGCGGGCAGCGGCGGCCACATCGGACAGAAGCCCGGCGCAGGTGCTGACTTAGGTCCTCGCCACGGGTGGCTTACGCCCGTTTCCCGCGGCGGCGCCGCTCGCACACGCTGGACCCGTAGAGCCGACGAGGAGGAACCATGCGACACACGCACCGGCACTGGCGCGAACTGAGCCGGACCGAGCAGGGAGCCATCGTCGCGGCGGCAGCCCTGCAGGTGGCCCTGGCCGCCGACGCGTGGTGGGACCTGTCCCGCCGCCCGGCCGAATCCGTGCGCGGCCCGAAGGGCGCCTGGGCGCTGGCGATCGCCGTGAACTTCCTCGGCCCGCTGGCCTACCGGCGCTTCGGCCGCAAGCCGGTCATCGAGCCGGAACCGGCGCACCCGTGAGGGGCCGCGCCCGGATCGCCGGGCTGGTCCTGGTCACCGCTATGCTGGTCGCCGCGTGCGCGGCGGGACCGAACGACGCCGCGGCGAGCACGCCCGACCCGGCCGGGTTCTGGCTCGGCCTGTGGCACGGGATCATCTGCCCGATCGCGTTCATCGTCTCGCTGTTCGACGACAGTGTCGGCATCTACGAGGTGCACAACAACGGCAACTGGTACAACTTCGGCTTCGTCTTCGGCATCGCCCTGATGAGCTCGATCTTCAGCCGCCCCGTGTTCACGGCACCAGCCAGGCGGCGACGGCGGAAGTCCTGACCACGGCGGCTCGGGAAGCCCGCTCACCGGTGGTGCGCGATCTCCTCCTGGAGCCGCTCGAACCGGTGCCGCGCACGCTCGTCGGCCGCGGCCTGCTCGGCGGCGGCCGCCACGTGCCCGTCCGGCCCCGGGAACACCAGCGTGATCCGGTCGTCCTCCAGCCAGTGCACCAGGTAGGGCGGCGCACCGTCGGGCGAGCGCACCTCGATGATCTGGCCGCGCCGCGCCGGCTGCCCGATCACGGGCGACTTGATGACCAGCCAGTCCCCTGGTTCAGCGCGCATGATCCACCGGTTCCCCTCCGTCGCCGGCCATCTCGGACCCCGTGAACGAGTTGAGCGACCGGAAGCTGCTCATCAGCTGCGCCGGGAAGACGATCGTGGAGTTGCGCTCGGTCGCTGTCCCGGCGAGCACCCGCAGGTTGAGCGGAAGCCGCCGCAGTCGTGCCTCGGCCGCGGTCCAGCCGACCACGATCGGGCCGGCGGGGTGGCAGGACATCAGTGGGGCCTCGTTCTCAGGTCGGATTTGGTGCCGCATGCCAGGGGTTCAGGCCCTCGGGACGCGTTCGACGGCGTCGAAGTGCTCGACGTCTCCCGCATAACACCGCGCCTCGATCACGCCCGGCACGCCCTCCGCGAGCGCCGCGGCGATCTCGTCGTCCCGCTGCCCGCCCTCGCTGTCGAGGATCAGCGCCCGGCCGTCCTTGACGTCCACGTACCACCGGTCCGCCCGCCCGAGCACGGCCAGGCGGGCGCGGATGTCGTGTTCCAGCAGGGCGTCCGGCCGGGCCAGCACGCGGACCAGATCGCGCGCGGTGATCACGCCGACGATCCGGTTGCCGTCCACCACCGGGACGGCGCGGATCCCGCGGCCGGCCATCATGCGGCCCACCTCGGTCACGTCGGTCTCCGGGCCGACCGTGACGACGCCGGTGGTCATCACCTCGCCGACCCGGCGAGCGACCCTCGTGCCCTCGCCGCGGAAGCGGTCGGCGACGAAGTCGGACTCGGTGACGATCCCGGCCAGCCGGTCCTCCTCGATGACCGGCAGGGCCGTGAACCCGCGCTGGGCCATCAGCCACTCCGCCGACTTGACGGGCGTGCCCGGCTCGACCGTGACGGCCGGGGTGCTCATGATGTCTTTCGCTCGCATGGGATTCTCGTTTCAGCGCTCGTGTCCGGGGCGGACGACCATCACCGGGCACTGGGCGTGGTGCAGCAGCGCCTGGCTGGTCGAACCGAGCAGCAGCCCGCCGAACCCGCCGCGCCCGCGGCTGCCGACCACGACGAGCTGGGCCTGCGCGCTCCAGTCGAGCAGCTGGTGCCGGGGCCGGTCCCGCACCACGACCCGCTCGACCTTCACGTCCGGGTGCCGCTCCTGCCTGCCGCTCAGCTGCTCGGCCAGCAGCCGCTGCTCGTCCTGCTCGATCTCGTCCCAGTCCACCGCCAGCGGCAGGGCCCCGTAGTAGCCGGTGAACTGATCGTCGCTCCACGCGTGCACCGCGATCAGCGGCGCGCCCCGCCAGGACGCCTCCTCGAACGCCGTGTCCAGCGCCCGCTCGCTGTTCGCGCTGCCGTCCACGCCGACGACCACCGGGCCGTCTTCGGTGTCCCGGCCGCGGACGACAGCGACGGGGCATTGCGCGTGGGCCGACACCTCGACCGTGGTCGATCCGGTGAGCATGCCGGTGAAGCCGCCGGCGCCGGAGCTGCCGAGGACGATCATCCGGGCGCCGCGGGACCGGGACACCAGCACGGGCGCCGCCGGCTCGTCCGGCATCTCCGAGGTGATCGTGACTTCGTCGCCGGCGACCTCGCGGGCGGTGCGCACCGCGTCCGCCAGCGTTTTCTCGCCCACCCGCACCAGCTCGTCGTAGGCGTTCTGCAGCACCGGCATCCCGGCCCCGTAGAACCCGGCGAGCGGGGCGAACGCATACACGACGTGCAGTGGCTCGTGGCGGCGCCGCGCGTTCGCGGCGGCCCACCGCAGTGCCCGGAGGGAATGTTCGGATCCGTCGATCCCGACGACGATCGCGTCCTGCGCGCTGCTCATGGTCATGCCCACGAACGTAGGGAGACGAGGCGCCCGCGGGCAGCAGGCCATGGTCACCGGCCGGAGGGACTTCCGGCCCTGCCGTTGGTCGCCGGGCCCAAGGTCCCGGGGACCGGGGACCAGCGGCCGTCGTGCACGCGCGAGCCGCGGGCGCACGGTGGAAGCGCCAAGGAGGTGGTCACCGTGACCGACACCGAACCCGACCGTCGCCGGCTCGCACTGGCGCGGCTCAAGCGGAAGCACGACTACTACGCGCACGTGCTCGTCTTCGTCCTCTTCAACGGATTCGCCGTCGGGATCTGGGCGCTCACCGGCGCCGGGTTCTTCTGGCCGATGTTCCCGCTCGCCCTCTGGGGCTTCGGCCTGATCATGCACACCTGGGACACGTTCGCGCCGAACTCGCCCAGCGAGAGGCGGATCCGCAGGGAGATGGATCGGATGCCGTGACCGCGTCGCACCGGCCCCGTGCGGCTCCGCGGTCCACATCGGACTGGGCGTCGTCCGGGCTCAGCTGATCCACACGCCGCTGTCCACCACCCAGATCCCGCCGTCGCCGGCGCGTGCCGGCTGCCGCAGCTGCAGGCTCACGATGCGGCCGGTCGCGGTGTTGATCACCTCCGCGGTGTGCGGGTCGGCGAGCGCGACGTCCGCGCCGCTCCAGCCGAGCCGGGACCGCACGAACGCTTCGGCCACGGCCGCCATGTCCAGTCGCCACGGCTGGTGCCCCTGGTCCACCGACTGCTGCAGGGCGGCGGCGTCCGCGGCGGACATGCCCTCCCCGGCGATGGTCGTGCCCGGCGCGGGGGTCTGCGCGGTCTTCGTGGTCTGTGGGGTCTGGGGTGCGGTGGTGGTCTTCCTCGTCGTGGTCGCCGGGCCAGGCCCGCTCGGCGAGGTCGGGCCCGCCGGCTGCGCGGAACTGGTCTGCGGCGCGGGCGGCGGGTTGTCGTCCCCGCCGCACGCGGTGAGCGCGCCGACGAGCGCGGCCGCGGCCACCGCGGCGGCGGTCCGGGCGACTGTGGTCATGGCGGTCCCCTTTCTGCTGTCCCCCGCCTCATCAACCGCCGGGAGCGGAAAGCGGCGAAAGAGCCGGTGGTCCCCGGAACAGGGCCCGAAGTCCCGGGCAGGAAGGACGGAACCGCCCGTGGCGGACGGGCACTTCGGCCCTGGGCCGGCCGCCGCGGGAGCAGCAGCATCGGCCTTTTCCGGGAGAGGAGCCAAGCATGACGGTCCGGGTGGGCATCAACGGATTCGGCAGGATCGGACGGGACCTCCTGCGCGGAGTGCTCGACCGCGCGGGCAGCGACATCGAAGTGGTCGGCGTCAACGACGTGGCCTCGGCCACCACGCTCGCGCACCTGCTGCGCTACGACTCGACGTTCGGGCCGCTCCGGCAGCCCGTCGAGGTCCACGACGGCGGGCACTTCGGGCCGGTTCTGGAGGTCGGCGCGCACCGGGTGCACGTCAGCTCCTGCCCGGACCCGGCGGACCTGCCCTGGGAGGCGCTCGGCGCCGACGTCGTCATCGAGTCGACCGGCCGGTTCCGCACACGGGAGGCCGCCGCGGCGCACCTGGCCGCGGGCGCCCGCAAAGTGGTGATCTCCGCGCCCGGCAAGGGTGTCGACGCCACCATCGTGATGGGCGTCAACGAGGACGACTACGACCCGCACGCGCACGACGTCGTCTCCAACGCCTCCTGCACCACCAACTGCGTGGCGCCGATGGTCAAGGTGCTGCACGAGGCGTTCGGGGTGCGGCGCGGCCTGCTGACCACGATCCACAGCTACACCAACGACCAGGCGCTGCTCGACGGCCCGCACAAGGACCTGCGCCGCGCGCGCTCGGCCGCGGTCAACATGATCCCGACCAGCACCGGCGCCGCCAAGGCGGTCGGCGAGGTCCTGCCCGACCTGGCAGGAAAGCTCGACGGGGTCGCCGTCCGCGTCCCGGTCGAGAACGGCTCGCTCACCGACCTCGCCGTCGAGGTCTCGGAGCCGGTCACGCCCGGGCAGGTCAACCGCGCCTTCGCGGTCTCCGCCGACGGCGAGCTCAAGGGGATCCTGCGGTACACCGAGGACCCCATCGTCTCCCGCGACATCATCGGCGACCCCGCATCCTGCGTGTTCGACGCGAGCCTGACCAAGACCGAGGACAACCTCGTGAAGGTCTTCGGCTGGTACGACAACGAATGGGGCTACAGCCAGCGCACCCTCGACCTGGTCGAGCTCATCGGCCACAGCCTGTGAGGAAGAGCCGGCCATGACCGCGTGCAGCAGCATCAAGGCCGACACCGGCGGGTTCGTCGGTCACTCGGCAGTGCACCCCGAGATGCTCTCCACCGCGCAGGACCTGCTCTCGGACGCGTTCAGCGGCAAGCTGCGCGGCGTAGGCGCCGGATACGCGGAGCCGGTGATCCGCTTCCTGGCGGACAAGACCGGGCCCGGCGCATGGAACCTCCGGCCGCACAAGATGCGCTCCGGGTTCTCCTTCGAGGTCTACGACCTCTACGAGGAGAGCCGCATCGTCTTCGACTGCCCGGAACGGATCTACGACCTGCTCATCGCGTTTCCACACTCCCTGGTCGGCTGTATGCGCGGCTCGCACCACGCGCCCGTCGTGCCGGTGTCGCAGTCGCACCCGGCGCGGTTCGACGGAGCGCGCCGCCAGGCCGGGGAGATCATGGACTACCTGCGCCGCCACGGGCCGTTCGAGCCGCACCGCCTCGCGCTGGAGGACCTGGAGTACACCACCATGCACGCGCTGGAGGAACGGCTGATCGACCGCTGGCAGCCGCTGCCCGCCCAGCCCGTGCCGGCCGGGCACTGAGGAGCCCGCGGTGCTCCGGGGCACGATCCCGCTCGGGCGGTACGCCGGTGTGCCGGTCGGCGCGCACTGGTCGGTGCTGGTCATCCTGGTGCTGCTGACCGACGTCATCGCGACGTCCGTCCTGCCCGCCGCCGCCCCCGGTCACGCCACCGCCGCGTACTGGGGGACGGCGGTGGCGGCGTCGGTGTGCTTCCTCGCCTCGTTGCTGGCGCACGAGCTGGGGCACGCGGTCACCGCAAGGCACTACGGCGTCGGGGTCAAGCGGATCACGCTCTGGCTGCTCGGCGGCGCGGCGGAACTGGAAGGCAGCGCGCCGAACCCGCGCGCGGACTTCGTCATCGCCGCGATCGGGCCTGCGATCAGCCTCGTGCTCGGCGGCTTGTGCTGGGGCACCGCGTTCCTCGCCGCCGGCGTCCTGCCCGAGCTCGTGGCCACGGGCATCGCCTGGATCGGGTTCACCAACGTCGTGCTGGCGCTGTTCAACCTGCTGCCCGGCACACCGCTGGACGGAGGCAGGGTGCTGCGTGCCGCGGTGTGGAAGCGCACCGGCGACCGCGCCCGCGCCGCGCTCGTCGCCGGGCGCACCGGCCAGGTGCTCGGCGTCCTGCTGATGGTGCTGGGCGTCGGTGAAGTGCTCGTGCTGGGGCAGCTGAGCGGGTTGTGGCTGGCGCTCATCGGGTGGTTCCTGGTGTCCGCGGCGCAGGCCGAGCTGACCGGGGACACCACCCGGTCCCTGCTCGGCGACCGCACGGTGCGAGCGGTCCTGGATCCCGCCCCGGTGACCGCGCCCGGCTGGCTGACCGTGGAGGCGTTCCTCGACACCGTCGCGGTCCCGGCCAGGGCACGGGTGTTCCCGGTGGTCTCGTTCGACGGCGCCCCGCTCGGTGTGGTCGCTCTGGGCGAGCTGGCCCGGCTGCCCGCGCGGCTGCGCTTCGAGACCCGGGTCGCCGACGTCGCGCGGCCGCTGGACGCCGCGGTGACCGCGGGCCCGGACGAGTGGCTCGCCGACGTGCTCGCCCGCACCGCCTTGCGGCCCGGCCGGGACCTGCTGGTCGTCCTCGACCACGGCAGGCTCGCGGGCGCCGTGACCGCGGACGACCTCGTCCGCACGGTCGAACTCGCCGTCCTCGGCAAGCAGGCGGAGGCGCCGGCCGCCGAGCCGCGCTCCCAGGCGTGACGCCGCCCGGGAGGCAGGGCCTTCCGCCACCGCGGCCGGGGACTTTCGCCGCTCCCCCGCGCCGGGGAGATCGCGGTTGGCTGAACCGGAGACCCACCGGAGGAGAGGACACCCGACATGTCGCGTGCGGCGAAGCCAGGGCCCCCGCCCGATCCCGCGCCCAAACCCCAGCCGCCGAAGCCGCCGGCCTGGCAGCGCTGGTTGTCGCCCCTGCTGTGGCTGGTCGTGCTGGGTGCGGTGCTGGGGCCCATCTGGCTGTTCTCGCCCGGCGGATCGACCCTGCCGTACACCGAGTTCGTGGCCAAGGTCGACGCGAACCAGGTCGAGAAGGTCACCGTCGACGACGTCGGCACGGTCACCGGCACCCTCCGCGACGGCACCGCGTTCAGCAGCCAGGTCCCGACCGCGCTCGGCGACACCGGGCTGGAGCGGAGGCTGGCCGACCACGGCGTCGCCGTCTCCGGCAAGCTGCACACGTCGTGGACCTCGCTGCTGGTCACCTTCCTGCCGGTGGTGCTGCTGATCGGCCTGTTCTTCTGGATGGGCCGCCGCGCGCAGGGTTCGCCGGTCGGCGGTGTCATGGGGTTCGGCCGCGCCAAGGCCAAGATCATCGAGGCCCAGCGCCCGACCACCCGCTTCACCGACGTCGCCGGCTACGAGGGCGTCAAACAGGAGATCGGCGAGGTCGTCGACTTCCTGCGCAACCCAGGCCGCTACGCCGCGGCGGGCGCCAAGGGGCCGCGCGGCGTGATCATGGTCGGCCCGCCCGGCACCGGCAAGACCCTGATCGCCCGTGCGGTCGCCGGCGAGGCCAGCGTGCCGTTCCTGTCGGTCACCGGCTCGGCGTTCGTCGAGATGTTCGTCGGGGTCGGGGCCTCCCGGGTGCGGGACCTGTTCACCGAAGCCCGCAACCGCGCCCCGGCGATCATCTTCATCGACGAGATCGACGCCGTGGGCAGCCGCCGCGGGCTCAACGGGTTCGGCGGGCAGGACGAGCGCGAGCAGACCCTCAACCAGCTGCTGTCCGAAATGGACGGATTCGACCAGAGCAGCGGGATCGTCGTGCTCGCCGCCACCAACCGGCCCGAGTCGCTGGATCCGGCCCTGCTGCGGCCCGGCCGCTTCGACCGGCAGGTCACCATCCCGCTGCCCAACCAGCAGGAGCGGCTGGCGATCCTGCGCGTGCACGTCGACGGCAAGCACGTCGGCGAGGACGTCGACCTGGAGGTCGTCGCCCGCGGCACGCCCGGCTTCTCCGGCGCCGACCTGGCCAACCTGGTCAACGAGGCGGCCATCAACGCGGTGCGGGACAACCGCACCGTCATCCGCGCCGCCGACCTGGCCGCCGCCCGCGACCGCGTGCTGCTCGGCCGCCGCGAGACCTCCAACGCGCTGCTCCCCGAGGAACGGCGCGCCGTCGCGGTGCACGAGTCCGGGCACGCCCTGATCGCGGCGCTGTGCGACCACGCCGATCCCGTCGCGAAGGTGACCATCCTGCCCGCCGGCATGGCGCTGGGCAGCACCGAGCAACTGCCCGAGGCCGAACGGCACCTCTACAGCGAGGCCTACCTCCGGGACCTGCTCGCCGTGCGGATGGGCGGCCGGGCGGCGGAGATCGTCACCTTCGCGCAGGGCTCCACCGGCGCCGCCAACGACATCGCCGACGCCACCGAACTCGCCACCAAGATGGTCACCGAGTTCGGCCTGTCCCCCGCGCTGGGCCCGGTCGGTTACCCCACCGCGACACCGGCGTTCCTCGGCGGACCGCCACAGACGGCCAGGCACTACGCCGAGGAGACCCAGCGGATCGTCGACACCGAGGTGGCCCGGCTGCTCCGCGAGGCCGAAGACTTCGCCGTCCGCACCCTGCAGGACCACCGTGTGGCGCTGGAACACCTGGCCGCCCAGCTGGTGGAGCAAGAGACCGTCGACGGCAGCGCGGTCACCGAAGCCCTGCGCGCCGAACGATCGCAGCGAACCCTGGCGTCGTGAAAGGACACGGCATGCGCACACTCCTGATCACGGTCGCGGCTGCCGTCGCGCTGGCGCTGACCACCGGGTGCGGCGCTGATCCGCCGCCCGCGCCCCGGCCCGGCGCGCCCGCGAGCAGCTCGGTCCCCGCGCCGGTCACCGGCCCGCAGCCGCCCGGCCCGGGACCGATGGGCCGCGGCCCGATGCGGACGGCGCCACCCGGGCCAGGCGGCTGCGGGATCACCGCCGGCTGGACCACCGGGCCGCAGGAGGCCGGCGCGATGGCGCCGGAGGCGCTGTACCTGGTGCGGGCAGGCAGGCACGGCTGCTTCGACCGGCTGGTGTTCGACGTCAACGGCCCGGAGGAAGCCGGGTACGCGCTGCGCTACACCGACGTGGTGACCGCGGACGGCTCGGGCGAGCCGGTCCCGGTCGCGGGCGGCGCGGCGCTGGAGATCGTGGTGCGGGCGCCCGCGCTCGGCTACGACTCGTCGGGGCACGCGCCGGGACGCCTGCTCGCCGCCGTCGGCGACCGCCTCTACACCACCGACCAGCTGCGGGACTGGGCTGCGCTGCGCGAAGTCCGCTTCGCGGGCTCGTTCGAGGGACAGAGCGCCTTCGCCGCCGGCGTGCGAGAGCGGTTGCCGTTCCGTGTGTTCACCGTGCTCGACGACTCCTACCGCCGGGTCGTCGTCGACGTCGCCCACTGAAGGTGCGCCATGGACCGGCTCAGCCCGCTCGACGCCCTGTTCCTCGCCATCGAGGACGAGGACCCCTCCGCCTCGCTCGCGATCGCGTCGATCGCCGTGCTGGAGGCACCGGCGCCGCCGCAGGACGAGATCGTGCGGGACCTCACCCCACGGGTGTGGTCCCTGCCGCGGTACCGGCAGCGCCTGCGGAGGTACCCGCTGGACCTGGCCGCCCCGGCGTGGGTCGAGGAGGACGGGTTCGACCCCGCCACCCACTTCCACCGGGTCGCCGCGCCGTCGCCCGGCGACGATGCCGCGCTGCGCGAGGTGGTCGGCCTCGTCATGTCCGAACGGCTGCCGCGGGACCGTCCACTGTGGGAGTGCTGGGTGATCGAGGGGCTGGCCGAGGGCCGGTGGGCGGTGCTGTCCAAAGTGCACCACTGCCTGACCGACGGGATCGGCGGGAACGCGCTGCACGAGGCGATGTTCGGTGACGAGCCCCCGCCCCGGCCTGAAGCCTGGCCGGCCGCGGAGACGGCGCCGGAGCCGGGCGGGCTGCGCCTGCTGGCGGGCGGCCTGCGCACCGCGTTGTCCGTCCCGGTGGAGCAGATGCGCGTGCTGGCCGGCGCCGCGCGATCGCCACGGCGGATGGCCGCCCAGGTCACCGGCGCGGTTCGGGGCCTGGCCTCGCTCGCCCGTGCCCTGGTCCCGCTGAAGGCCTCGTCGCTGCGCGGGAAGATCCACGCCGACCGGCGGTACGCGATGACCGGCACCTCGCTCGGCGAGGTCGCGCGGATCGCCACCGGGTTCGGCGTGACCGTCAACGACGTCGTGCTCGCCACGATCACAGCGGGCCTGCGGCAGCTGCTCCTGGAGCGGGGCGAGGAGCCCGCCGCGACGTCGGTGCGCAGCCTGGTGCCGGTGAGCGTCCGGTCGCGCTCCGATCAGTCCACACTGGACAACCACGTGTCGCTCATGCTGCCCATGCTGCCAGTGGACGTCGCCGACCCGGTCGAGCGGCTGCGCACCGTGCACGAACGCCTCGCCGTGCACAAGGCGAGCAGGGAACGGGAAGCGGGCCAGGCGGTGCTGTCGTTCGCCGGGCACGAGCCCTATCCCCCGGTGTCCTGGGCGATGCACGCCGCGCCGTGGCTGGTCGAGCGCATGCTCGTCACCGTCACCACCAACGTGCCGGGACCGCGCGAGCAGCTGCACCTGCTCGGCCGTCCGGTGGTCGCGCTCTACCCCTACGTGCCGATCGCCCTGCGGCTGCGGATCGGCGTGGCCGTCCTCAGTTACCACGACCGGCTCGCGTTCGGCGTGACCGCCGACTTCGACAGCGTGCCCGACGTGGACGTCGTCGTCCGCGCCATCGAGAAGGACCTGGACCAGCTGGGCAAGGCCGTGCCCGGGAAGGAAGGCAGCCGTGCTGCACACCGTCGACGTCGGTGACCTCGCCGTCTCCGCGTACCGCCACGTGGTCCCGGACGAGATCATGGACCCGCTGCTCGACCTCGCCCGCGAGCTGCGCGGCGCCCGGATCCTGCACGTGAGCGCCACCCCCTACGGCGGCGGGGTGTCGGAGCTGCTGCGCTCGGCCGTGCCGCTCTACACCGACCTCGGGCTGCCCGCGACGTGGAAGATCATCAGCGGCCGGCCGCCGTTCTTCACCGTCACCAAGAAGATGCACAACGCCCTGCAGGGCTCCCGCGAGCCGCTCACCACGGCGGACATCGCACTGTACGAGGAAACCGCCGAGCGCAACGCCGCCGAACTGGCCGCCGACCCGCAGTTCGCCGGCACCGACTTCGTCTTCGTGCACGACCCCCAGCCGGTGCCGCTGCTCGCCTACGCCGGCCGCGACCACCGGTCGTGGATCTGGCGCTGCCACATCGACACCTCCGAACCCGACCCCGCCACCTGGTCCTACCTGGCGGGGTTCGCGGACCACTACGACGCCGCCGTGTTCACTATGGCGGAGTTCGTCCCGCCCGACCTCGACCCGGGACGGGTGGAGATCATCCCGCCCGCGATCGACCCGCTCAGCCCGAAGAACATGTCGCTGGACGACCGCACGGCGCGGGCGGTGCTCAACTGGATCGGCATCGAGACCGACCGCCCGCTGATCACCCAGATCTCCCGCTTCGACCCGTGGAAGGACCCGCTCGGCGTGATCGAGGCCTACCGCCTCGTCCGCGCCGAGGTGCCCGGGGTCCAGCTCGCGCTCGCCGGCTCGATGGCGCTGGACGACCCCGAGGCGTGGGACATCTACCGCACGATCAGCGAGGCAGCCCAGTCCGATCCGGGGATCCACCTGTTCACCAACCTCACCGGCGTCGGCAACGTCGAGGTCAACGCGTTCCAGCGGCTGTCGGACGTGATGGTGCAGAAGTCGCTGCGCGAGGGGTTCGGCCTGGTGGTGTCCGAGGCGATGTGGAAGGGCACCCCCGTCGTCGCCGGCCGGGCGGGCGGTATTCCGCTGCAGATGGCCGACGGCGCGGGCGGGCTGCTGGTCGACTCGGTGGCCGGGTGCGCGGAGGCGGTCGTGGACCTGCTCACCGGGCCGGCGCGCGCGGCGGTGCTCGCCGCCGCCGGGCGGGAACGCGTGCGCAAGCACTTCCTGCTGCCGCGCCTGCTGCTCGACGAGCTGACCCTCCTCGCGGGACTGCGTGCTGGGAATCGCCCCGGCTCCCTGCGCACCGCCGGCGACGGACGGGACCCGGAGTGCGGCATGACCGTCGCCGCCGGGCCGGGGATCCCGCTCGACCAGGACGGCAGGCACTACCGGTTCTGCTCGCACCGGTGCCGGGACGCCTTCCGCTCCCGGCGGACGGAGGTTCCCGCATGACCGCGACATCCTGGCACGGCGGAGAACTTCGCCAGGACCCGCTCACCGGCGACTGGTCCGTGCTCGCACCGCACCGCGCCCGCCGCCCGCACACCGGCGCCGTGGGCTGCCCGTTCTGCCCCGGCCCGTCGGAGGACACGCCGCCCGAAACGTGGCGGCTGCCCGCGCCGGGCGGCGGCTGGCTCGTGCGGTCGGTGCGCAACCGGTACGCGCTGTCCGACCACCACGAGGTGATCATCGAATCGCCGCGCCACGACTGGGACCTGGCTACCGGCACCGACGCGGAGGCGGCGAACGTGCTGCTCGCGTGGCGGGACCGGCTGCGCGCGCTCCGGACGGACGCGGCGCAGGTGGCGGTGTTCCGCAACCGCGGCGCCGCCGCCGGAACGTCGCTGGACCACCCGCACTCCCAGGTCGTCGGACTGCCGGTGCTGTCCGCGTCGGCGCGGCGCGAGCTGTCCGCCCAGCGGGAGCGATACGAGCGGCAGGGCAGGCCGTACACAGGCGAGGTGTCCGACACCTCGCGCGTCGTCCTCGACGACGGGCAGACCGTCGCGTTCGCGCCGTTCGCGCCCACCGCGGAGTTCGAGGTCCGGGTGGCGCCCCGCCGCCCGGCGGCCGACTTCGCGGGTGTGAGCACCGGCGAGCTGACCTCCGCCGCGGCCACGGTCCGCGCGATGCTGCGCGCACTGCGCGACGAGCTCGGCGACCCGCCGTACAACCTGTTCCTGCACACGGCGCCGTCCGGTCTGGAGCACGCGCCGTGGTTGTGCTGGTCGATGCGGATCGTGCCGCGCCTGGCTGTGCCCGCCGGGCTGGAACTGGCCACCGGCATCCCGGTGGTGACCACGATGCCGGAGGACGCCGCCCGACGGCTGCGCGCCAGGGCGGCGATTCCGGCGGTTCCCCCGGCGTAGACCCGGGGGAACCACTCGCGGTCGTCAGTCGTGGTACAGGTTGAACGGCATGATCTCGGTGCGGCCGCCAGGGCCGACCGCCACCACGCTGAAGTGCGCCAGCAGCGGCTCGTCCGGGTAGGCCCAGGTGAGGGTCCAGGCGCCGTTCTGCGCCACGCCGGTGCCGAGCAGCTTCGCCAGGGACTCGGTCTCCGTGCCGGTCGGGGTGCTGTAGAACTCCACGCGGTCGGCTCCGGTGACCTCGGCGGTGACGGTGAGCGTCCCAGGCCCGTCCGGCAGCCGCAGCCAGCCGTCGCCGGCCGGGATCGGCGGCTGCCAGGTCACGGCGCCGATCGTGGGCGCCGCCGGCTGCCCGGCGAAGGACACCCGCACCGAGGTGGCGTTGATGACCTCGCCGTTGGCCGCGGACTCCTCGAAAAAGACCAGCCAGCCGGATCCGGCGGCCGCGGGCGGCGTGAACGTCACCGGCCCGCTGAACGGCCGGATCACGTCGCCCCCACCGGTGACGAACCCCCGGCCGATCTCGCCCTTGCCGTCGGCGAGCACCCGCACCGTCACCGTGCCCTCGAAGGCGACCGCCCGGCCGGTCACGGTGACCGGGGAGGTGATCGCCTGCCCGGCGCGGGGCTGGTCCACCAGGATGTTCGCGGTGCGGGTCCCGGTGACCGACCAGCCGCCGCCGCCACGCCGCAGTGACACGATGGTCGCCAGCGCCTTGTTGGGCTGGCCGTCGGGCGTGCGGCTGTAGAAGGTGGCCTCGGCGGTGCCGCTGCCGGTGCGGGTCACCGGTCCGGGCACCGGCCGGTTCATGCCGGCCACATCGGTCAGGAAGGCGCGAGCCGCTTCGGTCACGGCCGCGTCCTGTCCGCTGTCGTCGGTGGGCGGGGCCAGCTGGAGCCATTCGTAGAAGGCCGCCACGTCGCCCTCGAAGGAGTACACAGTGGACTTCACCGTCGGGAACTGCTTCAGGGTGGCGTCGAGTTCGGCCAGCAGCGCGGCGCTGCCGTAGCTGGAGGAGGCGTTCGGGATGATCCGGCTGAAGTCCTTGAAGTCCGCGCGGGCCACGCCGTTCGCGACGCGGACGCTGATCAGGGCGTCCGCCGTGGCGGAGCTGAAGAACGAGTGGTAGCCGGCGGCGCGTTCGGCCGCGGTCGGGCCGGCGAGCAGCTGCCCGAGCGCCGCGGTGGCCACCTGCTCGCTCCGCGGCACGGTCCGCTCGACCGGCACGACGCGGGCGGGGTCGTCGGCTTGGCCCTGGTGGAAGTACACGCGCACGACCATCGTGTCGCCGCCCGGCGGCGTCGGACCGGGTGGCCCACCGGGTTCAGCGGCCCGGTCGCGGATGGCGAAGAAGGTGACGCCGACCGCGACCAGGACGACGCCGGCGAGTGCGCCGATGGTGGCCCAGAGGCGGCGCTTGCTGACGGTGTTCATGGGTACCTCCCCGTTTTCCCACCGACGCTAGGAACCGGCCCCGCGGCGCGGAACGGCCGGAAGGCCACTGCCGCGGGGACCAAGTTCCCGGCCGGCGCGGCGGTCAGGTGTCCCGCTGTCCCGACGGCGGGACCAGCTCGCCCGGAGCGTCTTTCGCACGCTCCCCGGCGGCGCCGCGGGTGCGCAGCCAGCTCGCGGTGACCGCCGCGGCGAGCAGCACGGCGACCACGGCGAGCGACACGACGGTGGGGATCTTGACCAGGTCCAGCAGCAGCATCTTCACGCCGACCCACACGAGCACCAGCGCGAGGCCGAGCTTGAGGTACACGAAGCGGTGCACCAGGTCGGCGAGCAGGAAGTACATCGCGCGCAGGCCGAGGATGGCGAAGGCGTTGGAGGTGAACACCAGGAACGTCTCCTGGGTGACGGCGAAGATCGCGGGGATGGAGTCGACCGCGAACACGATGTCGGTCACCTCGATCAGCACGAGCACGGCCAGCAACGGGGTCGCCACCCACCGGCCGCCCTGCCGGACGAGGAACTTCGAACCGTGGTAGTCGGCCGTGACCGGGACGAACCGACGGAACAGCCGGAGCACCAGGCTGCGCCCGGGGTCGACGGTTTCGTCGCGGTGCCGCGCCAGGCGAACTCCGGTGGCGACCAGGAACGCGCCGAACACGTACAGGATCCAGGCGAAGCTCGCGATCAGCACCGACCCCGCGGCGATGAAGGCCGCCCGGAACACCAGCGCCCCGAGCACCCCGTAGAACAGGACCCGGTGCTGGTGCTCCCGCGGCACCGCGAAGTAGCCGAAGATGATCGTGAAGACGAAGACGTTGTCGACCGCGAGCGACTTCTCGATCAGGTACCCGGCGAAGTACTGCGCGGCGAACTCACCGCCCCACACCCACCAGACGATCCCGCCGAACCCCGCGCCGAGCGCGACCCACACCGCCGACCAGGCGGCGGCCTCCCGCACGCCGACCACGTGCGCTCGGCGGTGGGCGAACAGGTCGGCGGCGAGCATCACGACGATCACGCCGAGCACGGCGGCCCACACCCACACCTCGACGACCACTGTCACACCTCCGGTTCAGTCCGACGAACCGGAGGTCTCCCCGACCACCCGGCTCCGCGAGCCGGGGCGGGTGGCGCCGGGACCGGGCAGCCGCATCCGCTGCCGTAGTGACGATCCCGGACGGGGTGGGTACTCCCCTCCGCACCACCAGAATGACGAAACAGAGTTCGCCTGTCAAGGACGCGGGCCCTATGCTCGGCGCCATGGCGGCGAGCGATCACCCTGGCACCGGCGGCGGCACGTGGACCTTCCTGAGCAACCACGCCCACGTGCTGCTGTGCCTCGTGGCCGATCCGGACCAGACGCTGCCCGCGATCGCGGCGCGCGTCGGCATCACCACCCGCGCCGTGCAGCTCATCCTCGCCGACCTCATCGAGGGCGGTTACGTCGAGCGGACGAAGGTCGGCCGCCGCAACCACTACCGCGTCAACGGCGACGGTCACCTGCGCCACCCGCTGGAGGCGCACCACCGGGTCGCCGACCTCATCGCCGCGCTCGGCCCGGCCTGACGCGCCGCTCGAAACCGCCGCGGCGGGAGCCCCGCCCAGCGGCTGCCCGCGCTTCGGGGAACAGGCCGGCCAGGGATCCGCCCTCCTCCCGCACTGGGCCGAGCACGGCGTCCCGGTGATCGCAGGCGCCCGGCTACGCCCTGCGGCGCAAGCGGTCCCACGGGGACGCCGCCGCGGTGGTCCACGGCTCCCGACGTGTGGCGGCGAGCGTCGCCTTCGCGGTCGCGACCGCCGTGATTCTCCTCGACGCCCGCTGAGCGCCCGGAGCGCCGCGTTCAGGCCAGTTTCCGCGCCATGCGCCACGACGCCGCGCCGACCAGCACGGCCGCGAACCCGGCGAGCACCGCCAGCTGGCCCGCGATGTCGGCGACCCCGCCGCCGCGGGAGAGCACCGTCGTCCAGGCGTCCACCGCCCACGCGTGCGGCGTGACGTGCCCCACCGCACGCAGCGCCGGCGGCACGATCTCCAGCGGCCACATGCACCCGCCCAGCATGCCGAACGCGATGCCGATGGCGGGCCCAATCGCCGACGCCTGCTCGGAGGTGCGGAACAGGGTGCCGCTGAGGATGCCGGCGCCCGCGCCGACCACCGCCCACAGCCCGGTCAGCAGCAGCGCCGCCACCGGATCGCCCCAGGACACCCCGAACAACGCGGCCGACGCCCCGATGATCAGCGCCGACTGGCCCAGCGCGAGCACGACGTAACCCAGCGCCTCGCCGAACACGATCTCGCGCGGACGGACCGGTGCCGCCAGCGAACGCGAGTAGACGCCCAGCTTGCGGGTCTCGATCACGGCCGCCCCGGCGGCGAGCGTGTTGACGAACACGAACAGCACCAGCATGGTCGGCGCGCTGCCGGTGAACCCGCCCGCCCGCTCGTCCGGGGCGCCGCCCGCGGATTCGGTCCGGACCGTGATCCGGTCACCCATGGCGGCGAGCGATCCGGCCAGCGGCAACCACCGCGCCGGATCGGTCCCGGTGCGCTCGGCGGCGAACCCAGCCGCCTGGACGAGCGCCGCGTGGTCGGCCACGACCGCGGACACTGCCGACCACGCGCCCTGCGTGGTGCCCGCCGAACCGGTGCTCAGCAGCGGCAGCTCGACCGGGGCGCCGGACAGCAGGCGCTCGTCGAAGCCGTCCGGCAGCACCAGGACGGCGTCGACCTGGTTGCGGCGCAACGCGGCGGTGGCGGCGTCCTCGTCGGAGTAGGTCCGGGTCTCCAGCGCCGGCGAGGTGTCCAGGGCGCGGGACAACCCGGCGGCCAGCGGGGTGCCCGGCTCGACGACCCCGATGCGGAAGCTGTCCTGGCCGCGGATGGTCGCGCCGACGATGAGGATCACCACCAGCGGCAGCAGGACGATGAAGAACATCGCGACCCGGTCGCGGGCGAGCCGGCGCAGCGCCACGCCGGTGAACAGCAGCGCGGTCATCGGGCCGCATCCCGTCGCGCCAGGAGCGCGGACGCCCCGCCGAGAACCACGCAGAACGCCAGGATCGCCAGCAGCGGCGGCCAGACCGCGGGCCAGCCCGCGCCGCCGGAGAGGTCCGTGAACCCGCGCAGCGCCCAGCCGTTCGGCGTGGCGAGGGTGAGGGTGCGGATGACGTCCGGCGCGCCGCCGAGGTAGACGAAGTTGCCGCCGAGCAGCACCAGCCCGAACGTGACGATCACGGCCAGCCCCTCGGCCTGCCGCTCGGTGCGGGCGAGCGTGATGACGAACGCGGTCAGGCACACCAGCGCCAGGCCCAGTGCGACGATCAGCAGCGCGACCGGACCCGGCGGCCCCCAGTCGGCGCCGAACCCCAGCGTGGTGATCAGCGCGACGGTGCCCAGGCTGGCCGTCCCGTACGCGAACGTCGCCAGCGCCTTCCCGGTGAGCACGGTGCCCGGCGCCACCGGCGCGGCCGCGACGCGGTCCAGCAACCCGCTGCGTTGTTCGGTGAAGTAGCCGCGCGCGGTGAACCCGATGGAGAAGAACATGAAGAACATGCCCATCGCGGGGGCGTAGTAGCTGACTCCGGACTGTTGCGCCGTGCCGCCGGCCCGGCTGACGACCTTTTCCGGCAGCCGCAGGGCGGCGGCCCGTTCGGCGAGCCCGGCCGGATCCGCGCCGGCCACCAGCGCGGTCCGCGTGGCGAGCAGGTCGGCGTTGAGCTGGGCCACGAACGCCGCGGCCACCGAGCGGGCCACCTCGCCCGCCAGCGGCGCGTCCACGTCGGTCAGCACCGTGACCGGCACCGCGGCCCCGGAATGCGCGGCCGCGGAGAACCCGGCGGGGATCACCAGTGCCGCGCTCACGCCGCCGTCGTCGACCCGCTGCCTCGCCTCGGCCACCCCGGGCACGGTCTCGACGGCCAGCACCGAGTCCAGCTCCGGCCCGGTCAGGAACCCGGTGAACGCGGCCGCGACGGGTCCCCGGTCCAGATCGGCCACCGCCACCGTGGTGTGGAAGGTCTCCGCGCCGCGGAAGGCGAAGCTGATGAGCATCGCGACACCGACGGGCGCCAGGATCCCCAGGATCCACGCCGAGCGGTCGCGCAGGCGCTGGCGCAGGTCCTTTCCCGCGATCACGAGTGCCGGATGCATGCTCACTCCCGCAGGGCCGTGCCGGTCAGGTGCAGGAACACCGCTTCCAGGTCCGGTTCGGTGACCTCGGCGGACCGGATCCCGGACCGCAGCCGTTCGGCGACGTCGAACACCGTGGGCAGCAGCCGCCTGCCGTCGCGCACGATCAGGTGCAGCTCACCGCCCGCCACGTCGACACTGTCCACTTCGGACAACTCGCGGCAGGCCGCGGCGAGCGCGGCGACGTCGCCGTCCACGGTGAGCGTGATGCGGTCGCGCTCGCCGAGACGGGCGACGAGTTCCCGGCGGGTGCCCTCGGCGACCAGCCTGCCGTGGTCGATGATGCCGACCCGGTCGCACAACCGCTCGGCTTCCTCCATGTAGTGCGTCGTGTAGAGGACGGCGAGGCCGGCGGCGCCGAACGAGTGGACGCTTTCCATGATCGCGTGGCGGCTCTGCGGGTCGACGCCGACGGTGGGTTCGTCGAGCACGAGCAGGGTAGGGCGGTGCAGCAGGCCGGCGCCGATGTTGAGCCGGCGCCGCATGCCGCCGGAGAAGGTCTCGACCTTCTCCCCAGCCCGGTCGGCCAGGCCGACGAGCTCGAGCACCTCGTCGATCCGCCGGGCGAGCGTGGCGCCGCGCAGCCGGTACAGGCGGCCGAAGAACCGGAGGTTCTCGCGCGCCGTGAGGTCCGGGTAGAGCGCGACCTCCTGCGGCACGTAGCCGACGAGGGCCTTCGCCTCCCGCGCGAACCTGTTCATGGGGAACCCGCCGATCACCGCGCTGCCGGCCTCGGGGGCCAGCAGCCCGCACAGGATCCGCAGCGTCGTGGTCTTGCCCGCGCCGTTGGGGCCGAGCAGGCCGTAGGTTTCGCCAGGGGCGATGTGGAAACCGACGTCGTCCACCGCGATCCGGCCGTCGAACCCCTTGCGCAGCCCGGTCACGGTGAGGACGTCGGCGGTCCCGGTGAGCACCGTAGAGGTCATGGGCTCCACCGTGGCGGCGGACACCGCCGGGGGCGAGGGGCGAAGGTCCCGCGAGCCGGTGACTTCCGCCCGCCGCGGCGGCTCAGCCCGGCGGTTCCGCCAGGAACCGGTCCACCGCCGCCACCGTCGCTTTGGCGCTCTGCGCCGCCACGTGCCCCAGCCGGGGGTGCAGCAGGAGCCGGCCATTCGGAAGCCCGTCCGCGGTCTCCCGGAAGACCGCGGCGCCGTAGAACCGGTCGCGGCCCCCGCCGACGACGAGCACGGGCGCGGCGATCGCGGGCAGCCGGGCGGTGAGGTCGAAGGCGTCCTCGGCGTCGATCACGGTCAGCATGTCGGCGCAGTCGCCGCGCAGCATCGCCGGGCCCAACAGCCGTCCGGCCGCGGCCAGCGCCCGGTGCGCCACCGGTCCCCCGGCGAGCGTCGCGAACATCAGCGCCCCGGCCCGGCGACGGCGGCCGGCGCGCACGGCGGCGGCGAGTTCCCGTTGCACGGTCCGGCCGCCGTCGCCCAGCCGGCAGGCCGACGAGAGCAGCACCACCCGCCGCACCACATCGGGGTGGTCGGCGGCGAGCTGCAGCGCCACGCTGCCCCCGGTGGAGGAGCCGGCGAGGTCGACCGGACCACCGAACCGCTGCCGGATCGCGGCGGCGTAGTCGGCGGCGATCGAGGCCATCGTGGTGCCGGCGGGCAGGTTTTCGCGGCGCTGGACCCACCACACCCGCCGCCGCCGGGCGAACGGCCGGACCTGGGCGAGCTGGAACCGGCGGTCGAGGCCCGCCGGTGGGCGGTGGTGGGGGCCCAGCCCCGGGAGAAACACCAGCGGCGGGCCGCTGCCGGTCACGAGGCAGGCCAGCCCGGCGGGTCCGAGCCGCCGCGGCTCCGTCGAGGTGGACGACATCGGGCGGCTCCTCTTCGCTTGCGCGGGTGATCCGCCTTCGACACTGACGGCTCCCGTCCGGCGGGAGAAGGGTCGAACGGCACTCCTCCGCCACCCCGGCCCCGGCTAGCCTCGCCGGGATGGGCATCGCTCCAGAGGAAATCGCGCCGGGCGTGCACCGGCTGCGGCTGGGCCGCCACGCGCTCGCGTCCAATGTGTACTTCGTCGCGACCGGGGGCGGCTGGGCGCTCGTCGACGCGGGATGGGCGTCCAGCGCGCCGGTTATCCGGGCGGCCGCGGCCACCCTGTTCGGCGAGGGGAACCCGCCGCGGGCGATACTGCTCACCCACATCCACCCCGACCACTCCGGCGCGGCCGGGACCCTGGCGCGGCAGTGGCACGTCCAGGTCCACGTCGCCGCCGCGGAGCTGCCGATGGCCCACGGCCGGTACCTGCCCGCGTTCGGCATGCCCCTGGACCGGTGGGCCGTGGTGCCGCTCCTGCGCCTGCTCCCGGCCCGGGTGCGGGACCGGATCGAGGCGGCCGGCGACATCAGCGACGTGACCCGCGCGTTCGGCGATCCCGCGGACCTGCCCGGTCTGCCGGGCTGGACCGCGGTGCCGACACCGGGGCACACGCCGGGTCACGTCGCCTACCACCGGGCCGACGGCGTGCTGCTCTCCGGCGACGCCGCGCTGACCGTGGACCTCAACGCGCTCACCGGCGTGCTGACCGGCCGGCGACGGCTGTCCGGCCCGCCGCGCTACACCACCTGGGACCCGGTGCGCGCCAGGCGCTCCCTCGCCGGGCTGGCCGCGCTGCGCCCGCGGCTGCTGGCGCCCGGTCACGGCGACCCGGTCCCGGTCACCGGTGACGAACTGGCCGCCCTCGCGACCCGCCTCACCTGGTGGCAGCGCGCGGCGCGACCGCAGGCGTCCACATCGGACGGCGGCTACCGGCCGCCACCCCGTCTCTACACCCGCCTGCAGGGCACCGGCCGCCTGCTCACACGGCTGGGGCTCACGCCGCGCGACGTGGTCACCCTCGAAGTGCCCGGCCGCCGCACCGGCGCCATCCGGCGCACCACCCTGCTGCGCACCGACCACGACGGCGCCGGGCACCTCGTGTCCATCACGGGCGAATCCGAATGGGTCCGCAACGTGCGGGCCGCCGGCGGGCGCGCGGTGCTCGCCCGGGGGCGGCGCAAATGGCCGGTGCTGCTCACCGAAATTCCGGCCGGCGAGCGCGCTCCGGTGATCCGCGCGCAACTGCTCCGCACCGGACGGCGACCCGACTCGGCCCGGGTCGCCGGTGATGCCCTGGCGTTCTTCGGGATCACCGGCGAACCGGGCCTGGCCGAGATCGCGGAAGTCGCGCACCGCCACCCGGTGTTCCGCATCGGGCCGCGGGCGGCGGGCTGACCCGCCGTTCTCACCCGATCCGGCTCCGGATCAGCTTGTCGGCCTCCACGACCACGAACGCGGCGGCCGCGGCGGCGAGCACCGGCCACCACGAGTCCCACCCGATCGGCGCCGTGTGGAACATCCGGTTCATCCCGGGCACGTAGGTGATCAGCGCCTGCAGCAGCACGGTGATGCCGAGGCCGACGCCAAGCATGCGGTTCCGCCCCGGCCGCGCGCGCAGCAGGCTGCGGTCCAGCGAGCGGCAGCTGAACAGGTAGGCGATCTGCACCCCGACGAACACGTTGACCGCCACCGTGCGGGCCTGCGCGAGCGACCCGCCGTCGGCCAGCTCCCAGTGATAGCCGGCGAAGGCCGCGGCCACGAGCAGCGCCGACACCAGCCCGATGCGGCGCACCAGGTTCCGCGTGAGCAGCGGGCGGGCCGGCGGGCGCGGCGGCCGCCGCATCAGCCCGGGTTCCTTCGGCTCGAACGCCATCGTCAGTCCGAGGAAGACGGCGGTGGTCATGTTGATCCACAGGATCTGCACCGGCACGATCGGCAGGACCGCGCCGAGCACGACGGCCACCAGGATAACCATGCCCTCGCCGATGTTCGTCGGCAGCGTCCAGGCGATGAACTTGCGCAGGTTGTCGAACACCCCGCGGCCCTCCTCGACCGCGGACTCGATCGCCACGAAGTCGTCGTCGAGAAGCACCATGTCGGCGGCCTGCCGGGCGGCGTCGGTGCCGCCGCGGCCCATCGCGACGCCGATGTCGGCGCGGCGCAGGGCCGGCGCGTCGTTCACCCCGTCGCCGGTCATCGCGACGACCTGGCCGCGCCGCTGCAGCGCCCGCACCAGGCGCAGCTTCTGCGCGGGTGAGACGCGGGCGAACACGTCCGCGCGGGCGGCGGCCTCGTCCAGTGCGCCGTCGTCCAGCTCGTCGAGGTCGCGGCCGGTCAGCACGGTGGCCTCGCCCGGCCGCGCGAGGCCGACCTGCCCGGCGATCGCCCCCGCGGTGACCGCGTGGTCGCCGGTGATCATCTTGACCGCGATGCCCGCGTCCCGGCAGGCGGCGATCGCGCGCGCGGCCTCCGCCCGCGGCGGGTCCTGCATCGCCTGCAACCCCAGGAAGGTCCACTCCCCCTGGCCGGGGAGCGGCCCGCCGGTGGGCGTGAACCGGGCGAAGGCCAGCACCCGGAGTCCCTGTGCGGCGAACTCCGCCTGGGCGCGGTGCACCTCCGCCGTGTCGAGCGGCCGCTCGGCGCCGTCCTCGCCGAGTTCGGCCGAGCACCGGACGAGCACCTCCTCCACCGCGCCCTTCACGTACGCGGCGCCGCGATGCGCGGTGATCATCAGGCGGGTTTCCGAGTCGAACGGGACGACGTCGAGGCGTGGCCGCTCCGCCCGCAACCGGGCCGGGTCCAGGCCGGCCGCGGCCGTGAGCAGCGCGATCTCCGTCGGATCGCCCTCGGCAGGGCTCGCGTCGTTGCACAGCACCCCCGCGACCAGGCACTCGCGTACGGCCGGGCCCGGATCGGCCCACTCGTCCACGGTGCGCCCGGCGGCGTGGACGGCGACGACCGTCATCCGGTTCTCGGTGAGCGTGCCGGTCTTGTCGGTGCAGATGACCGTGGTGCTGCCCAGTGTTTCGACCGCGGGCAGGTGGCGCACCACCGAGCGGCGGCGGGACATGCGCACCACGCCGATCGCGAGGACGATCGACACCGCGGCGGGCAGCCCCTCCGGGATCGCGCCCACGGCGAGGGCGACCGCGGCGGTGAACATCTCCGCCACCGGGGTGCCGCGCAGCAGGCCGAGCGCGAACGCGAAGGCCGCGACCACCACGATCCCGACGCTCAGCTGGCGGGAGAACACGCCGAGCTTGCGGGTCAGCGGGGTGGCGACGGTGGCGGTCGTGGCGACCAGCCGCTGGATGTCGCCGAGCTGGGTGTGCGCGCCGGTCGAGGTGACCACCGCGCGGCCGGTCCCGCGGGTGACGAGGGTGCCGGAGTGCACCATGTTGACCCGGTCGGCGGCGGCCGTCTCCGCGGGCAGGACCTCGTCGTGCTTGGCCACCGGGGCGGACTCGCCGGTGAGCGCGGACTCGTCGACCTCCAGCTGGTGCGCTTCGGTCACGCGGCCGTCGGCGGGCACCCGGTCCCCCGCGGCGATCTCGACGACGTCGCCCGGCACGAGTTCCTCCGCCGGCACGCGGACGGGCGCCCCGTCGCGCAGCACGGTCGTCTCGGTGCGGACCAGCCGGGTCAGGGCGTCCAGGGCCCGCTGGGCGCGCGACTCCTGCACGTACCCGATCACGGCGTTGAGCACGACCACCCCGCCGATCACGGCGGCGTCGACGTAACCGCCGAAGACCGCCGTCACCACACCGGCGGCGAGCAGCACGTACACCAGCGGGCTGTGGATCTGCGCGGCCAGCCGGCGGATCACGCCCGGCCCGCGTGGCGCGGTGAGCACGTTGCGCCCGTACCGTTCCCGCCGCCGGTCCGCGTCCGGTGTGGACAGACCAGTGGCGGGGTCGGTGTCCAGGGACGCGGCGACGGTCTCCGCCGTCGCCGCGTGCGCCCGCAGGCCGGGCTGCTCCGTGGTGGTCATCGAATGTCCTTCGGTCGTCGGGCCCGGATCGCCTTGTGCAACGCGTCGGCGGCCCAGACCGCGGGCACGGCCAGCGCGGCCAGCGCCCAGCCGAGCGGGCTGGGCAGGTCTCCGCCGAGCAGTCCGGGCAGGGGCGGGAGCAGGAGGAACACCGCGAGCATCGCGGCTTCGAGCGCGGTCGCCCACAGCAGCAGCGGATTGCCGCCGAAACCGCGGCGGCCGACCCAGCTGGACTCGCTGCGGCAGGCGAACGCGTTGGCCAGCTGGCCGAGCACGATCGCGGTGAAGGCGGTGCCGGACGCGGTGGCCAGCAGCGCGGCCCCGGGTTCGGCGCCCCACCGCCAGCCGCCCGCGACGAGCACCACCACGAACGCGCCCATCGCGACGAGCGCCTCGGCCGGGCCGAGCACGCCGAACGCGCGGCGCACCAGCCGGCCGTCGATGAGGTTGCCGGTGCGCGCCCGCCCGCGCATCGTGCGCGGGTTGGGTGGCTCGGCGCCCAGCGCGAGGGCGGGCACCAGGTCGGTGCCGATGTCCAGCGCCAGCACCTGCAGCACGGTCAGTCCCAGCGGGATCGAGCCGCCGGAGAGCGCCCACACCGCGAACGGCGCGAGCTCGGCGACGTTGTCGGTCAGGTGGTAGGTGAGGAACCGGCGGATGTTGGCGAACGTCGCGCGGCCCAGTTCGATCGCGTTGACGATGGTGGCGAAGTGGTCGTCCAGCAGCACCAGGTCGGCGGCCTCGCGCGCCACGTCGGTGCCGGACTCGCCCATCGCCACCCCGATGTCGGCCGTGCGCAGCGCGGGCCCGTCGTTGACCCCGTCGCCGGTCATGGCCACCACGTGCCCGCGGGACTGGAGCACCCGTGCGATGCGCAGCTTCTGCTCCGGCGTCACCCTGGCGACGACCGAACCGTCGGCGTCGAGCAGCTCGCCCAGCGCGGCGTCGTCGGCGGGCAGGTCCTTGCCCTCCACCACCACCGAGGCGGGCCCGAGCAGGCCGACCTCGGCGGCGATCGCCGCGGCGGTGCCCGGGTGGTCGCCGGTGATCATCGCGAGCTTGATCCCCGCGGTCCGGCACGCGGCGATCGCGCCGGCGACGTCGGGCCGCGGCGGGTCCTCGAGACCGACCAGGCCGAGCAACGCCAGCTCGCGTTCGTCGTCGCCGTCGCCGCGCGCCACGGCGAGCACCCGCAGACCCCGCGCGCTGAGCTCATGGACCGCCTCCGCCGCGCCGGGCGGCACGTCCCGGCACAGCGGCAGCACGCTGTCCGGCGCCCCGGTCACGTGCAGACCGTCCTCGTCGGACACCGACGAGCGGCGGCGGTACGGGTCGAACGGGCGCCGGTCCCGCGGCGCCGGGCGGGCAGCGCGGCCGGCGCGGGTGGCGAGGACGTGCAGCGCGACCTCCATCGGGTCGCCGACCGGCCGCCACACCCCCGACTGCTCGACGGCGCGGGAGTCGGGCGAACAGCGGGCCGCCGAGTCGGCGAGGACCGCGGCCGCCGCGACGGCGTCCGGGTCGCCGAGGAGGCGGCCCTCCGGCCGGTAGCCCTCCCCTTCCACGGTCGCCGTGCCCGCGCCGGTCCACACGGTGACCACCGACATCTCGTTGCGGGTGAGGGTGCCGGTCTTGTCCGTGCAGATGAACGTGGTGGCGCCGAGCGTCTCGACCGATTCCAGGCGGCGCACGAGCGCGTTGCGGCCGGCCATCTTCTGCACCGCGCGGGCCAGCGACAGCGTCACGGTCGGCAGGAGCCCCTCGGGTACCAGCGCCACGGTGACGCCGATGGCGAACAGGAATCCTTCGCTCGGCGCGAAGTCCAGGAGCAGCGCGACACCGAAGAACAGCACGCCGACCGACACCGCGATCACCGAGATGATCCGCACCACGCGCTGCAGCTGCCCGGTCAGCGGGCTGCGCGGGCGCGTGGCCCCGGCCGTCACCGCGGCGATGCCGGCCAGCCGGGTGCGGCTGCCGGTGGCGGTGACGACGGCCGCGCCGTGTCCCTCGACCAGGTAGGTGCCCGCGTGGACGGCGCCGCCCGGCTCCGGGCGCACCGGCGCGCTCTCCCCGGTCAGCAGCGACTCGTCGACCGAGAGCCGTCCGCCCGCCAGGACCTCGGCGTCGGCGCAGACCCGGTCCCCCGCCTCCAGCAGGAGCACGTCACCGGTGACCAGCTCGGTCGCGTTCACGACCAGGGGCTTGCCGTCGCGGCGCACGGTCGCCCGCACCGGCAGCAGGTCCCGCAGCCGCTCGGCGGCCCGGTCGGCGCGGTACTCCTGCACGAACGAGAACACACCGTTGACCACGACCACCACGGCGATCGCGATCGCGAGGGCCGGCATGCCCGCGAACAGGGCCAGGCCCGAGGCGACCCACAGCATGAGGGCGAAGAAATGCACCAACTGCTTGACGAACTCGACCGCCGGGTTGCGCCGCCGCGCCGCGGGCAGGGCGTTCGGCCCGTCCCGACGCAGCCGCTCCGCCGCTTCCGCGGCGGTCAGCCCGCGTTCTCCCGTCGTCGTCCGCCCGGCGACCTGCATGGTGTGCACCCCTCTTCTCGGCGTCCGGGTCCAGCCAACGCCGCCGGACGGCACGGCGGCAGGGCCGCCCGGCCGCGACGGGGTGGACTTTGGTCCCTTCCCGTTGCGGCGGAACGGCCCTGGTCAGTCCGTTGTGGACGTCCGGCTCAGCGCGCCTGGTCCTGCCAGACGTAGTCGAGCCGGTTGCGGACCTCCAGCACGCCAGGGACCTGTGCCGTCAGCTGACCCGCGATGCGCACCGCGCTGCGGCGCTCCAGCAGGCCCAGCAGCGTCACGCACCCGCTGGTCACGCTGACCCGGTAGGAGCCCGGCCTTGCCCGCAGCACCCGGTCGAACACCTCCGCCTCGACCTCCGCCTGGACGTCGGTGTCCGGCCGCAGGTAGACCCCCATCAGGTCGCGGCGGGCGATCACCCCGACGAGCTTGCCGCCATCGAGCACGAAAAGCCGGCGGAGGTGGTGGCCGGCGAGCCGCTTCGCGACCGCGGGCAGCGGGTCGCCGACGTCGACCGTCCGCACCGGCGAGGTCATCAGGTCACGGGCCAGCAGCGCCGCCGCCTTCCGACGGCGGGCGCGTCCGCGCACCCGCCCGCCCGCGGCTTCCCCGCGGGGCAGCAGGTCCGCCTCCGACACCACGCCGGCCAGTGCGCCGTCCGGACCGACCACCGGGACCGCGCTGACGGCCGCACCGGCCATCAACGCGGCGATCTCCTTGAACTCGGTGTCCGGCGTGACGGTGACGAGGTCCCTCGTCATCACCGAGCCTGCCGTCAATGTGCGCATCACGTCCCCCGGGTCCTCAGAGCAGCCAGCGGTTGTGCCGCGCGACGGTGGCCCACTGGCGCCCGGCGCCCCAGGTGTTGCCCGCGTAGACGGCGGCCAGCACGATCAGCACCAGCGCGTAGAGCAGGTGGTAGTCGATGATCGGGTTGGTCGACCGGCTCGGCTCGCCCGCCTCGGTGAAGCGGTCCAGCGGCCACTCCGCGGCCCACATCAGCAGCATCATCACGGTGCCGGTGATCGCCGACAGGCGCAGGCCGATGCCGACGGTCACGGCGACACCGATGCCGAGCAGGCCGGCCATGAACAGCCAGTCCGCCCAGGCGTCGCCCGCCCACGAGCGCAGGGTCGACGCCATCGGGCCGACGTCGACGCCGCTGAGGAACCCGCGGGTGGGCGAGCCGCCGTTGATCCAGGCCTGCTCGCTCGTCGTCGCGTAGCCCCAGCCGAAGGTCTTGTCCAGGAACGCCCACAGGAACGCCAGCCCGGTGGCGATCCGCAGCACCGCGATGAGCCGCGCGGCGGTGGGGGTCATGACCGCGCCGTGCGCCGGCGCGGATTCCGCGGCGTCCCGCGGCGGAACCTGCATCGCTTCGGTCAGTCCCGGTTGGTCCTTGATGGACATGGTGTCCGCCCTTCGCTCGGATTCCGTTGAGATGCCCCGAGTGTGTTGGTCGCGGACTCGGCCGGTGAGGGGACAAAGTCCCGGGACGGCGGGCCTTTCGGTTGGTTCTGGAAAGCGCTTCTCGGCTGAGCGAGTGTGGAGTGAGAAGGACCTGGTCAGGCGCGCGAACCGGCTTCTGGCTGTGCTTCGTCATGCCGAGGAGGTCAGCGGCAATGTGGCCGCGACGTGCCGCTAAGGAATGGGAGGACTACTACAACTACCACCGACCCCACGCCGGCCTCGGCGGCCAAACCCCCTATGAGAGGCTGCGACAGAAGTCCCAAGCCCAGCCTGTCACCGGCCACCGTCAGTAGCACAGCTAGGCGGGCCGTTCGGCCGGGAGCTCGTCGCCGCCGTCGAGGGCGAAGCCGGTGACGAGTTCCGGGTCGATCCGGATCACCTCGGTCATCTCGCCCGCCACCCACGGGCGCGGCAGCGTCCGGAACCGGGTCAGCTCGCGAGCGCCGACGCGGCGCGCGTACCCGACCGCGATGACGCTCCACGCGATCCGGTCACCTTCGTGGATGAAGTCAGCCTCGTAGGCGACCACGGTGCCGATCGCGGACAGCAAAGCCGCGCCGGGATGGGTCCGGACGATGACGCATCCGTCGTGGAGCACGTGGTTCACCGGCCGGATGGTGGGCAGCGCCTGGTGGGTGAACACGACGCGGCCGACGCCCACACTGCCCAGCAGGCTCAGCGACTCGGCGCGGCCCAGTTCACGCGGGGCCCTCGGCGAGGTCTGATCGATCACCCCGTCATCGTCGCCCCGGCTTCGCGCGGACGGACAGGGCCGAAGGTCACCGGATCGATCATCGGGGTGACAAGTGACGTTGGTCCCTGCCGGAGGTGACTTCCGCCGGTTCGCGGCACGTGCGGCGGCCTCTAGGTTGGGAAGGTCATCTGCGGAAGGGGCCGTGCCGTGATCACCGTGTTCCTGGTCGACGACCACGAGGTCGTCCGCCGTGGCGTCGCCGACCTGCTCGGGACCGAGCCCGAACTCGAGGTCGTCGGCGAAGCCACCACCGCCGCGCAGGCCATGGCCCGGATCCCGGCGCTCAAGCCCGACGTCGCGGTGCTCGACGTCCGCCTGCCCGACGGCAACGGCATCGAGCTGTGCCGCGAGCTGCGGTCGCGGATCCCCGAGCTCAACGTGCTGATCCTGACCTCCTACACCGACGAGGAGGCCATGCTCAACGCCATCCTCGCCGGCGC
>NZ_JAKGSD010000019.1:117580-146612 GCF_021654135.1 Amycolatopsis tucumanensis | reverse complement strand
ACCCGATCCCTGATCGCCTACGACCACTAACCAAGATCGGAATTACTCATCTAGGACACCAGGCAACGCGGCGCCCCCGACGACGGCGCGATGCCAGCGGGCGGTGTCCAAGGTCGTGGCGCCAGGAAGTGGCCTACGGCCGTCGCAGCGCCCGCCGGGTGCGCCACTCCGCGTCCTCATTGAAAGTCGAGCGATCGTCACCGAGTCCAGCGGGACAAGCGCGTTGGCATCCGCAAAATAGGCCGCCGCGCACCCGCGGGTTGTCGGGAGGCCGCCACGTGGCAGTGGGTGCTCGTCTCCCGGCCGAGCATGTGGCTGAGCGTGTCGACTGGCCACGCGGCCTCGACCACCGCTCTGTTCGGCACTCGACCTGGTCGATCGACCCGGGTCAGGACGCGGGCTCCAGGCGGAGCACGATCGCCTTCGAGACCGGTGTGTTGGACTTCTTCGCCACCGAGTCCAGCGGGACCAGCGCGTTGGCCTCCGGGAAGTAGGCCGCCGCGCAGCCGCGGGCCGTCGGGTACGCCACCACCCGGAAGTGCTCCGCCCGCCGCTCGCTGCCGTCCTCCCACTCGGACACCAGGTCGACCAGCCGGCCGTCGGCGAAGCCCAGCTCCGCCAGGTCGTCCGCGTTGACCAGCACCACCCGGCGCGCGTCCTCGATGCCGCGGTAGCGGTCGGACAGGCCGTAGATCGTGGTGTTGTACTGGTCGTGGCTGCGCAGCGTCTGCAGCAGCAGCCGGCCCGCGGGCACGCGCGGGAACTCCAGCTCGCTGGTCGTGAAGTTCGCCTTGCCCGTCGAGGTGCGGAACGACCGCGAGTCGCGCGGCGGGTGCGGCAGGACGAACCCGTCCGGCTGCCGCACCTTCGCGTTGTAGTCCTCGCAACCCGGCACGACCTGCGCGATCCGGTCGCGGATCAGGTCGTAGTTCCCCTCGAAGTCCCGCCACGGCACGGCGTGGCCGTCGCCGAAAAGCTCGGTCGCGAGCCGGCAGATGATCGCCACCTCGGACAGCAGGTGCTCGCTCGCCGGCTTCAGCCGCCCGCGCGAGACGTGCACGCACGACATCGAGTCCTCGACCGTGACGAACTGCTCGCCCGCGGCCTGCGCATCCCGCTCGGTTCGGCCCAGCGTGGGCAGGATCAGCGCGGTCCGGCCGGGCACCACGTGCGACCGGTTCAACTTCGTCGACACGTGCACGGTCAGCTCGCACGACCGCAGCGCGCGCTCGGTCAGCCCGGAATCCGGGGTGGCGGCGGCGAAGTTGCCGCCCATGCCGATGAACACCTTGCCGCGCCCGTCGCGCATCGCGCGGATCGAGTCCACGGTGTCGAGCCCGTGCTTGCGCGGCACCGGGATGCCGAACTCGTCCTCCAGCCTGCTCAGGAACGATTCGGGCATCTTCTCCCAGACACCCATCGTGCGGTCGCCCTGCACGTTGGAGTGCCCGCGCACCGGGCACAGGCCCGCGCCCGGCTTGCCGATCATGCCGCGCGCGAACGCCAGGTTGCTGATCTCCTGGATCGTCGCGACCGCGTGCCGGTGCTGCGTGACACCCATGGCCCAGCAGTAGACGGTGCGCTCGGACGCCGCGATCATCCGCGCCATCCGCTCGATCTGGGCGCGGTCCAGGCCGGTGGCCTCGTCGATCGCCGCCCAGTCGATCTCGCTCAGGTTCTTGGCCCAGTCGTCGAAGCCGTGCGTCGAGGACTCGACGAACTCGCGGTCCACGATCGTGCCCGGCGCGGCCTCCTCCCACGACAGCAGCAGGTGCCCGATCGCCTGGAACAACGCGAGGTCGCCGCCCAGCCGGATCTGCGCGAACTCGTCGGCCAGCGGCGTGCCCTTGCCGACGACGCCGCGCGGGTTCTGCGGGTTCTTGAACCGCATCAGCCCGGCTTCGGGCAGCGGGTTCACCGCGATCACCTTCGCGCCGCGGCCCTTGGCCTCTTCGAGCGCGGACAGCATGCGCGGGTGGTTGGTGCCCGGGTTCTGGCCGACGACGACGATCAGGTCGGCGTGGTGGATGTCGGCGAGGCTCACCGAGCCCTTGCCGATGCCGTAGGCCTCCGACAGCGCCGCGCCGGAGGACTCGTGGCACATGTTGCTGCAGTCCGGCAGGTTGTTCGTGCCGAACGAGCGCACCAGCAGCTGGTACAGGAACGCGGCCTCGTTGCTGGTGCGGCCGGAGGTGTAGAAGATCGCCTCGTCCGGGCTGTCCAGCTCCTTGAGCTTGCCCGCGATCAGCCGGAACGCCTCGTCCCAGGCGATCGGCTCGTAGTGCGTGCCGCCCTCGCGCAGCACCACCGGCTCGGTGAGCCTGCCCTGCTGCCCGAGCCAGTAGTCGGTGCGGCCGTGCAGCTCCTCGACCGGGTGCTGGGCGAAGAACTCCCGCCCGACGCGCCGTTTCGTGGCCTCCTCGGCGACCGCCTTCGCGCCGTTCTCGCAGAACTCGGCGAGCTTGCGGTGCTCACCGTCCTCCGCGCGCGGTTCGGGCCAGGCGCAGCCGGGGCAGTCGAAGCCGTCGCGCTGGTTGAGCAGGCGGAGGGTCTTCACCGTGCGGCCGGCGCCCATCTGCTCGACACCGCGCAGGAGTGACACCGCCACTCCCGGGATGCCCGCCGCCCACTCCTTGGGCTTGTGCACTTCGAGGGCGGCTTCGTCGATGTCGGCGCGGGGAGCGTTGCGTGTCACGTCCCCTATCTTGCGTCAGCGCCCGCCTTCGCGCGAGTACCGAGTTTCCGGTCGGTCACCGTGACCGTGAACAGCACGACGCCGATCACGATGAGCGCCGCGGCCAGTTCGTGCAGGCCGTGCGAGGTGGCCCGGTCGCCGAAGCACAGCGCGATCAGCGTCGACGACCCGATCGCGCCGAGGTACTGCGCCGTGCGGAACAGGCCGCTCGCGGTGCCCATCACCTCCGGCGGCACCTGGCCGTAGAGGACGGTCTGGTTGGTCACGCTCGTCAGGCCCTGGCCCAGCCCGAACACCGCGGCGAGCACCACCAGCGCGGCGATCCACGTGCCGTCGTGCACGAACAGCAGCAGCACCGACCCGGCGAGCAGCGCCAGCGAGTTGACGACCAGCCGCCCCTTGAGCCGTGTCGGCTTGCCGGCCGACGCCGCGGCCAGCACGGCGGCCACCGACATCGGGGTCAGCAGCGCGCCCGCCGTCGATTCGGTGAGCCCGCGCGCGGATTCGAGCCACTGGACGTAGCCGAACATGATCGAGTAGACGATGAGGAACGCCAGCGCCTGGCGCAGGTAGGTGCGCAGGAGCGGGCGGTTGCCCGCCAGCATCCGCAGGTCGACGAACGGGCGCTCGGCGTGCAGCTCGACCCGGACGAACAGGGCGCCCAGCACCAGCGCGACGCCGAGCAGGTACAGGTCGGACACCGCGGGCGCCATCACGTAGAGCAGCACCGCGAGCAGGGTCGCGGAGAACAGGGCGATGCCGGCGAGGTCGATCGGCTCGCGCCGGCCGGTGCGCGGCGGGTCCTTGGGCACCCAGACGAGCGCGAGCACGAACGCGACCGCGGCGAGCGGGATGTTGACCGCGAAGATCGCCGGCCAGCCGGCCAGTCCGATCAGCGCGCCGCCCAGCGTCGGGCCGATGACCATGACGGTCTGCGACGACATCGCGAGGACCGAAAGGATGCGGCTCGGCACGCCGCCGCCGGTGGCGTCGGCGCGTTTGCGCAGCACCGCCATCGCGGCGGGGAAGCCGGCGCAGGTGCCGATGCCGAGCACGACCCGGACCGCGACCAGCCAGCCCAGCGAGAACGCGAGCAGGCCGCCGACGCCTGCGGCGAACACGGTCACCGAGCCGGCCAGCAGCACGCGTCGCGCGCCGAACCGGTCGACGAACAGCCCGACGACGGGTTGCCCGACGGCCGTGGCCAGGTACAGCGAGGTGATCAGCCAGGCCGTTTCCCCCGGCCCGGCGCCGAACGCCTGGCCGATGGGCACCAGCGCCACGGCGATCAGGGTGGAGTTGATCGGGTTGAGCACCGCGCTGGCCACCAGGGGGAGGACCATGCGCGGCGGGTAGGCGGTTCGCGTGAGCTGTGTCGTCCGCTGGGACGTGGTCACCACTTCCTCATCGCTGCGCCAGCTTCGCGAGCAGGGGCAGCGCTTCGTCGATCTTGCGGCGCTCCTCGGCGGTGAGGTCGTCGGTCAGGGCGCGCGCCAGCCACTCCTCGCGGTGCTGGTGCACGCCCCGCGCGGTCTTCTCGCCCAGGTCCGACAGGGCGACGAGCACGCGGCGCCCGTCGCGCGGGTCGCGGGTGCGGCTGAGGTAGCCCAGCTCGTCCAGCGCGCCCAGCGTGGCCGCCATGGACTGCTGCCGGACGTGCTCGGCCGCCGCGAGCTGCGCCTGAGTGGCCGGGCCGTCCCGGTGCAGCCGCGCGAGCACGGCCGACTGCGAGGGCGTCAGGACGCCCGCGTTGTCCACCTGGCGCAACCGGCGGTGCAACTGCCCGACGACGGCGCGCACCGCACCGGCGAGGCGCGCCGCGTCGTTCGGTACCCGGGTCATATAGACAGTCTAGGCTGTTGAGTCTGGGCTGTCGAAGTGGCTACTCGCAGCCGCCGGTGAACTCCGGCATCGGCTTGGTCACGTCGTACATCGCCGCCTCGTCGAAGCCCGAGGTGTCCTGCGTGACGGGACGGGGTTCGCTGTAGGCCGGTGCGAGGTAGCCCCGCTTCGACGGCTCGCAGGCCATCGAGTAGATGACCCCCTGGGTCATCGTCACCCACAGGCCGCGGTCGTTCTTCTGGAACGAGGCGCCCCGGGTCAGTTCGAAGTCCACCTCGTAGCGGAGGAACACGTCGATGTCGGCGGGGCTCAGGATCGGTGCGTAGGTGCCGGGGTCGAACGCGTAGGCGACCGAGTAGTCCGCGTGCAGGGCGAGCCTGTTCGCGTCGTCTCCCGGGGTGGCGGTGATGGTGCCCGTGATCCGCGGGCCCGCCGGGAGCAGCCGGTAGCCGTCCTCGGCGAAGCTGACCACGGACCGGAAGTCGTCCGTCCGGTCGTTGATCGACTTGGCGAACTCCCGCCGGGCGTTCGGGGCCAGCAGGTTCAGCAGCAGCGATCCGTCGTGGCCCTCGATGGTGCGCCGGTCGAGCCTGCCGACCCGGATGACCTCCCGCACCTGGCCGACCGCCGCCGCGACCTCGCCGGCGGAGAACCCGCCGACCGGGCCGGGCGGCGGGGCCAGCAGCCCGTCCACCGACTCGCCCCAGGTTTCGGCTGGGGTGCCGTCGAACGGGCGCTCCAGGTTCACGCGCGCGATGTCCGGCAGCACGCTCGGCGCGGTCGGGCGCATCTCGGCCGGTGGGGGAGCGCTGCCGTCGTAGTGGGCGGACGTCGAGCGGCCCCACTGGACGAGCCCGAACACCGCCCCGGCCACGACGACCAGCGACACGCCGGTCCAGGCGAGCCGCTTGCCCGTCCGGCGCTCGCGGCGCAGGCCGGCCCGCGCCTGCTTCGCCGCGCGCCGCTGCCAGTCGGGGTCCCGCAGATCCGGGTGCTCCGCGATGTCGTAGTCGTCCACTTCGGACCTGCCTTCCGGTTCGATCTCGCCTTCTGATCGACACCGGGGGGCGAGCGTTACGGGGTGCAGGCGTCCTGAGACCGATCCGCAAACAACGGTGCGACGAGGCTCACTCGGGCGTACCGGCAGGCGCCGCCTTCGAGGTAGGTCTGGCCGCCCAGGAAATCGATCCCCGCGGTGGCGGCCTTGAACGGTGGCGACCTGCGCACCACGAAATCGAGCTGGAACGTGCGCAGCACGACCAGCTCGGCGGGGTCGAACACCGGCGCGCCCGCCGGGTCGAAGGCGTACGCGACGCGCAGGTCCACCCGCACGGCCAGCTCCGCCCGGCTGGCGCCCGGGCCCACCGACATGGTCCCGTCCGTCTTCGGGCCCGCGGGCAGCAGCCGGTAGCCGTCGGCGATCACGGCCAGGTACACCGGGAAGTTCTCGGTGCGCGCCAGCACGGCCGGCTCCGCGGTCTCGCGCGCCCTGGGGGACAGGAGGCCGAGGAACCGCTCGAACCGGCGCTGCTCGATCACCTCGCGATCGACGTTGAGCGCCGCGGTCAGCTGCCTGACCTGCTCGGCGGCCGCGGCGACCTCGGCGGCGGAGAAGTCGCCGACCGGCGTCACGGCGGGCAGGCGCAGCCCGTCGATGCCGTCCGGCCACGCCGCCGCGGGCGTGGCGGCGAAGGGTGCGGCGAGGTCGACCGGCACCGCGACCGGCAACGCGGCAGGCAGGCCCGCGGCCCTGGCCGCGGACAGCACCGCCATCGGCCGGGTCGCGGGCGCCACCACCAGCGCCGCCACGCCGGCGAGGGCCAGTGTGGCCGCCGTCACCAGGGCCGTCATCAGCCGCCACGGTGCCCGCTCCGCGGGGCCGGGGATGTGCTCGTAGCCGTCCACTTCGGACCCATCGCACCCCGCCGGAGATCGTTACCGGCCCCGGAGGAGATGCGGATGCGGCGCTGATTAGCAGGTTCGTACACTTACCGGTTGTGACGGAGAACGCCCCTGACCAGCAGCCCGCCCTCCCGGCCGCGTGGAACCCGGCCGACGAAGAAGCCGCCCTCTACCAGCGGTGGGTAGACGCGGGCTACTTCACGGCCGACGCCGGGTCGGAGAAGCCTCCGTTCACCATCGTGCTGCCGCCGCCGAACGTCAACGGCAGCCTGCACATGGGGCACGCGCTCAACCACACCCTGATGGACGTGATGACGCGCCGCCGCCGGATGCAGGGCTACGAGGTCCTCTGGCTGCCGGGCATGGACCACGCCGGCATCGCGACCCAGAATGCGGTGGAGCGCGAGCTCGCCAAGTCCGGCCTCTCGCGCCACGACCTGGGCCGCGAGAAGTTCGTCGAGCGCGTCTGGGAGTGGAAGGCCGAGTACGGCGGCAAGATCCTCGGCCAGATGCGCCGCCTCGGCGACGGCGTCGACTGGTCGCGCGAGCGCTTCACCATGGACGAGGGCCTGTCCCGCGCCGTCCAGACCATGTTCAAGCGCCTCTACGACGAGGGCCTGATCTACCGCGCCGAGCGCATCATCAACTGGTGCCCGCGCTGCATGACGGCGCTGTCGGACATCGAGGTCGACCACTCCGAGGACGAGGGCGAGCTCGTCTCCATCCGCTACGGCGACGGCGAGAACTCGATCGTCGTGGCCACCACCCGCGCCGAGACGATGCTGGGTGACACCGCGGTCGCCGTCCACCCGGACGACGAGCGGTACAAGCACCTGGTCGGCACCGAGGTCGAGCTGCCGCTGACCGGCCGCCGCATCCCGATCATCGCCGACGAGCACGTCGACCCCGAGTTCGGCACCGGCGCCGTCAAGGTCACCCCGGCGCACGACCCGAACGACTTCGAGATCGGCCGCCGCCACGACCTGCCGATGCCGACGATCATGGACGAGCGCGCCACGATCACCGTGCCCGGCCCGTTCCAAGGCCTCGACCGGTTCGAGGCGCGTCCGGCGATCGTCGCGGCGCTGCGCGAGCAGGGCCGGATCGTCGCGGAGAAGCGCCCGTACCTGCACGCCGTCGGGCACTGCTCGCGGTGCGACACGGTCGTCGAGCCGCGGCTGTCGCTGCAGTGGTGGGTCAAGGTCGAGCCGCTGGCCCGCGCGGCCGGTGACGCGGTCCGCGACGGCCGCACCAAGATCCACCCGCCGGAGCTGGAGAAGCGCTACTTCGACTGGGTCGACAACATGCACGACTGGACGATTTCGCGCCAGTTGTGGTGGGGCCACCGCATCCCGGTCTGGTACGGGCCGAACGGCGAGACGGTCTGCGTCGGGCCGGACGAGCAGCCGCCGTCCGGCGAGGGGTGGACGCAGGACCCGGACGTCCTGGACACCTGGTTCTCCTCGGGCCTGTGGCCGCTGTCCACGCTCGGCTGGCCGGAGAAGACGCCGGACCTGGCGAAGTTCTACCCGACCAGCGTCCTGTCCACCGGCTACGACATCCTGTTCTTCTGGGTCGCCCGGATGATGATGTTCGGCCTGCACGGCGCTGACGGCGTCCAGCCGTTCGACCACGTCTACCTGCACGGCCTGATCCGCGACCAGTACGGCAAGAAGATGTCGAAGTCACGCGGCAACGGCATCGACCCGCTCGACTGGATGGACAGCTACGGCGCGGACGCCACCCGGTTCACCCTGGCCCGCGGCGCGAACCCCGGTTCGGACATGGCGGTGGCCGAGGAGTGGGCCGCGGGGTCGCGCAACTTCTGCACGAAGCTGTGGAACGCCACCAAGTTCGCGTTGATGAACGGCGCGACCGTGGCGACGCCGCTGCCGCCGGCCGCGGAGCTGACCGAGGCCGACCGCTGGATCCTCGGCCGCCTCGCCGCCACGGTGTCCGAAGTGGACGAACTGCTGGAGGACTTCCAGTTCGCCAAGGCCGTCGACCGGCTCTACCACTTCACCTGGGACGAGCTGTGCGACTGGTACCTGGAGCTGGCGAAGGTCCAGATCGCCGGTGACCGGGCCGACAGCACCCGCGCGGTGCTGGGGCACGTGTTCGACACCGTGCTGCGGCTGCTGCACCCGGTGATCCCGTTCATCACCGAGAAGCTGTGGCAGGCGCTGACCGGCGGCGAGTCGATCGTCATCACCGACTGGCCGAAGGCGGACGCCTCCTACGCCGACGCGGCCGCCGACGCCCGCATCGCCGACGTGCAGAAGCTGATCACCGAGATCCGCCGGTTCCGGTCGGACCAGGGCCTCAAGCCCGGCCAGCGCGTCGCGGCGCGCGTCAACGGCGCGGGCTTCGCGGACGTGTCCGCGCACGAGGAAGCGGTGCGCGCACTGGCGAGGCTGACCTCCCCGGAGGACGGTTTCACGGCGTCCGCCTCGGTCGAGGTGAGTCTGTCGAGCGGGAACGTGCACGTCGAGCTGGACCTGTCCGGCGCGGTCGACGTGGCGGCCGAGCGCAAGCGGCTGGAGAAGGACCTGGCCGCGGCGCAGAAGGAGCTCAAGCAGACCGAGGGCAAGCTCGGCAACCAGGCGTTCCTGGACAAGGCGCCCGCCGACGTGGTCGAGAAGATCAAGGTGCGCCGGGACGCGGCGGCAGCCGACATCGAGCGGCTCACCGCGCGGCTGGCCTCGCTGCCCACGGCCTGATCACGCGGTCCGGGACGGGCTTCGCGCCCGTCCCGGCGCCGTCGTCGGCCCACGCAGCCGAGCCCGCGAGGCACCACCCCCACGAACGGGCCGTCGGATCGCGAGCCGTGACGACGCCCGGTCGCGGGGCCGGTGGCGGCAGGCGTGGGCAGGATGAAGGTGGAGCCCGGCACCGCAGCCCCGATCCAGGCGAGGTGGCGAACCGCCAACCCGGCGTCGAACTCCGCGGGAACCTGTCGCCGGATGGCCCGCACGTAGTCGGCCGTGCCCCACTCGGGGTGGCCGGTCGGGAGATCCGGCGTGGCGCAGCGGTGACCGCCAGCGGTGAGGATCGTGGTCAGCCGGTCCCAGCCCGCCGGGGACTGGGTGGCGCCGTGCGGGAAGACGAAATCCCGGCATGGCAGGACACTCACCGAGGCGCTGGTTCCCGCGCCGCGCGGAGTGGTCAGCGCCCGGTGGAGCCGTCGATCTGTTCGCGCAGGATGTCGGCGTGCCCGGCGTGCCGCGCGGTCTCCTCGATCATGTGCACGAGCACCCAGCGCATCGACGGCGGGTCGGTCTCCCGCAGCGATCGCGCGCCAGGGCGGTCCAGATCCGGGCAGGCGGCGATGATCGCGTTGCAGCGCTCGACCATGGCGCGGTACTCGGCGAACAGCGTTTCGGCGGTGTCCGCCGGGCCGGGGAACGCCTCGTCGTCCCACAGCTCGACCGCTTCGCCCGCATACGCCCACACGAACCAGTTGTGCTCGACCGCGATCAGGTGCTTCACGAGCCGCAGCAGGCTCGTGCCGGACGGGACGCCCGCGGTGCGCGCGGCCTCGTCCGGCACGCCGTGCGCCTTCCCGATGATCGCTTCCCGCAGGTAATCGAGGAAGGCCACGAGCGTTGTCTTCTCGTCCGCGTTCAGGCTGGGCGGCCGTAGATCACCCCGAGTCATCGGCTCACTCTAGGCGGGCGGGTAGACGAGGATGCTCTCGCCGCCGTCGGTGGCCGTGCCCAGGTACGCCGAGCCGGCCGCGACGCCGTCCGGGACCTTGGTGCCGTCGGGCAGCGGCGTCGCCCTGCCGGTGCTCAGGGACACGCTGACCGGTGTGTCGTCGCTGCCCGCCGCGCCGTAGGCGGTGTCGCCGCCGACCGCCGTCAGCTCGATCGCACGCCGGTCCGGGGTCTCCGCGAAGCACTGGCCCTGCCCGGTCGACAGGTCGAACGCGACGTAGCCGGCGAGCAGGTGATGATCGGACACCACCGGTTCGAGGCCGGACGGACCGTGGGCGGTGCCGCCGTCGAGGTCGCACTTCACCGAGCCGCGGACCTGTCCGGTCGCGCCGTCGTGCAGTGCCCACAACCACTCCGTGGGGTCCTCGGTCGGCCAGCCGGCGAGGACCGACTGCCCGTCGGGGGAACCGACGACCTCGACGTTGCGGAAGCCCTCGTTCGAGCTCGCGCCGGCCGGCTTGACGTCGTCGCTGATCCACGCACCCGGCACCCAGAACGACTGGAAGCCCTGCACCAGCGGCCCGCTCGCGGTCGCCGCGACCACGGCCATCCTGTCGGTGCACGACCCGATGGCGTGCGGGCACTCCTTCGGTGGGCGCAGCCCGGCGTCGTCCTCCGGGTAGCTGGTCATGCTGCCGTCCGCGACGCGCACCACGGTCACCGTGTCCCCGTGCTCCAGGAACACCCGGCCGTCGGTCTGCGCCCAGTAGTCGCCGGACGCGACGGGCAGGCTGACCTCCCGCTCCGGCGTGACCGCCGTGCCCGACGAGTCCGTGCCGTACACGTAGAGGTGCGTGCTCCGCGCGGGCTTGTCGACGCCGTTGTCCGCGCCCGTGCCGGTGGTGGCCAGCACCGCGTACTCGCGGCCGCCGTCACTGGTCACGAACACGGTGGAGTCGAGGTCGCCCTCGGGCTCCGGCACCGGCAGGCTGCGCCACCGGACCGCACCGGTGACGGCGTCGTGCGCGACCACGTGCACCCCGTCCGGACCGCTCGCCCGCACCAGCAACAGGCGGGCTTCCGGCGCGCCGGTCGGGCGCGCGAACTCGACGTCCTGCTCGGCGCTGATCGACCAGCCGCGGGCGGCGTCGAACTCGGCGGGAAGCGGTTCCCGCGGCGCGGACGGCGCGGCGCTGCTGGACACGGGCGGCGCGGACGTGCGCCCGCCGTCGGAACCACAGCCGGCGAGCACCACGACCGCGCAAGCCGCCGCCAGAACACCCGTCACCCTGTACGACACGTCACCACTCCCAGTTGATCATCGAACCGGAGCTGTGACGGGGGTGCGGCGCGAATGGTTCCGCCACCGGTCGGCGTTGGAAACGGCAAATCAGTGCAATTGCCAGGGAAGGGCACAAGGACCCTTCAGCGGTTCACTCGGAGGTGTGAAGATGGACGGACCTGTAGGTGCTCGAGTGGGGAAGACCGATGGACAGGACTCCCAGGCCGTCGGGGTGCACCGAGACCAGCCTGCACTGCCGCTGGCCCGCTTCGCCCCGTGACATCACGGCGCTGCGGTACGAGCTCGTGCGCTGGGCGCAGGACCTCGACCTCCCGGGGCACCTCGCGCACGCGATCGGTCTCGCCGGCTACGAGGCGCTGACGAACTCGGTGACCCACGCCTACCCGGAGGGCACGGACGGACCGGTCGAACTGCACGCGAGCCGGGACCACGACCTCATCGCCGTCACCGTCATCGATCGCGGCCGCTGGAAGACACCGCCGCCGGGCCGCTCGATGTCCGACGGCCGCGGGCTCCGGCTCATCCGTGGGCTGGCCGGGCACGTCGAGGTCATGGCGACCGACGAGGGCACCACGGTGTCGATGACCTGGCAGCTGCCGAACCACCTCGGGTTCGCGCGGTCAATCGCGTAGGTGCGCGTACGTCACCGCGGCGACGCCCTGCATGCCGATGAAGAACGGGTGGTAGTTCGCGGCCCACGGCTTGAGGTCCTTGCCGTTGATCCACGCCCGCCCCGGCGGGGCGCACGCGTCGTGGCCCAGTGACGGTCCGAAGGTGTCCACATAGGACGAATCACCGTCGTCGGCGACCGCCTTCGCCAGCGCCGCGTTGAGTTCTTCCTCCACGCTGTTGAGCCACGGGTAGTCACCGTCGGCGAAGGGCAGCACGTCCGGGCAGGTCCCCGACGGCGGCGCGATGCGCGGGTAGCCGATCACCAGCACCTCGGCCTCCGGCGCGCGGTCGTGGATCTCGCCCAGCACCGCGGTGACGTTCGCCTGCGTCTGTGGCAGCCGCGCCTTGATCGTGTCGACGCCGTCGACGGTGAAGTGGCGCTCGCAAGGGTTGCCGGTGGGATCGGAGGCGCGCAGGCCCGGGCAGGTGCCGATGATCGTGCCGAAGACGCCGTAGTCGTTGCCCCCGATGCCGAGCGTGACCAGGTCGGTGTCCGGGCGCAGGGCGTCCAGCTGCGGCGGGTTCGGGCCGAGGATCACCTCCTGCGGGGCGACCATGTCGTGGGTGTCCGCGCCGCTGCACGAGACGTCGGTGAACGAGCCGACCCGCAAGGTGATCGCCAGCAGCGACGGGTAGTTCCCGGTCGAGCGGAGGCAGCCGACAGGGTCCAGGCGCTGCAGCGGGATCAGCGGGCCCGCCGTGTAGGAGTCGCCGAGCGCGACGTAGTGCCGGTAGCGGGGTTGGGCGGACGCGGTGAGCGTCGAGGCGAGCAACGTGCAGGCGGCGACCAGGAGGACGAACATGCTGCGGCGCATGGGTAGTTCATAGCTCCGCGCGGGTCAGCCTGCCGCCGCCATTCGGGTGGGCTCGCGTTCCGTCACCTGTCCGGGGTAATGTACAGGTATGGACAGGACTGAACAGGTCGGCTTTTCCAAGCGGCACCGCCTGGTCTCCGATCTCGCCGAGCAGATCCGGTCGGGCCGGCTGGCGCGCGGCGAGCGGCTGCCCGGGGAGCACCAGCTGGCGCAGCGGTACCAGGTGAGCCGGGGAACGGTCCGCAGCGCCCTGTCCGAACTGCAGCGGCGCGAACTGATCGCGACGGAGAGCGGCGTCGGTTCGTTCGTCACCTTCGACGGCGTCGAGCTGGACCAGACCGTCGGCTGGGCCACCGCGCTCGCCCGGTCCGGGTTCGAGATCACCACCGACCTGCTGGCGATCGAGCAGGTGCGCGACGACGCACTCGCCGAGCGCTTCGGGGTCGAGTCGTTCGTCTCGATCCGCCGGTTGCGCCGCGACCAGGCCGCCGGTCCGGTGTCGCTGGAGGTCGCGCTCGTCCCGGGCACCGGCGCGCTCGCCGGGCTGCCGGAGCGGGGCCTGGTGCGCGGCTCGCTGACCGCGACACTCGCCGACGCCGGCCTGCGCGCGGAAGGCGGTGAGCAGTGGATCGGCACCGAGGCGCTGACCCCGGAGACCGCGGCGCTGCTGGAACGTCCGCCAGGCACGCTGTTCCTCCGCGCGGTCCGCACGAGCACCGACGCGACGGGCGGTCTCGTCGAGCACGTCGTCAGCCTCCTGGACCCGGCGCGGTTCCAGTTCCACCTCACGTTCGGCCGCCGGTGAGCGCGCGGGACCGGGCGCTCGGCGCGTTCGCCGGGCTCGCCCTCGGCGACGCGCTGGGCATGCCGACGCAGTCGATGTCGCGAACCGAGATCACCCGCCGCTACGGGCGGATCGACACGCTCGTGGACGGAGTCGCCGACCAGCCGATCGCGCCCGGCATGCCGGCCGGGTCCATCACCGACGACACCGAACAGGCCCTGTTGCTGGCGCGGCTGCTCATCGACGGCGATGGCCGGATCGACCCGCTGGTGTTCGCCCGCGCACTGCTCGACTGGGAAGCCGACATGATCCGGCGCGGCTCGGCCGACCTGCTCGGCCCGTCCACGAAACGTGCGCTGGACCTGCTCCAGTCGGGCGCGGACCCGGCCGAGGCCGGACGCGGTGGCAGCACGAACGGCGCCGCCATGCGCATCACGCCGGTGGCGATCGCGACCCCGCCGGAGCTGGACTGCCTGCTCGACGCCGTCACCGAAGCCAGCCTCGTCACGCACAACTCGAGCCTCGGCATCGCCGCGGCCGCGGCCGTCGCGGCGGCCGTGTCCGCTGGGGTGGACGGCGCGTCGCTGCCCGAAGCGCTCGATCACGCCGAAGCGGCGGCCGCGGCCGGTGCCGGCCGCGGCGCCTGGAGCGCGGGCGGCGACATCGCGGCCCGCATCCGCTGGGCCCGCGGCTGGGTGTCCGGAATGGACTCGGCGACCCTCGCCGACGCCGTCTACCAGGTGATCGGCACCTCGGTCGCGGCGCAGGAATCGGTGGTCGCCGCGATCGCGCTGGCGCAAGCGCTGGGCGACCGGCCCGCCGACGCACTCACCCTCGCCGCCGGACTGGGCGGCGACACCGACACCGTCGCCGCGATGTGCGGCGCGATCCTCGGCGCGCAGCACGGCTTCGCCGGACTGCCCGCCGGACCGGTCGGCACCGTCCTCGCGGTCAACCGGCTGGACCTCGGCCCCGTCGTCGACGGGCTGCTGGAAATTCGTGGAAGGAAGTGACATGGCGACTGACACCGCTGTCGAGTCCCGCGCGGGTGCACTGGAGACCCGCGGCATCGAACCGGTCCCCGAGGCCGAACGCACCGGCAGGCCGGGGCAGCTGTTCTGGGTGTGGTTCGCCGCGAACATCTCCATCCTCGGTCTGCCGCTCGGCGCGACGCTGGTCGCGATCCAGGGGCTGACGTTCTGGCAGGCCGCGATCGTCGCGGTGATCGGGTCGGTCGGCTCGTTCGCGATCGTCGGCGCGGTGTCGATCGCCGGGCGGCGCGGGGGAGCGCCCGGCCTGACGTTGTCCCGCGCGGTGTTCGGCGTGCACGGCAACGCCGGGCCGACCGTGGTGTCGCTGCTGTCGCGGCTGGGCTGGGAGACGGTCAACACCACGACCGCCGCGTTCGCCCTGTTGTCCTTGTGCGCCATCGTGTTCGGCACCGCCTCGGACGCTAAGGCCGCGCCGGTGCTGACCATCGTGTGCATCGCGGTGTTCGTCGTCTGCACCGTGGTGGTGTCCGGGCTCGGGCACGCGGTGCTGGTCGCCGTGCAGCGCTGGGCGACGTGGATCTTCGGCGCGCTGAACATCGTCGTCGCGGTGAACCTGGTCGCGACCATCGACTGGAGCGCGGTCGGCGCCGCCGAGCCGGCGTCGGTGGGCGCGATGATCGCCGGGGTCGGGACGATCGCGGCGGGCACCGGCATCGGCTGGGCGAACGCCTCGGCCGACATGTCCCGCTACCAGTCGCCCGCGGTGCGGAACGGGTCGCTCGTGCTGTCCGCCGCCGCGGGCGCGGGGATCCCGCTGGTGCTCCTCATCGGTCTGGGCAGCCTGCTCTCCGCGGGCGACCCCACGCTGGCACAGGCGGACGACCCGGTCGCCGCGATCCGGTCGATGCTGCCCGCGTGGATGGCGGTCCCGTACCTGCTGGCCGCGTTCGGCGGGCTTCTGCTGTCCAACCACCTGTCGGTGTACTCCGCGGGGCTGACCACCCTGACGCTGGGCATCCGGATCAAGCGGGTGTACGCGGTGGTGGTCGACGTGATCGTCACCTTCGCCGGTGCCGCGTACTTCATGCTCGTCGCGGACAACTTCTACGGGCCGTTCATCGCGTTCATCAGCCTGCTCGCGGTGCCGATCACCGCGTGGGTCGGCGTGTTCGGCGTGGACATGCTGCGCCGCAGGCACTACGACCCGGCCGGGCTGATGGACCTGCGCCGCACCAGCGTGTACTGGTACCGGGCCGGGATCGAGCCGCGCGCGCTGCTGGCCTGGGCCGCGGGCATCGTCACCGGGTACCTGTTCACCACCGCGGGCACCGGCGAGGACGTGTGGTTCACCGGGCCGTTCGCGAACACCTGGCCGGGGCAGAACGGGCTGGGCTGGCTGATCACGCTCGCCGTGGCCGGCGGCCTGTACGGGCTGCTCGGCGGCGCGCGGACGGCGTCGAAGTGAGCAGGCTCGTCCACACCGGCCAGGTGATCGTCGACCTGGTGCTGCGGGTGCCGGACCTGCCGCGGCGCGGCGGTGACGTGCTCGCGGACGGGATGGATCTGACTCCCGGTGGCGGGTTCAACGTGATGGCCGCGGCGGCCCGCTCCGGCGCCGAGGTGGTCTACGCGGGCGCCCACGGCACGGGCCGGTTCGGGGACGCGGTCCGGGCGGCGCTGGCGGCGGAGAGAATCGCGGTGGCGCAGGCTCCACTGTCCGATGTGGACACGGGGGTGTGCGTGGTGCTGGTCGATGCCGGTGGTGAGCGGACGTTCGTGACCGGGACCGGCGCCGAGGGGATGCTGGCGCCGGGCCGGCTGGACGACGTGCCGGTGGCGGCGGACGACCTGGTGTACGTCAGCGGGTACTCGCTGGCGCACGCGCCGAACCGCGCGGCGCTGGCGGCGTGGCTGCCGACCGTGCCGGCGCGGGTGCTGCTCGACCCCGGCCCGCTCGCCGCCGACCTGCCGCTCGACCTCGTGCTGCCGCACGTGGACATCCTGAGCTGCAACGCCGCGGAGGCCCGCGCACTGTCCGGAAAGGACTCGCTGACGGAGGCCGCGTCGTCGCTCGGCGGAACGGTCGTCGTCCGCGACGGCCCAGCCGGTTGCCTGCTGTCCGTGGACGGCGACGTGCGGACGATCGCGGGTTTCCCGGTGGAGCCCGTGGACACCAACGGCGCTGGGGACGCGCATTGCGGCGTGCTCGCTGCGGAGCTGCTCGCAGGCGCGGATCTGGCCGCGGCGGCGCACCGGGCGAACGCAGCCGCCGCGATGGCCGTGCTCCGCCCCGGCCCCGCGACCGCGCCTGGCCGCCAGGAGATCGACGAGTTCCTGGCGGCTCAGCGGTAGGGCTGCGCCACTCAGGCCCGCCCGGCAAGCCCGAGGCGCTCTCCGGCCGGGCCGTGCCGGCTGAGCGGTAGGCGCTCTGTCCGGCGGGGACCGCGGGTCTTCTCGCGCCCGGCCGAGTACCGCGCCCCGCCGGACGCGGTGCCCGGGCTTGCGGGTGGCTGCCGCGCCGGGGAACGGCGCTCGGCCCGAGGAGAGTTCCTCGGCGTCCACCGGGGAACCGCGCGCCTTCTCGTGCCCGGCCGGCGGCACGAGAAGGCGCACTGCGTGAGCCCGACGCGCTCGCCGGCCGGGCCGCGTCGGCTCTGCGGTAGGCGCTCTGCCTGGCGGGGACCGTGGGCATTCTCGCGCCCGGCCAGACGCGGTGCCGGGGCTCGCGGTGGCTGTCGTCGGCCGACCGGTGCTCGGCCTGAGCGGCGAGTTCCTCGGCGTCCACCGGGGACCACGCGCCTTCTCGTGCCGGGCCGGCGGCGCGAGAAAGCGCTCTGCGCGAGCCCGACGCGCTCCCCGGCCGGGCCACGCCGGCTCAGCGGTAGGCGCTCTGCCCGGTCAGCAGCTGCCCGAGCACGAGCGTGTGGATCTCCTCCGTGCCCTCGTACGTCAGCACGCTCTCCAGGTTGTTCGCGTGCCGCAGCACCGGGTACTCCAGGCTGATCCCGTTCGCGGCCAGGATCGTGCGCGCCGTGCGGGCGATGTCGATCGCGGTGCGCACGTTGTTCAGCTTGCCGAAGCTGACCAGCTCGGGCGGCAGCTCGCCGGCGTCCTTGCGGCGCCCGAGGTGCACCGCGAGCAGCATGCCCTTGTTCAGCTCCAGCGCCATCCCGACGAGCTTCTGCTGCGTCAGCTGGAACCCACCGATCGGGCGGCCGAACTGCTCACGTGTCGACGCGTAGTCGAGTGCGGCCTCGTAGCAGGTGCGGGCCGCGCCGAGCGCGCCGAACAGGATGCCGAACCGCGCCTCCGACAGGCAGGACAGCGGCCCCTTCAGCCCGGTCACGCCGGGCAGCACCGCGTCGCCGGGCAGGCGCAGGTCGTCGAACGACAGCTCGGCCGTCGCGGACATCCGCAGCGACAGCTTGTGCTTGATCTCCCGCGCGGTGAACCCCGGCGTGTCCGTCGGCACCACGAACCCGCGCACGCCCTCGTCGGTGCGCGCCCACACCACGGCGACGTCGGCGAGGGTGCCGTTGGTGATCCACATCTTGGACCCGTTGAGGATCCAGTCGCCGCCGTCGCGCTTGGCGAACGTGCGCATGTCGCCGGGGTCGGACCCGCGGTCGGGCTCGGTGAGGCCGAAGCAGCCGATCGCCTCGCCGCGCGCCATGGCCGGCAGCCAGCGGTCCTTCTGCTCGTCCGAGCCGTACTTCCAGATCGGGAACATCGCCAGCGAGCCCTGCACGGACACGAAGCTGCGCAGCCCGCTGTCGCCCGCCTCCAGCTCCAGGCACGCCAGGCCGTACGCGGTGGCGCTGGTGCCCGCGCAGCCGTACCCGGTGAGGTGCATGCCGAGCAGGCCCATCTCGCCGAGCTGCCCGACCAGGTGCCTCGGGAAGGTCGCGTCCTCGAACCACTGGCCGGCGTGGTCGGCGACCTCCTTGCGGACGAAGGTCCGCACCGTGTCCGCGATCTCGCGCTCCTCCTCGTTCAGCAGGTCGCGGATGCCGAGCAGGTCACGGGGGTCGGGCTTCGTCATGACGGCGTTCTTCCTGTGCGGGCCCGTGCCAGGGCGCGGGCGGGTGGACCGGCTTCGATCACTCCGCCGAGCAGGCAGAGCAGGGCTTCCTGCCGCCGTGGCCCGACGAGCTGGGCGCCGGCCGGGAGACCGGCGCCGGTCAGCCCGGCCGGGACCGTCAGCGCGGGATGCCCGCTGACGGAGGCTAGTGCGGTCAGCCGGTAGTAGGCGTTCTCGAGTGACTCCGCTCGCCCGCCGAGCTCGACCGTGTCGGTGTCGGTGGGCGCGGCGGTGACCGGCAAGGTGGGCATCAACAGGGCGTCGACCTCGGTGAACACCGCGTCCACCTCGCCGGCGATCTCGGCGGCGCGGGCGCGGGCGGCGTCGTAGTCGTCCCGGCTCACCTCGATGCCCGCCTTGAGCTGCCCGATCGCGCGGCCACGCAAGCCGGACGGGTCGTCGGAGTAGGCCTGCCACCACTGCTGGGCGGACTCGTACAGCATCGTCGTGAACCCGGCCGAGCGTGCGTGCCGGGCGCCCAGCGGCAGCTCGACCGGCACGATCTCCACGCCGGCCGCGCGGAGGGTGCCTGCGGCCGACTCGACCACTTCCAGCACGTCGGGGTCGATCTTGCCGCGCCACAGGTGCTCCGGCCAGCCCAGGCGCAGACCCTCGACCGTGTCCGGTGCGGGTTCGCCGTCGCCGGCCAGGATCCGGTGCACGGTGAGGCAGTCCGCCGCGGTCCGCGCGATCGGCCCGACGGTGTCCATCGACGGCACGAGCGGAGTCACCCCGCGCACCGGCACGGTGCCGTGCGTCGGCCGCAGCCCGGCGACCCCGCACAGCGCGGCCGGGATGCGGATCGAGCCTCCGGTGTCGGTGCCCAGTGCGACCGGCACGTCCCCGGTGGCGACCGCGACCGCCGAGCCGCCGCTCGACCCGCCCGCGTCCCGGTCCGGCGCCCACGGGTTGCGGCAGCCGGGCGTGCGGACCGACCACGCCAGTTCCGGCACCGTGGTGCGAGCGACAGGGACGTAACCGGCGGCGCGCAGCCGGGCGACCACTTCGGCGTCCTCGGCCGCGAGGTGGTGCCCCAGCCCGGGCGTGCCGTTGCGCGTCGTCTGGCCCGCCACGTCGAGGAAGTCCTTGACCGCGAAGGGGATTCCGGTTTCCGGTAGGGGAAAGCGCTCGACATAGGCGCCGAAGTCGGTCGACAGCGCGCACACCTCCTCGTGCACGGGGACTTTCCCGAGAGCTTGCCCGATCAGTGTGACCCCGTCGAGGGCGCGGCGCGCGTAGTCTCGGCCACATGTGCCGAAACATCACGGTGCTCCGCGGGCTGGAGCCGTCGGCGACGGCGGAGGAGATCGAGGCCGCCGCGCGCCAGTACGTGCGCAAGGTGACCGGGGTGCAGACCCTGTCCGACGCCACGCGCGAGCCGTTCGAACGGGCGGTCGCGGAGATCGCCGAGATCACCACGCGGCTGCTCGGCGAGCTGCCCGCGCGCCGCCAGCCACCCACGACGGTCCCCCCGCTGCGGCGGCCCGAGGTGCGCGCGCGAATCGCCGCGCGTCAGGCGCGGTAGAGCAGCAGGTAGCGGAAGAACAGCAGCGGCCGCACGCTCGATCCGGGCAGCAGCCGCGCCGAGTCGCGTCGCACCTGCGTCATCGTCGTGTCCCAGTCGCGCACCGGCGCCTTCGAGACCGGGTCCGGGCCGCCGTTGAGGTGCTCGCCCGCCGCCACGACCAGGCGCGCCGCCAGGTTGACCGGCGGCGCGAGCAGGCCCCACATCGCCCAGTCCGCGAGCGAGCGCGGCTTGGCCAGCCCGAGCACCGCCAGCACCCCGCCGGGGTTGAGCGCCGCCCGCAGCTTCGTCACCGTCTCGAACGGCACGTGGTGCAGCGAGGCCAGGCACGAGATGAAGTCGTAGCGGCCCAGCTCCGCCGTCGTGACGTCCTCGGTCCGATAGGTGATGCCGGGGCCGAGCGCCCGCGCCGCGGCGATGACCTCCGCGGACGGGTCGATCCCCTCGACCGACAGACCCGCCGCGGCCAGCTTCCGGGTGAACCGTCCCGCGCCGCACCCCACGTCCAGCGCGGTGCGCGCCCCGGCGGGCACGTGCCGCAGCAGCAACCGGTGGTAGGCGTGGTTGTGGTCGAACGGCATGCAGCCCAACCTGCCAGGACCCGCGAAAGTAGACTCGGCCGGGTAGTCAACCCCGGCCGAAGAGGGAGAACGCGTGACATCGGGCGAGGACGAGGAGTACCCGGCGGAGCTGTCCAGCGGGGGCAACTTCGTCGCCGGGCCCCTGCCCGACGACCCGGCCGAGATCGACCCGGTCGACCTGGAGGAGATCGAGCGCCAGGCCCGCCGTGAGCTGCTGCGCGTCGAGGCCGAGCTGAACCAGCGCTGGCCGGAGACGAAGATCGAGCCGTCGCTCGACCGCATCGCCGCGCTGATGACCGTGCTGGGCGACCCGCAGAAGACCTACCCCGTCATCCACGTCGCGGGCACCAACGGCAAGGGCTCGGTCACCCGCATGATCGACGCGCTGCTGTCCCGCCTCGGGCTGCGCGTCGGCCGCTACACCAGCCCGCACCTGCAGCTGGTCACCGAGCGGATCGCCGTCGACGGCGCCCCGATCGCGGCGTCGAAGTACGTCGACATCTACCGCGACATCGCGCCCTACATCGGCATGGTGGACAACGCGGGCGGCCCGAAGATGAGCAAGTTCGAGGTGCTCACCGGCATGGCGTTCGCCGCGTTCGCGGACGCGCCGGTCGACGCCGCGGTGATCGAGACCGGCATGGGCGGCAGGTGGGACGCCACCAACGTCGCCGACGGGCAGGTCGCGGTCATCACGCCGATCGGCCTCGACCACACCGACTACCTGGGCAGCGACCTCGGCGGGATCGCCGGCGAGAAGGCCGGGATCATCAAGCCGGGCAGCGTCGCGATCCTCGCCGAGCAGGAGCCCGACGCGCAGCGCGTGCTGCTGGAGCGAACCGTCGAGGTGGACGCCACGGTCGCGCGCGCGGGCAGCGAGTTCGGTGTGCTGCGGCGCGAGATCGCGGTCGGCGGGCAGATGCTGAGCCTGCAGGGCCTCGGCGGCGTCTACGACGAGATCTTCCTGCCCCTGCACGGCGTGCACCAGGCGAACAACGCGCTGCTGGCGCTGGCCGCGGTCGAGGCGTTCTTCGGCGCGGGCAAGGACAGGCGGCTCGACATCGAGGCCGTGCGCGAGGCGTTCGCGGCGGTGGAGATCCCGGGCCGCCTGGAGCCCGTGCGCGCCGCGCCGACGGTGCTGCTGGACGCGGCCCACAACCCGCACGGCGCGCGGGCGCTGGCCACCGCGATCGAGGAGGAGTTCGCGTTCCGCAGGCTGGCCGCGGTCATCGGGGTGCTCGAGGACAAGGACGTGCGCGGCGTGCTGGAGGCGCTCGAGCCGGTGGTCTCCGACGTCGTGGTCACCAAGAACAGCTCGCCCCGCGCGATGCCGCTGGACGAGCTGAACGAACTGGCGCTGGCGGTGTTCGGGGAGGACCGGGTGGTCGCCGAGCCCAGCCTGGACGCGGCGGTGGAGACCGCGGTCGCGCTGGTCGAGGAGAGCGACGGCGGCGAACCGCTGGCCGGTGGCGGTGTGCTGATCACGGGCTCCGTCGTCACGGTCGGGGACGCGCGGACGTTGTTCGGGAAGGAGCCCGCGTGAGCGAGGAGAAGACGGTCCGGCCCCCGGCGAAGGACCCCATGAAGTCCTTCCGCGGCGTGATGGCCGGGACGCTGATCTGCGAGGCCATCACGGTCGGACTGGCGCTGCCGGTGATCGCGAACCTCGGCGGCGGCATCGGCACCCTCGCGGGCTGGGGGATCATCGTGATCGCCGTGCTGCACGTGCTGCTGTGCGGCGTGCTGAAGCGGCGCTGGGCGGTGCCGGCGATCCTGGTGCTGCAGGTCGCGCTGGTGGCGTACTTCGTCGACACGGTGGCGATCGGCGTCATCGGCCTGCTGTTCCTCGCGTTCTGGCTGTGGGCGCTGTGGCTGCGCAACGACGTGGCCCGGCGCATGGCCGAGGGCCGTCTGCCCAGCCAGCAGCAGTAGCGGCGATCCGAACAGAGAGCAGTGCTCTTGACAGGGGCACGCGGCCGGGTCATGCTTGTCCTGTGAGAGCACTGCTCTCGAAATGGACAACCGATCTCGGAGGAGTGTTCCCATGAAGCGCACCGCCTGGGCCGTCGCCGGCGTCTTCCTGCTCGCGTTCGCCGTGTTCGAGGCTGTCAAGCACGGCGGCTGGACCGTCGGCGCCCTGCTGCTCGGCCTGATCGGGCCGGACCTGACGTTCCTGGCCGGGATCGGCGCGCCGCAGGCCGAGCGGGGCGTGCTGCCGCGCCGCGTGGTGCCGTTCTACAACGCCGCCCACCACTGGGCGGGGCCGGTGGTCCTACTCGTGGTCTTCAGCTTCGTCGCGAGCCCCGCCGCCTTCACGCTCGGACTGGCCTGGCTCGCGCACATCGTCGTGGACCGCGCCTTCGGTTACGGTCTGCGCACGGCCGACGGCAGGCAGCGCGCCACCGCGTGAGTTCACCGTCCGGACAGCCGGAGTTGGCCCGTCGGCCCCCGAGCCCGCATAGAACTCCGGCATGACCGAACAGACCCGCCGCTCCGCCCTCAGAACCGGCCTCGTCGGCGCCGGTGTCCTCGCCGCAGGCGTCCTCGGCAGCCCCTTCGCGAACGCCGCCCTCGTCCGCAAGGACCGCCCCGTCCTGACGCACGGCATCCAGTCCGGCGACGTGACCCCGAACTCGGCACTGGTCTGGACCCGTGCCGACCGGCCGTCCCGCATGATCGTCGAGGTCTCCCGTGACCCGTCGTTCCGGCACGCGCGGACCGTCCGCGGCCCGCTGCTGACCCCGGACACCGGCGGCACCGGCAAGCTGCGGATCTCCGCGCTCGCGCCGGGCACCGAACTGCACTACCGGGTCACCGCGGAATCGCTCGACGGACGGGCCACCAGCGAACCGCTGACCGGCACCTTCAAGACGGCGCCGGTCGGCCGCAGCGACGTGCGCCTGACCTGGTCCGGCGACGTGGCGGGCCAGGGCTGGGGCATCAACCCGGACATCGGCGGCATGACCGCCTACGCCGCGATGCTCGCCCGCAAGCCGGACCTGTTCCTGCACAGCGGCGACACGGTCTACGCCGACGGCCCGCTCACCGAGACGGTCACGCTGCCCGACGGCCGCGTCTGGCGCAACATCGTGACCCCGGAGAAGACGAAGGTCGCCGAGACGCTCGACGAGTACCGCGGCCAGTTCGCCTACAACATGCTCGACGCGAACGTGCGCGCGTTCACCGCCGCCGTGCCCAGCTACGTCCAGTGGGACGACCACGAGGTGACCAACAACTGGTACCCGGGCGAGATCCTGGACCTGCCGCAGTACACCGAAAAGCGCGTCGACGTGCTGGCCGCGCGGGCGTTCCAGGCGTTCCACGAGTGGCAGCCGATCGACCCTCGCCAGGCGGTCGACGGCCGCGTGTACCGCAGCTTCACCTACGGCTCGCGGGTGGAGCTGTTCGTGCTGGACATGCGGACCTACAAGGACGCCAACACCGCGGACCCCACCAAGCCCGGGCAGATCCTCGGCGAGAAGCAGGCGAAGTGGCTCGTCGACGGGCTGTCCCGCAGCCGCGCGACGTGGAAGATCGTCCAGGCCGACCTGCCCATCGGGCTCGCCGTGCCGGACGGCTCCACCGGTATCGAGGGCGTGGCCAACAACCTCCCCGGCGCGCCCGCCGGCCGCGAGAGCGAAATCGCGTGGGTGCTCCGGGAACTGGCGAAGCGAAAGGTGCGCAACACCGTGTGGCTGACCGCGGACGTGCACTACACCGCGGCACACCACTATTCGCCGGACCGCGCCGCGGTCCAGGATTTCGACCCGTTCTGGGAATTCGTTTCCGGCCCGCTGCACGCTGGCGCGTTCGGCCCGAACACGCTCGACCCGACCTTCGGCCCGCAGGCCGTTTTCGTGCACGCCCCGCCCGCCGCGAACACTTCGCCGATGGCCGGTTTCCAGCACTTCGGCGAAATCAACATCGACGGCCGCTCGGGTGAGCTGCGAGTCGATCTCCGTGACGGCACGGGCGCCTCGCTGTGGTCGACCACCCTGGAACCGCAGCGCTGACCAGGCCAGTAGGCTTCGGGCAATCCGTGCACGTGATTAAGGAGAAACACAGTCGTGAGTGAACGCACGCTGGTTCTGGTCAAGCCCGACGGCGTACAGCGCGGCCTCGTCGGCGAGGTCATCTCGCGCATCGAGCGCAAGGGGCTGAAGCTGGCCGCGCTGGAGCTGCGCACCGTCGAGCGTTCGGTCGCCGAGGAGCACTACGCCGAGCACAAGGACAAGCCGTTCTTCGGCGACCTGCTGGAGTTCATCACCTCCGGCCCGGTCGTCGCGATCGCGGTGGAGGGCGTGCGGGCCATCGCGGCCTTCCGCCAGCTGGCCGGCGGCACCGACCCGGTGGAGAAGGCCACCCCGGGCACGCTGCGCGGGGACTACGGCCTGGAGACCCAGTTCAACCTGGTGCACGGCTCGGACTCGCCCGAGTCGGCCGAGCGCGAGCTGAAGCTCTGGTTCCCGGACCTCTGAGCAACCGCGGGGGCTCCCGGTGGGATTGATCCTTACCGGGAGCCCCTCGCGGGAATTACCATCTGGGGCATGGCCGCAGGCGATGGCGATGTCCCGAAGTCGGTGCTGGCGCGCGGCCTGGTGTTGCTGGACGCGTTCGAGCCCGCCGACGTCGAACTCTCCCTGGCCGAACTGTCCGCCCGCACTGGCCTGCCGAAGGCCACCGCCCACCGGATGATCGCCGAACTCGTCCGCTGGGGCGGGCTGGAACGTCACGGCGCCTCCTACCGGCTCGGGATGAAGCTCTTCGAACTCGGCCAGCGCGTGCCGCGGCGGCGTGAACTGCGCGAAGCGGCGCTGCCGTACCTGCAGGACCTGTACGAGGCCACGCACGAGAACATCCACCTCGCGGTGCCCGACGGCGGTCACACGTTGTTCCTGGAGAAGGTCACCGGTCACCGCTCGACCCCCATCCGCTCGCGCGTCGGCGGCCGGATGCCGGTGCACTGCACCGCGACCGGCAAGGTCTTCCTCGCGCTCGGGCCGCCGGAGTACTTCCGACGCGTGACCGAGGCCGGGCTGGCCCGCAAGACGCCGCGCACGATCGTCGCGCCCGGGTTGCTGCGGCGGGAGCTGGACCGGGCCGTGGAGCGCGGGTACGGGGTCAACCACGAGGAGGCCGAGGTCGGGGTCGCCGCGGTGGCCGCGCCGGTGTACGACCGGCGGCGCAGGCTGATCGCGGCCGTGTCGATCACCGGCAGCGCCGAGCGCCTCGACGTGGAACGGCTAGCGCCCGCGGTGCGGACCGCGGCGTCCGCGCTGACGCGGGAGCTGGCCGCGCCGTAAACCGATCGAAACTGTCGGTGCCCGGTCGTACTGTGCTGGGTGTGGACGAACCGAGCATGGTGCAGGCCAAGGCGCTGGTGAAGCGCTTCGGCGACTTCGAAGCGGTGCGGGGGATCGACGTCGAGGTCCGGCGTGGGGAGGCGTTCGGCTTCCTCGGGCCCAACGGCGCCGGGAAGTCGTCGACGATGCGGATGATCGCGTCGGTGTCGCCGCGGTCCGACGGGGACCTGAAGGTCCTCGGCATGGACCCGAACGTCGAGGGCCCCCGCATCCGCGCCCGGCTCGGTGTCGTGCCGCAGCAGGACAACCTCGACAACGAGCTGACGGTGCGGCAGAACCTGCACGTGTACGGCCGCTACTTCGGACTGTCCAGGGCGCACGTGCGCCGCAAGGCGGTCGAGCTGATGGAGTTCGCGCAGCTGTCCGACCGGGCCGAGGACGAGGTGGAGCCGTTGTCCGGCGGCATGAAACGGCGGCTGACCATCGCCCGTGCCCTGGTCAACGATCCCGAGCTGCTGCTGCTCGACGAGCCGACCACCGGGCTGGACCCGCAGGCGCGGCACCTGTTGTGGGACAGGCTGTTCCGCCTGAAGGCGCAGGGCGTCACGCTGATCATCACGACCCACTACATGGACGAGGCCGAGCAGCTGTGCGACCGGCTCGTGGTCATGGACGGCGGCCGGATCGTGGCCGAGGGCTCGCCAGCCGAGCTGATCCTGCGGTACTCCACCCGCGAGGTGGTGGAGCTGCGGTTCGCGCCGGGGGAGGAGGCGCCGGCGGACCGGGTGGCCGACCTGGCCGACCGGGTCGAGGTGCTGCCCGACCGCCTGCTGCTCTACACCGCGGCGGGCGAGTCGGCGCTGGAGCAGGTGCACCAGCGCGGGGTGCGGCCGCTGTCGTCGCTGGTGCGGCGGAGCACGCTGGAGGACGTGTTCCTGCGTCTGACCGGTCGGACGCTGGTGGACTGATGAGCGTTTCGTCGACGGGCCGGGTCGTCCCGGCGTGGCAGGGCGCGTGGTTGCGTGTCGAGGGTTACTGGGCGTGGTACCGCCGGTACTGGAAGTCCAATGTGTACTCCACCGGCCTGCAGCCGCTGTTGTTCCTGCTGGCGATGGGGCTCGGCTTCGGCTCGCAGGTGCAGGCCGGGCCGGCCACCGGCGGACTGTCCTATGTGCACTACATCGCGCCCGCGCTGCTGGTGTCGGCGGCGATGCAGAACGCGGTGGGGGAGTCGACGTACCCGGTGCTGTCCGGGTTCAAGTGGCAGAAGGACTACCTGGCCGTCACGGCGACGCCGGTCACGCCGGGGCAGGTGCTCGGCGGGCACCTGATCTGGGTGACGTTGCGGCTGTTGCTGTCCGGCGCGGTGTACGCCCTGATCGCGGTGCCGTTCGGGGCGTGGCTGAACGCCGGGGCGGTGCTGGTCGTGCTGGTCGGCGCCGTGACCGGCCTGGCGTGCGCCGCGCCGGTGACGGCCCTCGCCGCGACGACGTACGACGAGGGCGTCCGGTTCAACGCCGTGTTCCGGTTCGTGGTGATGCCGATGACGTTGTTCGCAGGGACGTTCTTCCCGATCGAGCAGATCCCGGTGGCGCTGCGCTGGCTCGCCTGGATCTCCCCGCTGTGGCACGGCAACGAACTCGCGCGGGGCGTCACCCTCGGCGGCCTGGAGCTGCTGCCCGCGCTCGGCCACCTGGCGTTCCTGGCGGCCCTGTTCACCGTGGGGGCGCTGCTGGCGCGCCACTACTTCTACCGCCGTCTGGTGGTGTGACCATGCCCGCCTGCTCCCTGCGGACCACCCGACTCCGGCCGACCACGCGAGGGCCCCGATGACCACACTCAGCGAAACCCCGCGCCGCGGCGTCCTTCTCCGCGTTCTGCCGCCCGGCCTGTACGCCGGCCGCGCCAGCAAGCTCGTCGAGCGCTCGATCCTGGCCTACTCACGCATGTGGCTGGTCTTCGCGTCCGGCGTGCTGGAGCCGCTGTTCTACCTCGTCGCGTTCCAGATCGGCTTCGGCAGGCTCGTCGGTGACGCCATCGGACCGGACGGGCAGCCGATGAGCTACGTCGCGTTCGTCGCGCCCGCCCTGCTCGCCTCGTCCGCCATGAACGGCGCCGTCTTCGACAGCACGTTCAACGTGTTCTTCAAGTTCCGTTACGCCAAGACCTACGACGCGATGCTGGCCACCCCGATCGGCCCGCTGGACATCGCGATCGGCGAGATCTCGTGGGCCGTCCTGCGCGGCGGGCTCTACTCGGTCGCGTTCTTCGCCGTGATGGCCGCGATGGGCCTGGTCACCTCGCCGTGGGCGCTGCTGCTGATCCCGGTCGCGCTGCTGATCGCGCTGGCCTTCGCCGCGATCGGCATGGCCTGCGCGACCTTCCTCCGCTCGACGTCCCAGTTCGACTACATCCAGCTGGCCGTCGTCCCGATGTTCCTGTTCTCCACGACGTTCTACCCGCTGTCGGTCTACCCGGGGCCGCTGCAGGTGCTGGTGCAGTGCTCACCGCTCTACCACGGGATCCAGCTGATGCGCGAGTTCGCCGTCGGCGCCCTGCACCCGGGCATGATCGGCCACGTCGCGTACCTGGTGGCGCTGGCGGTGCTCGGCATCTGGGGCGCGGCCCGCCGCCTCAGCGGGCTGCTCCTGCGCTGACCCGTGCTCTGTGAGGGGTAGCCCGCCGGGCACGGCACCCGGCCGCGCCTGTTGCCACCGCCTCGGGTCGCCTTGCATTCCGGCACGGTCGGTCACGTCGCCTACTCGATGGCGCGGTCGGGCATCCGGAGCGCGGCTCGCCGCCTCGGCCGGCTGTTCGTGCGCCTGTCGCGCGGAAGCGCCGGGCCACCTCGCCCCTCGGCATGATCGGCCACATCGCCTAC
>NZ_JAKGSD010000019.1:111980-117483 GCF_021654135.1 Amycolatopsis tucumanensis | reverse complement strand
TGTCGCGCGGAAGCGCCGGGCCACCTCGCCCCTCGGCATGATCGGCCACATCGCCTACTTGGTGGCGCGGTGCTGGCCATCTACAGCACGGCCCACTGCCTCAGCGGCCTGCTCCTGCGCTGACCCGTGCCCGGTGAGGGGTAGCCCGCTGGCGCGGCACCGGCCACGCCCGTTGCCACCGCCTCGGTTCACCCTGCATGGTGGGCCATCGCCTCATGCGTGGCCGGGTCCTGGCCGTTCGGGGCGCAGCCCACCGTCAACGGGCGCCAACCCGCGTCAGCTCGTGCCCGCTGTCGCGCGGAAGCGCGGGGCCACCTTTGCACCCGGGCCTGGTCGGCCACATCGTCTACCCGATGGCGCCCTCCGGGCATCTGGAGCACGGCCCACCGCCACAGCGGGCTGCTCCCGCGCCCGCAGTCGCGTGGAAGCGCCGGACCACCTCGCACCCCGGCATGCCCAACCACATCCCCTCACAGTGGCGCCGTCCTGGCCACCCGGAGCGCGGCCCACCGTCAGCCGGCGCCGATGCGCACCAGCCCGTGCCCGTAGAAGCCGTTGTAGCCGGTGTACCCGGCGCAGAACGCGTCCTGCCGCCCGTCGCCGGTGAGGTCGTAGTCGGCGGGGCAGGGCACCGGCCGCGCGCGTTCCTCCAGCGCGCGCCGCAGCTGTCGGGCCGTCGAACCGGGCCGCTCGGCCGCGAGCACCGCCGCCGCGCCGGCCACGTGCGGCGCCGCCATCGACGTGCCGCACAGTTCGCCGTACCCGCCGGGCGTGGTGGACAGCACGCACGTGCCGCGGTCGCCGCCCGGCGCGGTCAGGTCCACCACGCCGAGCCCGTACGAGCTGTACCCGGCTTTCACCTCGTCCGGCCCGACCGCCGACACCGCCACCACGTCCCGCAGCGCGGCGGGCAGCGCGTCGCACCCGCCCGCCCGGGACGCCGGGGTCAGGTCGACGGCGTCGTTCGTCGCCGCGGCCACGTTCACCGTGCCCCGCGAAGCCGAGTAGGTCAGCGCCCGGCCGACCGCCTCGCGCACGACCTCGCGTTCCGGCGTCCAGGCGCACGACGAGGCCCACGTGTTGATCGCGAAGCTGCTGTTGGTGACCGCCATCCCGCGCTCGGCCGCCCACATCAGCCCGCACACCACGGCCTCCGGGGTGACCAGACCGCGGTCGTCGATGACCTTGACCGACGCCACCCGCGTGCCCGGCGCGACCCCGGTGGTGCCGCGGCCGTCGTCGGCCGCGGCTATGATCCCCGCGACGTGCGTGCCGTGCGCCGACGTCGTCGCCCGCCACGCGCGCTCAACCGGGTCGGGCACACCGCTCAGACAGCCGGCCGAGTCGCCCCGGTCCAGCGCTTCTGCGAGGTCGGGGTGGTCCGGGTCGATGCCCGAGTCCAGGACACCGACCACGACGTCCGGGCTGCCCGTGCCGGGCCCGCCCACCGCGGCGAGGTTCCACTGCTCGCCGGCGCGGTCCGTGGACGGCACCTCCGACGGCGTGGTCGCCCGCAGGCTGGGCCGCGCCGACCGCTGCCCCGCCCGCCGCTCGTTCTGCGCGCTGTACGTGCGGCCGGGGCCCATCCGCGGCGCGAAGTCCGGCTCGCCGGAGGTGGCGACGCCCACACCGATCTGCGGGTGATACCCGGTCAGCTGCCCGCACGCGGCTCGCACCTGGTCGCGGGCCGCCGGTTCGGGCGTGTCGCGGTCGAAGACGACCAGGTACCGCACGTCGCGCCCGCTGTCCGAGCACGCCTGCTCCGGCTCCGCCGCCGCGACGTGGGCCGGCGCCACCACCAGGACGGCGCACGCCACCGCCACCAGTGATCGTCCGAAGCCGGGCAACGGGGACCTCCAACAGGGCGAACAGCGGCCGGGGGGCCGTCGGCGTCCTGCCGCACGCTAAGCCACCCCGCGCGGCGGCGACAAGCGCACGCGGCAAGTTCGCCCGGCCGTGGTCACGTGCCTGTTGGCACCGAGTACGCCGCACCGGACGCACCGTGTGGGATACTCGGCTTGGCTGCTTCCGCCGACACGTCCGCGACCTGCGGTCCGTCCGGGGGTTGCGGTCCGGAGACAGGCCGGAAGAGCGCCAGGTCGTCGCCGCCAGGAACCACCTGGGTGGCTCGACGAGCGGCAGGCGGGCGGGAACCGCCGGCTCGGACGGCCCGTCACCGAGCGGACCCGCCATCGGCGGGTGCCGGACCCCGGCACCGTCGGGGCGAGACGAGGCACAGGATTCCCGCCGGCGGTGACCACCCCGGCGGAACAGACAGGAAGGGCCCCTGTGCGGCCGCGTCCGCCAGCCCAAGCGGCTGGGACGCGCCCGGGGGCGGAGGAGATGTATGTCGAACGCGGACACACCCGCCGAGAACACCGGCGGGAACACCGCCCTACCCGCAACCGGCCCGCTGGGCGAGTTGCCGCCCCGCGTCCGGGTGCACGCCCTGGCGAAGCTGCTCGGCTCCAACAGCCGGGTCGTGCTGGCGAAGCTCACCGAACTGGGTGAGACGGCGCGCAGCGCCCAGTCGAGCGTGCCGCGGGAGGTCGCGGTGAAGGTCGCCGAGGCGCTCGCCCCGGCCGACGAGCAGGCCGTCGAGGAGGCCGCCGCCCCCGAGGCGGTCGCCCCGGCCGAGGACGCGGCGCCCGCGCCGGACGCCGTCCCGGAGAGCACGCCCGAGCCGGTCGTCGAGACACCGGCCGCCCAGACCACCCCCGAGCCCGCCACCCAGGCGACGCCGGAGCCCGAGACCGCGCCGGCGGCCGCGGCGCCCGAACCCGTGGCCGAGCCCGAGCCCGAGCCGGTGCGGCAGCCGCAGCGCCCGCCGCACATGCCGGTCTTCGCGGCCCCGTCGCCGGTGTTCCTGCCGCCGGAGGCCGGTGCCGTCGAGGAGGAGCCCGCCCCCAAGGCGGAGCAGCCCGCCGAGGTCAAGCCGGTGGACGAGGACTCCGACGAGGGTGAGGACGGCGCAGGCCGCCGTCGCCGCCGCCGGGGCCGTCGCGGCCGTGGCCGGGGCAAGGGCGGCGACGAGAACGCCACCGAGACCACCGAGGCCGACGAGACCGCGCCTGCCGAGGAGACCGCCAAGGCCGAGGACGAGGACACCGCCGACGAGGGCGAGCCGTCCGAGGACACCGACGAGACCGAGGGCTCGAGCCGTCGTCGCCGTCGCCGTCGCCGCCGCAAGGGCTCGGACGGCGACAGCGCCGACGCCACCACCGACGACCCGCCGAACACCGTCGTCCACGTCCGCGAGGCGAAGGCCGAGGAGAAGAGCGGCAGCAGCTCGGACGGGGTGCGCAGCGTCCGCGGCTCCACGCGGCTGGAGGCCAAGCGCCAGCGCCGCCGGGACGGCCGCGAGGCGGGCCGCCGCCGCGCGCCGATCCTGTCCGAGGCCGAGTTCCTGGCCCGGCGCGAGTCGGTCGAGCGCACGATGGTGGTCGCCGAGCGCGGCGAGCACACCCAGATCGGCGTGCTCGAGGACGGTGTGCTCGTCGAGCACTTCGTGACCTCGCAGGGCAGCGGCTCGATCGTCGGCAACGTCTATCTGGGCCGCGTGCAGAACGTGCTGCCCTCGATGGAGGCCGCGTTCGTCGACATCGGCCGCGGCCGCAACGCCGTGCTCTACGCCGGCGAGGTCGACTGGGACGCCGCCGGCCTGGAGGGCAAGTCCCGCAAGATCGAGCAGGCCCTCTCCACCGGCGACAACGTGCTGGTGCAGGTCACCAAGGACCCGGTCGGGCACAAGGGCGCCCGGCTGACCACCCAGATCTCGCTGCCGGGCCGCTTCCTGGTCTACATGCCCTCGGGCGGCGCCACCGGCATCTCGCGCAAGCTGCCGGAGAACGAGCGGCGGCGGCTGAAGGACATCCTCAAGCGGATCGTCCCCGAGGACGCCGGTGTGATCATCCGCACGGCGTCGGAGGGCATCAGCGAGGAGGAGCTGGAGCGCGACGTCCGGCGGCTGAAGGCGCAGTGGGAGGTCGTCAAGGAGAAGGCCGACGCGGCCACCTCCGGCAAGAAGTCCTCCGCCCCGGTGATGCTCTACGAAGAGCCGGACCTGCTGGTCAAGGTGGTCCGCGACCTGTTCACCGAGGACTTCGTCTCGCTCGAGGTCCAGGGCGACACGGCGTGGGAGACCATCCGCGCCTACGTCGAGCACGTCGCGCCGGACCTGACTCCCAGGCTCAAGCGCTACGTCGGCACCGGAGACGTGCTGGCCGAGCACCGCATCGACGAGCAGCTCACCAAGGCGCTGGACCGCAAGGTGTGGCTGCCCTCCGGCGGTTACCTGGTCATCGACCGCACCGAGGCGATGACGGTGATCGACGTCAACACCGGCAAGTTCACCGGTTCGGGCGGCAACCTCGAGGAGACGGTCACCCGCAACAACCTGGAGTCGGCCGAGGAGATCGTGCGCCAGCTGCGGCTGCGCGACATCGGCGGCATCATCGTGATCGACTTCATCGACATGGTGCTGGAGTCCAACCGCGAGCTGGTGCTCAAGCGGCTGACCGAGTGCCTCGGCCGGGACCGCACGCGTCACCAGGTCGCCGAGGTCACCTCGCTGGGCCTGGTGCAGATGACCCGCAAGAAGATCGGCACCGGCCTGCTCGAGGCGTTCTCCACGACGTGCGAGCACTGCAAGGGCCGCGGGGTCATCGTCTCGACCGAGCCGGTGAAGTCGGGCAACGGCGGCAACGGCGGCGGGCACCAGCACGGCGGTGGCGGCGGCGGTTCGCGCCGGTCGCGCGGCCGGGCCAAGGTCGAGGAGCCGCAGGCGGAGAAGACACCCGAGCCGTCGCCGGTGCAGCGGGAGAGCACGATCTCGGCCGTCGAGGCCATGGCCAAGGCCGCGAAGATCGCCTCGACGAAGACCGAGGGCGGCGAGAAGGCGGAGAACGGCGCGGCCCCGGCCGAGGCGACCCCCGCCGAGGCGCACACCGGCGCGGAAAAGGCCGGTGCGGAGAAGGCCGGCAGCGACCGCCCCGACCGGCGGTCCCGCTCCCGTGGGAAGGCCCGCGCCGAGACGGCCCAGCCCGAAGCCCAGACCCAGCCGAACGCGACGGTCCAGCCCGAGGCGGCGCCCCAGCCCCCGGCTCCGGCCGAGGCGCAGGCCGAGCCCAGCGCGACCGACCAGGCTGACGCAGCGGCCCAGCCCAGCGCGGCTGACGAGTCGGGTGCTGCCCAGTCGGGTGCGACCCAGACCGCTGCCACGGCTCAGACCGCTGCCACGGCTCAGTCCGGTGCCACGGCTCAGTCCGGTGCCACGGCTCAGTCCGCTGCCACGGCTCAGTCCGGTGCCGTGGGGCAGCCCGTGGCGCAGGCCGAGCCCTCCGAGCCGGCCGGCTCGGAGGCGCAGCCTCCGGCCACGGCTTCGGCCGCACCGGAAGGTGCGGCCCAGTCCGGGACGGACCGGTCCGCGACTGGCTCCGAGAACGCGGCCCAGCCCACGTCGGCCCAGCCCACGTCGGCCCAGCCCACGTCGGCCCAGCCCACG
>NZ_JAKGSD010000019.1:0-111885 GCF_021654135.1 Amycolatopsis tucumanensis | reverse complement strand
CGCCCACGTCGGCCCAGCCCACGTCGGCCCAGCCCACGTCGGCCCAGCCCACGTCGGCCCAGCCCACGTCGCCCCGGCCTGGGTCGGCCGGGTCCGCGTCGGTGCAGACTGCCTCGGCCCAGACCCAGCCTGTGTCGGCCCAGCCTGAATCTGCTCAGCAGGCGTCGCCCGAGCCCACCTCGGCGCAGCCTCAGGCCGGTGAGCCCGCCGCGGAGCAGGCGAAGCCCTCCCGCGCCCGGACCCGCCGCGTCGCCCGCAGGCCCGCGGCGCCCCCGGAGCCCGTCCAGGCCGCCGGCGAGCCGCAGGCCCCCACCGTCCCGGCCGGCCCCGTGGCCGGCGGACCGGCGCCCACCCTGGAAACCTCCAGCCCGGAAGCCACCGGGCAGGAGGAGGCGTCGCCCGAGGTCAGCGTGCCCACCCCGGCCACCAGGACGGCCCGCCGGCGCCCGCGCCGCGCGGCCTCCCGCCCGGCCGGGCCCCCGGTGCACGCGTCGGACCAGAGCTGATCCACCTACGTGAGCCCCGGTGTCAACCGGCACCGGGGCGTCACGTAACCTGTAAGACGGCCCGTCCCCGGACGGGCTATGGCGCGATCACCGGACCGCACACAGCGGGACGTGGCGCAAGCCCTCACCCATTGTCGAGTTAGCAGGAGACTTCCGTGTCGGCGTACGCGATCGTCAAGACCGGCGGCAAGCAGTACAAGGTGGCCGTCGGCGACGTCGTCGAGGTCGAGAAGCTCGAGGGCAAGCCGGGCACCGAGCACTCTTTCCCCGCCGTGCTGTACGTCGACGGCAGCGATGTCACGGCGGATGCCGAAGCACTCGCGAAGATCTCGGTCACCGGCAAGGTCGTCGAGCAGACCAAGGGTCCCAAGATCCGCATCCACAAGTTCAAGAACAAGACCGGCTACCACAAGCGGCAGGGTCACCGTCAGAAGCTGACCCGCGTCGAGGTCACCGGAATCACGAAGTAAGGAGCTGCAGGAGCCATGGCACACAAGAAGGGTGCGTCCAGCTCCCGCAACGGGCGCGACTCCAACCCCCAGTACCTCGGCGTCAAGCGCTACGGCGGTCAGCTCGTGAACGCCGGTGAGATCCTGGTCCGCCAGCGCGGCACCAAGTTCCACCCCGGCCTGAACGTCGGCCGTGGCGGCGACGACACGCTGTTCGCCCTCGCGGCGGGCACCGTCGAGTTCGGCGCGAAGCGTGGCCGCAAGACGGTCAACATCGTCCCGGCCGAGGCCTGAGGGTCCGGCTAGACAACCCAGCACCTTCAGCGAGGGGCGGGCCCGGAACAGATCCGGTCCCGCCCCTTGTTGCTGAAGATGGCTGATATCCCTCCGAAGAAACGAGAAGAGGCTTCACGATGGCGTCCCGGTTCGTTGACCGCGCGGTGATCCACGTCGCCGCGGGCGACGGCGGGCACGGCTGTGCCTCGATCCACCGCGAGAAGTTCAAGCCGCTCGGCGGCCCCGACGGGGGCAACGGCGGCAACGGCGGCGACGTGCGACTCGTCGTCGACCCGAACGTGCACACGCTGCTCGACTTCCACTTCCACCCGCACGCCAAGGCCACCAACGGCCGCCAGGGCCAGGGCAGCCACCGCGCGGGCGCGGCAGGCGAGACCCTGGAACTCAAGGTGCCCGACGGCACCGTCGTGATGTCCGAGGACGGCGAGGTCCTGGCGGACCTGGTCGGTCCGGGCACGACGTTCGTCGCCGCCCAGGGCGGGCGCGGCGGCCTCGGCAACGCGGCGCTGGCGTCCAAGGCCCGCAAGGCGCCCGGGTTCGCCCTGCTCGGCGAGCCCGGCGAGGAGCGCAGCCTCGTCCTGGAGCTGCGTTCGGTCGCCGACGCCGGCCTGCTCGGCTTCCCGTCGGCCGGCAAGTCGTCGCTGATCTCGGTGCTGTCCGCGGCCAAGCCGAAGATCGCCGACTACCCGTTCACGACGCTGGTGCCGAACCTCGGCGTGGTGAACGCGGGCGACACCGTGTTCACGATGGCCGACGTGCCCGGCCTGCTCCCCGGCGCGAGCGAGGGCAAGGGCCTCGGCCTGGACTTCCTGCGCCACATCGAGCGCTGCGCGGTGCTCGTGCACGTCGTCGACTGCGCCACCTACGACCCGGGCCGTGACCCGGTGTCCGACGTGGACGCCCTCGAGGCCGAGCTGGCCCGCTACACCCCGGCGCTGGGCGGCGAGCTGGACTCCCGCCCGCGGGTCGTGGTGCTCAACAAGATCGACGTGCCGGACGCGGCCGAGCTGGCCGAGATGGTGCGTGGCGAGTTCGAGGCGCGTGGCCTGCCGGTGTTCGAGGTTTCCACGGTGACCCGCCAGGGCCTGCGTGAGCTGACCTTCGCGCTTGCCAAGGAGGTCGAAAAGTACCGGGCGGCGCAGCCGGAGGCGGAGCCGACGCGGATCGTGCTGCGGCCGGTGGCGGTCGACGACTCGGGCTTCACCATCGAGGAGGACCCGGAGGAGCCGGGCGGCTTCATCGTGCGGGGCGCGCGTCCCGAGCGGTGGATCCGGCAGACCGACTTCGGCAACGACGAGGCCGTGGGTTACCTCGCGGACCGGCTCAACCGGCTGGGTGTCGAGGACGCGCTGGCCAAGCGCGGCGCCGAGCCGGGATGTCCAGTGACGATCGGCAACATCACCTTCGAGTGGGAGCCCTCCACGCCGGGCGTGGCGGCGCACATGACGGGCCGGGGCACCGACGTGCGGCTGGAGCAGAACAACCGCGTGTCGGCCGCCGAGCGCAAGGAAGCCCGGCGCATCCGCCGTGACGGGCCGGACCAGCCCGAGGACGAGGACTCGACAGCACGATGAGCGTGGCCCGCAAAGCCGTCGCGGCGGCGGAACGGCTGGTCGTCAAGGTCGGCTCGTCGGCGCTGACCACCGCTGGTGACGGGCTCGACGTGACGCGGCTGAACGCGCTGGTCGACGCCATCGCGGCGCGGATCGCGCAGGGCAGCCAGATCGTGCTGGTGTCCTCGGGTGCGATCGGCGCCGGGCTGGCGCCGCTCGCGCTCGGCAAGCGGCCGCGGGACCTCGCGACCCAGCAGGCCGCGGCGAGTGTCGGCCAGTTGCAGCTCGCGCACGCTTACGCCGAGTCGTTCGGCCGGTACGCGCTGACGGTGGGCCAGGTGCTGCTCACGTCCGACGACGTGGTGCGCCGCGCGCACTACCGCAACGCGCAGCGGACGTTCTCGCGCCTGCTGGCGCTGGGCGCGGTGCCGGTGGTCAACGAGAACGACACGGTGGCCACCGAGGAGATCAAGTTCGGCGACAACGACCGCCTGGCGGCGCTGGTGGCGCACCTGATCGGCGCGGACGCCCTGGTGCTGTTGTCCGATGTGGACGGTCTGTACGACGGGGATCCGCGATCGGGTTCGACGCGGCGCATCGCCGAGGTGACCGGCCCGGCGGATCTGGAGGGCATCGCCGTCGGCATGTCCAGCTCGGGGCTCGGTACGGGCGGGATGGTGTCCAAGCTGGCCGCCGCGCGCACGGCCGCGTCGGCGGGGATCCCGGTACTGCTGGCCGCGGCGTCCGATGCTTCGCGGGCGTTGTCCACGGCCGAGGTCGGGACCGCTTTCCGAGCGGCCGACAGCCGGCTGTCCGCGCGCCGGTTCTGGCTCGGCTACGCGGCGGGGACGCGGGGGCGCCTGCACCTCGACGACGGTGCGGTGGCCGCGGTCGTGCGCCGGCGTCGGTCGTTGCTGGCCGCGGGGATCACCGGTGTGGACGGTGATTTCGAGGCGGGTGACGTGGTGGAGCTGGTCGACCCGGCGCAGCGTGTGGTGGCGCGTGGTGTGGTGGCGTTCGACGCGGGGGAGTTGCCCGAGCTGATCGGCCGGTCCAGCCACGAGCTGCCGGAGGAGCAGCGCCGGGAGGTCGTGCACGCCGACGATCTGGTGCCGTTCCGCCGTTAACGCAGTTCCGTGCCCTTCGTTTCGGGGAGGGTGAGCAGCACGAGGAATGCGATCACCGCGCCCGCCGCGACGTACCAGAAGAACAGGATCGACGCCCCGGCGGCGGAGAGCGCGCTGATGACCAGCGGCGCGGTGCCGCCGAACACGGCGACAGTGAGGTTGTACCAGGCGCCGATGCCGAGGCCGCGCAGTTCGGTGGGGAACAGTTCGCTCATGATCGCGGGCGCGAGGCTGGACAGGGCGGCGTAGAGCCCGAGGCCGACGCAGAAGACGACGAGCAGGTTGCCGAGGCCGGGTTTGACCAGTGTGGACAGCGGCACGATGAGGATCGCGGTGGCCGCGGACCAGGCGAACAGCTGGGGTTTGCGCCCGATGCGGTCGGAGAGCGCGCCGTAGGGGTACTGGAGCGCGACGAACAGCGCGGTGCCGATGGACAGCGCGAGGAAGACGTCGACGTCGTTGGCGTGGCGGGTCTTCACCGCGAACGGAGTGAGGGCGCTGAAGAACGTGTAGTAGCACAGCGTCGAGAGCATCGTGATGCCGACGAGCTGGCCGACGGCCTTGGGGTGTTCGCGCAGGGTGGTCAGCAGGGGGCGGCGGACGCGTTGCGCGCGGCCCTTGTTCTGCTCGAACTGTTCGGTCTCGGAGAGGCTGCGGCGCAGCCACAGCCCGACGATGCCGAGGACGCCGCCGAGCAGGAACGGGATGCGCCAGCCGTAGGAGCTCATGGCGGCCTTGTCCATGGTGCGGGCGAGGACGAACCCGAGCACGGACGCGAGCAGCACCGCGGAGCCGGTGGAGATGTAGAAGAAGGACGAGTAGCGCCCACGCCACTTCGGCGGGGCGATCTCACCGAGGTAGGCGGAGGCGTTGGACACTTCGCCCCCGAGAGAAAGCCCCTGCGCGATGCGCGCGAGGAGCAGCAGGATTGGTGCGAGCCAGCCGACCTGCTGGAAGGTGGGCAGGATCGCGATGACGATGGAGCCGCCCGCCATGAGCGTGATGGTGAGAATCATGGCCGGCTTGCGGCCGCGCACGTCGGCGAACCGGCCGAGCAGCAGGCCGCCGAGGGGCCGGAAGAAGAAGGCGAGCGCGTAGGTGGCGAACGTGTTGATCTGGGCGAGCAGATCGTTGCCCGCGGGGAAGAACGCGGTGGCGAAGTAGATGCTGAACGTCGCGTAGATCGTCCAGTCGAACCACTCCAGCGCGTTGCCGACGCTGGCCGCGAACAACTTCCGGACGGGCAGCCGGTGCCGGACTTCTGTGCCCACCTTCGACTCGACCATGGCGCACCTCCACGTTCACCCGATGGGGTCGGACAATGCCACACCTCGGCCGGGACCGAAAGATTCTTTTCTGCCGGAAACGTGCTGACCTGTGCTTTTCTCCCCGGGGCGGGTCAAAGTGACACCCACGTGGCCGATGCACCCCACACCGCCGCGCCCCACGCGCGGCCCCCCGGCGGCCCCCGCCAGGCCGAGCCCCGCCGCTTGCCGTGCTGGCCGCTCGGCCCATGGCCGTCGCGCGAGTTGCGCCGTCTGCCCCGCAGGCTGCTTGGCCCGCGAGGCCTCGGGGCGGGCTTTGCCGCGTGCCGTGCAGGCGGTCCGGCCAGCGAGGCCCGGGCGAGCCCCGCCGCTTGCCCCGGACGCCGCTCGGCCCGCGAGGCCTGGCGGCGAGCTTGTCGCTTGGCCGGCAGGCCGTCCGGCTCGCAGGGCGACTGGGCCAACCGTGCGACGGGCGAGTCTTGCCGCTTGCCCTGTAGGGCCGTCCTGCCCGAAGTGCTGCCGAGCGAGCCGTACCGCCTCGCCAGCCGGGGGCGCCCGGTGGGCCGAGCCGCCAAGCGAGCCGTGCGCCCGGGCGAGCCGTCCCTCCGCACGGGCGGTGCCGCCGAGCCGGTGTGCCGCCGAGCGGTGTGCCGCCGGGCGAGCCGCGCCGGGGCGAGCCGGGCACCCCGGCGAGCCGTGCCTCCGCACGGGCCGTGCCGCCGGGCCGGTCGTGCCGCCGGGCGAGGCAGGTTGTCGGGGCAACTGGTCTGGCCAGCCAGCACCGGTGGCGTGCACCGTGCGGCCCCGGCCCGGCCAACGCAACCGCCTGTGAGGCTGTGGTTGGGCGACGTGCCGTGCTCAGCTCGTTGTCGGGTAGACGTTGGCGGTCAATCGGTTGCGAAGCCGCCTTGGCCCCGAAGGCTGGGCGTCTCGATCAAGAGTCCCCCGTCAATCCCCTCCCTTCAGTTCGTGCTCGCCAGTGCGAACGGCAGCACCGCAGGCGCCCCGCCCTGCCGTAGGAGCCGGGTGGCCAGCGTCATGCTCCAGCCGGTGTCCACGAGATCGTCCACAAGCAACACGGGACCATCCACCCCGGACAATTCCGCGGCCAGTGCACTCGGCACCGCAAGCGTTTGCCACAGGTCCGCGACCCGCTGCGCGCTGTTCGCCCGGCGTGGACGCCCGCCCCGGCTCTCCAGTGCGCCGAGGAAACGCAGTCGTCCGATCTGCGCCAGTCGGCTCGCCAGGTCGTGTACCAGGCGCGGCCGGGTCGCGGAGGGCATCGCCACCACGGCCACCGGCCTCTGCTCCCACCGCCAGGACGCCAGAACCTGAACGCAGGCCTGGAAAATGCGGTCCGGCACCTCGCCGTCGGCGGCCCGCTCGCCGACCAGCTCGCGCAACGGCCCGCCCCATCCGACGTCCGTCAGCCGTCCGAGTGTGCGTCCCGGCTCGGCCAGCTCGCCCTTCCCGATCCGCCCGGACAGCGGCACGTCGAGCGATGCCATGCCCGTCGGCCACTGGCGACGCGGGCTCACCTCGACCCCGGGCCGCCGGAGCCGCTCGTCGGTCTTTTCGACCGCCTCCGCCGAAACGGTGACGTCCCGATGCTCGCCCGTGCAGTTGTCACACCGGCCGCACGGCTCGGCGTATGGGTCGTCGAGCTGACGGCGCAGGAACTCCATCCGGCACGAAGTGGTGGCCTGGTACTCCAGCATCGCCTGCTGTTCCGCCCGCCGCGCTTCGGCGACACGCTCGTACCGTTCGCGCTCGTAGTGCCAGTCCTGCCCCGTCGCCTCCCAGCCGCCCTTGACGCGCCGCACCGCGCCGTCCACGTCGAGCACCTTCAGCACCATCTCCAGCCGCGACCGGGACAGTTCGACCATCGGCTCGAGCGCCACCGTCGACAGTGGCCGGTCGGCGTAGGCGAGCGCGTTCAGCACCTGGTTGACGCGCTGCTCGTCCGGGAACGCGAGAGACGAGAAGTACCGCCAGATCTCGGCGTCCTCCGCGCCCGGCAGGAGGATCACCTCGGCCCGGCGCACGCCACGGCCGGCACGGCCGACCTGCTGGTAGTAGGCGATCGGCGAGGACGGCGCCCCGACGTGGACGACGAAACCGAGGTCGGGCTTGTCGAAGCCCATGCCCAGGGCGGACGTCGCCACGAGCGCCTTGACCCGGTTGGCGAGCAGGTCGTCCTCGGCAGCCTCGCGATCGGCCGGCTCGGTCTTACCCGTGTACGCCGTGACCGGGAACCCGCGCTCCCGCAACATCTCGGCGATGTCGTGCGCGGCGGCGACGGTGAGCGTGTAGATGATCCCGGACCCCGGCAGCTCGCCGAGCCGGTCCGCCAGCCACGCGAGCCGCGCCTGCGGGGTGGGCAGCTTCGCGACCGACAGGTGCAGGCTCTCCCGGTCGAGCGGGCCGCGCAGCACCAGGGTGTCACCGCCCTGACCGAGCCCGAGCTGTTCGGCGACGTCGGTGACCACCCGGTCGTTGGCGGTGGCCGTGGTCGCCAGCACGGGCACGTCCTCAGGCAGCCCCGCCAGCAGCGTGCGCAGGCGGCGGTAGTCCGGCCGGAAGTCGTGACCCCAGTCGGAGATGCAGTGGGCCTCGTCGACGACGAGCAGCCCGGCCGTGGTGGTCAGCTTGGGCAGCACCGTGTCGCGGAAGTCGGGGTTGTTCAGCCGCTCCGGGCTCACCAGGAGCACGTCGATCTCGCCGGCGGCGATGCGCGCCTGCACGTCGTCCCACTCCTGCTGGTTGGCCGAGTTCATCGTCGCCGCGTGGATGCCTGCCCGCCCGGCCGCCGCGATCTGGTTGCGCATCAACGCCAGCAGCGGCGAGATGATGACCGTCGGACCCGCTCCTCGCTCGCGGAGCAGGGCGGTGGCCAGGAAGTACACGGCCGACTTGCCCCAGCCGGTGCGCTGCACGACGAGGGCGCGCCGGTGGTGGGCGACCAGTGCCTCGATGGCTGTCCACTGGTCGTCGCGCAGGGTCGCGCCGTCCCCGGCCAGTGCCCGGAGCAGCGTTTCGGCGCGTTCGCGCAGGAGGTGAAGGTCCACGGATCAACGTCTACCCGAAGGCTGCGACGAAACCGAGCCGAGTACCGCACGAGTGGACCAGTCGTCGAGTAATGTGACGCAAGACACAGCGAATGTCCGCATCAGGACACCCGAACGGCCGAGTCTCCTAGCTGTCGGGGTTCACTTGCGGGTTCGCCGGCGCCTCCGGAGGTTCCCCTCGAACCCCCGGCGGAGCGAAGTGCGCGGGTGCTGTTACCGGGGAGCGGGGCAGTACCCGCGCACTCGCGCTTCTACGATCCGTTCATGTCACCACGCCGAATCGGGGTCATGGGCGGCACGTTCGACCCCGTCCACCACGGCCACCTCGTCGCGGCCAGTGAGGTGCAGTCCCGGTTCGACCTCGACGAAGTGATCTTCGTGCCGACCGGCCAGCCGTGGCAGAAGTCCGGCAGGCAGGTCACCAGGGCCGAGGACCGCTACCTCATGACCGTCATCGCCACCGCCTCCAACCCGGTCTTCTCGGTGAGCCGGGTGGACATCGACCGCGGCGGCGAGACCTACACCGTCGACACCCTGCGTGACCTCAAGGCCGAGTACCCCGAGGACGAGCTCTTCTTCATCACCGGCGCCGACGCGCTGGAACAGATCCTGACCTGGCACAACGCCGACGAGCTGTTCACCCTCGCGCACTTCATCGGCGTCACCAGGCCCGGGTACAAGCTCAACGACCACCACCTGCCCAGCGGCAAGGTGAGCCTGGTCGAGGTGACCGCGATGGCCATCTCCTCGACCGGCTGCCGCGAACGCGTCGAGCACGGCGAACCGATCTGGTACCTGGTGCCCGACGGCGTCGTCCGGTACATCGACAAGCGCGGGTTGTACCGCAAGCCTGCCTGACACGCCGCTGGGCCCGCGGACGGCGGCAGGTACCCTCGGTGGACCGACGGTCTCAGGATGAGGGAGCACAGGAGTGGCAGCGACGTCCCAGGCACGTGACATCGCGACCGTGGCGGCGCACGCCGCCGCGGACAAGAAGGCCACCGACGTGGTGGTGCTGGACGTCTCCGAGCAGCTCGTCATCACCGACGTGTTCGTCATCGCCTCGGCGCCCAACGAGCGCCAGGTGGGGGCCATCGTGGACAACGTCGAGGAGAAGCTGCGGGAGGCCGGGCACAAGCCGGTCCGCCGCGAGGGCGCGCGCGAGGGCCGCTGGGTCCTGCTCGACTTCGTCGACGTCGTGGTGCACGTCCAGCACGACGAGGAGCGCTCGTTCTACGGCATCGAGCGGCTGTGGAAGGACTGCCCCCGCATCGAGGTCGACGGGCTCGCCGAGGCCGTCGACGCCGGGGACGCCTCGTGAGTTTCCGGCGCCTCGTGCTGTGGCGTCACGGGGAGACCGACTACAACGCCGCCGGCCGCATGCAGGGCCACCTGGACTCGGCGCTCACCGAGGTGGGCTGGAACCAGGCCCGCTTCGCCGCGCCCGCGCTCGCCCGCTTCGAGCCCGACCTGGTCATCTCGTCCGACCTGCACCGGGCGATGGACACCGCGACCGTGCTCACCGAGGCGATCGGGGTGCCGCTGCGCATCGACAAGCGCCTGCGGGAGACCCACCTCGGCGAGTGGCAGGGGCTGACCGGCGCCGAGGTCGACGAGGGCTGGCCCGGCGACCGCGCCATCTGGCGCGTGGACGCCACCTGGGCGCCCCCGGGTGGCGAGTCCCGCGTCGAGGTCGCCGAGCGCGCCTCCGAGGTCGTCAGCGACCTGCTGGCCGGCGACGACCCGGGGGAGACCGTGCTGCTGGCCGCGCACGGCGGCCTGATCACGGCCCTCACCGGCAAGTTGCTGGCCCTGCCGGTCGAGGCGTGGCCGCAGCTCGGTGGGATCGGCAACTGCCACTGGGTCGAGCTGGGCCTGCGCGACGGCCGCTGGCGGCTGCACGCCTACAACGCCGGAATGCTCGGCTGAGATGCCGAGGCTGCTGGTCTTCGGGGACTCGCTGAGTTTCCAGGGCCCGGAGAGCCCCTGCGCGGCCGACGAGCCGCGACTGTGGCCGAACATCGCCGCCGCGGCTCTCGGCGGCAGCGCGGAGCTCGTGGCGTCCGCGGGCTGGACGGCGCGCGACGCGTGGTGGGCCATGATCGGCGACCCCCGGGTGTGGGCCGATTTGAAGCACGCCGACGTCGTGGTGCTGGCCGTGGGGAGCATGGACACGCTGCCGTCGCCGCTGCCGACCTACCTGCGCGGCGGCCTGCGGTACCTGCGGCCGTCCGGGCTCCGCCGCGCCGTCCGCAAGGCGTACCTGGCCGCCCAGCCGCGGCTGGCGGTCGCGATGCGCGGCCGTCCCCGGGTCTTGCCCGCGAAGCTGACCGTGCACTACCTCGACCGGGCGGTCTACGCGCTGCGCATCCTGCGGCCGGAGCTGCCGATCGTGGCCGTTCTGCCGAGCGTCCACCGCGCGTCGTCCTACGGCAACGTGCACACCGGCCGGGAGGAGACGGCGGCCGCCATCGCCGCCTGGTCGCGGCGGGTGGACGTGCCGTTGCTGAACCTGGCCGAGGTCGTGGGGGAGCACGTCCTGAGCGGTCGCGGCAACCCGGACGGCATGCACTGGGGCTGGGAGGGGCACGCGCTCGTGGGCAAGGCGATGGCCGCGCTGATCGGTCCGCTCCTGGCCCCCGGCGAATCGCCCGACGGCACGTAGGCTGACCGTCGTGCCGGTTGCCGTCATCACGGATTCCACCGCCCATCTGCCCGAGGGCTTCGCCGAGCGCCACGCCCTGCGCGTCGTCCCACTGCACGTCCTGATCGACGGGGTCGCCGCGCTCGACGGTGTCGAGGTGGGGGCTGCGGCGCTCGCCGAGGCGCTGGGGCAGCGCCGGATCGTGACCACCTCGCGCCCGACGCCCGGTGAGTTCGCCGCGGCCTTCCGCGAAGCGCTGGAGGCGGGCGCTGACTCGGTCGTGTCGATCCACCTGTCCAGCGAGATCTCCGGGACCTGGGAGTCCGCGGTGCTGGCCGCGCAGGAGGTCGGGCCGGACCTGGTGCGGGTCGTCGACTCGCGGGGAACCGCCATGGCGCTGGGGTTCGCGGCGTTGCACGCGGCTCGGGCGGCGTCGGCCGGTGCGTCGGCGGCCGAGGTGGAAGCGGCCGCGACGGCGGCGGTGCACTGCTCGGAGACCCTGTTCGTGGTCGAGACCTTGGAGTACCTGCGGCGGGGCGGCCGGATCGGCGCGGCGGCGGCGCTGCTGGGCACCGCGCTGGCCATGAAACCGGTGCTGCACCTGGACGACGGCCGGATCCAGCCGCTGGAGAAGGTGCGCACGATGAACCGCGCCACCGCGCGCCTGGTCGAGCTCGCGGAGGAGGCCGCGCGGGGAGAGCCGGTCGAGGTCGCGGTGCACCACCTCGCTTCGCCGCAGCGGGCGGTGGAACTGGCGAACCGCATCGAGGAGCGGCTGACCGTCGTCGAGGGTTGCGTGGTGTCGGAACTGGGTGCCGTGATCGGCGCGCACACCGGGCCGGGCGTCGTCGGCGTTGTCGTGCAACGGAACCCCGGCGGGCCTGGCAGCCGCTGAGCTTCCCGGGGACTCAGGAACCCTTTTCGCGCAAGCGCTTTGGGTCTTGCGTCCAAACCCTTCCACGTTGCCATACGCCACCGACAGAAAACCCTGGCACCGCGGCAGAACGCGCCACTTGTCCACAGACCCCCACTTGTCCACAGCCTCCGCGATTCCCACTTCTCCCTCCTCTCCGCGCCCCCTAGCGTCGAATGCGTGTTCGAACGATCAGCCCCGGAATCGCCGGGCATTCCCGTCAACCGCCGGCTCGAGCAGCTCGCCGGTCAGGCCCTCGCGGCCGACCGCGACACCGGGCCGCCGGGTGCCGTCGGGCGGCTGGTCGAGCGCTGGGTGCCCGAGTCGCTCACCGGCAGCCCTCAGCGGCGGCGCCTGACCACGGTGCTGCTGGCCCTGGTCGGCGTCCTGGTGCTCGTCGGGACGTCGATCGCGCTCCTCGGTGGTAGTCCGCCCGTCGAACGCGCGCCGGTGCTGCCCGCGGCGCCGGACCGGCCCGCGCCGGTCAGCGCATCGGCCAGCCGGGTCGCCGACAGTTCGCTGGTGATCAGCGTGGTCGGCAAGGTCCGGAACCCCGGGCTGGTCACGGTCCCCGGCGGTGCGCGGGTGGCGGACGCCCTCCGCGCGGCAGGCGGCGCGATCGAGGGCACCGACGTCACGGCGCTGAACCTCGCGCGCAAGCTGGCCGACGGCGAGCAGATCTACGTCGGCATCCCGCCGCCTGCCGGAGTGCAGCAGCCGGCCGAGAGCGGCGGCGCCCCCGCGCTCGTCGACCTGAACACGGCCAGCGCCGAGCAACTCGACGCCCTGCCGGGGATCGGCGAGGTCACTGCCCAGCGCATCATCGACTGGCGCACGAAGCACGGGTCGTTCCGGTCGGTCGACCAGCTGCGTGAGGTCGAGGGCATCGGCGAGACACGATTGTCCCGGCTGCGGGAGCAGGTGACGGTCTCGTGATCACGGAACCTGTTGTCCGGCATGACTTTCGCCTGGTGCCGGCCGCGTTGTCGCTGTGGCTCGGAGCGCTGCTCGGACTGTTGTGGACGTGGTGGCTGGCTCTGGCGTGCGGCGCCGCGGCGGTGCTGGTGTCCTTGGGGCTGCTGATCAAGCTGCGTCCGGCTCGGTCGCGCTGGTGGGCGGGCGCGGCGGCGCTGCTCGTGGCCGGTCTCCTGCTCGCCGGTCCGCTCGGCCTCCGGTTGAACCGGGCCGAGCACGACCCGCTCCACGGCCTCGCACAGCGGGGCACGGAGGTGACCCTGCGGGTGCTGGTGACGGAACGTCCGAAACCCGTGCGGTCGGCCGGATATGCAGATCAGCAGGCCGGGCCGAGGTCAGTGGTGATCGCGGCCGACGTCCTGCACGCGGAACGTCACGCTGAGCCGGTGGTCTCGACCGGACGGGTCGCGCTGCTCGCGCCGTTCGCGACGTGGAGCGAGATCATTCCGGGTCAGGAGGTCACCGCGAGCGGCGAGCTGGCTCCGCCGCGGGACGCTGACCTGACCGTGGCCGCGGTTCACGTTCGCGGGCCGCCCGTGGAAGCTACGGAGGCGCCCTGGTGGCAGCGCGCCGCGGAATCGATGCGTGAGGCGCTCCGCAACGCGTGCGCGGTCCTGCCCGAGGAGCAGGCCGGGCTGGTGCCGGGGCTCGTCGTGGGCGACACGAGCGGGCTGTCCGAACGGCTCGACCGCGAGTTCACCGACGCTGGCCTCACGCACCTGATGGCGGTCAGCGGGTCCAACGTCGCGATCGTGTGCGGCGCCGTGCTGCTGCTGTTGCGGCTCTTACGGGCAGGACCACGGTTGTCCGCGGCGCTGTCCGGGGCAGCGCTGGCCGGGTTCGTGGTCCTGGCGGGCGGGGAGCCGACCGTCCTGCGGGCCGGAGTCATGGGCGCGATTGCCCTGCTGGCGCTGGCGCTGGGGCGGGAACGCTCAGTCGTCCCCGCACTGGCCGCCGCGACTTGCGTCCTCGTGGCGTGGGACCCGGCGATGGCCGTCAGCTTCGGCTTCGTGTTGTCGGTGATCGCGACGGCCGGGCTGGTGCTCCTCGCGCCGCGGTGGGCGGAAAGCCTTCACCGGCGCGGCGTTCCGCCGGGCTTCGCCGAAGGGCTGGCGGTTCCGGCGGCGGCGTTCGTCGTGACAGCGCCTGTCGTGGCCGGCATGGCCGGGCAGCTCAGCCTGGTCAGCGTGGCGGCGAACGTGCTGGCCGCGCCCGTGGTCGCGCCGGCGACCGTATTCGGGGTGCTCGCGACGGTCGTCGCGACCGCGTGGCCTGCCGGAGGTGAGCTGATCGTCCGGCTGGCCGGGCCGGAGGCGGGCTGGTTGATTCTCGTGGCGCGGCGTGCGTCGGAGGTGCCCGGTGCGGTGCTGGCGTGGCCCAGCGGCTGGTGGGGCGGGTTTCTCGCGCTGGTGGTCGCCATCGCCGTGGTTCTGGCATTGCGCCGTCGGCGCTTGCGGGTGCTGCTGGCGCTCGTGCTGGCCGGGGTGCTGCTGCTCGTCGTTCCGGGCAAGGTGATTGCGCCCGGCTGGCCGCCACCGGGATGGGCGGTGGTCGCCTGTGACGTCGGTCAGGGCGACAGCCTCGTGCTGGCCACCGGTGAGCCCGGACGGGCGGTGGTGGTGGACGCCGGGCCCGAGCCGGGGCCGGCCGACCGGTGTCTGGACCGGCTGGGCATCGAGCGGGTGCCGCTGGTGGTGCTGAGCCACCTGCACGCCGACCACATCGGCGGACTCGACTCGGTGTTCGAGGGACGCTCGGTGGGGGCGATCGCGGTCGGGCCCGGGCGGCAGCCCGGCTGGGCGTGGCGGCAGGCCGGCCAGATCGCGGCCCGCCACCGGGTCCCGCTGCTCGAACTGGACCTGGGCCGGCGGCTCGAGTGGCCGGCGCTGAGCCTCGAAGTGCTGGGACCCAGATACGTGTCCGAAGGGGAGGACGACGACGGAACACAGATCAACAACAGCTCGGTGGTGCTACGAGCCCGCACACCGGCCGGCAGCGTGCTGCTGACCGGCGACGTCGAACTCGCCGCACAGGCCGACCTGCTGGCCGCGGGAACGGATCTGCACGCGGAGATCCTGAAGGTGCCGCACCACGGCAGCAGGTTCTCGCTGCCCCAGTTCCTGGCCGCGGTGTCCGCGCGGCTGGCGCTGGTGAGCGTCGGTTCGGGCAACCGTTACGGCCACCCGAACCGGACGACGCTCGACACCCTGACCGCGGACGGTGCGCTCATCGCCCGCACGGACACCGACGGCGACACCGCGGTGATCCCCGACCAGACCGGACCGGCGGTCGTTCGCCGGGGAAAGTGAAGTGGAACCTTGATCAGAGGCGCCGGGCCTGGCAGAGACCCGGGACCTGTCAGAGGCCCAGGGCCTTGTGCACGGCCGCCGCCGACGGCGGGACCGTCGCCTTCGGGCCGACCTCGTTCTCGATGGCGTCCAGGGTCTTCAGGCCGTCACCGGTGATGAGCAGGACGGTCTCGGCGTCCGGGTCGATCTTGCCCGCCTCGATGAGCTTCTTCGCCGTCGCGACGGTGACACCACCGGCGGTCTCGGTGAAGATGCCCTCGGTCCGGGCGAGCAGGCGGATGCCCTCGACGACCTCTTCGTCGGTCACGTCCTCGATCGCGCCGCCCGTGCGGCGAACCGTGTCGAGCACGTAGGGGCCGTCGGCCGGGTTGCCGATCGCGAGCGAGCGGGCGATGGTGTCCGGCTTGACCGGCTGCACCACGTCGTGGCCGTTGCGGAACGCCGCGGACACCGGCGAGCAGCCGGCGGCCTGCGCGCCGAACACCTTGTACGGGGTGTCGTCGACCAGGCCGAGCTTGGCGAACTCGCGGAAGCCCTTGTCCACCTTGGTCAGCTGGGAGCCCGAGGCGATCGGCACGACGATCTGCTCGGGGATCCGCCAGCCGAGCTGCTCGGCGACCTCGTAGGCGAGCGTCTTCGAGCCCTCGGAGTAGTAGGGGCGCACGTTGACGTTCACGAACGCCCAGTTCTCGTGCTCGGCGGCCAGCTCGGTGGCGAGGCGGTTGACGTCGTCGTAGTTGCCGTCGACAGCGATCAGGTTGCCGTCGTAGACCGCGGTGGTCAGCACCTTGGCGCGCTCGAGCGAGGAGGGGATCAGCACCACGGACTGCCAGCCGGCGCGGGCCGCGGCCGCGGCGACGGCGTTGGCCAGGTTGCCGGTGGAGGGGCAGGCCAGGGTGTCGAACCCGAACTCGCGAGCCGCGGCCAGCGCGACGGCGACGACGCGGTCCTTGAACGAGTGGGTGGGGTTGCCGGTGTCGTCCTTGACCCACAGGCTCTTCACACCGAGAGCCTTGGCGAGCCGGTCGGCCTTCACCAGCCTGGTACAGCCGGGCTCGGTGTTCGGGATCTCCTCGACGTTCGAGGGCACCGGCAGCAGCCGCTTGTAGCGCCAGATGTTGCGCGGGCCCGCCTCGATGTCCTCGCGGCGGACGCGACCGAAGTCGTAGGCGACCTCCAGCGGCGAGAAGTCCTCGGCGGAGACGAACTCCGGGGCGAGCGGCTGGCGGTGGCCCTCTTCCTTGGAGACCAGTTCCACGGCCGGGCCGAGGTCGACGGTGCGACGGGTGGTGGTCGAATCGAGGGCTGCAGTCATCGCGAGGTTCCTTTCCTCATCTGCCCCGCTGACGCGGGCCGGAATTGGCACCGTGATCGTCAGCTACCTCGCGGAATCGAGATGACAGGCTGACGCCGGTTGCCGGGGCTTCGTCGGGCCGTTCCCTCTGCCCCTCTGGATGAGCGGTATTCGGTTGTGGTGGCTGTCGCGCTCGCGCGATGCCTGGTTGACAACATACGGCACCACGCTCGGAGCACGCCATGCCCCTGCGGGTTTCATCACGCTCCGGAGCTGTCGGTGGTCCGTGGGAGGATCTGAACCGTGACCGCGCCGGCAACCACCTCCGCCCCCCTGCAGCTCGTGCTCGGCGAAGAGGAGCTGCTCGTCGAGCGCGCCGTCCGCGCCGCCCTGGAACAGGCACGCCGGGAGGACGCGACGGCCGAGCTGACGAAGGTCCGGGTGTCCGATCTCACGCCGCCCGGACTGGCCGAGCTGGTCAGCCCGTCGCTGTTCAGCGAGGGACGGGTCATCGTGCTGGAAGGCGCGCAGGACATCGGCCAGGAGCTGGCCGACGCGGTGCTCGCCTACGCGAAGATGCCTGCCGACGGCGTCGTCCTGGTCGTCGTGCACACCGGCGGCGGCCGCAGCAAGGCGGCCAAGTCGCTGCCCGCGGCGCTGCGCAAGGCCGGCGCCCAGGTGACCGAATGCCCGAAGATCACCCGGCCGGCCGATCGGGAGTCGTTCGTCCGCAACGAGGTGCGGCAGGCCGGCGGCAAGATCGACCCGGCCGGCGTGGCCGCGCTCATCGACGCCGTCGGATCCGACCTGCGGGAGCTGGCCGCGGCGGCGTCGCAGCTGGTGGCGGACTCGGGCGGGCGGGTCGACGAAGAAGCCGTGCGCCGCTACCACAGGGGCCGCGCGGACGTGACGGGCTTCGCGGTCGCGGAAAAGGCCGTCGCGGGCGAGCGCGGCGCGGCGCTCGAAGCGATGCGGTGGGCGCTCCAGATCGGCGTGGCGCACGTCCTGATCGCCGACGCCCTCGCGGACGCCGTCCGCACCATCGCCCGCGTGTCGGCGGCCGACCGCGGCAACCCGAACCAGATGGCCGGTGAGCTGGGCATGCCGCCGTGGAAGATCCGCAAGGCGCAGGGGCAGTCCCGCGGGTGGACGCAGGCCGGACTGGCCGACGCGATGGCCGTGGTGGCGCGGGTGAACGCCGAGGTCAAGGGCCAGGCCGCGGACCCGGCCTACGCGCTCGAACGGGCTGTCCTGGAACTCGCCGCCGCCCGCGACAAGCGCTGAGTTCAGCGCCGCGGTCGGGCCGCGGCCGTTCGGCTCCTGGAAGCGGGGCGCGGTGGGGTGGGGAAGGTTTCGGCGTTCGGGACGAGCGCTGAGTTCGGTGCGCGAGTCGGACTGCGGTTGCTTGGTGAGGGGTGGGGCGGGCTCATCATCGCTCGGAACGAGCGTGAGTTCGCTGACCGGCGGGTCCGGGTGAGGGGCTGGCGCCTGCTGCGCCAATGGCTGTCCGGGCGCCGGAGCCGAGCGCGTAGGGAATTGCGGCTTCAAGTCCCGTCCCTCGCGAACCCGTCAGCCCTGGACAGCAGAAGGGCGGGCACCCTGCTGGATGCCCGCCCCTCGGAAGATCAAGCTCAGAGCTGGTTGACGCGCTTGGCCATCGCCGACTTCTTGTTGGCGGCCTGGTTCGCGTGGATGACGCCCTTGCTGGCGGCCTTGTCCAGGGCGCGAGCGGCAGCCTGCTGCAGCTCGACGGCCTTGGCCTTGTCGCCCGCCTCGGCGGCCTCGCGGAACTTGCGGATCGCGGTCTTCACCGAGGACTTGACCGACTGGTTGCGCTGGCGCGCCTTCTCGTTGGTCTTGATGCGCTTGATCTGGGACTTGATGTTGGCCATGAAGGCGCTCCTTCGATCTGTCGGTGGCTTCGCTGCCGCGCTGTACCGGCCCCGGCGTGCGGGTTTCCTCCCTGGCGGAATGCCGCACGGCAACGACCGACAAGGTTAGCAGGGCGTTACGGTGGCACTCGCACTGGCTGGGGAGGCTGCAGGTGAACGGCACGGCGCTCGGGCTCGTCCTCGTCGCCGCCGTCGTGCACGCCGGGTGGAACCTCGCCGCCAAGCGGGTCGACGACGGGGCCCGGTTCGTCTTCCTCTACTACACCGTCTCGGCGGTGGTCTGCGCACCGGTCGCGGTCGTGGCCCTGGTGGTCGAGGGGCAGCATCCACAGTGGACCTGGCTGCCCGCGGCGCTGCTGACCGCGATCTTCCACATCGCCTACGGCATCGTGCTGCAGCGCGGCTACCGCGTCGGCGACCTGTCCGTCGTCTACCCGCTGGCGCGGGGGAGCGGGCCACTGCTGTCGGTGCTCGCGGCGGTCGTCCTGCTCGGCGAGCGGCCCGGGTGGCTCGGGCTCGCCGGCGCCCTGCTCGTCGTGACCGGGGTGCTGGTGATCGGGCTCGGCTCGCGCTCGGCGGCGGACGCCCGCGCCCGCCGGGCCGGGGTCTTCTACGGGCTGCTCACCGGCGTCACCATCGCGGCCTACACGCTCTGGGACGACCACGCCGTCAACGCCCTCGCCGTCCCGCCGCTGACCTACTTCGCCGCCGGTGCGGTGCTGCAGAGCCTGCTGCTCGCGCCCACGGCCGTGCGCGCGGACGGGCGGATCGGCGCGCTGTGGCGGGCGCACTGGCGGGAGGCGGTGGCCGTCGGGGTGCTGTCGCCGGTCGCCTACGTGCTCGTGCTCTACGCGATGCGCATGGCGCCGGTCAGCCTGGTCGCGCCCGCGCGTGAGGTGAGCATCGTGCTGGGCGGGATCGCGGCCTGGCTCGTGCTGCGCGAGCCGCACCCGGTGCGCCGCCTGGTCGGCTCGGTCGTCGTCCTGGCCGGAATTGCCGCGATTGCGGCTTCCTGACCAGGTGGGGTAGGCAGGAGGTATGGACGTCCTGAGCAGCCGGGTGCTGATCCACCCCCGCGACCCCGAGAAGACCACGGCGTTCTACCGGGACGTGCTCGGCCTGGCCATCTACCGCACGTTCCCCGGCGGGACCGTGTTCTTCACCGGCCAGGGCTACCTGGAGGTCGTCGGCCGCGGCGAGAAGGGCACCAGCCCGGACGTGGAGCTGTGGTTCCAGGTCCGCGACCTCAAAGCCACGCTGGACGAGCTGGCCGAACGCGGGGTCGTGCCGGACCGCGAGGCCCGCCGCGAGCCGTGGGGCCTGGACGAGGCGCGCATCTCCGACCCGGACGGGACGTCGATCGTGCTGGTGGAGATCCCGCCGGACCATCCACTGCGGACGGACATCCGCCCGCAGTGAGCCGCCACGCGCGGCCGGCGGCGGGCCTGCGATTGTTCCGGCGCGTTGGCGGATCCCGCGAAGCCGGGTTCGGGCTCGCGGCGCTGGTGGTGCCTGGAGGCTGAATCTTGGGGGCGCTGACCGCGGATTTCGCGGGGGGCTGGGTCTGGACTCGCGCCGCCAAGGGCGTGCGCGGCGCCGGTGACGGCGGATCTTGCGGGGCCGGTTTTGATTTTGGGGTAGCAGGGCGGCTCAGGCGGGGCGGTGGGCGCGGAACTGGGCGGCCAGCGGCGCGGTGACCCCCGGGGGTTGCCACACCCACGTCTGCAGGTCCGTGAAACCCGCCTCGACCAGTTCGGCCGCCAGCTCGTGCCGCGGCACGGGGAGCCACTTTTCGTGCGCCGAGAGGATCAGCCGCCCGCCCGGGCGCAGCACCCGCCGCAGCTCGTGGAAGCCCGCGGGGCGGTCGTCCCACAGTTGGACGTTGTTCACGCTCACCACCACGTCCACGGAGGCCTCGTCCAGGCCCGTCCGCTCGGCCGAACCGCGGGCCAGCCGGACCCGGCCCGCCGCGATCTCCGCCGCGCAGCGGGCCTGCGCCAGCTCCAGCATCTCCGGCGACGGGTCCACCCCGTGCGCCAGCGCCGCGCGCCGGCCGGCCAGGCGCAGGCCCACCCCGGGACCGGGGCCGACCACCAGGACCGTCTCCTCCCGGGTGAGCCTCGCCACGTCCACGACGTGCGATTCCGTCGCGCCGTTCGCGTGGGCCATCACGGCCCCGCCGATGCGGCCCAGCAGGCCGCGGGGGTGACCGAAGGCCCGGTCCAGGATCTGCTCGATGGTTGTGCTCATACCTCCAGGTCAGCACTCGCCACCGCTCACCGGCATCGGGGATGACCCGGAAATCGGGCATGGGAACATGGAGTCGTACCCCACGACGAGCCGAGGATCCGAGTGAGCACGTTCGCCGACCAGACCTTCACGCCGCCGGAGCAGATCCGGAACTTCTGCATCATCGCGCACATCGACCACGGCAAGTCCACCCTGGCCGACCGGATGCTGCAGCTCACCGGCGTGGTCGAGGAGCGGGCCATGCGCGCGCAGTACCTCGACCGGATGGACATCGAGCGCGAGCGGGGCATCACGATCAAGGCCCAGAACGTGCGCCTCCCGTGGCAGGTCGACGGCCGCGACCACGTCCTGCACCTCATCGACACCCCGGGCCACGTGGACTTCACCTACGAGGTCTCCCGGGCGCTGGAGGCGTGCGAGGGCGCGATCCTGCTGGTCGACGCGGCACAGGGCATCGAGGCGCAGACCCTGGCCAACCTGTACCTGGCGCTGGAGAAGGACCTGCACATCATCCCGGTCCTGAACAAGATCGACCTCCCCGCGGCCGACCCCGACAAGTACGCCGCCGAGCTGGCGCACATCATCGGCTGCGACCCGTCCGAGGTGCTGCGCGTCTCGGCGAAGACCGGCATGGGCGTGCCCGACCTCCTGGACGAGGTCGTCCGCCAGGTGCCGCCGCCGGTGGGCGACGCGGACGCCCCGGCCCGCGCCATGATCTTCGACTCGGTCTACGACACCTACCGCGGCGTGGTCACCTACATCCGCGTCGTGGACGGCAAGATCACCCCGCGCGAGCGGATCCGGATGATGTCCACCGGCGCCACTCACGAGCTGCTGGAAGTCGGCATCATCTCGCCGGAGCCCAAGCCCAGCGCGGGCCTCGGCGTCGGCGAGGTGGGTTACCTGATCACCGGCGTGAAGGACGTCCGCCAGTCCCGGGTCGGTGACACGGTCACCTCCGAGCGCAAGGGCGCCACCGAGCCGCTGGCCGGTTACCGCGACCCCAAGCCGATGGTGTTCTCCGGCCTCTACCCGGTGGACGGCTCGGACTACCCGGAGCTGCGGGAGGCGCTGGAAAAGCTGCAGCTCAACGACGCGGCGCTGACCTACGAGCCGGAGACGTCGGTCGCGCTCGGCTTCGGCTTCCGCTGCGGCTTCCTCGGCCTGCTGCACCTGGAGATCACCCGCGACCGGCTGGAGCGCGAGTTCGGCCTGGACCTGATCGCCACCGCGCCGAACGTGGAGTACCGCGTGGTGCAGGACGACGGCACCGAGGTGCACGTCACCAACCCGTCCGACTGGCCGACCGGCGTGAAGATCGCCGAGGTGCACGAGCCGCTGTCGAAGGTCACCGTGATCGCCCCGTCGGAGTTCATCGGCGCGATCATGGAGCTGTGCCAGAGCAAGCGCGGCAACCTGCTCGGCATGGACTACCTGTCGGAGGACCGCGTCGAGCTGCGCTACAACCTGCCGCTCGCCGAGATCATCTTCGACTTCTTCGACTCGTTGAAGTCCCGCACCCGCGGCTACGCCTCACTGGACTACGAGGAGGCCGGCACGCAGGTCGCCGACCTGGTGAAGGTCGACATCCTGCTGCAGGGCGAGCCGGTCGACGCGTTCTCCGCGATCGTGCACAAGGACGCCGCCTACGGCTACGGCAACAAGATGGCGGGCCGGCTGCGCGAGCTGATCCCGCGGCAGCAGTTCGAGGTGCCGATCCAGGCCGCGGTCGGGTCGCGGATCATCGCGCGCGAGACGATCCGCGCCATCCGCAAGGACGTGCTTTCCAAGTGCTACGGCGGTGACATCTCGCGGAAGCGGAAGCTGCTGGAGAAGCAGAAGGAAGGCAAGAAGCGGATGAAGAACATCGGCCGGGTCGAGGTTCCGCAGGAGGCCTTCGTCGCGGCGCTGTCCACCGACGAGCCCTCCGGCGACAAGGGCAAGAAGAAGTAGCGGCCGTCAGGCGGTGCCGGAGATCCGGGCCGCCTCGACGAACACTGCGCACCGCCGCTCCTCGGCCATCACGCGGTCGTAGGTGTCCCAGTCGTCGTGGGTGCCGCCGGCCGCGGTGAAGATGTCGCGCAGCAGCCGGGGCAGGCCGGCCGGGTCGAAGGCCTCGTCCGGGTGGTCCGGGCCGATCAGCCGCACCGGTCCCTGCACCGCCGCCCACGTCCAGCCGCGCCGGAACACCACGGTCGCGTTGCCCCGCGCGCGCAGCAGGTCCAGCTTCTTCGCGTGGCCGACCGCCACGAACGCGACGGACGGGCGGCCGGACACCGGGTCGTCGAGGACCCCGGCGTTGACCACCGAAGCGTGCACCGAGCCGTCCGCCCGCGCGACCGCCACCGTGGCCAGGCCGGTTTCCTGGGCGGCGAGCGAGCGGACGGCGTCGAGGTTCGTCATGGGGCCAAGCTAGCGCCGGGAGCGCCGCCGGAACAACGCGCCCGCGACCGGCACCGCGACCAGCGTGATCCCGCCCCACCACAGCAGCGCGAGCCAAGCCGAGTTCCCGACCGGCCCGCCGAGCAGCAGCGCCCGCACGCTGTCGACCACCGGGGTGACGGGCTGGATCTCCACGAACGCGCGCAGCCCGTCCGGCATCGTGCTCGGCGGCACGAACGCGCTGCTCAGGTACGGCACGAACACCAGGATCATGCCCAGCCCGGCGGCGCTCTCCGTGCCGCCGGCGACCAGCCCGAGGATCGCCGCGATCCACGAGATCGCCACCGTGAACACCAGCAGGATGCCGAGCGCGGCCAGCCACCCGCCGACAGCCGCGGTGGGGGAGAAGCCGATGAGCAGGCCGACGCCGATCATGATCGCGAGCGACAGCGCGTTCCGGACGATCGCCCCGGCGATGTGCCCGGTGAGCACCGCGACGCTCGACATCGGCATCGAGCGGAACCGTTCCACCACACCGCGTTCGAGGTCGTCCGCGACACCGACGGTGGTGGAGGTCGAGTTGAACGTGACGCTGATGGCGATGATCCCGGCGAGCACGTAGTCGATGTAGGCCGTGCCGCCCGTGTTGATCGCGCCGCCGAACACGTAGCGGAACATCAGCATGATCGCGACGGGCAGGAAGATCGCCGTCATCGCCTGGTCGGGGGAGCGCAGGATGTGCCGCACCGACCGTCCGATGAGGACGGCCGAGTTGTTCGCGTTCCAGTACAGGGTGCTCATCGTGCCGCTCCGATCGTCGTCGAGCCGGTCAGGGACAGGAAGACGTCGTCGAGCGACGGGCGGGTCAGCGCGAGGTCGGCCACCTCCGCGCCGGCCTGGTCGAGGCGCTCCAGGACCTCGCGGACGTCACGGGCGCCGTCGACGGGCACGTTCAGCACCAGGCCCTCCCCGGCGTGCGCCTCGCCGAGCACCAGCCGGGCCACCTCGAACGCCTCCGCGGTGGCGAAGGTCAGGTCGAGGCGCTCGCTGCCGACGCGCTGCTTGAGCGACGCCGGGGTGCCCTCGGCCACGACCCGCCCGCCGTCGATCACCGCGACCCGGTCGGCCAGCTCGTCGGCCTCCTCCAGGTACTGGGTGGTGAGCAGGACCGTCACGCCACCGGCCAGCAGGTCGCGCACGGTCTCCCAGACACCGGCGCGGCTGCGCGGGTCCAGCCCGGTGGTGGGCTCGTCGAGGAACAGCACCGGCGGCGCGGTGATCATGCTGATCGCCAGGTCGAGGCGCCGTTCCATGCCGCCGGAGTAGGTCTTCACCGGCCGTCCGGCGGCCTCGGCCAGGTCGAACTTCTCCAGCAGTTCGCTCGCCCGGCGGCGGGCCGCGGCGGCGCCGAGCCGGAACAGGCGGCCCATCATCACCAGGTTCTCGTAGCCGGTCAGCAGGCGGTCGACCCCGGTCTGCTGACCGGTCACCCCGATGATCCGCCGCACGTCCCGCGCCTGCCGCACCACGTCGAACCCGCCGACCCGCACCGAACCCGCGTCCGGCGCGAGCAGGGTCGTCAGGATGCGGACGGTGGTGCTCTTGCCCGCGCCGTTGGGCCCGAGCAGGGACACGACGCTGCCGCGCTCGACGGTGAGGTCGACACCACCGAGCACCTCTCTGCCCCCGAAGGCCTTGCGCAGGCCGCTGACCTCGATCATCACTCTCTCCCCTGGAACTGTGTATGGCGTAGACTGCTTTGTGTAAGTGATACACAGTTCTAGGATGGCCGTCAAGGACGAAAGGACGGCGATGACGGCGGAACGCACGCGAACCCTCGAACTCCTGTGGGGCGGGGGCGAACGGCCCACCCGGGGGCCGAAGCCCGCGCTGAGCGTGGACAAGATCGTCCGCGCGGCGATCGAACTCGCCGACGCCGAAGGCATCGAGGCGGTGTCCATGCAGCGGGTCGCGGCGGCGGTCGGCAAGACGACGATGTCGCTGTACCGGTACGTGTCGGGCAAGGACCAGCTGATCGAGCTGATGGTCGACTACGCGGCGGAGGAGGAACCGCCGAAGCCGGCGGGCGAGGACTGGCGCGCCGAGGTCGCGGTGTGGGTGCGCGCGGTGTGGGAGTTCCACCTGCGGCACCCGTGGATGCTGCGGATCCGGTTGAGCGGCCCGCCGTCGGGGCCCCGGCAGCTGGCCTGGATGGAAGCCGGGATGCGGGCGATTTCCGGGCTGGGCCTGACCGGCGCCGAGATGATCTGGGCGATGACCTTCCTGGACGGCGCGGTGCGTGAGCTCGCGCGGATCTCGCTGGACATGGCGGAGGCGCAGCGCGAGGCGGGCATCACCGGGCAGGAGGCGGACGCGGACTTCGCCGCCGGGCTGCGGAAGTACCTGGATCCGGAGCGGTTCCCGATGCTGGCCGCCACGATCGCCGAGGGCACGTTCGACCCGGACGCGGAGGACGCCGGGATCCTGCCGGACCTGGAGTTCGGCGTGCAGCGCCTGCTGGACGGTCTCGAGGCGTACGCGCGGCGCCGGAAACCCTAGGGTGGGGAGCATGTTCGAAGAGCTGCGTGTCCCCGTTCTCGTGGCGCCGATGGCAGGCGGGCCCACGACACCCGAACTCGTCGCCGCCGTTGCCGAGGCCGGGGGATCCGGTTTCCTCGCCGCCGGGTACCTGAGCGCGGAGGCGCTCGGCGAGCGAATCGCGAAGACGCGGGAGCTGACGAGCAGGCCGTTCGGGGTCAACCTGTTCGTGCCGGGGCGGGAGTCCGATGTGGATCTGTCGCCCTACGTGCGGCGGCTCGAGGAGGAGGCCCGGCACTACGAGGCCGAGCCGGGCGACCCGCGCTGGGAGGACGACGACTACCCGGCGAAGGTCGAGCTCGTGGCGGCGCAGCGGATTCCGTTCGTGTCGTTCACGTTCGGGCTGCCGTCCACAACGGACGTGGCGCGGCTGCACGAGGCCGGTTCGCAGGTGATCGTGACCGTCACCACCCCGGAGGAGGCCGTGCGAGCGGTCGAGGCCGGCGCGGACGCCCTGTGCGTGCAGGGCTTCGAGGCGGGCGCGCACCGCGGCTTGTTCGTCGACGATCCGGAGCACCCGGCCGGGGGCGAGGTGTACGGGCTGCTGGCGTTGCTGCGGTTGATCGGATCCGCCGTGGACCTGCCGCTGATCGCGGCGGGCGGGATCGTGCACGGCGCGGACGTCGCCGCAGTGCTGGCCGCCGGCGCGGACGCGGCGCAACTGGGCACCGCGTTCCTGCGCGCCGACGAGGCCGGGACGCAGCTCGCGCACCGCAAGGCGCTGGCCGAGGGCGGGCGGGTCACGGCCATCACGCGGGCCTTCAGCGGCCGCCCGGCGCGCGGGCTGGTGAACCGGTTCCTGACCGAGCACTCGCCGTACGCGCCCTCGGCGTACCCGCAGGTGCACCACCTGACCAAGCCGGTGCGGGCGGCCGCGCACGCCGCCGGCGACCCGGAGGGCGTGAACCTGTGGGGCGGGCAGACGTACTCGGTGGCGCCGGAGGGCCCCGCGGTGGAGATCGTGGCGCGCCTGAAGGCCGAAGCGAAGGCGGCGCAGGAGCGGGTGACCCGGCGACTGGGGTAGGTGCGCGGCGCCCGGGCGGGATGGGCTAGGATTTCGGCACACCGGGCGATTAGCTCAGGGGGAGAGCGCTTCGTTCACACCGAAGAGGTCACTGGTTCGATCCCAGTATCGCCCACCCGGACGGCCCGTCGACATTCGTCGGCGGGCCGTTTGTGTTCGCGGGGAGCGGTGTGGGGTTTCGTCCCAGCTCCATCCGCCGTCGTGCGCCCAGGGTCGTTGCAGGGCGCGGCCAGCATCGACTCGGCGCAAGAGAGGCGGCGGTGGCGGCGCAAGCCGCGATGGACGCGGTCAACACTGGCAGCGGACGATGCGGCGGCGCACGCCGGGCAGGCCGTCGACGCGGCGAACCACGCTGCCGTGATGCCATCGCTGGAGATATCGAACTGGTCAGGTGTGAGGGACTGGATCCGATCGAGAGGGACACCGCTGACTCGCTCCCTCTACCTCCAACTTATCCCGGGCCAGGGGGCTTGCCGCAAGCCCCGGTCGGTGCTCCAGAATTGCCCACCGCCGGCCGGACGAGCCGGGGGAACGGGGGGGGATCGCGAAGTGCGTGTGCTGCTGACGTCGTGGGGATCGCGTGGGGATGTCGAACCGCTGGTGGCGCTTGCGGTGGCGCTGCGGGAGTTCGGCGCCGAGGCGCGGCTCTGCGTGCCGCCCGACGAGGAGTTCGTGGAGCTGCTCGACCGGGCCGGTGTGTCGCTGGTGCCGTTCGGCCCGGCGGTCCACTCCATCGTCGCCAGGCCGAAGCCGCCGACGGTGGAGGACGCGTTCCGGCTCGCCCGCGAGCTGGTCGCCGCGCGGTTCGAAACGCTGACGGCCGCGGCCGAGGATTGTGACGCGCTCGTGGCGACCGGACTGATGCCCGTCGGCGCCCGGGACGTGGCCGAAAAACTCGGCATCCACTACGTGCTCGCCTGCTTCCACCTCCTCGGGCTGCCGTCACGGCACTTCCCGCCTGGACGACGGCCCGGCACGCCCTCCCCGCGGGACGAAACCGACAACCGCGTGCTGTGGGAGCAGGACGCCCAGCGGGTGAACGACCTGTACGGCGAAGCGCTCAACAGCCACCGCGCGGCGATCGGCCTGCCGCCGGTCGCCAACGTCCGCGACCACGTCCTCACCGGACGGCCGTGGCTGGCCGCGGACCCGGTGTTGTGCCCGTCGGAGGGCCGCACGGAACTCGACGTCGTGCAGACCGGGGCGTGGGTCCTGCCCGACGAACGCCCGCTGCCGGACGACCTGGCGGCGTTCCTGGACGACGGTGCGCCACCGGTGTACGTCGGGTTCGGCAGCATGGCCCCGCACGTCGCCCGGGAGGCCGCGCGGGTGGCCGTCGAAGCGGTCCGCGCGCAGGGCCGCCGCGTCCTGCTCGCCCGCGGCTGGGCCGGGCTGACCCCGGACGCCGGCGACTGCTTCGTCGTCGGCGAGGTCAACCAGCAGGCCCTGTTCCGCAGGGTGGCCGCCGTCGTGCACCACGGCGGCGCGGGCACCACCACGACCGCCGCCCGCGCGGGTGCGCCGCAGGTCATCGTGCCGAGGATCGCGGACCAGCCGTACTGGGCCGGGCGCGTGACGGAGCTGGGCATCGGCGCGACCCACGAGGGCCCGTCCCCGACCGTCGACTCTCTGTCCGCCGCGCTCACCGCCGCCCTGGCACCCGCGACGCGCGCCCGGGCGACCGAGGTGGCCGGTCAGGTCCGCGGCGACGGCGCGGCGGTGGCCGCGAAGCTGCTCCTGTCGGAAGCCGCCTGACTGGGGGTGTCAGGACCAGGCGAGCCGGCCGCGCCGCGGATTACGGTGGAAACGTGGCCGACGAACCGAACCTGCTGGGCGACTTCCTGCGCGCCCGCCGCGAACTCGTCACCCCCGAACAGGCCGGGATCCCCGTCCACGGCGTGCGGCGGGTTCCCGGTCTGCGCCGCGAAGAGGTCGCGATGCTCGCCGGCATCAGCGCCGACTACTACCTGCGCCTCGAACAGGGCCGCGACCGCAGGCCGTCGGTCCAGGTGCTCGATTCGATCGCCCGTGCGCTCCAGCTCGACGAGGAGATGACCGCCTACCTGGTCGGGCTCGCCACCGACAAGCCCCGTCGCAGGCGTCGGCCGGCCAGGGAGACGGTGCCCGCCGGCACCGCCAAGCTCCTCGGGACACTCCCGCTGCCCGCGTTCGTCGAAGGGCGCTACTTCGATGTCCTCGCCGCCAACCCGCTGGCCACAGCGTTGTCGCCACGTCTGGCGCCGGGCGGCAACCGGCTGCGGGACGTGTTCCTCGACGCGGGCGAGCGGGCACTCTTCCCCGACTGGGAAACCGCCACCGAGGAGCTGATCGCGGGCTTCCGCCAGTCGGTGGGCACCGACATCGACGACCCCCGCTTCGTCGAGCTCGTCGGCGAGCTGTCCCTCGCCAGCCCCCGGTTCCGGCGCGTCTGGGCCCGCCACGACGTGCAGCCGCGGCAGGGCGCGGTGGTGCGGTTCGACCACCCCCAGGTCGGCCCGCTGGTGCTGCACCGGGAAAAGCTCGTGGTCACCACCAGCAGCACCGACGGGATGATGCTGGTCGTGTACCACGCCGACGCGGGCAGCGACGACGCGGACAAGCTCGCGCTCTTCGCCTCCGCCGCCCTGCCGGCACCCGCGCCGGATCACTCCTTCGGCTGAAAGAGGTGCGCGGCCGCGCATGGCGGCGCACCCTTTCGTCCATGGCGTTCGGAAAAGCCGCCGCCGTGGCGGCTGTCCTGATCACGGCTGCCGCGCCGGCGGCCGGGGCCGAACCCGCCCACGGGGAGCAGGCCTTCACCGTCAGCGGCACGTTCACCGCGCCCGAGGGGATCACCTCGGTGTTCGTCGCGGTGTGGGGCGCAGGCGGCGGGGGTGGCGAGGCGAACCCCGGCGGCGGCGGGGGAGCGGCGTGGTGCTCCGTCGCGGTCACCCCGGCCGCCGAGTACACCGTCACCGTCGGTGTGGGCGGGCCGGCCGGGGAGCCGGGCAGCGACTCCAGCGTGGGCGTCGCCGGAAGCCCGGCGCTCGTCGTGGCGCACGGCGGTGCGGCCGGGACCGCCGAGGCGCCGGGCCGGGGCGGCGCCGCCGACTGCGGCACCTCGCCCGGCCTCGCCGCGCCCGGCAGTGACGGCACCGCCGACCGGCCCGGCGAGGCGGGCGTGATCCCGAGCGCGCCGCCGGGCGGGATCGGCGCCGGCGGCGCGGCCGGGATGCCCGGCGCGCCCGGGTACGCCTACTTCTGGTGGTGATCCGCCAGCTTCGAGTGCCGCCTGCTGTAGGCGAAGTACACCACCAGGCCGATGGCGAACCAGACCGCGAACCGCAGCCACGTCTCCGGCTGCAGGAACGTGATCAGCCAGATCGAGAACGCCACCCCGATCGCAGGCACCACCGGCATTCCCGGGCAGCGGAACGTGCGTGGCAGGTCCGGGCGGCGGTACCGCAGCACCACGACCGCCACGCACACCACCACGAACGCCAGCAGGATCCCGATGTTCGTCAGCTCCGCGGCCTCGCCGATCGGCAGCAGCCCGGCGATCACCGCCGCCGCCACGCCGAGGATCCACGTCATCCGGCTCGGCACCTTCTTCACCGGGTGCGTGCCGGAGAACCACTTGGGCAGCAACCCGTCGCGGCTCATCGCGAACCCGACCCGGGTCGCGCCCAGCAGGAACGTGAACAGCACCGTGAGGATGCCGAGGATCGCGCCGACCGCGATCACGCCGCCGAGCCAGCGCAGCCCGACCGATTCGAAGGCGCTGGAGAACGCGGCTTCGGAGTCGATGTCGGTGAAGGGCACCATCCCGGTCAGCACCAGGCACGCCAGCACGTACAGCACCATCGAGATCCCGAGCGAGTACAGGATCGCCTTGGGCATGTGCTTCTGCGAGTCGCGCGACTCCTCGGCCGCGGTGGACATCGCGTCGTAGCCGAACACGGCGAAGAACACCGTCGCCGCGCCGGTGAACGCGCCGCTGACACCGAACGGGAAGAAGTCGGACCAGTTGCCGGTGTTGACGTGGAACGCGCCGACCACGATCACCAGCACCACGAGCGCGACCTTGAGGTACACCAGCAGCGTCTCGAACCGCGCCGCCGAGCGCATGCCCTGGTTCAGGACGAACGCGATCAGCAGGCACAGCAGCGCCGCGAACAGGTTCACCTTGTACGAACCCGATGCGACGCCCTCCGGTTCGGTGCCCGGCGCGCCGGACATCCACAGTGGCAGGTGGATGTCCAGGAAACCCAGCAGGTCGTTGAAGTAGCCGGAGATGCCGATCGCGACCACCGCGACGATCGCGGTGTACTCCAGCAGCAGGTCCCAGCCGATCAGCCAGCCGACGAGCTCGCCGAGGACCGCGTAACCGTAGGTGTAGGCCGATCCGGCGCGCGGGATCAGCCCGGCGAACTCGGCGTAGGAGAACGCGGCCGCCGCGCTCGCGATCCCGGCCACCAGGAACGAAATCAGCACGGCAGGCCCGGCGGTTTCGTTCGCCACCGCGCCCGCGAGCGAGAAGATGCCCGCGCCGATGATCCCGCCGACGCCGATCGCGGTCAGCTGCCACAGGCCCAGGGTCCGCTGGAGCCCGCCGCCTTCCACGGCCTCGATCTGCTCGACGGGTTTGCGCCGGAACAGCTCGCGTACGGCCACCGATCCTCCCAATCACTCGTCCGGGTGTGACCGGATCACGTTACTAGGGAGGGGCGCGCCCCGGGACCTACGAAGGTCCCGGGGCTTTTCCGGCGAGTCAGCCGAACTGGCCCGGCTGGTAGTCGCCGGCCGGGTTCCGGATGATGACGTTGATGCGGTTCCACGTGTTGATCAGCGCGATCGCGGCGACCAGCGCGGCGAGCTGCTCCTCGTCGTAGTGCTTGGCCGCGTTGGCCCACACCTCGTCGCTGACACCGCCCGCGGCGTCGGCGAGGCGGGTGCCCTCCTCGGTCACCTCCAGTGCGGCGCGCTCGGCCTCGGTGAACACGGTGGCTTCCCGCCACGCCGCGACCAGGTTGAGCCGCGTCGGCTCCTCGCCCGCGGCCACGGCGTCCTTGAAGTGCATGTCCGTGCAGTACCCGCAGCCGTTGATCTGACTGGCCCGCAGCTTCACCAGTTCCTGCGTCCGGGCGGGCAACGTCGACTCGGCGAGCACCTTGCCTGCCCCGAAGAGGTGCTTGACGAACTTGCCCGCGGTGGGGCTGGTGAAGATGTTCAGACGAGCGTCCACGGTGAACTCCTGTTCCGTTCGGGGTTTCTGCCTCCTTGACGGAACAGCGCGCCGAGATGTGACAGCCTCAGCCCGCGGCGGCTTTCTGCGTGAGCGCGGCCGAGCGGCGGCGCGGCTTCTTGTGCAGCACACCGGCGCGGAAGTAGCTCAGCAGGTCGGCGATCGCGACCGGGTCGTCCAGCTGCGGGCAGTGGCCCCACTCCTCGCGCATCATCAGCCTGCTGTGCGGCACCAGCGCGTGCAGGCGCCGTCCGGCGGCGGCGGTCACCAGGCGGTCCTTGCCGCACGCGACGACCAGCAGCGGGACGCTGATGCCGTCCAGCCCCTCGTACGCCTCGGCCAGCTCGGCGACCAGCTGCCGCGCCTGGTCCAGACGAGTGGTGGTCGAGCGGAAGTCCGGGAACAGCCCGGTGAACCGGGCCACGTGGGCGACGTCCGCGGCGGCGCGGTCGGCGTAGAGCAGCCGCGGCACCACGAACTCCGCGATGGTCCGCACCACGAACCCGGGCACCGGCAACGGCAGCGACGCGGCCAGCCGCAGCGGCAGCGGGTACTTCCCGACGGTCCGGACCAGCCAGGAGTCGACGAAACCGGGCGCGGCGATCGACACCACACCCGCGATCGGCAGCTCCTCGCGGCAGGCCGCGCGCAGGCTCATGGTGCCGCCGAGCGAGTTGCCGCCGAGGACGACCTTGCCGCGGTCCGAATAGAACCGCACCACCTCGGCCACGAACGCGTCGAGCTGCGCCAGCATCGCGCCGGGGCGCAGGGGGTCGGCCTCACCGAAACCGGGGAGGTCGACCGCGACCGCGGGGATCCCGGCGGCGGCGAGTTCGGCCAGCGCCGGGCGCCAGGTGTCGGCGCTGTCGCAGTAGCCGTGCAGGAGGACGAGTCTTCCGGTGCCGCGCTTCGGCTTGGGGCCGACCTCGAGCACCCTGGTGCGCACGCCGGCGAAGCTCCGGTGGCCGGCCCGGACGACTTCCGGGCCGGCGAGCCGTGAGCCCGGCGCCGCCTCGATCTCCCGCTGCACTGCGGTCATGTACCCAGATTAGCGAGTAAATCTCGGGTTCCGCTCAGTAGACGGGGATAACAAACCGGTATCAGCGCCATGTCAACAAGGCGTCTATGCAGGTCAGAGGGTTATCAGCGGGTGAAAACGACCTTGCCCGCGGTCTCCCCCTCCTGCATCAGCCGGAACCCCTCGGCGGCTTCCGACAGCGGGAGCTCCTTGCCGATCTGCGGCTTGATGCCGGTCAGGTCCAGGTAGCGGAGCATGTCCTCCAGCTCGTCCCGGGTGCCCATCGTGGATCCGACGACCCGCAACTGCAGGAAGAACACCCGCTGCAGGTCCGCGCTCGGGTCCGGACCACTGGTCGAACCGGACACCACGACGATCCCGCCCGGCTTCAGCGACTTGAGCGAGTGGCCCCAGGTCGCCTTGCCGACGGTCTCGAACACGCCGTCCACCCGCTCCGGCAGCCGCGCGCCGGACTCGAACGTCTGGTGCGCGCCCAGCTGCTCGGCCAGCGCCCGCTTCTCCTCGGACCGGCCGGTCACCCACACCCGCAGGCCCGCGGCGCGGCCGAGCTGGATCAGCGCGGTCGAGACGCCACCGGAGGCGCCCTGCACGAGCATCGTCTGCCCGGGGCGCAGGCCCGACTTCACGAACAGCATCCGGTACGCGGTCAGCCACGCCGTGCCCATCGTGGCGGCCTCGGCGAAGGACAGCCCGGCCGGCTTCGGCACGGCGTTGCGGGCGGGCACGACCACGTAGTCGGCGAAGGTGCCCTGGTGCTTCTCGGTGAGCAGGGTGCGCTTCGGGTCGAGGGTGTCGTCACCCTGCCAGCCGGGGGCGTTGATCACCGAGTGCAGGACGACCTCCGTCCCGTCCTCCAGCACGCCCGCCCCGTCGCAGCCGAGGATCATCGGGAACTGGTCCGGCTTGATCCCGACCCCGCGCAGGGTCCAGATGTCGTGCATGTTGAGGCTGGCGGCCTTCACGGCGACCTTCACCCAGCCGGACGGCACCTCCGGCTCCGGTCGCTCGCCGACGGTGAGAGCGTCGAGCGGGTTTTCGGGGTTCGGTTCACTGGCGTAGACGGCGAACATGCCTGCAACGTACCTCGCCGGGCCCCCTGGCGTACCCTGGTCAGGTGTTCGACGGCCTGGCGACCTGGTGGGACAACGCCGAGCTGTGGCTTGCGCAGCTGTGGTTCCCGTTGCAGTTCCTGCTGGTCATCGCCGTGCTGGCGCCGCTGTGCGTCGGCGCCGCGTGGCTGATCGACCGGATCGTCGACCGGGTGGCCGCGTGGTTGCGGCCGGGCCGCGACGAGGACGTTTCGAGCCGGTCCTAAGGTGTCGCTGGTGTCAAGCAGGAGGCGGATCACCGTCGCGCTCGTCGGGCTCATCGTGCTCGTGTTCGGTGGCTGGATCGTGCGCGAAACCACCACGTCGACCGAGCCGGCGAGTGGGCTCACGGCGTTGTCCAGCCTGCCGGCCGAGGCGGGCCAGACGTGGCGTCTCATCCAGGCCGGCGGGCCGTTCCCGTACCGCAGCGACGGAACGGTGTTCGAGAACCGGGAAAAGCGGCTCCCCGTCAAGGAGAGCGGCTACTACCGGGAATACACGGTGCCCACGCCGGGCAGCGCGGACCGCGGGGCCCGGCGGCTGATCACCGGGGCGCAGACCGAGCTGTACTACACCGGTGATCACTACGCTTCCTTCGTCCAGGTCGACCCGTCGAAGTAGCGAGAACCCCATGTCCTCTTCCCAGACGATCGTCGAGCAGGCCCGCGCGCGCGGCGCCTACTCGCACATCATCGGCAGCAGGCCCGCGGACAAGATGTCCGCCCTCGACGCGATCGCGTCCGCTTTGTCCTTTCCGGACTGGTTCGGCCGCAACCTGGACGCGCTGTACGACTGCCTGACCGATTTGTCGTGGCTGCCCTACGGCGAGCACGTCCTGGTGTGGGCCGGATCGGACCTGCTCAAGGACGCCGACCCGAAGGCGTACCTGGCGATCCGCAGCGTCCTGTCGGACGCCGAGCGAGCCTTGGCGCCGGGTGGCGACCGCGCCGACAGCCGCCGGCTGACGGTCGCCCTCACCGACGACTAGTCCTGCGGGACCCAGTTCGGCTTGCGCTTCTCGCCGAACGCGCGGATGCCCTCCTGGCCCTCTTCGCTGGCGAAGAACTGCGCGGACAGCTTGAGCATGTCCGGGAAGCCGTCGGCCGGGGTGGCCGGGCGAGGGCTGGCGAGCAGTTCCTTGGTCGCGGCGAGCGCGGCCGGGCCGCCCAGTGTGAGGGAGCGGACGTAGGCGTCGGTGGCCTCGTCCAGCCGGTCGGCGTCGACGGCCTTGTTGATGAGGCCGATCTCGGCGGCGCGCTCGGCGTCGAACACGTCCCCGGTGAGGAACAGCTCCTGCGCGGCGCGCGGGTTGACGCGCGGCAGGACGGTGAGCGAGATGACGGCGGGCACGACGCCGATGCGGACCTCGGAGAACGCGAAGGTGACCTCCTTGGCGGCGACCACGAGGTCCGCGGCCGCGACCATGCCCACGCCGCCGGCGCGCGCGAGACCGGACAGCTTGGCGACGACCGGCTTCGGGCTCGTCCAGATCTGCTCGAGGATGCGGGGGAACTCGTTGACGCCCTGGTCACCCGCCCCGGCGCCGCGGGCTTCCTTGAGGTCCATGCCTGCGCAGAACACCTTGCCGGTGTGGGTGAGAACGATCACCCGGACGGCGTCGTCGTCCTTCGCCTTGGCCAGCGAGGCGGACAACTCGCGGCGCAGCTGGGCCGACAGGGCGTTCCGGTTGTGCGGCGAGTCGAGGGTGATCGTCGCGACACCACTCGCCACTGAGTAATGCACCAGTTCATCAGTCACGGGCTCACTGTAGTTCGGGCGGCGCGGCGGGGGAGCGCGGTTGTGAGCGGCTGCGCATCGGGACGATCCGGTGACAGCGCGTCAGCGGGCACGCTACGGTGCAACCGAGTGATTCACGGGGGGAGGAGCTGGTGATGGCTGAGGAGGGCTCGACCTCATCCGCCGATCAGTTGGCGGACGTGTTCGGTGGCGAAAGCCACTTGAACGCCATGCACGCCGACGCGAAGCGCATGCTGGCGGACGCGAAAGCGGGCCGCTGGGCCGTGGACGAGGAGACGGGATCGCACCTGCGGCGTGCGGTCACACAGATGCAGGATCGGATGAGCGACCTGACCTTGCGGATCAACCGGCTGCAGCAGGCGCCGAGGTTCGGCAACGACGAATACGCGAAAAGAGCATCGGCGCACTTTCTCACAGCGATGGACTCGGATGACCAGTCGCTCGTCCGGGTGTTCCTCGCGGCTCAGGACATGCTCGCGAGCCTCGGCCAGGCTATCGAGATCGCGATCAGCAAGTATGACGCGTCGGACGACGCAGCGGTCCAGGCGCTGCATACGTTCAAGGATCAGGAACTTCGGTGACCATCAACCTTCGCATTCCTCATGCCGTGGCAGGTGCGTGCCTGGCGGCAACCATGGCCGCTTGCACCACCACCGTTGCGGGAACAGCATCGCCCGTGCCCGGTGTGAGCCCCACTGCGAACGCAGACGTGTTCGCAGGGCTGAACGCGTGCCAGGTTCTCGACCAGTTGGTCGCGGGAGAAGGATTCAATCCCGGCGAAAACACGAGTCGACGCAACGAGTGTGGTGCTCTCAAGCCGCGGTTCGGATCGTACGGGCTTGCCCTGGATCCCGTGCAGGGACTCCGCGAGTACCGCGAGACGAACGACGCCGTGATGGAGGTTTCGGTCAACGGGCGGAACGCCTTGCAGGCCGACATTCCCACCGGCGGGTGCGCGATCGCCATCGAGGTTGGCGAGCACGCCCGCGCCTTGGTGCAGGTCGCACTGGTCACTAGCCCGCGCGATCCGCAGGCTTGCGTGGACGCCCAAGCCCTCGCTGAGAAGCTCGAACCCCTGCTCCCCAAGGTCCAGTAGACCTCAGTTCTGCCGCGGCAGCAGCTCTTCCACGAACCGCTCCAGGAACGCCTCGAACGGCGACCCACCCCGGTGGTAGATCACGAACTTCGTCAAACCCGCTTCCAAGTGGCCGTCCAGCAGGCGGTGCAGCGAAGCCCAGTCCGTGGCGATCACGTCCGCCGGGTCGGTGTCCGGGCGTCGGGAGCGCACCGTGGCGGCCAGGGCGTCCGGGATGCCGTCCTCGGCGAGCATCAGGCTCATCCCGTAGTGGTCCGCCTCGATCGAGCGGCCCGCGGCAGCCGCGGCGGTCTCGATGGCCTCGCGGGCCCGGCGCGCTTCCGCCGGGGACAGGAAGCTTCCCAGCCAACCGTCGGCGTACTGGCCGATTCGCCGGTACGCCGCGGGCGCACTCCCGCCGAGCCAGATGTCCACCGGGCGCTCCAGCCGCGGGCCCAGCGAGACGTCCTCCAGCTTCCAGAACTCGCCCGCGAAATCGCCCGCACCGGCCAGCGCCGCCCGCAGCAACCTCAGCGACTCGTCGAACACCGCGGCCCTCGCGCCTGCCGGGACGTCGAACAGCGGCCACTCGCTGCGGCGCGCCGGGCGCAGGCCGAACACCGGCAGCACCCGCTTCGGCGCCAGCGCCGCCAGCGAGGCGATCTGCTTCGCCACCAGCACCGGGTGCCGCCCCGGCAGCACCGCCACCGAAGTGCCCGCCTTCAACGACGAAGTCCGCGCCAGCGCGTGCGCCATCCCGACGAACGGGTCCACCGCGTCCGAGTACACCTGCTCGGAAAACCACACCGAGTCGACCCCGGCGGCCTCCAGCCGGTCGACGATCCCCGGCAACTCCACGGGCGAGGTCTCAGCCCCCAGCCCAACCCCGATCCGGATCTTCACGCCACCCACGTTACGGGTCAGGCCGACCGGGCGGCACCAGCCAACGCGGTGGCGTACCGCTCCAACACGAGCGACGCCACCCGCGGATCACCGGCCAGGCAGTCGGCCAGCGCCACCGACGGCTCGGCCTCCCGCGCGAGCGCGGCGATCCGGTCGGGCAGCAACCCGGGCGCGAGGAACCACGACGCCACCGCGATCCGCGACGCCCCACGTGCCCGCAGCTTCGCCACCGCCGCGGGCACGTCCGGCTTCGCGGCGCTCGCGAACGCCGCCACCGCCCGGAAACCGTGCCGCGACTGCCACCGCCGGGCCAGCGCCGCGACCGCCTCGTTCGCCGCCGCGCGCGACGAACCCACCGCGGCCAGCACCACGCCCAGCCCGGGATCGGACACGTCCGCCACCGCGGCCAGCCGGTCGAACGCCACCGGCTCCAGGTCCGCGCCCAGCACGTCGGCGATCGTCACCCGCAGCGCGGGCACCTCCGCCACCAGCGCGGGCAGGTCGACCCGCGCGTGGAAGGCACTGCCCAGCAGCAACGGCACCACCACCGCCTCCCGGTGGCCCGCGCGCACCAGATCCCGCAGCACGTCCGTCACCAGCGGCTCGGACAGGTCCAGGAACGACACCCGCACGTCCAGTTCCGGCGCCGCCGCGGCGATCCGGTCCACCAGCGCCCGCACGGTCGCCGCGGACCGCGGGTCCCGGCTCCCGTGCGCGACGGCGACCAGCGGGATCACAGCGACCCCAGCCCGCGCGCCCGCAACACGGCACGCTCCAGCGGCCGGAACACCAGCAGTTCGATGCCGACGCCGACCAGCAGGATCAGGAAGATCGCCGCGATCACGGTCGACATGTCGTTGAGGAACCGGCCGTCGTCGAGGTAGGCGCCAAGGCCCTTGCCCAGCAGCGGCGACGTCGCGATGATCTCCGCCGCCATCAGCGACCGCCACGAGAACGCCCAGCCCTGCTTCAACCCGGCGAGGTACCCGGGCAGCGCCGCGGGCAGCAGGATGTGCCGGGCCGTCGCCAGCCGCCCCGCGCCCATCACCTTGCCGACACGCGGCAGGATCGGCGGGATCTGGTCGATGCCCGCCACCAGGCCGTTCGCGATCGACGGCACGCTGCCCAGCAGCAGCACCACGTACATCGCGGCCGGCTCGACACCGAACCACAGCACCGCGGCGGGCACCCAGGCCACCGACGGCAGGCTCTGCAGACCGGACAGGAACGGCCCGATCCCGGCCCGCACCAGCTTCACCTTCGCGACCAGCAACCCGAGCGGCGTCGCGATCAGGATGGCGACGAGGAACCCGAGCACCGCGCGGTGCACCGACGTCCACACGAACCCGAACGCGTCCCCGCTGGTGAACCGGCCCCACAGCTCGTCCCACACCGCGAGCGGCGCCGGCAGCTGGTACTCCGGCCAGAACGCGGCCGCCCACAACGCCTGCCAGACCGCGATCACCAGGACCAGGAACACCACCGGCGGCAGCACCGACCGCACGAACCGGCCCCAGCCGCCCTTCTTCGCGGCAGGCTGGACCGGCGTGTCGAGCGCGTCCAGACCCGCTTCGACCGCCGCGGCGTCCGGTTCGGCGGTCGAGCCCTCAAGCGGCGGCATGGCTGCTGATCACCTCACGCAGGCGGCGGTTGATCACGTCCACCGCGTTCACCTCGTCCTGCCCGGCCAGTCCGTCGACGCGCCACTGCTGCACGACCTTGCCCGGCCGCGACGACAGCAGCACCACCCGCTGCCCGAGCCGCACCGCTTCGCGCACGTCGTGGGTCACGAACACCACCGCGGTGCCGGTCGCTTCCCAGATGCGCAGCAGCTCGGCCTGCAGCACGTCGCGCGTGATGGCGTCGAGCGCGGAGAACGGCTCGTCCATCAGCAGCAGCGACGGCCGCTCCTCGCCGTCTTCGGTGTGGGTGGCCGACGCCAGCGCGCGGGCCAGTGCCACGCGCTGGCGCATGCCGCCGGACAGTTCGTGCGGGCGCTTGGCGCCCGCGCCGGACAGCCGCACCAGCTCCAGCAGCTCGCCGGTGCGGGTCTTGCGCTCGGCGCGGCCCATGCCGGCCAGCTTCAGCGGCAGCTCGACGTTCGCCGCGGCGGTCAGCCACGGCATGAGCGCCGCCTCCTGGAACATGACCGCCGGCCGGGACGTGGTCAGCTCGATCTCACCCGCGCTCGGCCGATCCAGGTTCGCGATCAGGTTCAGCAGGGTGGTCTTGCCGCAGCCCGAGGCGCCGAGCAGGCAGACGAACTCGCCCGGCGCGACGTCGAGGTCGACCCCGGCGAGCGCGGTCACGGCGTCGCGACCCTGCCCGAAGCTCTTGTGCACCCCGGACAACCGCACGGCGTGCCCGGTCGCGGGCTCCACCGGCGGGCGTCCCAGCGTGGCGGTCATGAACAGCCTCCTACTTCTTGTCCAGGCCGGACGCGCTGACGGCCGGCTTCCCGGCCTGGGCGAGCACGGTGTTGAGCAGGGTGAGGTCGGCGAACCCGGCGACGTCCGGGGCCTTGTCCTTCACCCCTGCGGTCACCTGGTCCTGGGCCAGCTGCGGGAACTGCCCGGCCAGCGGGTCGGTGGTGAGCTGGATGCCCTGCCACGCGCGGTCCAGCGTGGCGGTCGCGAGCGCCTTGCCGGTGAGCTGCTGCAGCTGGTTGTTCACCGCGGTCTTCGCCTTCGCCGGGTCGGACGCGGCGAGCGTGTTGGCGTCGAGCAGGCCCTGCAGGATCGCGGTGACGGTCGCCGGGTGCTCCTTGAGGAACTGGGTGCGCACGATCAGCACGGTGGTCGGGAACTGCCCGCCCGGCCACAGGTCCTTCTCGTCGACCAGGACCTTCGCGCCGGCCTCCAGCACCAGCCGCGACGCCCACGGCTCGGGCAGCCACGCGGCCTGGATCGCGCCGGACTTGAACTGGTCGAGCGTCAGCGCGTTGTCGATGTTCTGGACCTTGACGTCGCTGAGCTTCTGGTCGGCGATCCACTTCTTCAGCGACACGTCCTGCGTGTTGCCCAGCTGCGGCGACGCCACGGTCTTGCCCTGCAGGTCCTGCGGCGTGTTGATCGACGGCTGCACGACCAGCTGCGCGCCGCCCGAGGTGGCGCCCGCGATCAGCCGCACGGCCTCGCCGCCGGACTGGGCGTAGGCGTTGATCGCCGGGCCGGAGCCGATGAACCCGATGTCCAGCGAACCGCCGAGGAGGGCGTTGACCTCCTCGGGGCCGGCGTTGAACTTGGTCGGCACCAGCTTGGTGTTCCCGAGGTGCTGCGCGAACAGGTTCTGGTCCAGCCCGATCAGCGCGGACGCGTGCGTGACGTTCGGGAAGTACCCGAGCCGGACCTCGGCCGCCGGGCCCTGATCGGTCGCCGTCGCCGAGTCCTCCGATCGGTCCGCCCGTGAACACCCGGTCACCACTGCCAATGCGGACAACGCCACTGCTGCCAGAGCCAGAACACGAGTTTTCACGGACGGACCTTTCGGTTGGGGGATGGGGAGTTACGGGCCGGGGGAGACCACGTCCCGGTCGCTGCGCAGCACGGGAAGCGGCGCACCGACCATCCCGGCCGCCAGCGTGGTGCCGTCGGCCGGGTCGATCACCAGGAAGGCGCCGGTGCGCCTGCTGACCTCGTACTCGTCGACCGGCAGCGGTTCCGCGACGCGGACCTTCGCGCGGCCGATCTCGTTGAGCTGCAGCGTCTCCGGGTAGTCCACAGTGGACAGCTTCTGCTCGTCGAAGCGGGAGAGCAGCTCGTCGACGAACGCCTGCACCGTGCGCGCGCCGTGCTTGACCAGCACGCGGGCGCCCGGCCGCAGCGGTTTCTCCGACAGCCAGGCCAGCGTGGCGTCCAGCTCGTCGGTCGCCACCGGGGCCGAACCCGCCGCCGCGATCACGTCACCGCGCGCGATGTCCAGGTCGTCGGCCAGCACCAGCGTCACCGAGCGGCCCGCGGCCGCCTCGGCCAGCTCGCCGTCCGGCGTGTCGATCCGCTCGACCGTCGTGCGCAGGCCCGCGGGCAGCACCACGACCTCGTCGCCGGGGCGCACCGTGCCCGCCGCGACCTGGCCCGCGTAGCCGCGGTAGTCCGGGTACTCGGGCGTGCGCGGCCGGATCACGTACTGCACCGGGAAGCGGAACGGCGCGTCGTGCGGGTCGGGCGCGACCGGCACGGTCTCCAGGTGCTCCAGCAGCGTCGGGCCGGAGTACCACGGGGTGTGCGCCGAGCGCTCCACCACGTTGTCACCCACCAGTGCGGACACCGGGATCGCCAGGACCGATCCTTCGGCGTAACCCAGCGACGTGGCGTGGTCGGTGAACTCCTTCGCGATGACCCGGAAGGTCTCCTCGTCGTAGTCGACCAGGTCGATCTTGTTCACCGCGAGCACCAGGCGCGGCACGCCGAGCAGCGCGAGCACCGCGGCGTGGCGGCGGGTCTGCTCGATGACGCCCTTGCGCGCGTCGACCAGCAGCACGGCCAGCTGCGCCGTGGAGGCGCCGGTGACGGTGTTGCGGGTGTACTGCACGTGGCCGGGGGTGTCGGCGAGCACGAACGACCGCTTCGGGGTCGCGAAGTAGCGGTAGGCCACGTCGATCGTGATGCCCTGCTCACGCTCCGAGCGCAGGCCGTCGACGAGCAGCGACAGGTCCGGAGTGGACAGACCGCGGTCGACGCTGGCGCGGGTGACCGCGTCCAGCTGGTCGGCCAGCACCGACTTGGTGTCGTAGAGCAGACGGCCGACGAGCGTCGACTTGCCGTCGTCGACGCTCCCGGCTGTGGCGAGCCGCAGCAACGAGCTCATCAGAAGTACCCCTCCCGCTTGCGGTCCTCCATGGCGGCCTCCGACAGGCGGTCGTCGGCCCGGGTGGCGCCGCGCTCGGTGAGCCGGCTCGCCATCACCTCGGCGATCACTTCCTCGACGGTCGACGCTGTGGATTCCACGGCGCCGGTGCAGGAGCCGTCGCCGACCGTGCGGTAGCGCACCGTCAGCTCCTTCACCTCTTCGCCGTCACGCGGACCGCCCCACGGTCCCTCGGTCAGCCACATGCCGTCGCGCTTGTAGACCTTGCGCTGGTGGGCGTAGTAGATCGAGGGCAGCTCCACCTTCTCGCGCGCGATGTAGTTCCACACATCGGCTTCGGTCCAGTTGGAGAGCGGGAACACCCGCACATGTTCCCCCGGACGGTGCCGTCCGTTGTACAGGTTCCACAATTCGGGACGCTGCCGTCGCGGGTCCCACTGGCCGAACGCGTTGCGCAGGCTGAAGATGCGCTCCTTGGCCCGCGCGCGCTCCTCGTCGCGGCGCCCGCCGCCGAACACCGCGTCGAACTTGTGCTCGGCGATGGTGTCCAGCAGCGGCTGCGTCTGCAGCGGGTTGCGGGTGCCGTCGGGGCGTTCGGTCAGGCGGCCGTCGTCGATCCAGTCCTGCACGTTCGCGACGATCAGCCGCAGGCCGTACTTGTCCACGACGTGGTCGCGGAACGCGATGACCTCGTCGAAGTTGTGCCCGGTGTCCACGTGCAGCAGCGGGAACGGCACCGGCGCCGGCCAGAACGCCTTGATCGCCAGGTGCAGCAGCAGGGTCGAGTCCTTGCCGCCGGAGAACAGGATCACCGGCCGGTCGAACTCGCCGGCCACCTCCCGGAAGATGTGGATGGCTTCGGATTCCAGTGCCGCCAGGTTGTCGGTCGCGGCGTCGGTCGCGGCTGTGGTCACTTCCCTCTCCCTACGCGTGCAGGCCGCACTCGGTCTTGGACTTGCCTGCCCAGCGGCCGCTGCGCGGATCGGCGCCCGGCGCCACCTTCGCGGTGCACGGCGCGCAGCCGATCGACAGGTAGCCCTCGCCGACCAGCGGGTTCTGCAGGATGCCGTGCTCGTCGATGTAGGCGTTGAACTCGTCGTCGGTCCACGGCGCGATCGGGTTGACCTTGACGAGGCCGTTGCGGTCGTCCCAGGTGACGATCGGGGTGTTCGCCCGCGTCGGGGCGTCCACGCGGCGCACGCCGGTGACCCACGCGGAGTAGTTCGACAGCGTCTTGCGCAGCGGCACCACCTTGCGCAGGTGGCAGCACAGGTTCGGGTCCCGCTCGTGCAGCTTGGGGCCGTACTCGGCGTCCTGCTGCGCCACGGTCTGCTCGGCGGCCGCGTTGACGATCTTCACGTCCGGGTACACGGTCGCGACCGCGTCCCTGGTGCCGATCGTCTCCGCGAAGTGGTAGCCGGTCTCCAGGAACAGGATGTCCACATCGGACTTCACCTTGGTGGCGAGGTCGATGAGCACCGCGTCCTGCATGTTGGAGGCGACGATGAAGTCGTCGCCGAAGGTCTCCGCGGTCCAGCGCAGGGCCTCCAGCGCGGTCGCGTCGGCCAGTTCGGCGGACGCCTTCTCCGCCAGTGCCTTCAGTTCTTCGGTCCTCGTCGCGGTGGTCACTTGCTCGCTCCTTCCGGAAAGCGCAGCCCGATGAACTTGACGGTGAAGACGCGGCGGCACGCGCCGCAAAGCCAGGCTCCGTCGCCCTCCCGTCGCCCACCGCCACCCTCAACGGTGGCGCTGCGCGCCGCTGCGTCTTCCTGAGGACGGAGGTCCTCGTCCCCGCAGTACGGGCAGTGGAACGGCGTCGCTCGTTCCTGTGCCGTCATCGGAGATCGGCCTCGTCGGCCCGGGCCACCCACTGCGGGAAGCGCTCGCCCTCTTCCCGCTGGCCCAGGTAGTTGCGCACGACCCGCTCGACGTAGCCGATCAGCTCGTCGCCGGTCACCTTGTGGCCGCGCAGCTTCCGGCCGAACCCGGCGTCCAGGCCCAGTCCGCCGCCCAGGTGCACCTGGAAGCCCTCGACCTGGTTGCCGTCGTCGTCGGTCACGATCTGGCCCTTGAGACCGATGTCCGCGGTCTGGATGCGGGCGCACGAGTTCGGGCAGCCGTTGATGTGCACCGTGACCGGGTTCTCCACCTGGTCCTGGATGTCGGCCAGCCGCTCCTCGAGCGCGGTCACCAGGTCCTTGGCGCGCTGCTTGGTCTCGACGATCGCGAGCTTGCAGAACTCGATGCCGGTGCAGGCCATCACGCCGCGCCGCCACGGGCTCGGGTCGGTGGGCAGGCCCAGCTCGGCCAACTCCGCCTGCAGGCCGGGCACGTCCTCCTCGGCGACGTCGAGCACCAGCAGCTTCTGCAGCGGGGTGAGCCGCACCCGGTTCGAGCCGGCGCACTCGGCCGCCTTCGCGACCTTGATCAGCGTCGAGCCGGACACCCGGCCGCCGATCGGCGCGGCGCCGACGTAGAACTTGCCGTCCTTCTGCCGGTGCACGCCGACGTGGTCGTGCTGCACGGCGGGCGCCTCCGGCGCGGGGCCGTCGATCAGCTTGCGCTTCAGGTACTCGTCCTCCAGCACCTGGCGGAACTTCTCCGCACCCCAGTCCTTGACCAGGAACTTCAGTCGCGCGCGCGAGCGCAGGCGGCGGTAGCCGTAGTCGCGGAAGATGCTGATGACGCCTTCCCAGACCTCGGGCACCTCGTCGAGCGGCACCCAGGCGCCCAGCCGCTGGGCGATCATCGGGTTGGTGGACAGGCCGCCGCCGACCTGCACGTCGAAGCCGGGGCCGTGCTCGGGGTGGCGCACGCCGACGAACGCGACGTCGTGGATCTCGTGGGCCACGTCCGGCAGGCCGGACACCGCGGTCTTGAACTTGCGCGGCAGGTTCGCGTACTCCGGCTTGCCCAGGTAGCGGCGCTTGATCTCGTCGAGCGCCGGGGTGCCGTCGATGATCTCGTCCTCGGCGATCCCGGCGACCGGGGAGCCGAGCATGACGCGCGGGCTGTCGCCGCACGCGGTCATGGTGGTCAGGCCGGCGCCCTCCAGCTTCTCCCAGATCGTCGGCATGTCCTCGATCCGGATCCAGTGGTACTGGACGTTCTGCCGGTCGGTGATGTCCGCGCTGTCGCGCGCGTAGGTCTGCGAGATCTCGCCGATGACCGCGAGCTGCTCGGTGGTCAGCGCGCCACCGTCGATGCGGACGCGGAGCATGAAGTACTCGTCGTCCAGCTCCTCCGGCTCCAGCGTCGCGGTGCGGCCGCCGTCGATCCCGGGCTTGCGCTGGGTGTAGAGGCCGTACCAGCGGAACCGGCCACGGAGGTCGCCCGGATCGATCGAGTCGAAGCCGCCACGCGCGTAGATGTTTTCGATCCGCGATCGAACGTTGAGCGGGTGGTCGTCCTTCTTCGAGCGCTCGTTCGGGTTCAGCGGCTCCCGGTAGCCGAGGGCCCACTGGCCCTCACCACGACGCTGCCGGGCGCGCGGGGTTCGGGCGGCGGCAGGGTTGTCGCGCGTCGGCGAAGCCATGTTCGAGTCCTTCCGGGGCTCTCGCGAAGGCGCCGCGCGCACGGAAATGCCCTGGTCAAAGCCCGTGGTGGGGGTTTGGCAGTCCGCGGCGTGACGGCGCCCGCTGGTCCTAGCTGGGTGGCGGTGGCGGCGTCAGTTCGTTTCGCGGCACAGGGCGCTGGCGACACGCCGGAAGTCGACGTGGCGACGCACCACGAGGAGCACTCCGGCATAAGTCACGGGATCAGCGTGCCACGCTGCTCACGATGTGGTCCAGCCCGCTCCGCATGCTGGGATACGCATCACGCTGAAAAAATCTCCGGCAGACTGGCGCGCGAGTTGGATCAGGGACACTGGGAAGCGTGAGTGATACTTCCGCCCCGGTGGCGTTCGCACTGCCGGAGCACGCGCTGGCCGGGCTGGGGACGCGGCCCTTCGGCGTGTACGTGCACGTGCCCTTCTGCGCGACGCGCTGCGGCTACTGCGACTTCAACACCTACACCGCCGGTGAGCTGGGCACGAGCGCGTCGCCCGAGTCGTGGCTGGAGGGGTTGCGGCGCGAGCTGGACCTGGGCGCGCGGGCGCTGGGCAACGCGCCGGCGGCCGAGACGGTGTTCGTCGGCGGCGGCACCCCGTCGCTGCTGGGCGCCTCCGGACTGGCCGATGTGCTGGACGCGGTGCGCGACTCCTTCGGGCTGGCGCCCGGGGCCGAGGTGACCACGGAGTCCAACCCGGAGTCGACGTCGCCGGAGTTCTTTTCCGGGCTTCGCGAGGCCGGGTACACGCGGATCTCGCTGGGGATGCAGTCGGCGGCCTCGCACGTGCTGAAGATCCTGGACCGCACGCACACGCCGGGCCGCCCGGTGGCCGCCGCGAAGGAGGCGAGGGCCGCGGGGTTCGAGCACGTGAACCTCGACGTCATCTACGGCACGCCGGGAGAGCGGACCGCGGACCTGCGTGCCTCGCTCGACGCCGTGCTGGAGGCCGGGGTCGACCACGTGTCGGCGTACTCGCTGATCGTCGAGGACGGCACGGCGCTGGCCCGGCGGGTGCGGCGCGGTGAGCTGCCCGCGCCGGACGAGGACGTGCTGGCGGCGGACTACGAGCTGATCGACTCGGTGCTGTCGGCGGCCGGGCTGGGCTGGTACGAGGTGTCGAACTGGGCGGCCTCGGAGGCGGCCGCGTGCCGGCACAACCTGGGCTACTGGCGCGGCGGCGACTGGTGGGGCGCGGGGCCGGGGGCGCACAGCCACGTCGGCGGGGTGCGGTGGTGGAACGTGAAGCACCCGGCGCGCTACGCCGCGGCGCTGGCTTCCGGCGGTTCGGCCGAGGCCGATCGAGAAGTGCTCACGCCCGAGGAGCAGGCCTTCGAGCGGATCATGCTGGAGCTGCGGCTCGCCGAGGGGCTGCCGGTGTCCGCGCTGACCGCCGACGGGGCGCGGGAGGCCGAGGCCGCGGTCGCCGAGGGGCTGCTGGACGCCGCCGCGTTCGCCGGGAAGCAGCGGTGCGTGCTGACCTTCCGGGGGCGCCTGCTGGCCGACGGGCTCGTGCGGCGGCTCGCTCCCTGAATATTTCGCTCGCGGAGATCATCCCGGCGCTGCTAGCTTTCGCGGCACCTGGTGACTTCGGGAGGTCGAGGAATATGGCTGTCAGCGGCCGTCCTTCGCCTGCCCGTTTTCTCTCACCAGGAGTTCTCCTTGTTCTTGACCACTGATCGTCTTCTGCTGCGCCCGTGGACCGGAGCGGAGGCCGCCGCCGTCCGAGCCGGTGATCGCCGCCCGGACTGGGCGGGCGATTTCCCCGCCGAGGGCGACGTCGTGATCGCCGGGCTGCTCGCCGAGCGCCCGGACTGGCTCGCCGCGTTCGGGCACCACCTGGTCGTCGAGCGCGCCACCCGGCTCGTCGTGGGTTCGATCGGGCTGTTCTGGCCGCCCGAGGACGGCGTCGTGGAGATCGGCTACGGCATCGTGCCGAGCCGCCGCGGACGCCGGTACGCCGCGGAGGCCACCGTCGCGCTGACCGGGTTCGCGCTCACCTCGCCCGAGGTGCGGAGCGTGTCCGCCCAGGTGGAGCGCGCCAACCCGGCCTCGGTGCGGGTGCTGGAAGCGTCCGGCTTCACGCTCGTCGCCGACGAGGGTGAGGTGCTCCGCTTCAGCCGGTCGTAGCGACCGGGCGGCCCGCGCGAGCAGCTCGCGCGGGCCGTCGCGGCGGGTGGGTCAGCAGTCGGGAATCGTCTCGGTGCAGATGGGCTGCTCGCCGTTGCTCGCGGTCTGCAGCAGCCGGTACAGGGTCTCGCGCTGGTCTCCGTCGAGTGCGCAGAACACTTCGTCCTCCACGGCGGCCAGCGCGAACTCCGCCTTGGCCAGCGTCTTCGCCCCCGCCTCCGTCAGCGAGACCGTGTGCCGCCTGCGGTCCTCCGGCGACCGCCGCCGCTCGACCAGCTGCTCGCGCTCCAGGTCGTTGAGCAGGCCGACGACGTTCGTCCCGTCCATTTCCAGCGTGCTCGCCAGCGTCTGCTGCGAGATCCCGTCCCGGTCGCGCACCAGGGTCAGGGCCAGCAGGTGCCGCGGCCGCAGACCCAGCGGTTCCAGCACGGTTTCCGAGCGCAGCCGCAGCCGGCGCGCCAGGTGGTCGATCAACGCGCCGACCCGGTGCGCGGGCTGGTTCACAACCGGCAGGGAGGCCACCTCGTCACTTTACCCAACCGAAGCGGCTATCGGTGTGCTATAGATAATTTGCGTAACACCAATCAATATTGAAGGGCAAACCACCTATGGCGCACCTACTGCACATCGACTCGAGCATCCGCGGCGAGGAGTCCGTCAGCCGAAAGCTGACCGCTCGTGCGGCGGAGGCCTGGCGCGCCGCGCACCCCGAGGGCACCGTCACCTACCGGGACCTCGCCCGGAACCCGGTTCCGCACCTCGGCGAAGCAGGCAACACGGCCCGCATGGTGCCGCCGGCGCAGCACACCGACGCCCAGGCCGCGGCCTGGGCGCGCATGGAGGAGCTGATCGGCGAGATCAAGGCGGCCGACACCGTGCTGCTGGGCCTGCCGCTGTACAACTACGGCCCGCCGAGCGAGGTGAAGGCGTGGGTCGACCACCTGATCGTCCCCGGCCTGGCGTTCGACCCGGAGACCGCGCGGGGGCTGCTCGGCGACCGGGAGTTGATCGTGCTGGCCAGCCGGGGCGGCGGCTACGGCCCGGGCACCCCGCGCGAGGGCTGGGACCACGCCGAGCCGTGGCTGCCGCACGGGCTGTCCCTGACCGGTCTCGAACCGCGCGTGATCACCGCCGAGCTGACCCTCGCGCCGCAGAACCCGGCCATGGCCGACCTGATCCCGCTGTTCGAGCAGAGCCTCGCCACCGCGGAGAAGGAGATCGACGCCCTGTGGGTGCCCGCCGCGGCCTGATCGTGTGACCCGGACCGCACTTTCCGGGAAAAGTGCGGTCCGGCTGCAACCGCCACCCGTGGTGCGAGCATCTGCTCTTCGTGCACTTCGACGATTTCGCCCGCGAGCAGCTGCCGGGGCTGGTGCGGTTCGCGGCGGTCCTGACCGGGGATCCGGACCTGGCCCAGGACCTCGTGCAGGAGGCGCTGGTGCGGGCCCACGAGAAGTGGGCCCGGGTCGCCGAGACCGACCGGCCCGACCTGTACCTGCGGAAGATGGTCGTCAACGGGCACCTGTCGTGGCGGCGCCGCTGGTACCAGCGCGCGGTGCGGTCGGTCGCGGACCCGACGTGGTTCCGCGAGCCGCACACCGCCGACCCGGCCGGCCGGATCGCCGACGGCGCGCAGCTGAAGGAACTGCTGTCGGGGCTGAGCCGGTCGCAGCAGGCCGCCATCGTGCTCCGGTTCTACGAGGACCGCGACGACGAAGAGATCGCGTCGGTACTCGGCTGCGCGGTGGGTACCGTGCGCAGTCACATCTCCCGCGGCCTGTCCGTGCTGCGGGTCCGCCTGGGCGCCGAGATGGAGGTGGCCTGACCATGTCCGAAATGCGGAATCTGCGGGAAGCGCTGAAGACCCGGGAGGCGCTCGCTCCTGATCCGGACGCGGTGCTCGCCGGGGCGCACGGCCGGATCCGGCGCAGGCGCGCCCAGCGGCGGATCGCCGGCGCGGCGGCCGCGGTGGCGGTGGTGATCGCCGGGGTCGGCGCCGGGATGACCGTGCTGCGCCCCTCGAACGAACCCGAGTCGATCGAGGCCGCCGCGGGGGCGACCGACCTCCCGGTGCCCGCGCCCGCGTTGCCGTTCACGGTCGGCGAGCTGCCGTCCGGGTTCGAGCTGAGCAGCTGGACCGTCTCCGGCAGCGCCGCGAGCGGCCGGTACAACGGCTACTACGGCAACTACCTGGAGATCAGCGTCGGCGACTTCCCGGACGCCGACGTCGGGGAGTCGGGCATCGTGACGGATCTGGCGGGCGGGGGATCGCAGGCGAAGGTCCGCATCGCGCCGGACCGGGTGGTCTCGGTGCTGACCAAGGCCTGGCAGATCCCGGACATCAACATGCTGCAGATCGCGCGGTCGGTCCGCCTCGTGCCGACGCCGGTGCACTCGATGCTGCGCAGCCTGCGCGCGCCGGCCGGGCTGACCGTCCGCCAGTGGAGCGGTGACGCGCGGTACGAGTACCTGACGCTGTGCCCGCCCGAGGTGCCGGCGCAGTCTCCGGCCCGGTCGGACGGGCGGTGCTACAGCGTCTCCGTGAACGGCCCCGTGCCTCCCACCACGACCAGGGCCACGACGACGACCGATGTGCCTGCCCCGATGGTGGGGGTCAAGACGGTGCGCCGCATCCTCGACGGCGGCAAGGTTCTGATGGTCGACACCGAGCAGGGGGAGCAGGCGGTGGTGGAGGCGATCGCGGCGTCCGCGGTCGCCGGGTGACCGGGGCCGTCAGCTCCAGATGGTCACGTAGACCGGTGGCCGGAAGCGGGACGGCGGCACCCCGGCGCCGGGTGCGCGCATCACCTGCATCGCCGCCGGGGTGCCCAGGAAGTGCCGCAACGAGTTCGCCGCGGTGGAACACCGGTTGTGCGGCAACGTGGTCAGGTGCCAGTACTCCGTCCGCGGGGTGACCGGCGTCGGCAGCACGACCAGTTCGTGCCTGCGCCGCTGCGGCGCCACCAGGTGCTCGAAGGCCAGCGACACCCCGCTGCCGTTGGCCGCCGCCGACCACGCCGCCGTCTGGTTGGGGAAGACGCGGATGGCCGATTCCGGAACGGCCATGCGGCGCAACAGTTGTGCCGTCCCGCTGCCCGGGTCCGCGCCCGACGGGTCCACCAGCCACGGCCACTGCGCCGGGCCGCCGCGAGGCCGGAACCCAGGCGCCGCAACGGCGACGATGTTGCACCGGAACACCGGCTCGCTCTCCACGTCGCCGTCCAGGCGCGGCCCGAGCGCGGCGTCGGCGAGCCGGTTCGTGACCAGCACCGGCATCTCCGCCACCTGGGCCAGCCCCGCCGACGCGTCCACCGACTGGCCCGTTCGGCGCATGAACGCTTCGAGCAACGGATCCGCGACGAACTCCGCGATCGTGCTCGTGACCACGACGTGCATCCGTTCGGCTACGCCATTGGCCTCCCGAACGGCGGCATCGGCATCCGCCCCGAGGGCTACCATCTGTGTGGCGATCGGCAGCAGGCGGCTGCCGCCCGGCGTCAGCGTCATTCCGTTGGCAGTGCGCACGATCAGCTTGTCACCGTGGTGCTGCCGCAGCGCGGCGAGCGCCTGCGACACCGCGGGTTCGCTGACACCGAGGGTCCGGGCCGCGTCGGTCACCGAGCCGAGCCGGGCCACGAGGACGAAGGCGCTCAGCTGACCGAGCGTCATCTCACACCGGTCCGAATCACTTGAACAGCCTACATAAGTGATCCCTTAATCGGCCATTGTCGGTTTCCCCCACCGGGTGCACCCTGTGCCGAAAATCCATGCCCGGGGAGGGCGCATGCAAGTACCTGCGCAGTTCCAGTACGAACGAGCCACGAGCGTGGCCCACGCACTGAGTCTGCTGACGAAGTTCGGTCCGGAGAGCCGGATCGTGGCAGGCGGGCACAGTCTCATCCCGATGATGAAGCTGCGCCTGGCCCAGCCGCAGGCGCTCATCGACATCAACGACCTGTCCGAATTGGCCCGGATCAGCGTCGAGGACGGCACTTTGTGCGTCGGCGCCATGGTGCGTCACGCCGATCTGCTGTCCTCGGCGGTCGTGGGGGAGCACTTCCCGATCTTCCACGACGCCGAGCGGGTGATCGCCGATCCCGTGGTGCGCAACCGCGGAACGGTCGGCGGTTCGCTGTGCCAGGCCGATCCGTCCGAGGACCTGTCCGCCGCGTTCGCCGCGGTGCGCGGCGAGGCGGTGATCGAGGGGCCCGGCGGGCGCCGGGTCGTGCCGGTCCGTGAGTTCTTCACCGGTCCTTACCAGACCGTGGTGGGGGACAACGAAATGCTCGTGCAGCTGCGCGTGCCGATCTCCTCGTCCGCGTCGGCCTACGAAAAGGTCGAACGCAGGGCGGGGGACTGGGCGGTCGCCGCGGCCGGCGCCGAGCTGCGGATCGAAGGCACGCAACTGGTTTCGGTCGGCATCGGGCTCACCGCGCTCGGGGCGCCGAACTTCCACGCGCCGGAGGCCGAGGAGTACCTGCTCGGCGGACCGGCGGTGGACGAGCGCTTCGCCGAGGCGGGCCGGATCGCCGCGCGGCACTGCGAACCGGTTCCGGACCAGCGCGGGCCCGTCGACTACAAGCGGCACCTCGCGGAGGTCCTCACTGTCCGCGCGCTGCACCGGGCCCGCACCCGTTGGCACGGCAACCACCGCCAGGAGGCCTGAACACATGGAGATCACGGTCACCGTCAACGGGCAGCAGCACACGCGGGACGTCGAACCCCGCCTGCTGCTCGTGCACTTCCTGCGCGACGAGCTGGGCCTGACCGGCACGCACTGGGGTTGCGACACGTCCAACTGCGGCGCGTGCGTGGTGTGGCTGGACGAGGCGCCGGTCAAGTCGTGTACGGTCCTCGCGGTGATGGCCGACGGCCGCCGCGTGCGCACCGTCGAGGGGCTCGGCGACTCCGCCGGGCTGGACCCGGTGCAGCAGGGCTTCACCGAATGCCACGGCCTGCAGTGCGGGTTCTGCACGCCGGGCATGATGCTGACCGCGCGCTGGCTGCTCGACCACCATCCCGATCCGTCCGAAGAGGACATCCGCGAGGCGATTTCCGGCCAGCTGTGCCGGTGCACCGGCTACGAGAACATCGTCAAGTCCATCCGGTGGGCCGCCGAGCACGACACCGCTGCCGCGGCGGTCCCCGAGGAGAGCACTGTGGACAGTGCGGAGGTGTCCGCGTGACCACCACCGAGAACCACACCCCGATGGGGTTCGGGCGCATGCACCGCAAGGAGGACGCCCGGTTCATCCGCGGTCACGGGCAGTACGTCGACGACGTGAACCTGCCCGGGATGCTGCACGGCGCCGTGCTGCGCAGCCCGCACGCCCACGCGCGCATCGTGTCCGTCGACACGAGCGCGGCCGAGGCGCACCCGAAGGTGAAGGCCGTCATCACCGGCCAGACACTGGAGGGGCTGAACCTCGCCTGGATGCCGACGCTCTCGCACGACGTGCAGGCCGTGCTGGCCACCGACAAGGTCCGGTTCCAGGGCCAGGAGGTCGCCTTCGTCGTCGCCGACGACCACTACGCCGCCCGCGACGCGCTGGAGCTGATCGACGTCGAGTACGAGCCGCTACCGCCCGTCGTGGACGCCCGCCGCGCGCTGGAGCCGGACGCGCCGGTGATCCGCACCGACATCGACGGCAAGCGGGACAACCACATCTTCGACTGGGAAGCAGGCGACGCCGCGCGCACCGACGAGGTGTTCGCCCGCGCCGACGTGGTGTCCGCGCAGGACATGCTGTACCCGCGGGTGCACCCGGCGCCGATGGAGACCTGCGGCGCGGTGGCGCACCTGGACCCGATCACCGGGAAGCTCACCGTGTGGACGACCACGCAGGCGCCGCACGCGCACCGCACGCTGTACGCCCTGGTGGCCGGGCTGCCCGAGCACAAGATCCGGGTCATCTCGCCGGACATCGGCGGCGGGTTCGGCAACAAGGTCGGCATCTACCCGGGTTACGTGTGCGCGGTGGTCGGCTCCATCGTCACCGGCAAACCGGTGAAGTGGGTGGAGGACCGCTCGGAGAACCTGATGAGCACGTCCTTCGCCCGCGACTACCACATGCACGGCGAGATCGCGGCCACCAGCGACGGGAAGATCCTCGGGGTGCGCGTCAAGGTGCTCGCCGACCACGGCGCGTTCAACGGCACCGCGCAGCCGACGAAGTTCCCCGCCGGGTTCTTCAGCGTCTTCACCGGTTCCTACGACATCGAGGCGGCGCACTGCGCGGTCACCGGCGTCTACACCAACAAGGCGCCCGGCGGCGTCGCCTACGCGTGCTCGTTCCGCATCACCGAAGCGGTCTACCTGGTCGAGCGGCTGGTCGACGTGCTGGCCTACGACCTCGGAATGGACCCGGCGGAGCTGCGGATGCGCAACCTGCTCAGGCCGGAGCAGTTCCCGTACGTCAGCAAGACCGGCTGGGAGTACGACTCCGGCGACTACCCGCGCGCGCTGAGCCAGGCGATGGACATCGCCGGCTACGCGGAACTGCGGGAGGAGCAGAAGCGGCGCGCGGCGACCGGTGACGGGCCGCTGATGGGCATCGGCATCAGCTTCTTCACCGAGGCCGTCGGCGCCGGGCCGCGCAAGCACATGGACATCCTCGGGCTGGGCATGGCCGACGGCGCCGAGCTGCGCGTGCACCCGACCGGCAAGGCCGTGCTGCGGCTGTCCTGCCAGAGCCAGGGGCAGGGCCACGAAACGACGTTCGCGCAGATCGTCGCCGAGGAGCTGGGCATCTCGCCGGACGACATCGAGGTCGTGCACGGCGACACCGACCAGACGCCGTTCGGCCTCGGCACCTACGGGTCCCGGTCGACGCCGGTGTCCGGCGGGGCGACGGCGGTGGTGGCGCGGCGGGTCCGCGAGCGGGCCAAGATCGTCGCCTCGGCGATGCTGGAGGTGAGCCCGGACGACCTGGAGTGGGAGAAGGGCCGGTGGTTCGTCCAGGGCGACCCGGACTCCGGCAAGACCATCCAGGAGATCGCGCTGGCCGCGCACTCCGACCTGGAACTGCCCGACGGCGTCGAGGGTCACCTGGACGCGACGTGCGTCTACAACCCGCCGAACCTGACCTACCCGTTCGGCGCCTACATCTGCGTCGTCGACGTCGATCCCGAGACCGGGCAGGTGAAGGTGCGCCGGTTCGTCGCGGTCGACGACTGCGGCGTGCGGATCAACCCGATGATCGTCGAGGGCCAGGTGCACGGCGGGCTGGCCGAGGGCATCGGGATGGCGCTGATGCAGGTGATGGCGTTCGACGAGGACGGCAACCACCTCGGCGGGTCGTTCATGGACTACCTGATCCCCACGGCCGTGGAGTGCCCGTCGTGGGAGCTGGGCGAGACGGTGACCCCGTCGCCGCACCACCCCATCGGGGCCAAGGGCATCGGCGAGTCCGCGACCGTCGGCTCGCCCGCGGCCGTGGTCAACGCGGTGCTCGACGCGCTCAAGCCGTACGGGGTGCGGCACGCGGACATGCCGCTCACCCCGGCGGCCGTGTGGCGCGCGTCGCAGAACAGTCCACTCCGGACAGATTTGGCGATCACGTGATGAACGGGCAGGAGTTGCGGGCGCACGCGGAGTCCCTGCGGGCGGGCCGGACGCCGTTCGTGCTGGCGACGGTGGTGCGGGCGCAACGCCCCACGAGCGCGAAGCCCGGCGACTGCGCGCTGGTGCTCGCCGACGGGACCATCGAGGGTTTCGTCGGCGGGTCCTGCGCCGAGTCGACCGTGCGACAGCAGGGGATCCGGTTGCTGCTGACCGGCGAGTCGGCGCTGCTGCGGATCCAGCCGGGCGCGGGCGAGCAGGTCGAGGAGGGGGTGGTGACGGTCGGGAACCCGTGCCTGTCCGGCGGCGAGCTGGAGATCTTCCTCGACGCGCAGATGCCGCCGCCGTTGGTGGCGATCCACGGTGACGGGCCGATCGCGCGGGCGCTGGCGTCGGTCGGCCGCGTGCTCGGCTACGAGACGCGGGTGGGCGCCGAGCTGTCCGACGACACGTTCGCGGTGATCGTGGCGTCGCACGGCCGGGACGAGGAACGCGTGCTGGAGGCGGCGGTGCGCGCGGACGTGGCCTACATCGGCCTGATCGCGAGCGAGAAGCGCGGTGCTGCGGTGCTGGAGCGGCTGGGACTGCCCGAGCCCGGCCGCATCCACACCCCGGCCGGCCTGCCGATCGGGGCGCGGACGCCGGCCGAGGTCGCGGTGTCGGTGTACGCGGAGCTGATCGCGACCCGCCCGCGCCCGCCGCAGCGCCCGGCCGAGGACGTCGAGGTGGCCGCCGAGGCGGTCGACCCGGTGTGCGGCATGAGCGTCGCGATCACGCCGGAGGCGGTGCAGCTGCCCTACGGCGGGCGGCGGTACTACTTCTGCGGGGCCGGGTGCCGTCACGCGTTCGCCGACGAACCGGGCAGGTACACCGGTGACGCCTGAGACGGTCGGCGATCTCGCCGAGCGCCTCGGCGCCGCCGGGTACCTCACCGACGACGCGCTGGCCACCGCCCTGTTCCTCGCGGTCCGGATGCGGCAGCCGATCCTGCTGGAGGGCGAGCCCGGTGTCGGCAAGACGCAGGCGGCCAAGTCGCTGGCGGCGGCCATGGACACGCCGCTGATCCGGTTGCAGTGCTACGAGGGACTGTCCTCTTCGGACGCGCTGTACGAGTGGAACTACCCGCGCCAGCTGCTCGGGATCCGGCTGGCCGAGTCACGGGGCGAGTCGCTGGCGGAGGCCGACCTCTTCGCCGACGACTACCTGCTGGCGCGGCCGCTGCTGGCGGCGATCACGCACCCCGGCCCGCGCCCGGCGGTGCTGCTGATCGACGAGGTCGACCGCGCCGACGACGAGTTCGAGGCGTTCCTGCTCGAACTGCTGGCCGAGTCAGCGGTGACGATCCCGGAGCTGGGCACGCGGCGCGCGGTGGTGCCGCCGGTGGTCGTGCTGACCTCCAACCGGACCCGCGAACTGCACGACGCCCTCAAGCGGCGGTGCCTGTACCACTGGATCGCGCACCCGGAGGTGGCGCAGGTGGCGGCCATCATCCGGTTGCGGGTGCCGGGCGCGGCGGACTGGCTCGCCTCGCGTGTGGCGCGGGCGGTGGGGCGGATGCGCGGGTTCGGGCTGTACAAGCCGCCGGGGGTCGCGGAGGCGATCTCGTGGGCCTCGGCGCTGCAGGTGCTCGGTGTGCCGGTGGTGGACGGCCCGGCGATGGAGCGGACGCTGAGCGCGGTGCTCAAGTACGAAGAGGACCGCGCGGTGGCAGTGGAGCGGCTGGTGGAGGTGGTTGGTGAGTGAGCCTGGGCCGCGGTGGTGCGGAGGTTCGGCGTGGTGCTGAGGTGCGAGGCGGACTTCGGGGCGTTTTCCTCGGTGTCGGTGCGGCGGCCATATCCAGCGGACCGCGGTGGTGGAGCGGCTGGTGGAGGTTGTCGGTGAGTGAGGTTGCCGGTCTGGCCTGCGGTGGTGCGGAGGTTTGGCGTGGTGTTGAGGTGCGAGGAGGACTGCGGGGGCGTTGTCCTCGGTGCCGGTGCGGCGGCCATTTCCAGCGGGCGCGGTGGTGGAGCGGCTGGCGGGGGTGGTTGGTGAGTCAGCCTGGCGGTATGGCCCGCGGGGGGCGTTCTCCTCGGTGCCGGTGCGGCGGCCAGATCCAGCGGGCGCAGTGGTGGAGCGGCCGGTGGAGGTGGTCAGGGAGTGAGCCCGCCGGCTCCGCGGTGGCGCGTCTCGTGGAGGTCGTCGGTGAGTGAGCCCGCCGGTGGTGTCGCGTGAGTGACCTGGCGGAGCTGGCGGCGCGGCTGTGCGAGCGGCTGCGGTCGGCCGGCCTTGCGGTCGGTGCGGATCGGGCCGCGCGCTTCGCCCGGGCGGTGATGCTCGTGTCGCCGCAGCGCACGCGCGAGCTGTACCTGTGCGCGCTAGCAACCCTCACCTCGTCCCCGGCCGACGAGCAGGTTCTGGCCCGGGTGTTCGTCACCGTCTTCCCCCTGCCCGAGGCCGGCGCCGGCGGGGCCTTCAGCGCTGGGGAATCGACGGGGCCGTCGCGGGAGGTGCGGGCGCCCACCGCGGGCAGCGCGGTGGACCGGCTGGCGACCCGCGACTTCGGCACGCTCGAACCCGCGGAGCTGGCGCAGCTGCGGGCCGCGATGAGCGAGTTCCGGCTGGCGACCCCGCTGCGGCGGTCGCGGCGGAAGCGGGTTTCGCCCGGCGGGCGGCGCGCCGACCTGCGGGAGACGTTGCGCGTGGCGCGCCGCACCGGGGGCGAGCCGGTCCGGTTGCGGCGCTGGGTGTCGCGCGAGAAGCCGCGGAAGCTGGTCGTGCTGTGCGACATCTCGGGGTCGATGGAGCCCTACGCGCGGGCCTTGCTGCAGCTGCTGGTGTGCGCCGCGGGTGGCGCGCGGGCCGAGGTGTTCACGTTCGCGACCCGTCTCACGCGGCTGACCCGGGTGCTGCAGCGGGCACCGTCGGCGGCGCTGGCCGACGCCGGGCGGGAGGCGCCGGACTGGTCGGGCGGCACGAAGATCGGTGATTCACTCGGCGAGTTCCTGGATACCCATGGCGTGCGCGGGATGGCGCGCGGAGCGGTGGTGGTCGTCCTGTCCGACGGATGGGAGACCGGCAGCCCCGAGCGGCTGGGCCGCGAAATGGCCCGGTTGTCGCGGCTCGCGTACCGGATCGTGTGGGCCAACCCGCGCACGGCCAGCCCGCGGTTCCGGCCGTCGACCGGCGGGATGGCGGCGGCGTGGCCGTACTGCGACGCCGTCGTCAGCGCCCACCGCCTGGATGCGATCGAAGATCTGCTGAGCGCCATAGCCGGTTACTCCGGGCGGGATTAGGGTAGCCTAACCGCAGACGCTGAACGGGAGTGAGGAGCGGCGTATGGCAGGCAAGTCCCGGCCGGCGGTCCGGCTGCGGGTGCTGCGCACCCAGCGGCTGACACCGCACATGATCCGCATCGTCGCCGGTGGGCCAGGGCTGGCCGATTTCCAGCCGAACGAGTTCGCCGACGCGTATGTGAAGATGCTGTTCCCGCAGGAGGGTGTGGAGTACCCGACGCCGTTCGACATGGGCGTCATCCGCGCCGAGATGCCACGCGAGCAGTGGCCGGTGATGCGGACCTACACCGTGCGCTACTACGACCCGCGCGCCGGCGAGCTGGCGCTGGACTTCGTGCACCACGGCGACCAGGGGCTCGGCGGCCCGTGGGCGGCGGCCGCCCAGCCGGGGGACGAGCTGCTGCTGGCCGGCCCCGGTGGCGCCTACGCCCCCGGCGAGGAGGCCGACTGGCACCTGCTGGTCGGCGACGAGAGCGCCCTGCCCGCGATCGCGGTGGCGCTGGAGATGATGCCGGCCGGCGTGCCGGTGCGGGTGTTCGTCGAGGTGGCGGACCCGGCGGAGGAACAGCCGCTCGCCACCAAGGGGGACGCGCAGATCCAGTGGCTGCACCGTTCCGCCGGGGACGACCTGGTGGCCGCCGTGCGCGCGCTGGAGTTCCTGCCGGGCACGGTGCAGGCCTTCGTCCACGGCGAGGCCGGTTTCGTCCGGGAGCTGCGCCGGTACCTGCTCGGCGAGCGCGGGATGCGCAAGGACCTGCTGTCGATCTCGGGCTACTGGCGCCGGGGCAAGACGGACGAGGAGTGGCGGGCGGAGAAGGCCGCGGAGCGCGCCGCCGAGGAGGCCGCCGGCCGTTCGTGACGGTCAGCGGCGGGCGCTGGTGGCGGGCTGCACCGGCCGTTCGTGGCGGGTTGCGGCGGCCGCTCGTGACGGCCTGCGGCGGCCGTTCGTGGCGGGCTGTGATGGCTGCTCGTGATGGGCTGCGCCGACCGTTCGTGAGGGGCTGCGCCCGGCGCTTGTGGCGAGCTGTGCCGACCGTTCGCGATGGCTGTGCCTGCCGTTCGTGGCGGATAGCGCCGGCCGCTTGTGGCGGGGTTGCGGCGGCTGCTTGTGGCGGGCTGCGCTTGCCGTTCGTGATGGCTGTGCCTGCCGTTCATGGCGGGCTGCGCCTGCCGCTAGTGGCGGGGCTGCGGCGGCCGCTCGTGACGGGCTGCGCGGGCCGGTTACGCCGGGTGGTTGCGAGGCCGGCCGGCCCGTCGGCTATTCTCTCTTCCGGCGCCGGAACCCGGCGCCACACGCGGACGTAGCGCAGCTGGTAGCGCATCACCTTGCCAAGGTGAGGGTCGCGGGTTCGAATCCCGTCGTCCGCTCCACGCGCGATTAGCTCAGCGGGAGAGCGCTACCTTGACACGGTAGAGGTCACTGGTTCAATCCCAGTATCGCGCACCACAGTCCCTTGTGGACATCGGCTTTCCGGGAACGGCTGCCACGCTTGAGCGCGGCAGCCGTTCTCGTTTCGGGGGGCACGGACGCCGCGGTGAAGCGCACCGGCAGCCCTGCCGGGTCCTCGGCGCGGGAAGCAGTGGGACTTTCTCCGACGCCATCGCCAGGGTCACCCTGTGCAGCCGGCACAGAGCCGTGCCCACCGCGATTCGATCATCTGTCCGGTCCGGCGGGCCGGAAGCGTGTGCGGCCCGGTCACTGCAGGCCCACGGCCTCGCCGGTGCCAGGCGCTGCCGCGTCGCGGCACTTCGGCGCCGAAACCGTCCTGAAGCCGCGGTGAAACCGGCCGCCCGCAGGCTGCGGTCATGGAACAGGACGAACTCACCTCGCTGCCCACCGCCCGTCCCACCGGCTGTCCCTTCGACCCGCCCGCCGAGCTGGGTGAGATCCGGGCGCGGTGGCCCCTCGTGCGCATGTCATACCCCGACGGGCACCGCGGCTGGCTGGTCACCGGTCACGCCCAGGCCCGCGCCGTGCTCGGCGACTCGCGGTTCACCTCGCGGTACGAGCTCATGCACTACCCGCTCCCCGGCCTGGACGGCGACATCCCGCCGGCACCGGTCGGCGACCTCACCGGCATCGACGCGCCCGAGCACACCCGCTACCGCAAACTGCTCGCCGGGAAGTTCACCGTCCGCCGGATGCGCCAGCTCACCGATCGGGTCGAAGAGGTCACCGCCGAGCACCTGGATGCCATGGCGCAGCACGGCCCGTCGGTGGACCTGGTCCAGGCCTACGCGCGCCCGGTGCCCGCGGTGATGATCTGCGAGCTGCTCGGTGTGCCCTACACCGACCGCGAGTTCTTCCACACCCAGGTGACGGCGCTGATGGCCCCGAAGAGCACGCCGGAGGAGCAGTTCGCCGCGTACGGCGCGCTGCAGGACTACCTGCGGGACCTGGTACTCGCCAAGCGCGCCGAGCCCACTGACGACGTGCTCGGCGACCTCACCACGAGCGTCCTGAGCGACGAGGAACTGTCCGGCATCGGCACGTTCCTGCTGGGCGCCGGCCTGGACACCACCGCCAACATGATCGCGCTGGGCGCCTTCGCGCTGCTGCGCCACCCGGACCAGCTCGCCGCGCTCCGCGACGACCCTGCCCTGGCGGACAGCGCGGTCGAAGAGCTGCTCCGTTACCTGACCATCGCTCACACCGGTGTCCGCGCCGCGCTGGAGGACGTCGAGCTGGACGGTCAGGTGATCCGAGCGGGTGAGACCGTCACCATCGCCGCGCACGCCGCCAACCGCGACCCGGAGCGGTTCCCGGAGCCGGACACGCTCGACCTGCGCCGGCATGCCGCCGGGCACTTGGCTTTCGGCCACGGCATCCACCAGTGCCTGGGACAGCAGCTGGCCCGCGTCGAAATGCGCGTCGCCATCCCCGCGCTCTTCGCCCGCTTCCCGACGCTGCGCCTGGCCGTCCCGGCCGACGAGGTGCCGCTGCGGCACGACATGAACATCTACGGCGTGCACCGGCTGCCGGTCAGCTGGGATTGATCAGTGGCACAGTGACGGATGCGTAGCCGAGTGGGCGCCAGGTATTCAGCGCGAGCGTGGTGGTGTTGAGCTCGAGGGTGGCGTTTCCATGGGCACGGCGCTGGCGAGCATCGTCGCGGGCGGGCGGGGTGTTTCATCGGCCTCCTCAGAAGACAGTGCCCGCGTCCTGGGCGACGATCTCGTCCAGGGCTCGTTCGGCGACGGCGGCGATGGTCATGGACGGGTTGCACGCGGCGGTGTTGCCCGGCATCAGGGCGCCGTCGAGTACGTAGAGTCCGCGGTGGCCCAGGACGCGGCCGGCGAGGTCGCAGACCGTGCCCATCGACGCGCCACCGAGCGGGTGCCACGTGCTCGGCACGAGCGTCGTGGTGTTGAGCTTGACCGCGGCGGCTCCGCCGATGTCGGTGATCCGCTCGTGGATGCGCTGCGCCACCTTGGCGTCCGCGTTGCCCGGCCACTGCAGCACGGCGTCGTCCTTGACCGGGTCGTAGACGAAGTGGCCGCGCCCCGCGCTCACGCCGTAGCCGACGAGCATCGTGGTGCGCAGGTTCGGCAGCGGCGGGATGGACGCCTGGATGACCGTGTTCGCCAGTGCCGGGTCGGACCACTCCTTGCTGCCGTAGATGACCGGGCCGCCCTGCGGGGAGCCGAAGTCGTCGGCGAGGCTGGTCCACGTGTAGATCTGGTCGCCGTTGGAGCCCCAATTGGTGCCGAGGCCGTCCGGCAGGTCCGGGATCCCGCCGGTGGCGCCGGCGCGCATCAGCAGCTTGGTGGTGTTCGCCGTGCCGGCCGCCATCACGAGCGCGTTCGCGGTGAGGACCTTCTTTTCGAGCACCACGCCGCCCGTGTTGATCCGGTCGACGTGGATCAGCCAGCGCCCGTCGGGAGCCATCGCCACATCTGTGACGTTGTGCAGGGTCGCGACGGTGCAGCGGCCGGTGGCCTCGGCAGCCGCCAGGTAGGTGACGTCGACCGAGTGCTTGCCGCCATTGTTGACGCCGAACGCGCAGTCGCCGTTGGTGTAGGACGGTTTCATCTCGCCCTTCAGCTCGCGGAGGGCGTAGCTCCAGTCGATCGGCATCGGAATCTTCTCGACCGAGTGGCCCGCCGCCCGGGCGTTGCGGGCGAAGATCCGCGCCGCCGCGTAGGTCGGGCCGGCGATCAGCTCGTCCGGTGCGGTGGCGATGCGCAGCATGCTCGCCACCCGCGGGTAGTACACCTGGTCCATGCGCGCGTAGTCGAGCTGCTCGGGGAAGTTGGCGTTGAACACCTCCTCCGTCGGCTGGAGCGTCATGCCCTGGTAGACCAGTGATCCACCGCCGACGCCCGCCGCGCACATGATGTCCATGCCGTTGCCCGGCACGCGTTCCAGCAGTCCGGTGTAGCGCTCGAACGGGAACGACACGAGCCCGAACAGGTTGGGCTCCGAGCCGAGCCAGAAGATCCGCTTGTCCGGCGCGGTCGGGTGGGGGAAGGTCTCGGCGTTCGGTCCGGTTGGCCAGCGGATGCCGCGTTCGAGGACGTGCACGGGCACCCCGGCCTGCGCCAGCCGCAGGGCGGTCACGCCGCCGCCGAAGCCGGAGCCGATGACCACCACCCGGTGCTCCTCGCGGGTGACCGGCACGCGGCTCGCGGACGCGGCGCCCGGCAGGAGGGTCAGGCCCGTGGCGGCGGCCGCCCCCTTGATCACGGTGCGGCGGCTCAGAGCGGGCATGGGTCCTCCGTTGCGGTCGGTGCGGGTTCGGTGACGGGCGGGAGTTTAGGGAGGTGAACCGAGACATGGAACGATTTGCGGATCTCACTACTCGCCAGTAGCATCCGGCTGATGCGAGGTCGCCGGAGTTGAGCCCGCACCGCAGCGACGCCCTGCGCAACCGCGAGACGATCCTGCGCGTGGCCGACGAGGCGTTCGCGGAGGGCGTGGACGTCGTCCCGCTCGAGGAGATCGCCCGCCGGGCGCGCCTGGGCCGCGCGACGGTCTACCGGCACTTCCCCGACCGCCGCGCGCTCGGCTTGGCAGTGGCGGCGCAGCAACTGCGGGCGCTGCGCCGGATGGTGAAGCAGCAGGAGGCCGCACCCCGTCCGTTCCGCGAACTGCTGGCGATGGTGCTGGCCATGCAGGTTTCCCGGCGACCGCTGGTCCGCCTGTTCCGGGAGCTGCCGGTGCGCTACCAGCAGCAGAAGGCGAACGCGTTGATCACGATCCTGACCCCGGCTTTCCGGCGCGCGCAAGCCGATGGGCAGCTGCGCGCGGACGTGCAGCCGACGGACCTGTTGCTGGTGTTCGAAATGGTGGAAGCGGCGGTCGCGGCGGGATCGGCCGCGGTGCACCGGGACGGCGCCGTGCGGCGGGTGGTGGATGTCGTGCTGGATGGGTTCTTCGCGGTGGCGCCGGTGCGTTGAGCGGTGCAGGTCGCACGCCGTTGCCAAGATCGCCGGTGCGGCGCGGAATGATCGTGGACTGCTGCGAGGTCATGGTCTTCCTTCTGTCCTTTGTGGCTTCGGTTCTGCTGATCAGTTTAGGAGGGCGCAAACCGTCGCACATCTACCGAAAGACAGATCTTTGCGGCTCTCACCGCACCACCCCGCGCACCCCTTCCGGCCAGTCCAGCGGCACTCCGAGCTTTGCCAGACGGTCCTGGAAGTCCGCCAGCAGATCGGGCCGCGCGCGCACCGCCCGCGGGGGCACTCCGTTCTCCAGCGCGAACGCCGCCAGCGCTCCGGCCGCCTCGCCGGTGTTCCACTCCACCGGGTGCAGCCGGTAGCAACCGTTCGTCACGTGCGTCACCCCGAGGCACTTTCCGCCCGCCAGGAGGTTTTCCACCCGCACCGGCAGCAGCGCGCCGAGCGGGATCTGGAACGGGTGGCAGGCGATGTCGAGGTACCCGCGGCCCCCGGTGCTCGGGTGCAGGTCGATCCGGTAGCAACCGATCCCCACGCTGTCGGCGAACTGCTCGGCCTGCCCGATCCCGGCACGCGCCTCCACGCCGACGTGCTGCTCCAGCACCGTGAACTCGGCCCGGATGCGGCGGCTCTCCCGCACGTACGGGGCGAGCGCCAACCCATCCGCGGTGCCCAGCGGCTCCCCGGCCAGGCGCAGACCGGGATACCCCGCCTCGGTCTGCAGCCAGTGCACGAACGACAACGTCAGCGACCGCGCCTGCGCCAGCCGCGCCGCCCGCTCCTCCGGCGCCACCCCGGTCACCGGCGCCAGCCAGTAGTCGATCTGCGGCCAGTTCACCAGAGTCACATCCGGCCGCGGCGGATCCCACAACCGTCCACTCCGGATCCGCCGGAACCGCCACAGGTCCTGTCCCTCGCCGAACAACGGGCGGCTCAACGGCTCGCCCGTCTCCGGCTCCTGCGTTGCCCACCCCAGCTGCGGGCCGGGCCAGAACGGCGCCCGGTAACCGCGCCAGAAGTCGTAGTCGTCGGGGCGCGGCACGACGTGCGAGCCGTCCGGGTCCCACTCCAGCGCGGCGCACCAGGTGAGCGCCTGCTGGTCGAACGGATCGGCCGGCCCGTCCAGCGCGTGCGGCTCGCCCGTCTCGTCCGCGCTCTCCGACCCGAGCACGTGCTCACACCCCGCCAGCGGCAGGACATCGCCCTCTTCGGTCGCGTCGATCACGTACGACGCGCTCAGCGACACCACACCCTCCGGCGACGCGAACTCCACCGCGTCCACCCGGTCGCCCGTCGTCACCGCGCCGACCGGCGTGTGGTGGTACCGGATCTCCAGGTTCCCCGCGCGCACCAGCGGCGCGAGCAGCTCGTCCAGCACCTCGCCCACGACCACCGGCTCCGCGCACAGCGCGCTCACCCAGCCCTCGCCCGGGTTCAGCTCCCGCACCGCGCGCGCCTCGGCGCCCAGCCGGGGGTCCGCCCGGTACCGGTCCCGCACCCGGGACCGCATCAGCCGGTACGACTGGGTGGCCCCGAAGGTCTCCACCCACGCGTTCTCGTCAGGCGGCACCGCCTGCGTGGTCAGCTGGCCGCCGAGCCGCCCGGTCGCCTCGGTCAGCACCACCCGCCTGCCGAGCATCGCCGCCGACAGGGCCGCGGCCACCCCGCCGCAACCGCCACCGACGACCAGCACCTCGCAGTCGGAACGCATTGCCCTCCCTCTCACTTCACGCCCGTCTGGGCGAGGCTTTCGGTGATCTGCCGCCGCGCCACCAGGTAGGCGATCACCAGCGGCACGGTCGAGATCGCCGTCGCCGCCATCTGCGGTCCCCACAACGGGTTTCCGCTGGTGTCGGTCAGCGCGGTCAGCGCGAGCGGCACCGTGTACAGCTCGCTGCGGTTGACGAACACCAGTGGTTCCAGGAACGAGTTCCAGCTGTACAGGAACGCGATGATGCCGATCGTGCCGAGCATCGGGCGGGTCAGCGGCAGGATCAGGTGCCAGAGGATCCGCGCGCGACCCATCCCGTCGATCATCGCCGCCTCCTCCAGCTCGACCGGGATCGACTGGATGAACTGGCGCATCAGGAAGATCCCGGTCACCCCGGTCGCGCCGAACACCGGCAGCGCCAGCAGCGGCACGTGCGTGTCGGCCAGCCCGAGGTCCTTCATCAGGGTGAAGTTCGGGATCAGCGTGACCTCGACCGGCAGCATCAGCGCGCTCAGGAACAGGAAGAAGATCACGTTGCGGCCGGGGAAGCGCAGCCGCGCGAAGGCGTAGCCGGACAGCAGCGACAGCGCGCACGTGAACAACGCGACCAGCACGGCGATGTACAGGCTGTTGTAGATCTGCCGGGCGAACGGCTGGAACGCGAAGACGTCCCGGATGTTGCCCAGCGTGATGTCGCGGGGGATGAGCTGCGGCGGCGACGCGAGCACGTCCCCGGGCGGCTTCAGCGCGCTGGTGATCATCCACAGGAACGGGAACACCAGCGGCACGCACAGCACCACGAGGAAGGCGTACCGCAGTACCCGGCTACTCACTGTGCACCCACTTCCTGCGCGCCCACCACTGCGCCGCCGCCAGGAGCAGCGTCAGTCCGAAGAGGACGACGGCGATCGCGCTCGCGTAACCGGTCCGGAACAGCTGGAACGCCTGCTCGTACAGGTAGTAGGCGAGCACCGACGTCGCGTGCGCCGGCCCGCCGTGCGTCATCAGCTGGATGTAGTCGAACACCTGGAACGACCCGATGAACGTGATCAGCACGACCACCAGCGTGGTGGGCGCGATCAGCGGCAGCACGATGTGCCTGGTCACCCGCCACTCGCTCGCGCCGTCCAGCCGTGCCGCCTCCAGGGTCTCCGACGGCATGTTGCGCAACGCGGCGAGGAAGATCACGGCCTTCAGCCCGACCGTCTTCAGCGCCGCCACCACGGTCACCGCCACCAGCGACGGCTGGGCCTCGAACAGCCAGTTCGGGCCGGTGATGCCGAAGACCGAGAGGAACTCGTTGACCCCGCCGCCCTTGCCCTGCAACAGGAACCGCCACACCAGCGCCCACGCCGCCTGCGAGGTGATGACGGACAGGAAGGCGAGCGTGAGGAACACCTCGGCTCCCGGCGGGCGCCGGTGGAGCACGAGCGCGAGGCCGAGCGACAACCCCACGTTGATCACCACGAGCCCGAGCGCGAACACCCCGGTGACCGCCAGCGAGTGCCAGAACGTGGCGTCCCCGGTGAGCAGTTCCCGGTAGTTCTCCCAGCCCGCTGGTTTCGACACGCCCGAGCGCAGGTCCGTGTGGGTGAACGACAGGACCACGACGGACACCAGCGGGACCAGCACGAACAGCGTGAACCCGATCATCTGCGGGGTGATGAGCAGGTAACCGGTCAGCGTCTCGCGGACGCGTCGCCGTGCGACCACGATCCCTCCCTAACTCTTCTCGCGCAGCAGCGGGCCGACCTCGCCGCACAGCTCGGACAGCGCCTGAGGCACGTTCGCGCCTGGTGACCACAGCTCGTCGAACACCGGCTGCGCCGCGGTCTTGATCTCCGGCCACGTCCGCGGGTACTGGAACGCCTGCCCCTCGGTGATGCCGGGCACGAGGATGCTCGTAATCGCGTCCGGCGGCAGTGCGCTCCCGGTGTAGACCTGCGTGGCGTCGGCGAGCACGGACTGGCGCGGCGGCGGGAAGAACCGGGCGAGCTCACGCATCGAGCGTTCGCTGGTGAGGAACTTGAGGAACTCGATCGCCAGGTCCCGGTGCGGCGCCTGCTGGAACACCACCAGCCCGGCCTGCCCGGTCACCTGCGGCTGCCCACCGGGGCCGGCGGGGAGCGGGGCGAAGCCGTATTGGAACTTCGCGCCCTTCAGCTGGGACAGCCGGGAGAGCTGGGTGATCGTCAGGGCGGCGTTCCCGGCGTAGAAGTCCGCCTGCGCGCCGGGCGGCACCGCGGTGCTGTCGGTGAACGCCATGCGGTGCAGGGTGTCGATGGCCCGCACGGCTTCCGGCGAGTCCATTGTGCACTGATCGCCCGAAGCGAAGCGCGCGCCGTAAGCCCGTAGCAGCGGGTCGAGCGTCGGCCACGACACCGGCAGCGGCCCGTACAGGCTGCCTTCGTTGCTCTGGAACACGTAGCTGCCGCCCGGCAACGTCGGCTGCAGCTCGCGCGCGAGGGCGGCCAGCCGGTCCCACGTCCACTCGCCACGCGCGGCCAGCTCGGCGGGTTCGGGCAGACCGGCGCGGGCGAAGAAGTCCCGGTTGTAGACCACGAAGAACGGGCTGGTGGAGAACGGCACCCCGTACACCGCGTCGCCGTTCCGCCAGTTCGTGAACGCGCTCGGCACGAAGTCGCCCAGCCGGTAGGCGGGGTCGGCGCGCAGGGCGGGCCCGACGTCGGCGAGCACCTCGGTGGCGGCCATGCCGACCGCGTCCGGCGCGCCGAGCCAGCCCAGGTCCGGCGGGTCGCCACCGGCCAGCCGGACGGACACCTTCGTCGTGTAGTCGGCCTGCGGCACCGTCTGGATCCGCACCGGCGTACCGCCGTGCTGGGCCGAGAACTCCCCGGCGAGCCGGTTGAGCAGGCCGAGCTGCTCCTGGTTGGACGTCCAGACCGTCATGGTGACGGTGTCGGCGCCGGCTCGGTCGCCGATCCCGCAGGCCGCGGTCAACGCGACCGCGGACACGGCGAACAGGCGCCCCCATCGCTTTCTCATGCAACCTCTCCGTTGGGGTCGGCAGTGTCAGGCGCGGGTGAGCGTGGCCCCCTCGCGCTGCGGGCAGTCGACGGTGCTGATCGCAGTGCCGCCACCGTCCAGCGCGGCGAGCAGTTGTTCGAGCGCGCGGCGGCCGACCAGCCGGCCGGGGATGCCGTAGCCGGACCAGAAGTCGTCTTCGCTCTCCTCGGAGATCCCCGCGACGGCGATCGGCAGGTCCACGGCCACCGCGCGCACCGCCTCGGCGTAGTCGACGTTCTCCGCGACCACGGCGGTGACCCCGCTTTCGCGCAGTTCCCGCACGAAGGCGGGGGAGATCTCGTCGAGCTTCGGGAAGGCCTCCGACACCGTGAGGTCGCCGTCGCGCAGCCCGGCGAGCCGGTCAGCGGTGGCCGGCAGACCGGAATTCGCGCCCACGTAACGGATTTCCCGGTGCCCGAGCGCGGCGATCCGGCCGGCCAGCACCCGCCCCGCGCCCCGGTAGTCCGGCGACACGTTGGGCACCTCGCGCCCGTCGTCGAGGAACCGCCGCCCGATGAACACGAACGGGTACTCCTCGGCGACCAGCTGCTCGAGGTCGGCGGGGATCTCGTCCCGCCCGAGCAGCACGGCGCCGTCCACCAGGCGGAGCTTGTTCTCGCCGCCGGCGTAGATGCTGCGCACCGGCCCGGACATCGCGGCGCTGGTGAACAGCAGCAGGTCGTTCCCGGACTCCTCGGCGGCTTCCTCGATGCCCAGCAGGAACGGGTGGTAGAGGCTGCGCTGCGCGGTACCGAACACGCGCTCGTAGGTGAAGATCCCGAGCAGCTGGCTGCGCCCCTTGGCCAGGCGCCGCGCGAGCGGATCGGCGCGGTAGCCCATCTCCCTGGCGATGGCGAGCACCCGCTGCCGGGTCTCCTCCGGGATCGTCGTCGCCTTGTCGCGCAGGATCAGCGACACCGCCGCCTGGGTGACCCCGGCGCGGCGCGCGATGTCCGCCTGTGAGACACGGCGTGGCCTGCCTTGGCCAGTTATGCGCATAACTAAACGATGTCAGCCGCAGATCTGGTCTGTCAAGCCCGGCTGGAGTAGAACGAGATCATGGCGACGGAGCTGAAGGTGGACACCGACCCCGCCGAGGTGGGGTTCGACGCGCGGCGGCTGGACCGGATCGACGGGCACTTCGCCAGGTACGTCGACGACGGGTTGCTCCCCGGGTACCTGGCCGTGGTCGCGCGGCGGGGGAAGATCGCCTACGTCGCCCGGCGCGGGCACCGGGACGTCGAAGCGGGCCTTCCGGTCGAAGTGGACACCCGCTGGCGCATCTTCTCGATGACCAAGCCGGTCACGTCCGTCGCCGCGATGGTGCTCTACGAGGAGGGCGCCTTCGAACTCACCGATCCGATCGCCCGCTGGCTGCCCGAGTTCGCCGAGCCGCGGGTGTACGTCAAGGGCTCCGCGCTCAAACCTTTCACCGAACCGGCCACCGAGCCGATCCGCGTGTGGCACCTGCTCACCCACACCGCCGGGCTCACCTACGGCTTCCACCACGCGCACCCGGTCGACGCCATCTACCGCGCCAACGGCTTCGAGTGGGGGACCCCGCCCGGCGCCGACCTGGCCGAGTGCACGCGGCGGTGGGCTGAGCTGCCGCTGGTCTTCCAGCCCGGCGCGGAGTGGAACTACTCGGTCGCCACCGACGTCCTCGGCCGGCTCGTCGAGGTGGTGTCCGGGCAGCCGCTCGACGAGTTCTTCGCCCAGCGCGTCTTCGAGCCCCTCGGCATGGGCAACACCGGTTTCGCCACCGATTCCACGGACAAGTTCGCCGCGCTGTACGTGCCGGATCCCAGTACCGGCAAGGCTGTCCGCAACGACTCGTTCGGGCGGTCCGGGCTCGAGAAGGCCGCCTGTCTGTCGGGCGGTGGCGGGCTGGTGTCCACGGCCGCCGACTACCACCGGTTCACCCAGTTCCTGCTGAACCGCGGTGAACTCGACGGCGTCCGGCTGCTCGGCCCGCGCACCGTCGACCTGATGACGAGCAACCACCTGCCCGGCGGTGTGGACCTGGAGGCCTACGGCAGGCCGCTGTTCGCCGAAATGCCGTTCCACGGCTTCGGGTTCGGGCTCGGGTTCTCCGTCCTGACCGACCGGGTGAAGGCGAAAACCCTGTCCAGCGAGGGCGAGTTCGCCTGGGGCGGCGCGGCGAGCACCGCGTTCTGGGTCGATCCGGCCGCGGAGATCACCGCGTTGTTCTTCACGCAGCTGCTGCCGTCCAGCACCCACCCGATCCGGCAGCACCTGCGGCAGCTGGTGTATCAGGCGGTCGTCGACTGACGGTGCAGCCGCCGCAGCGCCAGCGCGAGCTGCAGGCGCAGGCGACCGGACGGATCGTGCACCGACCAGCCCAGCAGGGTTTCCGCGTGGGCCAGCCGGTCCTGCAACGTCGAGTGGTGCACGGTGAGTGCGGCGGCCGCCGCGCGCAGGCTGGCGCTGGTGGCCACGGCGTCGAGCGTGGCGAGCATCCACGGCGCCGAGGCGGCCGCACGCTCCAGGGACCGCACGTCCGGCACCGGTTCGCTACCTGGCCCGACGGCCTCGGCGAGCACCGCCAGCCCGCCCAGTTCGTCCGCGCGGACCACCCGCGGCCCCGGGTCCTCGGTGGTGCCCTCGGCGGTGAACCGCACCGCCGTCCGGGCCGCGGCCAGTGACGACGGCAGGTCGAGCACGGGCACCAGGGGACCGATGCCCGCGCGCGCCCCGGCAGGCGGAGTGATCATCACCCCGGCCGTGCCGTCCGCGTAGGCGATGGCTCGTGCGGTCGCTCCCAGTCCGAGCCGCCGCGCGGCCTTCTCCCTGGCCTGCGGGGACGCGGTGCCGTCCAGCACGACCTCGACGGGCTCCGGCACCCGGTCCCGCTCGAGCACGAGCCGGATCGCGGCGGCGGCGCGTTCGAGGACCATCGCGTCCACCGCCGAGGGCGGGCCCGGCCGCTCCAGCCACAGCCCGTCCACACCGGGCCAAGCCGGATCGACCGGGGTGTCCAGGTCCGAGCGCCGCCCGTCGGCCGAGACCCGGACCCGCTTGCCGGGCACCTCCAGCCGGGCGGCGCAGCCGGCGAGGGTGGCCGCGCCGCGGACCAGCGCTTCCAGCCCGGCGTGCCCGTCGACGAGGCGGTCGAAGTAGGCGATCACCTTGACCGCGGCGCCCGCCTCCGGGTCGAGCGCGGCCAGCCGCCCTGCCAGCTCTCTCACCGGTCCATGGCGTCACTCGGCGAGGATCCGGCGCAGCCACCGCACCCGCGCGGCCTTCGCGGCACGGGAGATCTCCGCCTGCGGCGCGAACGAGTCGAACCCGTGGTAGCCGCCCGGCCACACGTGCAGCTCGGCCGACCCGCCCGCGAGCCAGATCCGCCGCGCGTAGTCGACGTCCTCGTCGCGGAAGGACTCCGCCGAGCCGACGTCGATGAACGCCGGCGGCAGCCCGGACAGGTCGGTGGCCCGCGCCGGGGCGGCGTAGGGGGAGACGTCCGGGCCGCCGCGCGCGGAGCCGAGCAGCGCCGTCCAGCCGGTGTCGTTCGACGTGCGGTCCCACACGCCGAGCCCCTTCATCTGGTGCGTCGACGGGGTCTCGTTGCGGTCGTCCAGCATGGGCGCGACCAGCAGCTGACCCGCGAGCCGCGGACCGCCGCGGTCCCGCGCCATCAGGGCGACGGCCGCGCTCAGCCCACCACCCGCGCTGCCCCCGGCCACGACCAGCCGCGACGGGTCGATGCCCAGCTCGGCGGCGTGCTCGCGGGTCCACAGCAGCCCGGCGTAGCAGTCCTCGACCGGCACCGGGTGCGGGTGCTCGGGCGCCAGCCGGTACTCCACCGACACCACGACCAGACCCAGCTCCAGCGCCCAGGCCAGTGGCTCGTCGAGCCCGACGCGGTTGGTGCCCACGACCATGCCGCCGCCGTGGATCCAGTAGATCCCGGGCGCGGGTGTGCGCAGCCCGGTGGGTCGGCCGACGACCACGGACACCTCGTCCGACACCCGACGGTCCACCAGTTCGATGCGGCCGTCCTGGCTCAGCTCGTCGTCGGAGAGCAGGCGTGCGCCCATGCCCTCGCGCATCGCGGGGATCATGTCCGGCAGGATCGCGGGCGGGACCTGCTCGGCGATGACGTCGAGCATGGCCGCGGCTTCGGGGTCGAACGCCGGTGGCGGGCCGTACGGGGCGCTGGTGGTCATCGGGCCTCCTGGTCACGACGGTGGGGAACACCATCCTGACCCGGCCGGCACGCGCCGGGTGGCGGGTGTTGCCCGCCACCCGGCGGGTGCCTAGCCCAGCTTGCCGATGATCTGCTCGCCGTAGGCGTGCAGCGTCTGTTCGCGCTGGTCGTGCATCAGGTACACGGCGAACTGGTCGACCCCCAGGGCGGCCAGTTCCTGCAGCCGCGCCACGTGCGCCCCCGCGGGGCCGGTCAGGCAGAACCGGTCGACGATCTCGTCCGGGACGAAGTCGGTCGACGGGTTGCCCGCCTTGCCGTGGTGGGCGTAGTCGTAGCCCTGCCGCTCGCGGATGTAGTCGGTCAGCTCGTGCGGCACCGGGCCGGACTCGCCGTAGCGGGCGACCAGGTCGGCGACGTGGTTGCCGACCATCCCGCCGAACCACCGCAGCTGGTCGCGCTGGTGCGGCAGGTCGTCCCCGACGTAGGCGGGCGCCGCGACACAGATCGTGATGCCTGCCGGGTCCCGCCCCGCCGCCCTGGCCGCCTCGCGGACCGAGCCGATGGTCCACTCCGCGATCGCCGGGTCGGCGCACTGCAGGATGAACCCGTCCGCGTGCTCACCGGCCAGCTGCAGCGCCTTCGGCCCGTAACCGGCCATCCACATCTCCAGCCGCCCGCCGCGCACCCACGGGATCCGCACCGGGGTGTCGCCGAGCACCACCTCCCTGCCCTCGGCCAGCTCCTTGATCGCGTGCATCGCGTCCCGGACCGTGGCCAATGTGGACGGTCGCTTGCCGATCACCCGGTGCGCCGAGTCGCCGCGGCCGATCCCGCACACCGTGCGGTTGCCGAACATGTCGTTGAGCGTGGCGAACAACGACGCGAGCACCGACCAGTCCCGCGTGCCCGGGCTGGTGACCATCGGCCCGACCGTCATCGCCGACGTGGCGGCCAGGATCTGCGAGTAGATGACGAACGGCTCCTGCCACAGCACCACGGAGTCGAACGTCCAGCCGTAGCCGAACCCGCAGTCCTCCGCCGCCTTCATCAGCCGGATCACCTCACGCGCGGGCGGATCCGTCTGCAGCACCACACCGAAGTCCATGACGGCTCCCTAGTTCAGGTACTGGCACAGGTCCCGGGACAGGAACTTCCCGTGCCCGGCGCTGCCGGAGAACCCGGACGGCGACACGATCACCCGGCCACGCGAGAGCACGGTCTCGACCTTCCCGGTGATCTCGAAGCCCTCGTACGCCGAGTAGTCCACGTTCATGTGGTGCGTCTCGGCGGACAACGTCTGCTTCGCCGCCGGGTCGTAGACCACGATGTCGGCGTCCGAGCCGGGCGCGATCACGCCCTTGCGCGGGTACAGGCCGAACATGCGCGCGGGGGTGGTCGAGCACGCCTCGACCCAGCGGCCCAGCGAGATCTCGCCGGCCACCACGCCCTGGTGCAGCAGGTCCATCCGGTGCTCGACACCCGGCATGCCGTTGGGGATCTTCGAGAAGTCCCCGCGGCCGAGCTCCTTCTGGTCCTTGAAGCAGAACGGGCAGTGGTCGGTAGACACCACGCTCAGGTCGTTCGTGCGCAGCCCGCGCCACAGGTCGCCCTGGTGCCACTTCTCCCGCAGCGGCGGGGAAGCGACGTACTTCGCGCCCTCGAAGTCCGGCTTGGCCAGGTCCTCGATGGACAGGTACAGGTACTGCGGGCAGGTTTCGGCGAACACGTTCTGCCCCGTGTTCCGCGCTTCCGCGACGGCCGCGAGCGCTTGCGACGCCGACAGGTGCACGATGTAGAGCGGCGCACCGGTCACCTGCGCGAGCCGGATCGCCCGCGACGTCGCCTCGCCCTCCAGCTCCGGCGGCCGGGTCAGCCCGTGCTGCACCGGATCGCCCTTGCCCTCGGCGAGCGCCTGCGCGACCAGCTGGTCGATCGCGATGCCGTTCTCCGCGTGCATCATGATCGTGGCACCGGTTTCGGTTGCCTGCTGCATCGCGCGCAGGATCTCGCCGTCGGTGGAGTAGAACACGCCCGGGTAGGCCATGAACATCTTGAAGCTGGACACCCCGGCGTCGATGCAGGCCTGCATCTCCTTGAGCGTGGTGTCGTTGACGTCGGACAGGATCATGTGGAACCCGTAGTCGACGGCGCAGTTTCCGTCGGCCTTCTCGTGCCACTTGTCCAGCGTCGGCTGCAGCGTGGAACCCTTGGGCTGCACCGCGAAGTCGATGATCGTCGTGGTGCCGCCCCAAGCCGCCGCGGTGGTGCCGGTCTCGAACGTGTCGTGCGAGAACGTGCCGCCGAACGGCATTTCCATGTGGGTGTGGGCGTCGATCCCGCCGGGCAGCACGTACTTCCCGGTCGCGTCGATCACCTCGTCGGCGGTGTCGAACAGCCCGGGCGCGGCGACCGCGGCGATCGTCTCGCCCTCGACGAGCACGTCCGCGCGGCTCGCCCCGGTGGTGGACAGCACGGTGCCGCCCTTGATCAGCGTGCGCATGCGTTCTCCCTCAGGGCGCCACGAGCGGGTCGTAGGAGTCCGGGCGGCGGTCCCGGTAGAACTGCCAGAGGTTGCGCACCTCGGACAGCTTGTCCATGTCCAGGTCCCGCACCACGACCTCGTCCTCGGTGTCCGATGCTGCGTCGCCGACCAGCTCGCCGCGCGGGTCGACGAAGTAGGTCTGGCCGTAGAAGTCGTTGTCGCCCAGCGGTTCCACGCCGACCCGGTTGATCGCGCCGACGTAGTACTCGTTCGCCACGGCCGCGGCGGGCTGCTCCAGCCGCCACAGGTACTGCGACAGGCCGCGGCTGGTCGCCGACGGGTTGAACACGATCTTCGCCCCGGCCAGGCCCAGCGCGCGCCAGCCCTCCGGGAAGTGCCGGTCGTAGCAGATGTAGACGCCGATGCGCCCGACCGCGGTGTCGAACACCGGGTAGCCGGTGTTGCCGGGCCGGAAGTAGAACTTCTCCCAGAAGCCCTTGACCTGCGGGATGTGGTTCTTCCGGTACTTGCCCAGGTACTTGCCGTCGGCGTCGATCACGGCGGCGGTGTTGTAGTAGACGCCGGCCTGCTCCTCCTCGTACATCGGCGCCACGATCACGATGCCGTGCCGCTCGGCGACCTCCTGCAGCAGCTTCGTCGTGGGGCCGTCCGGGATGCCCTCGGTGTAGGAGTAGTAGTCGGCGTCCTGCACCTGGCAGAAGTACGGACCGTAGAACAGTTCCTGCAGGCACACGACCTGCGCGCCCTGCGAGGCGGCGGTGCCGATCGCGTCGACCGCGCCGGCGATCATCGAGTCCTTGTCACCCGTCCACCGCTGCTGTACCAACGCGGCTCGGACCAGATTGCTCACGGGTTTCCTCCTTCGGTTGACGGTGCGCCCAGGACAGGGCGAGGTAGACGACGAAGGCGCCGGCCAGACCGGCGACCCAGCTGTAGTCGTAGACGGGCTTGAGGAACGGGATCAGCCCGTCGGCGGGGAACGGCCCCTGCGAACCCGGCGCGGTGTAGGCGCCGCCGACCGCGAGCACCCCGCCGACGGCCGTGGCCACCAGCGCGCGCCAGTTCCAGCCGGCGCGGAACCAGTACCGCCCGCCCTCGGCGTAGAGCCCGGCCAGGTCCAGGTTGGTGCGCTTGACGACCCAGTACCCGGCCACCAGCACCCCGGCGACCGCGCCGAGCACGCCGCCGTAGAAGCCCAGCCAGGCGAAGATGTAGATGTCGGGGTCGGAGTAGAGCTTCCACGGCATGATCACCACGCCGATCACGCCGGTGATCAGGCCGCCGACGGCGAAGGTGATCCGCTTGGGGAAGGCGTTGGAGAAGTCGTAGGACGGGCTGACCACGTTCGCCGCCAGGTTCGCCGAGATCGTGGCGAGCACCAGCGCGATCAGCGCCACCACCACCAGCGCCGGGCTGGAGAACCGGTCGGCCAGCTGCGCCGGGTCCCAGATCGCCTCGCCGTAGAGCACCTGGCCGCCGGAGGTGGTCAGGATCGCCACGATCGCTATGAACGTCATCGTGGTCGGCAGGCCGAGCACCTGGCCGCGGGCCTGTTTGCGCTGGCTGCCGCCGAAGCGGGTGAAGTCCGGCATGTTCAGCGACAGCGTCGACCAGAACGCGATCATCGCCATCAGCGACGGCGCGAAGATCTTCCAGAAGTCGGCGCCCCAGCCGAGCTGCGCCGGTTCGGACAGGATCGGACCGAGGCCGCCCGCCTTGATCAGCACGTAGGCGAGCAGGATCAGGAACCCGACCGACACCAGCGGCGCGGTCCAGTTCTCGAACCGCCGCACCGCCTCCATCCCGCGCCAGATGATCAGCATCTGGACCACCCAGAAGATGCCGAACGACAGCCACAGCGTCCACGGCTGGCCGCCCACCTCGGCCGCATTGCGCCACCCCGACCCGGTCAGCTTGCCGACCAGGATGTAGATCGCCTCACCACCGACCCAGGTCTGGATGCCGAACCAGCCGCACGCGATGAACGCCCGCAGCAGCGCGGCCAGGTTCGCTCCCCGTATTCCGTAGAAGGCACGCGCGAACACCGGGAACGGGATTCCGTACTTGGTGCCTGCGTGGCTGTTGAGCAACATCGGGATCAGCACGATCAGGTTGCCCAGGGTGATCGTGATGAGCGCCTGGAGCCAGTTCATCCCCAGCGCGATCAACGACGCGGCGAGCGCGTAGCTGGGAATGTTGTGCGCCATTCCCATCCACAGGGCGAAATAGTTGTAGGTGCTCCAGGTGCGTTTTTCGACGGGCACCGGAGCGAGCTCGTCGTTGAAGAACCGGCTACCCCGGATCGGCGCGGTGTCGCTGAGATCCACCCGGCCGTCCGGTCGCGTGATCTGCGAGGTGGGTTCCATTGCGGAATCCTGCTCGTCCCCGCGGCGGGGGAGGCACTGTCAGAGTGTTCACCGTTGCCCGCGTCGGAACGCATTGTGTCGATTGCGCCCGGCGCGGGCCGGTGCATCACCCGGATGTGAAAGCCGGTTGTGACAGCCGGTCAACCTACGCGAAACACGGGCTCAGAATTCGAAGACCCCGCCGGACTCGGCGGCCGCGGCGCACTTGTTGCCGAAGGTGTGGGTGTAGACCACCGGCTTGCCGCGCCAGTGGCCCTTGGCGGTGGCCGTGGTCGGGCTGTAGATCATCGGGCACACCGTCGCCTCGCCGGGGATGCGCTCGATGTCGCCGTCCACAGTGGTCAGCGTGGCGCAGGCCTTGGTCTTGCCGGGGTGGCTGCCGCCCGCCGGGTGGCAGTCCAGGCTCACGGTGACGACCCGGCCCGCGCCGTCCTGCAGGGAGAGCATCAGGCTGGCCGCGGGGGTCTGGGCGGGCGGGGCGGCCAGGGCCAGCACCGACGCCGCGGCGGGGAGTAGGGCGGAAAAAGGCATATCGGGGCTATCGGCCGGTCCAGCCCGGATCTGTGTTACCGGTTCGGGTGATCGTCGGAAAGATCATGGGCCAGCAGCGCGAGGTAGAGCGACAGCATCGATTCAGGGTCCTCCAGCGGCACGCCGAGCACCTGCTCGATGCGCGCGAGCTGCTGGTAGTAGGCGGTGCGGGAGGTGTGCGCGGCCGCGGCCGCCGCGGACTTGTTGCCGCCGTGCTCGCAGTAGTGCCGCAGGGCCTGGACCAGCCGGGTGCCCGACGCCGCGTCCCGCGACAGCAGCGGGCCCAGCTCGCGCTCGGCGAAGGCCCGCACACGCTCGTCGTCGGCGAGCAGGTGCAGCAGGCCGCGCAACCGGACGTCCTGCAGCCGGTGCACCTCGCGGTCGGTGTCCGAGCGCAGCGCCGCCGCGGCGACGTGGGCGGCCTCGACCAGGCTGCGGCGGGCGTCGGCGGCGCTGTCCACGACCGTGCCGACCGCCAGCACCGTGGGCACCGACGTCGGCCGTGCCCGCAGCTCGGCGGACAGCCGCCGCAGCACCGCGTCGACGTTTGCCTGCGGCGAGAGCGACAACAACGCGCGCACGCTGACGTCGTCGACGACCGCCACGAGCGCGGACACCTTCGCCCGGCGGGTGGCCAGGGAGACGGTCTCGGCGAGGTCCCGCAACACCGTCGGCGCGGACGCCGCATGCCGTGGCGACGCGGTCATCCGGGGCCGGACCGCGACGCCCACCAGCCGCCCGGACAACGGCGAGCCCAGCGCGGCCGCACGCGCGAGCAGCTCGGTGGACGGGGCGGGCGAGGTCATCAGCTCGGCGAGCACGGCCCGGTGCGCCTGTCGCTCCAGGCTGTCCGCCTCGCGAGCGACCAGCCGGTGCACGGCGAGCGCGGACGCCGCCCGCTCGGCGACCACGACGTGCCGGTCCGGCGGCGGCTCGTCGCACACGACCACCAGCCGTCCCCAGTCGTGCCCGCGGGCGCCGACGACGGTGACCAGCCAGCCCGCGTCGGCGTGGTAGCCGGTCCGCTCGCCCAGGTGCACGGTGCGGGAGCGGGACGGCCAGCCGGTCAGCAGCTCGGCCGGATCGGCGCCGGCGGAGTCGTAGGCGAGCACCTCGTGGGCCAGGGTCTCCAAAACGACCGGCGACTCGGTCATGCGCGCGACCTCGCGCAGCACCTCGGCCGGCTCCGCGCCCGCGACGGTGAGCTGCGTGAACACCTGGTGCACGTGCTCGGCGGCCCGCAGCTCGGCGACCTGGGCGTCCACGATCAGCCCGTTCACCGCCTCGGTGACCGCGACGTACCGCGTCTCGCGGGACAGGGTGATCAACGGCAGCTCGTGCCGCGCGGCCGCGTCGACCAGCGCCCGCGGCAGCGCGTCGCTCCAGTGCCGGACCAGCTCGACCACCAGTCCGGCGACCCCGGCCTCGGCGAGCCCGTCCACGTACTTCGCCAGCTGCGCGGCGTCGTCCGGCAGCGCGATCCCGGTGGTCAGGACCAGCTCGCCGCCCTTGAGCAGGTGCCCGATGTCGGCGACCTCGGCGACGTGCACCCACCGCACCCGGGTGTCCAGCTTCTGCCCGCCGGCCACGACCTTCGGGCGGCCGTGCCGCAGCACCGGCAGGGCCAGCACGTCCGCGACCGTCGGGTACAAGCGCCACCACCTCCGCAGAAAGCAGACTGTACGGCCGATCGGGCCATTGGGTACATGTTGTGTGTGGTGGCCGGGCGCGGCGGCCACCGAGACTGGCGGGCATGAGCGAATCGGAGCTGCTGGCCCGGCACCGGGCGGTCCTGCCGAACTGGCTGGCCCTGTACTACGACGAGCCCCTGGAGATCGTGCGAGCGCAGGGGAGGCGGGTCACCGATTCCTCCGGAACCACCTATCTGGACTTCTTCGCCGGCATCCTCACCAACGCCATCGGCTACGACGTCGCCGAGATCTCCGACGCCATCCGCGCCCAGGTCGACTCCGGCGTCCTGCACACCTCGACGCTGTACCTGATCCGCAAGCAGGTCGAACTCGCCGAGCAGATCGCGGAGCTGTCCGGCATCCCGGACGCGAAGGTGTTCTTCACCAACTCCGGCACCGAGGCCAACGAGACCGCGCTGATGCTCGCGACCCAGTACCGCCGCTCCAACCAGGTGCTCGCGATGCGCAACAGCTACCACGGCCGGGCGTTCGCCACGATCGGCATCACCGGCAACCGCGGCTGGTCGGCCAGCTCGCTGTCCCCGGTCAAGGTCTCCTACGTCCAGGGCGGCTACCGCTACCGGGACGCCTTCCGCGACCTGTCCGACGCCGATTACGTGCGTGCCTGCACCGACGACCTGCGGGACGTCCTGGAGACCACCACGTCGGGCGACGTGGCCGCGCTGATCGCCGAGCCGATCCAGGGCGTCGGCGGGTTCAACGTGCCTCCGGACGGGCTGTTCGCCGCCTTCAAGGAGGTCCTCGACGAGTACGGCATCCTGCTGATCTCCGACGAGGTCCAGACCGGCTGGGGCCGCACCGGCGAGCACTTCTGGGGCATCCAGGCGCACGGCGTCACCCCGGACGCGATGACGTTCGCCAAGGGCCTCGGCAACGGGCTGGCGATCGGCGGCGTCGTGGCGCGCGGCGACCTGATGGACTCCATCACCGCGAACTCGATCTCGACCTTCGGCGGCAACCCCGTGTCCACCGCGGGCGCGAAGGCGACGCTGGACTACCTGCTCAGCCACGACCTCCAGGGCAACGCCGCGAAGCAGGGCGCGCGGCTGCTGACCGGGCTGCGCGACATCGCCGAGCGCTACGACGTCGTCGGCGACGTGCGCGGCAAGGGACTGATGATCGGCGTCGAGCTGGTCGAGCCGGACGGCGCGCCGAGCCCGGAGGCCGCGCGGCTGGTGCTGGAGGAGACCCGCGCCCGTGGTCTGCTGGTCGGCAAGGGCGGGCTGCACGGCAACGTGATCCGGCTGGCGCCGCCGATGACCCTGACCGACGACGAGACCGGCGAAGCGCTCGAAATCCTGCGGGAGTCGATCGCCGCCGTGCAGGAGGCGCGGAAGTGACGCAGCGGATCAGCCACTGGATCGACGGCAAGAGCTGGGCTGGGGTCGCGGACCGGACCGGGGAGGTGTTCGACCCCGCCACCGGTGAAGTGCGCGCTCGCGTGGACTTCGCCGGTGGCGGGCAGGTGGACGAGGCCGTCGCGGCGGCCGCGCGCGCCTTCCCCGGCTGGCGGGACACCTCGCTCGCGGCCCGGTCGCGGGTGCTGTTCCGGTTCCGCGAGCTGCTCACCGAGCGCAAGGACGAGCTGGCGGCGATCATCACCGCCGAGCACGGCAAGGTCCTCTCGGACGCGGCCGGTGAGATCGCGCGCGCCATCGAGAACGTCGAGTACGCCTGCGGCGCGCCGCAGATGCTCAAGGGCGGGTTCAGCGAGAACGCCTCCACCGGGGTGGACGTGTACTCGATCGCGCAGCCGCTCGGCGTGGTCGGGGTGATTTCGCCGTTCAACTTCCCGGCGATGGTGCCGCTGTGGTTCGTGCCCAACGCGCTGGCCTGCGGCAACACGGTCGTGCTCAAGCCGAGCGAGAAGGACCCGTCGGCGTCGCTGTTCATCGCCGAGCTGTTCGCCGAAGCCGGGTTGCCGGACGGGGCGCTCAACGTGCTGCACGGGGACAAGGTGGCGGTCGACGGGCTGCTGACGCACCCGGTGGTGAAGGCGATCTCGTTCGTCGGCTCGACGCCGATCGCGCGGTACGTCTACGAGACCGCCACCGCGCACGGCAAGCGAGTGCAGGCGCTGGGCGGGGCGAAGAACCACATGGTCGTGCTGCCCGACGCCGACCTCGACCTCGCCGCGGACGCCGCCGTGTCGGCCGGGTTCGGGTCGGCGGGGGAGCGGTGCATGGCGGTGTCCGTGGTGGTCGCCGTCGACCCGGTCGGCGACGAGCTGGTGTCGAAGATCGCCTCGCGGATGGGTTCGCTGACGGTCGGCGACGGGCGGTCACCGGAATCGGAGATGGGCCCCCTGGTGACCGCGGCGCACCGCGACCGGGTGCAGTCCTATGTGGAGGCCGGCGTGTCCGCGGGGGCGTCGCTCGTGGTGGACGGCCGGTCGGTTTCCGTGCCCGGCGGCGGGTTCTGGCTCGGGCCGACGCTGTTCGACCGGGTGCGCACCGACATGTCGATCTATACGGACGAGATCTTCGGACCGGTGCTGTCGGTCGTCCGCGCCGGCAGCTACGACGACGCGCTGGCGCTGGTGAACGCCAACGCCTACGGCAACGGGACGGCGATCTTCACCAACGACGGCCGCGCCGCGCGGCGGTTCCAGAACGAGGTCGAAGTCGGGATGGTCGGGCTCAACGTGCCCATCCCGGTGCCCGTCGGGTACTACTCGTTCGGCGGCTGGAAGGACTCCCTCTTCGGCGACAGCCACGCCTACGGGCCGGAGGGGTTCCACTTCTTCACCCGGACCAAGGTCATCACGTCGCGCTGGCCGGACCCGTCGCAGGGCGGGGTGAACCTGGGCTTCCCGCGCAACTCCTGAGCGCCCGCTCACCGAGCTGGGACACGCCGCCCGCGCCTTCCGTAAACTCGTGGTGAGATACCCGCCGTAGGAGTTCGGAGGTGAGGCGTGCCCAGCTCGGAGGAGCGTCGCTTCGAGGTCCTGCGCGCCATCGTCGCGGACTACGTGTCCACCCACGAGCCGGTCGGCTCCAAGGCGCTCGTGGACCGGCACAGTCTCGGCGTGTCCAGCGCGACGGTGCGCAACGACATGGCGGTGCTGGAGGAGGAGGGGTACATCACCCAGCCCCACACCAGCGCCGGCCGCATTCCCACCGACAAGGGCTACCGGCTCTTCGTCGACAAGTTGTCCGAGGTCAAGCCGTTGAGCCCGGCCGAGCGGCGGGCCATCATCAGCTTCCTCGACGGGGCGCTGGACCTGGACGACGTCCTGCGCCGCTCGGTGCGGCTGCTCGCGCAGCTGACCAGGCAGGTCGCGGTCATCCAGTACCCGACGATGTCGAACTCGTCGCTGCGCCACCTGGAAGTGGTGCCGCTCACACCGGCCCGCCTGATGCTGGTGATCATCACCGACTCCGGGCGCGTCGACCAGCGCACCGTCGACCTCGGCGACGTGATGACCGAGGAGAACGTCGCCCGCATCCGCGAGATGCTCAACGCGGCGCTGGCCGGCCGCCGCCTCACCGACGCGGCCACCCGGGTCACCGAACTGCCCGACCAGGCGCCCGGCGAGCTGCGCGACGCCCTCGTGCGGATCTGCACGTTGCTGGTCGAGCACCTGGTGGAGCACCCCGAGGAACGGCTGGTCCTCGGCGGCACGGCGAACCTCACCCGCAGCGTCGCCGACTTCCCCGGGTCGCTGCGCCAGGTGCTCGAGGCGCTCGAAGAACAGGTCGTGGTGCTCAAGCTGCTCGCCGCGGCGCGCAACCCCGGTGCGGTCACCGTCCGCATCGGTGAAGAGAATGAAGACGAGCAGATGCGCAGCACCTCGGTCGTGTCGATCGGCTACGGCAAGAACGACATGCTGCTCGGCGGTATGGGTGTGGTCGGTCCGACCCGGATGGACTACCCCGGCACGATCGCGGCGGTGCGCGCGGTGGCCAACTACGTGGGGCAGATCCTGGCCGGCGGCTAGCCAGGGCGATGCTTGTCTAGGAGGACGGTTCAGAAGGTGGCCAGGGACTACTACGGCATCCTCGGGGTGCCCAAGAACGCGAGTGATCAGGAGATCAAGCGCGCCTACCGCAAGCTCGCCCGCGAGCTGCACCCCGACGTCAACCCGTCCGAGGACGCCCAGCACAAGTTCAGCGAGGTCACCACGGCGTACGAGGTCCTGTCGGACCCGCAGAAGCGCAAGATCGTGGACCTCGGCGGCGATCCGCTGGACAACGGGGCCCGCGCCGGTGGTGGCGGCGGCGACCCGTTCGGCGGGTTCGGCGGTCTCGGCGACATCATGGACGCCTTCTTCGGCGCGGCCACCGGCGGCGGCCGCGGGCGCGGTCCGCGCAGCCGCGTCCAGCCCGGCTCGGACGCGCTGATCCGGATCAGCCTCAGCCTCGAAGAGTGCGCGACCGGGGTCGACAAGGAGATCACCGTCGACACCGCGGTGCTGTGCGACCAGTGCCACGGCAACGGCACCGCCCCCGGCGGCACCGTCAAGACCTGCGACACGTGTGGCGGGCAGGGTGAGATCCAGTCCGTGCAGCGGTCCTTCCTCGGCCAGGTCGTCACCTCGCGGCCGTGCCCGGTGTGCCGCGGCTTCGGCGAGGTCATCACCGACCCGTGCCGCCAGTGCGGTGGCGACGGCCGGGTGCGCGCCCGCCGCTCGGTGACCGCGAAGATCCCGGCCGGTGTCGGCGACGGAATGCGGATCCGGCTGTCGGCCCAGGGCGAGGTCGGCCCCGGCGGCGGCCCGGCCGGCGACCTCTACATCGAGGTCGACGAGGAGCCGCACGAGGTGTTCGTGCGCGAGGGCCACGACCTGCACTGCAACCTGCGGATCCCGATGACGGCGGCCGCGCTGGGCGCCACGGTGCCGCTGGAGACCCTGATCGACGGCGAGTACGAGCTGTCGGTGGACCCGGGCACACAGTCGGGCACCGAGCTGGTGCTGGCGGGGATGGGCATGCCGCGGCTGCGCTCGTCCGGGCGGGTCGACGGGCGGGGTGACCTGCACGTCCACGTGGACGTCGCGGTGCCGACCAAGATCGACGAAGCCCAGCGCGAGCTGTTGCAGCAGCTGGCCCAGCTGCGCGGCGAGGAGGCCGGGGTGACGTCCAACGGGCGGCACCAGGGCGGGCTGTTCTCGAAGCTGCGCGCCAAGAGCCACAAGTAATGCCGTCCACCACGCCGCCGGTGTTCCTGGTCGAGGAGCTGCCGGCGGGTTCGCGGTTCGCGTTGTCCGGCGAGGAGGCCCGCCACGCGGCGACCGTGCGGCGCATGCGCGCGGGGGAGCGGCTGGTCGCCTCCGACGGCCGGGGTTCCGCCGCGGAGTGCGTGATCGCGGAGGTCCGGCCGGGCCGTGAACCGGTGCTGGACCTGGAGGTGTCCCGGCGGTGGACGGAGGCCGCGCCCGCGCTGCGGGTCGTGGTGGCGCAGGCGCTGGCCAAGGGCGACCGCGGCGAGCTGGCCGTGGAGCTGGCGACGGAGGCGGGGGCGGACGAGATCCTGCCGTGGCGGGCCGAGCGCAGCGTGGTGCGCTGGGAGGAGGGCCCGCGCGGGGCGAAGGCGCTGGCCCGCTGGCAGAACACCGCCCGCGCAGCGGCCAAGCAGGCCCGGCGGGCGTGGGTGCCGCCGGTGCGCGAGCCGGTGAGCACGGCCGAACTGGCGGCGGTGGCGGCCAACGCGGCGTGCGCGGTGGTGCTGGAGGGCAGTGCTTCGCGGCGGCTGACCGAGCTGTCGCTGCCCGCCGCCGGTGATCTGCTGCTGGTGGTCGGCCCGGAGGGCGGCATCACCGACGGCGAGGTGGACGCCCTGACGTCGGCGGGTGCGATCGGGGTCCGGCTGGGACCGACCGTGCTGCGCACGTCCACCGCGGCCGCGGTGGCCCTGGGCGCACTCGGCGCGATGACGTCCCGCTGGGCCTGACCGTCACGCGCTGTCGTCGCCGGACCGGGCGAACCGTGGAACCGGTCACCTCGGCGGAACATCACGGAAACCGCACCGCAAGCGGCTCAACGGCTGATTCGCGTACCGCCCGTCTTCGAAACCTGGAAAAAATTGGGTGTCGACTGTGGCGCGCCGGGCATCGCACCCATTACCCTGACCCACACGACACCTGGGGTCGCCCCCGGGTGCCCAAAGCCCCGCCGGACACCTCCCCCCTCGGTCCGGCGGAGCCGCGGAGGCGGTGGAGCGACCCCCAGGCTCCACCGCCCCGCGGCGTCTACCGCGAGTCGCGACTTCCCTTGCGCCACCGCACTTCCGGCACGCGATAGGGTTCGGCGCATGAGTGATGCCGAGACGCTGTTCGAGCGGATCATCGCCGGTGAGATCCCGAGCGAGAAGGTGTACGAAACTGAAACGACATTCGCGTTTCGGGATATCCAGCCGCAGGCTCGCGTGCACGTGCTCGTGGTGCCGAAGAAGCGTTACCGGAATGTCGCCGAGCTGGCCGCGGCCGATCCGCAACTGCTCTCCGACGTGCTGACGACCGCCGCGAAGGTCGCCGAACTCGAGGGCATCGCCGAGTCCGGCTACCGAGTGGTCTTCAACACGGACAGTGACGCCGGTCAGACCGTCTTCCACGTGCACGCGCACGTCCTCGGCGGAGAACAGCTCGGGTTCTTCGGGCGAGTCGCGAAGTAACCGACTGCGCGCGCCCCGCCCGGCCCGCTAGCATCGATGGGGTAAGCAGGAAGAGAGCAGCGGAAACGCAGAAGGCAGGCCCGAGGACACTTGGCCGGAACCGCACAGGGTGGAGCCGCCCGATCGGACGTTCCCGAGAGCGCCGGGGACGTCACTGAGACCACCGGAACCGCACGGAGCACGCGCAGCGCCCAGTCCCGGTTCCCCATTCCGGACGGCGCGGTGCTGACGCTGCTCGGATCCCGCGACGAGAACCTGCGGGTGGCCGAGGAACTGCTGGCCGCCGACGTCCACGTCCGGGGCAACGAGGTCACCCTCACCGGGGAGCCCGCGGACGTCGCGTTCGGCGAGCGCGTGTTCGCCGAACTGGTCGCCCTGGCCGGGCGCGGCCAGCAGGTCGGCCCGGACACCGTCCGCCGCACCGTCGGCATGCTGTCGGCAGGCGGCGCGGAGTCGCCGGCCGAAGTGCTCAGCATGGACATCCTGTCCAGGCGCGGCCGCACCATCCGACCCAAGACGCTGAACCAGAAGCGCTACGTCGACGCCATCGACAAGCACACGATCGTGTTCGGGGTCGGCCCGGCCGGCACCGGTAAGACCTACCTGGCGATGGCGAAGGCCGTGCAGGCGCTGCAGGCCAAGGCGATCACCCGGATCATCCTCACCCGCCCCGCGGTCGAGGCCGGGGAGCGGCTCGGCTTCCTGCCGGGCACGCTGTCCGAGAAGATCGACCCGTACCTGCGGCCGCTGTACGACGCGCTGCACGACATGGTCGACCCGGACTCGATCCCGCGCCTGATCCAGGCTGGCACGATCGAGATCGCGCCGCTGGCCTACATGCGCGGCCGCACCCTCAACGACGCGTTCATCATCCTCGACGAGGCGCAGAACACCACGCCCGAGCAGATGAAGATGTTCCTCACCCGGCTCGGCTTCGGCTCGAAGATCGTGGTGACCGGCGACATCACGCAGGTCGACCTGCCGAGCGGGCAGAAGTCGGGCCTGCGAGTGGTGCGTGAGATCCTGGAAGGCGTGGAAGACTTGCATTTCGCCACGCTGACCAGCTCCGACGTGGTGCGCCACCGGCTGGTCGGGGACATCGTGGACGCCTACGAGAAGTGGCAGGCCGAGCAGGACGCCGAGCGCGGCACCGGCACCGGGAACGGCTGGCGGGGCCGGCACTGAGCATGACCATCGAGATCGCGAACGAGTCCGGCGTCGCGGTGGACGAGACGTCGATCGTCTCGGCCGCGCGCTTCGCGCTGGACCGCATGGAGGTCAGCCCGCTCGCCGAGCTGTCGGTGGTGCTGGTGACCCTGGACGTCATGTCCGACCTGCACGAGCGGTGGATGGACCTGCCCGGTCCCACCGACGTCATGGCCTTCCCGATGGACGAGCTGGACGCCGCCCGCCGCCCCGACGCCGGTGACCCGTCACCGGCGCTGCTGGGCGACATCGTGCTGTGCCCGGCCTTCGCCAGGGACCAGGCCCGCACCGCCGGTCACTCGCTGCTCGACGAGCTGCACCTGCTGACCGTGCACGGCGTGCTGCACCTGCTCGGCTACGACCACGCCGAGCCCGCCGAGGAACGCGAGATGTTCGGGCTGCAGAAGCGGATCCTCGCCGACTTCCAGGCCGCCGTCGCCGAGGCGAGGCGCCGCGACGCGCAGCGCACGGCCGACGACCGGCTGCTGGGGGCCGCGGGCCTGGACGGCCCCGCCGACGCCGAAAGCTGAGGCTGCCGGAGATGGCGAGTTCGGCCGCTCTCCTGGTGATCGCCGTGGCGCTGGTGCTGCTCGGCGCGGTGCTGGCGGCCGCCGACGCGGCCGTGAGCACCGTGTCCAAGGCCCGCGCGGAGGGGCTGGTCCGGATGGGCCGCCCCGGCGCCCGCCAGCTGGCCATGGTGATCGACGAGCGGCGCAGGCACATCAACCTGCTGGTGCTGCTGCGGCTGGGCTGCGAGCTGACCGCGACGGTCCTGGTCACCGTCGTGTTCCTGCGCTGGATCAAGCCGGAAGCGCTGGCGCTGGTGGTGGCCGCGCTGGTGATGGTGCTGGTCAGCTACGTCCTCATCGGCGTCGGGCCGCGCACCATCGGCCGCCAGTACCCGTACCGCGTGGGCACGGTCATCGCCTGGCCGGTGCGGGTGCTCGGGTCGATCCTCGGGCCGCTGTCCCGGCTGCTGATCATCCTCGGCAACGCGATCACCCCCGGCCAGGGTTTCCGCGAAGGCCCGTTCACCACGGAAATCGAGCTGCGCGAGCTGGTCGACCTTGCCGAGGAACGCGGTGTGGTGGAGCCGGGCGAGCGGCAGATGATCCACTCGGTGTTCGAGCTCGGCGACACGGTGGCGCGCGAGGTGATGGTGCCGCGCACCGAGATCATCTGGATCGAGCAGACCAAGAGCGTCCGGCAGGCGCTCGCGCTGTCGTTGCGCACCGGGTACACGCGGCTGCCGGTGATCGGCGAGTCGGTGGACGACATCGTCGGCGTGGTCAACATCAAGGACCTGGTCCGGGCGCAGCTGGAGGGCGGCGAGGCCAAGCCGGTGTCGGACCTGATGTACCCGGCCAGCTTCGTGCCCGACTCCAAGCGGCTGGACGACCTGCTGCGGGAGATGCAGGTGTCGCACAACCACCTGGCGATCGCGGTCGACGAGTACGGCGGCACCGCCGGCCTGCTGACCATCGAGGACATCCTGGAGGAGATCGTCGGCGAGATCACCGACGAGTCCGACCTGGAGGAACGGCCGCCGGTCGAGCACCTCGACGACCGGACGGTCCGGGTGTCCGCGCGGCTCGGCGTCGGCGACCTCGGCGAGCTGTTCGGACTGGAACTGGAGGACCACGACGTGGAAACGGTCGGCGGTCTGCTCGCCCAGCGGCTCGGGCGCGTGCCGCTGCCCGGCGCCGAAGCCGAAGTGGACGGCCTGCGGCTGCACGCCGAGGGCGGCAAGGACCGCCGCGGCCGGATGCGGATCACGACCGTGGTGGTGCAGGCGGAGAGCGACGAGCTGGCCGGACGTAGGGTGCGTACCGGGAACGGTGACCACGACGAGGCCGACAGGAGTGTGGACCATGCCTGACCTGGACCCGGAGGACGAGAAGATCGTCATCCTCGCCCGATCCGCGCGGGCGCGGAACTCCGCCGCCGAGGGCGCCGCGGTGCGCGACACCGACGGCCGCACCTACGCGGCCACCACGGTCGACCTGCCCTCGTTCAAGATCACCGCGTTGCAGGCGGCGGTCGCGGCGGCGGTGTCCAGCGGGGCGGAAGGCCTGGAGGCGGCCGCGGTCGTCACGGCCGAGCCGTTCGTGGCCGAGGCGTCCGTGCAGGCGGTGCGCGATCTGGCGAAGACGGCGACGATCCTGCGGGCCGATCCGTCCGGGACAGTGCGGGAAGTCCTGTGACCCACCGCTCCGGTTTCGCCTGCTTCGTCGGCCGTCCCAACGCCGGCAAGTCCACCCTGACCAACGCGCTGGTCGGCACCAAGGTCGCGATCACCTCGAGCAAGCCGCAGACCACCCGGCACGCCATCCGCGGCATCGTCCACCGCGACGACGCCCAGCTGGTCATCGTGGACACGCCCGGCGTGCACAAGCCGCGGACCCTGCTCGGGCAGCGGCTCAACGACGTCGTGCGCGAGACGTGGTCCGAAGTGGACGTCGTCGGGTTCTGCGTGCCCGCCGACGAGAAGGTCGGCCCCGGCGACCGCTACATCGCGAGCGAGCTGCGCAAGGTAGCCAAGCGCACGCCGGTCATCGGGATCGTCACCAAGACCGACGTCGCCAAGCCGGAGCAGATCGCCGAGCAGCTGCTGGCGCTGCAGGACGTGCTGGACTTCGAGGAGCTGATCCCGGTGTCCGCCGTGGACGGTTTCCAGGTGAAGCAGCTGGAGGACCTGCTGGTCGCGCGGCTGCCGGAGGGCCCGCAGCTCTACCCGGACGGCGACCTGACCGACGAGCCGGAGCAGACGCTCGTGGCGGAGCTGATCCGTGAGGCGGCGCTGGAGGGCGTGCGCGACGAGCTGCCGCACTCCATCGCGGTGACCGTCGAGGAGATGCTGCCGCGCGAGGACAAGCGGGACCTGCTCGACATCTACGCCACGGTGTACGTCGAGCGGCCCAGCCAGAAGGGCATCATCCTGGGCCACCAGGGCGAGCGGATGAAGGCCGTCGGGGCGCAGGCGCGGCAGCAGATCCAGAAGCTGCTGGGCACGAAGGTCTACCTCAACCTGCACGTGAAGGTCGCCAAGGACTGGCAGCGCGACCCGAAGCAGTTGCGCCGCCTGGGTTTCTGACGGTTCCGCCTGCCCTCGGAGGGCCACCGGGTACGCTGCCGCCCGACGTGATCCACTCCGAGGGGGAAATCCAGTGACCAATCCCTATGGGCAGCCGCCGGGGCAGCAGCCCTACGGGCAGTACCCGCAGACCGGCCCGCAGCCCTACGGCCAGCCGTCCGGCGGGTTCCAGCAGCCGTACCCGCAGCCTGGTTACCCGGCGTATGGGCCGCCGCAGGGCTATCCCGGCCAGCCGCCATACGGCCAGCCCCAGTACGGCGCCATCCCGCCGATGCCGGGCCAGGCGCACATCGTCGTGCCGGGGTCGCAGATCCAGTTCCGGCACACGCCGCCGCTGGTGCTGGCCACGATGGGCAGCCGCTTCCTCGCCCGGCTCGTGGACGGGCTGATCATCGGCGTGCCGCTGACGATCCTCGTGCTGATCCTGCAGCTCGCCGTGCTCGCCGGCGACCCGAGCACGTGGTGGATCTTCCTCCTGTTCCTGCCGCTCACCTCGCTGTCGGTGCTGGTGTACGAGGGCGCGATGCTCGCCACGCGCGGCGCGACGGTCGGCAAGAACGTGGCCGGCATCCGGATCGTCACCGAGCAGTCGGCGGGACAGCCGGGCGCCGGGATCGGCGGCGGGCCCGCCTTCACCCGGCTGGCCACGATGGTGCTGCCGGGCCTGATCCCGTGCGTCGGCGGTCTGGTCGAGCTGCTGGTGGTGCTGTCGCCGTTCTTCGACGAGCAGGCGCGCCAGGGCTGGCACGACAAGGCCGCGAAGACTTACGCGATCTCGACGAAGGCGCTGTACTGAGGTCATGGGCGAACGGTCGTGGCGGAGCGTGCGGGTCACGCCCGCCGTGGCCGCCGCCGGTCTCGCGGCCGGGGTGGCGCTGGGCACCGGCGTGCTCCGGATCCCGTGCTGGTTCCACGCGCTGACCGGTCTGGACTGCCCGTTCTGCGGCGGCAGCCGGGCGCTGGGCGCGTTGTTGCACGGCGATGTGGTCGCGGCCCTGTCGTACAACGCGTTCGCGCTGGTAGTGCTCCTCCCGCTGGCGGTGGCCACGCTGGTCGCGGCGCTCCGGTGGGAGGCCGGGCTGGCGGGCAGGTGGTGGCCGCCCGGAGCGCGGGGACGGTGGCTCACGCTGGCCGTCGCCGGTGCCGCGCTCGTGTGGTGGGCAGGGCGGAACCTGCCGTTCGCGCCGTTCACCGGCTTGTCCGCGTACGCGTGAGACCATGGGGACGTGAGTCTTTATCGCGACACCGGCGTGGTGCTGCGGGTCCACAAGCTGGGTGAGGCGGACCGCATCATCACCTTCCTCACGCGGCGGTACGGCAAGGTCCGGGCCGTCGCGAAGGGGGTGCGCCGCACGACGTCGCGGTTCGGGGCGCGGCTGGAGCCGTTCGGGCACGTCGACGTGCAGTTCTACACCGGGCGCACCCTGGACGTGATCACGCAGGTCCAGACGGTCGACGCGTTCGCGTTGCCGCTGGTGGGCGACTACCAGCGCTACACGGCGGCCAGCGCGATCGCCGAGACCGCCGACCGGCTCACCGTCGAGGAGGGCGAGCCGGCGATGCGGCTGTACCTGCTGGTCGTGGGGGCGTTGCGGGCGCTGGCCGACGGTCAGCGGGACGCCTCGCTGGTGCTGGACGCGTTCCTGCTGCGGGCGATGGCGTTCGCGGGCTGGGCGCCGGCCATCACCGAGTGCGCGCGTTGTGGCCTGCCCGGCCCGCACACCGCGTTCAACGTGCAGGCGGGCGGCCTGCTGTGCGGCAACTGCCGGGTGCCGGGGTCGGTGCACCCGGCGCCCGAGGTGCTGGTGCTGCTGGAGTCGCTCCTGCACGGCGACTGGGACGTCGCGGAGGCCTCGGTCGCCGGGACCAGGCGGGACGCCAGCGGCATCGTGGCCGCTCACCTGCAGTGGCACCTGGAGCGGCAGCTGAAGTCGTTGCCGCTCGTCGAGAGGCGTGCCAGGGAGCTCCAGCCGGGCAAGTAGGGTCGGAAGCCGCAACCCGAGGCAGTGGGAGGATCAGGTGCGGCTCAAGGCACGTGCGGCGCGTTCGGCGGCAGTGGAACTGCGGGCCCCGGACCCGCACCCGTCCGGTGCGAAGCCGCCGGCGATCCCCGCCGAGCTGGTGCCGAACCACGTCGCACTGGTCATGGACGGCAACGGCCGCTGGGCCAACCAGCGAGGCCTGCCGCGAATCGAGGGGCACAAGCGCGGCGAGGCCGTGATGATCGACGTCGCCAGCGGGGCCGTCGAGCTGGGCGTCAAGTGGCTTTCGGTGTACGCGTTCTCGACGGAGAACTGGAAGCGCAGCCCCGACGAGGTGCGGTTCCTGATGGGCTTCAACCGGGACACCATCCGCCGCCAGGTCGACTACCTGGGTTCCATCGGCGTGCGGATCCGGTGGGCCGGGCGCGCGCCGCGGCTGTGGCGCAGCGTCATCAAGGAGCTGCAGGCGGCCGAGGAGAAGACCAAGCACAACACGCTGCTGAACATGACGATGTGCGTGAACTACGGCGGGCGCGCGGAGATCGCCGACGCGGCGCGCCAGGTGGCGCGGTTGGCCGCCGAGGGCAAGATCAACCCGGACAAGGTGGACGAGCGGATGCTCGCGAAGTACATGTACCAGCCGGAGATGCCGGACGTGGACCTGTTCCTGCGGCCCTCCGGCGAGCTGCGGACGTCGAACTTCATGCTCTGGCAGTCGGCCTACGCCGAGTTCGTGTTCCAGGACACGCTGTTCCCGGACTTCGACCGGCGCCAGCTGTGGGCGGCGTGCGAGGAGTACGCGCGCCGGGACCGCCGGTTCGGCGCCGCGGTGGACGCGGCGAAGGGGGCGTCGTGAACACGGAGGCGGCGGACACCGCGGAGCTGCTCAGCCGGGCCAGGGAGGCGCTGGAGACGTACCTGGAGGTCCACGTCGACGACGACGGCGCGTTGACGTTTTCGCACAACGGCGTGCCGTGCGTGATCCAGTCGACGCAGCTCGCCGAGGGCCTCACGGTGCTCAGCCTGACCTGCGTGGTCGGCTGGGACCTGCCCGACGACCCGGCCTTCGCGGCGAAGGCGGCCGAACGCGCCGGGCAGGGCCTGTTCGGCACGCTGGGGGTGCAGCACGCGGAGCGTGGGCTGGACCTGACGCTGCGGTACGCGTTCCCCGCGCAGGGGCTGGAGATCTCCGCACTGGGGACCCTGTTGATGCTGGTGGTCTCGACGGCTTCGCAGCTGCGCGCCGAGCTGACGTAGGCCCCGGCTGCGCGGTTGAGTGGTTGCGCGGCTGGGCGGTGTGCGGTAGCGCAGCCCAGCCAGCCCTTTCACCGGTCCGGGATCCACCCTGCGGTGCTAATGCCGCAGCCCCAGGCTGCGAGCGCTCCACTGCCCGAACCCCGACCGCGCTTCCCCCACCCTGCGTTCGCGCCATCCGCGTCCCAACCCCGGGCGGCCGCCACCCGGCGGTCCCACGGTCGGGCCTTCCCGCCACCCGGCGGTCCCACGGTCGGGCCTTCCCGCCGCCCGGTGTTCCCGCGCCCGGCGTTCCCGCCGCCCGGTGTTCCCGCCACCCGGCCTTCTCGCCGCCCGGCGGTCGCACGGTCCGGCCTTCTCGCCGCCCGGCGTTCCCGCGGCCTCATGTCCCAACCCCGAGCCGCCCGCCGCTCACCACCCGCGACTCACCAACCCCCACCTCCCTCCGCCCCGCCGCCCACCCCCTAACTCACCAACCCCCACCTCCCTCCGCCCCACCACCAGCTCACAAACCCGCCACTCGCACCCGCACGACTGGCCACTTCATGCGCCTCAGCGCACGAGATGACCCACTCGTCGACCCAACCGAGGCATCCTGTCGCCGGTGCCTGGCAGTATCGGCCCGGTGAGCGAAGTACTGGACCGGACCGAGCCCGAGGGCAAGCGGCGTCGCGGGCGGATCACCTCCATCGAGGTGCTCTGCGCCCTCCTCGTCGTCGCCGTGCTCGGGCAGGGCTGGCTGCGCGACGTGCTCGACGTGCCCGCCCTGCGGACCGGCTCCACGGTGTTCGTCGCGGTCTGCGTGCAGGCCCTGCCGTTCCTCGTGCTCGGCGTGCTGATCAGCGGGGCCATCGCGGCGTTCGTGCCTGCCCGCGTCCTGCGCCGGGTCATCCCGCGCAACCAGGCGGGCGCCGTGGGCGTCGCGGGGCTAGCCGGGGTCGCCCTGCCCGGCTGCGAGTGCGCGTCCGTCCCGGTGGCGCGCCGCCTCATCGGCCAAGGGGTCGCACCTGCCGCCGCGCTTACCTTCCTGCTCGCCGCGCCGGCCGTGAACCCCGTCGTGCTCGTCGCCACCGCGGTCGCCTTCCCGGGGCAGCCCGAGATGGTGCTCGCCCGGTTCCTCGGCTCCTTCGCGACCGCCGTCGTGATGGGCCTGCTCTGGGCGAAGTGGGGCAAGCTCGACTGGATCGTCCAGCGCGCCCTCGAGCGCCTGCCCGAGGGCGGCAACCGGTGGCGCACCTTCACCGAGACCGCCCGCGCCGACCTGGTCGAGTCGGCCGGGTTCCTGGTGCTCGGCGCCCTCATCGCCGCCGCCATGAACGTCCTCGTGCCCGCGGCGTGGTTCGAGGTCCTGAGCAACCAGATCGTGCTGGGCGTGCTCGTCATGGCCGTCCTCGCGGTGGTGCTCGCCCTGTGCAGCGAGGCCGACGCGTTCGTGGCCGCCTCGCTCACCGCCCTGCCGCTGCTGCCGCGGCTGGTGTTCCTGGTGGTCGGCCCGGCCATCGACGTGAAGCTGTTCGCCCTGCAGGCAGGCACCTTCGGGCGGTCTTTCGCGGTACGGTTCGCCCCGGTGACGTTCGTCGTGGCGACCGCCTGCGCGGTGATCGTCGGGGTCCTCGTCCTGGGAGGTGCGAGATGATCCAGCAACAGCCGCGGACCGGCCTCGCCGTCGCGTCGGCCGCGCTCGGCGCCGTCGGGATCGTGATGGCCATGTCGGTGTGGGTCACGTGGGCGTTCGTCCGGCCGCGAGCCGGGGATGCGCTGCCGTCGCCGCTGGCCGTGGTGCTCACGTTGGTGCTCGGCGCGCTGTGGGTCCTGATCCTGGTGCTGGCGGTGCTGGCCGTCCTGTTCGGCGTCCTGGGCCGCAACGCCGCGGGCGGGCTGGCGCGCGCCGGGATCGTGTTCGGGTCGCTCGCCGCGTTGCTCGCGCTGGCCGGCGCCGTCGCGTTCGTGGTGTCCGCGGCCGACTGGCTGACCGTCGTCCCGACACGGTAGGGGAGGAACCAGGTGCGTCGCGAAACGCAGAACATCCTGCTCGTGCTGCTCGGCGGGGCGCTGTTGAAGATCGGCGTCAACGGCGATTACCTGCGCTACGTCAAGCCCGCCCAGCAGCCGTGGGTGGTCGCCGGGGGAGCGGTCATCCTGCTGCTCGGCGCGGTCGCGATCGTGCGGGACGTGCTGGCCGCGCGCCAGGCCAGGACGGTCACCGCGGGCCACGACCACCACCACCCGGCGCGGTCGGCGTGGCTGCTGGTCGTCCCGGTGCTGGCGGTGTTCCTCGTCGCGCCGCCCGCCCTCGGTTCCGACTCGGTCATCCGCACCTCGGCGGGCGCGCCCCGCTCGGCCGTCGCCCAGGACGCCGCCGCCTTCCCGCCGCTCCCGGCCGGCGACGTCGTGCCGCTGACCCTCACCGAGTTCGTGACGCGAGCGGGCTGGGATTCCCGCGGCTCCCTCAACGGCCGGACGGTCCGGCTGAGCGGTTTCGTCGTGCACGGCAAGGAAGGCGTGCTGCTGGCACGAATGGTGATCCGGTGCTGCGCGGCCGACGCGGCGCCGATGACGGTCCGCCTGACCAGCCCCCAGGCGGCCCGCTACCCCGACGACACGTGGCTGGAGGTGACCGGGCAGGTGGTCCCCGGCACGGCCGTCGCCGCGAACGGCTACACGCCGGACGTCACGGTCACCGCACTCCAGCCGATCCCCGCACCCCAGGACGCCTATGAGTACTAGACGAGTGACGCCGAGCTCGATCAGTGGCCGCAGGCGACCAGGGATCGGGCGGCAGGCCGGTGCAGACCAGGTGCATCGATCTCGGCCCGCCGTCACCGTCTCCCCACACCGCCCAGACCGCGGACCTAGCGTCTAGCCCAGGTCGGGCGGCTCGCCGCCGGTGTGCGCGAACAGCTTGTTCACGATCTTCCAGTTGCCGCCGATGCGCGCCAGCGACAGGTAGTCGAGGAAGGAGACCGTTCCCCAGTAACCTTCCTCGGCCACGGTCACGAACGCCGCGTCGCCGGTCTGCTGCACCGAGAGGATCCGCGAACGGTAGTGCCCGGTGTCCGCCGGTGCGCTCGCGACCATCTCGGCCAGCTCCGAGACCGGAACGTCGTAGCGTTCGCCACCCAAGGAGCCGAACATGCGGGCATCCTCGTGGAAGGACTCCCGCACCTTGTCGGCGTTACCCGTCGCCTCACCGTCCAGGCACAGCTGGACGGCCCGGCAGATCGCGTCGTAGTCGTCGACCGTCGTCGCGGTGGTTTCGCTGATTGCCTGAGCCATGCGTCGTCCTCCTCACCGGAGTCATCAGGAGGCGCAAAGAGAAAACGCTACGCCTCGACGGGGCCCGGCACCAGGCCGTCCCCCGGCGGTGTGGCCGGGACCTAACTCCCCAGGCGCTTGGCGCAGTCGGTGCAGGTGCCCACGATCTCGACCGTGTGCCGGATGTCCGAGAAGCCGTTGCCGGAGGCGACCTTCTCCGCCCAGCGCTCCACCGCCGGGCCCTCCACCTCCACCGTGAAGCCGCAGTGGCGGCACACCAGGTGATGGTGGTGGTGCGTCGAGCAGCGGCGGTAGATCGCCTCGCCCGACTCGGTCCGCAGGACGTCGACCTCGCCGGCCTCGGACAGCGACTGCAGCGTCCGGTAGACCGTGGTCAGCCCGATGCCGTCACCACGTTTGCGCAGCTCGTCGTGCAGTTCCTGCGCCGACCGGAAGTCGTCGACCTCCGACAGCAGGTCGACCACGGCCGCGCGCTGCTTCGTCGACCGGCGGCCGGGCACCGGGGCCCGGCGAACGTCGCTACTCGTCATGAACCCTCCTGGACGTGGGCCACCGCGTCCATCACGATGTGCGCAAGATGATCGTCCACGAGCCGGTAGACCACCTCACGGCCCCGGCGCTCACCCCGCACCACCCCGGCCGCCTTCAGCACCCGCAGGTGCTGGCTGATCAACGGCTGCGCCACGTCGAGCGCGTCCACCAGCTCGTGCACGCACCGGTCGGCGTCCCGCAGCTGCAGCACGATCGCGATCCGCACCGGAGCCGACAGCGCCCGCAACAGCTCGCCCGCCTCGGACAACGTCGCCGCGGGCTGGGGCGGCGTGCGTGGCTTCAGCTCGTCGCCGGCGTGGACCTGGTCGGCGTCGTCGGGCAACCCGGGCAGCGCGGCGTCCGGACGAGCCATCGGCATAGCCATCTCCAGCCTCGAGTCGGTCGGTGTCACACCATCCTAGTGGCCAGCCGGTAGTGGTTGCCGTTATCGCCTCCCCGGGGCCCATGTCAAGCCCCGCGCCGGGCCGCGACGACGGCCGGATACGCTGGACGGAACCGATAACCGTCCCCGCATCTGATGGAGAGCGTGGAGTGCCCGCCAACATTGAGACCGTCGTCAGCCTGTGCAAGCGTCGTGGCTTCGTCTTCCCGAGCGGGGAGATCTACGGCGGAACCCGGTCGGCGTGGGACTACGGACCGCTCGGCGTCGAGCTCAAGGAGAACATCAAGCGCCAGTGGTGGCGCACGATGGTCCAGAGCCGTGACGACGTCGTCGGCCTCGACTCCTCCGTGATCCTGCCCCGCCAGGTGTGGGTGGCCTCCGGTCACGTCAACGCCTTCAACGACCCGCTGGTCGAGTGCACCGTCTGTCACCGCCGCTACCGCTCGGACCAGCTGGCCGAGGACTACAGCGCGCGCACCGGCAAGGAGATCTCCGAGGACGACCTGTCCGACGTCCCGTGCCCGAACTGCGGCACCCGCGGCCAGTACACGCCGCCGCGCGAGTTCAACATGATGCTCAAGACCCACCTGGGCCCGGTCGAGTCGGAGGAGGGCCTGGCCTACCTCCGTCCGGAGACCGCGCAGGGCATCTTCGTGAACTTCCTCAACGTGCTGACCACGTCGCGGAAGAAGCCGCCGTTCGGCATCGGCCAGATCGGCAAGTCCTTCCGCAACGAGATCACCCCCGGCAACTTCATCTTCCGCACCCGCGAGTTCGAGCAGATGGAGATGGAGTTCTTCGTCGAGCCGGGCGAGGACGAGCGCTGGCACCAGTACTGGATCGACCTGCGCACCGAGTGGTACACCGACCTCGGCATCAACCGCGACAACCTGCGGCACTACGAGCACCCGAAGGAGAAGCTGTCGCACTACTCGAAGCGCACCGTCGACATCGAGTACCGCTTCGGCTTCTCCGCCGGCCAGGAGTGGGGTGAGCTGGAGGGCATCGCAAACCGCACCGACTTCGACCTCACCACGCACTCCAACCACTCCGGGGTCGACCTGGCCTACTTCGACCAGGCCACCAAGGAGCGCTACCGGCCGTTCGTCATCGAGCCGGCAGCCGGTGTCGGCCGCCCGATGATGGCGTTCCTGCTGGACGCCTACCACGAGGACGAGGTGCCCAACGCCAAGGGCGGTGTCGACAAGCGGACCGTGCTCAAGCTCGACCCGCGGCTCGCGCCGTTCAAGGTCGCGGTGCTGCCGCTGTCCCGCAACGCCGACCTGACGCCGAAGGCGAAGGACCTGGCCGCCGCGCTGCGCCGCAACTGGAACGTCGACTTCGACGACGCCGGCTCCATCGGCAAGCGCTACCGCCGCCAGGAGGAGGTCGGCACCCCGTTCTGCGTCACCGTCGACTTCGACACCCTGGAGGACCAGGCCGTGACGGTGCGGGAGCGCGACAGCATGCAGCAGGAGCGCGTGGCGATCGACAAGGTCGAGGCCTACCTCGCCGCCCGCCTCCCCGGCTGCTGACGGAAAGGCCCCGGAAAAGCCCTGGTCACCGCGGTGACCAGGGCTTTTCCATGTCGGCGTCGTCAGATCCGCTTGTAGAAGAACGTCGTCGGTTTCAACGCGCCCGCCGGGTCGGCGGCGTAGTCCGGCACCGTGCCCGCCTCGGCCCAGTCCGCCGCGGCGTACAGGCGCGCGGCCGGGCTACCCGTCTCGGTGTCCAGCACCAGCAGCGTGATCCCGGCCGCGCGGGCGCCCCGTTCGGCCTCCGCCAGCAGCGCCCGGCCCAGCCCGCGGCCCCGCGCGTCCCGGTGCACCAGCAGCTTCGCCAGCTCACCGCGGTGCGGCGCGTTGGGCAGCTGCGCCGGCCGGACCTGCACCGTGCCGACCAGCCGTGGGCCGTCCCAGGCCGCCCAGATCAGGACGCGACCCTCGGCCATGTCGCCGGCGAGCCCCTTCCACCAGGCCCCGGCCGACGCGGGGTCGAGCGGGGCCAGGAACCCGACGGACGCGCCGCCGTTCGTGCAGTCCGCGAGCACCTCGCCCAGGGCGGGCACGGCGGCGGCGAAGTCCGCGGTGGACAGTCGCGTGATCACGGCATCACCAGGACCAGCAGGTAGCGGGCCGGTTCCGGGCCGGAACACACGAACCGCGTCGGTCCCCACAGCCGGAACCGCAGGCAGTCGCCCGGTTCGAGCACGTGCGTCTCGCCGTCGCCCGTCAGCTCCAGGCGCCCGTCGAGCAGCCACAGGTGCTGCTCCAGGCCCGGCACGGACGGCGCGTCGTACCGGATGTCGGCGCCGGGCCGCAGCGTGCCCTCGACGACCTCCGCCCGCAGCGCCGGGTGCGGCGGCGACACCGACCGCCGCACGAACCCGCTGTCCTCGTCGGTCCACACGCTCTGCGCGGACGCCCGCACCACCTGCGCGCCCTCGGCCTCGACCTCGGTGAGCAGGCGCGACATCGGGCGCTCGTAGACGGTGCACAACTTGCCCAGCAGGGACGCGGTCGGGCTGATTTCGCCGCGTTCCACGCGGGACAGCGTCGAGCGGCTGATCCCCGAGCGGTCGGCGAGGTCGTCGAGCGACCAGCCGCGTTCGGCCCGCAACTCCGCCAGGCGCGCGGCCAGGCGGTCCTCCATGGTTCTCACATCAGAGACTGTATCTCAAATTTGAGAGGAGAGTACTTTGACGTGGTCAGCCAGTGACGAGGGAGCGTGGGTGGCAAGCGACGAGCCTCGGCCGGGCCTGGTGCCGGGCCCCAGCCGCAGGGCGGGGACACTGTTCGCCGCGCTCTACGGCGAGCTGACGCCGCGCCCGGACCGGATTCCGGTCACCGATCGCGACCCCTACATCCAGTTCCACGACCGGGCGCAGGCGATGGGCTGGCTCGACAACCTGTGGGGCATGAACGACGCCGGCCGCGAGCATCCGCTTGCCGCGCCGGGATCTGCGCTGGTCACCTGGTTCCAGGTGGGAATCGAATCCGTGCCCGGCGACCGGCCCTTACCGGTGCAGCCGTTCCTCCGCTGCGCCGGAGACGTCACGACGCGACTCGGCGAGCTGCGGCTCGATGCGGCACAAGTGCTGCTGCCCGCGTACAGCCTGGACACGTCGGCGCGCGCCGAGCACGCCCGGGCGCCATCGCTGTCCACCGCGGCCTGGTTCGACGACGTGCGGTCCGCGACACCGGTGCTCGTCACCGTGGACAGCGGTCAGAATCCCGTGGTTCCCGTTGTGGCGCAACGGATGCACCGGTGGCTGGTCAGCCTGCCCCAGAACGTCTTCCGGTGCGAGGCCCTGGTCGAGCGGGAACCCGTGCCACCGCCGTTGCCAGACTCGTTCTGGCACGGGCCGCCCCGGCACCGCGTGACATTCCAGGGCACGTTGGCCGAGTGGTCGCTGGACGCGATCGGCTGGCTCGGCGGCTTCCTCGCCGACCTGGCCGCACGGGAGGGCGCGGCTGTTCCCCTGCTGCTCACCGTGAGCCGCGCGACGGCGATCGGACCCTGACACTTGTCACGGCCGGATCATGACGCTCGGCCTGCGAACCGGGGCCGTGGCGGCGGCACGCTGAGCACATGGACGGAACACAGACCCTGACCCGGGCCGCGGTGCGGCTGACGGGCCTGCGCAAACACTACGGCGAGGTGCGCGCCGTGGACGGTGTCGACCTCACCATCGCGCCCGGCGAGGTCGTCGCGCTGCTCGGCCCGAACGGCGCGGGCAAGTCGACGACCGTCGACATGCTGCTCGGCCTGACCACGCCCGACGCCGGCGAGGTCGCGATCTTCGGCACGACCCCCGCCGAGGCGGTGGCGCGCGGCGCGATCGGCGCCATGCTGCAGGGCGCCGCGCTGCTGGAGGACGCCACCGTCGGCGAGATGGTCGGCATGATCGCGTCGCTGCACCGCAAGCCGATGCCCGTCGCCGAGGCCCTGCGCCGCGCGGGCATCGAGGACCTGGCCAACCGGCGCGGCACCAAGCTCTCCGGCGGTCAGAAGCAGCGCGTGCGGTTCGCCGTCGCCCTGGTCAGCGACCCGGACCTGCTGGTGCTCGACGAGCCGACCGCCGCGATGGACGTCGGCAGCCGCCGCGAGTTCTGGAAGTCCATGCACGCCTACACGAACACCGGCCGCACGGTGTTGTTCGCGACGCATTACCTGGAGGAGGCCGAGGAGTTCGCCGACCGGGTCGTGCTCATGCGCGGCGGGCGGATCGTCGCCGACGGCTCGGTCGCCGAGGTCCGCGCGCTGGCGAGCGGGCGGACGCTGCGGGCCGCCGTGCCGGAGGCCACCCCGGCGGCGGTCGCGGAACTGCCCGGCGTCACCGAGTACGAGGTGCGCGGCGGCCGGATCGCGGTGTCCACTTCGGACTCCGACGCCACCCTGCGGGCGCTGCTCGAACGCTTCCCCGGCGCGCACGACGTCGAGATCACCGCGATCGGGCTGGAAGGCGCTTTCCTGACCCTCACCGCCGACGAGGAGAACCACCGATGAGCCTGAAGTTCCTGACCCTGGAGATCCGCCGCGTGCTGCGCGCCCCGCGGTTCCTCATCTTCACCGTGGCGTTCCCCGTCCTGATGTTCCTGCTCTACGTCGGCATCTTCGCGCGCGGCGACCAGGACGCCGTCGCGCCGCTCATGGTCGGCATGACCTCGTTCGGCGCCATGTCGGCGGCGTTGTTCGTCGGCACCCGGGTGGCGGTCGAGCGCAAGGCCGGCTGGCAACGGCAGCTTCGGCTCACCCCGCTGTCCGGCGCCGGTTACCTGAGCGCGAAGGCCGCGACCGGCTTGACGCTCGCGCTCGCGCCGGTGGTCCTCGTACCGCTGGTCGGCGCGCTGACGCAGGGCGTGTCCCTCGGGGCGGGCAGCTGGCTGCGGGTCACCCTGGGGGTGTGGCTCGCCGCGATCCCGTTCGCCCTGATCGGGCTGCTCATCGGCCAGGTCGGCACGGCCGACTCGGTCCAGCCGATCACGCAGCTGGTCATGCTGCCGATGGCCCTGCTCGGCGGCATCTTCATCCCGGTCGAGGCGATGCCGCACTGGCTGCTGCAGATCTCGCACGTGCTGCCCAGCTACTGGATGGCACAGGTCGGGCGCGGCGCGGTGACCACCGACCTGAGCACGAGCCTCGGGCAGGACGTGCTGTGGCTGGCCGTGTGGACCGCGGCGGTCGGGGTCGCGGTGGTCCGGCGTTACCGTAAGGACTCCGCGCGGGTGTGATGGGGAGAAGCACGGTGGCCGAGGACAGGACGCAGTGGTGGAACGAGCACGCCGCGGGACGGCCCCGCCCGCGGTTCGCGCGCCGCTGGCCGGTCGCCGGGGCCATTTTCTACCTGGCCAGCGCCGTGCCGGTCGGCCAGCGACTCGACCCGCTGCTCGTCGTGCTGCTCGTCGCCTACGGCTTGTGCTACGTGACCTTCCCGTACTTCCTGCTGTCGCACCGGCGGATGCGGGTCCGGCTGCCGTTCGCGGTGCTGATGCTCGTGCTCGGGTGGGCGGTGCTGTTTCAGGGCGCCAGCATCTACATGCTCCTCTACGCCACGCTGGCGATCGCGATGAGCATGCCGGCGGGGTGGGTGCTGGTGTTCGACGGCGCCGCGGTCGCCGGGTGCGGGCTGCTGCTGCTCGTCCACAACGACGTGCGCGGCACGCCGTCGGACATCGGCACGGTCGTCGGCATCACCACGACGATGTTCTTCATGGGACGGCTGGCTCAGACCGTGCGGCGGCTCAGGCGGGCCAACGAGGAGATCGCCGCGCTCGCGGTGAGCGCGGAGCGGGAACGGCTGGCGCGGGACCTGCACGACATCCTCGGCCACAGCCTCACGACCATCGCGGTCAAGGCAGGTCTCGCCCGGCGGCTGATCGAGACCGCGTCCGACGAGGAGCGCGCGGTCACCGAGATCCGCGAGGTCGAGGCGCTGGCGCGCAGCGCGCTGACCGACGTGCGCGCGACGGTGTCGGAGTACCGCGAGGTGTCGCTGTCCGCCGAGCTGGTGGGCGCGCGGGCGGCGCTGCGGGCCGCGGAGATCGACGCGGAACTGCCGAGCGCGGTCGACAACGTGCGGCCGGAGCTGCAGAGCGCCTTCGGGTACGTGCTGCGCGAGGCGGTAACGAACGTGCTGCGGCACTCCGGCGCCAGCCGGGTGAAGGTGCGGCTGGGGCGGAACTGGCTGGAGATCTCCGACAACGGCCGCGGCACCGAACCGGCCGCGGCGGGCAACGGGTTGCGCGGGCTGGCGGAGCGGCTGGCCCAGCTGGGTGGCACGCTGCAGGTCCGGGCGCGGCCCGGGGAGGGGTTCCAGCTGCGGGCCGAGGTGCCCGCGGCGAAGCCGGTGGAGGTTTCGTGATCCGGGTGCTGCTGGCCGACGACCAGGCGATGGTGCGGGGCGCGCTGGCGACCGTGCTCGGGCTGGAGCCGGACATCGAGGTCGTCGGCCAGGTCGGGTCCGGCGACGAGGTGCTCGCCGCGGCGAAGGAGACCGCGCCGGACGTGGCGCTGCTGGACGTCCAGATGCCCGGCACGGACGGCCTGACCGCGGCCGCCGAGCTGCACGCGGCGCTGCCGTCGTGCCGGATCATCGTGTGTACCACGTTCGGCAGGCCCGGTTACCTGGCGCGGGCGATGGCCGCGGGGGCGGCCGGGTTCGTGGTGAAGGACTCGCCGCCGGAACAGCTCGTCGACGCGGTCCGGCGGGTCCACAACGGACTGCGCGTGGTCGACCCCGCGCTGGCCGCGGAATCGCTGGCGACGGGGGCGAGCCCGCTCACCCCGCGCGAGCACGAGGTGCTGCGCGCGGCCAGCGACGGCGGCACGGTGTCGGACGTCGCGCGGCGGCTGCACCTGTCCGAGGGGACCGTGCGCAACCACCTGTCCGCCGCGATCGGCAAGACCGGCGCCCGCACCAGGGCCGAGGCCGTCCGGTTGGCGGAGGAGCGCGGCTGGCTGTGAGGACCCGTCTGGGAGGATGACCGGGATGGGTGAGCGGGTGAGCTGGGTGCGCCGTGCCGTGCTGGGCACGGTGCTGGTGTTGCTGATGGTGGTGGGCGGGACGGCGTTCCGGGTGTGGCAGGTGGCGCGCGAGGACGATCGCACGCACGCCGACGCGATCGTGGTGCTCGGCGCGGCGCAGTACAACGGGAAGCCGTCGCCGATCTTCCAGGCGCGGCTGCGGCACGCGATGGACCTGTACGAGGAGGGGGTCGCCGAGCGGATCGTCACCGCGGGTGGCAACCGGGCCGGTGACGCCTACACCGAGGCCTCGGCGGGGGCGAACTGGCTGGTCGAGCAGGGCGTCCCCCGCGAGGCGACGCTGGCGGTGGGCGAGGGCAGCGACACGCTCGGCAGCCTGCGCGCGGTGGCCGGCGTGTTCGGCGAGCGGGGCTGGCGGACCGCGGTGCTGGTGAGCGACCCGTGGCACTCCCTGCGGGCGCGCACGATGGCCAACGACGCCGGCCTGGAGACCTGGACCTCGCCGACGCACCGCGGGCCGATCGTGCAGACGCGGGAGACGCAGTTCGCCTACATCTACCGCGAGACGGGCGCGCTGCTGTTCTACCGGCTGACCAAGACACCTGCCGACAACATCGGCGGTACTGGGCTGGGCTGAGGTCCGCGCCCGGCGGTCGCACCGGCTCCGGTCGGCTCCAGGGCTGCCTTGATCCTGTTCTCCCGAAGAGCCCGCAGGCGGGCGCGGCGTCCGCGAGTCCCGTTCCGGCTCATGTTCCAGTCGCCCCCGCACGAGTGGGCATCTCGTGTGTCCTGGTCAGAACCCTGCCCGCGCACCCCGGAAATGTCGGTGGGTGCCCGTAGAGTTGCGGGGTGTACAGCGAGCACGATCAACAGCGGTGGCTCGACGAAGCGCCGAAGCGGGCGGCGCTTCCCGGGTCGCGGCCGGACGGCCGGAGTGCCTTCGCGCGGGACCGGGCCCGCGTGCTGCACTCCGCGGCGCTGCGCCGGCTGGCCGGCAAGACCCAGGTGGTCGGGCCGGGGGAGGGCGCCGAGGTCAGCGGTGTGCCCCGCACGCGGTTGACGCACTCGCTGGAGGTCGCGCAGATCGGGCGCGGCATCGCCGAGGAGCTGGGGGCCGATCCGGACCTGGTGGACACGGCGGGGCTGGCGCACGACATCGGGCACCCGCCGTTCGGGCACAACGGCGAACGGGCGCTCGACGAGGTGGCGCAGTCGTGCGGCGGCTTCGAGGCCAACGCGCAGACGCTGCGCATCCTCACCCGGCTGGAGCCGAAGGTCGACTCGGCCGGGCTGAACCTGACGCGTGCGTGCCTGGACGCGTCGACGAAGTACCCGTGGCCGCGGCGGGCGGGCACGGCGAAGTTCGGGGTGTACGCCGACGACCGGGAGGTGTTCGACTGGATGCGGGCAGGCGCGCCGGAGGGCCGCACCTGCCTGGAGGCGCAGATCATGGACTGGGCCGACGACGTGGCGTACTCGGTGCACGACGTCGAGGACGGCGTGCTGTCGGGACGGTTGTCGCTGTCGGTGCTGGCCGACCCGGGGGAGCGGGCTGCCGTGGCGGAGCTGGCGGCCAAGCACTTCTCGCGGTTGTCGGTGTCCGCGCTGGAGGGCGCGGCGCGGGACCTGCTGGACCTGCCCGTGGTGGCGGAGCTGGCGCGCCCCGGGGTCGACTCGACGCCGCACGGGCAGATCGCGCTGAAGCGGATGACGAGCGAGCTGGTCGGCCGGTTCGCGTCCGCCGCGGTCACCGGAACGCGCGCCGAGTACGGCGACGGCCCCCTCACCCGCTACGCCGCGAGCCTGGTGATGCCGGAACGCGTGGCGGCCGAGGTGGCGCTGCTGAAGGCGCTCGCGCTGCGCTACGTGATGAGCGACCCCCGGCGGCTCGCCATGCAGGCCGGCCAGCGCGAACTGCTGGCCGAGTTGGTGACGGTCCTGGCCGAGCGCGCGCCGGAGCCCCTGGAGACCGCGTTCCACCCGGCGTGGCACGCGGCGCCGGACGACCCCGCGAGGCTCCGCGTGGTCATCGACCAGGTCGCCTCCCTGACGGACGCGCAGGCACACGCCTGGCACCGCTGGCACACCGGACGCCACTGATGCCCACCCACGAGGCGCGACTGCGCGCCGTCGCGCGCCGGACGCTGCCGCTGCCCATCGCCGAACGCTGGACCTCGTTGATCCGGCCTGCCGTACGCCTCCGCCCGGCACAACAGGGTGACCAGGTGGTCGGCCGGCTAGGCGGCTGCCCCGCCGTGCCGCACGACTTCGAGTGGCCGGTGTGGCCGGGGGAGGGCTCGCTGAGCTTCGTGGCGTCCGTCGACTGCGCGAAGCTGCCGCGCGAGTCGATCGACCTCGCCCTGCCCGCCGACGGCACGCTGTTGTTCTTCTACTTCGACGACACCCTCGGCTACTTCGACCCGGCCTTCCCGCCGCGCCCCGTCGGCGGGCGGGATCCGGAGTCGCTGACCGCGGGTGCGCGAGTCGTCCACGTCCCGGCCGGGGTGTCGACCGCCGAACGGGAACCACCCGCCGACATCGAGCCCTACGACTGGATCCCGCTGGCCGCCGCGCACCGGCTGACCGGCCCGGACTGGTCCCACCCGTCGTTCCGCGCCGCGTGCCGGGACCTGCCGGCGCACGTCCTGTCCTTCTTCGACGACCACGCCAACGGCGACACCTTCATGAACGCCCTGGCCGCGACCGTGCCGAGCCCGGCGCACCAGATCGGCGGCTACGCGTTCCCGATCCAGGACGCCGTCGAACTCGACGTCGCCGCGGCGCACTTGCGCGCCGACGTCGTGCGCGACGAGCAGGCGTGGTCGGCGGTGCAGGAGGAGGCCCGCCGCTGGGTCGCGCTCGCCCAGATCGACTCCGACGACGAGACCGGCATGATGTGGGGCGACGCGGGCCGGCTGCACTGGCTGATCCGTCCCGCGGACCTCGCCGCCGGGCGGTTCGACGCGGCGTCGTTCACGTGGCAGTGCGGATGAGTTGTCACCCACCTGCGCCTCCCCGGCCCAGCGCCCCGCACCCGCCCCAGCAGAGCCCCCGGCGCCGCGCTCCGGTCCGGTAGCGTCGGGGTCGTGACCACGCCCGAACGTGACCATCTGCGCTTCAGCCTCGCGGTTCACCGGGTCGTCGCCGGCGCCAGTGGCGACTCGGTGGTCTCGCCGTACTCCATCGCCAGCGCGCTCGGCCTCGCGAGCCAGGCGGCGGACGGCCCCGCTGCCGAGGAGCTGCTCCACCTGCTCACCGGGGGCGACCCGGACATCGCCAAGCAGGCCGACCTCCTCCGCGCCGCCGCCACGCTCGACAACACCACCCGCCAGGAGGACCCGGTCCTCGCCGTCGCCAACACGCTCTGGGCCTGGGACCAGCTGCCGGTCCGCGACACCTTCCTCGCCGACCTCGCGGGCTGGCCGGGAGCGAGCGCGAAGACCGCCCCGTTCGTCACCGACCCCGACGGCGCCCGCCGCGCCATCAACGCCGACGTCGCCGAGACCACCCGCGACCTCATCCCCGAACTGCTGCCCCCGGACTCGGTCGGCGCGGACACCGTCGCCAGCCTCGTCAACGCCCTCTACCTCAAGGCCGCCTGGCAGCACCCGTTCCGCGAGGCCACCACCCGCGACGAGCAGTTCCACAGCCCCGGCGGCCCGCGTCGCGTCCGGATGATGCGCCAGACCGAACGCCTCGGCTACGCGCGCCAGGACGGCTGGCAGGTCGTCGAGCTGCCCGGGGCAGGCGTCACCGCGACCGTCCTGCTGCCCGACGGCGACCTCGCCGCCCAGGAGCCGGGCCTCGACGACACCCGGCTGGCCACCCTGCTCGCCGCCCCCAAGCAAGTCCAGGTCGACCTGCGCCTGCCGAAGATCGACCTCGACCGCCCCGCCGACCTCACCGGCGCGCTCAAGCACCTCGGCGTGCGCACCCTGTTCGAGCCCGGCGAAGCCCCGCTCGGCCGCCTCACCCCGGACCCGCGCGCGTTCGTCTCGGCCGTCCAGCACCAGGCGGTCCTCAAGCTCGACGAGCAGGGCCTCGAGGGCGCGGCGGCCACCGCGGTCATGATCCGCACCATGTCCATGGTCACTCCGGTCGACCCGGTCGAGGTGCGCGTCGACCGGCCTTTCCTGCTCCTCGTGCGGCACGCCCGGACGGGTGTGGTCTACTTTTTCGCCCGCGTAGTCGAGCCCTGAGGGTGAAAGAGTGACCGCTTTGCTGCAGGCGCCCGAGACCGTGCCCGAGGTCGGAGAGGAACGGCGTCGGTTCGGCCGCGCCGACGCACTGGTCATCGGCATCTACGTCGTCGCCGCGTTCATCCTCTACGCCGGGTTGTGGGTCAACCTGGGCAGCGGCGGCTACATGTACAACAGCGGCCAGGACCAGAACATGTGGGAGTGGTTCTTCGCGGTCACCGCCCACGCGGTGTTCAACTGGGAGAACCCGCTCGGCACCACCCTGCAGAACTACCCGGACGGCGTGAACCTCATGGCCAACACGGCCATGTTCGGGCTCGGCATCCCGCTGTCGCCGATCACGCAGCTGTTCGGCCCCACCGTGACCTGGGCGATCGCGCTCACCGGCGGCTTGGCAGGCACCTCGATCGCCTGGTACTGGGTGTTCTCGCGGCACCTGGTCACCTCGCGCACGGCCGCCGCGATCGGCGGCGCGTTCTGCGGCTTCGCACCGGCGATGATCTCGCACGGCAACGCGCACCCGAACTTCGTGGTGCTGTTCCTGATCCCGTTCATCGTGATGCGGCTGATCCGGCTCGCGCAGGGGCACCGGCCCGTGCGCGACGGCATCATCCTCGGCCTGATGCTGGCCTACCAGGTGTTCCTGGGCGAGGAACCGCTGCTGATCATGATGATGGCGTTCGTGCTGTTCGCCGCGGGCTACGCGGTGTCGCGGCCGCGCGAGGCGCTGCGGATGGTCAAGCCGATGGCGGGCGGCCTGACCGTCGCCGCGGTCGTCGCCATCGCCATCGCGATCTTCCCGCTGTGGTGGCAGTTCTTCGGCCCGCAGAGCTACCGCACCCTGGAGCACGGCCCGGTCGGCAACGACACCGCGGCGTTCACCCGGTTCGCGACCGAGTCGATCGCGGGCACCCCCGAGGCCGCCGCCGACGTGTCGATGAACCGCACCGAGGAGAACGCGTTCTTCGGCTGGCCGCTGATCATCCTGATGGTCGTGCTGACCGTGTGGCTGTGGCGCGACGTCCTGGCCCGCGCCATCGCGATCTCGATGTTCCTGATGGCGTGGCTGTCGCTGGGCGTCGAGATGATCGTCAACCACGAGGAGACCGGGATTCCCGGCCCGTGGCGGCTGCTGGCCGAGCTGCCGCTGTTCGACTCGCTGCTCGAATCGCGGCTGGCGATCGGCTGCATCCCGGCGGTCGCGGCGCTGCTCGCGATCGCCACGGACCGCGTGTTCGAGGCGGCGCCGGGCTTCCGCGATCGGAATCTGCCGGTGCGGTTCCTGTGGCTGGGCGCGCTGGCCGCGGTGCTGCTGCCGATCGCGCCGACGCCCTACAAGACCTACATCCGCCCCGAGACCCCGGCCTTCTTCGCCGACGGGGCGTGGCGCCAGTACGTCGGGTCCGGCTCGGTGGTCGTCGTGCCGCTGCCCAACGGCGGCGACGCGCGGGCGCTGCACTGGCAGGTGGAGGCCGACCTGGGCTTCCCGCTCGCCGACGGGTACTTCGTCGGCCCGAGCGGCCCGGACGACAAGCGCGGCCGGTACGGCGCGGTGAACCGCCCGACGGCCGACCTGCTGGCCGAGGTGCGGGACAGCGGCGAGGTGCCGAACGTGACCGTCCAGCAGCGCGCCCAGGCGGTCGAGGACCTGAAGTACTGGAAGGCCGACGCGGTCGTGCTCGCGCCCGTGACCAACGGCAACGCGCTGCACCAGACGGTGGACCAGCTGCTCGGCGGCCAGGCCGTCTACGTGGACGGCGTGTGGGTCTGGGACGTCCGCGCCCTCCGCGGCTAGGTGTAGTGCCCAGTGAGGTTGTCGACGCGGGTGATGGGTGGTTGGCCGTTGAGGGCGGTGTGGGTGCGGTGGTGGTTGTAGTGGTGGAGGAAGTCGGGTAGTGCGTTGGCTCGTTGTTCTGAGTTGGTGAAGGGTTGGGCGTAGGCCCATTCTTCGGCGAGGGTGCGGTTGAAG
>NZ_JAKGSD010000018.1:121366-149227 GCF_021654135.1 Amycolatopsis tucumanensis | reverse complement strand
GATCGGGGGCGGGGGAGGTCTGGTTGGGGTAGTCGCTTGCTTTGCGTTGCCGGCTGGCGGTTGTGGGGTGGGGTGGTCCGTCTTGTTTCGTTGCCGGGCGGCATTTGTGGTGGGGGTTGCTGCTACTTGGCGATCGTTCGCCAGGCCTCGCTTCGTTTTCCGGCCTCATATACCGAATCCAGGCGCTTCGCGGTCACTCCGCCCAGGCCGTTCGCCAGGCTGGCCGCCAGCACGTCCGCCCCGCCGCCGTCATATGACTCCGGCGTTCGCCAGTACTCTCCGGCCAGTTTCAGCTTCCGCAGCCTCGCCCGGCGCTTCCGGTACGGCTGGTCCAGCAGCGACTTCCCATCCACGTGCAGCACGTCGAACGGCAGGAACAGCACCGGGGAGCGCTCGGCCAGTCGTTTCACCGATCGGGGCTCCGCCGTCACCCTCGTCTTGAGCGCCTTCCGGCTCGGCCTGCCCTCCTCCAGCACGATCAGCTCCCCGTCCAGCAGGACCTCCGTCGCCCCCAGCGACTCGCCCAGCGTGCGCAACTCCGGGAACAACACGGTGACGTCCTCGCCCGTCCGGTCACGCACCGTGATCCTGCCGCCCTCCACCCGGACCTGCACCCGCTCCCCCTGCCAGCGGAACTCGTACGCCCAGCCGTCCTCGTCCGGTGGCAGCGAACCCGGTCGCGGCTGCATCGGCTTCACGAACTCCGGCAGCTCCTCGCCGCTACCCCTGTCGATCCGGCGCACCAGCCAGTCCCGCGAATCCGCCTTGTGGCTGTTCACGAACAGGAACCGGCCCCGCACCCGGGAACCGTGCATGTCGACCTCGACCTTGTGGTCGTTCCAGTGCAGCACCTCGTACGTGCCACGGTCCCAGATCAACATCTTCCCGCCGCCGTACTCGCCCTTCGGGATCTCGCCCTCGAAAGTCGCGTACTCCAGCGGGTGGTCCTCGGTGTGCACCGCCAGCCGGGGCGGTCCGGGGCGCTGCGGCAGCCCCTTCGGCACCGCCCACGAAACCAGCACCCCGTCACGCTCGAAACGCACGTCCCAGTGCAGCCGGCGGGCGTGGTGCTCCTGGATCACGAACACGTCGTCGTCACCCTTCGGCACCACCCGGTCGGGCATCGGTTCCGGCGTCCGCTGCGGATCGCGTTTCCGCCGGTACTCGCTGAGATCGGGCACGTCGCGAGGTTACCCCCGTCACCCGCCGGTGTTTACCGATTCCCGACAACGGGGATCAACTCGTGGTGAGCGAAACCAACATCTTCGTGCTGGGACTCGACGACGCGAACCTGCGTACCCTGCGACGCGTGCCGGGGGCGGAGAACTACCGCTACCACCAGCTCCTCACGCAGGCGGACGTGCAGGAGGGCGAGATCCCCATCGCCGACCTGATCGACAGAGCCGTGACCGAACTCGAGGCCTTCGACGGCGAAATCGGCGCCGTGGTGGGCTACTGGGACTTCCCGGTGACCACGATGGTCCCGATCCTCGGCCGCCGCTTCGGTCTGCCCACCCCGAACCTCGAAGGCGTGCTCAAGTGCGAGCACAAGTACTGGAGCCGCCTCGAACAGCAGAAGGCCACCGACGCGATCCCGAAGTTCGCGCTGGTCGACCTCGACGGCGACCCCAAGCCGCCGGAGGGCCTGTCGTTCCCGATGTGGCTCAAGCCGGTCAAGTCGTTCTCCTCGGAGCTGGCCTTCCACGTCAAGGACGAGGACGACTTCACCGAGGCCGTCGAGGAGATCCGCGCCGGCATCGGGCGTGTCGGCAAACCGTTCCAGTACATCCTGGACCAGGTGACCGGCGTCGACATCCCGCCGGAGATCGCCGACGCCGGAGCGCTCGCCGCGCTCGCCGAAGAGGAGATGACCGGGCAGCAGGCCGCCACCGAGGGCTACGTCCACGACGGCGAGGTCGTCGTCTACGGCGCGCTGGACTCGCTGAACTACCCGGACAGCTCGTCGTTCCTGCGCCACCAGTACCCCTCGCAGCTGCCCGAGCCGATCGTGGAGAAGATGCTCGACGTCTCCAAGAAGGTCATCGAGCAGATCGGTCTGAACAACTCGACGTTCTCCATCGAGTTCTTCTGCCAGCCCGAAACCGGCGACGTGAAGCTGCTGGAGATCAACCCGCGGCACTCGCAGTCGCACGCGGAGATCTTCGAAGACGTCGACGGCGTGCCCGACCACTACAACATGATCGAGCTCGGCCTCGGCCGCCGCCCGAACATGCCGCACGACAAGGGCAAGTACAAGATCGCGGCCAAGTGGTACCACCGCCGCTTCGAAGACGGCGTCGTCAAGCGGATCCCCACCGAGGAGGAGATCCAGCAGCTGCAGCGGGACATCCCGGGCGTCGAGGTCGACATCGTGCCTGCCGAGGGCCAGCGCCTGTCCGAAATGGACGCCCAGGACAGCTACAGCTTCGAACTCGCCTTCGTCTACGTCGGCGCGGACAGCGAAGCCGAGCTGAAGGACAAGTACCAGCGCACGATCGACTCGCTGAAGTTCGAGTTCGAGGAGGTTTGATCGGATATGCGGGAGGTCCGCTCCCTGCCGTACGAGATCACTCAGGAAGAGCACGTCTGGATACCGGTGTCGGACGGCACGAGACTGGCCGCGAAGATCTGGCGGCCGGTGTCGGCCGACGACGAACCGGTCCCCGGGATCCTCGAGTACATCCCGTACCGCAAGCGGGACCTGACCGCCGTCCGGGACTCCGTCCACCACCCGTACCTCGCCGGCCACGGGTACGCGTGCGTGCGCGTGGACCTGCGGGGCACGGGTGAGTCGGAGGGCGTCCTGGCCGACGAGTACCTCGAACAGGAGCAGCAGGACGCCGAGGACGTGCTGGCCTGGATCGCCGATCAGCCGTGGTGCGACGGCCGCACCGGCATGATGGGCATCTCCTGGGGCGGGTTCGCCGCGCTCCAGGTGGCCGCGCGGAAACCGCCCAGCCTGCGTGCCATCGTCATCTCGTCGTTCACCGACGACCGCTACTCCGACGACTTCCACTACATGGGCGGCTGCATGCTGTCGGACAACCTCGGCGAGGCCGGGACGATGTTCGCCTACAGCACCCTGCCGCCCGACCCGGCGCTGGTCGGCGAGCGCTGGCGCGACATGTGGCTGGAACGCGCCGAGGGCGTCGGCCCGTGGGTGGACACCTGGCTGGAACACCAGCGCCGCGACGAGTACTGGTGCCACGCCTCAGTGTGCGAGAACTACAGCGACGTGCAGGTGCCGGTGCTCGCCTCCAGCGGATGGGCCGACGGCTACTCCAACGCCGTGACCCGCCTGCTGGCCAACCTGTCCGTGCCGCGCAAAGGCTTGATCGGGCCGTGGTCGCACAAGTACCCGCACCTCGGCCAGCCCGGCCCCGCGATCGGGTACCTGCAGGAGGTCGTGAAGTGGTGGGACCACTGGCTCAAGGACCGCGACAACGGCGCGATGGACGGGCCGATGCTGCTGACCTGGATGCAGGACAGCGTGCCGCCGTCGACGTCCTACGAGGAGCGCCCCGGCCGCTGGGTCGGTGAGCCGCAGTGGCCCTCGCCGCACATCGACTGGCGCACCTACCCGCTGGCGCAGCACCGCATCGCGCGCCCGGACGAGGAGGTGCCGGAGAGCGCGCTGCACGTCGAGTCGCCGCTGTCGGTGGGGCAGTTCGCCGGCAAGTGGGCCTCCTACAACGCCCCGCCGGACCTGCCCTACGACCAGCGCGAGGAGGACGGCGGCTCGCTGGTGTTCGACGGCGACGAGCTGACCGAGACGTGCGAGGTGCTCGGCGCGCCGAAGGTGCGGCTGGAACTGTCGGTGGACAAACCGGTCGCGATGGTCGCGGCGCGGCTGTCCGACGTGCACCCCGACGGGCGGGCCACCCGCATCACCTACGGCCTGCTGAACCTGACCCACCGCGACAGCAACCACGAGCCGCGGCCGCTGGAGCCGGGCAAGCGCTACCAGGTGGAGCTGGAACTCAACGGTGTCGCGCAGGCATTCCCGCCCGGCCACCGCATCCGGCTCTCACTGTCCACTTCGTACTGGCCGCTGGCGTGGCCGGCCCCGGAACCGGCGCGGCTCACCGTCCACACGCCGGGCAGCTCCCTGACGTTGCCGGTTCGGCCGATCCGCGAGTCGGACGAGGTGACCGGGGCGGTGTTCGGCGAGCCCGAGGGATCGCCGCCGATGACCACGACCGTGCTGCAGCCGGGCGAGCAGCGCTGGACGGTGTCCCGTGACCTGGTGGAATACCGCTCGGCGCTGGAGATCGTGAAGGACTCGGGCACGGTGCGCCTGGACGAACACGACCTGGAGATCTCCCGGCGCGCCTACGAGCGCTACAGCTCGGTGGCCGACGACTTCGCCTCGGTGCGCGGGGAGACGAAGTGGAGCATGACGTTCGCGCGCGGCGACTGGGAAGCACGCACCGAGACGCACACCGTGTTGTCGTGCACGCCGGAGGAGTTCGTGCTGCACGCCACGCTGGACGGCTACGAGGGCGCGAACCGGGTGTTCTCCCGCAACTGGCACCGCAGGTTCCCCCGCGACCTGGTCTAGTTTCGCGCCGGAGGAGCAGGGGTAACCGGAACCGGTGATCGGGAAGACGAGCCTGCACGCCAAACTGCTGATCGCCGAGATGCTCCTGACCGGGCGCAAACGCACGTTCACCGACGTGGACGCGCTGCACAAGAGCATGGGGCCGCGGCAGCAGCGGGAAAACGCGCTGCCGCCCCCCGCGGTGCGCAAGCAGGTCGACGTCGACCGGGCCGAGGTGCACGGTCACCCGGTGTACACGTTGCGCCCGCGGGCGAACGCCACCAGCCGGCACGTCCTGTACTTCCACGGCGGCGCGTACGTGCACCAGATCCAGGGTGACCACTGGAAGTTCTTCGCCCGGCTGATCGCCAGGACCGGCTGCGCGGTCACCGCGCCGCTGTACCCGCTGGCGCCGGGCAGCCACTACGACGACACGCTGTCGATGATCCACGCCACCTACAAGGAGGTGCTGGGCGACGTCGACCCGCGCGACCAGGTCCTGATGGGCGACTCGGCGGGCGGCGGCCTGTCGCTGGTGCTGGCGCGGGCGCTGCGTGACGAGGGCAGGCCGCAGCCCAAGGAGGTCGTGATGCTGTCGCCGTGGCTGGACATCACGATGACCGACCCTGCGCTGCCCGAGTACGACCGGCACGACCCGTACCTGGGCGTCACCGGCCTGCGGGAGGCCGGGCGGCTGTACGCCGGCGGCCTGGACCCGGCGAACGAGCTGGTCAGCCCGATCAACGGGGACCTGCGCGGGCTGGGCGCGCTGAGCTGCTTCATCGGCACGCGCGACGTGCTGCTGGCCGACGCGCGCAACCTCTACGACAAGGCGAAGGAGCAGGGTGTGCCGCTGGAGTACTGGGAGTACGGCGGCATGTTCCACGCGTGGATGATCGCGAACATCCCGGAGGCGAAGCACGCGCTGGACCGGATCGCGGAGCTGGTGACCCGATGAACGGACTGCCCACGGCCTCGGTGGCGGAGACGACGAAGGTGTTCGCCGGCGTGGTCGGCCCCACGCTCGCGGGCGGGGTGATCAAGCGGCGACCGCGGGTCATGACCCTGCTGGAGAAGATGCAGGCCGACGCCTCCGCGGTGCAGACGCTGCAGAAGCTGCGGGCCCGCCACGGTGACGGCCTGCTGCGGCTGGCGGTGCCCGGCCGGTCGTTCGCGCTGGTGCTCTCCCCCGAGGACGTCGGCCGGGTGCTGGCGGAGTCGCCGGAGCCGTTCACCCCGGCGAACCTGGAGAAGAAGAAGGCGCTGTCGCAGTTCCAGCCGCACGGGGTGCTGATCTCCGAGGGGCCGGAACGCGACCGCCGCCGGGCGTGGACCGAGCGCGCGCTGGAGACGAGCCGCCCCACCCACCACCTGGCGCCGTCGGTGCAGGCCAAGGTCGCGGACGAGTTCGCGGCGCTGGGCCCGGGTCCGCTCGACTGGGACACGTTCGCGCCGGTGTGGTGGCGGATGGTGCGCCGGGTGGTGTTCGGCGACCACGCCCGCGACGACCAGACGACGACCGACCTGCTGGAGCGGTTGCGGTTGGCTGCGAACTGGTCGTACCTGCTGCCGCGGCGGCGCAGGCTGCGGGAGGAGTTCCTCGGCCGGGTCCGTGCGCTGCTCGCCCGTGCGCCGGAGGACAGCCTGGCCGGCGGGCTCGCGGCGGACGACGAGGTGGCCAGCCAGATCGGGCACTGGCTGTTCGCGTTCGACGCCGCCGGAATGGTCACCTTCCGCACCCTGGCGCTGCTGGCCACGCATCCCGCCCAGCGGCAGAAGGCGCGGCAGGACCTCGCGTCCGGCGCCGAGCTGGGTTACCTGCGCGCGTGCGTGCTGGACACGGTCCGTCTGTGGCCGACGACGCCGGCGATCCTGCGGGACACGACGAAGGAGCTGGACTGGCACGGCCACCGCGTGCCCGCGGGGACGGGTCTGCTGGTGTTCGCGCCGCTGTTCCACCGGGACGATTCGCGGTTGTCCTACGCGCACAGCTTCGTGCCGGAGATCTGGCTGGACGGGCGAGCGCAGGAGGAGCCGTCGCTGGTGCCGTTCAGCGCGGGGCCGGGTGAGTGCCCGGCGAAGAACCTGGTGCTGTTCACCAGCGCGACGGTCCTGGCCACGATGATCCGGGACCGCGACTACACAGTGGACTCCTCCCCCAAGCCCGGCCCCGGCCGCCCGCTGCCCGCGACGTTCGACAACTTTTCGTTGCGCCTGACCGCGCATCCGTGAGGTTAGGTTCCACCCGTACGGGTACCGCAGTCGCATGACTGCCGCAGAGAAACCCGATCTGATCGCGCTGATCATCTCCGATCACCGCCACATCGAACGCGTCTTCACCGAGCTGGAGGCGGGCGCGGGCACTCCCGAGCACCGCCGGGACCTGGCCGACCACGTCATCGCCGAGCTGGTGCGCCACTCGGTCGCCGAGGAGCAGTTCATGTACCCGGCGGCGCGGAAGTACCTGGAGAACGGCGACGAGCTGGCCGACCACGAGCTGGAGGAGCACGCGGAGGCCGAGGAGGTCATGAAACAGCTGGAGGACGTGCCGGCGACCGACCCCCGGTTCGACGAGCTGATGCGCCAGTTGATGGACGACATCCGGCACCACATCGAGGACGAGGAGAAGGACCTGCTGCCGAAGCTGCAGTCCGCCTGCTCGCCGGACGAGCTGCGCGACCTGGGTGACAAGGTGGCGAAGGCGAAGAAGATGGCGCCGACCCGCCCGCACCCGGCCGCGCCGGACCGCCCGCCGATGAACCTGATCCTCGACCCCGGGGCCGGTTTCATCGACAAGATCCGCGACGGCCTGAGCAAGCGCAACACCTGACAGCGAACACGAAGAGGCCCCTCACCACAGGCGAGGGGCCTTGCTTCTGAGCAAGCAACAGCCACCGAAGGCACCCAACGCCCACCAAGGCCCTTAAACCCCTCCCTGCCCCTTCGTCCCCGCCATCCCTTGCGGTGCGGTGGGCGGGTCAAGGGTGGGGCGAAGCCCCACCGCGCAGCGACGCCGAAGGCGCCCTTGACGCGCCCACCGCACCGTAAGACGCTGAAAAACGAAGGGCCCGCCCAGCCAAAATCCCCGCCGATGCGAAGCGAGGCGACCCCCAACCACCGCAAGCCGTCACATCACCGATGGCACAGCCCGCAAATCCTTCACCAACGCGGCGAACGCCTCGTCCCGATCCGGAGCCCGCAGCACCGACGACGGATGCACGGTAGGCAGCACCCGCTCCGGCCGCCCGGAGAACTCCTCCGGCGCCGGCAGCAACTCCCCACGATGGGCGGTGACCCGGAACGACGGGCCCATCAGCGATGAAGCCGCGGTCGCCCCCAGCAGGACCACCACCGACGGCTGCACAGCCTCCAGTTCGGCCACCAGCCAGGGACGGCACGCCACGATCTCCCCGCGTGAGGGCTTCTTGTGGATCCGCTGCTTCCCCCGGTCGGCCCGCACGAACTTGAAGTGCTTGACCGCGTTGGTGACGTAGACCTGCGACCGGTCGACCCCGGCCTCCTCCAGCGCCCGGTCCAGCAACCGGCCCGCCGGCCCGACGAACGGCTCCCCCGCGACGTCCTCGCGGTCCCCGGGCTGCTCGCCGAGCATCATGACCTTCGCCGGCGCGGGCCCGTCCCCGAACACGGTCTGGGTGGCGTCTCGGTACAGGTCGCATCCCTGACAGCCGAGCGCCGCCGAGCGGAGCCGGTCCAGCGATCGGCTGTCCGGCACGAACTCGGCGGCGGTCCGCTGCGTCTTGGTGGCCATCAGCTGCCGGGACGGTCCACGTCACCACGCCACGCGCCGGTCTCCTGACCGCCGCGCTTCTCGATGAACGCCTTGAAGCGCTCCATGTCGCCGTGCACGCGGCGGTCCAGGATGCCGAGCTTGTCGGCGGCCTGCTCGACGAAGCCCTCGGGGTCGATGTCCATCTGCGCGGTCACCCGCGTCTTGTGGTCGTCGAGCCGGTGGAACGTGATGACGCCGGCGTGGCTCGGGCCGGAGTCGGACCGCCAGGCGACCCGCTCGTCGGGGTGCTGCTCGGTGATCGTCGCGTCGAACTCGCGCTTCGCGCCACCGATCTTGGTCACCCAGTGCGTGTGCGTGTCGTCGAGCTGACGGATCTCCTCGACGCCCTCCATGAACTCAGGGAAGGACTCGAACTGGGTCCACTGGTTGTAGGCGGTGCGGACGTCGACGTTCACGTCAACGGACTCGGTGATCGTGCTCATTTCGGCATGTCTCCTTTCACCCGTGTCACGTTCCGGGTACCTCGAGACTCGCCGGTTACACGTCCTCCGCGGCCGACAAGCGCGCCAGAATCGTTTCAAGGTGGGCACGGGCCTGCGCGGGCGGCTGGCCGGACGCGGGCACGGCCTCCACGAGCCGGTCGGCCAGGTCGCGCAGCTTGACGTTGCTCTGCTGCGACACGCGGATGAGCAGCTCGAACGCGCCCGCCGAGTCGTGCCCGTACGCTAGCATGATCATGCCCTTGGCCTGCTCGATCGTGGCGCGCGAGGCCATCGCCCGCTGCAGCCCGGCCGCCTCGCCCGCCAGCTCGGACAGCTGCTCGGCCTCGCGGATCCGGGCCGTGGTCAGGTCGACGTAGTACCCGTGCACGCCGACGACCTCGCCGTCCTCCTCCTCGACGTCGCCGACCACGACCACCGCGCGGGTGCTCTCGTCCGCGGCCAGGATGCGCTGCTGCGCGCTGAACGGCTGACCGGTGCGGCGGGCCTCGTCGAACACCTCGGCCAGCTGGCGCCGGTCGGTCGGGTGGCCGTGCTTGGTGACCAGGTCCAGCCCCGGTTCGACCGAGCCGGGCTGGTAGCCGTACATCAGGTGGATCTCCGAGGACCAGGTCCACTTCGCGGCGCGGATGTCCCAGTGGTACATCCCGACCTGATCGGCGCTCTGGCCTGCGGGCAGGTCGGACAAGGGGTCCGGCTTCCGGGGCGTGGACATGCGTGTACGGCTCCTGCAGTGGAGTTGATCGAACACGGGTGCCACGCTGCTGGACAATCCCAGGGAGCCAGATCATAGCCGGGTGATCATCCGGGGCTACGCTCCGCTGTCCGGAAATCCTCGCGTGCCGCGTTCGTCACGCCGAAGGCTGCAGGAGGATCTTGATCGCGCCGTCCTGCTTCTGCTGGAACATCCGGTAGGCGCGCGGCGCGTCCTCCAGCGGCAGCTTGTGGGTGGCGAGGTCCTCGACGCCGAGCGGGTCGGCGTCGTCGCTCACCAGCGGCAGCACGTCGTCGATCCACCGCCGCACGTTCGCCTGGCCCATCCGCAGCTGGATCTGCTTGTCGAACAGGTCCATCATCGGCAGCGGGTCGAGCATGCCGCCGTAAACGCCGGACAGCGAGATCGTGCCGCCGCGGCGCACCGTGGCGATGGCCTGGTGCAGCACCGCGAGCCGGTCCACGCCGCCCTTCTCCATCAGCGGCGCGGCGATCTGGTCCGGCAGCAGCCCCACCATCTGGTGGGTCAGCTTGCCCAGCGGCGCGCCGTGGGCCTCCATGCCCACCGCGTCGATCACCGAGTCCGCGCCGCGGCCGCCGGTCATCTCCCGCACCACGCCCGGCACGTCCTTCACCGCCTTGGCGTCCACCGTGGTGAAGCCGTACCGCTCGGCCAGCGCCAGCCGCTCCGGCACCAGGTCGACGCCGATCACCTTGCCCGCGCCGCGGTGCGCGGCGATGCGGCAGCACATCTGCCCGATCGGGCCGAGCCCGAACACCACCACGCTGCCGCCGTCCGGGATCCCCGCGTATTCGACGGCCTGCCAGGCGGTGGGCACGACGTCGGAGAGGTAGACGAACCGCTCGTCGGAGGGGCCCTCGGGCACCTTGACCGGCCCGTAGTGGGCCTGCGGCACGCGCAGGTACTCGGCCTGGCCGCCGGGCACCTGCCCGTAGAGCTTGGTGTAGCCGAACAGCGCGGCACCCTTGCCCTTCTCGGTCACCTGGGTGGTCTCGCACTGCGACTGCAGGCCCTGGTCGCACATGAAGCAGTGGCCGCAGGAGATGTTGAACGGCACCACGACCCGGTCGCCCGGCTTGATGTTCGTGACACCGGAGCCGACCTCCTCGACGATGCCCATCGGCTCGTGGCCGAGGATGTCGCCCTCCCCCATGAACGGCCCGAGCACCTCGTACAGGTGCAGGTCGGAGCCGCAGATGCCGGTCGAGGTGATGCGGACGATGGCGTCCGTGGGCTCCTCGATCCGCGGGTCCGGGACCTCGTCGACGCGGACGTCACGCTTGCCGTGCCAGGTAACAGCCTTCATGCCCGTTCGTGTGCCCGCACGACGGGCGGGAAAACATCTAGCCGCCGAGCCAGCCGTGGTCGTGGACGAGTTCGAGGACGACGCGGCGGACCCGCAGGACCTCCTCGGCGGTGAGCGTCGGGACGCCGGTGAGCAGCGCCTCCGTCAGCTCGCCGCGGAAGTCGCGGGTCACGTACGGGTCCTCGCCGTCGTCGTCGCCGGCCTGGCGCACCAGCCGGATGCCCGACGCCTTGAGCCCGCGCTCGCCGTCCTCGACCGTGAACTCCACGACCACGCCGGGGGCGATCAGGCGTTTGTCCACGTCGAGGTCGTTGACGTGCATGAAGACGTCCTCGCCACCCCCCTCCGGCGCCACGAAACCGTACCCGCGCATGTCGTCGAAGCGGACGACCTTGCCCCTTACCACCAGCCACCCTCCCGGCGAAGTATCGCGCCAAAGTACGCCCCTGGCCGCGCCTGCACAACGTGCAAGTGTCACGGAACGGAACTCCGGGTACCCGGACGGGTGGAGCCGGGTCCACTGTGGAGAGGTGACGGGATGAAACTGCTGTACAAACCGCTGAGCCTGGCCGTGAGCGCGCTCGGCGGGGTGCTCGCCGGGATGCTGTTCAAGCAGGCCTGGAAGGCGGCGACCGGCGAGGACGACGCGCCGGAGGCCACGTCGTCCGACTACTCCACCAAGGAGGTGCTCCTCGCGGCGGTGCTGCAGGGAGCGATCTTCGGCGGCGTCAAGGCGGCGGTCGACCGCGCCGGCGCCAAGGCGTACACCAAGGCCACCGGCAAGGAGCTGGACTAGCTCCGCACGGCTCTGCGGGCTGAGTCGCCGAACATGGCGAGTGCCCGCAGGGCCGTGCCGAGTTCCGCGATGTCCGACGGGTCGCTCAATGACCGGCCCAGCACGTCCGTGATCCGCTTCAACCGGTGCCGCACCGTGTTCGGGTGGCAGTAGACCCGCTCGGCGATCTGCTTGGTCGACCCGCCGCAGTCGAACCAGGCGCGCAGCGTCAGCAGCAGCACGTTGCTCTCCTCGCCGGGCAGCTCCAGGATCGGCCGCAGCACCTGGCCGGCCAGCTGCGCCGACGCCTCCGGGTCGCTCGCCACCAGCCCGGCCAGCGGCGACTCGTGGAACCGCGCCACGTCCTTCGTCCCCGCGGGCAGGCTGGACAACGCGACCCGCGCCAGGTGCAGGGCACGCGCGGTGTCGCCGAGGCCGGTGAACACCGGGCTCATCCCGACCCGGCCGCGCGGGTTCTCCCGCAGCAGCTCCAGCACCTGGTCCGGATCGCGCACCGACACGACCCCGATCTGCAGCTCCGGCGTGAGCCGCCACGCCGACGCGTGGTGCCGCTCCCGCAGCCGGACCTCGATCAGCGGCAGCGCTTCCTGACCAAGCCCGGGGGTTTCCGCGGCGACGACGACGAACGAGCCCTCCAGCGGCAGGTCGAGCATCCGCGCGATGTCCCACAGCGTGCCCTCGGTCGTGCTGCCGCCGGTGAACAGGGCCTCGACGAGCGCCAGCCTGCGGTTCTGCCTGGTGCGGCTGATCTCGGCGACCGTCGCGCGGTAGGTCGAGGTGAGCTCCTCGATGTAGTCGTCCATCAGGTCCCAGATGGCGGTGGTCGCCGAGACCAGGGTCGCGACGTCCTGCGCGGGCGCGGTCAGCTCGACGAAGCACTGCCACACCTCGGTGAACCCGATGCGGAACGCGCGCAGCATCTCCGGCAACGGCGCCCCCGCCAGCGCGCGCTCGCGCCCGGTCGCCCGCGCCTTGGACAGGTCGGGCGCGCCGGGCTCGGCCAGTGCGCGGACGAGGAACTGCAAGTTGTCCCGGCACGAGGCGAACAGGTCGGCGTGCGAGACGAACCGCTCCTCGCGGTAGACGGCCATCTCCTCGACGATCTGCTCGTAGGTCGCCTTGGTCATCTCCGGCAACCGCGTCAGTGCCCGGCCGGCCAGGCCGGCCACCGCGGGTTCGGCACCCGTGTACCTCATGAGATGTCCGTCCTCCCCGTCGAGGGCTCGCGAGTGGACATCTAACACGAAAGTGTCCAACGTTGCGCATTGGCATGACAGAGCCCCGCAACCGCGGCGGGTTGCGGGGCTCTGGTGCCGCAAGTGCGGTTCACATCTGGCTGGCCGCGGACTTCACCGCCTCCCGGATGCGGGAGTAGGTGCCGCAGCGGCAGATGTTGCGGATCTCCTCGAAGTCGGAGTCGCTGATCTCCCGTCCCTCGGCGCGGGCCTGCTTGACCTTGGCGATGGCCGCCATGATCTGGCCCGGCTGGCAGTAGCCGCACTGCGCGACGTCCCGGTCGATCCAGGCCTGCTGCATCGGGTGCAGCTCACCGGTGGCCGGGTCGGCCAGGCCTTCGATCGTGGTGATCTCGTCGTCCGGGCCGATCGCCGACACCGGCACCGAGCACGGGTTGAACGCCTTGCCGTTGATGTGACTCGTGCACGCCTTGCACACGTTGATGCCGCAGCCGTACTTCGGACCGGTGATGCCGAGCAGGTCGCGCAGCACCCAGAGCAACCGGACCTTGTCGTCGGCGTCGACCGTGACCCGCGTGCCGTTGACCAGGAATGTGTGTTGGGACAACGAAGGCTCCTCAGAACGTGTAGGCCAGGCCGTCGACCGGCGATTCGGGCACCGGCGGCACCTTCGGCTTCGGCTCGAAGCTCAGCGTGCCGTGGTTGATCGGGAAGCGGGTCGGCATCTTCCCCACCGCGCGGCCGTAGGCGCAGGCGGCCGCGGCGAACGAGCTGGCGACGGCGAGCTCCCCGGCGCCACCGGGCTCGCCGGTGGTCGCGGGCATGACCACGACCTCCATCTCCGGCGGCGTGTTCCACTGCCGGGTGTAGAAGTAGTTGTCCCAGCTCGCTTCCAGCGGCAGGCCGTTGTCGATGTGCAGGCTGGAGGTGAGCGCCATGGCGATGCCGTCGTTGACGCAGCCGATGGTCTGCGCCTCCAGGCCCTTCGGGTTGATCGGCAGTCCGGCGTCCACGACCGCGACGGCCTTGGTGACGCGCGGGCCGGCGACCCCGTTGCGGATCTTGCGGTTGACCGTCTCCGGGCGGCAGTCGATCTCCATCAGGACCGCGCTGACGCTCTTGTACTCGTAGTGCAGCGCGATGCCCTGCGCGGTGCCTGCGGGCATCTTGCGGCCCCAGTTGCCGACCTCGGCGGCCTTGTCGAGGACCTTGCGGATGCGGTCGTCCTTGAGGAAGTTCCGCCGGAACGTCAGCGGGTCCTGCCCCATCTTCGCGGCCAGCTGGTCGACGATCAGCTCGCGCGCGCAGACCACGTTGGGCGAGTAGACGTTGCGCATGCTGGAGGTGTGGAACTTCAGCGGCACCTCGTTGAGCAGTTGCGTGGCGGCGCCGAAGTTGTACGGCATCTGCGTGGACAGCATGAACACCGTCTGGGAGAACCCGATGTCGCCGACCGGGAGCTTCGCGGCGACGGCGGTGAGGATCTCGCCGAGGCCGTGGCCGAAGTCGGTGGTGACGCTGGTGTGCCGCTGCTCGTAGCTGACGACGTTGCCGAGCGCGTGGTTGACCCGGACGCGGGAGATGCACATCGGGTGCGTGCGGCCGTGGCGGGCGTCGTCGGCGCGGTGCCACATGAGCTTGACCGGCTTGCCCATCTTCTTCGAGATCTCCGCCGCTTCGAGCGCAGCGTCGCCGAACAGCTTGCGGCCGAAGGAACCGCCGCCGGTGACGACGTGCACCTTGACCGCCGGGATCGGCAGGCCGAGCTTGAGCGCGATCTGCTCCTGCGTGGTGATCGGCGACTTGAGACCGGACCAGATCTCGGCGCGGTCGGCGCGCACGTCGGCGATGGCGCAGTTGGTCTCCAACGCGCTGTTGCTGGCGAAGGCGAACACGAACTCGGCGTCGATCGACTGGGTCAGCACCGGCGGCACGGTCATCGGCAGCGCGGCGGCACGCAGCTTCCGCTCGACCGAGGCGTCCGTCTCACCGTCCACTGTGCCCGGTCCCCAGTCCACCTTGAGCGCCCGGATCGCGTCGATGCACTGGCCGAAGGTCTCGGCCCGCACGGCGACACCGGTGGAGACGGTGGCGACGTCGGTGACGCCCGGCATCGCCTTCACCTCCGCCAGATTGCGGACGGCCTTGACGGTGCCGTTGATCGTCGGCGGGCGGCAGACCATCGTCGGCTTGGCGTTCGGGACCTGGAGGTCCATGGTGAACTGCTTGCGCCCGGTGACCGCCTCGAGCGCGTCGATGCGGCCGGTGGGCTTGCCGATGATGCGGAACTCGGAGGTCTTCTTCAGCGTCGCGCTGGTCTCCGCGGTGCGGGCGCTGGCGGCGGCCTCGGCGAGCGAGCCGTAGGTCGCGGTGCGGCCGGTGGCGCTGCGGATGACGCCGTCGCGGGTGGTGAGCGTGGCGGCGTCGACCTTCCACTGCTCGGCGGCGGTGGCCAGGAGGCGGGCGCGCGCGATGGCGGCCGCGGTGCGGACCGGGGTGTAGAGCGAGCGCACCGAGTTGGAGCCGCCGGTGAGCTGGTTGAAGACCAGCTCGGGGCGGGCGTCGGCGAGGTTGACGCCCACCTTGCTCAACGGCAGGTCCATCTCCTCGGCGATGAGCATCGCGATGGTGGTGGTGATGCCCTGGCCGACCTCGGCGCGCGGCACCGCGAAGGAGACCGTGCCGTCGCGGTTGAGCTGGATCGCGATGAGGTTGGAGGTCGGCATCGCGGCGAGCGTCAGCGCGTCGCCGAGGTCCAGGATGTCGGCGGCGCCGGGGAGGGTGGGGATCGCGGCTTCGGCCGGGGCCGGGGACGCCAGATCACCACCGAGCTTCGCCGCCACCGCGAGGGTGGGCGCCGCGAGGAGGTAGCCGAGGAACCGGCGCCGTTCCAGGGACGGAGCACCGTCCCCGGGCGCGGGCGATCGCCGTTGATGCGCCATCGAGAGTGTCCTTCCGAGATCCACGTTGATCGCGGTCACGATAGGAATCGGGTTCGGCGGTGGTCAACGATCCGTAGCCGTGCCGGGGCATCTCTGTGACGGGGTGACAGTCTCGTGCCACACAACTGTGACGCGGACACAGCCAAACGTCGTATCTGGTTGGGCCGGACGGCGCACTGATCGCGACAGTCGATCAATCGGGCGGCTGGCAGGTTGATGCCGCGGCAGCCCCGGCGGCCGGTTCACGCCCCGACACTGACGATCATGGTCCAGCCCCACACGAAGGCCGCCGACCCACTGGCCGCGGCGCTCGGCAACGCCTCGCTGCTCGGCGCCGGCTACCTGCTGCTCGGTCGGCGGCGGCTCGCGGTCCTCACCGGACTGGTCACGATCGCGCTGGTCGCGGTGCTCGCCCTGGCGGTGCGGACGCTGTGGTTCGAGATCGTCGTGCTCGTCTGGTGGGCGGCTCTGGCCGCGCACGGCTGGCACCTGGCCCGGCGCACCGAGCGCCCGGCGCGCGCCGGCAGGCAACGGCTGACCGGTCTCGCCGTCGCGCTCCCGGTGCTGCTGGCCGTCGGACTGCTGCGCTTCGACGCCGCCCGCATCGAGGGTGACGCCATCGAAGCCCACGGCCGCGGCGACTGCCCAGGGGTGCTGGCCGCGCTGGACGGGCTGTGGGCGGGGCACGCGGTGGCCGACGCGCCGCTGACCGCGCGAACCGGCGACACCGTCCGCGCCTGCCGTCTGCTGCTGGCGGCCGAAGCGCAGCTCGGCAAGGCCCTCGGCGGCGACCCCGCGAACCTGGAGCGCGCGTTCGCGACACTGGCCGACGTGCGCGCGATCCCCGGCCAGGACCAGCGGATCCGGGAAGTGCTGGACCGCTTCACCGGCCGGCTGCCCGTCCCCGACCCGTGCGGCACCGCCGCGATCACCGACTGGCTCCGGCAGGGCGCGCGCGGCCCGGTGCTGGACCACGCCGCCGGCGTGGTGCCGCGGGTCGCGCCCGCCGCGCTCGCCGGGTGCGCGGACCGGCTGATGGCGGCGGACGACTGGCCCCGCGCCCGCGACCGGTACCAGCAGATCCTCGACCAGTACCCCGGCCACGAACTCACCGCGCGCGCCGGCGACGGCGTGACCAGGGCGACCCAGGCGATCGAGCTGGCGAACGTGCGTGACCTCCTGGAGGTCTCCTACCCGGGCGCGGAACCGGAGTACTGCGACCACCCGGCGCCCTACAGCGGCGCGGCACCCTACGGGGACGGGCCGAACCGGGCGCTGATCTTCGGCGACGACGAGCACCTCGGCCGGTTCCCGGCGGAGTGGCGGGCGGGCGGCCCGGCCGACGCGGTGGCGGTGATCTGCGCGGGCACCACGGACTACGGCGCCGAAGTCCGGTCGTGTCCCTACGAGTCGGGCCTGAGCCTGTACGGCTACCAGGACGTGTCCTTCCGGAAGATCGCGATCCCGGTGCGCGTGTACGAGGTGAAGACGGGGCGGCTGGTCACCGACACCCGCGTGGAGATCGGCGGCGCGTCCTGCCCGCCGGTGCTGCACTACACCACCTACGTCGACCTGGCCGTGGACATCCCGCCGAGCCAGGTGTACGTGACGCCGTCGGACGCCGACGTGCGCGCGGCGTTCCAGCCGCTGATCGACCCGTGAGGGCGGGCAGCCCCGCCCTCACGGGTGCTCGATCAGTCCGCCGAGTGCATGATCACGCCACGGATGTTCTTGCCGTCGCGCAGGTCCTGGTAGCCCTCGTTGACCTCTTCGAGCGAGTACCGCTTGGTCACCAGCTCGTCGAGCTTCACGTGCCCGGCCTGGTAGAGGCGCAGCAGGCGGACGATGTCGTACTGCGGGTTGGCCGATCCGAACAGCGTGCCCTTGACCGTCTTCTCGAACAGGGTCATCACGCCGCCGGACAGGTGCACCGTCAGCTTCTCCGGGTTGGCCAGGCCGGTGATGACGACCGTGCCGCCCTTGCCGATCACGTTGAACGCGTCGGTCACGACCTGCTCGTCCACCGTGCCGACGGTGATCAGCGCCTGGTCGGCCATCTGGCCCCAGGTCAGCTCCGCCACCTTCGCCGCGGCCTCGTCCGCCGAGGCGAACGCGTGCGTGGCGCCCAATTCCAGCGCCTTCTCGCGCTTGAACGCGACCGGGTCGACCGCGATCACGTTCGCCGCGCCCGCGTGCGCCGCGCCCTGGACCGCGTTGATGCCGATCCCGCCGATGCCGTACACGACGCACGTGTCGCCCGCGCGCACGCCGCCGGCGTAGTTGGCCGTCGCCCACCCGGTCGGCACACCGCAGCCCACCAGCACCGCGGTCTCCAGCGGCAGCCAGTCGTCCACCTTGACCACGGAGTGCTGGGAGATCGTGGCGCGCTCGGAGAACGTGCCGAGCATGCACATGGCGCCGTAGTCGGTGCCGCCGCGGTGGAAGCGGAAGCTGCCGTCGGGCATGTGCCCGTCGAGGATCGTGGCGCCCATGTCGCACAGGTTCGACCGGCCGGTGGCGCAGTAGCGGCACGTGCCGCAGTTCGGGATGAACGAGCAGACCACGTGGTCACCGGGCTTGACCTTGGTGACGCCCGGCCCGACGTCTTCGATGATGCCCGCGCCCTCGTGCCCGCCCACGATCGGGAACCGCGGCACGAGGTCGTTGTCGATCAGGTGCAGGTCCGAGTGGCACAGCCCGGCGGCCGTGTACTTGATCAGGACCTCACCGTCGCGGGGACCGTCGAGCTCGAGTTCCTCGATCTCGAACGGCTTGCCCGCGGAGTGCAGGACAGCGGCCTTGGTCTTCACACCGATCACCTCTTTGTGACAGGGGTCTCATGCACGGACTGCTACATGATGCCATCTTTGGCCACCGCCGCGGCAGCTTCAAGTAGAGCGTCCGCCCATCGACGGAGGGTGGCGCGCCCCGCTTCCGCGGTCGCCCCCGCGGGGTCACCCAGCACCCCGTTCGGGCTCACCCCGCGCACACCTTCGTCACGCAACCGGCCGATCAGCTCGGGCAACGGCCGCGTCGCGCCGGCCTCGAACCGGTCCACCCGCACGGCTTCCGGCCGCAGCGCGAGCATCACCGAGGTCTCCAGCCGTCCGGCGTGCGTGTCGTCGGCCGGACCGTCCGGGCACCAGGCGCGCACGTTCCGGCCCTCGTAACGCAGTTTCGCGACCGCCCGGCGCAGCGGGGCCGCGTTGCCGCCGTGCGCGCACACCAGCAGCACCCCGGCGAACGCGTCGGCGGAGCGCACCAGCTCGACCACGAGGAGTTCCGTGACTTCCTGACCGATCGACAGCGTGCCGGGAAAACCGGCGTGCTCCCCGCTGGAGCCGTAGGGCAGCGGGGGCGCGACGACCACCTCCGGACGAGCCTCGGCGAGGCGGCGGCACAACTCGACGGCGATTTCGGTGTCCACCGTGTACGGCAGGTGCGGGCCGTGCTGCTCGGTGGCGCCGAGCGGCACGGCCAGCAGGCGGCGCTCGCCGAGTTCGGGCCAGGCGAGGTCGGCGAGGTTCACGACCTTTTCCGGATCGAGGCAGTGCCGCGCAGCGGCTCCGTTGAGGGTGGTGGTGGGCGACGGGTGGGCCAATTTGAGAGGTCGGGGATCAGCGGACCCGGTTCCTCCTCGCGCAGGCAGCCACGCCAAACCCCGGTGCCGTAAGCGAAATCGTCCGCGGCACGCGCCAGCAGCCACCGCAGCGGGTCGATGTCCGGCCGGGTGCGGGCCCAGTCTGCGAGGTGCCGGGCATAGGCCAGCGCCAGCACGCGGCGGCCGCGCCGGGACAGCGCCAGCACCGGGACCGCGGCCGGGCCCCACGCGCCGGTGAGCGCGTCGGCCAGGAACCGGCCCGCCGCGACGTGCCCGCGCAGCGCGATGCCGAGCGCCTCTTTCGCCGGGACGTCAAGGGGTTTCAGCTTGCGTGGCAACAGGGCCGCGGTGCCGAGCGCGATCGCCACACCGGTCTTCGGCCGTCCGGCGGCCACGGCGAGCCAGGCCAGCGCGGTCCAGCCGGACACCCGGACCGGCGCGAGCGCCTGCCGCCCGTGGCGTTTCGCGAGCGGCGCGGCGGAGGTGCCGTAGCTGTACCGCTGCTTCAGCCAGGCGCGCCACGTCGTGCGTGGTTCGTGCACCACTTCGGACTCCGGCTCGTACCGCACCGAGCCGCCGGCGTCGACGAGGCGCCAGATCAGGTCGACGTCCTCGCCGAACCGCAGGTCCTCGTCGAAGCCGTGGATCGCCTGCAGCGCCGAGGTTCGCACGACGAGCGCGGCGGTGGGCAGGTAGGTGATGCGGCCGCGCGGCCGGACCTGCGCCGGGGTGGTGCCCATGTCCAAAGAGGACCGCAGCCGTTCGTACCGGGAGAGCGTGCCGTCGCCGGGCGCGCTGCGCACCCGCGGCGCGACGGCCACCACGGCGGGGTCCTCGAACTGCGCCAGCAGCGGCCCGAGCCAGCCCGGTTCGGGGCGGGTGTCGGCGTCGAGGAAGGCGACCAGCTCGGTGGTCACCTTGCGCCAGCCGGTGTTGCGGGCGGCGGCCGGTCCGCGGGCGACGGGGTGCCGGTCGACGGCGTGCGGCACGGGCACCGCCGACCCGTCGTCGACGACGAGCGTCTCGCGCACGTCGGTCAGGCGGGGCAGGAGCCCGGCCAGGCGGTCGGCGTGGTCGCGGACCGGGACCACGACGGTGACGTCCTGCGGCGTCAGCTTCGAGTCGGGGTGGGTGGGGTGGACCATCCCGGCGAGGGTGAGCTTTTCCGCCAGGCGGCGGTGGTGGGGCTTGTCGCCGACGGGTGTGCCGCTTGCCCACTGGGCGAACAGGCGCGCCCCGTTGGCGGACAGCTTGATGATCCGCAGGGGCGAGCCGCCGACGAGGACGCGCCCGCCGGCGACGGCCTTGGTGGAGGGGTCCAGGCGCAGCACGGTCATGCTGTGAAGCCTCCGTCCGCGTGGACGACGGTGCCGGTGACAGCGCTCGCGTCCGGGCCGCACAGCCAGCAGACCGCGGCCGCCACCTCCTCGGGTTCGAGCAGGCGCTCGGTGAGCTGGTGCTGGGCGAACTCCTCGACGTCGTCCAGGTCGTAGAGCTCCGCGGTGGCCTGCAGCATCGGGGTGCGGGTGGAGCCGGGTGAGACGGCCGTCGCGGTGACGCCGGTGCCGCGCAGGTCCGTCGCGAGGCCGCGGATCAGCCCGACGACCGCGTGCTTGGCGGCGTTGTAGCCGGCCAGCCGCCAGAGCCCGGTGTGCGCCGCGGCCGAGGCGAGGGCGACGAACCGCCCGGTGCGCGGCTGCGGGCGGCGCAGCAGGGCGGGCACCGCGGCGCGAGCGAGGTGGAAGACGCCGTCCACGCCGGCGCCGAACAACGATTCCCACTCGGAATCGGTGGTCTCCCAGAGCGGCCGCCCGCCCGCCATGACCGCCGCTGCGGCGACAGCGGCGTCCAGCCCACCGAACTCGCGCTCGGCGATGGCGACGGCCTCGTCGAGGGCCTGCTGGTCCCGCACGTCGGCCACGAAGTCGAGCACCTGGCCCGGCCACTTCGCGGCGACCTCGGCGAGCTGCTCCCGCCGCGCCAGCGGATAACCCGGCCCCGGGGAATCCGCGGCGACGTCCACGGCGACGACGCGCCACCCCTCCCCAGCGAGCCGGTGCACCACGGCCGCCCCGATGCCCCGCCCGGCCCCCGTCACCACGGCGACGCGCGGGGTCACGTGATCATCTCCACGAGCGGAGCGTGCCAGCTGCCCGCTCACGACGACACCACCCACCCGGTGACAACTTGGCCGCGGGCGGCCACGCGACTCGCCAACCAGCTCCCGCCACCGCCCGCTCGCACACCGCCCATCCGCGGGAGCGCAACCACCAGCGGCAAACCCATCACCCACCCGGTGCCGCAGCGAGCGGTCGCGGGACTCCCGACCGGCAGCTGCCATGGTCCCGCCGGGGGCGGGGTGACCGATCGCCCGGCCGCTGCCCCGCGTCCAGCCGCGTCGCTCACAACGACACCCCCGCTCGATGCCCCTCCACCACCGCAGCGTGCGCGCGCCGCGGGGTCACGCAATCCCCCGCGCGCAGCACCGGGAACGGCGCCTCCCGCAGCGCGTGCCACAACTCGTCCTCCGGCTCCTGGTGCGTCGCGCACACCACCCAGTCGCAGCGGACCTCCGTGGTCTCGCCGGTCGTGTGCTTCAACATCCGCAACGCCACGCCCCCATCCTCCGTCGCCGCGGCGCCGAGCACCATCTCGTCCGTCCGCTCGGCGATCCCGAGCTCGTGCGCCCGCCGCCCGAACAGCTCCCGGTCCAGGGTCAGCCCCAGGTCCTGCCCGACGACCATCCCGGGCGTCGACAACGTCACCCGGCAGCCCCGCCGCGCCAGCAGCTCCGCCACCGACGTCGCCGGGTGGAAGCCGACCTCGTCGATCACCACCACCGCGCCGGACGGCGAGACACCGCCCAGCACCTCCCGCGCGTGCACCACCCGCGGCGGGACCGCCCACTCCGGCAGCACCGGCCGGGCGCCCGTCGCCAGCACCACGGCGTCCGGCGCCTCGTCCAGCAGGAACGAAGCCGTCACCGCGACACCGGTCGCCAAGTCGACACCGGTCTGACGGCACTCGGTCAGCAGGTTGCGCACCAGGTCACCGAGCTCGCCCCGGCCTGGCGCGGTCGCGGCCAGCGCGATCTGCCCGCCGACCTCGCCGCGCTCGAACACCGTGACCCGGTGTCCCCGCCCGGCCGCCGTCGCTGCCGCCTGCAGCCCGGCCGGGCCCGCGCCGACGACCAGCACCCGCTTGGGGCGCGGCCCGGGCGGCGGCAGCGGCACCGCTTCCCGTCCGGCGCGCGGGTTCTCCACGCACCCGAGCCACCGGTTGAGACCCATCCGCCCGACGCACTCCTGGTTGCAGGACAGGCAGGTCCGCACCTCACGCCCGGCCCGCGCCTTCGCCGCGAACGACGGGTCGGCGATCTGCCCGCGCACCACACCGACGAGGTCGCACCGCCCCTCGGCCAGCGCCCGCTCGGCCTCCTCCGGCGACTTGATCCGTCCGATGCCCACGACCGGCACGGACACCGCGCGCCGCAACGCTTCGGACACCGGCAGCGCGTACCCGCGCGGGACCGCCATCGACGGTTCGACCATGTACAGCGTCGAGGTCGCGACCCCGATCGAGGTGTTCAGGTAGTCGATGTCCGGCGAGATCATCCGCGCCACCTCGGCCGCCTCGGCCGGCGTGATGCCGCCCTCGACCAGGTCGTCGCCGGAGAGCCGCACCCCCAGCGCCCGGTCGGGCCCGATCGCCGCCCGCACCTCCGCGACGACCTCCCGCAGGAACCGCGCGCGGTTGGGCAGCGGGCCGCCGTAGTCGTCGGTCCGCAGGTTCGCCGCGGGCGCCAGGAACCCGCGCAGCAACGACGACTGGGAGCACTGGATCTCCACGCCGTCGAAGCCGCCTTCGGCGCAGTGCCGCGCGACGCGCCCGTACCCGGCGACCACCTCGGCGATCTCCGCGAGGGTCATCGCCTTGGGCACCTCGCGGAACAGCGGGTCCGGCACCGGGGACGGCGCCCACACCGCCCGCCGCGAGTACATCGACGACGCCTGCCCGCCGTTGTGGTTGAGCTGCGCGAAGATCGGCACGCCGTGCGCGTGCACGGCGGCGGTGATGCGGCGGTAGCCGGGCACGACCTCGGGCTGGTACCCGTGGATCACCTTCTCGTAGGGCCAGTCCGAGGGGTGCACGACGTGCTCCTCGGAGATGATCAGCCCGGCGCCGCCCGCCGCCCGCGCTGCGTAGTAGGCCGCGTGCTGCTCGGTGGGCAGGTTGCCGGTGGCGTAGTTGGTCAGGTGGGCGGCGAACACGATCCGGTTGCGCACCTCGACCGGCCCCAGCCGCAACGGTTCGAACAGCAGGCTCACAACGCCACCGCCGCGCGACGACCGTCCAGAACGGCCTCATGAATCGTCCGGGGCGCCACCGCATCCCCGACCGCGACCCCCGGCAGCGCGGCATCCGGGAGCCGATGTCCACAGTGGATCAGCACCGCGCACGACAGCTCCCGGCACTCCCCGGTGAGCACGTCCTCCGCCACCACGTGGTCCCGCCGCGCCACCCGCAGGCGCGACCGCTTCGCCAGCTCCACCCCGGCCCGCTGCAGGCGCGCGTTCACCGCGGCGACGTCCCGGACCTGGGTCGCGATCACCGGATCAGGGCTGACGATCGTCACCGCGCGTCCGGCGGCCAGCAGCTCCGCGACTGCCGCGCCGGTCCAGTCGCCGAGCGGGTCGTGCACCACGACCGGCCCGTCCGGCAGCTCCGCGCCGCCCAAGACCGCGGCCACGTCGAGCACCCGGCCGCCCTCGACGCAGTAGTCCCGCGGGCCGGGCCTGCTGCCGGTCGCCACGACCACCGGCCGCCCGTCCGCCGCGACGGTCTCCACCCCGGTCGAGATCCGCACGCCCAGCCGCCGGACCTCGGCCTCCAGCCAGTCCGCGAGCCGCCCCAGCCGATCCCGCCCGGGCAGCCGCGCCGCGACACGCGCCATCCCGCCGAGCCGGTCGTCGCGCTCGGTCAGCTCGACGTCGAAACCCCGCAGGGCGAGCACCCGCGCGGCTTCCAGCCCGGCCGGGCCACCGCCGGCCACCAGCACCTCCCCGGCGCCCGGGCGCGGCAGCGGATCCTCGGTCTCGTGCCCGCTGCGTGGCTCGCCGATGCAGCTGACCAGCGGGTTCCGCGGGTCCCGCACCCGGCACTTCTGGTTGCACAGCACACACGGCCGCGGCCGCGTCCCGGCCCGCACATGACGCACCAGGTCCGGATCGGCGATCTGCGCGCGGGTCATCTCGACCAGCCCGGCGAAGTCCAGTGCCCGCTCCGCGAGCTCAGGATCCACCACACTGCCCTGCAACACCGTCAAGGCGCGCCCGGAGAACGCCCGGCACAGATCGACGTTGAAGCCCGGTTCGGTGCGTGCGTCCGGCCGGGAGTCGGCGAACGCCGAACCCCGCACCGGCACCAGGTAGTCGATCCCGCCGGGCACGGGCGCGGTCTCCGGCGTGATCCCGCCCCACGGCGCCCCTTCGTCGCACGCCAGGCGCAGCCCGAGGATGCGGTCCCCGATCGCCCCCCGGACCGCCGCGACGACCTCACGCAGCAGCAGTCCCCGGTCCCCGTAGGCGTCCGTGCGCCGGTTGGTCAGCCCGGAACAGAACTGCCGCAGCAGCGAGTACTGCCCGGCGTCGATCTCCACACCGTCCACACCGGACTTGGCAGCGAGCGCGGCGGCGGCGCGGAACCCGGCGATCAGCTCCGCGATCTCCGGGCCGTCCACCTCCATCGGCAGCTCGCGGCTCACCGGATCCGGCACCCGCGACGGCGCCCACAACGCCGACTGGTGGTAGGCCGACGAACCCTGCCCGCCGACGTGCCCGAGCGACGCGACCACGAGCGTCCCGTGTGGACGGCAGGCGTCCACGATGGACGTCCACCCCGGACCGCATTCCGCGGCCAGCGGCGCGCGCTCGTACGGCCAGTCGGAGGGGTGCACGCTCGCCGTCTCGGTGACGACGATCCCGGCGCCGCCCTCGGCTCGCCGCCGGTAGTAGGCGACGTGCCGGTCGGCGAGCGCCCGCCCCCGAGCCAGGTTGGTTTCGTGCGGACCGAAGAGGACCCGGCTGGGGGCGGTGCGGCCGCCGACCCGGACGGGGCCGGCGAGCCTGGTCATCGTCCTGGCTGGAACCCCGCGAGCGGGCTGGTGTCGCAGGCCCGGTCCGGCCGGGCGCCGCCCTCGGGCGGGCCGAACCCGATGCTGACCGGCACCTTGCTCGCCTTGCGGCTCTGGCGGGTCTTGCGGTGCGAGTGGTCGATGTGCGACCGCGGCGCCCCGCTGACCCCGGCCAGCGCCAGTTCCCCGTGCCCCTTCACGCATTCCGGATCGGGACCGTCCAGCGGCAGGCCGGTGAAGAACTTCGCCGCCATGCACCCGCCCTGGCAGGCGTCGTAGGCCGAACACGACGTGCACGCGCCGCCGGTCTGCGGGCCGCGCAGGCGCTCGAACAGCTCGGAGGTGTTCCACACGCCCGCGAACCCGCCCTCGTCGCGGACGTTGCCTGCGAGGAACTCCTCGTGGATCGCGAACGGGCAGGCGTAGACGTCGCCGACCGGGTCGATCAGGCACACCACCCGGCCCGCGCCGCAGAGGTTCAGGCCGGGCAGCGGGTCCGAACCGAGCGCGTTGAGGTGGAAGAACGAGTCGCCGGTGAGGACCTTCTCGCCGTTGGCGATCAGCCAGTCGTAGAGCTGCAGCTGCTGCTCGGCCGTCGGGTGCAGCTCGTCCCAGGTGTCCGCGCCGCGGCCGGACGGGCGCAGCCGCGTGATGCGCAGCTGGGCGCCGTAGGTGTCGGCGATGGCCTTGAACTCGTCGAGCTGGCCGACGTTGTGCCGGGTCATCACGACGGAGAGCTTGAAGTCGCGGAATCCGGCGTCCTTCAGGTTCCGCATCGCCCGCATCGCGGTGTCGTAGGAACCCGGGCCGCGGACGTAGTCGTTGACCTCGGCGGTGGCGCCGTCCAAGGAGATCTGCACGTCCACGTAGTCGGTGGCGGCGAGCCACCGCGCCCGCTCCGGGGTGAGCTTGACGCCGTTGGTGGAGAACTTGACGCCCACCTGGTGGTCCACGGCGTACTCGACGAGCTCCCAGAAGTCGGCGCGGACGGTGGGCTCGCCACCGCCGATGTTGACGTAGAAGACCTGCATGCGCTGCAGCTCGTCGATGACGGCCTTGCACTCCGCGGTGCTCAGCTCCCGCGGGTCGCGGCGGCCCGACGAGGACAGGCAGTGCACGCACGAGAGGTTGCAGGCGTAGGTCAGTTCCCAGGTCAGGCAGATGGGCGAGTTCAGCCCCTGCTTGAAGTGTTCGACGAGCTTCATCGCACGCCCTTCTCAGTGGTTCAGCGCGGTTCGATCGTGCCGTTCTCGGCGAGTCCGGCCAGCGCCTTCAGGTAGGCCGGGCGCTGGTCGCCGGGGACGCCGGCGGCGTCGAGGGTGGTGTGCACGTCGGGCTGGTCCCCGAGCGTGCGCACCACCTCGACCAGGATCTTCGTCTTCAGGAACGAAAGCCTCCGGGTGCCGAAGTCGTAGGCGAGCGCCCCGAACGGTTCCGGTCGCAACGCGACCCGCGGGGAGCACCGGTAGGCCTGGTCCGGATCGAACACGGTCAGTAGACGCCGCACATGCCGTCGATAGAGACCTCTTCCACGAGCAGGTCCTCCTCGACGAGCGAGTCTTCCACGGCGGGGGCGACGCTCTTGGCCTCGGACATGGGATGCTCCCTTCGGCGATGGGCCGCTCCGGTGCGGCCGCGCTTCTCGGACAATAATGGCACCGAGTGCCGAATGGAAGAGGGATGACCGAAAAGGCGGATCCGGCGCCCCGGGCGGGACGCAAGCCGATCACGTCGCGGGCGGAGGTCGAGCACGTGGCGTTCGAACTGTTCGCCAGCCGCGGGTTCGACCGCACGACGATCGACGACATCGCGAAGGCAGCCGGCATCGGGCGGCGCACGTTCTTCCGCTACTTCCCGTCGAAGAACGACATCGCCTGGGGCGACTTCGATGGCCAGCTGGACAAGATGCGCAAGCGCCTCGCGTCGTACCCGCCGGACCGCCCGCTGCCCGGCGTGCTGCGGGAGGCGCTGGTGGACTTCAACCGGGTGGACCCGTCCGAGGCGGTGTGGCACCGGCAGCGGATGGAGCTGATCCTGACCACGCCGGCGCTGCAGGCGCACTCGACGCTGCGCTACGCGGACTGGCGGCAGGTGATCGCGGAGTTCGTCGGGGGACGCCTCGGGGTGCCCGCGTCGGCGCTCGCCCCGCAGACCGTGGCCTACACCGCGCTGGGCGTCGCGCTTGCCGCGTACGAGCAGTGGCTGCGCGACCCGCGCGCCGACCTCGCCGAGCTGATGGCCGCCGGGGTGGACGAACTGACGGAAGCGCTGACCTGAGGGGACTGCCCACGACCGCGCCACTCGCGGACCCGAACGGCAGAACTCGGCGGCAGCGCGCGAGTCCACGCTCACGCGCGCGG
>NZ_JAKGSD010000018.1:0-121270 GCF_021654135.1 Amycolatopsis tucumanensis | reverse complement strand
CCGGCACGAGCGCGGAATTCACCCGCGAAAGCGGACTCGGTGGCAGCGCGCGAGTTCCACGCTCACGCGCCCGGCACGAGCGCGGAATTCACCCGCGAAAGCGGACTCGGCGGCAGCGCGCGAGTTCCACGCTCACGCGCCGGTTCCTCAGTCGGCCACCAGGTTCAGCAGCGTCGCCGGGCCGAGGACTTTCGCGCCCTCCGCCGTCACGCGTGCTCGCAGCTCGCGGTCGGCCGTCACCACCACCACGTGGTCGTCCGGGCGGGCGTCGCGCGTTTTGCGGACGCTTTCCACGATCTGGGAGTCGCCGTCGCGGACCGCGGCGATCACCTCGACCTCGTCGGCCGGTGGCACGTCCCTCGCGTGGCCTTCGACGACCATCTGCACCCGCGGCCACCACGACCAGTCCGCCCCGCCGAGCCCGACGTCCGCGCTGCGCACCCCGTCGCGCGCCAGCCCGGACAACCGGTCCCGCAGCCGCTCCGCCGCGCCTGCCCGGTCCCGCCACCAGCCGTCCGGCCGGGAGCCGACCACGTTGGCCGCGTCGACCACCAGCACCAGCTCCCGGCCGAGCTCGGCGTGCAGCGCGGGCCACGCGGCCGCGAAGTCCGCGTGCAGCGGGAACGAGCCGACCTCGTCCGGCGGCACCCACCGCAGCTCGGCGCTCTCCTCGTTGACCACCCGCTCCCGCACCGGGTGCCGGGTGTTCGCCAGGACCGTCGTGTAGCTCCAGCCGCCGTGGTCGACCACCGACTCCGCGGTGGGCCGCACCGCAGCGGACGGCACCGCGGCCTCCTCCTCCGCCTCACGGGTGGCGGCCTCGCGCGCGGACTCGTGACCGCGGCGCGCGCCGCCGGGCAGCGCCCACGTCTCGCCGTGGTGCGTCCACCAGGCCCGGTGCTGCAGCAGCACACCCCGCTCGGGATCGGTCAGCAGCAGGCCCGCGGCGCCGAAGAGGCCCCAATGCCGGTGGCCGCGCTCGCAGTACACGAAGCCGTCGCCGTCATCAGGGGTCATCGTTCCAGCTTGTCATACCGCCGTGGCTTCGAGCGCGAGCGCGGCGGCCCCCACCAGCGCGGCGTCGTCGCCCAGCTGCGCGGTGCGGATGCGCGCGAGCGGCCGGTGCCTGCCGCCGGTGATCGCCGCCGCGTAGTGCTCGCGGGCCTCGTCGAGGAACAGCGGCGCCGACTCCGACACCCCGCCTGCGATCACCACGATCTCCGGGTCGAACACGTCCGCGACCAGCGCCAGCCCCTCGCCGAGCCACTTCGCCAGCTCGGCCACCGCCCGCTGCGCGATGGGGTCGCCGTCGCGCGCCGCCCCGGCCACCCGCCGCCCGGTCAGCGCGCCCGGGTCCAGCGCGATGTCCCTGGACAGGACCGTGGACGTGCCCGGGTACCTGGCCAGCAGCTCGATCGCGGTCGCGGCCAGCGCGGTGCCGCTGCAGTAGCGCTCCCAGCAGCCGTACTTGCCGCACGGGCACGCCCGCCCGTCCGGCACCACCGTCAGGTGCCCCAGCTCCGGCGCGACCCCGTTCGCGCCGCGGTACAGCTCGCCGTCCAGCAGCAGCCCCGCGCCGATCCCGGTGCCGATCGCCACCAGCGCCGCGACCCCGGCCCCGCGCGCGGCGCCGAAGCGGTGCTCGCCGACCGCGGCGGCGTTCGCGTCGTGCTCCAGTGTCACCGGCAGGCCGACGCGCTTGGCGATCCGGTCCGCCACCGGCGCGTGCCGCCAGGCCAGATGCGGCGCGAACATCACGGTGCGCCGGTCGTTGGCGACGAACCCGGCGACCGCCAGCCCGACCCCGGCGACGTCTTCGTGCCGGTTGCGCAGCTCGTCGATCACCGCGGTGATGGCGTCTTCGAGCGCGTCCTCGGCGGCCGGCGTGCCCGCCCGCGCGGTGTCCAGGATCGAGCCGTGCTCGTCCACCACTCCGGCACGGACGCTCGTGCCGCCGACGTCCAGGCCGATCGCGTGCACTAGCCCTCCCGCCACTGCACCGGGATGCGCTGCACCCGGCCGGAGTCCGGCTGCGGCCGCGGCGGCGGCTGGAACCCGGGCATGTGCACGCCCTCCTGCGGCTCCCACCGGTCGGCCAGCACGGCCCGCAGCAACGCGATGATCTGCGCCGCCTGCTCCAGCACGCGGGCGACGAACTCGGGCTTCTCACCGCGCACCACGGCGACCACGGCGCACAGCGGGCACCAGCCGCAGTCGCTGTCGCCATCGGGCTTCTCGGCCGTGCCGTGCCCGGCGGCGACCACGCCGTCCAGCCAGGGCGCCGCGCGTTCGACGACCATCTCGACGAGCAGCCGGATCTCCTCGGCCAGGCTCGCCGCGGTCACGCCTTCGGTCGTCATCGGTCCTCCCCCGGCTTGGTGAGCGAGACGACGAGACCGTCCGCATCGGACTCGGCGCCGGTGATCCGGCACGGCCGCAACGACTCCGGCAGCGCCACCAGGCGGCGGAACCCGTCGACGGTCACGGCCAGGTCGTCGTCCACCCGCGCCAGGTCCAGCTCGGCCCCGCGGTCCAGCGGCAGCGCCAGCCGCAGCCGGTACCCACCGTCCACTTCGGTCACGTGCAGCAGCGGCGCGGAAGTGGATCCCTTGCCCTCCAGCGGATCCCGCTCGCCGTACAGCTCGGTGGCGATCTCCCGCAGCGCGGGCAGCCCGACCGGCTCGGCGGCGCGGTGCTCCACCCTGGCCAGCTCCCAGGTCAGCTCGTTCAGCACCTCGTCCTGCTGGCGGCGGCGGGTGCGCATCCAGTTCGCGGCCGCCCCGCGCCACACGCCGGGCGCGGGCATCAGCCGGTTCACGATCAGCCCGTCGACCCGGATCCCGCGCAGCGCGAGCGAGCTCAGCGTGCGGCGCGCCTCGGCGACCACGACCCGCTCCGGCGTCAGCACCAGCCGCACGGTGGTGACGGCCGGATCGGTCAGCAGGTCGCGCAGCGCCGAGACGTGCGCCGCGAGGTCGCGCACCGACCGGGCCAGTCCCCGCGAGCCGGTGAGCGTGAGCTGCCAGCCGAACACCTTGTCCAGGTACCCGGCCACGGCCTCGGGAAGCGCGAGCAGCCGCAGCGTTTCCGCGGTCGGCCCGCAGTCGACCACCACGACGTCCCAGCGGCCTGCCTCGGCCAGCCGCTGCACCTCGGTCAGCGCGAGCAGCTCGTCCACGCCCGGCAGGACGCTCAGCTCCTCGGCGTCCAGCGCGTCCACCCCGGCGCCCGCGAGCGCGCCCTTGAGCCTGCCGCGCAGGTCCTGCCAGATGTCGTCGACGAGGCCGCGCGAGTCGACCTGCGCGCCGTGCAGCCGGGTGTCCACGTCGGACGGTTCGCGGCCGAGGCGCTCGCCGAACGCGTCGGCCAGCGAATGCGCGGGGTCGGTGGACACGACCAGCGTCTTGTACCCGCGGGCGGCCAGGCCCGCCGCCGTCGCCGCGGCGAGCGTCGTCTTGCCGACGCCTCCCTTGCCGGTGAACAGCAGCAGCCGGGTCATGGGCCGTCCCGCCCTCAGGCGAGGTCCTCCACGCGGCGCTTGAGCTCCTTGAGCGCGGTGTCCATGACCATCTTCTCCGCCTTGCGGCGCAGCAGCCCGATCATCGGCAGCACCAGCTCGACCGACAGCGTGTAGGTGACCCGCGTGCGGTTCCCGACCGCCTCCAGCTCGTAGCGGCCGTCCTGCGCCTTCTGCATCTGGCCGCGCACCAGGTGCCAGCTGACCGACCGGCCGTCGGCGGCCCAGTCGTACTCCAGCGTGTAGACGTCCTTGATCGGGCCGGCGTCCAGGGTCAGTTTGACCTGCTTGGGACGGCCCGCGTCGTCGGTCGCGAGCACCTCGGTCTCCCGGACCTGCTTGGCCCATTCCGGGTACGACGCGAAGTCCGCGATCACCGCCATGACCTTCTCCGGCGGCGCGTCGACCTCGATGGACTGCGTGGACTGGTCGGCCATGGCGGAGAGGTTACCGCCTGGCCCGCGTCACCACCGCAGGACGTACGGGCGCCCGGTGACCTTGAAGTGGCCGACGTTGCGGCACTCGGTGCGGCCCACCCGCAGGCGGGCCGACAGCGGCTGGTGCACGTGGCCGAACAGCGACCACCGCGGCTGCTCCGCGTAGACCAGCGCGCGCAGGGCTGACGAGCCCAGCTCGTGCCGCCGGGCGACCACGTCGTAGGTCAGCTCCGGCAGCGCGGGCGGCTGGTGGGTGCACAGCACGTCGATGTCGGTGAGCTTGCCCACCGCCTCGTCGAACTCCTCCTGCGTGCGCAGGTAGGGCCGCCACACCGGGTTGGACCGGCGGATCGTGGCCCCGGCCGGCAGCACCACGCCGCCCGCGAAGCCGAACCGCAGGCCGCCGATCTCGACGACCTCGCCCTCGACCAGCCGCACGTCATCACCGGCGAACTCGGGCCACAGGTCCGGCGAGTCGACGTTGCCCGCGATCGCGTAGGTCGGCGCTGTCATCGCCGCGAACATCGCCGCGTACTGCTCGCGGACGGCCTCCTCGACGGCGGCGGCCGGGTCGTCCAGGCTCGACCACAGCGACTTCGAGAAGGCGATCGACTCCTCGCGGGTGCCCTCGCGGCGCAGCCGGGCGAACGTGGCGACCTTCTCCGGGCCGAACAGCGTGCCGAGGATGCCCTGGTCGTGCTGGTGGTAGTCGACGAAGTCGAGCAGGTCGCCGAGGACGATCAGCGCGTCCGCCCCATCACCGGCCTTGGCCAGGGCTTCCGTGTTCCCGTGGACGTCCGAGACGACATGAACGCGCATGATTGCCCAGTTTAGCGATGCTAAGAAGTCCGCGGGGGAATCCCGGGCTCCCGACCGTCCTCCAGGATCTCCTTCAGGCCCAGCGCCACGGCCTTGGCCGCGCGGGCCCTGCGGTCGAATTCGCGGCGCAGCTGCCGGGGGCTCATTTCCCCGGCCGGGCTCGCGCGCAGGAAGTAGTGCAGCAGCGTGCCGTCCAGCGTGCGCTCGAGCCAGACCTCCATCGTGCCGACCAGCGCGCCCCGGACGGTCCAGCGCAGGCCCTCCTCGCCGCGGTCGGTGTAGACCTCGAGCACCAGGTCGGGCCAGTACCGCCGCCACGCGGCCGGGTCGGCGAACACCGCCGCCACGGTGCCGGGCGGCACCGCGAGGAAGGTCTCGTCGACGATGTCGATGCTGGGCGGCGCACCGTTGAGCGTGCTCACGCGAGTGAGAATGTCATGCCCGTGTTACCGGCGGTCCGCCCCCTTGGTCGTAAGGTGTCACCGACGCTAAGTTGTGACTGGCGAGTAACACCCTTGAACCACGGAGGTCCACCGTGCGCGAGTACAGCGCCCCGGCAGTGCAGCCGGTTGCCGATGACGAGAACCTCGCCGACATCGTGTGGGCGAACGCCGAGCGGTTCCCCGACGCGATCAGCTTCCGCCGCCAGGTGGACGGCTCGTGGCTGGACGTCACGGCCCGCGAGTTCGCCGCCCAGGTCATCGGCGTCGCGAAGGGCCTGGTCGAGGCCGGGATCGAGCGCGGCGACCGGGTCGGCCTGATGTCCAAGACCCGGTACGAGTGGACGCTGATCGACTTCGCCATCTGGGCGGCGGGCGCCGTCACCGTGCCGATCTACGACACGTCCTCGCCCGAGCAGGTCGCCTGGATCCTGTCCGACTCCGGCGCCAAGGGCGTCTTCGTGGAGACGAGCGAGCACCTGGCCGCGGTCGACGAGGTCCGCGACCGGCTGCCCGGCCTGCAGTACACCTGGCAGATCGAGGCGGCCCGCCCCGCGGTGGACGAGCTGACCACGCTGGGCGCCGACGTGGCCGACGACACCGTGCACGAGCGGCGCCGCATCGTGCAGGCGGGCGACCTGGCCACCATCGTGTACACCTCGGGCACCACCGGCCGTCCCAAGGGCGTCGAGCTGAACCACCGCAACCTGCTGGCCGAGATCCGGGCCGACATCAACGCCTTCCCGCAGCTGATGGAGCAGGGCAACTCGCTGCTGTGCTTCCTGCCGCTGGCGCACGTGCTGGCCCGCGCGATCGCCGTCACCGCCGTCACCGCGCGCGTGACGCTCGGCCACACCCCGGACGTCAAGAACCTGGTGGCCGACCTGGGCACCTTCCGGCCGACGTTCGTGGTGGCCGTGCCGCGCGTGTTCGAAAAGGTCTACAACGGCGCGAAGCAGAAGGCGCACTCCGAGGGCAAGGGCAAGATCTTCGACCGGGCCGAGCAGGTCGCGGTGTCCTACAGCGAGGCGCAGGACACCGGCGGCGCCGGGCTGGGCCTGAAGGCGCAGCACCTGCTGTTCGACAAGCTGGTCTACGGCAAGCTGCGGGCCGCGCTCGGCGGCCGCTGCATCGCCGCGGTCTCCGGCGGCGCGCCGCTGGGCGCCCGGCTGGCGCACTTCTTCCGCGGCATCGGCGTGCCGGTGTTCGAGGGCTACGGCCTGACCGAGACCTCGGCCGCGGCGAACGTGAACACGCAGGACGCGTTCCGCGTCGGCACCGTGGGCCGCCCGGTGGCGGGCACCTCCGTGCGGATCGCCGAAGACGGCGAGGTCCTGCTCAAGGGCGACGTCGTGTTCGGCGCGTACTTCAACAACGAGACCGCCACCAAGGAGGCGCTGGAGGACGGCTGGTTCCACACCGGCGACCTCGGCGAGCTCGACGACGACGGCTTCCTGAAGATCACCGGGCGCAAGAAGGAGATCATCGTGACGGCGGGCGGCAAGAACGTCGCCCCGTCCGGTCTCGAGGACACCATGCGCGCCCACCCGCTGATCTCCCAGGCCATGGTGGTCGGCGACCAGCGCCCGTTCATCGCCGCGCTGATCACGATCGACGAGGAGTTCTTCCCGGCCTGGAAGTCGCAGAACGGCAAGCCGGCCGACGCGACGGTCGCCGACCTGGCACAGGACCCGGACCTGATCGCGGCCGTGCAGGGCGCCGTCGACGAGGCGAACAAGCAGGTCTCGCACGCCGAGTCGATCAAGAAGTTCGTCATCCTCGGCAACGACTTCACCGAGGCGGGCGGCGAGATCACGCCGAGCCTGAAGCTCAAGCGCAACGTGGTGACGAAGAACTACGCGACCTTCATCGAAGGCCTGTACCAGAAGTAACGAGACGACTACGCTGTGTCGGTGCTTCACGATCACCGGTGCTGGGCCTTCGAGTCCACGGCGGATTTCCGGGCCCGCGCGCGGGAGTTCCTGCGCGACGGGCTCGCCCGCGGCAGGCAGGTCTGGTTCGTCGCGCCCGGCGAGCCCGCGCTCGACGGGCTGGACGACGCGTTGCGCACCGGCGCGGCGCGGACGGTCTCGCTCGACGAGACCTGCCCCGCGGGTGCCGTGGTCGATCCGGACGAGCAGGCGCGCAACTACGCACTGGCGACCGAGGCCGCGCTCGCGGCGGGCTACACCGGGCTGCGGGTCGCGGCGGACTGGACGCCGCTCGTGACCGCCCCCGGGCAGCTCGACGCGCTCGCGCGCTACGAGCACGCGGTGGACCGGTACGCCGCGGTGCGCCCGTTCTCCGCGATGTGCGGGTACGACCGCGGGCAGGTTGGTGACGAGGTGGTGGCGAGGGTGGCGTCCATGCATCCGGCGACGAACGCCGACCCCGGGTTCCGGCTCTTCGGCTCGGCGTCGGCGTCGGCCGCGCTCGCCGGGGAGCTCGACCTCTCGACCGAGGAGCTGCTCGTCGAGGCGCTGCGGCGGGCGGATCCGCAGCCGGTGGCGGGCAGCCTCGTGCTCGACGTGCGTGGCCTGCGGTTCGCCGACCACCGCAGCTTGACGCGGCTGGCCGAGCACGCCGCGAACCGTGGTGCGACACTGGTGTTGCGTGATCCCTCGCCGGCCGTCTCCCGCCTGGTCGAAGTGCTGGGGCTGTCGACGGTGCGGGTGGAGGGGGCCGCGTGACCGCGTTCGTGCACCCCGCGCTGTTCTACAGCTCCGACGACGAGTACCTGGACGCCCTCGTGCCCTTCGTCACCGACGGCCTCGCGCGGCGGGAACCGGTCGCGGTCGCCGTGCCCGGTGACCGGCTGTCCGTGCTGCGGCCCGCGGTCGGCTCGGACGAGGTGCTGTGGCTGGACATGACCGAGGCGGGCCGCAACCCCGGCCGGATCATCCCGACGGTTCTTCGCCGGTTCGCCGACGCGCACCCGGACCGGCACGTGCGCATCATCGGCGAGCCGATCTGGGCGGGCCGCTCGGCCACCGAGTACCCGGCGTGCGCGCAGCACGAGGCGCTGATCAACCACGCGTTCGACGGCCGGGACGTGACGATCGTGTGCCCCTACGACACGGCGGCGCTGGAGCCGTCCGTGGTCGCCGACGCCCGCGAGACGCACCCGGAGGTGTGGGAGGCGTCGCGGCGGTACGCCAGCGAGCAGTACGCGCCGGACGACGTGGTGGCGCGCTACAACCAGCCGGTGCCGGCCGCGGCGCCGGTGGACTTCGCGGTGACCGGTGACTGGGGCGTCCGCGAGGCCCGCCACTGGGCGGCGGAGCAGGCGCGGGTGTTCGGCCTGAGCGAGGTCCGGGTGCCCGATCTGGAGCTGATCGTCACCGAGCTGGTGACCAACAGCCTGCGCCACGCCGGCGGCTCGTGCCGGGTCGAGCTGTGGCCCGCGGACGGCCACCTGTGCTGCGCCGTGCACGACGACGGTTTCCTGGCGGACCCGCTGGCCGGGCGGCGCCCGCAGCCGCCGGGCGCGCTGGGCGGGCGCGGGCTGCTGCTGGTGCACCAGCTGGCCGACCTGGTGCGCACGTACACGCAACCGGGCCGGACGACGCAGTACGCGCTGCTGCGCCTGTGATCACAGCGGCGTCAGCGCCGCGATCTTCCACGCCCCGTCCACCTTGCGCGCCACCACGGACAGAGCCGCCGAGGACGACGTCTGCTGCCCGTTCGTCGTGTTGAGCATCTGCTGTTCCAGGAACGCCAGTGCCCGCGCGGAATCGCCGTCGAGGTCCTGCAGCCCGAGCGACGCCACCGTCGTGGTGCGGATCAGTTTCTGCGACACCGCCTGCTCCTGCGCCGCGGCGAAGGTGTCGCGATACTGGGTCACCGCGTCGTCCACCAGGACCGACGCGGCCGCCCGCTCGGTGCGCGCCAGGTTGCCGTAGTCGTAGGAAAAGACCGCTTTCAGGGCCGCGCTGATCTGCTCCGAGGCCTCGGCGGTCGCCGCCGGGTCCGCCAGCGCGGCGTTCGAGGTGCGCCACTGGCCGGCCTGCACCGCGGCCCACCCGGCGAACCCGCCCGCCAGCACGATCACCGCCGTGAGCACCGAAACCCACGTCGCCACACGGGAAGTCACGAAGCCCCCTGCACGGCCGTGATCTTCCACGTCCCGTCCGCCCGCGCCACGTCCGCGGTCAGGTGGCTGCGGCCCGGCTTCGGCTCACCGCCACCGGACGCGATCGACACGTCCAGCACCGCGATCACCCGCGCCGCGTCGCTGTTCAGCTCCGTCACGGCGATCTGCCGCAACGACGCCGTGGCGACGAGCTTCCCCGCGGTGGCCCGGTCCACCTGCCCCTGCCGGTCCCCGCTCAACGACGAGCCCAGCTGGCCGCTCGTCACCGCGATCCACCGGTCCAGCGCGGCCCCGGCCTCGCGGTAGTCGATCGTGTTCAACGCGACCAGCGCGTCACCCGCGGCGGCGATCACCGCGTCCCGGTCGCGGGCGCGGACCAGCCCGTCGTCGTGCGCCGCGCTCCACCAGCTCCACCCGAACCACGCCGCCGCCAGCACCGCCACCGCGGCCAGCGCGCTCAGCACCCGTGTCATCCCGGCAGCCCCAGCAGCTGCCCGAGCGAACTCGCGGTACCGGTGACCAGCCCCAGCACGCCGGGCATCTGCGCCGACGTGGACTGCGCGGGCGCCGGCGCGGGGTCGTTCGGCTTCGCCGGGTTGACCGGCTTGCCCGCGTACGGCGCGTTCTGCGCGCCACGCACCCCGGTCGCGCTGCCCGGCGGCTCGGCGCAGTAGGCCTGCCGGTTGGCGGGCACCTCGCGGGTGTCGTTCGCCGGGCGCTGCTGCGTCGTCTCGTAGCCCTTGGTGCACGAGTGCGGGTCGAAGAAGTTCAGCACCAGCCCGAGGTGGCCTTCGCCGTTGGACCACACCGACCGCGTGAAGGCCGAGATCACCGGGTAGGCGACCAGCAGCTGCTCGATCGCGTCCGTGCGCACCGAGGTGATCTGCGCGGTGGTGAGGAGGTTCGCGATCAGCACGCCGAGGTCGGTGCCGGAGGTCGCGAGGATCGTGTCCAGGTCCCGGGCCAGTCCGGGCGTGGTGTCGATGACCTTCCGCAGGTCCGGGTCGGCGCCCTTGAGCTGCTCGGCGATCGTGCGCAGCCCGCTGGCCATCGAGGTGATGGTGTCGGCCTGCCGCTGCTGGGTGTCCAGCACGACCCGGCCGTCGGCCAGCAGCCGCGTGGTCTGCGGCAGGTTCTCCGTCGCCGCCGTGGTGAACGAGTTCGCCGTGTCGAGCAGCTGCTGCAGGTCGTGGCCGCTGCCCGCGAACGCGTCGTAGGTCTCGTCCACCACGGTCTTCAGCGACTGGGTGTCCACACTGGACACCAGGCGGTCCAGGTTGGCCAGCACGGTGTCCGGCGAGAGCGGGATCGCCGTGCGGTCGCTGGTGATCACCGACCCGTCCGCGAGGTAGGGCCCGTCCTGGTGCTTGGGCCGCAGGTCGACGTACTGCTCGCCGACCGCCGACCGGGTCGCCACCACGGCTTCGGTGTCGGCCGGGATCTTCTCGTCGGAGGTGATGTCCAGGTCGACCGCGACCCCCTCGTCGGTCAGGTGCAGCTTGGACACCCGTCCGACCGCGACGCCGCGGTAGGTCACCTCGGCGCCCTCGAAGATCCCGCCCGACTCGGTCAGGTTCGCGGTGACCAGGTACCCGCTGGTGCCGAACAGCCGGTCCAGCCCGGCGTACCGGCCGCCGGCGTAACCGACGGACGCGAGCGCGATCAGCAGGAACGCGATCAGCTGGATCCGGTGCTTGCGGGTGATCACGGCGTCCCTCCCAGCAGGTTGCCGAGCAGGTCGCTCAGTCCGGGGAGCAGACCGGTCACCGGGTCCGGCTGGGTCTGCGCCTGCGGCGTCGCGGGCTGCGGGATCGGCAGTGGCGGCGCTGCGACCTGCGTGCTGCTCTGGTTGTTGCTCGGCAGCTCGATCGACGGGAACTTCCCGGAGTTGGCGATGTTCTGGAAGATCGCGTCCAGGTTCAGGTCGATCCGCGCGGTCACGTTCGCGTAGTCGCCCTTCACCACGTCCCCGGCGACGTCGGGCAGCGGGTAGGTCGGCAGGATCTTCAGCGCCTCCGGCAGGTTCGTGCCCGCTTCGGCCAGTTTGGACAGTGTGGGCGCCAGCGCCCGCAGGTCCGCCAGCAGCGACTCCCGGCTCGCGTCGATCGTGTCCACGGCCACGCCGGACAACCGGTCGAGCGACTGCAGCATCCCGACGAGCTGGTCCCGCTGCTGGGTCACCACGGCCATGCCGGGCGCGAGGTCCTCCAGCGCGGTGGTCAGGTTCGCGGTCTGGGCGACGAGCGTGCCGGACAGCCGGTTGAGCCCGTCGATGGCCCGGATGATCTCCGACTTCTGCCCGTCCAGCTCGGTCGCGATCCGGTCCACCCGCGCCAGCAGCGCGCGGATCTCCGCCTCGTTGCCGGTGAGCGCGTGGTTCAGCTCGCGGGTGATGTCGGCCAGCTGGTTCACCCCGCCGCCGTTGAGCAGCAGCGACAGCGCGCCCAGCACCTCCTCGACCTCGGGGTTGCGGTTGGTGCGCGCCAGCGGGATCACCGAGCCCTCACGCAGCGGCGCGGCTGCCGGTTCCCCGGCGGGCTCGGCGAGCTGCACGAACTTCTCCCCCAGCAGGCTCGACTGGCGCAGCTGGGCGAAGGAGTTCTCCGGCATCTTCAGGTCGCCGTTGAGGCTCATGTGCACGATGGCGGACCTGGTGTCCGGCGCCAGTTCGACGCTGTCGACCCGGCCGATCGGCACGTCGTTGACCTTCACCGCGGCCTGCGGCACCAGGTCGAGCACGTCGGCGAACTGCGCGGTGATGCGGTACGGGTGGTCGCCGAGGTCCGCCCCGCCCGGCAGCGGCGTGTTGTAGAGCCCGGAGAACCCGGCCGTGCCGCAGCCGGCGACGAGCAGCAGCACCCCGCACAGCGCCCCGGTCAGCCGCCTCACGATCCGGCCTCCGGGATGTCGACCAGCGGCAGCAACGGCAGCGGCGGGAGCTTGCCGCTGTTGATGTCGGCGAGCAGTTGCGGGATCGAGGGGACCTTCGCGATGCCCTCGACCACCGGGGCGATCGCCTCGCACACGTCGCTGACCGTCGTCGGCAGGCCGACCGGCGTGGACGCCTTGATCAGCCTGCACAGCGTGGTGATCAGCGGGTTGGTGAACTCGTTGGCGTTGTAGCGGATCGCGATGCTGCCGGACGCCGCGTCGTAGGAGTTGATGAAGTTGGTCATGCCGGTCGGGCCGACGTCGAGCACCTCGGCGAGCGCGGCGCGCTGGTCGACGAGCACCTGCGTGATGCCGGCCAGCCGGTCCACATTGGACGTGAGCAGATCCTTGTTCTCGGCGACGAAGCTCTGCACGTCGCCGAGCGAGGAGCCGAGCGCGGCCAGCGCGGCGCTGACGTCGTCGGAGTCCTCGGCGAGGAAGCCCGTCACGTTCCCCAGCCGCTGGTAGAACTCGTTGAGCTGCGCGTCGCTGTCCGCAAGCGCGGTGGTGAACGACTGGAGGTTCCGCACGGTGCCGAACAGGTCGTCCTTCGAGTTGTCGAGCGTGCGCGACAGGTTCGCCAGCTCGGTGACGGTGCTGTTGAGGTTCAGCCCGTTGCCGTCGAGGTTGGCCGCGGCGGTGTCCAGCAGGTTCGACAGCGCGCCGTTCGCGTTGGCGCCGGTGGGCCCGAGGCTGGTCGACAGCTTGTCGAGCGTGCCGTAGAGGTCGTCCAGCTCCATCGGCGTCGCGGTGCGGTCCTGCGGGATGAGCGTGCCGGACGCCATCACCGGCCCGCTGTCGTAGGCCGGGGTGAGCTGCACGTACCGGTCGCTGACCAGGCTCGGCGCGACCACCACGGCGCCGGCGTCGGCGGGGATTTGCACGTCGTCGTCGACGCGCATGTCCACGCGTACCACGGCGCCTTCCGGCGTGACGCCGGTGATCTCGCCGACCGGCACGCCGAGGACGCGCACCGACGATCCGGCGTAGAGGCCGACGGTCCGGTCGAACAACGCGGAGATCCGGGTGCCGCCGCTGTCCCGGAGCACCAGATACAGGCCGGCCGTCACCAGCAGCGCGAGCACGCACCCGGTCGCGATCCAGCGGTACACGCCGCGCGAGGCACGGCTGTCGAGCGTCATCCGCCCCCCAATCCCTGGTCCGGCGCGGAGATCGGCGGCGTGCAGCCCTCGGGGTTGATGGACAGCCCGCCCGCCTTGATCACCGGCGGCAGCAGCCCGCAGATGTAGCCCTCGAACCAGCGGCCGTTGCCGGTCGCGTTCGCGCCGACGCGGGTGAACGGCGCGAGCAACTCGAGGCTGCGGTTCAGGTTGTCCTGGTTGTTCTGCAGGATGGTGGTGACCTCGCCGAGCCGTTCCAGCGTCGGCCGCAGCTGCGCGCGGTTGTCGGCGACCAGTCCGGACAGCTGGGCCGCGAGCTGCTGGGTGCCGGTGAGCAGCGCCTTGATCGCGTCCCGGCGCCGCTGCAGCTCGCCGAGCAGCAGGTTGCCGTCGTTGATGATCGCGGTGAGCTGGGCGTTGCGGTCGGCGAGCGTCCGCGACACCTGGCTGGTGTTCGCCAGCAGGTTCGCCAGCTCCTGGTCGCGCGAGGACACCGTGCGCGACAACGCGGACAGGCCGGACAGCGTGTCCCGCAACGGTTGCGGGGTGTCCTTGAGCGCGTCGGCGACCGCGTCGAAGCTCTGCGCGAGCTGGTTCGTGTCGATCTGGCCGACCGTCGTGCTCAGCTGCTGGAAGGCGTCCTGCAGCTGGAACGGGGTGGTGGTGCGCTCGACCGGGATCGGCTCGTCCGGGTCCTGCGCGCCCCCGCCCTTGGGTTTGAGCGCGAGGTACTTCTCCCCCAGCAGCGTCTTGATCTCGATGGAGGCCGTCGACTCGTCGCCGACACGGGTGTTCTCCACCTTGAACTTGACGAGCACCTTCCTGCCGGCCAGCGACACGTCGGTGACCTGGCCGACCTTCACCCCGGCCACCTGCACCTCGTTGTCCGCCGCGAGGCCCGCGGACTCGGCGAAGTAGGCCTGGTAGGTGGTCCCGGTGCCGAGCAGCGGCAGCTCGTCGGAGAAGTAGGACACCAGGGTCACCAGCACGACGAGCACGAGCGTCACCGCGCCGACGGCGGCCTGGTTGCGGTCCTTGAGCGCCTTCATGACGGCTTGCACCTCTCCGGGAGCTCGGTCGCAGGCAGCGGGAGCAGCGGCAGCGTGATGTTGAGCGACGTCACGCCGATGGTCCCGGTCAGACCGCAGAGGTAGTAGTTGTACCAGCTGCCGTAGCTCAGGGTCCGGGTGAACTTCTCCAGGTTGCCGGGCAGCTTCTTCAGCAGTTCGTCGATCAGCTGCCCGGAGTCGGCGAGCGTGCCGGACAGCGTCCCGAGCGCGGCGATGTCCTGCTGGACCGGCGGCCGCGCGTCGGCGAGCAGCCCGGCGGTGGCGTCGGTCAGCTCGCCCAGCGCGGACACCGCGTCGCCGATCGGGCCGCGCTGGGCGGCCAATCCGGACACCAGCTGCTGGGTCTGGTCGATCAGGTTCGACAGCTGCGGGCCGCGGTCGTTCACCGTGGTCAACACGGTGTTGAGGTTGCCGATGACCTGGCCGATCACCTCGTCGCGGTCGGCGATGGTCTGGGTGAGCGACGCGGTGTGCGACAGCAGGCTCTCGATCGTGCCGCCCTCGCCCTGGAAGACCTGGATGATCTCGTAGGAGAGCTGGTTGACCTGCTGCGGGTCCAGGGCCGCGAACAACGGCTTGAACCCGTTGAACAGCACGGTGAGGTTCAGCGCCGGTTGCGTGCGTTCCGGCGGGATCATGCCGCCCGCCGCCAGCTGGTCGTCCCCGGGCACGTTGGTGCCCAGCGACAGGTACCGCTGCCCGACGAGGTTGCGGTACTTGACGGTCGCGGTGACCGAGCCCGGCAGGCGGTAGGCCGACTGGACGGTGAAGTGCACGTCGGCGTAGCTGGTGTCGCCGTCCTGCTCGACGGTGATCTCGTCCACCTGCCCGACCTTCACCCCGACGATCCGCACGTCGTCGCCCTCGTGCAGGCCGGAGGCGTCGGTGAAGCGCGCGGTGTAGGTGGAGGTGACGCCGAAGTTGGTGTTGGCGATCGTCGAGCCGAGGATCCCGGTCAGCAGCACCGTGACGGCGGCGAAGATCAGGATCTTGATCAGCGACGGGACGAACCGGTTCACCGGACCTCCACCTCCACCCCGCGGTAGAGCGGGCCGGCGAGCAGGGTTCCCCACCCCGGCACGTCCTGCGGCGCGGCCGGGGACAGCAGCGCCGCGACGAGGTCCTGTTCGGCGGGCGAGTTCGCGACCGATCCGGTGGTGGACGACCCGCCGTCGATGATCCCGTTGCTGGGCAGCGGAACGCTCGCGCCGGGCCCGGCGGGCGGGTGCGTGGAGCCGTCCTGGATCGGCCCGCCCGGTGGGTACTGCGGCCAGCGACCGGGCGGCAGCACCATCGGGTAGCAGCGCGGCCCGCGCTTGTCGAGGTACTCCGGTTCGTCCTTGCCCGGCTCGTACTTGGTGCGGTCGGCGACGAACCGGATCGTCACGTGGTTCATCTTGTCGGTGCCGGCGCCGAAGGCCTCGTACGCGCGCGGCACGGCTTCGGCGAGCTGCTGCAGCAGGCACGGGTACTCCGGCGCGTACTTCGCGAGAACCTCCAAAGTGGACTGCGAGGTGACCGTGAGGTTGATCAGGTTGGCCTGGTTGACGCGCAGGAAGCTGTCCAGGTTGTCGCTCGCGTTCGTCACCGACGCCCAGACCTGGGTCAGCGCCTGCTGCTTGTCCACCAGGGTCTTCGTGGTGGTGGTCAGGTCGGCCAGCGCCTGCAGGAAGTCCGGCGCGGCCTGGTCGTAGGTGTCCGCGACGTTCGCCAGCCCGGTGATGTCGGCCTTGATGTCGGGCAGCGACGGGTTCAGCCCGGCCAGGTACTCGGACAGGTTCACCAGCGTGGCGCCGAGCTGCTCGCCGCGGCCGTCGAGCGCGGTGGAGACCGCGTTGAGCGTGCTGGCGAGCTTCTGCGGCTGGACGGCCTGCAGCAGCGGCATGACGTTGTTCAGCACCTGCTCCAGCTCGATCGCCGAGCTGGACCGGTCCTGCGGGATGACGTCGCCGGCCGCGATGTGCCGGGCGGACGGATCCGGCGGGATCTGCAGGGCCACGTAGCGTTCGCCGAACAGGGTCTTGGGCAGCAGGCGCGCGGAGACGTTGTCCGGGATCAGGCTCAGCTGATCCGGGTCCAGCGCGAGTTCCAGCGCGGCGTGGTCGCCCATCGCCTGGATCGAGCGCACCTCGCCGACCACGACGCCGCGGATCTTGACGTCGGAGCCCTTGCGCAGCTGGTTGCCGACGTGGTCGGTCTCCAGCCGCACCATCGCGACCGGGGTGAACTCCTTGTTGTAGGCGGCGACCGTGGTGACGAAGAACAGCCCGCACACGACGAGGAACACCAGGCCGAGCACCTGGTGCCAGAGCCGCCGCAGCAGCACCGCCCGTCTCATCCCGCGATCCTCACCGTCGTGGTCGCGCCCCAGACCGCGAGGCTGAGGAAGAAGTCCAGTACCGAGATCAGCACGATCGACGTCCGCACCGCGCGGCCGACCGCGACGCCGACGCCGGCAGGCCCGCCGCTGGCGGTGTAGCCGTAGTAGCAGTGCGACAGGATCACCAGCACGCTGAACACGATCACCTTGCCGAACGACCACAGCACGTCCTCGGGCGGCAGGAACAGCCCGAAGTAGTGGTCGTAAGTGCCCGCCGACTGGCCGTAGAGCCACACGGTGACTTGGCGCGAGGCCAGGTAGGACGACAACAGCCCGACCGCGTACAGCGGGATCACCGCGCCCAGCCCGGCCAGCACGCGTGTGGTGACCAGATACGGCAGGCTGGGCACCGCCATCACCTCGAGCGCGTCGATCTCCTCCGAGATCCGCATGGCGCCGAGCTGAGCGGTGAACCCGCAGCCGACGGTCGCCGACAACGCGAGCCCGGCGGCCAGCGGCGCGACCTCACGGGTGTTGAAGTAGGCCGAGATGAACCCGGTGAGCGCGGCGGTGCCGAGCTGGTTGAGCGCGGCGTACCCCTGCAGGCCGACGATGAGACCGGTGAACAGGGTCATGCCGATCATCACGCCGAGTGTCCCGCCGATCACCGCCAGACCGCCGGTGCCGAAGCAGACCTCGGTCAGCAGCCGCAGCGTTTCCCTGCTGTAGCGGCGAAGCGTGCGCGGCGCCCAGGCGAGCGCGCGGACGTAGAAGGAGAGCTGGCTGCCCAGTCCCTCCAGCACGGCGCCGGGGCGCGCGATCATCTCGAGTGTCCGGTCGGACACCCCGGGCTGTCTCTCCAGCGTATCGGCGGTCATCACAGCGCTTTCGGCGGAATGATCCGCAGGTAGATGGCGGTCAGCACGACGTTGATGAGGAACAGCAGCAGGAAGGTGATGACCACGGCCTGGTTCACCGCGTCGCCGACGCCCTTCGGCCCGCCGGCCGGGTTGAGCCCGCGGTAGGCGGCCACCACTCCGGCGACGAACCCGTACAGCACGGCCTTGATCTCGCTGACGTAGAGGTCCGGCAGCTGCGCCAGCGCGTTGAAGCTGGCCAGGTACGCGCCCGGGGTGCCGCCCTGCATGACGACGTTGAAGAAGTAGCCGCCGAGCACGCCGACCACGCTGACCAGGCCGTTGAGCAGCACGGACACGACCATCGCGGCGAGCACGCGCGGCACGATGAGGCGCTGGATCGGGTTGACCCCGAGCACCTCCATCGCGTCGATCTCTTCGCGGATCTTGCGCGCGCCGATGTCAGCGCAGACGGCGCTTCCGCCGGCGCCCGCGACGAGCAGGGCGGTGATCAGCGGGGCGGCCTGCTGCACGATGGCCAGCGCGCTGGCCGCGCCGGTGAACGACTGCGCGCCGATCTGCTGCGTCAGCGAACCGAGCTGCAGCGCGATGACCGCGCCGAACGGGACGGCGACGAGCGCGGTGGGCAGGATCGTCACGCTCGCGAAGAACCAGCACTGCAGGATCCACTCGCGGAACTGGAAGGGCCTGCGCGGGATCGCCCGCAGCACTTCCCAGGCCAGTGTGGACAGGCGGCCGACCTGGGCGAGCGCGGCGGTGCCCGGTACCGTGAGCGTTCCCGTGCGTGACCCCATCACACCTCCGCGACCCCAGCCTCGTTGCTCTGAGTCTTACTCCCTTGCGGGAAACCGCTTTGCGTTAGCGGTGTTTACTTCGTATTCCCGTGAAGTCGATCACCCCTGCAGGTTCAGCGCGTGCGTCGCGGTCGCGCCGCCGTCGGCGACGAACTCCCCGCCCGTGCAGTAGGAACTCTCGTCACTGGCCAGGAACACCGCGAGCTGCGCGATCTCCTCGGGCTTGCCGACGCGTCCCAGCGCGACCTTCTTGCCGACCCAGGCCATGTCGATCTCCGCCCCGCCCGCGGCGTCGGCGACCATCTTCGTGTCGATCATGCCGGGATGGACCGAATTGACCCGGATCCCCTTGCGCCCCAGCTCCAGTGCGGCCACCTTCGTCATCCCCCGGATCGCGAACTTGCTCGCGGTGTAGGCGACGAGGAACGGCATGCCGGCCAGACCCTCCACAGAGGACACGTTGATGATCGAGCCGCCACCGGCCCGCGTCATCGGTTCAACGACCGAGCGCATGCCGAGAAACGCCCCGATCTGGTTGATGCCGATGACGCGTTCGTAATCGGCCAGTGACGTGTGCGCCAGCTCCGAGAAGTGCAGGATTCCCGCGTTGTTCACCAGCACGGTGAGGCCGCCGAACTCGTCCTCGGCGCGCCGCACCGCGGCGGCCCAGTCGTCCTCGCGCGACACGTCGAGGTGCTGGTAGACGGCGCCGATCTCCTCGGCGAGCGCCTTGCCGTCGTCGTCGGCGACGTCGGCGACCATCACCTTCGCGCCCTCCGCGGTGAACCGCCGTGCCGCGGCCGCGCCCTGTCCCCTGGCCGCGCCGGTGATCAGCGCGGTCTTCCCGTCGAGGCGTCCCATCACATCATCTCGTCGGTCAGCGGCAGGTACACCGACTTGAGCTCGGTGTAGGCCTCGATGGAGGACTTGCCGCCCTCGCGGCCGAGCCCGGACTGCTTGAAGCCGCCGAAGGGCAGGTGCGGCTCGATCTGGAAGCCGTTGATGCCGATCGTGCCGGCCCGCAGCTTGCGCGACACGCGGAAGGCGCGCTGGACGTCGGCGGTGAACAGGCCCGCGCCAAGGCCGTACTCGGTGTCGTTGGCCAGGCGCACGGCCTCCTCCTCGTCGGTGAACGGGACGACCGCGAGCACCGGGCCGAAGATCTCCTCCTGCGCGATCGTGGCGTGGTTGTCGACGTCGGCGAAGATGGTCGGACCGACGAAGTTGCCGTTCGCCAGATCGCCGCCGAGCCGCTCGCCGCCGGTGACCAGCCGGGCGCCCTCGGCCTTGCCCTTCTCGATGTAGCCGAGCACCCGTTCCAGCTGCTTGGCGTTGATCAGCGGGCTCGCCATGACCCCTGGGTCGAACGGGTCGCCGTAGGTCATCGCCTGCGCCATGCCCTGCGCGGCGCCGAGGAACTCGTCGTAGACGTCGCGGTGCACCAGTGCCCGGGTGTTGGCGACGCACGCCTGGCCGGACAGGCCCATCGTGACCGCGCCGACGACGGTCGCGGCGGCCAGCGCGACGTTGGGCGCGTCGGCGAACACCAGCGCCGGGCTCTTGCCGCCGAGTTCGAGCGAGACCCGCTTGAGCGTGCCCGCGGACGCCTCGACGATGTGCTTGCCCACCGCGCGGCTGCCGGTGAAGCTGACCTTGTCCACCCCGGGGTGGGTGATCAGCGCTTCGCCGACCGGGTCGCCGGGGCCGGTGACGACGTTGAGCGTGCCGGCCGGCAGCCCGGCTTCGACGAGCAGCTCGACCATGCGCAGCACGGTGAACGTGCAGTACTCCGAAGGTTTGAGCACGATGGTGCACCCGGCCGCGAGCGCCGGGGCGACCTTCTGCGCGAACAGCAGGAACGGCGCGTTCCACGGCAGGATCGCCGCGACCACGCCGATCGGCTCGCGGAAGGTCATCGCCAGGTGGTCGCCGCCCTGGTACGGCGTCAGGGTCTCGCCGCCGAGCTTGTCGACCCAGCCCGCGTGGTGGTCGAACACGTCCGCCGCGGCGCCGACCGAGGTGGCGTAGATCGTGCTGCTGAACGACAGCGGCACCGAGTTGTCCAGCGCCTGCAACGACCGCAGCTCCTGGGCGTGCTCGCGCAGCAGGTCCGCGTACCGGTGCAGAACCGCGACACGTGTGCTCGCGCGGGAGTTCGACCAGGTGCCCGACTCGAACGCCACGCGGGCCGAGGCGACCGCGGCGTCGACGTCGGCCTCGGTGGCGATGGCGAACTCGCCGATCTCCTCGCCGGTGGCCGGGTGCCGGTGGGTCCAGGAGTCGCCGCCGGTGCCGGGGCCCCACTGGCCGTCGAGGTAGAGCTGACCGGTCTTGAGGCCGACGGATTCGCGGTGCGGCTGCACGGTGAGTGTCATGGGAGCTCCAGGATCTCGGTGGCGGCGAACATGGTGTCGGGGTCTCGGTCGTCGAAGTGGGCGCCCACGGTGGCCGCGAGCTCGCCGGCCGTCCACAGCGGACCGGCGGTGTCGAACCGCTGCTCGACGGCGGGTGGTTTCAGCAGCGCGACCATGCCGCCGTGCACGACGAACACCTGGCCGTTGATGCGTTCGGCCTGCTCCGAGGCGAGGAACGCGACGAACGGGGCGACGTGGTCCACCGACAGCGGATCGACGCCGCCGTCCGGCGCGTCGCCGAAGACCGCGGCGGTCATGGCGGTGCGCGCGCGGGGGCAGATGGCGTTGGCCCGCACCCCGTACCGCGCGGCGCCCCGGGCGGTGGCGACGGTGAGGCCCACGATGCCGGCCTTGGCGGCCGCGTAGTTGGGCTGCCCGGCGGATCCGACGAGGAACGCCTCGGAGGCGGTGTTGATGATCCGCGCGAACACCGGCGCGCCGGTGGCCTTCGACTGGGCGCGCCAGTGCGCGGTCGCGTTGCGGGACAACAGGAAGTGCCCGCGCAGGTGCACCCGGATCACGGTGTCCCACTCCTCGTCGGACATCGAGAACAGCATCCGGTCGCGCAGCACCCCGGCGTTGTTGACGACGACGTGCAGCCCGCCGAAGTGGTCGAGCGCGGCTTCGACGAGGGCGTCGGCGGTGGCGCGCTCGCCCACGTCCCCGGTGACGAGCAGCGCCCGGCCGCCCTCGGCCTCGATCTCCTCGACGACGGTCTTCGCGGCCTCCGTGACGTCGTTGAGGACGACCGAGGCGCCCGAACGGGCCAGCGCCAGCGCCTCCGCCCGGCCCAGTCCCGCCCCGGCGCCGGTCACGATGGCCACCCGCGGTTCCCGCATACCTTCCACGACGGTCAGACTAGAATCTGTTCTCGTCCCGGACAACCCCCCAGTTTCTGCCGTTTACTCCACGATGAACAGCGCATTCTTCGGACAAGCCGCGATCGCCTGCGAAACACGTTCTACTTCCGATTCGGGCACCGACGGGTGACTGATGCGCAACTCCTCGTCGTCGTCCAGCTCGAAGACGGCGGGCGCGAACCCGATGCACACCTCGTTCGCCTCGCACAGCGACCGGTCGACGGCGACCTCCATGGCTTTCCTCCTCGGCTGCGAAGCTGATAGAAATAGAACGTGTTCTAGACTAGCGCCACGGACCGGTCTGCTTCCAGCAACGACCGGGCGGGCCGGAGGTGACGCATGCGGATCAGCTACACGCCCGAGCAGGACCGGCTGCGCGACGAGCTGCGCGACTACTTCGCGAAGCTGATGACCCCGGAGCGGCGCGAGGCGCTGGCCGGGGACGGCGGCGAGTACGGGGATGGCAAGGCCTACAAGGAGATCGTTCGCGAGCTGGGCCGGGACGGCTGGCTCGCGATCGGGTGGCCGGAGGAGTGGGGCGGGCAGGCCAGGCCCATGCTCGACCAGCTCGTCTTCACCGACGAGGCGGCCGTGGCCGGGGTGCCGGTGCCGTTCCTGACGGTCAACACGATCGGGCCCACGATCATGCGGTTCGGCACGCCGGAGCAGAAGGCGTTCTACCTGCCCCGCATCGCCCGCGGCGAGCTGCACTTCTCGATCGGCTACTCGGAGCCGGAGGCGGGCACCGACCTGGCGTCGCTGCGCACCCGCGCGGTCCGGGACGGCGACTCCTACGTCGTCAACGGCCAGAAGATGTGGACGAGCCTGATCGAGTACGCCGACTACGTGTGGCTGGCCGCGCGCACCGATCCGGACGCGAAACGGCACAAGGGGCTGAGCATCCTGGTGGTGCCGACCGACGCGCCCGGCTTCTCCTGGACGAAGGTGCGCACCGTCGCCGGGCCGGGCACGAGCGCGACCTACTACGACGACGTGCGCGTGCCGGTGTCCGCCCGGATCGCCGACGAGAACGCGGGCTGGCCGCTCATCACCAACCAGCTCAACCACGAGCGCGTGGCGCTGACCTCGGCCGCGCCGATCATCTCCGCGCTGGACGAGGTGCGCAGGTGGGCGCAGGAGACCAAGCAGCCGGACGGCAGCCGGGTCATCGACGCCGAGTGGGTCCGGACGCACCTGGCCCGCGTGCACGCCCACGCCGAGTACCTCAAGCTGCGCAACTGGCGGATCGCCTGGGCCGCGGGTTCGGACGAGCTGGGCGCGGCGGAGGCCTCGGCGACGAAGGTGTTCGGCACCGAGCTGGCGATCGAGGCGTACCGGCTGCTGATGGAGGTCGTCGGGCCGGGCGCGGTGGTGCGTGCCGGCTCCCCCGGCGCCGTGCTGCGCGGACGGCTCGAACGCGCCCACCGCTCGGCGCTGATCCTGACCTTCGGCGGCGGCACGAACGAGATCCAGCGCGACCTGATCGCGGCGACCGCCCTGTCCCTGCCCGTGACCCGCTGAGGAGGAACCCGTGGACTTCGCGTTGAGTGCGGACGTCACCGAACTGGCCGCGCTCGCCGGCCGCATCCTGTCCGAGCGCGCTTCGGCGAGCCCGCACGGCGAGGGCGGGTTCGACCGCGCGGTGTGGCAGGAGCTGGCGCGGGCCGGGGTGATCGACGCGGCGCTGCCCACTGCGGTCGGGGGCGGCGGCCTCGGGCTGCTCGGGCAGTGCGCGGTGCTGACCGAGGTCGGCCGTGCGGTCGCCGAGGTGCCGTACCTGCCGACCGTGGTGGCCGCGTCCGCGATCGCCGGGTCCGGAGACGGGCGGCTGATCGAGCAGTGGGTCGTGCCGGCGGTGCGTGGTCAGGCGGTGCTGGGGCTGGCGCTGCCGGACGCGGGCGCGCCGTGCGGTTTCACGGCGGAACCGGACCGCGGGGGCTGGCGGGTCTCGGGCGCGCAGACGGCGGTGCCGTTCGCCGCGTTCGCCGACGCGCTGGTCGTGCCCGCGCACACGCCCGAGGGGACGGCGGTGTTCGTGGCCGCCGCGGACGGGGTGCGGCCGCAGAGCGTGGTGGACCACGCCGACGCCGGGCTGGTCGAGCTGAACGGGGTCCCGGCTTCGCGGTTGCCGGAGGTGTCCGTGGTCGAGCACGCCACGGTCGGGTTGTGCGCGCAGCAGCTTGGTGTGCTGGAGAGCGCGTTGCACCGCACCGCGGAGTACGCGCGCCAGCGCGAGCAGTTCGGGCACGCGATCGGCGCCTTCCAGGCGGTGCGGCAGCGGCTCGCGGACGCCTATATCGACGTCGAAGCCGTGCGGCTGACGCTGTGGCAAGCCGCGTGGCGCCTGTCGGAGGGGCTGCCCGCGGGGCCGGAGGTCGCGACGGCGAAGTACTGGGCGGCCGAGGCCGGGCACCGCGTCGCGCACACCGCCGTCCACGTCCACGGCGGGGTCGGCATCGACACCGACCACGAGTTGCACCGTTACTTCGTGGCGGCCAAGCGGCTGGAGTTCGCCCTCGGCGGGGCGACCGCGCAGCTGCGGGTGCTGGGCGACCTGCTCGCGACGTCATGACGGTCACCGAGATGCTGCTGGCGCGTGCCGCGGACGACGGCCCGGGCCTGCGGTTCGAGGACTCGGCGTGGACCTGGCGGGAGTACGTGCAGCAGTGCGCCGACCACGCGGCGGTGCTGCGTTCGTTGCTGACCGGGCCGGTGAAGCACGTGGGTGTGCTGGCGGACAACGTGCCGTCGTTCTCGTTCCTGCTCGGCGGGTGCGCGTTCGCGGGGTCGGTGCTGGTCGGGCTGAACCCGACGCGCCGGGGCGCGGCGCTGGAGCGGGACATCCGGCTCGCCGACTGCCAGCTGGTGCTGACCGAGGGGCGGCACGCGGCGTTGCTGGACAGCGTGGACGTGCCGGTGCTGGACCTGGACGGGCCGGAGTGGGCCGCGTTGCTGGATTCCTGCGCGGGCTCGCCGCTGTCCCCGGTGCCCGCGACGCCCGCGGACCTGCTAATGCTCATCTTCACCTCCGGCACCAGCGGCGACCCGAAGGCGGTGCGGTGCACGCACGAGAAGATCGCCTTCCCCGGGCAGATGCTGGCCGCCCGCTTCGGACTGTCCGGTTCGGACTGCGTGTACCTGTCGATGCCGATGTTCCACTCCAACGCGATCATGGCCGGGTGGTCGGTCGGGCTCGCCGCGGGCGCGGCGCTGGCGATGCGGCGGCGGTTCTCGGCGTCCGGTTTCCTGCCCGACGTGCGGCGGTTCGGCGCCACCTACGCGAACTACGTGGGCAAGCCGCTGTCCTACGTGCTGGCGACGCCCGAGTCGCCGGACGACGCGGACAACCCGCTGCGGGTCGTGTACGGCAACGAGGGCGCGGAGGCGGACCTGGCCGAGTTCGGGCGCCGGTTCGGCTGCCACGTGGTGGACGCGTTCGGCTCGACCGAGGGCGGGATCGGGTTCGCGCGGACGCCGGACACGCCACCGGGGTCGCTGGGGCCGTTGCCGGAGGGGGTCGCGGTGCTGGACCCGGAGACCGGCGCGGTGTGCCCGCCCGGCGTGGTCGGGGAGCTGGTGAACACCGCCGGTGCGGGGGCGTTCGCGGGCTACTACAAGAACCCCGAGGCGGACGCCGAGCGGCTCCGGGACGGCCGGTACCACACCGGCGACCTGGCGTACGTGGACGAGAACGGGTTCTGCTTCTTCGCCGGGCGGCTCGGGGACTGGCTGCGGGTCGACGGCGAGAACCTCGGCACCGCGCCCATCGAGCGGGTCCTGCTGCGGCACCCGGCGATCGCCGAGGCGGCGGTGTACGCGGTGCCGGATCCGGCGGTGGGCGACCAGGTGATGGCCGCGCTGGTGCTGTCAGGTCCGCTGTCGCCCGAGGAGTTCGGGGAGTTCCTGGCCGCGCAACCGGACCTCGGGCCGAAGCAGCTGCCACGGTTCGTGCGCCTTGTCAACGAACTCCCGCGGACAGCCACGTACAAGATCGTGAAACGGCGGCTGGCGGCGGAGGGGATGCGGTGTTCCGATCCGGTGTGGTCGCGTCGTGGCAAGGAAAGCGTCTACTCGCCGACACCTGCGGTGCCTACGGTGGGCTGATGCGCAGGTTCGCCGCGGTCCTGGCCGTCCTTCTGACCGTCTTCGTCACCCCGGTCGCGAACGCCGCCCCGGTCAAGCTGACCGCGAGCGACTTCCGGCTGAAGGAAAGCGCTTACAACCCGGTGATCAGCGCACTGGACGGGGTGCTGCCGACGGTGTCGTTCTCCGCGGTGCTGGACAGCGCCAACCGCAGCGCGTCGTCGTGCAACCCGGGCGCGACGGGCCAGGTGGCGGCGTTCTGCTGGAACTCCGGCGACAACGACACGACCGACTGGTACCCGCAGGGCATCACCACGACGGCCGACGCCTACGGGGACGGGCTGTACGAGGGCCGCACGGCGGTGCTGGCGAGCTGGTACTACGCCGGTTCCGGGGCGAACAAGGGCGTGCGAGTCTCGTTCGTGGACTACTCGACTCTGAAGTACCGGCACGTGCTGCTGGTCGAGCCGTACACGAATTCGGCCGGGCAACCGGACTTCCGGGCGGTGACCGTGCACGCGGGCGGGATCTTCCTGTACGGGTACTACCTGTACGTGGCCGACACCTCGGGCGGGTTCCGGGCCTTCGACCTGCGGCACATCTGGCAGGTGCGGACCGGCGACAGCGCGGCGATCGGACGGCAGGCGGACGGCACGTACGAGGCGCACGACTACGCGTACGTGCTGCCGCAGGCGCTGCGCTTCGCCGACTCGGCGGCCAGTGGCGTGACCGAGCTGCGGTTCTCGGCGGCGTCGCTGGACCGGACGAGCACGCCGGACAGCGTGGTGGTGCCGGAGTACAACGCGGACGGCACGGGCACGCGGGTGGTGCGCTTCCCGATCGACTACACGGACCGCAAGTTCGCCGAGTCCGCCGACGGCTACACGCACGCCACGGAGGCCTACCGGGTGGGCATCAAGAGCATGCAAGGCGCGACAGCGATCGACGGGACGTTCTACGTGTCCGCCAGCGCGGGTTCGGGCAGCCGGGGCTCGCTGTGGACGTTCACGGCGTCGTCCGGGCCCACGCAGAAGGCAGGCGTCTTCCCGGCCGACAACGAGGACCTGAGCTACCGCGGGCCGGCCGACCAGCTGTGGACACTGACGGAGTACCCCGGAAGCCGGTCGGTGTTGGCGGTGCGGCCGTAGCGCCGACACCGCGAGCCGTGGTGTGGTGGCGCGGCCGTGGAGCTGCCCGTGAGCCGTGGTGGCTGCGCGGCCGTAGCGCTGACTCCGCGAGCCCTGGCGTGGTGGCGGCGCGGCCGTAGAGTGGCCGGCATGGGCAAGGTGTACGCGCTGAACCTGTTCGACGTCGCCGACCGCGCGGAGTACCTGGCGTACTCGCGCCGGTCGGCCGCGGAAGTCGCCGCCCACGGCGGCCGGGTCGTGGCACTGGGCAAGTTCCGCGAGGCCGCGACCGGGGACATCGCCCCGCGCCAGGTGATGATCCTGGTCGAGTGGGACTCCCCGGAGGCATTCGAGAGCTACCGCGACGACCCCGCGCTGGCCGACCTCCACCCCCACCGGGAAAACGGGACGTCCTCCTACGTCTGGCACCTGTTCGACCGCCTGGACGACCTGCGCCCGATCCTCAAGGCCGCGGAGTAGCCACGCCACTCCGGGCGCCCAGTCACGGAAGCGGCGCAATGCCCGCCCCCAACCCCTACTCCGGCCAAGGCCCTCCCGGCCAACGCGCTCGGCCCGGCACCGCCCGCAGCAGCACACCCATCCGGGCGCGATCTCCCAACCCAGCGCAGCCCTCCGCCGCGCCCCTCGGCCGCGCCTCAGGGCAATGCACCGGCACCAGCCACCACCCCTGCCACCGGCCCACGGCCGCCCGCCCCTACCGGCTCCGGCCACCACCGCAGCAGGTCAGAACGTCGCGTTGATCGGGCGCAGCCTTCGTGGCCCGGTGTCCGGCCGGGCGGGCGGCGGGCCGAGCACGATGCGCGCGTTGGCGACGAAAGCACCTTCCGGCGAGGCCATCACCGGGTCCAGCGTCAGCGCCCGCACCTCCGGGTGGTCCTCCGCCAGCGCCGCCACCCTCAGCACCATGTCCTGGAGCGCCGCGAGGTCCGCGGGCTCGTCGCCCCGGTAGCCGGTCAGCAGCGGGGCGCTCTTCGGCTCGCGGATGAGCGTCGCGGCGTCCACGTCGGTCAGCGGCACCGCCCGGTACGCCCGGTCCCCCAGCAGCGTGCTCACCAGCCCGGACAACCCGAACGACACCAGGCTGCCGAACGACGGGTCGTCCTGCAGCCCGATCAGGCACGAGATGCCCTTCGGCGCCATCTTCTGCACGTAGACGTCCCGCTCGCCGGACACCTCGCTCAGGTCCTCGTACCCGCGCCGCACCGCGTCGGGCGACGCCAGGTCCAGCCGCACGCCCGCGAGGTCCGGCCGTCCGCGCAGGCGTTCGTCCACTGCCTTCACCGTCACCGGGTAGCCGAGCTCCTCCGCGGCCTGGACCGCGGCCTCGGCGCTCGACACCATCCGGAACGGCACGACGTCGATGCCGTAGCACCCGAGCAGCCGCACGATGTCGGCGTCCTCGAGCACCACGTTCTTGTCGCCGCCTGCCAGGATCTCCCGCACGACCTGCTCCGCCTGCTCGACGTGCAGGCCGTCGGGGCGGATCAGCGTGCCCTGCGGCCGCTGCCGCCACGCCGCGTACCGCACGACCTTCGCCAGCGCGTTCACCGCGCGCTCCGGGCTGGGGTACGACGGGATCGACCCGCGTCCCGGTGCGCCGTCCGGGCCGGGCACGGCCAGCTCGTCCGGCACGCCCTCGGCGGCGAGGAACGTCGACACGATCGGTTTGCCCTGGTCAAGCTCCTGGGCCGCCTCGCGCAGCGCCCGCGCGTACGTGCTGCCCGGGATCGACAGCGGCGGCACGAACACCGCGACCAGCGCGTCGGTCTCCGGGTTGTTCAGCGCCTCCCGCACCGCCGCGGCGAAGTCGTCCGGACCGGCCTGCGGCCCGACGTCCACGGGGTCGAACGCCAGGCGCAGGCCCTGCGCGCGGGCCGTGTCGGCGGCGAGCAGGCCGATCGCGCTGGAGTTGCCGACGATCCCGATCCGCGGACCGGCGGGCAGCGGCTGGTGGGCGAACACGAGCGCGGTGTCGAACAGCTGCGCCAGCGTCTCCACCCGCACCACACCGGCCTGCTCGAACAGGGCCTGCACGCTCGACTCGTCGACCTCGGCGGACGTCGCGGCCAGCTGCGGGCGAACGGCGTGCCGCCCGGACTTCACCGCGACGATCGGCTTGCTGCGCCCGAGCCGCCGCGCGAGGCGCGCGAACTTGCGCGGGTTGCCGAACGATTCGAGGTAGAGCAGGACGAGGTCGGTGCTGGTGTCGGTCTCCCAGTACTGCAGCAGGTCGTTGCCGGAGACGTCGGCGCGGTTGCCCGCGGACACGAACGTCGACAGGCCGAGGCCGCGTGCTTCGGCGTCGGCGAGGATCGCGGTGCCCAGGGCGCCGGACTGGCAGAAGAAGCCGGCGCGGCCACGTTTGGGCAGGCGCGGGGCGAGGGTGGCGTTGAGCCGGACCGCCGGATCGGTGTTGAGCACACCGAGGGCGTTGGGGCCGACCACGCGCATGCCGTGCGCGCGTGCTTCGCCGACGAGGCGCAGCTCGGCGTGCAGCCCGTGCGGGCCGGCTTCGCCGAAACCGGCGGTGACGATCAGCAAGGTCTTGACGCCCTTGGCGAGCGCACCGTCCAACACGGACTCGACCTGGTCCGCGGGCACCGCGACGACGGCGAGGTCGACCGGGTCCGGAATGTCCACAACGGACGGATACGCACGCACGCCGCGCACCGAGCGGTGCTCCGGGTTGACCGGGTAGACGGTGCCCGCGAAGTCCGCGGCGAGCAGGTTGGACAGGACCGAGTAGCCGACCTTCGTGGGGTCGGCCGAGGCGCCGATGACCGCGACGGAGCGCGGGTGGAGGAGGTTGTAGACGCTGCGCGCCTCGGCGGCCTGTTCGCGTGCGCGGGCGACGGCGAGGGACTCCTCGGTCGGGTCGATGTCGAACTCCAGGTGCAGCACGCCCTCCTCGATGGCGCGGCTCACCTGGTAGCCGGCGTCGCGGAAGACGCGCACCATGGCCGCGTTCTCGGCGAGGACCTCGGCGACGAACCGGCGCAGGCCGCTCTCGGACGCGGCGGCGGCCAGGTGCTCCAGCAGGATCGACCCGACGCCGCGCCCCTGGTGCGCGTCGTCCACGACGAACGCCACCTCGGCCGAGGGCCCGTCGCCGAGCCGCTCGTACCGCCCCACGGCGATGATGTCGTCCCCGAGCAGGGCGACGAACGCCACGCGATCGTGGTGGTCGACGACGGAGAACCGTTCGAGGTCCCGCTGCGGGATGCGCGGGTAGGCGCCGAAGTAGCGGAGGTACCGGGTGCGCTCGGAAAGCTTGCCGTGAAAGGCGACGAGGGCGTCGGCGTCACTCGGGACGATGGGTCGCAAGTGGACGGTGCCGCCATCGCTGAGCAGAACGTCGGCCTCCCAGTGGCGGGGGTAGTCGAAGGGATCGCGGGGCCCGTGCTTCTCCCGGTTCGCACCCTCCGCCGCGCCGGCCGCCTGCCCGGGACCGGCGCCGCTGCTGGCCGGCTCCTGGCCGGCATCGCTGGACGCACCGGCAGCACCGCGCTCGCCGGCACTGCCGCGCTCTCCGGCGCCGCTTCGCTCACCAGCACCACCGCGGCCAGTACCGCCGCTTTCGCCGGCACCGCCCACCTGCGCCTGCCCCGCGCCCCCACGCTCACCGGCACCGCCCACCTGCGCCTGCCCCGCGCCCCCACGCTCGCCGGCACCGGTCAGCTGCTCCTGCTCCCCGCTGCCGCCCGCACTGCCCTGATCACTGCCCACGCCAGCGCCACCCACCTGCTCCTGATCGACACCGCCCAGCCCCGAGCCGCCACCGTCGGCCTGCTCACCACCGGGAGCCTCGCCACCGGCCGCTCGCTCACCACCGGAGGCCTCCCCACCACCGACACTGCCCACGCCGCCGCCCGACCCCGAGCCGCCACGAGCGGCATGCTCACCGCCCGCGCCGGCGCCCCGATCCTGGCCGGCAGCGGCCTGTTCGCCACCACCCGCCGCGGCGCGGAGGCCGCCCTCCGGGCTCTCCGCTCCCGGCGCGCCGTCCCCCTGAACGGGCCTGCCGGCCGGTGCGGCTCCGCGGGGCTCGTCGTCGTGCGGTCCGCTGGGCTTGTCGGTCCTGCTCATCTCACGTCGATTCCTCGGATCGGTCGGGTCAGTCCCTCGGGTCGTCCGGGTCCAGGCCGTGCAGTGGGAACAACGCGCGGCGCGTGTCCCGGATCGCGACGTCGACCGGATCGTCCGCCCCGTCCCCCCAGGAGCGGAACGTGGTGTCCCGGCCGTCGGTCATCTCCGGGGGCAGTTCGGCGCTCGGCGCGGCCCGCAGGACCGTGTTGACCCAGTTCGGCGGCAGCGGCGTCTCGGGCTTCACGTCGCGGTCGAGGACCGTCGCCATGAGGTGCGTCCACGAGCGCGGCACGACCCGGATCAGCTGGTACCCGCCGCCGCCGACGGCCAGCCACCGGCCCTCGGCGTGACGCTCAGCGAGGTCACGGAGAGTAGCGTAGATGGTCCGGTGGCCGTCGACCGAGAGCGCGAGGTCCGCGAGCGGGTCCTCCTCGTGGGAGTCGACACCACACTGGGTGACCAGGATCTGCGGCCGGAACACCTCCAGCAGGGACGGCACGACCGCGTGGAAGGCACGCAGCCAGCCGGCGTCGCGGGTGCCCGGCGGCAGCGGCACGTTCACCGACGTGCCCTCGGCCTCCCCGGACCCGGTCTCGGCGCTGTACCCGGTGCCCGGCCACAGTGTGAACGGGTGCTGGTGCAGCGAGACCGTGAGCACACGGGGGTCGCCGTAGAAGGCGGCCTGCACGCCGTCGCCGTGGTGGACGTCGGTGTCCACGTAGGCGATACGGTCGAAACCGTGGTCGAGCAGCCAGGAGATGGCCACCGCGCAGTCGTTGTAGACGCAGAACCCGGCGGCGTGGTCGCGCATGGCGTGGTGGAGGCCACCTGCGATGTTCACCGCGCGCCGCGCCTCGCCGTCGGCGATCTTGCGCGCCCCGAGCAGGGTCGAGCCGACCACCAGCGCGGAGGCGTCGTGCATGTCGCTGAACACTGGGTTGTCGGCGGTGCCGAGGCCGTGGCCGACGTCCCAGCCCGCGGTCGGCGCGAGCTTGACCGCCGCCAGGTACTCCTCAGCGTGGATGCGGTACAACTCGGTATCGGTGGCGGGCTCGGGCACGAGCAATTCCACGCCGTCGAGGACCCCCAGCTCAGTGGCGAGCCGCACGGTGAGGTCGAGCCGGACCGGGTTGAACGGGTGCTCACCGCCGAGGTCGTAACCGAGGAGGGCGGGATCCCAGACGACGGCGGGCTGCATGACGTCCGATGGTAGCCGTGAGGAGCGGGATTATCCTCCCGGTCACCTGGGGTGACCGTCGCCCGGAACGACTACCATGGATTGTCGCGGACGAAGGGGACATCGTGAACGATCTCATCGACACCACAGAGATGTACTTGAAGACCATCTTCGAGCTCGAAGAGGAAGGTGTCGTACCGCTGCGCGCCCGCATCGCCGAGCGGCTGCAGCAGAGCGGTCCGACAGTCAGCCAGACGGTGGCCCGCATGGAACGCGACGGGCTGGTGCGCGTCGCCGACGACCGCCACCTGCAGCTCACCGACCACGGCCGGGAACTCGCCATCGCCGTCATGCGCAAGCACCGCCTCGCGGAGCGACTGCTGCTCGACGTGATCGGGCTGGAGTGGGAGCACGTGCACACCGAGGCCTGCCACTGGGAGCACGTCATGAGCGAGGCGGTGGAGCGCAAGCTGGTCCGGCTGCTCGACCACCCGACCACCTCGCCCTACGGCAACCCGATCCCTGGTCTGGACAAGCTCGGGGAGGGCGGGCTGCCCGCGCCGCCCGCCGAGGCCGACCTGGTGCGGCTGGACGACTTCGCGCGCTCCGGCGGCGGCAAGGCGGAGATCCGGCGCCTTGCCGAGCACATCCAGCTCGACGAGAAGCTGATGGTCGACCTGAAGAAGGCGGGAGTCGCCCCCGGCAGCGTCGTGTCGGTGCGCCGCGCGGACGGCGGCGGCACCGCGGAGCTGACCGGCGAGCTCGGCGCGGTCCAGGTGCCCATGTCGGTGCTGCACGCGGTTCTGGCGCAGGCCAAGTGAGCTCCGCGAGCGAGGCCGCGGAGGCGTTCCGGTCCGTGCACGGGCGGTCCCCGGCCGGGGTGTGGTCCGCGCCGGGCCGGGTCAACCTGATCGGCGAGCACACCGACTACAACGACGGTTTCGTGCTGCCGTTCGCCCTGCCGCACCGGCTGGCCGCCGCCGCGTCCCCGCGCGCCGACCAGGTCCTCACCGTGTCCACGCTCGGCTCCGACGGGCGCATCCAGCAAGCCGAGCCCGTCGCGATCCCCGATCTGCGTCCCGGTGGTGTCGACGGCTGGGCCGCGTACCCAGCCGGGGTGGCGTGGGTGCTGCGCGACCACGGCGTCGAGCGCGGCGCCGACGTCGTGCTGGCCGGTGACGTCCCCACCGCCGCCGGGCTGTCCTCCTCCGCCGCGCTGGAGTGCGCGGTGGCGCTGGCCCTGCTCGGGCTGGCCGGTGAAGACGACCCGGGCCTGGAGCGGCGCGCCGAGATCGCCCGCTGGGCTCAGCGCGCCGAGAACGACTTCGTCGGCGCCCCGACCGGCGTGCTCGACCAGACCGCGTCGCTGTGCTGCGTGGACGGTCACGTGCTGTTCCTCGACGTCCGCTCCGGCGAGATGGAACAGGTGCCGTTCGACGCCGCGGCCGCGGGCCTGCGCATCCTGGCCATCGACACACGCGTCAAGCACGCCCACAGCGAGGGCGGCTACGGCGAGCGCCGCAAGGGCACCGAACGCGCGGCCGACCTGCTCGGCGTCAAGGCGCTGCGGGACGTGGGCCCCGGCGACCTGGACGGCGCGCTCGCGCAGCTGCCCGCCGAGCTCGGCCCGCTCGTCCGCCACGTCGTGACGGAGAACCAGCGCGTGCTCGACGTCGTCGCGCTGCTCCGGGACGGCCGGATCGGCGACATCGGCCCGCTGCTGACCGCTTCGCACGCCAGCATGCGTGACGACTACCGGATCTCCTGCCCGGAACTGGACCTCGCCGTGGAGGTCGCCGAAGCCAACGGCGCCCTGGGCGCGCGGATGACCGGCGGCGGGTTCGGCGGCACCGCGATCGCCCTCGTGCCCGAGTCCGCTGTGGACACCGTGGAGGCGGCGGTCACGGAGGCCTTCGACCGCGCGGGCTACCGCGCGCCGCGTGCCTTCGTGGCGGTCCCGTCCCCCGGTGCGGGACGCGACGAGCTGTGATTCGGCGGGGCCGGACCTGTGCGTGGCTCACAGGTTGCTGGTCCACACTGGCGACACCTCCTTTTCGTTCTCGAGAAAGGCTTCCGACGAGACCATGGCTTCCGACTCCTCGCGCCTCAAGCTGATCGTCACGGGCGGTGCCGGTTACGTCGGCAGCGTCTGCACGGCCCGTCTGCTGGAGGCCGGGCACGAGGTCGTCGTCGTGGACGACCTGTCCACCGGCCACGCGGACGCCGTCCCCGACGGCGCGCGTTTCGTCGAGGGCGACGCCGCCGACGCGACGGCGTCCCTGCTCGGCGAGGGCTTCGACGGCGTGCTGCACTTCGCGGCGAAGTCCCTCGTCGGCGAGTCGATGCAGGACCCGGCCAAGTACTGGCACGGGAACGTGATCACCTCCATTCGCCTGCTGGACGCGATGCGCGCGCACGGCACGCCCCGCCTGGTCTTCTCCTCCACGGCGGCCACCTACGGTGAGCCGGAGCGCAGCCCGATCCCGGAGACCGCGCCCACGATGCCGACCAACACCTACGGTGCGTCGAAGCTGGCCATCGACCACGCGATCACCAGCTACGCGCGGGCGCACGGGCTGGCTGCCGTGAGCCTGCGGTACTTCAACGTCGCCGGCGCGTACGGCCGCTACGGGGAGCGGCACACCACCGAGACCCACCTGATCCCGCTGGTGCTGCAGGTGGCCACCGGGGACCGCCCGCACATCGGCATCTTCGGCGAGGACTACCCCACCGACGACGGCACGGCCGTTCGCGACTACATCCACGTGGCCGACCTCGCCGACGCCCACCTGCTCGCGCTGACGCACGCGCGGGCCGGTGAACACCGGATCTACAACCTGGGCAACGGCACCGGGTTCTCCGTGCGCCAGGTCATCGAGGCGTGCCGCGCCGTGACCGGGCACCCGATCCCGGCCGAGGTGGCGCCGCGCCGCGCCGGCGACCCCGCGATCCTGGTGGCGGCCAGCGACCGGGCCCGCGAGGAGCTCGGCTGGAAGCCCGAGCGCGCCGACCTGGAAGGCATCGTCCGCGACGCCTGGCGCTTCACGCAGGAGCGCAAGGCCCTCGGAGGCTGATCCCCTCGGGGCTGGTCCCCTCGGGGGCTGGTCCTCTCGGGGGCTGATCCTCTCGGCGGGTGGGCCGGCGCCGGTCGAGGCTTGGCCGGTGCCGATCGCGGCTTGATCGGTGCAGCCCGCGCCGATCGCAGCTTGATCGGTGCGGCCCACGCCGATCGCGGCTTTGGCACTGCGGCCCGCACCGATCGCAGCTTGGTCGGTGCGACCGGTGCGGCCGGTCTCGATCGAGCGTGGTCGGCGCGGCCCGTGCCGGTCGGGGGCTTGGTCTGCGCGGCCGGTGCCGATCGGGAGTCAGCTCGGCCGTTGAGGTGCCTCGCACCTGCTGGTCCTGCGGGGCGGACACCTGCGGGAGCCGCTCCCTCCACCGTCATGCGCCGCGCCGGCCTCCGGTGGCGCGCGGGCTGGGTCAGCTGGGCATGAGGCCTCCTTCCTGGCAGTCGCTCAGGCGGCGGAGTGTGTCGGGCGGGAGTTGGTGGCTCAGGCAGATCCGGAGGAGCTCCGCGAGGCGGTGGCCGGGGTGGGCGGCCAGTGCGTTGTCGAACGCCAGGGCGGCCAGGACGCCGTCCCCGCGGCGGTAGGCCGAGTAGCCGAGCAGCACGGCCGGCTCGGCGCGTTCCGGCATCGGGGTGCGGCGCACGAGTTCGAGCCACAGTCGTTCGGCGGCGGTGGACGGGGGGTCGCCGGGCGGGTCGGCCGTCGTGAGGCAACGGTCGCGCACGGTCAGGTCGGACAGGGCCATCGCCAGGGACACCACGTCCTCGTCGCTCAGGTCGAAGTCGCCCGCGACGGCCCGGGCCAGGGCGGCGCGGACGACGGCGAGGTGCTCGGCCGACTGCGCCTCGCCGAACCAGTCCGGTTCGGCACCGCCCATCGCGGCGTGCCAACCCGCTGGGCCGCCCCCGGCGGACTCGGCTGACTCCGCCTCGCCGCACCAGCCCGGTTCGGCACCGCCCATCGCGGCGTGCCAACCCGCTAGGCCGCCTGCGGCGGGCTCGGCTGACTCCGCCTCGCCGCGCCGGCCCGGTGCAGCGCCGCCCTTGGCGGTCGGCCCAGCCGACTTTGCCTCGGTGAACGCACCCAGTGCGGCGCCGCGCTTCGCCTTGACGGTGCTGGCCGCCGTGGGCTGCTGTGCCTTGCTTGCCGGCCCAGTGGGGCTCGGTCTCGTCAGTCCGTTGTCGATCGCTTCGTCCAGCATGTGTTGCCGCCGGGTGATGGCGGCTGGGTCGTCGGGGTCGAGCAGGCGTGCCATCTCCTCGCGGCTGCCGTACGTCACTTGGCCACTCGTCGCCATCGTGGCGGCCAGCACGGTTTCCCGGTCGTCCGGCAGCACGCCTCGCAGGCACCTTTCGTGGTAGCACCGCCACCGTGCTCCGCCGCGGATCTCCGGGACCCACAAGGCGTGATCGACCGGGCGTCCGGCGTTCCCGAACGTGGACGTCAACCGGCGGGCCAAGCCGTGGTGCGGCAACCGGCCCGGCGGCGCCCGGTGGCCGGGGTGGCGGCCGATGATCACGACCGTCACCCCGGCGCCGGGATGTCGGAGCACGGCGCGCACGAGATCACCGGCCATGTCCGGCTCGCACGCCTCGTCGGGCAGATCCGCGCGGATCACCGGCGTGATCATGCGTTCCCGGCCGCCGTGGTTGAGCAGCACGACGGACGGGCCGGGCCGGTACGTCAGCAGGTGCGGCACCGCGGCGATCAGCTCGCCGGGGTCGGAGATGCGGACGGTGATCCGGCCGTCCGTGCCGGTGTTGGTGGTCGTGGAAGTCATGGAACCACTATGGGGCAGAAAACCAGTGTTCCCGAAACAGAACGGGATTCTGTGGATGGTTCAGGACGATGTGGACAACTTCCCGCCCGCGCGGGCCGGTGGCGCATTCCTGTCAGGGGTGTGGAGTAAGGTGTCCGGCCCGGTTCGTTCGGTCCACAGTAGATTCCACCCGACCTGACGAAGATCGACATGAGGTCGCGTGGTTTTACCGTACGGTTACCTCCGCGGGGCACAATTCCGATTAGGTGGACGTTATGCGGGGCATGAAATGGCGCGTCGTGCTCGCCGGGGTGGGCGCGGGAGTGGCCACGGCCGTGGTCGTCACCTCGCTGACCATCGGCAAGGCGGACACCGGTTCGGTGCCCGTCGCGGCGCCCAGCGCGCTGCCGTCGACCAGCACGACACCGTCGGCCACATCGGTCAGCACCACGCACTCGACGCTGACCGCCGACGAGCGCACGCGTCTCGCCGCCGCCGCGACCGGCGCGGTCACCCACGAGGTGTCCGGGACCACCGTCGGACTCGCCCTGTACGACACGGCCACCGGCGAACTGCTGGCCTCCGCGAACGGCGACCGGCAGTTCTACACGGCATCGGTGGTCAAGCTCCTGATGGCGCTCGACGTCCTGCACACCGGCGGCTGGCACGCCCCGAGCGACGCGCAGCGCGAGCGCATCGTCGAGATGCTGTCGCTCAGCGACGACGGCGCCGCCGAATCGTTCTGGAACTCGGGCGGACGCGGATCGATCGTCACGCGGATGGCTGATCTGATGAACCTGGAGAACACTCAGCCGCCGCGGATTTCCGACCAGTGGGAGATGACCAGGACGACCCCGAACGACCTGGTGGCGATCTACCGCTACCTGGCCACCGAGGTGCCGCCCGAGGCGCGGCAGCCGATCCTCGACGGGCTGGCGGCGATCCGGACCCCGGCCGCGGACGGGTTCCCGCAGTACTTCGGCATCCCGGACGGCCTGCCGGGACTGCCGCGCGCGGTCAAGCAGGGCTGGATGGAGATCAGCCGGGCCGTCGTGCTGAACACGACCGGGCTCGTCGGGCCGGGCTACCGCTACGTCGCGGTGCTGCTGACCGAACTGCCGCTGGGAACGAGCTTCGGCGAGGGACGCGCCGCGCTGACGGCCGGGATCAGCGCCCTTCGGCCGACGGTGAGCGAGTTGCCCTGACCCGCCGACCGAACTGCCACCGCCGTGGCCGCAGGTGCCGCGATTAGACTCCCGGGCCGATGGCCGGCAAACTGCACAACCGCGTCGCCTCCGTGGCGGGTGCCGCGCTCGCCCAGCGCAAGTACGTCGCTCCCGTCGAGGTGTTCACCGCACTCGGCTGGGTGCATCCCGCCCGCGTCGAAGAGTGGCGCCGCGGGCGGTTCAGCCCCCTCGCCAAGGAACTTCCCGTCGATAACACGCGCATCGCCGAAGCCCTGGAGTGCCTGGGCAGCTGGGCCAGAGCCAACGGGCTGAGCCCGTCCGACAGCGCTTACGTCGCGGGCACCCGGGATCGCCGCGACCTGCGGTTCACCGACGACGACGCGCTCGATCGCCTGTGCCGCACGCATTGGCTGGCCCCGGGACTGACGGACAAGCAACGCGCCCGCCTCACCGAACGGCAGAACAAGGCGCCGGACCTCGCCGTGACCACCGCAGGCAACGCCTGGACCTGCGTGGGCTGCGCGACCCGTGGCGCGGCCGGGGACCTGCACCTGCCCGACGGCGACGGCCACCTGTGCCTCGCCTGCGCGGACTTCGACCACCTCGTCTTCCTGCCCGCGGGCAACGCCGCGCTGTCCCGCCGCGCGAAGCAGGAGAGCACCCTCGCCGTGCTGGTCCTGCGCTTCAACCGGCGGCGCAAACGCCATGAGCGGCAAGGGATCCTCGTCGAAGAAGCCGCGCTCGAACGCGCCGAACAGCAGTGCCTCGCCGACGAGGACGTCCGCGCCCGCCGGCGGGAACGGGACGCGCACCGCCGGGCCGCGCAGGACGTCGAGTTCCAGGCCGCCTTCGCCGAGGTCGTCCGCCGGTTGTACCCGGGCTGCCCGGCCGAGCGGGCTCAGTCGATCGCCGAGCACGCGGGGACCCGGGGCAGCGGGCGCGTCGGGCGGTCCGCGGCCGGGCGGGCGCTCGACGAGGAAGCCGTGCGGCTCGCGGTGATCGCCTCGGTGCGGCACCTCGACACCGCCTACGACCGGTTGCTCATGGACGGCGTGCCGCGCGCGGACGCCCGGGAGCGGATCCGGGCGGATCTGGACCGGGTGCTGGAGGGGTGGGCCCAGCCTTCAGCCGGGTGAACCGCGATGGTGGGAAAGGCGGTCCGGCGAGCTCAGCCCTGCGCGATGTAGGCCGCCAGTTGCTGCTGCGTCGCCTCCAGTTCCTCCATCCGGCTCTTCACCACGTCGCCGATGCTGACGATCCCGACCAGGCGCCCGCCCTCCACGACGGGCACGTGCCGAACCCGGCGCTGGGTCATCAGCACGCTCAGGTCGTCCACCGAATCACGCGGGGTGCACGTCGCCACCACCGTCGTCATGATCTCCGACACCGGGCGCTCCAGCAGGGCAGGCCCGTGCTCGTTGAGCTTCCGCACCACATCGCGTTCCGACACGATACCCGCGATGCCGTCCTCCCCGGCCACGACCATCGCGCCCACGTTGTGCTCGGCCAGACCGGCGAGCAGATCGGTGATGGACGACTCGGGCCGCACCGTGGCCACCCAGTTCCCCTTGCTCCGCAGTAAGTCGGCGATCCGCATCGACAGCCTCCAAGCTGCTCGTGACCCGGCTCACATCAGGTTAGAGCCCGGTCGCTGTCCGCGAAAGCCCGCAACTCCCGCAGCCCCGGCTCGATGCGGTCACGCGGGATCGCGCCGAAGCCGAAAACGAGTCCATCCAGGGCATCCCGCACGCCCGTGAAGTCACCGAGCGTGTAGATCCGCACGCCCGCCTGCCGCGCGGCTCGCACCATCGGACGTACCGGCGTCGCGCTGAATGCACTCACATGGAGTCCGGCCGACGACGGGATCAATCGCAGGTCCGGGAACTCCCGCGCGACCACGCGGCACACCACCTCGCGCCGGGCGGCGTACTCGCGGCGCGTGCGGCGGATGTGCCGCGCGAACTCGCCGCTGTCCATGAACTCCGCCAGCGCCGCCTGCGTGAGGCTCGCCGAATGCCAGTCCGTCAGGTACTTCGCCTTCGCCAGTGCAGGCCGCAAGCCCGGCGGCGCGACGAGGAACCCGAGTCGCAGCCCGGGAAGCAGCACCTTGGAGAACGATCCGATGTAGAGCACCCGGCCACTGGAATCCAAGCTGCGCAACGGTTCCAGCGGCCGTCCCGTGTAGCGGAACTCGGTGTCGTAGTCGTCCTCCAGTATCGCCGCGTCGTGCCGGCAGGCCCAGTCGATCAGGGCCACCCGCCGCGCCATCGACATCGACACCCCGAGCGGGAACTGGTGCGACGGCGTCACGTACACCAGGCGGCAGTCGCCGGGGATGGCGTCGACGACGATGCCCTCGTCGTCCACCGGCACCCCGACCGGCCGCGCACCCAGTGTGGCGAACAGCTGCCGCGGCGGCGGGTAGCCGGGATCCTCGACCGCGACCCGGGCGCCCGGTTCGACCAGCACCCGGGCGGCGAGATCCACCGCTTGCTGCGATCCGTTCGTGACCAGCACGTCGTCCGCGGTTACCCGGACCGCCCGCGACACGCCGATGTGCCGCGCGATCGCCTCCCGCAGAGCGGGGTGCCCCTGCGGATCGCCGTAGGTGAGCACGTCGTGCCGCGACCGCCGCAGCTGCTGCGTGACCAGGCGGCGCCAGGTGTCGAACGGGAACAGCGAGACGTCCGGCGCGCCGGAGCGGAAGTCGAACGACGGCTGCTCGCGGAACCGGTCCGGCGGACGGGGCACGTCGTCCCACACCGGGACCGGGGTGAGCGACGCCGGCCCGCTGTCCGGCGGACGGCCGTCCCGCCGGGCGCCCGCGCCGACGAAGGTGCCCGCGCCGACCCGTGACTCCAGGAACCCCTCGGCGACCAGGCGGTCGTACGCGGCGCTGACCGTGTTGCGCGACACCGCGAGCCGTTGAGCCAGCTCACGGGTGGGCGGCAGGGCGTCCCCGTCGCGCAGGCGGCCGTCGAGGATCGCCTCGCGGATCTGGCGGTAGATGGCATCCCGCCGGCCACGGCCGGCCCCCAGCTCGATCTGGATGTCCACCTCGCCAGCCTAATTGGCCCAACTCCGATGGCCCAGCTTTGGACCTTCGGCAGGGCCACTTGTCGGCCTAGGTTGACCACATGGACATCCGTGATCTCGACCGGCGAGTTCTCGCCGACCTGGACAAGATCGTTTCCGGGGTCACCGACCTCGGCCTGCGAACACCGTGCGCGGGCTGGACGCTCGGTGACCTGCTCACCCACCAGGTGAGCGAAAACCACGCCTTCGCGGTGGCGCTGCGCGAGGGTGTCGCGCCGGACTGGGCGACCGGAACACTCGGTGACGACCCGTACCGCGCCTACGCGGAGTCGGTCGACGCCTTCCTCGCCGCTGCCGCCGACGACGCGGTGCTGGACCGCGAGGTGACGGTCCGCGAGTTCGGCACCTTCCCCGCTCCGGTCGCGCTCACCATGCGCCTGGTCGACTCGGTCGCGCACGGCTGGGACCTCGCCCGCGCCCTCGACGCGCCCTACGAACCCGACCCGGAGGCCGTGCACGTCGCGCTGCGGTTCGCCGAGCGGATGCGCACCCGGCCGCGCCCCGACGACGACGTCTTCGCGCCCGTCGTCGAGATCGCTCCGGACGCCGGCGAACTGGACCGGTTCCTCGCGCTGACCGGCCGCGACCCCGCCTGGCGTTGAAAATCATCCCCACCTGGCAGGATGGGGACATGGCTGACGAAGACCCGTACCTCTGGCTCGAGGACGTGACCGGCGAGCGGGCGCTCGACTGGGTCCGGCAGCGCAACGCCGAATCGGTCGCCGAGCTCACCGGCGGCACGCGGTTCGAGCAGCTGCGCGACGAGGCCCGCGAGGTGCTCGACGCCGACGACCGGATCCCCTACATCCGCCGGCGCGGCGAGTACTTCTACAACTTCTGGCAGGACGCGACGCACCCGCGCGGCCTGTGGCGGCGCACCACTCTCGACTCCTACCGCACCGAGCGGCCCGAATGGGAGGTCCTGCTCGACGTCGACGCGCTGGCCGAGGCCGAGGGCGAGAACTGGGTCTGGCAGGGCGCGGCGGTGCTGCGGCCGTCGTACCGGCGCGGCCTGGCCGAGCTGTCCCGCGGTGGCGCGGACGCGGCCGTCGTGCGCGAGTTCGACCTGGAGACGCGTGAGTTCGTCGCGGGCGGGTTCGAGCTGCCCGAGGCCAAGAGCCGCCTCGGCTGGATCGACGAGGACCGCATCTACGTCGGCACCGACTTCGGCCCCGGCTCGATGACCGCGTCCGGGTACCCGCGGATCATGAAGGAGTGGCGCCGCGGGACCCCGCTCGCCGAGGCCGTCACGGTCTTCGAAGGCAAGCCGGACGACGTCGCGGTGTTCGCCTACCACGACCCCACGCCCGGATTCGAACGCGACTTCGTCGGCCGCGCCATCGACTTCTACCGCACGGAGAAGTTCCTGCGCACGCCCGACGGCCTGGTCAAGCTCGACGTGCCGGAGGACGCGCAGACCAGCACCCACAAGGAGTGGCTGCTGATCCGGACCCGCACGGCCTGGACGGTCGCCGGCCGCGACTACGCGCCCGGCACGCTGCTCGCCGCGCGGTTCGACGACTACCTGGCAGGCGAGCGCGACCTCACCGTCCTGTTCGAGCCGGACGGGCGCACCTCGCTGGAGGCCTGGGACTGGACGAAGCACCACTTGCTGCTCACCACCCTCGCCGACGTGCACACGGAGCTGCACGTGCTCACCCCTGGCGAGGACGGCTGGCGCCGCGAGCCGCTGGCCGGGGCGCCGGAGCTGGGCACCGCGGAGATCGTCGACACCGATCCCGACCACAGCGACGAGTACCTGCTCAACACCAGCGGCTTCACCCAGCCCGCGACGCTCTCCTACGGGCACGTCGGCGGCGAGACCGAGATCCTGAAGCAGGCCCCGGCCCGTTTCGACGCCTCGGACATCACCGTCGAGCAGCACTTCGCCACCTCCAGGGACGGCACGCGGATCCCGTACTTCGTGGTGCGGCCGCGCAACGGGGACGGCCCGACGATGCTCACCGGCTACGGCGGGTTCGAGGTGTCCCGCCTGCCCGCGTACAGCGGCGTGACCGGCCGCGGCTGGCTCGCGCGCGGCGGCACGTACGTGCTCGCGAACATCCGCGGCGGCGGCGAGTACGGGCCGGGCTGGCACACCGGCGCGATCAAGGAGAACCGCTACCTGGTTTACGAGGACTTCGCCGCGGTCGCCGCGGACCTCGTCGAGCGCGGCATCACGACGCCGGAGCGGCTGGGCATCCACGGCGGCAGCAACGGCGGCCTGCTGATGGGCGTCATGCTCACCCGCTACCCCGAGCTGTTCGGCGCGATCGTGAGCCAGGTTCCGTTGCTGGACATGAAGCGCTACCACCTGCTGCTGGCGGGCGCGTCGTGGGTGGCCGAGTACGGCGACCCGGACGATCCGGCGGAATGGGAGTACATCTCGAAGTACTCGCCCTACCAGAACGTCCACAAGGGACGGAAGTACCCGCCCACGCTGTTCATGACGTCCACCCGCGACGACCGGGTGCACCCGGCGCACGCGCGCAAGATGATGGCGCGCATGCTCGAACAGGGGCACGACGTGCGGTACTACGAGAACATCGAGGGCGGGCACGGCGCCGCGGCGGACAACGAGCAGCTGGCCTACAAGTGGGCCCTGCTGTTCGAGTTCCTCTGGCAGAAGCTCAGCAGCTGACCGCTCGCCGCCACCGCGGCGGCGAGCACGAACGCCCAGCCGAACGCGCCGGTGGCCACCACCGCGCCCATCGCCGCGACGCCGACGGTCGCCCCGACCTGGCGGACGGCGTTGAGCAGGCCACCGGCGGTTCCGGCGTAGCCGTCGGGCGCGGCGGTCACCACGCCGGTGACGAGCGCGGGCAGGGCGAGGGAGACACCGAAGCCGAGCAGCAGGAGCCCGCACGCCAGCAGCGGGTACGGCGCATGGACGGTCGCGGCCAGGACAGCGGCGCCCGCGGTCAGCAGGGTCAGCCCGGCGACGACCGGGAGGCGCGGGCCGCGGGCGGCGACGATCCGGCTGGTCAGCAACGGGTTGAACGCGGTCGGCAAGGTGAGCGGCAGGAACGCCAGCCCGGTCTGGACCGGGGTGAGGTGGCGCTCGTCCTGCAGCAGCAGGGTCACCGCGAACAACGCGCCGGAGAGCACGAAGTTCACCGCCGCGCCGGCGAACAGGTTCACCGCGACGCCCCGGCTGCGCACCAGGACCGATGGCACGGACGGGGCCGCCGAGCGGCGCTCCCGGTGGACGAACAACGCGAGCACGAGCAGCGCGAGGACTGCCGCGACCGGCTGGGCGTCGACTATCGCCTCGGTCAGCAGGCCGAGGAACACGCATGCGGCGAGCTGGCTCCGGACGTCGAACCCGCGGCGGGCGGGCGCCGTCTCGCGGCCGCGGGTGAGGGCCAGCCCGAGGGCCGCGAGCGGGACGTTGACGAAGAACACCGCCCGCCAGTCCGCGAGGTCGACCAGCAGACCGCCGGCGATCGGCCCGGCGGCGAGCGCGACGCCGGTGATGGCCGCCCACGCGCCGAGCGCCTTCGCCCGCGCGGCCGGGTCCGGGTGCATTCGGCTGATGAGCGCGAGGGAGCTGGGCAGGCACGCCGCGCCGGCGACGCCGAGCAGGACGCGCAGCACGACGAGGACGGTCAGGTTCGGCGCGAACGCCGAGACCAGCGAGAGGACGCCGAAGCTCGCGACGCCCCAGCGGAACACGCGCAGCGGGCCGAACCGGTCGGCGAGGGCGCCGCCGCCGAGCAGGAACGCGGCGAACGAGACGGTGTAGCCGTTGACCACCCACTGCTGCCCGGCGACCGAGCCGCCGAGGTCGGCGCGGATGCCGGGCAGCGCGACGGTGAGCACGGTGGTGTCCAGCAGGACGAGGAAGTAGGCGAGGGAGACGCCGAGAAGGCTGCCCCGGGTAGCGGTTGTCGTCACGGCGGCGACTCTCCGGTTCCGGGGGTGCTCGCTCAACGGGCGGGACCGGATGCGGCCTCAGGTATTTCCGGATGGGGCGAGTTGGGAGCTCATCCGGCAGCGTCAGGGTGCCCGGCTGCGTTCGTCCTGCGGCGTGCGGGTGCCCGGCTGCGCGCTCAGCCGGCGGCGTACGGATGCCTGGATGCCCGTTCATCCGGCGGCGTTCGGATGCCCGGTTACGCGCTCACCCGGCGGCGCGCGGATGCCCGGCCGCGCGCTCACCCCGCGCCGTACGGGCGCCCGACTGCACGCTCACGCGGCGCCATGCGCGCACCCGGCCACGCGCCCACCCGGCGGCGTGGGGTGCCCCAGCCGCCCGTTCAGCCGGCGGCACGCGGGGCGCCCAACCGGGCGCTCACCCGGCGGCGCGCGGATGTCCGGCTGCACGCTCACCCGGCGCCATGCGCGCACCCGCCACGCGCCCACCCGCGGCGTGGGGTGCCCCGGCTGCCGTTGATCCGGCGGCATGCGGGCGCCCAACCGGGCGCTCACCCGGCGGCGCGCGGATGCCCGGCTGCACGCTCACCCGGCGCCATGCGGGTGCCCGGCCGCACGCTCGCCCGACGGCATGCGCGCACCCGGCCACGCGCCCACCCAACGCCGCATGGGCGCCCGGCTACGCCCTCAACCCGGCCGGCATGCGGGTGCCCCGGCTCCGCGCCCACCCGACGCCGCACGGGCGCCCAGCTACGCCCTCACCCGGCGCCGCGCGGGCGCCCGACTGCACGCACGCCCGGCGCCGCGCGGGTGCCCCGGCAGCGCGCAGCCTCCTCCGCCGGCTGCGTTCGGTTTTTCCGAACACCTCCTGGCTAGAGTGGATCTCATGGAGTTGCGGCAGTTGCGGGCCTTCGTGGCGGTGGCGTCGGCCGGCTCGGTCACCGGTGCGGCCTCGCTGCTCGAGCTGTCGCCTGCGACGGTTTCGGAGCACGTGCGGTCGCTGGAGAGCTCGCTCGGAGTGGTGCTGTTCGAGCGCAAGCCGACCGGTATGGCGCTCGCCGAGCGTGGGCGCCTGCTGCTGCCCGAGGCGCGGCGGCTGCTCGACCAGGCCGAGTCGATCCGGCGCCTGGTGAGCGACGAGCGCACCCGGTTCACCGTCGGCGCGCTGGAAACCCTCGTCGCCACGCGGCTGCCTTCCGTCGTCGCCCGGCTCGCGGATCGGCGGCCCGACGTCGACCTGGCGGTGCGGTCCCTGATGCGGCAACCGCTGCTGCGCGCGGTGGCGGACGGTTCGCTCGACGCTGGCCTGCTGCTGGACACCGGAACCGCGCTGGGCACACTGGGGTTCGACGGCGGTGACCTGTCCTTTGTGGACATCGAGACCGTGCGGCTGCACCTGGTCGCCCGCCCCGGGTACGACGGCGACGCCCTGCTGGTCACCCCGGACGGGTGCTCGTTCCGGATGGCCGCCGACCGGTTGCTGGGCACGGGCGGCAGGCGGCTGGAGTTCGACAGCGTGTCGACGATCCGGTCGTGGGTGGCGCAGGGCCTCGGCGTCGCGCTGCTGCCGGACTTCGCGGTCGGCGGCGACCTCGCGGACGGCACACTCGTCGCGCAACCGCTGGCGGATCCCGCCGAGCTGGCGTTGCGCGTGGTGTGGCGCACCGACCGCGAGGACGACCTGCGCGAGGTCCTCTACGCGATGGCGGGCTGAGCGGCCAGGAACTCCTCGAACGTGGTGCGCCCCGAGGTGTCCGGCGTCAGGTGGTGGCCGGCCCGGTAGGCGCGGGCGGTGGCCCCGGGGAGCGGGACCGGCACGAGCACGCGGCGGCGGCCCCGGTGGCGCAGGTAGCTCCGGGCCAGGTCGGCGAACTCCCGGACCTCGGGCCCGCCCATGTCCGGCGCCCGGCCGGCGGGGTCATGGAGGGCGAGGTCCGCGAGGCGCGCGGCGACCTCGCCCGCGTCGACCGGCTGGAACCGGAACCGGGCGGGGTACAGGACGGCAGGCAGGCGGCGCTGAACCTCCACGATGCGGCACATCAGGTCGTGGAACTGCGTGGCACGCAGGATCGTCCACGGCAGCCCCGACCCGATGACCGCCTCCTCCGCGGCGAGCTTCGCGCGGTAGTACGGGAGCGGGACCCGATCGACGCCCACGATCGAGATGAACACGACGTGCGGTTCGCCGTGGCGCCGGGCGATGTCGAGGAGCGTCCTCGTGGTGGCGACGTCCTTGCCACCGAGCGTGGTCGCGCAGTGCACGATCACGTCCGCGCCCGCCACCGCCGCGTCGATGCCCTGCCGGGTGCGGAGGTCGCCGGTGCGCCAGGCGTAGGCCGTGCCGTCCGGCGCCGGACGACGGCTCAGCACCCGGACTTCCCGCTCCGGCGCGAGGAGACGTCGGGCAACGGCCCGGCCGAGAACACCGGTCCCGCCGGTGACGAGGATCGTTTCGCTCATGCTGAAAAGACTCGGCAGGCCGCCGAAACGTGACAGCGGCCGGGCGCGAAAGCACCCGGCCGCTGTGTCACATCGTCAGATCAGCTGCAGCCGGAGGTGGCGCCGCAGCCTTCGCAGGCGTAGCAGGAGCCCGCGGGGCGCATCTTCGTTCCGCAGGTCATGCACAGCGGCGCGTCGGCCGCCTTGCCGAGGTGCAGGTCCATCAGCTCGGCCGTGCTGTGCGCCGCCTGGGGCTGCTCCGCCGGCTCGGCCTTCGCGGGGCTCGAGTCGACCGTGCTGCGCAGCGCCTCCAGGTCGACCTGCTCGGCCGGCTGCGAACCGTAGCCCGTCTCCACCTGCGCGGCGCGCTCGGCCGCGGTGAAGATGCCCAGCTCGGCCCGCTTCTCGTACGGCAGGTAGTCCAGCGCGAGGCGGCGGAACAGGTAGTCCAGCACGCTGGTGGCGATCCGGATGTCCGGGTCGTCCGTCATGCCGGCCGGCTCGAAGCGCAGGTTCGAGAACTTCGAGACGTAGAACTCCAGCGGGATGCCGTACTGCAGGCCCACCGAGATCGACATCGAGAAGGCGTCCATGACACCCGCCAGCGTCGAACCCTGCTTGCCCAGCTTGACGAAGATCTCGCCCAGCCCGTCGTCCGGGTACGAACCGGCGTGCAGGTAGCCCTCCGCGCCGCCGACCGTGAACGACAGGGTCTGGCTCGGGCGCTTCTTCGGCAGCCGCTTGCGGATCGGCTTGTACTCGACGACCTTCTCCGGCTCGACGTCGGCGGTCTCTGCCTTCTTCTTCGCGCTGGACAGCGGCTGGCCGACCTTGCAGTTGTCGCGGTAGATCGCCAGCGCCTTGAGGCCCAGCTTCCAGCCCTGGAAGTAGATCTCCTCGATCTCCTCGACCGTCGCCGTCTCCGGCATGTTGACCGTCTTGGAGATCGCGCCGGACAGGAACGGCTGCACCGCGGCCATCATGCGCACGTGGCCCATCGGGGCGATGGACCGCTCGCCGATGGCGCAGTCGTACACCTCGTAGTGCTCCGGGCGCAGGCCCGGCGCGTCGACGACGTGGCCGTGCTCGGCGATGTACTCGACGATCGCCTCGATCTGCTCGTCCTGGTAGCCCAGGGTCTTGAGCGAGCGCGGGATGGTCTGGTTGACGATCTGCATCGAGCCGCCGCCGACGAGCTTCTTGAACTTCACCAGCGAGAAGTCCGGCTCGATACCGGTGGTGTCGCAGTCCATCATGAAGCCGATGGTGCCGGTCGGCGCGAGCACGCTGGCCTGCGCGTTGCGCCAGCCGTTCTTCGCGCCGATCTCGATGCCCTTCTGCCACTCGCGGGTGGCCAGGTCGCGGATCGCCACGTCGTTGGTGTGCATCGTGCGGATCGCGTCGTTGGCCGCGGCGTGCTTGCGCATGACGCGCTGGTGCGCCTCGGCGTTGCGGCTGTAGCCCTCGTACGCGCCGACCACGCCGGCCATCTCGGCCGAGCGGCGGTAGGACGTGCCGGTCATCAGCGACGTGATGCTCGCGGCGAGCGCGCGGCCGCCGTCGGAGTCGTACGCGTGCCCGGTGGCCATCAGCAGCGCGCCCAGGTTGGCGTAGCCGATGCCCAGCTGGCGGAACTTGCGGGTGGTGTCGCCGATCGCCTCGGTCGGGAAGTCGGCGAAGCAGATCGAAATGTCCATCGCGGTGATGACGAACTCGACCGCCTTGACGAACAGCTCACCGTCGAACGTGCCGTCGTCCTTGAGGAACTTCAGCAGGTTCAGCGAAGCCAGGTTGCAGCTGGAGTTGTCCAGGTGCATGTACTCGCTGCACGGGTTCGACGCGGTGATCCGGCCCGACTCGGGGCAGGTGTGCCAGTCGTTGATCGTGTCGTCGTACTGCAGGCCCGGGTCCGCGCACTCCCACGCCGCCTGCGCCATCGAGCGGAACAGCTTCCGCGCGTTCACGGTGTCGATGACCTCGCCGGTGAGGCGGGCGCGCAGCCCGAACTCGGCATCGGACTCGACGGCGCGCATGAACTCGTCGCTGACGCGCACCGAGTTGTTGGCGTTCTGGTACTGCACCGACGTGATGTCGGCGCCGGAGAGGTCCATGTCGAAGCCCGCGTCGCGCAGGACGCGGATCTTCTCCTCCTCGCGCGCCTTGGTCTGGATGAACTCCTCGATGTCCGGGTGGTCGACGTCGAGGACGACCATCTTCGCCGCGCGCCGGGTGGCGCCACCGGACTTGATGGTGCCGGCGGAGGCGTCGGCGCCGCGCATGAAGGACACCGGGCCGGAGGCGGTGCCGCCGGAGGACAGCAGCTCCTTGGAGGACCGGATGCGGGAGAGGTTGATGCCCGCGCCGGACCCGCCGCGGAAGATCATCCCCTCTTCCTTGTACCAGTCGAGGATCGACTCCATGGTGTCGTCGACCGCGAGGATGAAGCAGGCGGAGACCTGCTGCTTGGAGGAGGTGCCGACGTTGAACCACACCGGGGAGTTGAAGCTGAAGACCTGGTGCAGCAGCATCCAGGTGAGCTCGTGCTCGAAGATCTCGGCGTCGGCGCCCGTCGCGAAGTAGCCGTGCTCGGTGCCGGCCTTCACGTAGGCGTGCACGACGCGGTCGATGAGCTGCTTGAGGCTGCGCTCGCGCTGCGGACTGCCCACCGCACCGCGGAAGTACTTGCTGGTGACGATGTTGGTCGCGTTCATCGACCAGAACTCGGGGAACTCGACGCCCCGCTGCTCGAAGTTGATCGACCCGTCACGCCAGTTGGTCATGACGACGTCGCGCTGCTCCCAGGCGACCTCGTCGTACGGGTGCACGCCCTCGGTCGTGAACACCCGGCTGATCTTCAGCCCCCGCTTGCCCCGCTTCGCCGACTTGCCGCTCGCCGTGCTCGCACCCACGGTCTCGGTCATCGATTCGTCCCTCCCGCCGCGCGCCGGGCTCATGCCCCGGCCGCGCTTTCGTCGCCGTGCTTGTCTGCCATGGCCTTGCGCAGGTCCGCGATCTCCTTCTCGAAGTCCTCGACCGAGGAGAAGGAGCGGTAGACGCTGGCGAACCGGAGGTAGGCGACCTCGTCGAGTTCCCGCAGCGGCCCGAGGATGGCGAGGCCGACCTCGTGACTCGGGATCTCGGCGACTCCGGCCGCGCGGATCGACTCCTCGACCCGCTGGGCGAGCTGCTGCAACGCGTCGTCGTCGACCGGCCTGCCCTGGCAGGCGCGGCGCACTCCCCGGACCACCTTGTCCCTGCTGAACTGCTCGGTGACCCCGGAACGCTTGACGACCGCCAGCACCATCGTCTCGGACGTGGTGAACCGGCGACCGCAGGCCGAGCAGGACCGCCTGCGGCGGATGGCCTGCCCCTCGTCCACTTCCCGCGAATCGACGACCCGGGAGTCGGCGTGACGGCAGAACGGGCAACGCACTTTCCGAACACCTTCCCCTCTCGTCCCGCGGGTGACATCCACCCCGGCCCGCGCCGCCACGCTACGGCTCGAACCTGGTGATCAACATGTGGATATCCGGTGGGTGAACACCCACCGCCTGTGGACAACTCGTCCTCAGTCTACCCCAACTTGTGGACCAACTACAGCCATGTAACTACTAGATATAGCGGTGGACCTTAGAACGCGCGCAGGCGGGGCGCAAGCGACACGAGCGAGTGATGAGGTATGGCGACGGCCTTCAGGAGCCCGTGATCACGGAGCCGGATTCGACCGGCACGGTGAGCAACAGACCCGGCACGACCGACTCGGCCGGCAGGTGGTTCAGCTCCTCGATGCGCTCGACCACGGCGCCCGTGTCGCTCCCCGGCGCGTACTGCCGCGCCAGATCCCACAGCGTCTCCCCCGGCGCGACCGCGACGGTGGCCGTCCGCTCCGGGACGTCCGGCGCGAACGACCCGGCGAAAACACCCAACCCGGTGACGGCGAGCGCGATGGCGACCCCGACCGCGGCGAGCCACGGCCACCGCGGCGCGATCCGGCGCGGGCAGGCGGCGACCGGACCGGGACGGCGGCCGGCGACCACCCGCGCCCGCGTCGGCGGGCGGCGCACCTCAGGGCGGCGCGGCCGCACCGGCACGCGCCCGCCCGCGCTCTCCTCCGGCGCGCGCCGGACCAGCCATTCCTCAAGCGTCAGCACCGACATGGCGGAACCTCCTCGCAGATCCGCGACCCGCGACGAGCGCGCCGCCGGTCGAACAACCGTTCTATCGAACCTCCGTGCGAATGTGTACCACCCGGGTACGACAAAATCGAGCGCGCCCCGGCGTGTCGTCGAACAGTTGTTTGATGTTTGCTGTCGGGTGCACTACTGTGGGTGACCAGCAGAGGCGGACAGCGCCGGTCGCGCGGGTGCGCGGTCCCGGCCGCTCCAGAGCTGGGAGGCAGCACGGTGTCGGAAGAGACGGGCGAGACGATCCGCAGGCCAGGCGGCCGGTTCGGGGACGTGCATCCCCTCCCCGACCCCGAGGACGTCGAAGAGGGTCTCAGCCCCCGCCAGCAGCAGATCCTCGAAGTCATCAAGGCGTGGATCGACCGCTTCGGCTACCCGCCCAGCGTCCGCGAGATCGGCGAGGCGGTCGGGCTCACCTCCACCTCGTCGGTGTCGCACCAGCTGCGTTCGCTGCAGCGCAAGGGTTACCTGCGCCGCGACGCGAACCGTCCCCGCGCCGTGGGCGTGTTGACCGCGCAGGCCGAGGCCGAGACCACGCCGCTGCCGAAGCCCGCGTACGTGCCCCTGGTCGGCCGCATCGCCGCCGGTGGCCCGGTGCTGGCCGAGCAGTCCATCGAAGAGGTCTTCCCGCTGCCGAAGGACATCGTCGGCGAGGGCGAGGTCTTCCTGCTCAGCGTCACCGGCGACTCGATGGTCGACGCCGCCATCACCGACGGCGACTGGGTGGTCGTGCGCCAGCAGCCGACGGCGAACAACGGCGAGATCGTGGCCGCGATGATCGACGGCGAGGCCACGGTGAAGACGTTCAAGCAGAAGGACGGCCACGTGTGGCTGATGCCGCACAACGAGGCCTACGACCCGATCCCGGGTGACGAGGCGACCATTCTCGGCAAGGTCGTGGCGGTCATCCGCCGTCTCTAGCCGATCGTTCGGTCGTTCGAAACGATCAGCCGGACCGCTTCCGCAGCTTCGTCCAGGCGAACACCACGCCGCCCGCGACGACGACGGCCAGCAGCAGGCCGGGCACCGTGTCCACGCCGCCCTGGCCGGACGACCCGCCGGCCGCCTCCCCGCCGGACCCCGCGGACTGGCCGCCCTCCTCGGCGCTGTCCGCCACCAGGGCCGCCGCCCCGCGCACCGCGCGGATCGGGCCGACACCCTCGGACGCCGACAACAGTGTGCCGTCCGGGTCGAAGGCGATCGCCTCCCCCTGCTGCTCGTCGGGCAGCGGCACACGCACCGGCTCGCGCTGCAGCGCGGCCGCCACGTCCCGGTCGGGGGCCGGGAACAGGTAGGCGTCGGTGTAGGTCCGCAACGCGACGACCTTGCCGTCCGCGCTCACGGCGCCCCCGGTGACCAGCACGGAGCCGAACCCCGCAACCGGTCCGCCCGGCGTGTCTGTGGACTTGATGTTGATCGACCCGACCCGCTCCAGCGGCGTCGGGCCCGGGCTCGCCAGCGCCTTCGCCGGCCGGTAAATCCCCGCCTCGCCTAGCGGGTTCTTGGTGACCAGGTACGGCGTTCCCGACGCGTCGAGCAGCAGCGCCTCCGCGTCGTGCGGCCCGTCGGGGTAGGTCAGGCGGTAGAGCGTCACCTTGCCCTGCGGCGTCACGGCCAGCAGGGCGATGGTCTCGCGTTGTTTGCGGTTGTCGCCGGTGTCGGCGAGCCAGAACGTGCCGTCCGCGGCACGGGCGAGATCCTCGACGTCGTACGGGTCGGTCGAGCCGGAGATGACCCGCTGCACCGCGCAGTCCCGGCCCAGCACGAAGATCTGCACCTTCGTGCCGCCGTCGTTGATCGCATACCACCGCGAACCGTCGCTCACCAGGCCGGACAGCTCGCCGAGGCGTTTGTCCGTCACCGAGCACACCGGTTCCGGGGCCTGCGCCGCGTGCGCCGGCCCCGCCAGCCCCAGCAAGACGAGGACTGACAGGACCGGCGCCAGCGCAGCTCTGCGGAAACTCCCATGGCTCACTGGAGCCACGGTACCGATCTCAGGCCGGTGATCCGTTCACGGCGTACGCCTCCAGCGCGGATGCCACGTCCGGGCGAACCCGGGCGCTCAGGCGGGTGCCCTCCGCGAGGTGCTCCTCGGTGAGGACCTCACCCTCGGAGTGCACGCGCGCCACCAGCTCACCGCGGGTGTACGGCACGAGCGCGTCCACGACCACGTCCGGCCGCGGCAGCCGCTCGGCCAGCGCCTCCAGCAGCTCCGGGACGCCCTCGCCGGTCTTGGCCGACACCACGATCGCGCCCGGCAGCAGGTGCCGGAGGCGGACCAGCGACAGCTCGTCGGCCGCGTCCGCCTTGTTGATCACGATCAGCTCAGGCGGCAGCGGGCTCTCGTGGCTCTTGGTGATCTCGGCGAGCACCTGGCGCACCGCGTTGACCTGCTCCTCCGGGGCCGGGTCGGATCCGTCCACGACGTGCAGCAGCAGGTCCGCGTCGGCCGTCTCGTCCAGCGTCGAGCGGAACGCGTCGACCAGCTGGTGCGGCAGGTGCCGCACGAACCCGACGGTGTCGGTCAGCGTGAACGTGCGCCCGTCCGGGGTGGCCGCCCGCCGGGTGGTCGGGTCCAGGGTGGCGAACAACGCGTTCTCCACCAGCACACCGGCTCCGGTGATGGCGTTGAGCAGGCTCGACTTGCCGGCGTTGGTGTAGCCGACGATCGCGACGCTGGGCACCTCGTTGGCCACGCGGCGGCCCCGCTTGGTCGCCCGGATGGTGTCCATCGCGGCGATCTCGCGGCGCAGCTTCGCCACGCGCTTGTTGATGCGCCGCCGGTCGGTCTCCAGCTTCGTCTCACCGGGACCACGCAGGCCCACACCGCCGTTCGCGCCACCGGCGCGGCCACCGGCCTGCCGGGACAGCGACTCACCCCAGCCCCGCAGCCGCGGGATGAGGTACTGCAGCTGGGCCAGCTCGACCTGCGCCTTGCCTTCGCGCGAGCGCGCGTGCTGGGCGAAGATGTCGAGAATCAGCGCGGTCCGGTCGATCACCTTGACCTTGAGCCGCTCCTCCAGCTGGCGCAGCTGGCCGGGCGAGAGCTCACCGTCGCAGATGACCGTGTCGGCCCCGGTGGCGACGACGATGTCGAACAGCTCGCGCACCTTGCCCGAGCCGATGTAGGTGGCCGGGTCAGGCTTGGAGCGGCGCTGCACGAGACCTTCGAGCACTTCGGAACCGGCGGTCTCGGCCAGGCGTGCGAGTTCGGCGAGCGAAGCCTCGGACTGCTCCGCGGTGCCCTCGGTCCACACACCGACCAGGACCACGCGCTCGAGGCGGAGTTTCCGGTACTCGACCTCGGTGATGTCCGACAGCTCGGTCGACAGGCCGGCGACGCGGCGCAGGGACGCGCGCTCCGACAGTTCCAGGTCACCCGTCGACGGGTCTTCCACGAGGTCTGTGTAGGTCAGTTCTGTCATCGTCCTTCCATGGTCCCACGATTCGCGGGATTGTCCGAATCCTTTAGCGGCTCGGGTACACCGCCACGTAGATCGCGAACTGCTCGGCGCCCTCCGGCGTGGAGCGGTTCTTGAACTCGTCCAGCAGGTCGGCCAGCCGCTGCTCGAACTCTCGCCTGGCCTCGGCGTCCACCCGCACCACCAGCCTTGACTGGTCCAGCTCGCCGCGGTCCAGCTCGGCGATCTCGGCCAGGTAGGCCTCCAGCATGGCCTCGGACAGCGCCTCGTCGCCCTCGCCGGACAGGTCCCAGGACTTGCCGGTGGACAGGTACGGGATCTCCTTCGCGCCGCGGTTGCCGCGGCGGGCGGGTTGCGGAGCCAGGAATCCGGTGTCGACCAGCTTTCGCACGTGGTGCAAAGTGGTGGCCGGGTCGCGGCCTAAGCGCTGCGCGATTTCCTTGTTCGTCAACGCCTCCGCATAGGTCAACCGGATGATGCGCAGGCGTATTCCCGAGGCCAGGGCGGCTGCCTCGGCCTCGCTCGCGGGGCGGCGGTCTCGCACCGGCCCAGCGTAGTCGGACGAAGTGATTGACGGATTCCAATCACTGCGTCACCCTATCGGGGTGCCGCGACGCGACTCCCTCTGGTTCCACCCCGGGTTCCGGCTGCTGTGGGCGGGCGACACGGTCAGCCAGGCCGGCACGTTCGTGGGCATCACCGTGCTGCCGCTGCTGGCCGCGACCGTGCTGTCCGCGACGCCCGGCGAGATGGGCCTGCTCACCGCGGCCGAGAACGCCGCCTTCCTGCTGATCGGGCTGCCAGCCGGGGTGTGGGTGGACCGGATGAAGCGGCGTCCGCTGATGCTGCGCGCCGACTTCGCGCGCGCGGCGCTGCTGCTGACGATCCCGCTGGCGTGGTGGACCGGCTGGCTTACCCTGACCCAGCTGGTCGTGGTCGCGTTGCTGGTCAGCGTCGGGACGGTGTTCTTCGACGTCGCCTACCAGTCCTACCTGCCCTCGCTGGTCGGGCGGGAGCACCTGGTGGAGGGCAACGCGAAGCTGCAGGCCAGCCAGTCGGTCGCGCAGGTGGTCGGGCCGGGGCTCGGCGGCGGGCTGACCCAGCTGTTCGGCGCGGCCAACGCGGTGCTCGCCACCGGGGTGGGCTACGTCGCGTCCGGAATGTTCCTGCTGCGCATCCGGACACCCGAACCGGAGCCGGAACCGCACGACGGCACGCCCCTGCGCGCGCAGATCGCCGAGGGCCTGCGGTTCGTGTTCGGCAACCCGGCGCTGCGCGCGATCGTGCTGTGCACCGCGAGCGGCAACTTCGCCGGCACGATCGTGATCTCGATGCAGGTCCTGTTCCTCACCAGGGACCTCGGCCTGAGCCCCTCCGGCGTCGGCCTGGTGCTCGCCGTCGCCAGCGCCGGCGGGATCCTGGGCGCGCTCACCGCCGGGTTCTGGACCAGGGTGATCGGGCAGGCCAGGGCGATTTGGCTGGTGCCAATGACCACCTGGCCGCTCCAGCTGCTGCTGCCGCTGTCCCAGCCGGGCTGGCCGGTGGCGCTGGGCGTGCTGGGGATGGTGGCCAGCGGCTACGGCATCGTGGTCTACAACGTCGCGCAGGTCAGCTACCGCCAGGCGATCTGCCCGGACCGGCTGATGGGCCGCATGAACGCGACCGTGCGGTTCGTGGTGTGGGGCACCATGCCGCTCGGCGGACTGGCCGGCGGCCTGCTCGGCGAGCTGATCGGCGTCCGGTCCACCGTGTGGGCCGGGTGCGCGCTCATGGCGGTGACGATGCTGCCGGTGCTGTTCTCCCCGTTGCGGCGGATGCGTGACCTGCCGGTCAGCCCGCCCGCTCCCACCACTGCGGATCCAGCTGACCCCGCGCCACGAACTCCGCCGGGCCCGTCAGCGTCGACGCCCCCCGCTCCACGGTGACCTGGACACGGCCGCCGGGGATGTCCACAGCGGACTTCCCGGTGTCGGTGCCTGCCAGGTGCAGCGCGGCCGCGACCGCGGCCACCGTGCCGGTGCCGCACGCGCGGGTCTCGCCCACTCCCCGTTCGTACACCCGCATCTTCAGGCGCTGCTCGCCGAGCGGGTTGACGAACTCCAGGTTGACGCCGTCGGGGAAGAAGTCGCTGTCGTAGCGGGGCGCGCGGGTGAGGTCCAGCTCGTCGATGTCGTCGTCCACAATGGAAACCAGGTGCGGGTTGCCCACGTTCACCGCGACACCGGAGAAGTTGTGCCCGTCCACGATGGCGACCGAGGCGCCGGTGATCGCGACCGGCCCCATCTGCGTGGTCACCGAGAGATCCTCGTGCACCACCACCTGCCGGTCGCCCGCCCTGGTGCCGATCACGAACTCGCGCCCGGACACCAGTCCCGCTTCGACGAGGTACCGCGCGAACACCCGCGTGCCGTTGCCGCACATCTCGGCGATCGACCCGTCGGCGTTGCGGTAGTCCATGAACCACTCCCCCGCCGAATCGGCCGCGGCGGGCAGGTCCAGAGCCTCCTTGCGCACCACGCGGAGGACGCCGTCGGCACCGAGCCCGCGCTGCCGGTCGCACAGCGCGGCGACCCGGCTCGCCGTCAGGTCCAGCCGGGCGTCGGGGTCGGGGAGCACCACGAAGTCGTTCTGGGTGCCATGCCCCTTGAGGAACTCGATAACCACACGATCAGACTACTGGGCCACCACGGAGAGCACCCGCTCGGCCACGTCAAGATCGGCTCCGTCGAACCACCGGATCCGCGCGTCCCGGCGGAACCAGGATCGTTGCCTGCGAACGAATCGGCGCGTCGCCTGCTTCGTCGCCTCGGCCGCGGCGGCGAAGTCCCCGCCGCCGTCCAGTTCGGCGAGCACCTGCTGGTAGCCCAGCGCGCGCGACGCCGTCTTGCCCTCCCGAAGCCCGCGCTCCACCAGCGAGCGCACCTCGTCGACCAAGCCCGCCGCGAACATGCGGTCCACGCGCAGCTCCACGCGCCGGTCGAGGTCCTCGGTGTCCCGGTCGATCCCGATCATCACGGTGCCGTACCGCGCGGGGCCGGGACGCGGCATGTTCGCGGAGAACGGCTGTCCGGTGATCTCGATGACCTCCAGCGCGCGGACGATCCGGCGCGTGTTGGTCGGCAGGATCGCGGTGGCCGCGGCGGGATCGAGCGTGGTGAGGCGGCTGTGCAGGGCCGCGGCGCCGACCTCGGCGGCCTCGGCCTCCAGCCGCGCCCGCACGGCCGGGTCGGTGCCCGGGAAGCGGAGGTCGTCGAGGACGGCCTGCACGTAGAGGCCGGATCCGCCGGTCAGCACGGGCACCTTGCCCTCGGCCAGCAGGCGCTCGATGACCGCGCGGGCGTCGCGCTGGTAGGCGGCGACGGAGGCGGTCTCGGTGACGTCGAGGACGTCGAGCAGGTGGTGCGGCACGCCGCGACGCTCCGCCGCGGAGACCTTGGCGGTGCCGATGTCCATGCCGCGGTAGAGCTGCAGGGCGTCGGCGTTGACCACCTCGCCGCCGACCGCCCGGGCGATCGTGATGGCGAGTTCGGACTTGCCGGTGGCGGTGGGGCCGACGACGGCGATCGGGTTCACCCGCGCTCCCACACCGCGACGTGGTAGCCGACGCCGAACGGCGCCGCGGAGTAGAGCAGTTCGGCGCGCCAGTCGTCGCCGGCGCCCGCCAGCACCTGCCACGGCGCGCGGCCGCCCGCGCCGAGTTCGGCGGCCAGCCCGGGGTCGAGCGCCCGCAGCGCGGCCGTGTCGGCGGTGGCGAGCGCGCGGGCGACCGCGTCGTCGAAGGCGGGGGCGCGCTCGTCTTCGCTGCCCGGGGACTTGGGACCGTGCCGGTTCGAGCCGTCGCCGAGCACGAGCAGGCCGGTCCGGTCGCCGTGGGCGAGGAGCTTGCCGAGGCGCTCGCACTCGGCCGGATCGCCGTCCACGAGGTGCACGCGCACCGAATCCGCGCCCGCCTGCTCGCGCAGCCAGCCCGCGACGAGGGCGGGCAGCGGGAGTTCGGCCGGGGTCGCGGGCGCCGCGCTCAACGAGACCGGAACGTCGGCTCCGTATCCGCGGAACGACCCGGACGTGGCGGGCTCGATGACCCGTTCGTGGTCACCGGCGCCGACCGCGACCCACTCCCGGGTCACCGCGGCGAGGCGCTCCACCGCCGTGCGGCAGGCCGCGCGCAACGCCTCCAGCTCGGCGTTCGCACCCGGGGACAGCGCGGGCACGAGCAACGGGGGCTGCGGTACCACCACGGCTTGCACGATCACACCCGTCGAGGTTACCGGCAGCCACTCTCGGGCAACCCGCGACCACGGAGAGCAGCGAGATCGACGATCACAGCGATCCCACGCGGCCCGGAAGTAGAATCACCCGCTCCGACCCCCCAACCGAGTACCACGAGCGGCGCTGAACTGCTTGAATGCGGCCAGAGGGAACGAGACCCGCATGACCCGGCCCCGCCCGCCAGCGGGGCGCCCGCCACAAGGCGGGCCGACAGGCGATAAGGAGCCTGCGATGTCCGACGAGAACACCGGCACCCCGGCACCCCACCAGGTGCCCCACGGCCACACGCCCGCCGCCGGTCACGGCGCGCCGGTCCCGCCGGCCGAGCCGCACCCCTCCCGCTGGGGCCGGGTGGACGACGAGGGCAACGTCTACGTCCGGACCGCGGACGGGGAACGCGCCGTCGGCGTGTGGCAGGCCGGCTCGCCGGAGGAGGGGCTGCTGCACTACGCGCGGCGCTTCGACGACCTGCGCACCGAGGTCGAGCTGCTCGGCACCCGGCTGTCGTCCGGCGCGGGCGACCCGAAGCACGCGCTCGCCACCGCGACGCAGCTGCGGGAGAGCCTGCCGACGGCGGCGGTGGTCGGCGACCTCGCGGCGCTGTCGGCACGGATCGACCAGATCGTCGCGCACGCCGAAACCGCGCTGGCGGCGGCGAAGCAGGAGCGCGAGGAGGCCCGCGCGGCCGCGGTCGGGCGCAAGCAGGCGCTCGCCGAAGAAGCCGAGAAGATCGCCGCGGAGTCGGTGCAGTGGAAGGCCGCGGGCGACCGGCTGCGCGCGATCCTCGACGAGTGGAAGACGATCAAGGGCGTCGACCGCAAGACCGACGACGAGCTCTGGAAGCGCTTCTCCAAGGCGCGGGAGGCGTTCAACCGGCGCCGCGGCTCGCACTTCGCCGAGCTGGACAAGCAGCGCGCGGCGGCCAAGGCCCGCAAGGAGGAGCTGATCGCGGAGGCCGAGGCGCTCGCCGACTCGACCGACTGGGGCCCGACCGCGGGGCGCTACAAGGAGCTCATGACGGAGTGGAAGGCCGCGGGGCGGGCGCCCAAGGAGGCCGACGACGCGTTGTGGCAGCGCTTCCGCGCCGCGCAGGACGCGTTCTTCTCCCGCCGCTCGGCGACGTTCTCCGAGCGGGACGCCGAGTTCGCCGCGAACGCCACGCGCAAGGAGGAGCTGCTCGCCGAGGCCGAGAAGATCGACCCGGGCGCCAACCTCGACGCGGCGAAGGCGCAGCTGCGGCGCATCCAGGAGCAGTGGGACGAGATCGGCAAGGTGCCGCGGGAGCGGATCCGCGAGCTGGACGGCCGGCTGAAGGCGGTCCAGGACCGGATCCGCGAGGTCGAAGACAGCCAGTGGCGTCGCAGCGACCCGGAGGCCCAGGCGCGGGCCGCGCAGTTCCGCGAGCGGGTCGAGCAGTTCGAGGCGCAGGCCGCGAAGGCCCGCGCCGCCGGCGACGAGCGACGCGCCAAGAAGGCCGAGGAGCAGGCGGCCCAGTGGCGCGAGTGGATGCAGGCGGCGGAGCAGGCGGTCGCGGACCGCTGAGGTTTCGGTTCGCTGAGGTTTTCGGTTCGGGTGGCGGCCCCTTCCCCGTGTGGGGAGGGGCCGCCGTCGTTCAGTGGTCCCGGTAGTACTCGCCGATCGCCGTGAACGCGGCCTTCGGCTCCCACGGCAGCTCGTGCCCGTCGCGGTCCTCGAACACCTTCACCACCCCGTAGCTGGCCAGGTCCAGGTCCTCCCGCGGGTCGCCGCCGGGGCGGTGCACGTGGTCGTACAACGCGAAGGTGAACACGAACGCGCTGTCCACGCCCGCGGAGTCGAACGTCTCCAGCAGTTCGCGCACGTACGCGGCCTGCCCCTGCTCGTCGCGCTCGTACTCGCCGTTCAGCCGGACCGGGCCGCGGTCCTCGTCGTACTCCACCGCGTCCAGCGCGCTCGCCCCCAGGTCGCCCGCGCCGCGGTAGGTCGCCGAGCCGAACTCGGTGATCGCGACCGGCTTGCCCTGCCCGACGAGGGCCCGGACCCCGTCGGCGAAGCGGTCGGCGATCTCGGCCGTCCGGTACAGGTCCACCGAGACGAAGTCGAACAGCGCCCAGTCGACGCGCTCCAGTTGCACGGACGCGTAGGTCACCCGGCCACCGAACCGCTCCCGCACGACGGCGACCGCCTTGGCGAGGAAATCCCCCACCCGGGAACCGAGTTCCGGGATCCGGTCGCGGTTGTCCATCAGGAACGCGATCCGCTCCCGGATACCGTCGCCGGGCAGGAAACCCTTGTTCATCAGGCTCAGCTCGGCCCCGGCCACGAACACGACCTCGGCTCCCCGCCGTCTGATCCGCTCGGCGCGCTCGGCGCAGTCCGCGAACAGCTTCAGCGTCTCCTCTTCGGTCAGTTCCAACGGGTACGGCGAGAACCAGACCTCCAGCCCCAGCTCGGCCGCGCACGTGGCGGCCACCTCCAGCCGCTCGGGGTCGCCGCCCATGATCCGCACCGCGGTGCAGTGCAGGTCGTCGCGGATGATCCGCAGCTCGCGCTGGACCTCCTCCGGCTCGAACCGGCTCCGCGAGAACTTCCCGTTCTGCAGGAAGCCGGTGTCGTAGCTGATGCCCTTGGCTCGCATGTCCATCTCCTCAAATAGGGTACTGGCAGTACCTTAACACGGGTAAGGTACTGTGCGTACCCATGGAGCCGTCCCGGACCCGCAGGCGGGGAGCCGCGCTGGAGGACGCAATCCTCCAGGCGGCGGCGGATGAACTGACCGAGTCCGGGTTCGCCGCGCTGACCATGGACAAGGTCGCCGCACGCGCGGGCACCAACAAGAACGCCCTGTACCGCCGCTGGCCGAACCGGCTGGCCCTCGGGGTCGCCGCCTACCAGCGGCTCACGCGATCCGTGCCGGTGCCGGACACCGGCAACCTCCGCGACGACGCCCTCGCGCTGCTGCGTGGCGCGAACCGGCACTGGAGCTCGCCGCTCGGCGCGATCCTGCGCGAGCTGATCGCCGCGGCCGGGGGCGCGTCGGAACTCTTGGGACAACTGCAGGACCCCGCCGAGGACGCGGCCGCGCCGTGGCTGACGATCCTGGAACGGGCCGTCGAACGCGGTGAGGTGTCACCGGCCGCGCTGCACTCCCGCGTCGCCACGGTGGCGATCGTGTTGCTGCGCAACGAGTTCATGGTGCGGGGCGTGCCCACCGCGCCGGACGAGGTGCTGGTCGAGATCGTCGACGAGGTCTACCTGCCGCTGGTGCGGTCGAAGTGACCCTCCAGCACCGCGAGGTCGCGCACGGCGTAGCGGCGGTGCTCGCACTCCTCGTTCATCACGACGCGCAGGCACTTCCCCACCGGCTGCGGCTCCTCGGGGTAGCCGCGCGCGGGTGAGCGGTGGCAGGGCCGGGACAGCTCCTCGTCGGTCAGGCCGTCGGCGATCCGCCGCACGAGCGTCATCCGGTCCGCGCGGACTGTCAGGACGTCGTCGAGCGAGGGCCGCGCGCCGGTGTCGACGCCGAGCAGCTTCTCCTGCTCCGGGTAGGACGTCTGCGGCAGGGCCAGCGGGTGGTAGGGCATCGGCTCGTCGAGGATCGTGCGGCTCACCCAGGCATCGGTCGCGAACACCAGGTGCCGCAGGGTTTCCACGAACGACCACTCGCCGTCGACACGTTCGTGCAGCGCCTCCTCCGGCAGCCGGCGCGCGCGGGCCACGGTGTCCGCCCACAGCGATTCGAGGATGTCCCAACCGGCGCAGAAGTCCGCGGGGCCGTCCATCGCCCGCAGCTGGGTCCGCTCGGGGTGGCGGCGGTCGAGCTCGGCCTCCACGTAGTCCGTCACGTCCACGTCGTTGACCACGAACCGCGCCAGGTCGCCCGAGATGGACACGTCCCACAGGCGCGAGTCGACGATCTTCAGGCGGGTCAGGTCGCAGGCGCGGAAGGTGGAGCCGGTGAGGTCGGTGTCGGCGATGTCCACCCGGTCATGATTGCGCTGTCCGGTGCCGCAGCGCCACGCCCGCGCCGGTCAGGAACGCCAGCGCCGCCGCGCACCCGAGGATCACCGGGGGTGTCGTGACCTGCGTGAGCAGCGCGAACACGTACGGCGCGCAGAAGCCGACGTAGGTCAGCGCCCACCACACCGAGGCCAGGCGGGCCAGGCCCTCGGGCGGGGCGATGCGGGCGATCTCGGTGAGGCCGAAGGTGACGCACAGCCCGTACCCGCAGCCGAGTGCCGCGTCGGCCAGCAACGCGACGGCGGGTTGCGCGGACACGGCCGCGGCGAGGCCGAGGAGCATCCCGGTGCCGGTCGCGGCGAGCCCGATCAGCGCGGGCAGCAGGATCGCGCGTGCGGCGAGCCTTCTGCCGACCGGCTGGATCAGCAGCCCGCCCCCCAGCACGACGGCGATCGCGACGCCCGCGAAGACCGTCTCGGCGTCGCCGAGGCGCGACTCCACCAACGACGGCAGCACGGCGAACCCGGTCGCGGGCGCGGCGAACACCCACGGCGCCACCGGGACGACCATCCGCCGGAAGCGCGGGTCGCGGATGCCGGTCACGCGCTTGCCGGGCTGCGCCCGGGGCGCGGTCTCGGGCACCTTGAGCGCCGCGACCAGGGCGACCGCGGACAGCACGAGGTGCGGCAGGTAGGCGACGTCCAGCGGCGCCCACTGCGCGATCAGCGCCGCGACCAGCCCGCCGATCCCGAAGCCCGCGGAAAGGAACAGGCTGGCCCGGCGCGCCCCGGTCCCCTCGACCGCGTCGTCGTGCGGCGGGTGGGAGAGCTCCTTGACCCAGGCACTGCCCGCCGCGAGGACCGCCCCCATGGCGAACCCTGAGGCGAAGCGCCCCACGCCCAGCCACGGCACGCCCACTTCGCCGAGCAGCAACGCGCCGGTCGCGAGCACCGAGAGGACGACCGCGCCGAGCACCACGGGCCGCCGACCGTAGCGGTCCGCGCCGGGGCCACCGAGCAGCAGACCGGGCACGAGGCCGAGGACGTAGATCGCGAAGAGACCGGTCACGGTCGGCGCGGAGAGCCCCATCTCACGCCGGTAGGCCCCGAGCAGCGGCGAGAACTGGTTGGCGCCCCACCCCACGGCGGTGATCAACCAGGCGGCCCGCGGCCAGGCCCGCCAGGTCGCGGGCCGCACGGCACACTCCGTCATACCCCGGTTCTAACCCGCACCGCTTCGGAGGGAGCGGGGTGTTCACGATTTCCGAACGGTTCTGCGGGGGGCCGGGCGGCCTGGTGGCTGCTGCGGGTGGCCGCTGCGGGCGCCGCTTCGGGGCGGGCGAAGCGGTGGCTACCACCCACAGCGCGTGGCGGCGGGCAGCGCGTGCCTGCGGTAGCGCATGGCGACCGCACGCAGCACGTGCGGGCCGCGCGTGGCGAGGGGCAGCGGGTGGTGAGGGCTAGTGCGATGGCTGCCGCAAGCGGCGCGGTGCTGCCGCAGGCAGCGGTAGCCGTCACGGGTGGCAGTGGGGGCTGGCAGCGGTGGCCGTCGCGGGTGGCTGTGGGGGTGGCGCGGTGCTGCCGCAGGCAGCGGTGGCTGTGGGGTGGTGCCGCGATGGCTGCCGCAGGCGGCACTGGCTACGGCAGGCGGCGCGTTGCTGCGCGGCAGATAGCGCGGGAGCTACGCCGTCGCGGGCGGCAGCGGTAGCCGTCGCGGGCAGCGTGGTAGCTACCGCAGGCCGTTGCCGTCGCGGGCGGCAGCGGTGGCTGTTGCGAGTGTTGCACCGGCTGTTCACGCATCATGTGTGCCGTCCCGGGCGGCCGCCGGGGCCGAGGGTGCGTTGCTCCCGGCGGCGCGCCCGTCGGAGCCGGGAGCAGGCGCGGGTGGTAGATCACCTTGGCGTACCTCGCGCCGTGGGCTTACCGTCGGGGCGTGGACCTGCGCCGCCTTGCCTCGTTTCTGGCGGTGGCCGAAGAAGGGCACTTCGGCCGGGCCGCGGCGCGCCTCTTCCTCTCCCCGCCGGCCGTGACCGCCCACGTCCAGCAGCTCGAGCGCGAGCTGGGCGTGCCGCTGTTCGAGCGCGCCCCGGTGCGGCTCACCCCGGCCGGGCACCGCTTCCTCGGCCACGCCCGCGGCCTGGTCGACGCCGCCAACGCCGCCATCACCGACATGGCGGACCTCGCCGAGCACACCGACACCCTGCGCGTCGGCGTGATGGGGCACGGCTCGGCCGAGCTGACCCCGGCCGCCATCGCCGCGTTCCGGCACCTCCGGCCGCACGTGCGCCTCACCCTGGAGGCCCTCACCTTCACCGAGCACACCAGCGCGCTGCTCGAACACCGCGTCGACGTGGCCTTCGTGCGGCCCGCCGTCACCGACGAGCGCATCACCGTCGACGTGCTCACCACGGAAGCCCGCATCGTCGTCATCCCGGCGCACTCCGAACTGGCCGCCGCCGACGAACTCCACCTCGCCGACGTCCTGGACCTGCCGTTCGTCGCACTCCCGCCGCACACGCCGCGGCCGTTCACGGACTACCTGTACTTCACCGAGGCCCGCGGCGGCGAGGCCCCGCGCCCCGGACCGGACCACGCGGTCACGCCGCAGGAGGTGCTGATGAGCGTCGCGGCCGGGCGGGGCGCCGGCTCGGCCCTCAGCTCGTTCGCGCGCTTCTACCGCTGGCCCGGCACCGTGTGCGTGCCGGTCGTGGACGCGCCGTGGGACCACAGCGTGCTCGCCACCCGCACCGGCGACCGCGACCCGCACGTGCAGCTGTTCCGCGGCCTCGCCCGGTCGCTGGCCCCGCGGTTCGCGTCAGGTGCGGGACCAAGCGGTGCGCATCCACTGGGCGGCCAGCAGGATGGTCGCGACCAGCGCGATCACCATGCCGATGCCGGGGCCGCGCCCGATGGCGCCGTTGGCGACTGACGACTGCTGCGACCAGATCGCCAGCAGCCCGTCGACCGAGGCGAACCAGCCGCCCATCGCGCACACCCAGGACAGCCACCAGCGGCGCGTCATCAGCGTCAGCGCGGAGGCCAGCACGCCGATCACCGTGGACGTGACCGCGAACAGCTGCGGGATGCCGCCACCCTGCCCGAGCAGCACCTGCCAGCCCACGTGCGGGCCGACCCACGGCAGCAGCTGCCCCACCAGCAACACGAACACCAGCACCGCGATGACGAACCCGCGGCGGCCCAGCTCGACAGTGCGGGAGGCCTTGGTGACGACCTCGTCGACGTCGGTGCCCAGCCGGTCGTAGTCGCTCTCGCTCACAGCCCGCACCCGCCCGTCGTCACCGGCTGGGGCGCCGGGCGGCCGAACGAGGGCAGCCCGAGGCTGACCCCGTCGGTCTTGGGCCGGCGGCCCGCCTCCACGTTGTCACCGGCGCGGGTGCGCCGGTGCGTAAGCAGGTCACCGTCGGCGACGAGGTGGTGCGGCGCGCCGTAGGTGACCACGGTTTCGACCACGTCACCCGGCCGCACGGACCCGTCGATGGCGGACCCGGTCGGCGTGAAGTGCACCAGCCTGCCGTCGCGGGCGCGCCCGCTCATCCGCCGGGTCTCGGTGTCCTTGCGGCCCTCACCCTCGGCGACCAGCAGCTCGACCTTGCGCCCGACCAGCTTCTTGTTCTCGTCCCAGGCGATCTCGTTGACCAGCTCGACGAGCCGGTCGTAGCGCTCCTGCACGACCTGTTTGGGCAGCTGGTCCGGCAGCTCGGCGGCCGGGGTGCCGGGGCGCTTGGAGTACTGGAAGGTGAACGCGCTGGAGAACCGGGCCTCGCGCACGACGTCGAGCGTGGCCTGGAAGTCCTCTTCGGTCTCGCCGGGGAACCCGACGATGATGTCGGTGGTGATGGCCGCGTCCGGGATCCGGTCGCGCACCTTGTCCAGAATGGACAGGAACCGGCTCGACCGGTAGGAGCGGCGCATCTCGCGCAGGACCCGGTCCGAACCGGACTGCAGCGGCATGTGCAGCTGCGGGCAGACGTTCGGGGTCTCGGCCATCGCGTCGATGACGTCGTCGGTGAACGCGGCCGGGTGCGGCGAGGTGAACCGGACCCGCTCCAGGCCGTCGATGCCGCCGCAGGCGCGCAGCAGCTTCGAGAAGGCGTCCCGCTCGCCGAACTCGACGCCGTAGGAGTTGACGTTCTGCCCGAGCAGCGTCACTTCCAGCACGCCCTCGGCGACGAGCGCCTCGACCTCGGCCAGGACCTCGCCTGGCCGCCGGTCGCGCTCCTTGCCGCGCAGCGACGGCACGATGCAGAAGGTGCAGGTGTTGTTGCAGCCCACGGAGATCGAGACCCAGCCCGAGTAGGCCGACTCGCGCCGCGCGGGCAGCGTCGAGGGGAACGTCTCCAGCGACTCGAGGATCTCCACCTCGGCCTCGGCGTTGTGCCGGGCGCGCTCCAGCAGCACCGGCAGGGCGCCGATGTTGTGGGTGCCGAACACGACGTCCACCCACGGCGCGCGCTTGACGATCTCGCCGCGGTCCTTCTGGGCGAGGCAGCCGCCGACGGCGATCTGCATGTCCGGGTTGGCGTCCTTGGCCGGGCGCAGGTGCCCGAGGGTGCCGTAGAGCTTGTTGTCCGCGTTCTCGCGCACCGCGCACGTGTTGAACACGACGAGGTCGGGCGCGTCGTCGGCGCCGGCCGGAACGTAGCCCGCCTCCTCCAGCTGGCCCGCGAGCCGCTCGGAGTCGTGCACGTTCATCTGGCAGCCGAACGTGCGGATCTGGTAGGTTTTGCCACCGTTCATCGGGCACCGTGTTCGCTGGTAAGACAAGCCATGACGGCTACCAGCGTAACTCTTCGGGGTTGCCCGCCTTCGCGCGCGTCAGCGTTCTTGCTTCCGGCGGCGGAGCCGCCGCACCACCTGCGCAGTCGGCACCGCCCCGGGTTTGAGCCGGCGCCGCCGCGCGCAGCGTGTCCGTTGAGGGTGGTGCCGGCCAGACGGGAGGGGCCGCCACCCGCACCGCCACGCAAGGCGTGTGGACAGGCCTAAGTTCGCAGCGCTACGTACCAGCCTTCGGGGATCGGGCCGGGCAGCAGGTCCGGGATGAACGTGCAGATGTGGCCCGGCCAGGACGGGAGCTGCGACTGGCAGTCCGCCTGCGTCGGGTACGGGCCGGCTTTCAGGCTGACCCCGTCGGCGTGCGCGGCGGGCGCGGCGAGCGTGCACAGCCCCGCGCCGAGCACGAGCGCGGCGGCCGTCTTGCGGAGGTTGCGTGCGGTCACGAACCGAGTATCGAACGTGACGACGCCGAGCGCAGCGGTGTGCCCCGTTCGAGCGAAGCGACCCCGTCCGAACTGCACCGCTCGCCTGACTACAGTTACCGGCACCCGGGGTCACCGTGCGTCCGGAACCGGCCAAAACGGATGACACCTAGGTTGCGTTTGATTCGATTTACGGGCGCGGGGGCGCGTCACGGTGTTAGATCGCCGAGTGAGCCTGGCTATGGAGGGCAGATGAGCACAGCTACGTCAGCACCAGCGATGATCAGGGCTGCGGGCGTGAACAAGTTCTTCGGTGACCTGCACGTGCTCAAGGACATCAACCTCGAGGTGCCCAAGGGCCAGGTCGTCGTGGTGCTCGGCCCGTCCGGGTCCGGCAAGTCGACGCTGTGCCGCGCGATCAACCGGCTGGAGCCGATCAACTCCGGCGAGATCGAGGTGGACGGCCAGCCGCTGCCAGCGGAGGGCAAGGCGCTGGCCGCGCTGCGCGCCGAGGTCGGCATGGTGTTCCAGTCGTTCAACCTGTTCGCGCACAAGACCATCGTCGAGAACGTGATGCTCGCGCCGGTGAAGGTCCGCAAGATCGGGCAGGACGAGGCGCGCAAGACCGCGATGCAGCTGCTGGACCGGGTGGGCATCGCGAACCAGGCGCAGAAGTACCCGGCTCAGCTGTCGGGCGGTCAGCAGCAGCGTGCGGCGATCGCGCGGGCGCTGGCGATGAAGCCGAAGGTGATGCTGTTCGACGAGCCCACCTCGGCGCTGGACCCGGAGATGGTCCAGGAGGTTCTGGACACCATGACCGGGCTGGCCAAGGAAGGCATGACGATGCTCGTGGTCACGCACGAGATGGGCTTCGCCCGTCGCGCGGCGAACCGCGTGGTGTTCATGTCCGACGGGGAGATCGTCGAGGACGCGTCGCCGGACGAGTTCTTCACCAAGCCGAAGTCGGACCGCGCTAAGGACTTCCTCGGCAAGATCCTGACGCACTAGTTGAGTTCCCGCGGCGCCCGGCAGGCGCCGCTCGATCCCGGGAGAACAGGAATTCAGATGAAGATCCGCACCCTGGCAGCGGGCCTGCTGGTCGGCGCCCTGACGCTGACCGCTTGTGGCAAGGAGGGGACCCCCTCCGGCGGCACCGGGGACACCGGAACCGACGCCGCCGCGCTGCCCACCTACACGGTGGCTCAGAACGTGGACGTGGCCGGCTCGCCGACCTTCGCCAAGATCAAGGGCGCAGGCAAGCTGACCATCGGCGTGAAGGACGACCAGCCGGGCCTGGGCCTGAAGGACCCGACGACCGGCAAGTTCCAGGGCTTCGACATCGAGATCGCGAAGATGGTCGCCGCGGGCCTCGGCTTCGACGAGAGCAAGATCACCTTCACCACGGTCGACTCGGCCGCGCGTGAGGCCGCGATCACCAACGGCAACGTCGACTACTACGTCGGCACCTACACCATCACCGACAAGCGCAAGGGCCAGGTCTCCTTCGCCGGCCCGTACTTCATGGCCGGGCAGGACCTGCTGGTGCGCAAGGACGACACCTCGATCACCGGCCCGGAGACCCTGAAGGGCAAGAAGGTCTGCTCGGTGACCGGGTCGACCCCGATCCAGCGCGTGCGCGACCAGCAGCTGACCGAGCCCGCGAACATCGTGGAGTTCCAGAAGTACTCGCAGTGCGTCGAGAAGCTGATCACCAAGGAGGTGGACGCCGTCACCACCGACGACGCCATCCTCAAGGGCTTCGCCGCGCAGGACCCGGACAACCTGAAGGTCGTCGGCAAGACGTTCTCGCAGGAGCCGTACGGCATCGGCCTGCCCCGTGACGACGCCGCGCTGCGCGGCAAGGTGGACGACCTGCTGCAGGCCGCCATCGACGACGGCACCTGGCAGAAGATCTACGACGCCACCCTCGGCAAGTCCGGCTCGGCCGCGACGCCGCCGGCGATCCAGCGCTACTGACACTCCTCTGTGGCCGGTGAGCGCGAGCGCGCTCACCGGCCACACCCGTTTCCACCCATCAATCGAACCGCGGCGGGGAAGGCCCGATGGACGTCCTGCTCGACAACTTGGACCTCTACGGTCCGTTCTTCTGGACCACGATCAAGCTGTTCCTGATATCCGGTGTGGCGAGCCTGATCTTCGGCACGTTCCTGGCCGGCCTGCGGGTCAGCCCGGTCCCGGTGTTCCGCGCCGTCGGCGCCACCTACGTGACACTGCTCCGCAACACCCCGCTGACGCTGGTGTTCGTGTTCCTGGTGTTCGCCTACCCGCTGCTCGACATCCTCGACCTGAGCTACTTCACCGCCGCGGTCGTGTCGCTGACGCTCTACACCTCGGCGTTCATCTGCGAGGTCGTCCGCTCGGGCATCAACACCGTCCCCGTCGGGCAGGCCGAGGCCGCCCGCGCGCTGGGGCTGACCTTCACCCAGATCCTCGGCCAGATCGTGCTGCCGCAGGCCATCCGCTCGGTGGTGCCGCCGCTGATGAGCATGCTCATCGCGTTGCTGAAGAACACCACCATCGCCGCCGGGTTCTCCGTCGCCGAAGCGGGCGCGATCCGGCAGTACCTGTCCGAGCGCGGTGACAACCAGCTGGTCGGCCTGCTGTGGGTCGCCCTCGGGTTCATCATCCTGGTCGCGGTCCTGTCGTTCATCCAGCGGACCCTCGAGAAGCGCTGGAGCGTGGCGCGATGAGCAACGTCCTGTTCGACGTCCCCGGTCCCAAGGCGCGTGCCCGCCACCGGGTGCTGGCCGTGGTCGGCAGCCTGATCGTGGCCGCGGTGATCGCCTACATCATCTGGCGCTTCATCGACAGCGGCCAGTTCTCCGCGCGGCGCTGGGAGTGGCTCCAGTACGCCCAGGTCCAGCGCGACCTCGTGGACGCGTTGCTGGCCACGTTGCAGGCCTTCGCGCTCGGCGCGGTCCTGGCGCTGGTGTTCGGCGCGATCTTCGCGGCCGGGCGGCTGTCCGACCACGCGTGGGTGCGCGGCGTCTCCACCGCCGTCGTCGAGTTCTTCCGCGCCATCCCGCTGCTGATCCTGATGTTCCTCTTCTACTACGGCGCACCGGTGCTGGGCGTGTCCCTGCCGCCGTTCGCCGCCGTGGTGCTGGGCCTGACCCTGTACAACGGGTCGGTGCTGGCGGAGGTCTTCCGCGCCGGCATCCTGGCGCTGCCGAGGGGCCAGAGCGAGGCGGCGTACGCGCTGGGCATGCGCAAGACGCAGGTGATGACGCTCGTCCTGATCCCGCAGGCGGTCCGGTCGATGCTGCCGACCATCATCAGCCAGCTCGTGGTGCTGCTCAAGGACACCGCGCTCGGGTTCCTGGTCACCTACCCCGAGCTGCTGTACTACGCCCGCTACATCGGCTCGCAGGGCACGTTCGGCCGCCCGATCGTGCCGTCCACGCTGGTGGTCGCGGCGATGTACATCGCGTTGTGCCTGCTGCTCACCGCGCTGGCGAACTACATCGAACGCCGCCAGCGGCGCAGCAAGAAGCACGTGGAAGTCCAGCGCCCGCCGACGACGGAGGACGTCGTGGGCGTGGCCTGATTCAGGCGGGAACGAGGGGCGTGACGGCTGCCGTCACGCCCCTCTTTTCGTTTCCGCACCGTCACCGCCGTGCCCGCGGATAACATGGATCATCCGCTGGTCCTGGCCGGGAAGTGACGCCACATGGGAAACCACCTCGAAACGTTCGCCAAGATCATCGGCAAGCTGAAGACGCCGCTCACGCTCGCCGGCCTGGCCGTGGTGATCCTCTACCTGCTCTACCAGCAGGTGCTCAACCTCAGCGTGCTGTCCCCGCTGCAGGGCAACGAGACGTTCACGCTGGTCGATTCGATCGTGTCGAAGGTGTTCTGGCTGGCCGTGGTGGCCGTGGTGTTCGGGTTCGCCGGATTCGTGCTCACCGCGCTGCTCCCGCGCCGCACCAGGCCCAAGCAGGCGGTGGTGTCCCTGGTGGACACCGCGCTCGACCCGGAACTGTCCAGTCCGGCCGCCAACCCGCCCACGGACAACCGGTACGAGGTGCTCGAGCAGAAGTTCGAGGTCGGCGCGATCGACTGCAAGTTCGTCAACCGCGGGGACGCGACGGCGTTCCTCGATTCCTTCTCGGTGCTCGTCAAGGGCGTCACCGTCGACCGGGCGCCGGTGTTGTCCTACAGCTACGCGGTGCGGGGCCGGTCCGTGGTCGTCTCGGCGCGCAACGCGGGCTGGGGTGCGGCGAGGCGGATGCGGTTGCGGCTCGTCGACCCGGTTCTGCCGGACCTGTTCCCCGCGCAGTCGGAGGTGACGGTTCCCGTCGTGGAGCCGGGGGCGACGGTTCCGGTGCTCCGCCTCGACCCGGACCCCGCCATCGCCGGCGCGATCGGCGACCTGAGGCGACGGCGGGCGGAGTTCCTGCCCAGCGTCGTCGAAGCGATGCGGCGGGAGGACGACTCGATCCGCGCGTCGGCGGACTTCCGGGCGTTGCTGTCCCACCACGAGCGCTGGCACGTCGGCGAGTACTTCGAGAACCTCCCCCGCGGTGACAGCCCGCGCCAGCAGTGGCACCTCCGCTACGTCGGCGCTCTCCCGGAGACGGCGGAGGTGCCGGTCGGCATCACCGTGACGGGGAGCTACGAAACCGAGGACGGCAACTCCCACGAGATCACCCGCACCGACGTGCGGTGCGCAATCGACGAACCGGTCTCGCCGGGGGTGCTCTGGCTCGGCGACCACGGGTTCTCCTACGAGTTCCACGAGGTCAGCCACAACGCGGTACCCCCGTCCACGGTGCACGCCGTGGTGCTCGACGCGGAGCCCGGACAGCGGCGGGACTACGCGTTGTCCAGGGCGATCGAACCCGGCGGTGTGGAGCGCTTCCACGTCGCGCTCGCCTCCGTCAAGTCGGCCACGTACGAGATCGCCCTGGGCTTCCGCGTCGACGGGCGCGAGCACATCTGGTCGAAACCGATGCCGGTCCGGCTGGAGCGCCTGCACGGCTCCGCGCTGCCGGACAACTTGACCGACGGCGCGTCCTTCGAGGTGCGGGACGGCCGCCTCGTCCTCGGCGGCCGCCGGACGTCGCCCTGGTGGTGACCGCGTCAGTCGGCGTCGGCGCAGAGCCAGTCCAGCACCACGGCCGCCGTCCAGCTCTGGTCGGTGCTGCCCAGCGGTTCGCCGGTGAAGGGCTCGTAGTACTCGCCGAAGGCGCCGTCGTCGGTCAGCCGCAGTCCGGCCTCCCGCAGCTTGCGGGCCCGCTCGTGCCAGCCGCGGCGCTCAAAGGCCCACCCGAACAGCCAGTTCACCACCGGCCACTGTGGACCGCGCCAGTACTGGCGCGGGTTGAAGCCCGGCCGCATCGGTGACACCGACGGCGGCACCGGCGCCAGCAGGCCGGGGTGGCCGCACCAGCGGTCGCTGTCCAGCAGCGACAGCAGGCGCAACTGGACCTCGTCCGGCGCGCCGCCGCACAGCAGCGGCGCGAACCCGGCGATCGTCTGCGTGTCGAGCCACCGGTTGGCGCGCAGGTCCCGGTCGCGGGCCATGCCGGACACCGCGTGGCAGCTCGCCGCCACCGCGTCCCGCGCCCGCGACGCCCACAGCGCCAGGTCCGCGAGTTTGTCCTCGGCCTGGCCGAACTCCGTGCCCAGCTCGATCAGCACGTCGCAGGACACCGCGAACAGCGCGGTGATGAACACATCGCCGACCAGGAAGCTGGAGCGGCGCACGATCTCCTTCTGGTCGTACCCCGCGCGGCGCATCTCCTCGATGAGCCACAGGTAGCGGTCGTACTCCTTGTCGGTCGGCCGCTCGCTCGGATCGCCGATGACGCGCACGTCCTTGCGCACGTACGGCGGCAGCTCGTCGCCCGGGTTGACCGCCGCGTAGGGCACGTCCCAGCGCGGCGAGTTGTCCATTCCGGACTCCCACCCGTGCACGATCGCGATCAGCCCGCTCGACCCCGGGGTGCGGTACTCGACGAGCCAGCGGTGCCAGGAGTACAGCCTGGGCCAGATCGAGCGGGCGAACCGCTCGGCGTCGGCGCGGTCCTCCGGCGAGGACGTGCGCGCGATCTCCAGCATCCGCTGCACCGCGATCGCGTGCACCGGCGGCTGGCAGATGCCCGAGGTGCGCACGTCGCGCGGCCCGTCGACCGCCGTGTCGGTGCCCCAGCGGTCCGGGCCCGGGAAGTACGCGTCGTCGTCGGTGAAGACGATGTGCGGCACCATCCCGTTGCGCCACTGCGCCTTGAACAGGGTCTCCAGCTCGGCGACCGCGCGCGGCAGGTCGAGCCGGGCCAGGCCGATCGAGATGAACGCGGCGTCCCAGCTCCACATGTGCGGGTAGAGCCGCGGCGCCGCGGTGATCACGGCACCGGTGTCGTTGTCCCTCAGCACTCGTGCGGCCCGCGCGGCCAGGGTGGGCCTGGCGTAGCGGACCGGTCTTCTGCCGCCGGCGGCTCCTTCGCAGGGACTGGTGACGTCGACGGTCATCTACTTCGCCTCCAACAGGAGTTGGGTTTCGGGGTCGTACCACCGGCACTGCTCCGGTGGCAGGCCCAGCGTCAGGGTCTGGCCGGGCTCGGCGCGGAAACCCGCCGCGGCCTGCACTTTCAGCACCTGCCCGCACAACTCCGTGGTGAGCAGCGTCGAGGAGCCCAGCGGCTCGTACACCTGCACCTCGCAGCGCAGGCCGTCCGCGCCGGGCGCCACCGTGATCGACTCCGGCCGGATGCCGAGCCGCAACTCCTTGCCCCCGAACGTCTTCAGCGCGCCCGGGACCGGCAGCGTCTGGCCGCCGAAGTCGATCCGCGAGCCGTCGTCGCTGACGGTGCCGGTGAGGAAGTTCATCGGCGGGCTGCCGAGGAAGCCACCGACGAACTCGTCCGCGGGCTCGGTGTAGACGGCGACCGGGTCGCCGCACTGGGCGATGCGGCCGTCGCGCATGACGGCGACCCGGTCGCCCAGCGACAGCGCCTCGACCTGGTCGTGCGTCACGTACAGGGTGGTCACGCCGATCTCGTTGACCAGCTTCTTCAGCTCCGCGCGGAAGGACAGCCGCAGCAGGGCGTCCAGATTGGACAGCGGCTCGTCCATCAGGAGCACGTCGGCGTCCATCACGATCGCCCGCGCCACCGCGACGCGCTGCCGCTGGCCGCCGGACAGCTTCGCCGGGTACCGGTCCAGGTAGGGCGTGAGCTGCAGCAGCTCCGCGGCCCACTCGACCTTCTTGCGCACCTCGTCCGCCGGCACGCCGTGCACCCGCAGGCCGAAGCCGATGTTGTCGGCGACCTTCTTGTTGGGGAAGACCGCGTAGGACTGGAACACCATGGACAGGTTGCGCCGCCGCGGTTCCAGGTAGGTGACGTCGCGGCCGCCGATCACGATCTGCCCGGCGTCCGGGGTCTCCAGACCGGCGACCATCCGCAGCAGCGTGGTCTTGCCGCAGCCGGACGGGCCGAGCAGGACCATGAACTCGCCGTCGGCCACCTCCAGGGACACCTCGTCGGTGGCGCGGGCGGTGCCGCCCGGGTAGGTCTTCACGAGCTCGTGCAAGACGACCTCAGCCATTGCGCTCCCTCATCGCAGCGTGGTCCCCCACATGTTCACCAGGTACCGGCGCATCACGAAGATGAACACCAGCGCGGGCAGGATCAGCGCGAAGCCGCCGGCGAACCGGTAGGCCTGCGGCGCCTCCCCGAGCGAGGCCAGCACCTGGGCGGGCAGCGTCCGGTGCCCGAGCGTGATCACGGCGGCGCCGAGGATCTCGTTCCAAGACAACACGAACGTGAAGATCGAGGACGCGGCCAGACCCGGCAGCGCCATCGGGAACACGACCCGGCGCGCCGCCTCGAACCGGCTGCAGCCGAACACCTGCGCCGCTTCCTCCACGTCGGTGGGCACCGAGACGAAAATGCTCGCGCTGATCAGCACGGTGGTCGGCATCGCGAGCGTGGTGTGCAGCAGCGTCACCGAGAACACCGTGTCGTAGACGCCGGTGTTCAGGAACATCGTCGCCAGCGGCACGGACAGCACCACGATCGGCAGCGCGCGGGCCAGCACCATGAACACCTGGTAGGCGTCCTTGCCGCGGAACACCTGCCGCGCCAGCGCGTACCCGGCGGGCGCGCCGACCAGCAGCGACAGCACCACCGTGTAGACGCCGACGAGCAGCGAGTTGCCCAGCGCCGGGATGGTGCCGGTGGCCTGGACGAACGCCAGCAGCGTGTCCCCGGAGAACCCGCTCGGGATCAGCGGTTTCGGGAACTCCAGCAGCGCCTGCGGCGAGGACACCGCGGCCAGGCCGATCAGGACCATCGGCACGAGCATGAACAGGCTGATCAGGATGCACGCGACCTGGACGGCGACCGCGCGGCGACGGCGGCGACGCAGCGGCGCCCGGTCGATCGGGGGCAGGGTCGTGGTCACTTGGCCGCCTCCTGCTGCCGCATCGTGCGCAGGTAGAACAACGCCGTCGCCAGGGACAGCGCCAGCACGACGAGCGCCGCGGCACTGGCGACCGCCGGATTCTGCAGGTTCACGTACCACTGGTAGGTCTCCCCGACCAGCAGCGGGAAGTCCCGGCCGGTGAGGGCCTGCGCGACCGCGAACGCCTGCAGCGCCAGGATCGTACGCAGGATCAGCGCCACCTGCAGGCTCGGCTTGAGCTGCGGCAGGGTCACGTGCCACAGCCGCTGCCAGGCGCTCGCGCCGAACACCTGCGCGGCCTCGTCGAAGTCCTTGGGCACCATCTGGATGCCGGCCACGACGATGACGAACACCAGCGACGTGGCGCGCCAGATCTCCGCGATCACCACGGCCAGCAGCATCGTGCCGGTGTTGGTGTAGGTCAGCCACTGCACGCCGGTGTCCGAGACGCCCCACGACACCAGCAGCGAGTTCAGGTAACCGCGGCTGTCGAACACCGACAGCCACACCAGGCCGGCGGCCAGCTCGGACACCGCGAGCGGGATGGTCCACAGGTAGAAGTGGCCGGACAGGAACTTCGGCCGGGCCTGCACGAGCAGCGCCATCGCGACGGCCAGCACGAGCTGGACCGGCACCACGATGACGATCAGCAGCAGGGTGTTGCGCAGCGCCCGCAGGAAGTACGGGTCGCCGAAGAGCCGCTCCCACGCGGCGAGCGTGAAGCCGGAACTCGTCGGTGAACGCGGAGATCAGCGCCTGGATCACCGGCCAGCCGAACAGGGCCAGCATGAAGACGATCGACGGCGCGAGCAGCAGCCACGGCGAGCCGGACAGGCGGCGGCGCTTCGCCACCGGGGTCTGGACCGGCGCGGGTGCGGTGGTCACGGCCATGTCAGCCCACCTCGCAACGCTCGGACGGCGGATCGGGCGCCCAGCACGGCACCTTCAGGTCGTCGAACACCTTCTGCAGCACCCGCGCCTGACTGTCCAAAGTCGACTGGATGTCGGCGCCGCCGAGGACGATCGCCTGGAACGAGTCCTTGAACGCCTTGGTGACCTCGCCCTCGCGGGTGCCGAGGCCGACCGGCAGCAGCGACAGGACCGAGCCCGGCGCGTCCCGCTGGCGCTGCACCGCGCCGGCCTCCATCTGCAGCGCGGGCGGCAGATCCGCGGGGATCTGCGCGTCGACGACCGGGAAGAACCCGTTCGAGCGCAGCAGCCCGACCTGCGCCTGCGGGGTCGACAGGGCCTGGATCACCTGCTCGGCCTGGCGGCGGTCGGTGCTGCCCTTCGGGATCGCGAGACCGAGCACGACGGCCATGTAGCCGAGGCCGCGGGGGCCGCGCGGCGCGGGCAGCATGCGCCACCGCCGCGGCTCGTCGCCGGGCGCGGAGACCAGGCGCGCGACGTGGTCCCAGCCGACTTTCACCGCACCGGCCTGCAGCGGCTCCTGCATGAAGTCGTAGGTGGTGCTGGACGGGCTGGTGTTGGCCCACAGCTCCTTGAGGTACTGCCACGCGGTGACGGCCTCCGGCGAGCGGAAGGTGGTGATCTGCCCGCCGGTGAACGAGGGCAGCAGGTAGCCCTGCAGGAACCGGTGGATGAGCCCCTTCGGCCCGCACGGCAGGCCCAGCACCGGCTGGTTGCCGTTGGCGCGGCGGGCGGCGATGGCCCAGTCCAGGAGCTGGTCGTAGGTCAGCGTCTCCGGGTCGGCGCCCGGCGGCAGGTGCGCCAGCGCGTCCTCGTGCGCGGCGAGCACGAAGCTGGCCTGCGCCCACGGGACGTACCAGGACTGCTGGGTGCCCGCCCTGGCCAGCGCCCGGAACTCCTCGGGAATCCCCTGGCCGGACGGCACCGCGGAGACGTCTTCGAGGTACTCCCCCGCGAGTGGCGCGAGGTCGCTGTGCGAGCCGCCGAGCAGGCCGACCTGGGTGCGCCCGGCGCCGACCTGGCTCTGCACCTGGCTGGCGAACGGGCCTTCTTCGATCGTGACGTAGCTCACCGAGCCCGGGACCGCGCCGGCCAGGAACGAGCGGAAGCGCTCGGCCTCGGCGACCGGCCGGAACTGCGTGGACAGGAAGACCATGCCGCCGCCGCCCGTGGTCGCGAAGCCGACGCACCCGGCGGCCGTGGACGCGGCGCCGGCCAGGAAAAGACCCCGGAGGACGGTACGACGGGTGGGGCCGCTGCCGGTCAGGCGGGCCGCGCGCATTCTTTTCCACCCCAGATTTCGCCGTCTACACTTCTGTCAGGTCATTGAACATAAGTCCTCGCGGGAGACCCTGTCAACATGCCCCCGGCACGCACCGGCTCGCCCACCTCGCCGGGCCACATCCTCGCGATCCTGCGCAGCGAGGGGCCGCTGACGCGGCAGCAACTGCAGGATCGGACCGGTCTGTCCCGCCCGACCCTGGTCGAGCGGCTCGACGTGCTGCAGCGGCTGAAGCTGCTGCGGCAGGTCGGGCACCGGGCCTCCAGCGGCGGCCGTCCCGCCGAGATGCTCACCGCCGACGACGTGGGCCGCACCGCGCTGGTGGGCGACATCGGCCAGCGGCACGCGACGATCGCCGTGGTCGACCTGCGCGGGACCGTGTTCGGCCAGGTCCACCGCCCGTTGCCGGTGGGGCACCGGCCCGCGGAAACGCTGTCCTTCCTGCTGGAGACGGGCCGCAAGCTGCTGGCCGAGGCCGGGCGCGCGGACAGCCTGTGCGCGTTCGGGCTGAGCGTGCCGGGGCAGATCGACCACGAGGCCGGCACGACGATCGCGCCGCCGTCGATGTCGGAGTGGCTCGGGGTGCGGTTGCGCGACACCTTCGCCGACGCGCTGTCGGTGCCGGTGTTCCTGGAGAACGACGCGAACGCGCTGGCGTTCGGCGCGTACTGCGACATGGACCGGCCGCGGGCGGCGCTGGTCGGGGTGAAGGTCGGCACCGGGATCGGCGCGGGCATGGTGATCTCCGGACGGGTGCACCGCGGCGAGACCGGCTGCGCGGGCGAGGTGGGCCACATCCGCATCGAGGGGTCCGATCTGCGCTGCGACTGCGGGCGGCGGGGCTGTGTTTCGGCGATCGCGAGCGGGCAGGCGGTGATCCGGACGCTGCGGCCGACGGGCGTGCGCAGCGCCGACGACGTGCTGCGCCGGGTGCGTGCCGGACACCCCGAGGCGGTCCGCGTGACGCGCGAGGCCGGCCGTCTGGTGGGCACCGTGCTGGCGACCGTGGTGACCATCGTGAACCCGCGCTACCTGCGGGTGGGCGGGGCGATCGGGGTGCTGCCGCCGTTCCTGGAGGGGCTGAGCGAGGTGGTGCTGGCAGGCGCGCACACGAGCTCGCTGGACGGCCTCGACATCGGGCCCTGCACGATCGGGGTCAACACCACGCTGACCGGCGTGGCCGGCCTCGTCGCGGACGAGGTGCTGGACCCGGCCGCGGTCGACGCGATGGCGTCGCGGTGACCGGTATAAACCAGGGGTGACCGCTTTCGACGACGACGGGTTCACCGTCACCGAGCCGCCCGGGGGCTACTCGGTCCTCAACGACTCCCCCGTCGGCGAGGGCGGCAACACCGACCTCCTGGAGTCGACGGTCATCGCGGGCAACCTCGCGGAGCTGATCCTCGCCTCCCGGGACGCGGCGCCGTTCACCGTCGCCGTCGACGCCGGGTGGGGCATGGGCAAGAGCAGCCTGCTGCGCGGCCTCGACACCGCATTGAGCGCGGACCCGGCGGTCAGCACGGTGTGGTTCAACGCCTGGACCGCCGAGCGCGCGGGCGCCGTCGAGGGCCTGATCAAGTCCGTGCTGCTGAGCTTCGACCGCAACGTGGTGCGGCGCGTCATCCGCGGCGCGTTGCGGCGCACGCACGTCGTCGGCGGGCTGCGCGCCGCCTCGCTCGTCGTGTCCAGCGTCTTCGGGCTCGGCCAGGTTGTGGACGCGGTGTGGCGCGCGCTGAGCGTGGATGCCAAGGCGCGCAACGAGATCAACACGGTCGTGCGGGAGATGGCGGCCGACTGGCTGGAGCGGGGCGGCGGCGCCGGGCAGCGACTGCTCGTGGTCTTCGTCGACGACCTCGACCGCTGCTCGGACGAGCGGATCTTCGAGGTCTGCGAGGCGATCAAGCTCTACCTGGACTCGCCGGGGATCGTGTTCGTGCTGGCCTGCGACCAGGCCGTGCTCTGGCGCGCCGTCGGCCACGACGACCCCGGCGCCGGCGTGCGGTACCTGGAGAAGATCATCCAGGTCAGCTACCCCGTGCCGCCGCCGAGCGAGGCGCTGGCGCGGAAACTGGTGGACGGTTACGTGAGCCGTTCCGGCACCGCGCACCTCTTCGACGACGCCATGAAGAGGCTGCTGATCGAGCGCACCGGCCGCAACCCGCGGCGCATCAAGCGGCTGATCAACAGCTTCGTGCTGGAGCACCACCTCGGCCGCGGCAGCGACGACCTGGACGCGGCGACGCTGGTCAAGGTCGTCCTGCTCCGGCACTTCTACCCCGAGTTCCACACCATGGTCGCGCTCGAAGGACCCGCGCTGATCACCCGCTTCCTGGACTACCACGACTTCCGCGAGCACGTCCGGCGCGGCGCGGAGCTGGACCCGGCCGCCAGGGACCGGCTGTTCGCGGCCACCGGCGTCACGCCGGCCGGCACCGCCGCCGACCTGGACAGCGTCACCCAGGACCTGCCCGTCGGCTTCCCGGAACTGGCCAAGGACAAGGAGTTCGTCGAACTGGTGCGCAGCCTGCCGCGGGACGGGCGGTGGCTGCGCCGCCCCCTGCACACCGGCGCGCGGGCCTACGGCGCGCCCCCGACCGGGTCGCTGCTCGGCATGCGGGTGCTGTGGATCGACGACAACCCGGCGGACACCGGATCGCTGCCCGACCTGTTCCGCGCGGCCGGCGCCCGCGTCGAGACCGCCACGAACCGGGACGAGGCCATGGCGACGCTGGCCCGGCTGAACCCGACGGTGATCATCTCCGACGTCAGCCGGGACGGCGATCCGCAGGCCGGGTTCACCGACCTGCGCCACCTGCGTGAGCACGGGAACTACACCGGGCCCGCGTTCTTCTACTGCGGGCAGGTGACGCCGTCCCGCCTGCAGAAGGCCAGGGAGGTGGGCGCGGACGGGATCACCACCTCGCCGCGCGAGCTGGCCGCCTGGTTGTCCGCCCTCGCGGACGAGGGTTGATCAGTCCGCCTTCCGCCGGAAGATCTTGCTGCCCAGCCAGACCACCGGGTCGTAGCGGCGGTCCACCACGCGCTCCTTCATCGGGATCAGCGCGTTGTCGGTGATGTGGATGTTCTCCGGGCAGACCTCGGTGCAGCACTTCGTGATGTTGCAGTACCCGAGCCCGTGCTCGTCCTGCGCCGCGTGGCGGCGGTCGGCCACGTCGAGCGGGTGCATCTCCAGCTCGGCGATCCGCATCAGGAACCGCGGCCCGGCGAAGTTCTCCTTGTTCTCCTCGTGGTCGCGGATCACGTGGCAGGTGTTCTGGCACAGGAAGCACTCGATGCACTTGCGGAACTCCTGCGAGCGCTCCACGTCGACCTGCTTCATCCGGTACTCGCCCGGTTTCAGGTCGGCCGGCGGGGTGAACGCGGGGATCTCGCGCGCCTTCGTGTAGTTGTACGAGACGTCGGTGACCAGGTCGCGGATCACCGGGAACGTCCGCATCGGCGTCACGGTGACGACCTCGTCCTCGGCGAACACCGACATCCGCGTCATGCACAGCAGCCGCGGGCGGCCGTTGATCTCCGCCGAGCACGACCCGCACTTGCCCGCCTTGCAGTTCCACCGCACCGCCAGGTCCGAGCACTGAGTGGCCTGCAGCCGGTGGATGATGTCGAGGACGACCTCGCCCTCGTTGACCTCGACGGTGAAGTCCTGCAGCCCGCCGCTGTTCGCGTCCCCGCGCCAGACCCGGAACGAAGCCTTGTAGCTCATGCCCGCCTCCCCGGGTGGTCGGCCAGCTCTTCGTCGGTGTAGTACTTCTCCAGCTCGCTGAGCTCGAACAGCTCCAGCAGCTCGGGCCGCATCGGCTCCTGGTCCTTCGGCGTGACCGTGACCTCCAGCGCCAGCGGATCGTCCCCGGACGCGCTGCACACGAGCAGCTTGTTGCGCCAGTGGGAATCCATCCGCGGGTAGTCGTCGCGGGTGTGCCCGCCACGGCTTTCGGTGCGCATCAGCGCGGCCCGCGCGACGCACTCGCTGACCAGCAGCATGTTCCGCAGGTCGACGGCCAGGTGCCAGCCCGGGTTGAACTGCCGGTGCCCCTCGACGGTGACGTTGCGGATCCGCTTCTTGATCTCGTCCAGCTTGGCCAGCGCCTGCTCGATCTCCTCGGCCTTGCGGATGATCCCGACCAGATCGTTCATCGACTGCTGCAGCTCGTTGTGCAGTGTGTACGGGTTCTCCTCGACGCCTTCGGCAGGCGGGTCGAACGGCACCAGCGCGGTCCGGGCCGCCTTGTCGACATCGGACTGCGCGACCGCGGGACGGGTCTCCAGACCCTCCACATAGGACGCGGCGCCGAGACCAGCGCGACGGCCGAACACCAGCAGGTCCGACAGCGAGTTGCCGCCCAGCCGGTTCGACCCGTGCATCCCGCCGGAACACTCCCCGGCGGCGAACAGGCCGCGCACGCTCGACGCGGCCGTGTCCGGGTCGACCTCGATGCCGCCCATCACGTAGTGGCAGGTCGGGCCGACCTCCATCGGCTCGGCGGTGATGTCCACATCGGCCAGTTCCTTGAACTGGTGGTACATCGAGGGCAGCCGCCTGCGGATCTCCTCCGGCGTGAGCCGGCTGGCGATGTCCAGGAACACCCCGCCGTGCGGCGAACCGCGGCCCGCCTTGACCTCCGAGTTGATCGCGCGCGCCACCTCGTCGCGCGGCAGCAGGTCCGGCGTGCGGCGGTTGTTCTCCTGGTCGGTGTACCAGCGGTCGGCCTCCTCCTCGGAGTCGGCGTACTGGCCCTTGAACACGTCCGGCACGTAGTCGAACATGAACCGCTTGCCCTCGGAGTTCTTCAGCACGCCGCCGTCACCGCGCACGCCCTCGGTGACCAGGATGCCCTTCACGCTCGGCGGCCACACCATGCCCGTCGGGTGGAACTGGACGAACTCCATGTTGATCAGGTCCGCCCCGGCGCGCAGCGCGAGCGCGTGCCCGTCACCGGTGTACTCCCAGGAGTTCGAGGTGACCTTAAAGGACTTGCCGATGCCGCCGGTCGCGAGCACCACGGCCGGCGTCTCGAACAGGATGAACCGGCCGCTCTCGCGCCAGTACCCGAACGCGCCCGCGATGCGGTCGCCGTCCTTGAGCAGCTCGGTGATCGTGCACTCGGCGAAGACCTTCAGCTTGGCCTCGTAGTCGCCGAACTCGCGCAGGTCCTCCTGCTGCAGCGAGACGATCTTCTGCTGCATGGTGCGGATCAGTTCCAGCCCGGTGCGGTCGCCGACGTGCGCCAGCCGCGGGTAGGTGTGCCCGCCGAAGTTGCGCTGGCTGATCCGCCCGTCCGCGGTGCGGTCGAACAACGCGCCGTAGGTCTCCAGCTCCCAGACCCGGTCCGGCGCCTCCTTCGCGTGCAGCTCCGCCATGCGCCAGTTGTTGAGGAACTTGCCGCCGCGCATGGTGTCCCGGAAGTGCACCTGCCAGCTGTCCCGCTCGTTCGCGTTGCCCATCGCGGCGGCGCACCCGCCCTCGGCCATGACCGTGTGCGCCTTGCCGAACAGCGACTTGCACACCACCGCCACCGACAGCCCGCGCTGCCGCGCCTCGATCACCGCTCGCAGACCGGCGCCGCCCGCGCCGATCACCACCACGTCATAGCTGTGCCGCTCGACTTCCATCGCCTGCCACCTAGTCCTTGGAGTCCTTGACGTCCTTGTCAGTCCACGAAACGCAGATCGGGGATGGCGCCGCTCGCCACGAGCATCACGTAGAGGTCCGTGACGACGAGCGTCCCCAGGGTGATCCAGGCCAGCAGCATGTGCCGGTTGTTGAGCTTGGTGACCTGGGTCCAGAGCCAGTACCGCACCGGGTGGCGGGAGAAGTGTTTCAGCCGCCCGCCGACCACGTGGCGGCACGAGTGGCAGGACAGGGTGTAGGCCCAGAGCATGATCACGTTGCCGAGCAGCACCAGGTTGCCCAGCCCGAAGCCGAACCCGCCGGTCTCGCCGTGGAACGCGACGATCGCGTCGTAGGTGTTGATCACCGAGATCAGCACCGCCACGTAGAAGAAGTAGCGGTGGGCGTTCTGCAGGATCAGCGGCAGCCGGGTCTCGCCCGTGTACTTGCCGTGCGGTTCGGCGACCGCGCACGCAGGCGGCGAGAACCACACCGACCGGTAGTAGGCCTTGCGGTAGTAGTAGCAGGTCAGCCGGAAGCCGAGCAGGAACGGCAGCGACAGGAACGCCAGCGGGATCCAGCCCGGCAGCTCCCCGAACGGCGTGCCGAAGTGGGCCGACCCCGGCACGCAGGAGTCGCTCAGGCACGGCGAGTAGAACGGCGTCAGGTAGCCGTACTCCGGCACGTAGTAGGCGGTGCGGACGAACGAGCGGATGCCCGCGTAGATGACGAACGTGGCCAGGCCGAGCGTGGTGAACAGCGGCGGCACCCACCACCGGTCGGTGCGCAGGGTGCGTGCGGTGATCCGGGCGCGCCCGCTAGCGGCGTTGGTAGCGGGCGCGCTCACCGCTGGTCACGGTGGTATCCGCCGACCCCTTCGTCGTCGGCCCCCTGCCACAGGGCCGGGTCGTACGGGCCGTCGGGGATCTTCACGACGGCCGAGGGGTCCAGCGGCTTGGGCTGGACCGGGACGCTGGGCTGCTCCAGGTCGCTCGCGTCGATGTCCAGGCGGTCGACGTCGTTGGCGAGGCGACGGACCGCGGAGGCGTCACCGTAGCGCGATCGCAGGGCGCCGACGCACTGCTTGAGCTGCCCGATCGTGCGGCGGAGTTCGGCGAGTTCGGTGGTGGTCATGACTACCTCCGGTCAGTTCGGCGGCGAGCCGGGGCTGGTACCGACTCTGCCGTTCGGCGTGCAATGTGACAAGTAGCACACAGTAGGTTGATGTTGTGATCGGGGTCACCTGAAACGATCTTCTTTATCGATTTTGATCCGGCCGATCCGGCAGCTACTGTGTCCACTGTCACGACCGTGCGACGCCAGCGAAGTCGTCAGCCGGACCAGCCGACGAGTTCCAGGTGGTTCTCCCGTGCGAAAAGCCCGAACACCCGTCCACCCCGTCGTCGAGGAAGTCACCGAGCGCATCGCCGCGCGCAGTGCCGCCACCCGCAGCGCCTACCTGGCGCGCATGGCCGCCGCCCGCGCCGAGGGGCCCGCCAGGGCCGGCCTCGCGTGCAGCAACCTCGCCCACGGCTTCGCCGCGTGCGGCGGCGAAGACCGCATCGCCCTGCGCGGGCTGCGCAAGCCCGGCATCGCGATCGTGTCCGCCTACAACGACCTGCTCTCCGCGCACCAGCCGCTGGACGAGTTCCCGGCGTGGATCAAGGACGCCGCACGCGAGGCCGGCGGGGTCGCCCAGTTCGCCGGCGGCGTGCCCGCCATGTGCGACGGCATCACCCAGGGCCGCGCCGGGATGGAGCTGTCCCTGTTCAGCCGCGAGGTCATCGCGATGGCCACCGGCATCGCCCTGTCGCACGAGATGTTCGACGGCGCGCTGCTGCTCGGCGTGTGCGACAAGATCGTGCCCGGCCTGCTGATCGGCGCGCTGGCCTTCGGGCACCTGCCCGCGATCCTGGTCCCGGCCGGGCCGATGACGTCGGGGCTGCCGAACAAGGAGAAGGCGCTCGTGCGGCAGCTCTACGCCGAGGGCCGCGCGACCCGGGAGGACCTGCTGGCGGCCGAGTCGGCGTCGTACCACTCGGCGGGCACCTGCACGTTCTACGGCACCGCGAACTCCAACCAGCTGGTCGTCGAGGTGATGGGCCTGCACCTGCCCGGCGCGAGCTTCGTGCACCCGGGCACGCCGCTGCGCCGCGCGCTGACCGAAGAGGCCGCGCGGCGGGTGGTCGCGTTGTCGCGGGAGGCCGGGTACACGCCGCTGGCCGAGGTGATCAGCGAGCGTTCGGTGGTCAACGGTGTGGTGTCGCTGCTGGCCACCGGCGGGTCGACCAACCACACGATGCACCTGGTCGCCATCGCCGCGGCGGCCGGGATCGAGCTGACCTGGGACGACTTCGCCGACCTGTCGTCGGTGGTGCCGCTGCTGGCCAGCGTCTACCCGAACGGCAGCGCGGACATCAACCACTTCCACGCCGCGGGCGGGGTGCAGGTCCTCATCGGCTCGCTGCTGGACGCCGGGCTGCTGCACGAGGACGTCCGCACGGTGGCCGGGGACGGGCTGTCGCGGTACCGGTCGGAGCCGGTGCTGGACGACGGCTCGCTGACCTGGCGCGAGGTGCCCGCGCGCAGCCTGGACGAGGACGTGCTGCGGCCGGTGGACAACCCGTTCGCGCCCGACGGCGGGCTGCGGATGCTGTCCGGCAGCCTCGGGCGCGCGGTGATGAAGGTGTCGGCGGTCGCGCCGGAGCACCGCGTGGTGCGGGCGCCCGCGCGGGTGTTCACCTCGCAGGAGGGTTTCACCGAGGCGTTCCGGGCCGGTGAGCTGGACCGGGACGTGGTCGTGGTGATCCGCAACCAGGGGCCGCAGGCGAACGGCATGCCGGAACTGCACGGCCTGACGCCCGCGCTCGGTGTGCTGATGGACCGCGGGCACCGGGTCGCGCTGGTCACCGACGGCCGGATGTCGGGCGCCTCGGGCAAGATCCCGGCCGCGATCCAGGTGACGCCGGAGGCCGCGGCGGGTGGTCCGCTGGCGCGGGTCGCCGATGGTGACGAGGTCGTGGTCGACGCGGTCGCCGGGCGGCTGGACGTGCTGGTGGACGAGGTCACGCTGGCGGCCCGGCCGCTGCGGGACGCGCCGCCGGATGAGGCATCCTGGGTCGGCACCGGCCGGGAGTTGTTCACCGCGCTGCGCCGCGCGGTCGGGCCGGCCGATCAGGGAGCCGGCGTGTTCGGGCCGATGACCCCGGGGCACTTCGGTGCGCCCGCGCGAGTGTGAGGAGAGACGTGAAGACAGGGCATGACGTGCTCGAGTTGTCGCCGGTGCTGCCGGTGGTCGTGGTGGACGACGCCGCGGACGCCGTGCCGCTGGCGAAGGCGCTGGTCGCGGGCGGGATCCGGGCGATCGAGCTGACCCTGCGGACGCCGGCCGGGCTGGCCGCGATCGAGCGGGTCGCGGCCGAGGTGCCGGAGATCGTGGTCGGCGCGGGCACCGTGGTGACGCCGGAGCAGGCTCGCCAGGCGGCGGACGCGGGTTCGGCGTTCTTGGTGACGCCGGGCTGCACGGACCGGTTGCTGGAGGCCGTGTCCGGGACGGGGTTGCCGTTCCTGCCCGGCGTGAGCACCGTCTCGGAGGCGATGCGCGTCGCCGAACACGGCATCACCGCGCTGAAGTTCTTCCCGGCGGAGGCCAGCGGAGGGGTCGCGTACCTGAAGGCGCTCGGTGGGCCGTTGCCGCAGCTGCGGTTCTGCCCTACGGGTGGTGTCACGGTGCAGAACGCGCCGTCCTACTTCGCACTGTCCACAGTGGGCTGCGTCGGCGGAACCTGGCTGACCCCGAAGGACGCTGTGCGGGCCGGCGATTTCGGGCGGATCGAGCAGCTGGCGCGCGAGGCCGCGGCGCTGCGCTGAACGGTTTCGCGACCGCCGCCCGTGGGGGGCGCGGGCGGCGGTCGCGAATTCAGCTCCCGATTGGGGGCCGGGCCGCCCGGGTACTAGCCTCACGGCACTCGTCTGGCGAGGGGAGATCGCCGTGGGATGGGAGTGGCTCGCCGATCCGGGTTACTGGGCGCCCCGGCTGCTGTTCCAGCGGGCGCTCGCCGCGATCTACGTCGTCGCGTTCCTGGGCGCCGCCCTCCAGTTCCGGCCGTTGATCGGCGAGCGGGGCCTGCTGCCGGTGCCCCGGTTCACCCGCCGCGTGCCGTTCCGCCGCGCGCCCAGCCTGTTCCACTGGCGCTACTCGGACCAGCTGTTCGCGGGCGTCGCGTGGACCGGCGTCGTCATCTCGGCCGCGCTCGTCCTCGGCCTGTTCGACCACACCCCCGTGTGGGCGACCATGCTGGCGTGGCTGGTGCCGTGGCTGCTGTACCAGTCGATCGTCAACGTGGGCCAGATCTGGTACTCGTTCGGCTGGGAGTCGCTGCTGCTCGAGGCCGGGTTCCTGGCGATCTTCCTCGGCCCGGCCGACACCGCGCCGCCCGTGCTCGTGCTGTGGCTGCTGCGCTGGGTGCTGTTCCGGCTCGAATTCGGCGCCGGGCTGATCAAGATGCGCGGCGACGCGTGCTGGCGCGACCTGACCTGCCTCTACCACCACCACGAAACCCAGCCGATGCCCGGGCCGCTGAGCTGGCACTTCCACCACCTGCCCAAGCCCCTGCACAAGGTCGAGGCCGCGGCCAGCCACTTCACCCAGCTCGTGGTGCCGTTCGCGCTCTTCGCCCCGCAACCCGCCGCGAGCGCGGCCGCGCTGCTGATGATCCTCACCCAGCTGTGGCTGGTCGCCAGCGGGAACTTCTCCTGGCTGAACTTCCTCACCATCGCCATCGCGGTGTCCGTTGTGGACATCATCCCGGCGCCCGTCCCGGAACTGGCCCGACCGCCGGTGTGGCAGCACGCTCTCGTGATCGGGGTGACCGTGCTCGTCGCGGTGCTCAGCTACCGTCCGGCGCGCAACCTCGTGTCGCGCGAGCAGGTCATGAACACCAGCTTCGACCGGCTGCACCTGGTCAACACCTACGGCGCGTTCGGCAGCGTCACCAAGGTGCGGCACGAGGTCGTCATCGAGGCGACCGACGATCCCGCGCCCGACGAGCACACCGTGTGGCGCGAGTACGAGTTCAAGGGCAAGCCCGGCGACCCGCGGCGGCGCCCACCGCAGTTCGCGCCCTACCACCTGCGGCTGGACTGGCTGATGTGGTTCGCCGCGCTGTCCACCCGGTACGCCGAATCGTGGCTGCCCGGTCTGGCGGAGAAGCTGCTGTCGGCGGATCCGGGCACGCTGAAGCTGTTGCGGCGCGACCCGTTCGACGGCAGGCGGCCGGCCTACCTGCGGGCGCGGCTCTACCGGTACCGCTTCACCACCCCGCGCGAGCGCAGGGAGACTGGGGCGTGGTGGGTGCGTGAACCGCGGGGCCCGGCGCTACCGACCACGAAGCTCGGGCCGCACGGCGCGGTGGTCGCCGTCGACTGAGGAGGACGGGATGCACGCTGGCCGGCTCGCGGAGCTGCTCGGCCGGTGGTCCAGCGGCAGCGAGCCGCTCTACCTGAAGCTGGCCGCGCGCCTGGAGGGGCTGGTCGAGCGGGGTGAGATCCCGGCCGACGGGCGCCTGCCGACCGAGCGCGCGCTGGCCGCGGAGCTGGCGGTCAGCCGCAACACCGCGGTCGCCGCCTACGACGTGCTGCGTGACCGCGGGCTGGTCGAGCGCCGCCGCGGCAGCGGCACGTTCGTGCGACGGCCGCCGCGGCCCGGGCGCGGGGTGGTCGCCGAGTTCAACCCGATGTTCCTGCACCTGCTCGACCCGGTGCCGGACCTGATCGACCTCACCTGCGCGGCGCCGCCGCAGCCCGCGTACCTCGCCGAGGTCGTCGCCGAGGCCGCGGTGGGCGACTTCGGCATCGGCTACCACCCGTCCGGCATCCCGGCGTTGCGGCAGGCGATCGCGGACCACTACGCCGCGCAGGGTGTGCCCACCGATCCCGCGCAGATCGTCGTCACCTCGGGCGCGCAGCAGGCGATTTCGTTGCTGGCGCAGCTGTTCCTGCGGCCCGGCGACGCGGTGGCCGTCGAGGAGCTGACGTACCCGGGCGCACTGGACGCGTTCCGCGGCGGCGGGGCGCGCATCCTCGGGGTGCCGCTGACCGCCGACGGGGTGTCGGTGCCGCACCTCGCGGAGGTCGTCGTCGGGGCGAAACTCGTGTACCTGGTGCCGGCGTTCCAGAACCCGACCGGCTCGGTGCTGCCGCCGCACGCGGCGCGGCGGGTGGTGGCGCTGTGCGAGTCGCACGGGGTGCCGCTGGTCGACGACCACGTGCTCGCCGACCTCGCGCTCGACGGTCCACGGCCCGCGCCGCTCGCCCGGCACGGGAGCGGGGTGATCAGCGTGGGGTCGCTGAGCAAGCTGATCTGGGGCGGGGTGCGGATCGGCTGGGTCCGGGCCGATCCGCGGACCGCGGCCGACCTGGCGCGGCTCAAGGCGGTCGCCGACCTCGGGACGGACGTCGTCGCGCAGGCGATCGGGGTCGCATTGTTCGCGCGCTTCGGCCGGCTGAGGGCGGAGCGGCAGGCGGAACTGCGGGCGCGGCGGGACCAGGTGGTGCGGGACCTGCGGGCGGCGTTGCCGTCGTGGGAGTTCCGGACGCCACCGGGTGGCCAGACGCTGTGGATCCGGTTGCCAGGCGCCGACTCGCGGCGGTTCGCGCAGTTCGCGTTGCGGTATGGCGTGGCGTTGCTGGAGGGCACGTCGCTGGCCGCGCACGAGTCCAGCGGCGAGCACATCCGAGTGCCGTTCACCCTGCCGCCGGAGGCGTTGTCCGAGGCGGTGCGGCGGTTGCGGAAGGCGTGGGACGACTATCCGGGAGCCAATGACGCGGGATTGGCCCTGTCCGGCGCGGCCGCGACCGGCGAGGGTGATCGGCATGCGACGTTTCCCGCCGAGCGCGATGACGAGTCTGCTGGACGAGAGTCCCCGGTACGACCTGGCCGAGAGCACCTGCGGTGACCTGACGGTCGCCGAGCTGGTCGATGTCGGCAGGCTGGCGAAGTTCCCGCTCGGGTACGGCACTTCCGCCGGTGACGAGGAGTTGCGGGCGCTGCTGGGCGCGCGGCTCGGGGTGTCCGCGGACGAGGTGCTGATCACGGCGGGCGCCGGAGCCGCGCTGTTCCTCGTCGGGCTGGTCGCCGACGGGGAGGTCGTGGTGGTGCAGCCCGGGTACCCGCCGATGCTCGGGCTGGCGCGGGGGCTCGCGGAGCGGGTGCGGACGGTGCGGCTGCGGTTCGAGACCGGGTACCGCCTGGATGTGGCGGCGCTGCGGGCGGCGCTGACCGCGCGGACGCGGCTGGTGATGCTGGCGACGCCACAGAACCCGGCCGGGGTGGCGTTCACCCGGGACGAGATCGACGCGGTGTTGTGCGCGACGGCCGAGGTGTGCCCGGAGGCGGTGGTGCTGGTCGACGAGACGTACCGGGAGGCGGCGTATGCGGAGATCGAGTCGTTCGCCTCGGTTTCGCCGCGGGTGCTGACGTGCGGGTCGTTCTCGAAGGCGCACGGCGCGCCCGGGCTGCGGATCGGCTGGCTCACCGCGCGGGACCCCGCGTGGTACGAGGAGCTGCGCCGGGCGAAGTTCACGAGCGCGGTGTCCTGCGGCACGCTGGACGAGTTCCTGGCGCTGGAACTGTTGCGGCGCGCCGACGAGGTGCTGGCCGGGAAGCGGGCACGGATGCGCGCCGGGCTCGCCGAGGTGGCCGCCTGGGTGCCGCGGCAGAACGGCCGGGTGACCTGGCTCCGCCCCGACGCGGGAGCTTTCTGTTGCCTGCGCGTGGATTCCGGCGCACCCGAGTTCTACGAACACCTGGCGACGGCCGGGGTGGCAGTCTCCCCAGGCGACTGGTTCGGTGACGACCCGGCCGTCTTCCGGCTCGGCTTCGCCCACGAACCGGTCGAGCGCCTGCGCGAAGCGCTGGAGCTGATGAGCCAGGCGCTACAGCCCTGACCGGAACGCCAGCAGGGCGAGGCCTCGCAGCAGCCCCGCGATCGGATAGGGCGCGCGGAGACCGAAGAGGTGCGCGACGAGCCCGCCGGTGAGCGCGCCGAACGGCATGAGCCCCCAGCCGAGCAACCGGTAGACGCTGTTGACCCGGCCGAGGATCCCGGCCGGGACGAGCTGCTGCCGGAGGCTGACGGTGACGATGTTCCAGAGGGTGGTGACGAACCCGTTGGCGGCCAGCAGGAGGGCCAGCACCAGCGCGGTCGGGCTCAAGCCGATGGCCACGAAGATCACGGCGTTCGCCACCAGCGCGAGGCGCAGGGTGCGCCGGGCGCCGAGGCGGGCGGGGACGTCGAGCACCCCGGCGAGGAGGCTGCCGACGGCGGCGCCGGTGAGGAGCAGGCCGTAGCCGCCGGTGCTCAGGTGCAGCGTCTGCGTGGCGAGCAGGACAAGGGTGGCGTTGCCGAGTTGCGCGCAGAAGGTGTTGACGGCCAGCAGCGCGGCGAGGGTGCGGAGCAGCTTGTGCCGGAGCAGCCAGCGCAGTCCTCCGGTGACCGTCGACCCGGCCTGCCTGGACCGGTGGCGGGGCAGCGTGGCGAGGAGCGCGGCGGAGACGGCGAAGGTCACGGCGTCGAGAGTGAGGGGCAGCGCGGCGGAGATGGCGAAGAGGAGACTGCCCAGGGGTGGCCCGGCGAACTGCTGGCCGGTGGTCGTGATCGCCTGCTGGTAGCCGTTCGCCTTGGGCAGCAACGGTTTCGCGACGAGGTCGGGCAGGATCGCCTGTGCCGCGTTGCCGAAGAGGACCTCGCACGCGCCCAGGCCGAAGGCGATCGTCGCCAGTGCGGGCAGGGTCAGTGCGTGCAGTGCGGCGAGGACAGCGGCGGTGCCGGTCAGCAGCGCCTGCACGGTCTGGGTGCGCCACATCAGGGTGGCCCGGTCGCAGCGGTCGACGAGCGCGCCGGCCGGGAGGGACAGCAGCAGCCACGGCAGGTAGGTCACGGCGGACAGGACCGCGATCAGCCGCGGGTCGGGTGTCAGCGTGGTGGCCAGCAGGGGGATCGCCGCCGTGAACGCGCCGTCGCCGAGGGCGTCGACGGCCGATGCCCACCACAGCCGCCAGTAGGTACCGGTCATGCGGTGAGGGTGTCGGGCCCGGGTCGCCGTGCGGCACCGTTGAGCGGTGGGCTACATACTCGGATCATGCCCCTGACGGTCGAACTGGACGTGTCCGAGCTGGCGGCGACGCGGTTCGCGATCTCGCCGCTGTCGGAGACGGTCGCGGGGTTGCAGCAGCTGGCGGGGCACGTGCGGCGGGCGGTGCACCTGCCGTGGGTGCGGTGGGCGGAGGCCGAACTCGCGCGGGAGGCGCTGGACCTGCCGGGGTTGTGGCCGTTGATCGCCGGTGACGGGGCGAGCTGGCCGTCGTTCCTGATCCCGGCGCCGCGCGGAGCGGGTCCGTCGCTCGAGGACGATCTGGCGGTGGTGCGGCGGACCACGGCCGGCCAGGTGCGCGCGAGCCTGGGCCGCGTTTTCGGTGCTGATCTTCCGGACGGTGTGGCCGCTTTGGCTGCGCGCCCGAGTGCGGGCCTGGAAGCGATCACGGACGAGCTGCGGGAGGCGTATGCGCGGCTGATCGAGCCGCACTGGCCGCGGATTCGCGCGGTGCTGGAGGCAGACGTGGCATACCGCGCACGGCAGCTCGCGGCGGGCGGGGCGGCGCGGCTGTTCGGCGGCCTGCACCCGGACCTGAGCTGGCGCGCGGGCCGGCTGGTGCTGGCTGGTGCGGACCGGGCGGTCGAGCTGGGGCCGGGCGGGCTGGTGCTGATGCCCGTCGCACTCGCCCCGGCGCACGTGATGATCAAGCGCCACACGACAACCCAGACGACGATCCGCTACCCGGCGCGTGGAGTGGGGGCCCTCTGGTCCGCGGCGATGGCGCCGGTGCCCCCTGTTCGCGCCCCGGCTCGCCGGTCCGCGCAGAGGGGAGCCGGGCCGCTGGCTGCTCCCGGGCGCGGTGCGGCTGGCCGATCCGCGCTCCGACCGGCGAACCACGCCGCGCCGGAGGTGACTGGTTCAGCGGAGCGAGCCGCGCCGCAGCAGGCGGGAGGCACCGCACCACCGGCAACGACTGTCCGCGGTTCGGCGAACCAGCCCGCACCCCAGCCGGCCCGCCACACCGCACCACCACCGGCGACTGTCCCCAACGCGCCAGACCAACCCACAACCCAGCCCGCCAAGCGAGCCGCACCACCGGCGGCGACTAATCAGGCCCCGGCAGATCAGCCCCACACTGCACCGCAAGCGGTGACTGGCCGCAGCCCGGCAGACCAGCCCACATCCCAACCGGCCAGCCAAGCCGCGCCGCAGGCAGGGAACGACCGCGGGTCGGCGGACCTGTCCGCGCGACAGCCCGGGGGGCAAGCCGCGTCGCGGGTGGCGGGCGTTCGCGGTTCGACACACCGCTCCGAGCCACAGCCGGCCGGGGGCGCAGCATCGGGGGTAGCAGGCGTTCGCGGGTCGGCACGTGAGGCCGACATTCTCTGGGCGGCGCGGCCACCGTCGGCCAGCGTGGTGCGGTTGCTCGGCCGCGCCCGCGCCGAACTGCTGGCGGCACTCCACTCCCCCGCGACGACCACCGATCTGGCCCGCGCGCTCGCCGTGACGCCCAGTGCGGTGTCCCAGCACCTCCGCATCCTGCGCGAGAACGGTCTCGTGACGCGGGAGCGGGCCGGTCGCAGTGTCCTGTACGTGATCACACCCCTCGGCGAGGCACTGATCCGTGTCGCGGGTGGGCGAGAGAACCAGCGGTGAGCGCGCGAAGTCGCCATTTCGTACGGCTGTCAGGAACGCATTTCGTGGCGTGAGTTGTCCACAGCGACCGCACGAAAAGTCATTCTCGCGGAGAACAGCCTGTGATGCGGCAGGCCGTGGGACCGCCGTTCGCTGGTTGCCCCGGGTTGTGAAGAGGGCGAGGCCCGGTCGATCGGTCACTCGACCGCCCTGGGCCTCGCCTACCCGTACTCCTGTGCAGTGGGGCGGCAGGGCTCGACCCACGGCCGCGGCAGTGACCAGCACAAGCCAGCCGCATCGCAGCCGGCCGCTGCCGTCCCACACACAGCGCACCCACGACAAAGCCCACCGCGGGAATCTGCGGTGGGCTCAGTCTTGGGTCCGGGAAGAGCGGGCTCAGTCCAGTGTCGCGTCGTCCAGGGGGGTGGCGTCCGCGCCGGCGTTGCGGAGCTCGTCGCGCACCACGGTGTACGCCAGGCCCTGCGGGTAGCCCTTCCGGGCGAGCGTGCCGAGCAGCCTGCGCGTCGCGGTCTGCTCGTCCAGCGTCGTCATCGTGCGGAGGCGCTTGCGCACCAGCTCGCGCGCCCGCTGCTCCTCCGACTCGCGGTCGATCTCGCCCGCCGCCTGGGCCGCCACCTCCGCGTCGACGCCCTTGCGCTTCAGCTCGGCGACCAGCGCGGTGCGCGCCAGGCCCTGGTAGGCGTGGCGCGAACGCACCCACTGCTCGGCGAACGCGGCGTCGTCGATCAGGCCGGCGTCGTCCAGCTTGCCGAGCAACTGCTCACGGATCTCGTCGTCGAAACCCTTGCGCCGCAACGCCTGCCGCAGCTCGTCCTTGGTGCGGGCGCGGATGGCCAGGAGGTCGAAGCAGACCTCCTTGGCCTTCTTCCACGCCTCGTCCCGGGACAGCTCCTTCGGGTCGAACCTGGGCATCGATCAGAAGTCGACCGGGGCGGGCTCGGCCGCCTCGGCGTCGACCTGCGGCCCGATGCCGAGCTTCTCCTTGATGCGCTTCTCGATCTCGTTGGCGATGTCCGGGTTGTCGCGCAGGAACTTCCGCGCGTTCTCCTTGCCCTGACCGAGCTGGTCGCCCTCGTACGTGTACCAGGCGCCGGACTTGCGCAGGATGCCCTGGTCGACACCCATGTCGATCAGCGAGCCCTCGCGGGACACGCCGACGCCGTACAGGATGTCGAACTCGGCCTGCTTGAACGGCGGCGCGACCTTGTTCTTCACGACCTTCACGCGGGTGCGGTTGCCGACCGCCTCGCCGCTGTCCTTGAGCGTCTCGATGCGGCGCACGTCGAGCCGGACGGAGGCGTAGAACTTCAGCGCCTTGCCACCGGTGGTGGTCTCCGGCGAGCCGAACATGACGCCGACCTTCTCACGCAGCTGGTTGATGAAGATCGCCGTGGTGCCGGAGTTGGACAGCGCACCGGTGATCTTCCGCAGCGCCTGGCTCATCAGCCGGGCCTGCAGACCGACGTGCGAGTCACCCATCTCGCCCTCGATCTCGGCGCGCGGCACGAGCGCGGCCACCGAGTCGATGACCAGGATGTCGAGCGCGCCGGAGCGGATCAGCATGTCCGCGATCTCCAGCGCCTGCTCACCGGTGTCCGGCTGGGACACCAGCAGCGCGTCGGTGTCCACCCCGAGCGCCTTGGCGTACTCCGGGTCGAGCGCGTGCTCGGCATCGATGAACGCGGCGATCCCGCCCGCCTTCTGGGCGTTGGCGACCGCGTGCAGCGCGACCGTCGTCTTACCGGAGGACTCCGGGCCGTAGATCTCGATGACCCGGCCGCGCGGCAGGCCGCCGATGCCGAGTGCGATGTCGAGCGCGATGGCGCCGGTCGGGATCACGCCGATGGGCGGGCGGGTCTCCTCGCCCAGCCGCATGACGGAGCCCTTGCCGTACTGCTTGTCGATCTGGGCCAGGGCGAGCTCGAGCGCCTTGTCCTTGTCGGGTGCTGCTGGCATGGAAATCCACCTCGTCGTCAGAGCCTGTGGGGCTGGTGTTCGAGTTTGTTTTCGCTGTGGCCCGAGACTACGGGCGGGGTCCGACAATTCCGGGCGCCGAGACGAGGCTGTGGATCGTTGACCCCGATGTGGACAACACAATAGCCGAACACGTGTTCGAGGCAAGAGCGACACACCCGCGAGCGCGGATTTTCCGGGAATCGGTCACCGGCGCTCCGGCGGGACGTCGAACTCCGCGCACACCGCCCGCCAGATCTCCTTCGCCGGGGTGCCCTCGGCCAGCGCCTGCTCGACGGTGCGGCCGCCGAGGCCGCTGAAGACGTGGTCCTTCGCCAGGATCTCCGCCCTGCCGGGCCCGAACTCGTCGGCCATCAGCTGGCGGAACACGGTGATGCGCATCGAACCCAGGGTAGCGACCGGCGCGCCGGGTACCGTGTCCGCATGACCTCCGCGCAGGAGATGCCGTCCTGGGGCCCCACCGCGATGACCGTGGCCTCGGCGGCCGTCCTGGTCGCCGCCCTCGTCGTGGCGCTGCGGGCGTTGTGGAACATGCGCAACCGGAAGTAGCTACTCCCCGGGCTGCACGTGCTGCTCGAAGTAGGTGGCCAGGTCGCCGGCCGAGAGCGGCGCCTGCCCGGTGCCCGCCTTCTGGTAGACCACCCCGGCCAGCGGCCGGTCGGCGACCGTGAACACCAGCACCGCCGAGCTCCGCGCGGACGCCGACGAGTAGCTGCCGTCCAGGCCGTTGCCCTTCCACCCGGCCCGCACCTGGTTGCCGCCGACCGCGCCGAGCAGCCGGTCGGTGTACTCCTTCACCTTCGCCGCGGACACCCCGTGCAGGTAGGTCACCTGCGCCCCGGCCAGCGCGGGCGCCGAGCAGGTGGTCAGCACGCCGATGTTCTCGTTCTCCGGCGGGGCGATGTCGCCGGTGCCCGCGCCCGGCGCGCACTGGCCGTCGGCGATCGTCCCGGCCAGCTGGCGCAGGCAGCCGGTGAAGCCGGACGGGTCGGCGGCGCCGGGCTGCTGGCACTCGGCGGCGCTGAACGTGGTCGCCGACGAGCTGGACGACGGCCAGAACAGGTAGGTGGCGACGGCGGCCAGCACCACCACGACGACCGCGGCGACGCCGGCGACCAGCTTCTTCCGGTCCTTCTTCGGCGGCGCGGCCGGGGGCATGCTGGGGAAGTTCGACGGCGCCGGCTGGTACCCGGCCTGCGGGTACGGCGACGCGCCCGGGTAGCCGCCCGGCGGGGTGCCCGGCACGGTCGCGACCGGGGGCGGCGGGAACCCCGGGGGCGTCCCGGTGGCGGCGACCTGCCCCTCGACGTTCTGCGTGCGCATGCTGATGCCGTCGCGGGCCACGTGGTGCGCACCCAGCGCGACCGCGGTCTCCGGCTGGTCCAGGCTGGTGGGCACGATGCCGAGCTTCTCCGCGATCATCGACCCGACCAGCGGCAGCCTGCTCGACCCGCCGACGAGGTAGATGCCTGCCAGCCGGTCCGGGGACAGCCCGGCGGCGGCGACCGTGCGGCCCAGCAGCTCGACGCTGCGCAGCAGGGCCGGGCGCACCAGCGCCTCCAGCTCGCCACGCGTCACCAGGACGTCGTTGAACGGCTCGGGCATCGGCACCTCGGTCTGCGGCAGCCGGGACAGCGCCTCCTTGGCGGCCTTGACGTCCTCCTGCAGCGCGCGCCGGGTGCGCCGGTCCGCGGTGGACTCCGGGCGCAGCAGCCGCTGCCAGCGCTGCGGGTCCGAGTGCGAGACCTCGCGGCCGACGTGCACCATCAGCGCCTGGTCGACGTCGAGCCCGCCGAGGTCGGGCAGGCCGTCCTCGGCCAGCACGGTGAACCCGTTCTGGGTGGCGCCGACGACCGCGACGTCGAACGTGCCCGCGCCCAGGTCGTACACCGCGAGCGCCTGGCCGGGCGCGGGCGAGCGGCCGGGGAAGGAGGCGAAGTGCGCGGCCGCGGCGACCGGCTCGGGCACGAGCAGCAGCGGGCCGGTCAGGCCGGCCAGCCGCGCCGCGGACAGCAGCACGTTGCGCCGGGTCGGTCCCCACTGCGCCGGGTGGGTGAGGCGGACCTCGTCGGGCAGGTCGCCGCCGAGCTGGCGGGTGGTCTCGTCGAGCACGCGGCGCAGCACCGCGGCCAGCGCCTCGTTGACCGGCACGACGTCCTGGCCGAGCAGCAGCGTCTGCTCGTCCACGCGGCGCTTGGGGTTGGGCTCGAAGCGGGTGGGGTCCAGGCGGGCCCGGCGCTCGGCGTCGCGGCCGACCACGAGGGTGCCGCCCTCCTCGGCGAACACCGCGGACGGCATGGTGGCCGAGCCGTCCACCTCGACCACGCGCGGTGGCCGCCCGTGCGCGGACAGCACCGCCACGGTGTTGGACGTACCGAGATCCACCGACAGGATGCGCACAGCTCTTCCCCTCACGATCCACCCAGGCCAGGACGTGATGCTGCCACGCTGCCCGGGACCGCGCGTGCGGCACCCGCGAGAAATTGTCGTACCCCCCGGTCATGATGGATGCGTGACCGACGTGCTCGACCTGTTCTCGCCCGCCACCCGCGGCTGGTTCGCGGGTGCCTTCGCCGCGCCCACCGAGGCGCAGGCGGGTGCGTGGCGCGCGGCGCAGGCGGGTGAGCACGCGCTGGTCGTGGCACCGACCGGCTCGGGCAAGACGCTGGCGGCGTTCCTGTGGGCGCTGGACCGGCTGGCGGCCGGGCCACCGGCGGCGGACGCCCAGCGCCGCTGCCGGGTGCTCTACGTCTCGCCGCTGAAGGCGCTGGCGGTCGACGTGCAGCGCAACCTGCGGGCGCCGCTGGCGGGCATCCGGCAGGCCAGCCACCGGCTGGGGCAGACGCCGCCGGAGATCACGGTGGGCATGCGCACCGGCGACACGTCCGCCGCCGAGCGCCGCACGTTCCTCAAGACCCCGCCGGACATCCTGGTCACCACGCCGGAGTCGCTGTTCCTCATCCTCACCTCGTCGGCGCGCGAGTCGCTGCGCGGCGTCGAGACGGTGATCCTGGACGAGGTGCACGCGGTGGCCGGCGGCAAGCGCGGCGCGCACCTGGCGCTGTCGCTGGAGCGGCTGGACGCGCTGCTGCCGAAGCCGGCGCAGCGCATCGGGCTGTCCGCGACCGTGCGCCCGATCGACGAGGTCGGCTCGTTCCTCACCGGCGGCCGCCCGGTGCGGGTGGTGCAGCCGAAGACGGCGAAGACGATCGAGGTGCGGGTCGAGGTCCCGGTCGAGGACATGGCGAACCTGGACGCGCCCGCGCCGAGCCCGCTGGAGCGGCTGGACGCGATGCTGCCGGACGACGGCCCGCCGGACGAGCCGGCCGCGGTGCGCAGGCCGTCGATCTGGCCGTCGGTGGAGCAGCGGGTGCTGGAGCTGATCCGGCAGCACCGGTCGACCATCGTGTTCGCCAACTCGCGGCGGCTGGCCGAGCGGATGACGGCGCGGCTCAACGAGCTGGCCGCCGAGCAGACGGAACTGGCCGCCGACCAGCGGTTCCCCGCCGAGGCCATCGGCGAGTCCGGGCTCACCACGGGCGCGGCGGCGACGGTCGCGAAGGCCCACCACGGCTCGATGTCGCGCGAGCAGCGCACCCGGGTCGAGGAGGAGCTGAAGTCCGGGCTGCTGCCGTGCGTGGTCGCCACGTCGTCGCTGGAGCTGGGCATCGACATGGGCGCGGTCGACCTGGTGGTGCAGATCGAGGCGCCGCCGACGGTCGCGTCCGGGCTGCAGCGCGTCGGCCGCGCCGGCCACCACGTGGGCGCGGTGTCCACCGGCGTGATGTTCCCGAAGTTCCGGGGCGACCTGGTGTCCTGCGCGGTGGTGTCGGAGCGGATGACGGCGGGCGCGATCGAGGCGGTGCGCTACCCGCGCAACCCGCTGGACGTGCTGGCGCAGCACATCGTGTCGATGGTGGCGCTGGAGCCGTGGTCGGTCGAGGACCTCGCGGCGACGGTGCGGCGGGCCGCGCCGTTCACCGCGCTGCCGGACGACGCGCTGCTGGCGGTGCTGGACATGCTGGCCGGGCGCTACCCCAGCGAGGAGTTCGGCGAGCTGCGCCCGCGCATCACGTGGGACCGGGTGTCGGGCGAGCTGCGCGGGCGGCCGGGGTCGCAGCGGCTCGCGGTCACCTCCGGCGGCACGATCCCCGACCGCGGGCTGTTCACCGTGATGACGCCGGGCGGCGACGGCAGCCCCGGCTCCCGGGTGGGCGAGCTCGACGAGGAGATGGTCTACGAGTCGCGGGTGGGCGACACGATCCTGCTGGGCACGTCGTCGTGGCGGATCACCGACATCACGCACGACCGGGTCATCGTGGTGCCCGCGCCGGGTGAGCCGGCGCGGATGCCGTTCTGGAAGGGCGACGCGCCGGGACGGCCGCTCGAACTCGGCCGCGCGCTGGGCGCGTTCGTCCGCGAACTGTCCAGTTCGGACGACGAGAAGGCCCGCGAGCGGGCGCGTCAGGCGGGTCTGGACGAGCTGGCGTGTGACAACCTCCTGACCTACCTGACCGAGCAGAAGGCGGCGACGCGGCACGTGCCCAACGACCGCACGATCCTGCTCGAACGCTTCCGCGACGAGCTGGGCGACTGGCGGGTGGTGCTGCACTCGCCGTTCGGCGCGCAGGTCAACGCGCCGTGGGCGCTGGCGATCGCGGCCCGGCTGCGGGAGCAGCGCGGGGTGGACGCCCAGGTCATGCACTCCGACGACGGCATCGTGCTGCGCCTGCCGGAAGCGCTGGACAGCGACGGCGCGGAGGTCACGATCGGCACCGACGACGTGCTGATCGACCCGGAGGAGGTCGAGCAGATCATCGTCGCCGAGGTCGGCGGCTCGGCCCTGTTCGCCGCGCGGTTCCGGGAGTGCGCGGCGCGGTCGTTGCTGCTGCCCCGGCGCGATCCGCGGCGGCGCACCCCGTTGTGGCAGCAACGCCAGCGGGCCTCGCAACTGCTGTCGGTGGCCGCGAAGTACGAGCGGTTCCCGGTGGTGCTGGAGGCGATGCGGGAGTGCCTGCAGGACGTCTACGACGTCGGTGGCTTGCGTGAGCTGATGGCCGACGTGCGGGCGCGGCGCGTGAAGGTCGCCGAGGTGGAGACGCCGTCGCCGTCGCCGTTCGCACGCAGCCTGATGTTCGGCTACGTCGGGATGTTCCTGTACGAGACGGACGCGCCGCTGGCCGAGCGGCGGGCGGCGGCGCTGTCGCTGGACTCGACGCTGCTGGCCGAACTGCTGGGCACCGAGGCGATCCGGGAGCTGCTCGACGCCGAAGTGGTCGACGAGGTCGAGCGCTCGTTGCAGCGGCTGGAGCCGGACCGGCACGCGCGCAACGCCGAGGAGACCGCGGACCTGTTGCGGTTCCTGGGTGATCTGTCCGACGAGGAGGCCGCGGCGCGCGGCGTCCGGCGGGAGTGGCTGGACGAGCTGGTCGCGCAGCGGCGGGTCATCCGGGTGCGCATCGCGGGCGTGGACCGCAACCTGTCGATCGAGGACGCGGGCCGGGTGCGGGACGCGCTGGGCGTGGCGCTGCCGATCGGGGTGCCGGAGGCGTTCACCGAACCGGTCGCCGATCCGCTCGGCGATCTGCTGGCCCGGTACGCGCGGTCCCGCGGGCCGTTCTCCGCGCACCAGGCCGCGGAGCGGTTCGGGCTCGGGCCCGCGGTGGTGACGGGTGTGCTCGACCGGCTCACCGCCGAAGGCCGCCTGGTGCGCGGCGAGCTGCGGCCGGTCGGGCATCCGGAAACCCACGGCGCGGGCACCGAGTACTGCGACGCGGCGGTGCTGCGGCGGTTGCGGCGGGCGTCGCTGGCGCGGCTGCGGGCCGAGGTCGAGCCCGTGGAACCCGCGGCGCTGGGCCGGTTCCTGCCGTCCTGGCACGGCATCGGGGCGCGGATGCGGGCGGCGCCGAGCGTCGACGACGTGCTGTCGGTGGTCGAGCAGCTGGCGGGGGCGCCGCTGCCGGCGAGCGCGCTGGAGTCGCTGATCCTGCCGAGCCGCCTGCCCGGGTACTACCCGGCGCTGATGGACGAGCTGATGACCGCGGGCGAGGTCGTGTGGTGCGGCGCCGGGGCACTGGCCGGTGGCGACGGGTGGGTGTCGCTGGCGCCCGCCGACGTGGCCGACCTGCTGCTGCCGGAGGCGGACGAGGAGGCGCCCACCAGCCCGCTGCACGAGGCGATCCTCGCCGCGCTGGACGGCGGCGCGTTGTTCTTCCGCCAGCTCGTCGACCGGGTGACGCCGCTGCTGGACAGCGCGCCGAACGACGCCGACGTGGTGGGCGCGCTGTGGGACCTGGTGTGGGCGGGCACGGTCACCGGCGACACGCTCTCGCCCCTGCGGGCGCTGGTGTCGGGCAAGGGCGCGGCGCACAAACCCCGCCAGGCGACGCCACGCAGCCGGTACGGGCGGATGCGCGCGGGGCGGCCTGCGATGCCGTCGCGCACCGGGCCGCCGACGGTGGCCGGGCGGTGGGCGCTCACGCCGATCCGCGAGTCCGACCCGACGCGGCGCACGCACGCGCGGACGGAGGCGTTCCTGGAGCGGCACGGGGTGCTGACGCGGGGCGCGCTGGAGACCGAGCGGGTCACCGGCGGGTTTTCCGGGATCTACAAGGTGCTGCGGGCGATGGAGGACTCGGGCCAGGTGATCCGCGGCTACGTCGTGGAGGGCCTGGGCGCGGCGCAGTTCGCGGCGCGTGGCGCGGTCGACCGGCTGCGGGCGATGTCCGATCCGAGCGGCACGCGGCGGCCGGACGCGATGACCGACGCTGTCGTGCTGGCGGCGACGGACCCGGCCCAGCCGTACGGTGCGGCGCTGTCGTGGCCTGCGGCGCTGGGCGACACCAAGCACCGCCCGGCGCGCAAGGCAGGCGCGCTGGTGGTGCTGGTCAACGGCGTGCCCGCGCTGTACGTCGAACGGGGCGGCCGGTCGCTGCTGTCGTTCACCGAGGACGAGCCGACGCTCAAGGCGGCCGCGCACGCACTGTCCCGCGCCGTCCGCGAGGGCTGGCTGGGGCAGCTGGCGGTCCAGCGGGCGGACGGCGAGCAGGCCCTGACCTCCGCCCTGGCCGACGTCCTCCGGGACGCGGGCTTCCGCGCCACCCCCAAGGGGCTCCGGCTACGAGCTTGAGATCACGTCACCCTCCGTTGGCTCACTCCGGGCGAGCACGATTTACTTTTCGTGACCCGAACGAGTGAGAGGACAACCCTGATGGCGTTGCGGGAGCTGCGGTACTTCGGCGACCCGGTGCTCAAGACGGTCTGCGATCCCGTGACCACGTTCGACAAGAAGCTCGAGCAGCTGGTGACCGACCTGCTGGACAGCGTGCGGCCGGACGGGCGGGCGGGGCTGGCGGCGCCGCAGATCGGGGTGAGCCTGCGGGTGTTCAGCTACGAGGTGGACAACCTGTTCGGGTACGTGATCAACCCGGAGATCGTCGAGCTGTCCGAGGAGACGCACGAGATCAACGAGGGCTGCCTGTCCGTGCCGGAGCTGTGGTTCCCGACCCGCCGGGCGAAGCGCGCAGTCGTGCGTGGCGTCGACCTGCGGAACGAGCCGGTCACCGTGGAGGGCGAGGACGTGCTGGCGCAGTGCCTCCAGCACGAGACCGACCACCTCGACGGCGTGCTCTACCTCGACCGGCTGGAGAAGGACCGGAAGCGGCAGGCGCTCAAGCAGGCGCGTGACAAGGACTGGTTCTGGAACCGCTGACCTCCGCGCAGAGGCGGCCGCGAGCCCGGTGAGCGTGGCCCGCGAGCCGCGGTGGGCGCTGCGCTGGGCATCGCCGGAAGGCTGCGAAGCTCCGCCAACGACACGACCGCCTCGGCGGGCACTCCCCGGGCGTCGTGAGGGCCGCGACGAGCGCGGCCCCGGGCCTCCCCGCGCGGCGCTCTTGGGCGACCCAGCGCGTTGTGGGAAAGCGATCTCGCGGCGCGCCCGCGGCTTCCGCGCCGACAGCGCGCGGAAGCCATCACTGCGGCGACCGTCGCCGCGGGCTACAGCTCGCTCAGCACCCGAGCACCCGCGGCCTCCAGATCGATCCGCATCAGCCCCTCCTCCTCCGGCGGCTCCGGCGCCAGTCCCGCCCGCCGCGCGGTCCGGTAGATGCCGTCCCGCCCGGGCAGTGACACCGCCACCAGCCTGCGGCAGCCGCGCGCCGCGGCGATCTCCGCCAGGCGGCCCATCAGCGCGGTGCCCACGCCGTTGCGCTGCCAGCCGTCCTCGACGAGCAGCGACACCTCGGCGATCTCGCCCGTCGGGCCGGGGATGAGCTGTCCGACGCCGATCACCTCGCGCCCGCACACCGCGAGCAGGCTCATCCCCCGCGGCGGCACCAGCAGCCGGTGCAGCCAGCGGCGCGGCATGGTGCGCATCCCCGTGTGGTAGCGCGCGAAGAGCGTGGTCATCGAGCACCGCGCGTGCATCGCGGACACCGCCTCGGCGTCGGCCGGCTTGCCTTCGCGCAGCACGACCGCCGCGCCGTCGGCGCAGGTCAGGGCCAGCGGGCTGGACACGTTGCGCCGCGCGCCGTCCAGCAGTCCCAGCAGCGCCTCCGCGCGGGTCAGTTCCAGCTGCACGAACGGCGCCCACCGCCGCCGGGCTACCAGCGCGGTCTCCCCGTCCACCGCGAACACCACCCGGTGGCCGCCCTCGACACGCGCCGGGTTGGCCTCGGCCAGCGGCACGACCGTGACGAGATCCGCGGTCAGCACCTCACGCAGCACCTCGGCCCGGCGCGACGGGTCGTCGACCGCCCGCGCGGCCGCGGTGAGCGTCGCGGCGGAGGCGTCCACCAGCTCGCGCACGTCGGCGTCGGTGATGCACGAGCACTCGCACCCCTCGGCCTGGATCGCCGCGACGAGCTGCTCCTTGGTGAGCCCGGTCGCGGGCCGGATCACCACCTCGTCGAGCACCCCGCCCGGCACCGGGAGCACGTTCAGCCCCAGGATGTTGCACTCCAGGTCGGCCATCCGGATCGCGATGCGCGCCAGCATGCCGGGGTGGTCGTCCATCCGGATGCGGACCCGCCAGACGGCCGACGAGACCTCGTCCTCGACGACCGGCTGCGGCACCGCTCTTCGCGTGCGAATCAACATCCCATAACGATCGCCCACGGTTGTTGCCGAGCGTGGACGCGTGTGTTTCGCCCGTGTCAGGCTCCGGCCGCCGCCGCAACGGCGCCGAAACACTCAGCGCGGCGACAGCACGCAGAACTCGTTGCCCTCCGGATCGGCCAGCACGTCCCACGGGACGTCGCCCTGACCGATGTCGATCCGCCGCGCGCCGAGCCCGCACAACCGGTCCGCCTCGGCCGCGGTGTCGCCGTCCGCGAACGGCGCGACGTCCAGGTGCAGCCGGTTCTTGCCGGCCTTCGCCTCGTCGCTGCGCAGGAACTCCAGCCACGGCCCGCGCCCGGTCGGCGCGCGCAGCCCGACGATCACCGGCTCCTGGTTGCCGATCCGCCACCCCGCGGCCTCGCCCCAGAAACCGGCCAGCGCCAAGGGATCGCGGGCGTCCACGACGACCGCCGCGATGGCCTCCGTCGTGGTGTAGCCGGGCCGCGGTTCGAGCACGCAGAATTCGTTGCCCTCCGGGTCGGCGAGCACCTCCCAGGGGACCGCGCCCTGGCCGATGTCGCGCTTGCGCGCGCCGAGGGCCAGGGCCCGGTCCACCTTGGCCGCCTGGTCCGACGGCGACGTGCTGGCGAGGTCGAGGTGCACCCGGTTCTTCACGGCCGGGTCCTTGGCCTCCGGCACGGTGCCGAAGACCAGCAGGAGGCCGTCGTCCCCGGGCGCCTCGACGTCGATCTCCTCGTCGTCGGCGAAGGTGATCGTCCAGCCGAGCAGCTGCGCCCAGAACTCCGCCAGCTCCCGGGGCCGGTTCGCGTCGATCACGAGGCTGTCCAGTCGTGTCGCCATGCCCGGGACGATATCCAGCAACGCTTCCCCACGTCCTGGAATTTTCACTTCGTCGCCAGGCGCAGCAGCGCCCAGAACTGCCCGATCGAATCGTCGCTCCGCTCCCAGGTGACCGACCCGTGCCCGAGCCTGCCCCACAGCCACTGGTAGACCGCCATCGGCGGACCGGTGACCAGTCCGTTCGCCCTGTCGGTGTCGGCGGCCGAACAGCGCCAGGCGACCGTCTCACCGGGCCCCGCGCGGGCGATCCAGTCGTGGCCACCGGTGCGGATCCCGACCGATCCGGTGAACGTGCCGGACAGCCCGAGCATCGGCAGCCGCTGCCCGAACCACAGCGCCAGGATCTCGTCGATGCCGTCGATCGCCACGTCTTCGTCGACCTCGGTGACGATCCGGTTCGCGGCGTTCTGGAGGTCGATCCGGTGCACCGTGGTCTCGTGCGCCATGCGGCGGCACCAGAACCCGTAGGTGCGGTCGGCGGGCCACCAACTGGCCGCGTGCTCGGCGGGGTCGTGCGAGGTCAGCTCGCGGTACAGCGCCGCGAACCCCTCCCGCAGGTACTCCTCACCGCTTTGGCCGTCCGCCGGGTCCCGCTGCCAGTCCGAGGGGCGCCTGCCCTCGGTCATCCAGCCCGTGGCGACGCGGTAGACGCCGCCGACGTGCCGGACCACCTCGCCGATCGTGAGACCGGGTGTGGTGGGCACCGGCGTGTCCGGCGCCGCCTCCCGCGCCGTCGCGGTGAGCCGGTCGACCTCGGCGCCCAGCACGTCCAGCAGGCGGCCGTGGTCGACGAGTGCTTGCCCGGTCATCGCCTTCGGGACGCCTTCCTCAGGGTCGGCGGCGCGTCGCACTGCCGCACCCGGCTCGGGGTCACGGGCGTCCGCCCGTGGACGAGGTCGCGGGCCAGCTCGACGAACAACGCGGACTGGCGCAGCAGCTCGTCGGCCCGTTCGGGGGTGATCCGGCGGGTGTTGCCCGCCTGCGCGGCGGCGCGGGCCGCCGAGTGCGCGGCGAAGTACGCCGTCCAGTCGGTCAGCTCGGGCGCCGCCGTCTCGAGCAGCACCCAGACGCTGGCCGGGCGGGCCCGGCCGCGGTGCGGACGGCCGCTCGCCGCGAGCACCGCGGCGCCCGCGCGGAGCGCGGCCAGGTACGCCGCGATGAACCTGGGCGCCGGCTGGGCGGCGTGCCGGGCCTCGGCGAGGCCCCGCCGGGCGTCGGCGAGCAGGGCCGTGGCGGCGGGTGCCGCCGGAGGACGGACCGGTAGCGGCAGCGCCGGCTGCCTCTCCTCGGCGTGGGATGCGACGGCAATGGACATTGCCCCTCCCTCGGAACAACGTGCTGGTGGCGGCCCCCGGTGCCGAAACGCTTCCCCCGTTCCGGCACCGGGTGGCCTGACCGGCGAGCGCTCACCGGATGTCGAACTCTTGTTCGAGCGAGTTCCAGCGTAGCTTCGAACACCTGTTCGTTCAAGTCCTGGAATGACGTGGTGTGCCGCACTCCAGCGCGTTCGATCACACGATCGGGTCAGAACGGAAATTCCGCGGAACTCGCCCCGGGGACCCGGCGACCTGCACGACGTCACGCCGGGCCGGTCCGCCGCCCAGCCCACCTGCCCGGTGTCACACACCCCCCGCACAACGCGCGGGAAAGTGGTTCAATGCCGCGGGAACTTTCCCGCGTTCGCGGACGACGTGGATCACGGGCCTCCCACACCCGACTCCCCCAGGAAGGTGCGCCCATGCTCGTCCGGCGTCTGTCCGTCGCGCTCGCACTGGCCGGCACGGCGCTGCTGGCCGCCGCGCCCGCCGCATCGGCCCACACCACGCTGCAGAGCAGCGACCCGGCCGAAGGCGCGGCGCTGTCCACCGCGCCGCGGCAGGTGAGCCTCAAGTTCGGCGGCGCGTTCACGCTCCCGGTCGACCCGATCCGGATCACCGGCCCGGACGGCGCGCAGTGGCAGGTCGGCCCGGCGACGGTGACCGAGCGGACCCTCACCGCGCCGGTCCAGCCGTCCGGTCCCGCCGGGGCCTACGTGCTCACCTGGTCGATCGTCGCGGCCGACGGCGACCCGATCAGCGGCCGGATCAACTTCTCGCTCACGGCGCCCGCCTCCACACCGTCGTCAGCCGTGCCCTCGTCGCCCGCGCCGGCTCCCGCGACGCAGCAGGCGGCCGAGACGCCGGACGACGGCGGCTTCCCGGCCTGGGCGTGGATCGTCCTCGCCGTGGTCGTGGTCGCCGCCGTCGCCGGGGTCATCGTCCGGGGGCGGCGTTCATCGAGCTGAGGGCGGTGTCGATGACCTCCCGGCTGTCCACCAGCAGCGCCTGCGCCGCGGTGCGCCCCGTCGCGGCCAGGTACGCGTCGACCAGCCGGTTGCCCACGGCGTAACCGGCGCCGGTGGGCAGTCCGACCGGCGTGGCGCCGTACCGGATCGCGTGCGCGTCGCCGTGCACCCACGCGGTGAAGTTCTGCATGCCGGTCACCTCCAAGCCGGAGACGACCTTGGCGAACACCGCGTCGTCGTGCAGGTGCGGCACGCCGACGCGGGCGTAGCCGAGCTCGTCGCCGTACAACTGGCGGGCGAACGCGTCCGCCAGGCCCTCGGACACCACCTGCTCCCCCACCGTGACCGTCGCCGGGTCCCAGACCACGCCGCCGCTGGAGTAGCGGAGGTTGTGGTTCAGCTCGTGGACCGCGGTCGCCTCCAGCCGCGCCAGGTTCTCCGGGAACGGCCAGAAGTTGAGGAACAGGTAGCCGGACACGCTGCCGTTGGCCGTCATGCCCAGGCTCGTGCCCATGAAGTGCTCGTCACCGGGGTCGCCGAGGACGATCAGGACGGTGATGCCGGGCACCGCGAGCTCCGGGGTCGCCTCCAGCTGCACGGCGACGGCGTCGCGCAGCGCGCGCTCGATCCGGCCCCACGCATCCGCGTCGTGCAGCGCCTCCAGCGCCTCCAGGCACCGGTCCTCGTCGCGGTCGAGCGGGAAACCCGAGCCCATGCGGTGCATCGCGACGAGGTCCACCTCGCCGGGGAAGTAGCGGTACATGCCTGCGGCGGGCCGCAGCATCGCTTCGAGCAGCGCGGCCCGCTCCTCCCGCGGGGCGCGCAGGATCCGCCGCATGGCGGGGTAGGTGTCCAGAACCGTGATCGTCATGGGCGCGACGCTAAAGCCTCCAGCTAGGGGAGACTCAACCCGTTTAGAGCATCGGCACGAGCATCGCGGCCATGCCGGCGCCCATCACGGCCCGCGCGGCGCCCGTGCCACGGCCGCCGGGCCCGCCCCGCACCGCGCGCCACCCGGACAGGGCGGTGTCGGCGGCGAAGTACACGACCAGACCGGCCATCACGGCGGGCAGCAGGAACCCGGCGGACGCGCTGGAGTGGCCGCCGTGGTCACCGCTCGCCGCGGGCGCGCCGCCCATGGCGCTGACCATCGCGAGCATCGCCACCGCGCCCAGCAGGTGGTGCGTCGCCGCGGAGCGCCACCGCGGCAGGCCGGGCGCGGCGCGGAACAGCGTGGCCGCGAACCAGGCGGCCATCGCCACGAACACGACGTTCCAGGCGATCGCCGGGACGGAGTTCCCCCACGGCACGAACATCAGCGCCATCGCCACGGCCATCACCGAGTGCGCGAGCGCGGACTCGCGGTCGCCGGTCACCCCGTCGCAGCACGCCGCCCACGACCGGGCCGCCGGGGCGAGGACCTGGATCAGGGAGAAGACCGCGAGCACCGTGAACAGGCCGGCCAGCGACCAGCCGAGCCATGCCGGGGAGGAGAACATGCGGGGCCACCTTTCGCACGGATCGGCTCACGATATCGTTGGCGGACAAGGAAAAACACGCCCGACGGGCGGGCGTGAAAAGTCCCACGGCCGGGAACTCCCGGGCCGCTCCGGACGACTGGGCGGGGATACGCGTCGCCACCGGCCGCGGCCCGTGATCTCATATCGGTATGAGCAGCCTGGACCATCCGGCGGTGGCCAAGGTCGCTGCCGCGCTCGCCGAGGCGGGCAAGCACGACGCCGCTGCCGGCATCCGCATCCTGCCGGCCGAGGTGCGCACGGCCGCGCAGGCCGCCGAGGCCCTCGGCGTCGAGACCGGCGCGATCGCCAACAGCCTCGTCTTCCGCGCGGTGTTCGCCGACCGCACCGTCCCGCTGCTGTCGCTGACCTCGGGCGCCCACCGGGCCAACACGGACACCCTCGCCGCGCTGGTCGGTGCCGAGTCGGTGGAGAAGGCCGACCCGGCGTTCGTGCGCGAGCACACCGGGCAGGCCATCGGCGGCGTCGCCCCGGTCGGGCACCCGGCCCCGGTGCTCACTCTCGTCGACACCGCGCTACAGGCCTACGACACCGTGTGGGCCGCGGCCGGGCACGCCAAGTCGGTCTTCCCGACCACCTTCGCCGACCTCGTCGCCGTCACCGGCGGACAGCCCGCGGACGTCGCGTCATGACCACGTCCCTGCACTACACCCAGCTGTCCGCCGACGACTTCCGCACCCGCCTGCGGGAAGCGCTCGCCATCTACGTCGAGGCGATGCGCTACCCGCCGGGCACGGCCGAGCAGCGCGCCCCGATGTGGCTCACGCACGCCCTGCGCGAGGGCTGGCGCTGCATCGCCGCGTTCGACGCCGAGGGCACGATGCTCGGCATCGCCTACGGCTACCGGGGCGCGCCCGGCCAGTGGTGGCACGAGCAGGTGCGGCGCGGGCTGACCTCCGCGGGCGGCGAGCAGCTCGCCCAGCAGTGGCTGGCCGACTATTTCGAGCTGACCGAGATCCACGTCCGCCCGGCGAGCCAGGCCCGCGGGATCGGTGAGGACCTGCTGCGCCGCCTGCTCGACGGCGTGCCCAACCGGCACGTCCTGCTGTCCACGCCGGAGGGGCCGAGCCGGGCGTGGAAGCTGTACCGGCGCCTGGGTTTCGTCGACGCGCTGCGCGACTACCACTTCGCCGGTGATCCACGCCCGTTCGCCATCCTCGGCCGCACCCTGCCGCTGGAGCCTCAGGACCGCAGGTAGCCCACCAGCAGTCCGGCGCCGAGCAGTGCGGCGCCGCACCAGCCCTGGACGCCGAGGTCCTCGTGCAGGACGACGGCGGACAGGATCGCCGCGGTGAGCGGTTCCAGCAGGGTCGCGAGCGCCGCCACGACGGGCCGCGCGGCGCCGAGGACGCGGAAGTACAGCACGTACCCCAGGCCGGTCGGCACGACGCCGAAGTACAGCGCGACCGCGAGGACGTCCAGCCGCAGCGGCAGCGCCATGCCGAGGACCAGCCCGGCTGGCAGCAGCAAGAGCCCGCCGGTGAGCAGCCCGAACGCGGTGGTGCGCTGGTAGTCCAGGCCTTCGACGGGACGGCGCAGCGCCAGCGTCAGCACGCTGAAGCCGGCGCCGGCGGCCAGTGCGAACGCCACGCCGCCGAGCAGCCGCCAGCCGCCCTGGCCGGGGGTGGCGGACAGCAGCGCGAGCCCGGCCAGCCCGAGCGCGACCGAGACCAGGGTCAGCGGGCCGGGCAGGCGGCGGGCGCGGACGGCCGTGACGGCGGTGACGAAGACCGGCACGCTGCCGATGGTGACCATCGTCGCGGTGCCGACCGAGGTCAGCGTGACCGCCGCGAAGTACGCCGCCTGGAACGAGCCGAGTAGCCCGCCGGCCAGGGCGATCCGGCGGACCACCGGCTTGGTCCAGACCATCCCGCGGAGGCCGCGGGAGAGCCACAGGAAGACCACGAGCGCGGCGCCGCCGAGCAGCAACCGGTATGTGGCAACGGAAATCGCGGAGAGACCACCGCGGGTGGCGAGCAGCGACCCGGACAGGCCGCCGGTGCCCCACAGCACCCCGGCGACGAGCAGGGTCAACGACGATCGGGCGCGCGCGGGCGCCTCGACGGAAACGGACATGGGAAATTCGCTCCTGCGTCTGATGTGGACAATGCCGTGGACGCGGGGCGATGCGACATCACGAAACCCGTGATGCCTTGTGGCGCCGCAGAAGTGCGGCGAGAAGCGACCGCCCCGCTAGGCCGGGGGCGGCGGGGTGACGAGGAAGACCCGGTGCATCACGATGTCCTTCAGTCGTTGTTCCTAAGCGGCGGAGCCGCTTGCGGTGGGGCCATCAGCCGGCACCGCCGCGGGTTCTGAGGTGGTTCCTGGCGAGGACAGCGCCGAGGTGGTGAATCGGCATTCATGAGGAGGCGATCCCACAGCCAGGGGCCGCCTGGAATCGAGCCAGTCGCGCGGAGCGCGTCCGTTGAGGGTGGTGGTGGGCTGGCGGGAGGGGCCGCTACCCGCACCGCCACGCAAGCCATGGTTGAAACTCCCCTAGTCGAGTTCGGCGAGCTGTTCGCGGAGGGTGTCGAGGCCCATGCCGCCCAGGCGGAGGGCCTTCGTGTGGAAGTCCTTGAGGTCGAACGCGTCGCCCTGGCGCTTGCGCGCGTCCTCACGCGCCTCGATCCACAGGCGCTCCCCCAGCTTGTACGCCGGGGCCTGGCCGGGCCAGCCGAGGTAGCGGTTGATCTCGTCGCGCACCAGCGGCTCGTCGGTGATCGTGCGGGTCAGCATGAACTCCAGGCCGAGGTCGGGCGTCCACCGCTCGCCCTCGTGGAAGCCGGTGCCGGACGGGATCTCCAGCTCCAGGTGCATGCCGAAGTCGACGATCACCCGCGCGGCGCGGAACAGCTGCTCGGACAGCATGCCGAGCAGGTCGCCGTCGTCGGCGAGGTAGCCGAGGTCCTGCATCAGCCGCTCGGCGTAGAGCGCCCAGCCCTCGCCGTGCCCGGACGTGAACGCCAGCAGCCGCTGGAACCGGTTGAGCGACTGCTCGTGCACGGCGGTGGCGATCTGGAGGTGGTGGCCCGGCACGCCCTCGTGGTAGACGGTGCTGACCTCGCGCCAGGTGGTGAACTCGTCGCGGCCCGGCGGCAGCGACCACCACATGGTGCCGGGACGGGTGAAGTCCTCGTTCGGGCCCGTGTAGTACGCGCCGGCGCCGCCGCCGGGCGGGGCGATGCGGCAGTCCAGGGCCATCAGCGGGTCCGGGATGTCGAAGTGCTTGCCGCGCAGGTCGGCCAGCGCGGTGTCGGACAGTTCCTGCATCCACCGCTGGAACGCGTCCCGGCCCCGCACCTGGTAGCGCGGGTTCGCGTCCAGCGCCGCGGCGGCGTCGGCGAGCGTGCCGCCCGGCGCGATGCGCTCGGCGACGGCCTTCATCTCGGCTTCCAGCCGCAGGAACTCGGCCCAGCCCCACTCGTAGGACTCGCGCGGGTCGAGCTTCGCGCCGATGAAGTACCGCGACCAGAGCCGGTAGGCGTCCTCGCCGACGGCGTCCTTCGCGCGGGCCTTCGGCGCCAGTTCGGCCCGCAGGAACCCGGCGAGCTCGGCGTAGGCCTCCTGGGCGGCGCGGGCACCGCGGTCGAGGTCCGCGCGCGGCGCACCGTCGGGCGCGCCGGCGATCATGTTCTGGAAGAAGCCGGTCTCCCCGGACAGCCCGGCCCACGTCTCGGCCTGCTCGGCGACCTTGGTGACCTGGCGCAGCGCGGGCGCGTTGCCGGCTTCGGCGGCGGCGAGCAGGGACGCGCGGATGCCGTCGACCGCGTCCGGGACCTTCGCCAGGCGCTTGGCGATGGTCGCCCACTGCTCGGGCGTGTCGGTGGGCATGAGGTCGAACACCATGCGCAGGTCCTGCACCGGGCTCGCGATGACGTTCAGCGACGCGACGTCCAGGCCGGCGTCGTGGATCTCCAGGTCCAGCCCGATCCGCTCGGTGAACACGGCCTTGGCCGCGCGCTCCCCCGCGTCGGCGGGCTCGGCGGCGGTGACGGCCTCCAGCGCCCGCCGCTCCAGCGCGGCGCGGGCGGCGTAGCCCTCCGGCGAGTAGTCGGTGAGCTGGTCGTCGTAGCCCGGGATGCCCATCTCGGTCGCCGCGACGGGGTGCGCGGCGGCGAAGTCCTCGACGAACTGGTCACAGATCTGGTGCACGCCCATGGATGCAACCTACCTGGCGCGGCAACCGGGTTTACGCGCGAGCGGGCACCAGGCCGAGCCGGTGGACCACCTCGCGGGTCGCCTTGGACCGGTTGAAGGTGTAGAAGTGCAGGTCCGGCACGCCTTCGGCGATGAGCCGCTCGCACAGCTCGGTGACCACGTCCAGGCCCTCGGCGCGGAACGCCTTCGGGTCGCCGGCCAGCGGTTCGAGCCGGTCCAGCAGCCGCTGCGGCGCGGGCGCGCCGGACAGCCGGATCGTGGTGTGCAGGGTGCGCGGCGTGGTCAGCGGCATCACGCCGGGGATGACCAGCGCGTCGCAGCCCGCGGCGGCGACCCGGTCGCGCAGCCGCAGGAAGTCCTCGGCCTCGAAGAACAGCTGGGCGATGCCGAAGTCGGCGCCTGCGCGGAACTTGCGCACCAGGTACTTCGTGTCGGTGTCCAGGTCGAGCGAGCGCGGGTGGCCGTAGGGGAACGCGGAGACGCCGACGCAGAAGTCGCCGAGCGAGCGGACGAGCGCGACCAGCTCCTCGGCGTAGCTCAGGCCCTGCGGGTGCGGCACCCACTCGCCGTACGGGTCGCCCGGCGGGTCGCCGCGCAGCGCGAGGATGTTGCGCACGCCGACTGCGGCGTACCAGCCGATGACGTTGCGCAGCTCGGCGACGGAGTGGTCCACCGCGGTCAGGTGCGCCATCGGCACCAGCGTGGTCTCGGTCGCCACCCGCGCGATGCTGCGGATGGTGCCGTCCCGGCTCGACCCGCCCGCGCCGTAGGTGATCGACATGTAGGCGGGGTCCAGCGGCTCCAGCTCGCGGATCGACCGCCACAGCACGGCTTCGTCGGCCGCGTCGCGCGGCGGGAAGAACTCAATGGAGAACGCCGGGGACTCCCCTCGCAGGCGCTCGATCACCGACGTCATGCGGGCAATGGTAACCGGTGTCCGAAAGGTGGGAAATGAGGTCCGCCACCTGGGAAGGGCTAACGCACCGCGGCCGCAGCGGGTTGGTCCGCGCCCGCCTTGGCGCCCCACCGCCTGGCGAGCACCGCGCAGATCATGAGCTGGGCCTGGTGGAACAGCATCAGCGGCAGCACGATCAGGCCGACCGTCTGCGCGGGGAACAGGACCGCGGCCATCGGCAGTCCGCTGGCGAGGCTCTTCTTCGACCCGGCGAAGATGATCGCCACGCGGTCCGCGCGGCCGAAGCCCAGCTTCGGCGTGACCAGCTTGAGGGTCCAGAACACGATGTAGAACAACGCGAGGTTGACGACCACCAGCCCGCCGAGCGCGAGCGGCGTCAGCTGGTGCCAGATCCCGGCCACGACGCCCTCGCTGAACGCCGCGTAGACGACCATCAGGATGACTGTGCGGTCGGCGCGGCCGAGGACCTTCTTGTGGCGCGTGATGAACCCGCCGATCCAGCGCCGCGCGATCTGCCCGGCGACGAACGGCACGAGCAGCTGCAGCACGATCGAGGTGACCGCGTCGAGCGAGAAGCCGTTGCCGGTGCTGTGCAGCAGCAGGCCGACCAGCAGCGGGGTGATGACGATGCCCAGCAGGCTGGAGAACGACGCGGCGCAGATGGCGGCGGCCACGTTGCCCTTGGCGATCGAGGTGAACGCGATCGAGGAGTTGACCGTCGAGGGCAGCGTGCACAGGAAGATCACGCCGGCGGCCAGCGCGGGGGTCAGCACGGACGGCACGAGCAGCTTGGTGGTCAGGCCGAGCAACGGGAACAGCACGAACGTCGTGGCCAGGATCACCAGGTGCAGCCGCCAGTGCTTGAAGCCGGCCACGGCCTCGGCGGTGGACAGGCGCGCGCCGTAGAGGAAGAACAGCGCGCCGACGCCGATCGAGGTGACCCAGGAGGCGATCTCCGCGCCCTGGCCGCGCGCCGGCACCAGGCAGGCGACTCCGACCGCGGCGAGGATGCCGATGATGAACGGGTCGATGCGGAGCTTGGCGAGGAGCGCGGCGGGGCTTTTCACGCTCCCGATGGTCCGCCGGACCGGGCCGATTGTGAAGTATGATGAAGGGCATAACTGCTATCGCGATTCGCGATGGAGGCCGGTGTGCTCGATCCCGTGTGGCTGCGGACGTTCCTGACGGTGGCCGAGACGCGCAGCTTCACGCGCGCCGGGCAGCGGCTCGGGCTGCGGCAGTCGACGGTGAGCCAGCACGTGCGCAAGCTCGAAGAGGCGACCTCGCAGCAACTCCTGCTGCGCGACACCCATTCGGTGTCGCTGACGCCGGACGGTGAGGCGATGATCGGGTTCGCCGGGACGATCCTGGAGGACATCGAGCGGGCGCTGGCCTACTTCGCCGGGCCGGAGTTGCGCGGGCGGGTGCGGTTCGGCGCCTCGGAGGACTTCGTGGTCGGGCCGCTGCCGGAGATCCTGCGCGAGTTCCGGCGGCTGCATCCGCTGGTGGACCTCGAACTGACGGTGGATCTGTCCGGTGTGCTCTACGAAAAGCTGCGCGCGGGCGAGCTGGACCTGGTGCTGGGCAAGCGCCGCGCGGGCGACGAGGCGGGAAGTCCGTTGTGGACGGATCCGCTGGTGTGGGTGGGGCGCGAGGGGTTCGAGCTGGAGCCGGGCGCGCCGGTGCCGCTGATCGCGTATCCGCCGCCGAGCATCACCCGCGCCAGGGCACTGGAGTCGTTGCAGGACAACGGAAAGCCGTGGCGCATCGTCTGCACGAGCGGCAGCCTGAACGGCCTCCGCGCCGCGGCGCTCGCCGGTCTCGGTGTCGTGGTGTTCGCGCGGAGCCTGATCCCGGCCGGGCTGGTGGAGCTGCCGGCCGGCCACGGACTGCCCGACCCGGGCGAGGTGCAGTTCCTGCTGACCACCCGCTCGACCACCCCACGCGGCCCCACGGCGGCGCTGTCGGAAGCGATCCGCGCGGAGGCCAACCGGCTGCACGGTTGACCGGAACCGCCGCTACCCGGCCGGTTCGATGCGCACCCCCTCCCGTTCGGCCCGGCGCTGTCCCCAGTCGTGCAGGATCTGCAGCGCCGGGGCCAGCTCGGTGCCCTCCGCGGACAGCCGGTAGGTGACCGAACGGACCGCGCCGTCGTGCACGAACCTCTCCACCAGCCCGGCCGCCTCCAGTTCCCGCGACCGCGTAGTCAGCACCTTCTCGCTGATCCCCGGCATCCGCCTGCGCAGCTCGCCGTACCGGTGGTCGCGCTCCTTCAGGTACGCCAGCACCACCACGGCCCACTTGCCGCCGATGACGTCGACGGCGAGTTCGACCGGGCAGTGGTAGCGCGTGCGAGTCGTGTCCACGCACCACAAAGTACGTACTTGCCGGGCCAGCGCACAGGTGCTCGACTTGACCGATGCTCACCGAATACATCCGGTACCGGATTCCCGCCGGGCAGGGCGCGGAATTCGAGGACGCCTACCGGCGCGCGTCCGCGCACCTGGCCGCCGCTCCCGAGTGCCACGACTTCGAGATGACCCGCTGCGTGGACGAACCGCAGTGCTACGTCGTCCGGCTGACCTGGACCTCCGCCGACGCGCACCTGACCGGCTTCCGGAAGGGCCCGCACTTCCCGCCCTTCTTCGCCGAGGTCCGCGGTTTCGTCGACGCCATCGAGGAAATGCGCCACTACGAACCCGTCGACATCGGCAGTCCGCTGCCGAGCCTGTACGAGTGGGCGGGCGGCGCCGAGGCGTTCGAGAAGCTGTTCACCGCCTTCTACCGGAAAGTGCCTGCGGAAGACCTGCTCGCGCCGCTGTTCGCCGGCATGGACGCCGAGCACGCGCAGCACGTCGCGCAGTGGGTCGGCGAGGTGTTCGGCGGTCCGAAGGACTACAGCACGCGCCGCGGTGGTCACCGCCACATGGTGTCGAAGCACCTCGGCAAGGCGATCACCGAACAGCAGCGCCGCCGCTGGATCGGCCTCCTGCTGGAGACCGCGGACGAGGTGGGCCTGCCGTCGGACCCGGAGTTCCGCTCGGCGTTCGTCGCCTACCTGGAGTGGGGCACCCGGCTGGCGGTGTTCTTCTCGCGTCCCGGCGCGCGCCCCGCCGTCGACGAGCCGATGCCGGTGTGGGGCTGGGGTTCCGTGCGTCCCTGGCAGGGCTAGGGCACGCCGGCCAGCCGCAGCAGCGCGGTGACCGCCGCGGCGGCGACGACCACCACCAGGAACGGCGCCTTCCGCCAGGCGAGCACGCCGCCGACGGCAACCCCGATCGGGCGGGCGAACCCGGCGAAACCGTGGCCCTCCGCGAGCGCGCTCGTCGCCACCACGGCGACCAGCAGGACCGTCGCCGAGACCGCCATCAGGTTCTGCACCCTGGGCGAGAGCTGGATCCTCGACTGCAGCAACGGCCCGGCGAACCGGAACGCGAAAGTGCCCGCGGCGAGCACCGCGATCGCGATCAGCAGGGTCATCGCCGCACCACCAGGACCAGCACCCCGGCCAGCGCGAGCAGCACCGGCAGGCCCGCGGGCAGGAACGGGGTGGCCGCGAGCGCGACCACCGCGCCGGCCAGCGCCGCGTGCCGGGTGCCGCGGTCCTTCAGCGACGGCAGCACCAGCGCGAGCAACACGGCCGGGAAAGCGGCGTCCAGCCCGAACGCGTCGGTGTCGCCGATGACCGTGCCCGCGAAGGCGCCCGCGACCACGCCAAGGTTCCAGGCCACGAAGATGGCGATCCCGCAGGCCCAGTAGGCGGTGCGACGGCGCGGGGCGTCCTCCTGCGCCAGCGCGAACGCCACGTTCTCGTCCGTCATCAGGTGGCTGCCCAGGATGCGCCCGCGGCGGCCGAGCACCTCGCTGACCGCCATGCCGAACGGCAGGTGCCTGCTGTTGACCAGCAGCCCGGCGACCGCCGCCGCGAACGGGCTGCCGCCCGCGGCCACCAGCCCGACGAACAGGAACTGGGCCGCGCCGGCGAACACCAGCAACGACATCACCACCGGCAGCCAGGCGCCGAAGCCGGACCCGGTGCTGATGGCGCCGTAGGAGACGCCGACGACCCCGTCGGCCAGCGCCACCAGGGCGACGTCGCGCAGCAGGCGATGGTCGAGTGTTCGGTATATCGTACGCATCACCTTCCATACTGAACACCGACAAAGCGTTCGTCAAGGCGAACAACCGGACTTCTGGAGCGAACACGCATGGCCGAGCGCGGCGCACCACTGGACGTCATCGCGGCTTCCCTGCGACGGGAACGCGCCCGCACCGGGCTGTCCCTCAGCGAGGTCGCCAAGCGGGCGGGTATCGCCAAGTCGACGTTGTCCCAGCTGGAATCCGGTAGCGGCAACCCGAGCGTGGAAACGCTGTGGGCGCTCAGCGTGGTGCTGGACGTGCCCTTCGCGCGACTGGTCGAACCGGTGCGGCCGCAGGTGCAGGTCATCCGCGCCGACGAGGGGCCGACGTTCTACTCGGAGCGCTCGGACTACGTGGCAACGCTCGTGGCATCCTGTCCGCCGAACGCGCGCCGCGACATCTTCCGCATCGCCGCCGAGCCGGGCCCGCCGCGCCGCTCGGACCCGCACATGCCCGGCGTGGTCGAGCATGTAGTGCTCAGCGCGGGCCGCGCCCTGGTGGGCCTGACCGACGAGCCGGTGGAACTCGCCCCCGGCGACTACATCGCCTACCCGGGCGACGTGGAGCACATCTTCCAGGCCCTGGAGCCGGGCACCCGCGCGGTGCTGATCTCCGAGCACACCTAGATGAGTAATTCCGATCTTGGTTAGTGGTCGTAGGCGATCAGGGATCGGGTT
>NZ_JAKGSD010000017.1:118122-153593 GCF_021654135.1 Amycolatopsis tucumanensis | reverse complement strand
CGTTCATCGAGTACGGCACCAAGGACCGCCGCAAGGACCGCGAGTCCTACGCCGAGATGTGGCGCCGCTGGATCTACGACGACTACTACCGCAGCTACCTCGTGCCGCTGGAGAAGTACGGCCTGGTCATCCCGCACGACCTGATCGAGGAGGCCTGGAACCGCATCTGGAACAAGGGTTACGTGCACGAGGTCGCGCAGTTCTTCGCCACCGGGTGGCTCGCCAACTACTGGCGCATCGACCCGATGACCGACGAGGACTTCGAGTGGTTCGAGCACAAGTACCCCGGCTGGTACGACAAGTACGGGAAGTGGTGGGAGAACTACAACCGGCTGTCCGTGCCGAACGGGCACCACCCGATCGTCGCCGAGGACGTCGACTACGTGTACCCGCACCGGTGCTGGACGTGCATGGTGCCGTGCCTCATCCGCGAGGACACCGTGATCGACAAGGTGGACGGGCAGTGGCGCACCTACTGCTCCGAGCCGTGCCGGTGGACCGACGCCGAGGCGTTCCGCCCGGTCTACCAGGGCAGGCAGACGCCGAACATGGGCCAGCTGGTCGGCGCCCGCGAGTGGGAGACCCTCTACCACGGCTGGAACTGGGCCGACGTCGTCTCCGACATGGGCTTCGTGCGCGACGACGGCAAGACGATGGTCGCGCAGCCGCACCTCGACCTCGACCCGAAGAAGATGTGGACGCTGGACCACCTGCGGCGCATGCCCGAGGTGCAGAGCCCCAACGTGCTGCTCAACCAGATGACCGACGACGAGCGGTCGGCCTTCATCGCCGACTACAACCGCCAGGGACCGGCCGGGCGGCCGGCGCCGGCGAACTGACGCCCGCTGCGGGCCCCGGGCGCACCGGGGCCCGCGCGCCGGGACACGAAGGGGTGTCGATGGGCGACAAGCACGTGGTGCGCTTCGAGCCGGTGGGGATCGAGATCGAGGTCGACGAGGACCAGACGATCCTCCGCGCCGCCGCCGAACAGGGCGTGATGCTCATGCACGGCTGCAAGGAGGGGCAGTGCGCCTCGTGCAAGTCGTTCATCCTCGACGGCGACGACGTGGAGCACGAAAGGTACTCCACGTTCGCGCTGCCGGACTTCGAGAAGGAGGAAGGGTTCACGCTGCTGTGCCGGGCGCACGCGTACGAGGACCTGACCATCGAACTGCTCAACTACGACGAGGAGATGATCCACTCCGGACTGCCGATCCGGACCGCGGTGGCCGAGGTCGTGGCCAACGAGCCGGTCACGCACGACATGCGTCACCTCGTGCTGAAGCTGGTCGAACCGGCCACGCTCAAGTACTTCCCCGGCCAGTACCTGGACTTCGCGGTGCCCGGCACGGACCAGACGCGCTCGTTCTCCATGGCCGGCCTGCCTGCCGACGGGCACCTGGAGTTCGTGGTCAAGATCTACCCCGGCGGGCTGTTCTCCCAGTTCCTGGACACCGGTGTCGCGGTCGGTGACCGGCTCGAGGTGACCGGGCCGTTCGGGGTGTTCACCCTGCGGGACGCGCCCGGCGCGCCACTGGTGTTCGTCGGCGGCGGGGCCGGCATGGCGCCCATCCTGTCGCTGCTGCGGTCGATGGCCGCCCGCGGCGGCGAGGTGGCGGCGCGCCGGACCACGTTCTACTACGGCGCCCGCCGCAAGCAGGACCTCTGCTTCGAGGCGGAGCTCCACGAGCTGGAGCAGAACCTGCCCGCGTTCACCTACGTGCCCGCGCTGTCCGAGCCCGGCGACGACGACTGGGACGGCGAGACCGGGCTGATCACCGACGTCGTGCGCCGCCGGGAGACGGATCTCGCCGGCGCCGACGCCTACGTGTGCGGTCCGCCGCCGATGGTCGAGGCGGCACTGGAACTGCTGCCCGCGCTCGGGGTCGCGGACAAGCGGATCTTCTACGACAAGTTCACCACCACCGGCGACGAGTGAAGGAACAAGCCGATGACAGCGACGCAGGAACGCAGCGTGCCCAAGCCCGTCTTCACCGACGCCGAAGCGGGCGCCAAGGTCTTCCCGGACTCCGGGGCGCGCCGGTTCAACTACTTCAACCCGGCGAAGCGGAAGCAGAGCCACTACGAGGACGTCACCGTCGAGGTGCAGCCCGACCCGCGGCACTACCTGGCGCAGGGCTGGCTGTACGCGTTCGCCGACGGGCGTGGCGGCTACCCGCTCGAATGGACCGTGCTCAAGGCGTGGGGCTCGGACCGGCCGGTGCCGGAACGCGGGCCGGGCTCGGGCGGCAAGGGCTACGACTGGCCCGCGCTGGGCTGGCACGAGTTCCGCGACCCGAACGAGGAGTGGGAGCTCACGCTCTACCGCTACAACGCCAACGTGGTGCGCCAGCTCAACCAGAACATCGAGGCCGCCCGCCAGTCGAACGCCTTCGACCAGTGGAACCGCAACTGGACCCAGTTCGTGGCGCAGCACGTCGGGGCGTGGATGCACGTCGACCACGGGCTGGGCCTGTACCTGTTCGCCAACGCCAACCGGCGCGCCCCGACGAACATGCACAACAACGCGATCTCGGTCAACAGCATGCACAAGATCCGGGCCGCGCAGGACCTGGCGCTGTACAACCTCACCCTCACCGAGGAGATCGAGGGCTTCGACGGCGCCGCGCACCTGGCGACGTGGAACGACGACCCGGCCTGGCAGGGCGTGCGGGAGGTCGCCGAGCAGCTGACCGCGATCGACGACTGGTGCGAGGCCGTCTTCGCCGCCAACATCGTGTTCGAACCGCTGGTGGGGGAGCTGTTCCGCAGCAACCTGGTGCAGCAGGCGGCGCCGGCCAACGGCGACTTCGTGACCCCGACCCTGATCGGGGCCGAGGAGTACGACTACGCCGAACGCGACCTGCGCTACACGCGCGCCATGTTCGAGCTGCTGGTCGGCGACCGCGAGTTCGCCGAGCACAACACGAAGATCATGCAGGACTGGCTGAGCACCTGGGTGCCGCGCTGCGTCACCGCGGCCAGGACGCTGCAGCCGCTGTGGTCGCAGCCCGACGCCAAACCGTCCCGCTTCGAGGACGGACTCGACCGCGTGAAGAGCCGCTTCGGCGGCATCCTGTCCGACCTGCGTCTGCAAGCACCGAAGGAGCTGGCCCAGTGACTACCCAAGTGCGCGCCGAGAGCCCGTTCAAGTCCGACAACACCGCGTCCAACATGTGCGGCTTCACCTTGATGAACAACCAGGTCGGCGTGATCGTGGCCGAGGTGATGGGGACCAAGGACAACGTGCGGATCACCCACTTGCCGTCGATGATCCGCGTGGACGCGAAGAACCGGATGGACGTGGTCTACAGCGAGATCGACGAGGCCGCCGGCGAGGAGGAGGGCTGGTTCAACTCCGCCGAGTTCGAGGAGAGCATGTCCACCCACTATGGCCGGATGGTGCACCTGGACGATCGCACGATCATGTTCGCCAACCCCGAGGACGCGGCCGAGTACCTCGACTTCGACCTCAAACCGATCCGCTGACGCCGACCACCACAACGGAGTGAGGGCAGGAGAATGTACGAAAAGGACGGCGAGAAGTACTTCGTGGTCGACGGGCACACCCACTTCTGGGACGCCAGCCCGGAGAACTGGGTCGAGGGGCAGGAGGAGTACGCCAAGGGCTGGATCGAGTGCTTCCACGCCTACCAGGGCCTCGGCCCGGCCGACACCCACTGGCCGATCGACCGGTTCCAGAAGTACTCCGAGGAACTGATGATGCACGACCTGTTCGAGGCCGGGCACGTCGACGTCGCGATCTTCCAGCCGACGAACCTGCGGCAGTGGTACCGCAACGGGTTCAACACGACCGAAGCCGACGGGGCGCTGGCCGAGAAGCACCCGGGCAAGTTCCTCGTCAACACCTACTTCGACCCGCGTGAGGGCGACGCGGGCATGAAGGCGTTCGAGGAGCGGGTCAAGCGCTACGGCTGCAAGGGCGTCAAGCTCTACACCGCCGAGTGGCTGGGCGACTCCCGCGGCTGGAGCCTGAAGGACCCGGAGGCGTTCCGCTACCTGGAGAAGTGCGAGGAGCTGGGCGTCAGGAACGTCCACGTGCACAAGGGCCCGACGATCTGGCCGCTGGATAAGGACGCGTTCGACATGTCCGATGTGGACCGCGCCGCGACCAGCTTCCAGGGGCTCAACTTCATCGTCGAGCACGTCGGACTGCCGCGCATCGAGGACTTCTGCTTCATGGCCACGCAGGAGCGCAACGTCTACGCCGGCCTCGCGGTCGTCGTCGGCGGGCTCATGCACGCCCGGCCGAAGTTCTTCGCGAAGGTGATGGGCGAGCTGATGTTCTGGCTCGGCGAGGACAAGCTGATCTTCGGCGCGGACTACGCGATCTGGGAGCCGAAGTGGCAGGTCGAAGGGTTCGTCGACTGGCAGATGCCGGCCGACGAGGAGCTGTCCGACTTCGCGCCGCTGACGGTGGAACAGAAGAAGAAGATCCTCGGGCTGAACGCCGCCCGGCTCTACGACATCGACGTGCCCGAGGAGCTGCGGCTCGAGGCGCCGAAGGTGGTCGAGCCCGTCGGCGTGCCGAACCCGTGACCGCGCTGGAGGAGGTCCGCGCCTGCCACGCCGCGGTGTGGCAGGCGCTGGGCACCGTCCGCGACCCCGAGCTGGACGAGCCGCTCACCGACCTCGGGTTCGTCGCGCGGTGCGCGGTGGACGGCGGACGGGCGGCCGTCGAACTGCGGTTGCCGACCTACTTCTGCGCGCCGAACTTCGCGTTCCTCATGGTCGCCGACGCCTACGACGCCGTCTCCGCGGTGCCCGGCGTCACGAGCGTCGAGGTCCGGCTGGTCGACCACTTCGCGGCCGAGGCGATCAACAGGGGTGTCGCGGCGCGGGCGGGGTTCGTGGCCTCGTTCGCGGGGGAGGCGGTGAACGAGCTGGACGAGCTGCGGGCCACCTTCGTCCGCAAGGCGGTGCTCGCCGGCACCGACCGGGTCTGCCGCGCGCTGCGCAGGTCCGGTGTGGACGGTGACCGGCTGGCGCGGATGACACTCGGCGAGGTGCCCGCGAGCCCGGACCGGGAACGGCTCCGGGCCAGGCGCCGGGAACTCGGGCTGCCGTGCGGGGACGGCGATCCGCTGCTGGTCGACCCGGAGACCGGCGAGGCGGTGCCGCCGTCGGACGCGGCGCGGCACCTCGGATTCGCGCGGCTGACGCGGGCAGGCCAGGAGGCCAACTCCGGGGTCTGCCGGGGCATGCTGCGCGTGCGGTACCCGCACATCGGAGAACAGGAGGGCGCACGATGAAAGCGGTGCGGCTGCACGCCTACCACCAGCAGCCGGTGATCGAGGACGTTCCGGAGCCGCAGGCGAAGGAACCCTTCGACGTCGTGGTGAAGATCGGCGGCGCGGGTGTGTGCCGGACCGATCTGCACATCATCGAGGAGCAGTGGGCGGAGAAGTCCGGCGTCACGCTGCCCTACACGATCGGGCACGAGAACGCGGGCTGGGTGCACGAGATCGGGTCGGGCGTGACCAACGTGGCGGTCGGCGACACGGTGATCCTGCACCCGACGCCGACCTGCGGGCTGTGCCACGCCTGCCGCGCCGGCAACGACATGCACTGCGAGAACTCGGTCTTCCCCGGCATCGACTCCGACGGCGGGATGGCCGAGTACCTGCTCACCTCCGCGCGGGCGTGCATCAAGCTCGACCCCGGCACACAACCCGCGGACGTCGCGGCGCTCGCGGACGCCGGGATCACCGCCTACCACGCGGTGCGCAAGGCGGTGCCGCAGCTGTACCCGGGCACGGTGTGCGTCGTGAATGGCGCCGGCGGGCTGGGGCACATCGGCATCCAGTCGCTGCGCGCGCTGACGGCGGCCACCGTGGTGGTCGTCGACCGCAACGCCGAGGCGCTCGAGCTCGCGGCCGGGCTCGGCGCGGACCACACGGTGCTGGCCGACGGCAAGCAGGTCGACGCGGTGCTGGACCTGACCGGCGGCAACGGCGCCGAGGTCGTACTCGACTTCGTCGCCGAGCAGGGCGCTCAGCAGGACGCCTTCGCGATGACCCGGCGGGGCGGCTCGCACTTCGTCATCGGCTACGGCGGCAACATCGACATCCCGACGATCGACATCATCTCCACCGAGCGCAACGTGATCGGCAACCTGGTCGGCACCTACAACGACCTGGTGGAGCTGATGGTGCTGGCGCAGGCCGGGAAGGTCACGCTGCACACGAAGAAGTACCCGCTGGACGCGGCACTCGACGCGCTGGCCGATCTGGACGGCGGCCGCGTGCGGGGCCGGGCGATCCTCACCCCCTGACCACTCGCAGCGGAGGAGTGACGAAACGATGGCGAAGGAACTGCGGTTCGGTGCGGACGCCCGCGGCCTGCTGCTGTCCGGTGTGGACAAGCTGGCCGAGGCGGTGAAGTCCACGCTGGGTCCCAAGGGGCGCAACGTGATCATCGAGAAGATCACCGGCTCGCCGGTGGTCACCAACGACGGCGTCACGATCGCTCGGGAGATCCACCTGAAGAACCAGTTCGAGAACATGGGCGCGCAGCTGGTCAAGGAAGCCGCGATCAAGACCAACGACGTGGTGGGAGACGGGACCACCACGGCGACGGTGCTCGCCCAGGCCATCGTGCGGGAGGGCATGGCGGCGATCGCGCGCGGCGGCAACCCGGTGCTGGTCAAGCGCGGCATCGACCACGCCGTCGGTCGCCTGGTCGAGCACCTGGAGAAGGTCGCGCACCCGGTCGTCACCGAGCACGACTACGCCCGGGTCGCCGCCATCTCGGCCAACGACGACGACGCGGTCGGCGCGGTCATCGCGAAGGCGCTGCACACCGTCGGCGACACCGGTGTGGTCACCGTCGAGGAGGCCCCGCGGATCGGGATGACCGTCGACTTCGTCGAGGGGTTCGAGTTCGACAACGGCTACCTCTCGCCGTACCTGGTCACCGACCCGGGCCGGCTGGAGGCCGTGCTCGACGACCCCTACATCCTGATGTGCAGCGAGAAGATCACCAAGGTGCAGCAGCTGATGCCGTTGCTGGACAAGGTGATGCGCGCGCCGCGGCCGCTGGTGGTGATCGCCGAGACGGTCGAGGGCACCGCGCTGAGCATGCTCGTGCACAACCACGTCAACGGCACGTTCCAGGCGTGCGCGATCCGGGCGCCCGGCTTCGGCGACCGGCGGCTGCACAAGCTGGAGGACCTCGCCGCGGTCGTCGGGGGCGCGGTGCTGTCCCGGCACTCCGGGTTCACGCTGGAGACGATGACGCTGGAGCACCTCGGGCGGGCCCGGCAGGTGCGGGTGACCGAGAACAAGACGACCGTCGTCGACGGGGCGGGATCCGCCGACGACGTCGAGTTCCGCGTCACCCAGCTGCGCGCGGAGCTGGAGCGCGCCCAGTTCGGCGTGGACGAGGACGTCCTGACCGAACGCATCGGCGCGCTGACCGGGAAGGTCGCGATGATCCACGTCGGCGCGGCCACCCCGGCCGAGCTGAAGGAGTTGCAGCATCGGGTCGAGGACGCGTTGTCCGCGACCAGGGCGGCCATGGCGGAGGGCATCGTCGCCGGTGGCGGGGCGGCGTTGCTGCACGCCGAGAAGGTGCTGGCCGACACCGGCCTGGCCGGCGACTACGCCACCGGGGCGGAGATCGTGCGGCGGGCGCTGGCCGAACCGGCGCGGCTGATCGCGGCCAACGCCGGCTACCCGGCCGACGAGGTGGTGGCGCGCACGCGTGATCTCGGCGAGGACGAGGGGTTCGACGCGCTGCTCGACCGCTACGGCAACATGATCGAGATGGGGATCATCGATCCCCTGCGGGTGTGCCGCTCGGCGCTGCAGAACGGCGCGTCGGTGGCCGGGCTGCTGCTCACGACCAACTCGCTGGTCGCCGAGGAGCAGACCCCGTGGGGCGGCAGCCCCGCGCTGATGACCGAGTTCGGTCCGCTGGACGAGGGGCTGCACCAGCCCTCGCCCGATTCCTCTACGCCGCAGTCGCTCGGGATGGGCCCGTCGGTGGGCTGATCTCCCGTGCCCGTGAGGTGGAACGTCATGTCAGAGACAACGCAGAGCACCAACGTCCATCCGGAAACCGTTCCCCACGTCCAGGACCTGCGGGCGATCGTCGAATCGCCCGGCCACCCGGCGAGCGTCGTGGTCGGCGCGGGCGGTGATCCGCTGATCCTGGCCCTGCCGATCTTCGCGGTCGGGTCGCTGGCACTGGGCATCGCGCTGACCGGGGTGATGCTCCCGCTGGCCGCGCTCGGCGCGGTGCTGCCCATCGTGCTGTTCGCGACCGGCGTCGGCCTGGTCATCTCCACGGTGTGGGCGCTGCTGCTGGGGCAGACGATGGTCGCCGGCATCACCGGCACGTTCGCCGGGTTCTGGCTGAGCCTGGGCGGGTTGCTGCTCGGCCTGACGCACAACTGGTTCGGGCTGCTGCCCGAGGTGGCGGCCCAGACGCAGGAGATGTTCTTCATCTGCTGGGCGTGCCTGTTCGTGTTCCTCCTGGTGCCGTGCCTGCGGCTGCCGGCGGTCTACCCGCTGATCGTCGGGCTCGTGGTGGCCGCGCTGGCGCTGGCCGCGACGGCGCTGCACGTTGGCGACGCGACGCTGTTCGAGTTCTCCGGGTACGTGGTCCTGGCGTTCGCCGCGCTCGGGTTCTACGCCTTCGTGAACGTCGGGCTCACCGCGATGGGGGCTCGCAAACCCTTCCCGCCGCTGGGCAGGCCGCTGCTGTCCTGACGGCGGACGCGAGCGTGCGCCGGGAGCCGGCCGCGACTCCCGGCACACGCGCCCACACCGCAACGGCAGATGGGCAAACACGCCGCCCCCACGGGCAAACACGCCGCCCCAGCCGGTGTGTTTGCCCGTCCGGGTGGGGTGTTTGCCGGTCCGGGTGGGGTGTTTCCCGGTCCCGTCAGGCTCCGGGCAGCGGCACGCGCAGGCTGGACGTCCCGGTGAGGTCCAGCCACGCCGAATCCGGGCCGCGCACCAGCTTCAGCACCACGGCGTCGCAGCCGGCGCAGCGGGCCACCAGGCCCGGCGCGTGCCGGTAGACGCGCAGCGACGCGACCGCGTCGACGCGGCCGCAGGCCACGCAGCGGGTCGTGGCGGCGGTGATGTCCACGGCGAAGATCTCGCCGGCCGGGCCGGCCAGTGCGTTGCCGTCTTCGAAGGGCTCGCTCATGTCAGCTCCCGCTGGGCCCGAAGCGTTCGGTCTTGACGCGCCGCGGATCGTGGCCGAGCGCGACGAGCACGTTCGCCACCGCCTCGACGAACCCGGTTGGCCCGCACACGTAGCACTGCGGCCCGAACTCTGCGGGCCAGCCGGCGGTGTTGACGTCGGCCACCCCGATCCGGTGCGGCTCGCCCGGCCAGTCCGCCGGGCCCTTGCGCGTGTAGACGAACGTGACGTCCAGCCCGGCCTCCGGGCGGCGCAGCTCGCCCGCGTAGTACACGTCCTCCGGGGTGCGCACCGAGTACAGCAGCTTGAACGGCGCCCGGCTGCCTGCCTGGCGCCGGGCGCGGATCATCGCCATCAGCGGCACGATCCCGGCGCCGCCTGCGACCAGCAGCACCGGGTCGGTTGACGCCGGGCGCCAGACGAACCACCCGCCCACCGGGCCGCGCAGCTCGACGGGGTCGCCGGGCGCGAACACCTCGGTCAGGAACGGCGACACCTCGCCGCCGGGCACCCGCTGCACGGTGATCTCGACGCGCTCGCCGTCGGCGGGCGCCGCGATCGAGTACGTGCGCGTCGTGCTGTAGCCGTCCTCGGCGGTGAGCCGGACGTCGACGTGCTGCCCGGCCAGGTGCCCCGGCCAGCCGGGCACGTCCAGCACGAGGGTGCGCGCGGTGGGCGTCTCGTCCCGCACCTCGGCGAGCCGTCCGACCCGCCACGCCAGCTTCCCCTGAACCACGTCAGTCCCCCTGGTAGCGCTGCTCGCGCCACGGGTCGCCGTAGCTGTGGTAGCCCGCGGCCTCCCAGAAGCCCAGGTCGTCGTCCAGCATGAGCCGCAGGCCCTTGACCCACTTCGCCGACTTCCAGAAGTACAGGTGCGGCACCAGCAGCCGGGCCGGGCCGCCGTGCTCGGCCGGCAAGTCCTCGCCCTCGAACTCGTAGGCGATCCACGCCTGGCCGTCGAGCAGGTCCTCCAGCGGCAGGTTCGTCGTGTACCCGCCGTGCGACTCGGCCATCACGTAGTCGGCGGCCGTGTCCACGTCCTCCAGCAGGGTGTCCAGCGAGACGCCGCGCCAGGTGGTGCCGAACTTCGACCACCGCGTCACGCAGTGGATGTCCACCGTCGGCGTCTCCGACGGCAGCGCCTTGAGGTCCGCCCACGTCCACTCGTGCTTCTGCCCGGTCTCGGTGGTGACCGTGAAGCGCCAGTTCTCCAGCCGCACCCGGGGCGTCGGCCCGGCGGAGAGGACGGGGAAGTCCTCCACCAGGTACTGCCCCGGCGGTAGCTTCTCGTCCGCCGATCGCGCCCGGCCCTGGAACCCGGGAGTCACAATCCCCATCTGCTTCCCCTTCCTCGTCCCGCGAGTCTAAGCCGTGCTTTACTAGAACGTGTTCTAGTCGCCGGAGACGGGAGGCCGCTGTGCGGTTCGGGGTCGTGTTGTTCACCAGTGACCGCGGGATCACGCCGGCCGCGGCGGCGAAGGCGGCCGAGGACGCCGGGTTCGACTCGTTCGCGGTGCCGGAGCACACGCACATCCCGGTCCGGCGGGAGGCGGCGCACCCGGGCACCGGCACCGCCGAGCTGCCCGACGACCGGTACCTGCGCACCCTGGACCCGTGGGTCGCGCTCGCCACCGCGGCCTCGGTGACCTCGCGGATCACCCTGTCGACCGCGGTCGCGCTGCCCGCCGAGCACGACCCGATCACCCTGGCCAAGACGATCGCCTCGCTCGACCACCTGTCCGGCGGCCGGGTCGTGCTCGGCGCCGGGTTCGGGTGGAACGTCGACGAGCTGACCGACCACGGCGTCCCGGCCGGGCAGCGGCGCACGGTGGTGCGCGAGTACCTGGAGGCGATGCGGGCGCTGTGGACTGACGAGGAGGCCGCCTACGAGGGCGCCCACGTCCGGTTCGGCCCGTCCTGGGCGTGGCCGAAACCGGTCGGCGAGGTGCCGGTGGTGATCGGCGCGGGCGGCACCGAGCGGACGTTCGCCTGGATCGCGCGCTCCGCCGACGGCTGGCTGACCACGCCCCGGGACCACGAGCTGGACGACAAGGTGCGGCTGCTGCGCAAGATCTGGCAGGACGCCGGCCGGGCGGGCGAGCCGCGGGTGGTCGCGCTCGCCGGGCGGCCGGACGAGGAGGTGCTCGCGCACTGGCGGTCGCTCGGGGTGACCGAGGTGCTGTTCGGGCTGCCGGACCGGGACGCCGGCCAGGTGGCGGCCTACATCGCGAAGCTGGGGGAGCGGCTGCGGCTGGGCTGATCAGGCGCGGGACCGGTAGGCCCGCATCTTGTGCCGCGCCCCGCAGATGTCCATGCTGCACCAGACGCTGTTGCCGGCCGGGGAGCGGTCGTAGAACAGCCACCGGCACTCCGGCGCTCGGCACGGCTTCAGCCGCCGAGCCCGGCCTGTCACCTCGGCGCGGAACAGCACGTCGAGCAGCCGCGCGATGAGCCCGTCGACGCCCTCGCCCGCCGGGGCCAGCGCGGGCCCGGGCCAGCGCGGCCCGGCGACGGTCGCGGCCGCGAAGGCGTTCAGCTCGGCGGCCACGTCCACGCCGTCGAGGTGGTCGCGCAGCGTCTCGCGGAACCGGACCAGGCGCGCCAGATCCCGCTCGTCCAGGGGCAACTCGCCCAGTCGGTGCTCGGCCAGCCAGTCGCGGGCCGAGCCGGGCGTGCCGAAGTGGTCCTCGCCGTAGAGGAAGCGCGCCGAGTTGCCGAACACCTCGAGCGGACGCAGATCGTCCGGCGCGGCGGGGCGCGAGTAGGCCATACCGGCAGGTTACCTACCCCGCCAGCCGCCCCACCGCCACGAACACGCAGACCGCCAGCACCAGCAGGTTGACCGCGCTCGTGCGGTACTCGCGCAGCTTCGCGTGGCTGATCGCCGCCCCGGTCATCACGACGGCGAGCCCGATCGCGGCGGCGGGCGTGAGCACGGGCGCGATCCCGGTCGCACCGGGCAGGATCAGCCCGAGCACCGCGGCCAGCTCCGCGGCGGCGACCACCCGGATGACGGGCAGCGGGAAGAACACCACCCCGGTCTGGCCGGTGTCGAGCATCCGCTGCTTCGACTGGGTGGACTTGAGCAGTCCGGACACCAGGAACAGCGCCGCGAGCAGCCCCTGGCAGAGATCCACAACACGACGTTCACCTGACACGCCTCCTTCCGTCTCACCCACCGGACGAGGCGGCGCGGGCTAACGTGACCGCATGGCCAACGAGGACGAGGCACGCGACTGGAACGGCGACACCGGCCGCTACTGGGCCGACCACGCCGAGCACTACGACGCGATGCTCGCGCACCTGACCCCGCACCTCCTCGACGCCGCCCGAATCGAGCCGGGCGAGCGGGTCCTCGACATCGGCTGCGGCTGCGGCACCACCACGCTGCTCGCGGCCGGGCGGGGCGCGACCGTCCTCGGCGCGGACCTGTCCGGTCCGATGCTCGCCGTGGCGCGGGAGCGTGCCGCCGGGCTCGACGGGGTGCGGTTCGAGCAGACCGACGTGCAGGTCCACGACTTCGGTGCGGGCTCGTTCGACATCGCGCTCAGCCGGTTCGGCGTGATGTTCTTCGACGACCCGCTCGCCGCCTTCACCAACGTCGCGCGGGCGCTGCGGCCCGGCGGGCGGCTGGCGTTCCTGTGCTGGCAGGACGTGCGCGAGAACGAGCACCGGGTGCTGGCGCTGGACGCGGTCGCCCCGCACGTCGACACCGCCGACGCCGTCCCGCCCGGCCCCGGCCCGTTCTCGTTCGCCCAGCCGGGCTACCTGCGCGAGCTGCTGACCGGCGCGGGGCTGACCGGGATCGCCGTGGACGACGTGCGGGCGCCGGTCCGGCTCGGCGCCGACGCCACGTCGGCGGCCGATTTCCTGCGCCGCGGCGCGATGCTGCGGACGATCTTCGAGCGGTACCCGGCGGAAACGGTCGAGCGGGCGGTCGCCGCGCTGACCGAGGCCCTCGTCCCGCACGAGACGCCCGACGGCGTGCTGCTGGGCGCGGCTGCCTGGCTCGTCACCGCGCGCAGGCCGTGACGCAGTCCCTTCTGGACAGCGCACTCTGATTCCACAGTGGAGGAGTGGGGTTCGTCTCGCGCGGCCGGAAAACGATTGCTCCTGCGGTAAATTGGGGCAACGTGCCCGCTGAACCGCTGCTCACCCTCGGCCCGTGGCAACTGCTGTTCCTCGTGGTGGCCGGGGTCGGGGCGGGCCTGACCGGTTCGATCGCGGGGCTCGCGTCGCTGGTGTCCTACCCGGCGCTGCTGGCGATCGGTGTGCCGCCGGTCACCGCGAACGTGACCAACACCGTCGCGTTGATGGGCAACACGGTCGGCTCGGCGGCCGGTTCACGTCCCGAGTTGCGCGGGCAGCGCGCCCGGTTGCTGCGGCTGTGCGCGATCACGGCGGTCGGCGGCGCGGCGGGCAGCGCGCTGCTGCTGCTCACTCCGGAGGGCACGTTCGCCTACATCGTCCCGTTCCTGATCGGCGGCGCGTCGATTCTCCTGCTGTTCTCCCCGCGCCTGGCCGAACGCGCCGGCCGTGGTGACGGCGGGCTGACCGCGGGCACCGCCACGGGCGCGTTCCTGGTCGCGATCTACGGCGGCTACTTCGGCGCGGCGGCCGGGGTGATCATGCTGGCGCTGCTGTCCGCGGCCTGGGCGCAGCCGCTGGCCAGGACGAACGCGGCGAAGAACATCGTCACCGGTGCGGCCAACCTGGTGGCCGCCGTGGTGTTCGCGTTCACCGGCTCGGTGCTCTGGCCCGCGGCGGCGGCCCTGTGCCTCGGTCTGGTCGCCGGATCCTTCGTGGGGCCCGCGGTGGTCCGCCGCCTGCCCGCGGCGCCACTCCGGGTCGCGATCGCGCTGGCGGGCATGGGTCTGGCCGTCACGCTGGCCTGGCAGGCCTGGAACTAGATTCTGTTTCAAGCGGTGGCGCCGTCTCGCCGCTTAAAACCTCGTCCGCTACCCGGTCAACTGGATCGCGGCACTTTCGACAGCGCACGGTTGTCCCTGATCACCTCCCACATCGAGGGTGCCGAGCCGCTGCGCTTCCGGTCCCACCTCCGGATCGACGCCGACGTGCCCGAGGAAGACTGGACCGATCCGCGCACCGGCCGCCGGGACCCGGGCGTCCTGCGCCGCATCGCGCGTGAGCACGACATGTGCCTCGGCGTCTACGGGTCCACTGTGGAACCCGGCACGGTCGGGGTCGGGGACGAGGTCGTCGTGGTAGCGTGAGCCCGCCAGTCGTGCCCCGCGAGGGGCCAGGGAATCCGGTGCGAATCCGGAACTGACGCGCAGCGGTGAGCGGCGACGGGCGGGACAACGGCCACTGGACCACGCGGTCCGGGAAGGCGTTCCGCCCGGACGACCCCGAGTCCGAAGACCTGCTGGCACCCCCGCCACGGGGGAGACCGCCGGACCGGGCTCCGCGCATGAGCCCTCGACGCTAGGGGCCGCTGTGCGCCGATCGATCACCTTCCCGCTCCTCGCCGCCGTGCTGGCGCTGACCGGGTGCGCGAGCGCCACCCCCTCCGGAGACACCGCCGCCGTGGCCGTCGACAACTGCGGCCACCAGGTCCGCGTGCCGGAACCGCCGCGGCGGGCGGTCGCACTCAACCAGGGCGCGGCGGAGATCATGCTGTCCCTCGGCCTCGCCGACCGCATGGCGGGCACCGCCACCTGGACCGATCCCGTGCTGCCGCACCTGGCCGCGGACAACGCGAAGGTGCCCCGGCTCGCCGAGAACTACCCGTCGTTCGAGACCGTGCTCGCCGCCGAGCCGGACTTCGTCGCCGCCTCGTTCGGCGCCATCCTCGGCAAGGGCGGCGTCGCCACCCGCGAGCAGTTCGAGCAGCTCGGGGTGCCCGCCTACCTGTCGCCGACCGAGTGCGCCAAGGACACCAGCGGCGGCGGTGACGGCGCGCGCACCGAGACGCTGACCATGGACGCCGTCTACACCGAGATCCGCGACCTCGCGCGGATCTTCGGCGTCGAGGACCGCGGCGAACAGCTGGTCACCAGCCTGCAGGAACGGATGCGCGCGGTCGCGGGTGCAGGCGCGAACGCCCGGCTGATGTTCTGGTTCGCCAACTCCGAGGCCCCCTACCTGGCGGGTTGCTGCGGCGCGCCCGGCATCATCACGACGACCGTCGGCGCCCGCAACGTCTTCGACGACACACGCGAGGAGTGGCCGCAGATCAACTGGGAGACGGTCGCCGAACGCGACCCGGACGTGATCGTCCTCGGCGACCTGACCCGCCGTTCGCAGACCGCGGAGAACGCCGCCGCCAAGATCGCGTTCCTGGAGTCGCACCCGGTGACCCGCGACCTGGCCGCGGTGCGGAACAAGCGGTACGTGCTGCTGTCCGGGCAGGCGATGAACCCGACGTTGCGCACCGTGGACGGCGCCGAGCAGGTCGCCGCGGCGCTGCGCGGGTTCGGGTTCGCCGGGTGACGCGCACCGCGCGCGTCCTGCCGCTGTGCGCCGGGGGCCTCGCGCTGCTCGTGGTGTCGGTGGCCGTCGCGGTGACGATCGGCCCGGCCGGGATCGGCGTGGGCGACGTCTACGCCACCGTCCTGGCCCACCTCGGTCTCGGGGAGCCGGTGCTCTCGCCGGTCCGGGACGGGATCGTGTGGCACCTGCGGATCCCGCGCGCCCTGCTCGCCGCCGTGTGCGGCGCGGGTCTGGCGGTGTGCGGGGCGGTCATGCAGTCGCTGCTGCGCAACCCGCTGGCCGACCCGTTCGTGCTCGGGGTGTCCTCGGGCGCGTCGACCGGCGCCGTGCTGGTCGTGGTGCTCGGCGTCGGCGGGGGAGTGGTGTCGTTGTCGGCGGGGGCGTTCGCCGGGGCGGTGCTGTCGTTCGGGCTCGTGCTGCTGCTCAGCCAGACGCTGGGCGGCACCACCGAGCGCGTGGTGCTGTCCGGGGTCGCGGCGATGCAGTTGTTCTCCGCGCTGACCTCGTTCGTCGTGCTGACGGCCGGGGACGCGGAAACGACGCGGGGCGTGTTGTTCTGGCTGCTCGGGTCGTTCAGCAGCGCGTCGTGGTCCGAGGTCGGCGTGTGCGCCGCGGTGCTGGTCGTCGCGCTGCTGGTGTGCTTCGGCCACGCCCGGACGCTCGACGTGCTCGCCTACGGCCAGGACCTCGCCGCGGCGCTCGGGGTCGCGCTGACGCGGACACGGATCGTGCTGATGTGCGTCACCGCGCTGCTGACGGCCGCGCTGGTGAGCGCCTGCGGGGCGGTCGGGTTCGTCGGGCTGGTGCTCCCGCACGCGGCCCGCGCGCTGGTCGGCCCCGGCCACGGACGTCTGCTGCCGGTGACCGCCGTGGCCGGCGCGGTGTTCCTGGTGTGGGTCGACACGCTGGCGCGCACGGTGCTCGACCCGCAGGAGGTGCCGGTCGGCGTGGTCACGTCGATCATCGGCGTGCCCGCGTTCGTGGCCGTCCTCTACCGCAGCCGTCCACAGTGGACGCGGCGGGCGGCCGCCTAAGCGCTCAACGGGTCACCTGATCGCGTCGCGGCCGGCGTCGGTGAGTTTGGCGGGGATGCGGGAGCCGGTGCCGGGGACGCGGCGGACCAGGCCGGCGTGGATCAGCAGTCGCGCGCCGAACTGGTCGCAGCAGGAGAGTCCGTCGACGTACACGTGCGGCTCGCTGCTCGCGGTCAGTTCCACGCGGCCGTCGGCAACCGCTTTCAGGAACTCGACGTCGCGGTGGCTGAGGGTGGACGCGGTCATCGCTGGCACCTTTCCGAGAACGGTGTGGTGCGCCACAGAATAGGGGATCGTTGAACAATCGAGCAACCGGGTTGACGGATCGTTCAACAATCGCTAGCGTCGTGGGGCATGCGAGCCAGCTCACAGGACACCCGGCAGACCCTCATCGGCGGCGACCCCGACGACATCTCCTGGATTCCCTGAAATTGTTGAAGACCTGCCAGTAACACGCCCTGCTTTCGCCTCGATTCACTGATAAGGCCCGCGCGGAGGGTGGGCGCGACACCTCCGGCACCGCCGTCTTGCCCGCGCTCGAACTCCCCCTCGGAGCGTTGTGGCAGGCGAGTGGCCCCCGAGTGCGGACTCCCAACTGCCCCGCGCTCGGGGGCCCTATTCGTACACCACGTAGACCGGTTCCGGCTGCAGCCCGACCACCTGCTCGGGCGTCATCAGCGGTTGCCCGCCGCGGGTGTCCTCCTGGTAGAAGAGTTTGAACCCGGCCTTGACGTGCGGCGGTCTGCGCTTCATCACCTGGTCCCAGGTGGCCTTCTTCGCCTCGGCGCTGCCGATGCCGTCCACCACGTTGATCACCGCGACCCCGTTGTGCCGCTTCAGCCCGGCGATGTCCCGCACGACCGTCACCGCCACCTGGTGGTACACCATGATCTTCTCCGGCAGCCGGTGCCGCGCCACCAGCGAAGCGAGGTAGGCGGCCACGCCGTCCAGTTCCGCGCCGGTCGTCACGCCGAACTCCTCGCCCGGCACGACGCCCGGTTCCACCGCCCACTCCGGGTCCAGCGCGACACCGACGTCCGGCTCGGTCAGCCAGCGCTCGAACGCCTTGACCTCGGGCAGGAAGTCCGCGCGCCCCGGCTGGATGTTGAGCAGCAGCTGCCCGTCGAGCGCCCGCGCCGCGTCGAGGTAGCGCTGGATCGTGTTGTCGTTCGCCCGGCTGCGGTACATGCCGTCCGGGCCCGGCGTCGGGTTCACCGTCGTCGCGATCAGCTCGACCACCGGGACCACCGGCCGGGTCCGCGGGTAGGTGCCGATCAGCTCGCGCAGCTGCGCGGACGCCTCCTGCAGATCACCGGTCATCCGCCCCAGCGCCGGGCTGCCCGGCGCGCCGCAGTAACCGACCAGCAGGTGGTCTTCGACCACGCTGTGCGCGGCGACCTGCGCCGGAAATCCGCGCAACCCCGCCGCGGGCGCGTCCAGCGGCGCCGGCCGCCCGGAAAGCGCCTGCCTGGGAAAGAAACCCTCACCACCGCTGCTGCAGGCGACGCTCGCCGCGCCCGCCAGGGCCGCGGTGAGGAACGCCCGCCTGCCGACCGTGCTCCCCGCCATGACCACGGGATGCCCTGGTCTCGACCACTTACACACAGCAGCGGGAAAATCACTCCCCGCGAGACGGCTTCGTTACCGTCAGCCGGGCAGCAGTTCGGTCACCAGCTGGGTGAGCTGGCGCAGGTTGCGGCACTCGTGCATCGGCACCACGCGCGCGTACCGCAGGGCGGCGGAATCGCCCGTGCCCCAAGCTGATCGCGCCTCCGGGTTGAGCCAGTGGACGTGCTTGGCCCGCTCCGCGATCCGGCGCACCGCGTCCAGGTTCGGGTCGCCGCCGTTGGTGCGGCCGTCGCCGAGGATCAGGACCGAGGTGCGCGGCCCGACCGCGTCCGGCCACCCGTCCACGAAGCTCGCCAGCGAACCGCCGTAGTCGCTGCTCATGCCCCACCGGGTGAGCTTCGCCTGCGTCAGGATGCGCCGCGCGAGCCCCTCCGGGTCCGCCGCGCCCGCGGTGACCAGGCCGGTGATCTCGTCGGTCAGCTCGACGAACGCGAACGTGCGGATCTTGCTGAACTGGTCCGACAGCGCCTGCACCAGCAGCAGCGTGAACTGCGCGAACCCGGCCACCGACCCGGACATGTCGCACAGCAGCACCAGTTCCGGGCGGCCGGGACGGCGGTCGCGCATCGCCGGCCGCATCGGCACCCCGCCGGTGGCCAGCGACCGGCGCAGCGTGCGGCGCAGGTCGATCTGCCCGCGCCGGGCACGGCGGCGGCGCGTTGCCAGCCGGGTGGCGAGCTTGCGGGACAACGGCTGGATCGTGCGGCGCAGCTCGGCGAGCTGGGCGCGGGTGGCGTTGGTGAAGCTGACCAGGTCGGTCTGCGGCGGCACCGCGTACTGCGCGATCCGCTCACGCCCGCGCAGCTCGGCGGTGCGGCGGCGGGCTTCGGCCTGCACGGCCTCGCGGTAGGTGGTGATCCGGGATTGCGCCTCGCTGCGGGCGACCGCGTCGCCGAACGCGCTGTCGTCCGTGCGGATCGCGGCGAGCACCCGGTTCAGCAGCGCGTCCGGCCGCACCCGGTCCAGCGCCTGGTAGGCCGACCAGCCGCGCATCCCGTTCGCTCCGCCGCCGCCGGACCCGCCTTCGCCGAACGAGCCGTACCGGCCGAACTGGTCGACCGCGGCCGAAGCGAGCGCCCGCAGGCGTTCCCCGTCGCCCTCGGCGAGCGCGGCGACCAGCGCTTCCCGCAGCTCCGCCGCGTCCGCGGGCGCGTCCCCGGCCGTCTCCGCGGCGCCGACCGCGACCGGGAAGTACAGGTCGAACAACGCGTCGAAGGTGCCCCGCTGCCCCGAGCGGCGGAGCACGGTCGCCGCCAGCGCGGCCCGCAGCTGCTCGCGGTCGGCCAGCCCGAGCACGTCCACGGCGGCGGCCGCGTCGACCGTTTCGCCGGGACCGACCGGGATGCCGTGCTCGCGCAGCGAGCCGACGAACTCGACCAGCCGCCGCGCCAGCGCCGGGGAGGTCATGACAGCAGCGAGTCGAGCCGCAGCTCGGCCGCGGCCTTCCGGTGATCGCTCTGGTACTTCAGGATCACGCCGAGGCTGGTCTCGACCACCTGCTCGTCGAGCGTGTCGGCGCCCAGCGCGAGCAGCGTGCGCGCCCAGTCGACGGTCTCGGCGATGGAGGGCGCCTTGCGCAGTTCCATCGTCCGCAGCGCGGCCACGACCCGCACCACCGAGTCCGCCAGGCGCGCGTCCAGCCCGGGGACCTTGAGCGTGACGATGTCGCGCTCCAGCTCCGGCGTGGGGAAGTCCAGGTGCAGGAACAGGCAGCGCCGCTTGAGCGCCTCCGACAGCTCACGCGTCGCGTTCGAGGTGAGCAACACGAACGGGCGACGCTGCGCGGTGATCGTGCCCAGCTCCGGCACGGTCACCTGGAAGTCGCCGAGGACCTCCAGCAGCAGGCCCTCCATCTCAACGTCGGCCTTGTCGGTCTCGTCGATCAGCAGGACCGTGGGGTCCGGGTTGCGGATCGCCTTGAGCAGCGGGCGGGGGAGCAGGAACTCCTCGCTGAACACCTCGTCGCGGGCCTGTTCCCAGCCCTCGTCGCGGCCCGCGGTGATGCGCAGCAGCTGCTTGGCGTGGTTCCACTCGTAGAGCGCGCGGGCCTCGTCGATGCCCTCGTAGCACTGCAGCCGCACCAGCTCGCTGCCGGTGGCCTGCGCCAGCGCCCGCGCCAGCTCGGTCTTGCCGACCCCGGCCGGGCCCTCGACCAGCAGCGGCTTGCCGAGGCGGTCGGCGAGGAAGACGGTGGTGGCGACGGCGGTGGACGCCAGGTAGCCCGCGCCAGCCAGGCGCTCGACGACCTCGTCGACCGAGCCGAACAACGGCTCCTGCATCGGCCCTCCCTGGGTTGGTGCGCAACCCACCCATTCTGGGCCCTCGCGACCTGATCCCGCGGCTGTCGTGCCCAATCTCACGCCGCGTAGCGGGTGACGGCCGCCAGCGCCGCACGCAGTCCGGAGACGTCCCCGGTCACCGTCAGCGGGTCGGCAGGCCCGCGACCCCACAGCCACAGGTACACGTCCGCCGGCGCGCCGGACACCCGCCCGTCCGCGCTCGCCGCCGGTTCCGGTCGCACCAAGGGATTTCCGGTCCCCGAGGGCATCCGCACCGTCCACACGCGACCGGCGCACCGCACCTCGAACACCTCGCCCGAGGCGTCCACCGACACCGTGTCCTCGGGCGCCGGCCGGTTGCCCTCCGCCAGCCACACCGTCAGCACCTCGTCCACCCCGTCGGCGGCCAGCGCCGGATCCACCACCGGCGGCAGGCCCAGCGCCTGCTCCAGGTCGACGCGGTGCACGGTGAACTCGTGGGCCATCCGTCGGCGCCAGAACCCGTAGGTCCGGTCGGCGGGGAACCAGGTCTGGCAGGGGAAGCTCGGCGGGCGGCTGGCGAGGCTGCGGAACAGCCCGTCGGCCGCGGCCTGGAACCAGCTCAGCACGTCCCGCCCCGCGGGCGGCTCCTGTTCCCACTCCAGCGGCAGGGTCTGGCTGTCCACCCAGTCGGTCACGCGGTGCGCCACCCCGCCGAGGTGGCGGACCAGCGCGCCCGCCGTCCACCCCGGACACGCGGGCACCGGGAGGTCCGGATCGGCCGGAGCGGCGAGGACCCCGATGCCGTGGATCTCGGCGCGCAGGGTGTCGAGGAGGAACGGCTGGTCGGGTTTCGTCATGACCCGGCCGAACATACCGGGTGGGTGATCGCCGTGGGGGCCGGATCGGTTCCGAAGTGGACATCCCGGCCCCTTCTGTCACAAGGGCTTTCCGTCCAGCCGCATGCGAACCTGGATGGTCGTGCCGTGCGGCGCGCGGTGTGTGCGGACCAGGTCGGCCAGGTCGTTGACGAGCAGCAGGCCGCGGCCGGACAGCTGACCCCGTTCGGGCGGGCGCCGTCCGGCGAGCGGGTCGGTCAGCCGCCCGCCGTCGGTGACCGAGCAGACCAGTTCCGCGCCCTCGCGCCACAGGCTCAGCTCGCACGCGGTGCCGGCGTGCAGCAGGCTGTTCGTCGCCAGCTCGGTGACGATCAGCTTCAGGTCCTCGGTGCGCGCTTCGCCCAGCCCGAACTCCAGCGCGTACGCGGCGACGGACCGGCGCGCCACGGACAGGTCGTCCGGCACCTGGACGCGGAACGTCACCGCGCCCGCGGCCGGTTTCAGCTCGTCGTTGTACCGGGCGACGAGATCGTCCCACGCGTAGGTGTCGCTGCCGCGCCGCACGCCACCCTCGGTGACCAGTGGGTGCGTCACGTGGGCGTCGGCGATCGCGACCGGGTCGAGCGCCTTGGTGTCGTACGGGCACACGATCGTCACGTCGCGGCCCGCGAAGGCCGGGTTGATGAGAGCCTCGTGCTGCGCGCAGGCCGGGTACTCGACGGCGGACCGCCCGTCCCAGATGGGCTCGCCGATGATGCGCACGCGGGCGGCGTCGCGGTGCCGGTCGGCGAAGCCCCGCAGCACCTGGGGGATGATCCGGCCCGGGTTGCGGCCCGCGACGCCCATGTCGAGCAGGTGCACGCGGCTCGCGTCGTCGCCGAGCGCCTCGCGCAGCAGCGACAGGTTGGGCTCCGGCACGGCGGCCGCCACCGGATCGCCCGCCGCCAGGCCGTCGGTCAGGAACGGCACCAGCCCGGCCAGGTACTCCTCCGGTGAGCCGTAGAACAGGGCCTCGTGCACGAATCCGGTGCTCATCGCGGGGCCTCCACGCGGATGTCCTCGAGTTTCAGGACCTCCACGACGCTCGCCGGTCCCGGGCGGGGAGCGCGCAGAACCACCTCGGCCGCGTGCCGCCTGGCGTGCTCGGCCAGCGTCAGCAGGTTGCGGTGGTCGATGAAGTCCAGGGTGGCCGCGTCGAGCACCAGCCGGCCGCCGACGGGCCGGGGGTCGACGTGGCCGAGTGCGCGGGGGAACAACTCGGCCGAAGCGAGGTCGAGTTCGCCGCCGAGGCTCGCGCAGCAGCCGCCGCGGGCCGAGGCGTGCAACCGGAAACCCGCGCCGTTTTCGTTGGCGCTCGGGTGGAGCGCGGACAGCAGCGCCAGGGTGGGCCGGTCCAGCTTCCGGCGGTCGTAGCCGCACAGCGCGGAAAACGGGTGCACCGCGGAGTAGCCGTCCGCGAGGTGCTCGAACCGCGCCAGCGAATTCAACCGCGTGGGTGACCGCAACAGCCCGGTGACGTCGGCCGCCACCCGCAGGCCCCGGTAACCGTCGGCCAGCGCCGCCTCGGTGGCCTTCGCGTAGATCCGCAAGCGCACGTGCGGATCGCCGAGCGCGCCGAGGTCGTCGAGCGAAACCACCCGCAGATCGCCGCGGCGGCGGGCCTCGCCGCCGTCCACGATGCCGTCCAGATCCGTGGCCAGGCGCGACACCGGGCCGGTCCCGGCGTAGCAGACCCGGTGACCCAGGGCCAGACCCTCGGCCAGGAACTCCCGAACGCGGGACCGGAACTCGGCCGGGTCCTCGTAGCCCCAGCACAGGTGGTCGTGGCAGCCGAGGCCGCGCGCGTCCACGACGATTCCGGACCGTCTCATCGCATCCGAGCGTACCGCGCCGCGGCGGCCGGGACAGGGCCCGTCGCGCCCGGCGGTGGTACTGCCGGAGGCGCGTCGACTACGCTGGGTTGGACGCGGTTCAGAGCGCAGCCGCAGAATGCTGTCGCCGAAGGGTAGGCGAGCGCATCATGTCACGGGCTCCGCGTGTTCCGGAGGAATCCGCCGGACTCAGCACATCCACACCGCTGCACGTCTCGGTCCGCTGGCCGAGTCGCGACGTCGCCGTGCTCGCGGTCGGCGGCGAACTCGACCTGGCCACCGCGGGCAGGCTGGAGGCCGCGTTCCGCCGCTTGATGGCGCGACGGCCGCGCGTGGTCGTGGTCGACCTGAGCGGGGTCGCGTTCCTCGGATCGTCCGGGCTGGCCGCGATCACCGCCGCGCTCACGTCGGGCGTCGTGCTGCGGATCGTCGCACCGGGCTCGCTGGCCCGGATCTTCGCGCTCACCGCGCTGGACAAGGTGCTCGACCTCTACGGAACCGTCGACGAGGCGCTGGCCGCGGGCTGACCGTCCGGGAGTTCACCCGCGCAGGGCCGCTTCGATCCCGGTGAGCAGGCATTCCAGGCCGAATTCGAAGCGGGTGGCGGGATCGACGTCGTCGGCTTCCAGCACCCGCCGGTTGAAGTGCGGGTACCGGCCGGACTCGACGACCTGCCGGACGTAGGCGCCCACCCAGTTCCGCCACTCGTCTTCGGTCATGCCGGTGCGGCGCTGGACCTCCAGCTCGGCCAGCTCGGCGGACACCGCTCCCAGCACGTGGGTGTTGATCGTGTCCACCACCATCGTCGCGAGCGTCGGGTCGCCGGTCATCCTGGAGACGATGCCGAGGTGGTGGTCGGCGCGCGCGATCACGTTCGGCCCGAGCGTCGGGTGGCGGGCCGCCTGCTGGGCGAGCCAGGGGTGCAGCAGCATGACGGCCCGCTGGCGGCGGGCCAGCTGGGCCAGCTCGGCGCGCCAGTCGTCGCCGGGTTCGGGCAGCGGCTCCTCGCCGATGATCGTGTCGACCATCAGCTCGAACAGCTCGTCCTTGCCGGCCACGTGCCGGTAGAGCGACGTGGTGCCGGTGCCCATTTCCGCCGCCAACCGCCGCATGGACAGCGCGTCCAGTCCCTCGGCGTCGGCGATCGCGATGGCCGTCCGGACGATCTTCTCCTCGGTGACGACCGGCCGCGTCTTCGTGGTCCGGTCGCGCATCCAGACCATCGTCGGCGGCTTCTTGGCGGGCGGCATGGGCACAGCGTACTTCTCGGGTACAGTGTTCCCAAGAACGGGAACAGTGTTCCCGTCTGGGAGGAGGAAGCTCATGTCGGATGTGGTGATCGCCGGTGGTGGGTCGGTCGGCCTCGCCGCCGCGGTGTTCCTGGCGCACCACGGGGTGCGCGCGCACGTGGTGGAGCGCCGCGCGGGTCTGTCGGAGCACCCGCGGGCGCTCGGTCTCAGCCCGCGCACGCTGGAGTTCTTCCGCGAGGCCGGCCTGACGGCGGAACTCGACGCCGTCGCGGTCCGGTCGACCGAGATGTGGAAGGCGGACGCGCGCACGGTCGCGGAGATCGACCGGGCGAACGCGCCGCGGCGGACGCCGTTCACGCAGCCGGAGATCTCGCCGGAGCAGCCCGTCGGCCACTACCCGCAGGACCGGCTGGACGCGGCGCTGCTGCCCGCCGCGCGCGAGCGGGGCGCGACGGTGGAATTCGGCGTGGCCGTCGCTGGGGTTTCGCAGGACGCGGACGGGGTGTCGGTGGAGCTGTCCGACGGGCGGGTCCTGCGGACGCGGTACCTCATCGGGGCGGACGGGGTGAAGACCGCCGTGCGGCCTGCGCTCGGGATCGGCACGACCGGTCCCGGCGAGGTGGGGGAGCCGGTGCTGAACATCCTGTTCGAGGCGGATCTCACCGGGTTCTTCGGCGCGCTGCCGACGATGGTGGAGATCGGGCACCCGGACGTGCGGGGGATGCTGCTCAGCGTCGGCGAACGGCGGTGGGTCCTGCACACCGGCGCGCCCGGGAGCCCCGAGGAACTCATCCGGACGGCGCTCGGCGCGGACGTGCCGGTGCGGGTGGTCGCCGCGAAGTGGTGGCGCGCGACGCTGCGGATGGCCGAGGAGTTCCGGGCGGGGCGGGCGTTCCTGGCAGGGGACGCCGCGCGGTCGGTCTCGCCGCTCGGGGCGTTCGGGCTCAACACGGGGATGGCCGACGCGCACAACCTGGCGTGGAAGCTGGCGCTGGTGCTGGCAGGCCAGGCCGGCGAGGGCCTGCTGGACACCTACCACGACGAGCGGCACGCGGTGGCCGAGTTCGTGACGCGGCAGGCCGTGCTGCGCTGGGAGAACCCGCGGCTGCACTGGGACCCGGCCGCGGTGGCGGAGCGGGAGGCCGTCGGGGCGTGGAACGCGCCGCTGGTGACGATGGGCTACCGGTACGACTCGACGGCGGTCATCGACGCGGTCGTGCGGCCACCGTCCACAGAGGATTTGGCGGCCGCACTGGATGGCGCCCCGGGATCCCGGTTGCCGCACCGGTGGGTCTCGCCCGGGGTGTCCACTCTGGACCTGGTGGGATCCGGGTTCACGGTGTTCGCGGGCGAGGTGTCCTGGCGCGAGGCCGCGGAGAAGGCCGCCGCCCGGCTGGACGTCCCGATGGGCGCGGCGGTGCTGCCGGACGCGGACTGGTTGTCGACGATCGGCATCGAGAAGGGCGGCGCCTTGCTGGTGCGCCCGGACGGCTTCGTCGCCTGGCGCTCGCCGGTCGCCGTGGCGGGCGCGGATGCGGTGCTGGAGTCGGTGGTGGCGCGGGTGCTGGCCCGCTAGCCGGCGCCGATGCGAGCGACTCGCCCGGCCCCGCCGGGCGGCGCGGTGGGCGGGGATGTCGGACCGTTGCGCCCGGACGGTTTCGTCGCCTGGCGGCCGTCGCGCGCCGCGGATGCCGTGGCGCGGGTGGGCCCTTAGGCGGCGCCGATGCGGGCGGCCAGGTCCGCGTCGACCGGGTAGGGGCGCTCCTCCGGGAGGAGTGCGCGGGCCTCGTCCAGGCGGCGGTCGCGCACCAGCGCTTCGATCTCGTGGGCGCGTTCCGTCTCGTCGGTCAGGCCGGTGATCCACTCGCCGACGTAGCGGTCGGAGGCCTCGCCGGCCAGGCCGATCTGGATGGCGCGTCGCGGGAGCGGCTGCAGGTGCAGGTTCTTGTCCGGGTCCCACTGGATGCGCACCGGGCTGGTGGCCAGTTGCCGTCGCCACGCGTCCTCGCTGGGGTGGTGGCCCGGGTCGAACGCGGACAGGCACGAGTGCGCCAGCGCCCATTCGAAGCCGGCGCGGGTGATGGTCACCGCGAGGACCCGTTCCTGGCCGGGCTTGCGGGCCCAGCCGCTGCGGTAGGCCATCCAGAGGAACGACGGTTTGATCCACGTCATGCGGCCGCGCTTGAACGGCGCCACGAACGTGCCGGCGCGCAGGGCGGGCTCGGCGATCTCGGGGGAGTAGGCCTGGTACACGACGATCGTGTCGTCGTCGTACCGGGCACGGATCTCATTGCTCATGTGGGTGATCTTCGGGCATGGGCGCAAGCGGTTTTGCGTGCGAGACTGGGGCATGCTCTTCGACCGCGCGGCGATCGAGGGACTGGCGGCGGGCCGCGTCACGGTGGCCTTCCGCAGGTGGGACGCGCCCCGTGTGCGCCCCGGTTCCCGGATGCGCACCGCGGCCGGGGTGGTCGAGGTGACCTCGGTGGACGAGGTCGCGACGGTGACCGACGAGGACGCCAGGGCGGCGGGCTACGAGTCGGCGGCGCAGATGCCCGACCGCGGTTCGGGACGGCTGTACCGGATCGGACTGCGCGTGGCGGGCCCGGACCCGCGGATCGCCCTGCGGGAAACCGCCGACCTGACGGACGACGACCGCGCCGCGATCGGCGCCGCGCTGTGGCGGATGGACCGGGTGGCGGAGGTCCCGTGGACCGGCGCGTTCCTGAGGCTGATCGCCGACAACGAGGGCGTGCGGGCCGTGGAGCTGGCCGAGCGGGTCGGCCTGGCGCGCGACGTGTTCAAACGCCGCGTGCGGCGCCTGAAGGAACTCGGCCTGACGGAAAGCCTGGAGGTGGGTTACCGCCTCTCGCCGAGAGGCAGGGCATTCCTCGAAGGCGGCGACGCCTGAGCCGCGCGCCCGGCACGGTGCCGCCGCGGCCATCGCCCGGTGCGGTGACGGCCGGGATGCGCGGCAATCGGATTCGGCGCCCAGGAGGGGGTGCCGCCCCAGGAGCGGTATCTCCTCCCCAGGGGGAGAAGTCGCCTCCCGGCCAGCCGCCAGCGGCCGGTCGGCAGTGGCCGGTCGCCCGCGGCCAGCCCGCCCGCGGCGGGTCGGCAGTGGCCGGTCGCCCGCGGCCAGCCGCCCGCGGCGGGTCGGCAGTGGCCGGTCGCCCGCGGCCAGCGGCCAGCGGCCAGCGGCCAGCCGTCAGTGGCCGGTCGCCCGCCGCAAGCCGCCAGCGGCCGGTCGCCCGCGGCCAGCCGCCCGCGGCCAGCCGCCAGTGGCCGGTCGCCAGTGGCCAGCCGTCAGTGGCCGGTCGCCCGCCGCCAGCCGCCAGCGGCCCGTCGGCACCGGCCCTCCGCCAGCGGCCAGCCGTCCGGGGCCAGGCGCTCTCCCGGCAAGGCGCGAACAGCCTCAGGCCAGCGAGGTGAGCACCGCGGCGGCGAGGGCGCTCCGTTCCACCATGCCGCTCACCGAGACGTGCTCGTGGCGTGCGTGGGCCCCGTCGCCGGTGGCGCCGAAACCGTCCAGCACCGGGACGCCCAGTGCGGCCACGAAGTTGCCGTCGCTGGCGCCGCCCACCGCGCATTCCCGCAGCGTCACCCCCATCTCCGCGGCCAGGTCCCGCGCCCGCGAGAACAACGCCGCGATCCCGGGCGACCGTTCCATCACCGGGCGGTTCCAGCCGCCCTCCACGGTCACCGTCGCGCGGGGGTCGGCCGCCGTCAGCCCGGCCAGCGCCGCCTCGATCCGCGCCGCCTCGGCCGCGCTCGACACGCGCACGTCCACCTCGCCCCAGGCGGAGCCCGCGATCACGTTCCCCCGCGAACCGCCGCCGACCACGCCGACGTTCACCGTCGTCCCGGCCGCCAGGTCCGTCAGCCCGTGCAGCGCCAGCACCACCCGCGCGATCTCGTCCACCGCGCTCGCGCCCTTGCCCGGGTCGAGCCCCGCGTGCGCCTCCACGCCGGTCGCGGACACCCGGTAGATCCCGACGCCCTTGCGCGCGGTCTTCACCGCCCCGTCGGCCGCGGCCTCGAACACCAGCGCCGCCTGCACCCCGGCCGCCGACTTCTCGATCACCGGCCGCGACATCGGGCTGCCGATCTCCTCGTCGCCGTTGAGCACCAGCCGCACCGGCGGCTGCGGCAGCCCCGCCGCCTCCAGCGCCCGCAACGCCCACACCGCCTGCACCAGCCCGGCCTTCATGTCGAACACACCCGGCCCTGTCGCGATGTCACCGTCCACTGTGAACGGCCATCGGTCGAGTGTCCCTTGTGGCCACACCGTGTCGTAGTGGCACAGCAGCAGAACCGGCGCGGCGTCCGATCCCGCGTAGTCGTACACCCGGACGTCGCCGAACTCGCCGCCCTCGGTCACGCCCACCGACGCCGGCTCGCCGAGCCGCGCCCGCAGCCAGCCGTCCAGCCAGGACAGCCCGGCCTCCAGCAGCAGCCGGTCCGTGCTCGGCGTCTCCAGCCCGGTGTACCGGCCCAGGTCGTCGACCATCTCTTCGCGGTGCGCCCGCGCCCACTCGTGCAACGCCCGGACATCGGTCACAGCATCCGCTCCAGTTCGCTCAGGTGATCTTCCGACATGAGCCTGCGTCCGCTCTCGACGTCCCGCAAGAGGGCGAGCACCGCCGCCAGCAACGGCACCCCGCCCAGCTCCAGCACCGGCCGGTAGTGGTGGTGCACCTCGACCGGCCGCCGCCGCACCGCGATGTCCCGCCAGATGCCGCTGCGGTCCTTCGGCTGGGTCCGCAGCCACGCCACCAGCCGGTCCGTCGCCGCCTCCCGGGCCACCGGCGACGCCGACGGCAGGTACGCGGCCGGGTCGAACTGGTCGAACGGCTCCAGCACCCGGTCGCCCGCGGCGGCCAGCACCTCCGCGGTGATCGCGTGCATCAGCGGGCGGTGCCGGTCGATCAGGTCCGCCATCGGCGCGTCGGCCAGCGCCGTCGTGGTCAGCATCGCGCCGAAACCCAGCTTCGACCACAGGAACCCCTCGACGTTCGCCGTCGCCTTGGCCGGGCCCCACGCCTGCAGGTCGGCCACGATCCGCTCGACCCGCGGCGTGATCCGCCCGTCCGGCTCGCCCACCACCAGTGCGCCCGCGCCGCCGTCCTGGACGACGCCGGGCTCGACCACGTCGGCGAACAGGTTCACGAACGCCCCCACCGTCCGTTCGGCGCCCACCGCCGCCGCGATCGCCTGCTCGTTCAGCCCGTTCTGCAGCGACACCACGAACCCGTCGGGCGCCAGCCGCGGCGCGAGCCAGGGCAGGACCTGCTCGGTCGCCTGCGCCTTCACCGCCAGCAGCACCCGGCCCAGAACCGCGGGCGCCTCGTCGGGTGAACACGCCTCCACCGCAACGCTCGCGTCGCCCCCGGGACCCCGCAGCACCAGCCCGTGACGCCGGATCGCGGCGACGTGCGCGGCGTCGGTGTCGACGATCCGCACCGGGTGCCCGGCCCGCGCCAGGTGGAACGCCAGCGTGCCGCCGATCGCCCCGCCGCCGACGACCGTGTACGGCTCAGACATGCGAACTCCCCTCCTGGACGGCGGTCGTGCCGTCCCAGTGCAACGGCAATCCCGGCGCGCCGGCGGTCGAACCGCCATCCACGCGCAGCACCGCGCCGGTGATCCACGCGGCCTGCTCGCCCGCCAGCCAGTGCACCGCCTCGGCGATGTCGGCCGGCTGACCGCGCCGCCCGAGCGGGTTGACCGACACCGCGGCCGCGTACTCCTCGGTGACCGGGTTCGCCGCGCTGTCCACGGTCACGAACCCCGGGCTGACCGCGTTGACCCGGATGCCGTGCGGCCCCAGCTCGACGGCGCACGCCTTCGTCAGCATCTCCAGCGCCGCTTTCGACGTGGCGTAGTGCGCCGCACCGGGACGGGCTCGCGTCGCCGCGCCCGACGAGATGTTCACCACCACGCCGGAGCGCCCGGCCGCGACACAGCTCCGTCCGAACGCGACGGTCGTGAGCATCGCCGCGCGCACGTTGACGTCCTGCACCCGGTCCCACGCCGCCGCCGTCATCTCCAGCAGCGGCGTCGCCGGGTAGATCCCGGCCGCGTTGACCAGCACATCGACATCGGAGTCCACAAGCGACTCCGCGAACGAGGCGTCGGCCAGGTCGCCGACCCGGCACTCGGCGCCCAGCCCGGCAGCCACCGTGGCGAGCCGGTCACCGTCCACATCGGCCAGAGTCAGCCGGTCGCCGCGGAACCGTGCGGCGATCGCGGCGCCGATCCCGCTCGCGGCGCCGGTGACGAGCACGTGCCGCACTACAGCTCCTTACCCTTCGTCTCCGGCATCGTCGTGTAGACGGCCAGGCCGATCACCGCGGCGATCGCCACGTACAGCCAGACCAGGTGCCCGAACCCTTGCGCGTTCATCCAGGTCGTCACGTACGGCGCGGTGCCGCCGAACACGGCGACGGCCAGCGCGTACGGCAGCCCGATGCCGGTGGTGCGCACCTCGGGCGGGAACTGCTCGGCCATGATCACCGCGCAGTTGGCCGAGTACCCGACGATCAGCACCATGCCGACGATCTCGATGAGCAGCAGCGTCCAGAAGTCCGCCGCCAGGAAGTGGAACGCGGGCCAGGAGAACAGCAGGAACCCGGCGGCGAACGCGGCCATCGTCGGCTTGCGCCCGATCCGGTCGGACAGCAGCCCGCCGAAGGGCAGCAGGATCAGGAACACCACGATCGCGAGCGTGTTCGCCAGGAGCGCCTGCCGCAGCGGGATGCCGGTCGCCAGGTGCGCGTAGGTCGGCATGTAGGTGACCCACACGTAGTAGATGAGGGTGCCGGCGATCGTCACGCCGGCGACCCGCAGCGCGGCCTTCGGGTGGTCGCGGAACATCGCCACCAGCGGGTTGCCGCGCGGCCGGTCCTTGATCCGGGTGAACGCCTCGGTTTCGTGCACCGAGCGGCGCAGCCACAGCCCGACCAGGCCGAGCAGCCCGGCGATGCCGAACGCCAGCCGCCAGCCCCAGCTCTGCAGCTGCGCGTCGGACAGCGTCGAGTTCAGCACGGTTCCCATCAGCGACGCGATCAGCGCGCCCGCGCCGACCGAAACCTGCTGCCAGGACCCGGCGAACGCGCGCCGCCCGCGGGCCGCGGACTCGATGAGGAACGCCGAGGACGACCCGAACTCGCCACCGGCGGAGAAGCCCTGCACCAGCCGGGCCAGCAGCAGCACGATCGGCGCGAGCACCCCGATCTTCGAGTACGTCGGGCACGCGGCGATCACCAGCGACGCGCCCGCCATCAGCGAGATGGTGAGCGTCAGGCCCTTCTTGCGGCCGTGCCGGTCGGCGTAGGCGCCGAGCACCGCGCCGCCGATTGGCCGCATCACGAACCCGACCGCGAACACGGCCAACGTGGACAGCAGTGCGGTGGTTTCGTTGCCCGGCGTGAAGAACTGCTTGGCGAACACCGGGGCGAAGGTCGCGTACACGGCCCAGTCGACCCATTCGACGGTGTTGCCGACCGCGCCGGCGACGATCGCCTTGCGCTGCGCGGGCGAGAGCCGGTGCTCCTGGGCGGTCGCGGCGTGGGTGGTCACGGTGCCTCCTGCTCGGCGAGGACGTGGGCGACGACCTGGGCGTGGGTGGCGAACCAGACGTCGTGGCCGCTGATGTGCTCCAGCAGCTCGGTCAGCACGGCCATCCGCGAGCGGTGGCCGATGATGTGCGGGTGCAGGGTCAGCTGGAACAACCCGCCCTCGGCGTGGGCCGCGTCGAACTCGTCGCGCCAGATGGACAGCACCCCGCGCGGCGGCGTGTACGGCCGCAGCGACGCGAAGCGCTCCATCATGAAGTACGGCGCGTCGTCGCGGATCCACTCCACCGGCAGCTCGACGACCCCGGTCGGTTCGCCGTCGGCCAGCAGCTCGTAGCAGTCGTCGTCGGCCATCAGCGACGAGTCGTAGGCCAGCCCCAGCTCACGGGTGATGGCGAGCGTGGCGGCGGAGAAGTCCCAGGACGGCGTGCGGATGCCCACCGGACGGGTCCCGGCCAGCCGCTCCAGCGTGTCCGCGGCGCGGAAGGCGAGGTCGCGCTCGGCCTCCGGCGGCAGGGAGGTGTTGCGCTCGTGGATCCAGCCGTGCAGCGCCACCTCGTGCCCGCCGTCCACATAGGACTTCACTTCGCCGTCGTGCAGCAGGGCCGACACCGCAGGCATGAAGAACGTCGCGGGTGCGGAGAACCGCTCCAGCAACCGCAGGATCCGCGGCACGCCGACGCGCGCGCCGTACTCGCCTTGCGCGAGCTTGCCGGGCAGCACCTCGCCGTCGCGCAGGGCGGGCGTCTCGTGGTCGGAGTCGAACGACAGCGCGACCGCCACACGCGCGCCGCCGGGCCACGACGACGGGCGCAGCGGCCGTCCGGCCCGCACCCGTCCGACGTGCCCGCGCCAGGTGGGCTCGTCCCACTGCCAGGGGTGGAGCTGGTCGTTCACGCTTCCTCCAGGATGGTGCGGGGAGTGGGGGTCCAGGCGCGCTTGAGGGTCGACACCTGGAGCGTGACGTCGGCGGCCTGCAGCCCGGGCAGCGCGCCCACGACGTCGGTGGTGTGCCGGTAGAGCTCGCCGTAGTGCCGCAGCACGACCTGGCCGACCAGGTTGAAGCGGCCGGTCGTGGCGGACAGGTACCGCGTGCCGGGGTGGGCGGCCAGCTGCTGCCCGGCGGCGTCGAGGTGGCCGGGCAGCACCGAGAGCCACAGCATGAACTCGACGGTGAAGCCGAGGATGCCCGGCTCGGCGAGCGTGCGGAAGCGCAGGCAGCCCCGCTTGACCAGCGAGTCCACCCGCCGCGCCGCGGTCGATTCGCTGCTGCCGACCTGGCGGGACAGCTCCTTGAACGACATCCGGCCGTCCTCGCCGAGCGCGGCGATGATCGCCAGGTCCAGCTCGTCGAGCTTCTCCGGCGGCCGCTCCCACAGCTGTTCTTCGAACGGCCGCACGTCTTCACCACGCAGGCCCGCGACGGCGTCCGGGCCGAGGACGCCGGAGTCCCAGTCGTGGTTGGACGTGAAGGTCCGCATCACGGCGAGCGTCTCGGTCTCCAGGACGTCGCCGCCGACGGGCAGGCCGTCCAGCTGCAGCCGCGCCACGTCGGAGTGCGTCGGCAGCACCAGCTCGGCGGTGCAGTCCGCGCTGCCGGTGAGGACACTGGCGTAGCGGGTCTCCGGGCGCGCCGCGACCGCCTCGGCGACCGCGCCCGCGGTGCCGGGACGGCAGCGGAACCGGACCAGGACGGGCACGCCGAGCCCGCAGCGCAGCACATCCACCACGCCGATGACGCGCAGCTGCCCGCTCTCGGTGAGCTGGGCGGCGCGGCGCAGGACGGTCGACTCGCTGGTGCCCGCGTACTTGGCCACGGCGCCCCAGGACGCCCGGCCGTTGAGCTGCAACGCGGCGACGATCCGGCGGTCCAGCTCGCCGAGCTTGACGTCATTCTGCATGCCAGCGATCGTCGGTGCAGGAAAACGTCATGTCAAGGAAAAATATGGTGGAAACATGCGCCGGACCCGGCGGGTGGCTCCTTCGAGACGAGGCCAACGAGGACGAAACGCCAGGTCGGGGCCGGTGGATCGGTGGACACCCCGCACCTCCCGTGATAGGACAACCGCACCGGGCCTCGGGCGCAGGGGAGGGCAGCGGCATGTCACGGAGCACCTCCGCCGACGGTCTGCTCACCACCCGCCGGGAGGTCCGTGGTTCCGCTGTCGTGGTGCACGTCGCCGGCGAGGTGGACTTCAGCTCGCTCGGGCACCTCCAGGAGGAGCTCAGCACCGCGGTGACCGTCGCGACCCCGCCCGCGCCCGTCGTGCTCGACCTGCGGGACGTCGAGTTCTTCGGCTGGTGCGGCCTGACGCTGCTGATCAACTCCGACGACCGGTGCACCCGCAACCACACGCCGCTGCGGGTCGTCGCGGCGAGCGGGACCGTGCTGCAGCCGCTGAAGCTCGCCGGCCTGGACCGGGTGCTGCCGGTGTACTCGACCCTGACCGGCGCGCTGGCCCAGTCCGCGCCCGTCGCCTGAGGGCGGTTCCACGGGGCGAACGCGGAGCACTACTGTGTGTTCACCCACCAGCTCGCGAGAAGGTGTTGTGATGGCTTCTTCGCCCAGCCAGGTGCCGGTCGGCGTCGACCCGACCCGGCCGAGCATCGCCCGCATCTACGACGGATTCCTCGGCGGCAAGGACCACTACGAGGTCGACCGCATGGTGATGCGGAAGATCAACGAAGCGGTCCCGGAGGCGGTGGACATCGCCCGCGGCAATCGTGGTTTCCTCAACCGCGCCTGCCGCTTCCTCGCCGGCCAGACCACCGTGGCCCAGTACCTCGACTGCGGTTCGGGGTTGCCGACCGCGGAGAACACGCACCAGATCGTGCAGCGCGCCAACCCCGAGGCGATGGTCGTCTACGTCGACAACGACCCGGTGGTCCTCGCGCACGGCCGCGCGCTGCTCGAGGAGAACGACTTCGTGCACATGACCGAGGCGGACATCTTCGAGCCGTCCGAGGTGCTCGGCGACGAGGTCGTGCGGCGCCACCTCGACTTCAGCGAGCCGCTGGTGCTGCTGCACGTCGGCACGATGCACCACTACGAGGGCGACGGCGCCGCCGGCATCATGCGCGCCTACATCGACGCGCTGCCCTCCGGCTCCTACGTGGTGTTCTCGCACTTCTTCGACCCCGAGGTGCCGGAACTGACCGAGGTGGCCAAGCGGATCGAGAACATCCTCGTCAACGGCCCGATGGGCGCCGGGCGGTTCCGCACGCGCGACGAGATCATGGCGATGCTCGACGGCCTCGAGCTGATCAAGCCGAACGCGCTGTCCGAGCCCGGACTCGCCGTCTGCGACGAGTGGTGGCCGGACGGCCCGCGGCTGGCGCCGTTGAGCCTCGCGGCGCGGTGCATCGTCGGGGCGGTGGGGCGC
>NZ_JAKGSD010000017.1:39705-118027 GCF_021654135.1 Amycolatopsis tucumanensis | reverse complement strand
CTTGCCGTCCCGAGCGGTGGTCGGGCGGGCTGGCGGGGAATTACTGGCCCGGGTTGCCAGACAGCCCGCGGCTGGCCCCCTCAGCCTCGCGGCGCCGGAAAACTTGTCATCCGCGTGCGTGTTCCTGGCTCAAAAAGCGGCGGGCGCGTGAGTTCCCCACAACAGTCCCTTACGGACGGCCGGGGGCGCGGGGCACGATGACGCCATGGGCGCCGTTGACCAGGTGGTTCTGCGTGGTCGCGATCGTGAGCTGACGGTGCTCCGCCGCGCGCTCGGGGACGCCCGGGACGGCCGCGGCGGCGGTCTCGTCGTGCTCGGTGAGCCGGGTTCGGGCCGGACGGCGTTGCTCGCCGCGGCCAGGGCTGAGGCCGCCGGGTTCGGCGTCCGCGAGGCCAGGGGCGTGGCGGCCGAACGCCACCTCGCCCACTGCGGCCTGCTCCAGCTCCTGCCGGAACTGACCGATCTCCCCGCGGAGCCGCTCGCGCTCGGCCGCGCCGTGCACGCGGCCCTGACCGCAGCCGCGCCGTTGTTGTGCCTGGTCGACGACGCCGACCTGCTCGACCCCGAATCACGCGAGGCGCTGGCCTTCGCGGCCCGCCGCCTGTCCGGCGCCGGTGTGCTCGTGGTGTTCACGGCCGGGACGCCGCTCGACGGAGTCCCCGCGGTGTGGCTCGAACCGCTCGGCGCGGAGGACAGCGCCCAGGTGCTCGCCGACCACGGCGTCCCCGAACCCGTCCCGGACCTGCTCGACCTGGCCTCCGGCAACCCGCTCGCCCTCACCGAGCTGGCCGCCGAGGGACGGATCCCGCCGCACAGCCGACTGCGCCGCGCCGTCCGCGAGCGGCTCGCCGCGCTGGATCGCGGCGCCCGCGAGATCGCCCTGATGGCGGCGCTCGACGACTGGCTGGACGTGGACACCCTGGTGCGCGCCACCGAACGGTCCGGAGTGGACCTCCGCGCGCTGGAGGAGGCCCGGACGGCCGGGTTCGTCCGCCTGGACGGCGATCACGTCCTCACCGCCAGCCCGCTGCTGCAGGCATTGATCCGCGAGGAGGCGCCACTGGCCGACCGGCGCGCCACCCACACCCTCCTGCTGTCCGTCCTGGACCCGGACCGGCACCGGCTGCGCTGCACCTGGCACCGCGCCGCGCTCGCCGGGGGCGCGGACCCGCGGCTGGCGGGCGAGCTGCTGGAGTCGGCGTCGGAGTTCTGGCTGGCCGGGCGGCCCCGGCGGGCGCGGGCGCTGCTGCGCCAGGCCCGTCCGCTGGCGCGGGGCACGTCCGTGCGCGGCGTCGCCGACCTGCTGCAGGGCAGCCTGGAAATGCGTGAGGGCATGCCGGCGGTGGCGAGCCAGACGTTGCTCGTCGCGGCGAACCAGCTCGCCGGGGCCCAGCGCGACCACGCCCTCACCGCGCTGATGCTGGCCGGCGAGGCGAGCTGCCTGGCCGGCGACTACGTGCGCTACTACGCGATCGCCGACCGCGCGCAGCAGCTGCGCCGCCCCGACGACTCGCCGCGCACCCGGCTGATCCTGGACCACTTCGCCGGCATGAGCGACGCCTTCCGCGGACGGCACGACCGCGCGGCCGCACCATTGCGCCGGGTCGTCGGGCTCGGCGGGGTGCTGGACGAGCCGGTGGCGAAGATCTGGGCGAGCCAGGCCGCCTACACGCTCGGCGACGCCGCCCGCGCACACGAACTGGCCGTCGGCGCGGTCACCTCGGCGGGCAGCCGCGGCACCACCGCGGTCGTGCCGTGGGCGCTGGTGTACGTGGCGGTGTCGGAGTTGCTGCTGGACCGGCATTCGGCGGCGCTGTCCAGCGCCCTGGAGGGGCTGCGGATGGCACGCACGATCGGCCAGCCGAACTCGGCGGTCGACCACCTGACGATCCTCGCGCTGGAGGCGTCCCTGCGCGGCGACCGGGAGACCGCGCAGGCGCGGCTGGACGCGGCCGGGCACGAGGTCGCCACCCGCGGGCTCGGGCGGCCCGGCGCGCTGAGCACGTGGGCTTCGGCGTGTGTCGATCTCGCGGAGGACCGGCCGGAGGACGCGCTGGACCGGTTCCGCCTGATGGCGGCCGGCACCGGCCGGGTGCACCCGGGGATCCGGGCGATGGCGACGCCGCACTTCGTCGAGGCCGCCGCCCGCTGCGGGCAGACCGTGAAGGCAGCCAAGGCGCTGGCCCCGTACGAGGACTGGGCCCGCAGCACCGGCAGCGACGTCCGGATGGCCCTGTCGCACCGCTGCCGCGCGCTGCTCGGCGAACCGGACGCCGACGAGCACTTCGAGACCGCGATCGAGCTGCACCGCGCCAGCCAGACCGCGCTGGAACTGGCCAAGACCGAGCTGTTCTACGCACACCGGCTGCGCCGCAACCGCAAGGCGCGGGCCGCGCGGGAGCTGCTGCGGGACGCGTTGAAGATCTTCCAGCGCTACGACGCGCCGCGGTGGGCCGAGCGCACGACGGCCGAGCTGCGGGCGGCGGGGGAGTCGGTGCCGGGCTGCGCCAAGCCGGCGGACCTGACGCCGCAGCAACTGCAGATCGCCCGGCTGGTCGCCGAGGGCGCGACCAACCGGGAGATCGCGGCGCAGCTGGTGATCAGCCACCGCACGGTCGACCACCACCTGCGCAACATCTTCGCGCGCCTCGGCATCCGGTCCCGCGTGGAGCTGGCCGCCCGCTTCCGCTGACTGGCGATTTCACCGATGCGCGTGGTTGGCGGCCTTTGCCAGAGTTCCCTGGTTCCCCTCTCACGGAAAGGGAGTTCGAACGCATGGCACGTTCACCAAGACACCTGGCCCGGCTGGTCACGGCGCTGGCCTTGGTCGCGGGCACCGCCACCGCGACCGCCTCCGCCCAGGCCGCCGACAACCCGTACGAGCGCGGGCCCGACCCCACCGAGTCGAGCATCGAGGCCAGCCGTGGCCCGTTCGCCGTCTCGCAGACCACGGTTTCGTCGCTGGCCGTCAGCGGCTTCGGCGGGGGCACCATCTACTACCCGACCGACACCAGCCAGGGCACGTTCGGCGCGGTCGCGATCTCGCCGGGGTACACGGCGGACCAGTCCAGCATCGCCTGGATCGGGCCGCGCCTGGCCTCGCAGGGGTTCGTCGTGTTCACCATCGACACGATCACCCGCTACGACCAGCCGTCCAGCCGGGGTGACCAGCTGCTCGCCGCGCTGGACTACCTCACGCAGCGCAGCACGGTGCGCAGCCGCATCGACAGCAGCCGTCTGGGCGTCGCGGGCCACTCGATGGGTGGTGGCGGCACCCTGGAGGCGGCCGACGAACGGCCCAGCCTGCAGGCGGCCGTCCCGCTCGCGCCGTGGAACCTGCGGAAGAACTTCTCCAGCGTGCAGGTGCCGACGTTCATCATCGGCGGCGAGTCCGACTCGGTCGCGCCGGTCGCCACGCACTCCGAGCCGTTCTACACGTCGCTGCCCAGCTCGCTGGACAAGGCGTACATGGAGCTGAACAACGCGTCGCACTTCTTCCCGAACACGTCCAACACCACGATGGCGAAGTACATGATTTCGTGGTTCAAGCGGTTCATCGACAACGACACGCGTTACGACCAGTTCCTCTGCCCGAACCCGAGCGGCCTGGCGATCGAGGAGTACCGGTCGACCTGCCCGTACTGATTCCGCTGGCGGACGGCGGATCAGGAGTCTTCGCGCTCCTGGTCCGCCGTTTCGCCGCGGTGCTCGTCTTCTTCGTTGCCGCCGCGGGGCCCGAACCCGGGCGCCGGCTCGGGCGCGCCGGGACCGGCATCCGCGGCGGCGATGCGCTCTTCGCCCAGGTACGGGTCGGGTTCGAACGGTGAGGTCGTCATGCCGGCCGGGTACCCGGCGGGGACGCGATCATGCGGGCAGGATGCGGTCGCCTGGCCGGATCGTGCCGCCGGTGACGATGCGGCAGTTGAGCCCGGACCGGTTCGCCAGCGGTGCGAACACCGGCTTGCCGAGCAGGTTCTCCAGGTAGCGGCACGGCACGTTGAGCCGTCCGCCGAACAGCACGGTGCCGCCCACGCGGAAGTGCTTGCCCACCAGGTGGTTCAGCGGCACATCGCGGGTGAGCAGGTTGCGGCGAGTCTCCCCGGGTTCGAGGGTGAGCTCGTGGTCACGGGCGAGGGCGACCAGCGTCTCCTCCTCGATCAAGGTGACCTGCCGGTCCTCGTGCGGGCGCGTCGAGTAGAGGCCGCGGCCGGTGGCGTACCGGTCGCCCTCGATGCCGTGGCCCGCGACGAGGACCGCCTCGTCCAGTTCCACCATCGCGGCCCCGGCGGTCTCGGCGGTGAAGATCCGCAGCAGCTCGCCCGCCCAGGTCATGGCGCCTTCACCCCGCCGGGGGCCAGGACGGCGCGCCCAGCTCGCGGGAGATCGCGCGGGCCGCCTCGCGCACCGCGCCTGGTACGGCGGCTTCGGCCGGCCAGTCCGTCATCGGCACCACCACGCCGATCGCCCCGGCGATGTCCTGCCCGGCATCGAAGATCGGCGCGGCCACGCAGCATTCGCCGATCACCGCCTCCTCCACCTCGGTCGCCAGCGCCTCGCCGCGCACCTGCTCCAGGTGCGCGGCCAGTTCCGCCGGGTCGGTGATGGTGTCCCGGGTCATGCTGCGCAGCGGCTCCGGCGCCAGGCCGGGCGACCACGCCAGCATCGCCTTGCCCAGCGCGCTCGCGTGCGCCGGGATGACGATCCCGACCTCCGGCATCTGGCGGGACCCGTCCGGGCGCGGCTCGTGGTGCACGATCATCACCTCGCCCGGCAGCAGCACCCCGGTCCGCACCGCGCAGCCGGTCGTGCGCGCCAGCTCCGCCGCCCAGGTGAGCGCGCGGGACCGCAGTTCGAGGGTGTCGAGGTAGACGTTGCCCAGCTTGAGCACCGCCGGCCCGAGCCGGTAGCGGGCGGAGTCGCGGTCCTGCAGCACCAGACCGTGGGCCTGCAGGGTCTTGATGATGCCGTGCACTGTGGACGGCGCCAGCCCGAGCCGGGCGGCGATCTCGGACAGGCTCAGCCGCCGTTCCGCCTGCAGCACGCCGAGCACGCGGACCGCCCGGTCGACGGACTGGATCATCGGCGCACCCTCCTGCCAGCCGCACTTTACAACAGTCCCGCGTCGTTCTATGTTCGGAAGACATTCGATAATGTCGAATGACAGTCGACGATGACGGAGGGGTGGCATGGCGGCACGCCAGCTCGTGAACGATCCGGACGACTTCGTGCGGGAGGCCCTCGAGGGGCTCCAACGCGCGCACCCGGACCTCGTCCGCTACCACGAGGACCCGGCGTACGTGGTCCGCGCGCGGCAGGCGGACAAGGTCGCGCTGGTCTCCGGCGGTGGCTCCGGGCACGAGCCGCTGCACACCGGTTTCGTCGGCAGCGGCATGCTGGACGCGGCCGTGCCGGGCGCGGTGTTCGCCAGCCCGACCGCGTTCCAGATCCGCGCCGCCATCGCCGCCGCCGACCGTGGCCGCGGGGTGCTGCTGATCGTCAAGAACTACACCGGTGACGTGCTGAACTTCCGCATCGCCGCCGAGCTGGCCGCCGACGACGGCATCGAGACCCGCACCGTCCTGGTCGACGACGACCTCGCCACCGACGGCCAGGAGGACGGCGCGCCGGGCCGTCGCGGCACGGCGGCGGTCGTCGCGGTGGAGAAGATCTGCGGCGCGGCCGCGGAGAACGGCGCGTCGCTGGACGAGCTGGCCGCGCTGGGGGAGCGGATCGTGTCGTCGGCGCGCACGCTGGCGCTGGCGCTGGAGGCGTGCACGCAGCCGGGACAGGACCGGCCGTCGTTCGACCTGCCCGACGGCGAGATCGAGTTCGGGGTCGGCATCCACGGCGAGCACGGTGTCGGGCGGCGCCCGTTCGCGCCGGTGCGGGAGCTGGTGGGCGATCTGACGAAACCGCTGGTGGCCGCGCTCGGCCTGGACCGGGGCGACGAGGTGATCGCGATCGTCAACGGCCTCGGGGCGACGCACGGTCTGGAGTTGTCGGTGGTGCACCGCGAGCTGGGCGGGTTCCTGGACGGGCTGGGGGTGCGCATCGGGCGCGCGCTGGTGGGCTCGTACGTGACCGCGCTGGACATGCGGGGCTGCTCGATCACGCTGCTGCGCGCCGACGACGAACTGCTGGCCCTGTGGGACGCGCCGGTCCGCACGCCGGCCCTGACGTGGTGAAGGAGACCATTGTGGACACTCGTGCCTGGATCGAGCGGTTCGCCGCCGTCATCGACGAGCGCGGCGCCGAGCTGACGGAGCTGGACCGGCGCGCCGGTGACGGCGACTACGGCACCAACCTCCGGTCCGCGCTGGCGAAGGTGCGGGCGAACCTGACCGCGGACGACCCGCGCACCCCGGGTGAGGTGTTCACCGCGGTGTCGAACGCGTTCCTGCACACGGGCGGCACCAGCGGCCCGCTGTTCGGCATGTGGTTCCGCGAGTTCGCGAAGGGCCTCGGGGACGAGGTGTCGGCGCGGAGCCTGGCGCGCGCCGCGGGCGAAGCGGAAGCGACGGTCCGCCGTCTGGGTGGCGCGGAGGTGGGCCACAAGACGATGGTCGACGCGATGGTGCCGGCGGCGGAGGCACTGGCCGCCGCGGCCGAGCGGGGCGCCGACGTGGAAACCGCGCTGAAGGACGCCGCCGCCGCGGCCGACGCCGGAGCCCGCTCGACGGAGGCCTTGCTGGCGAAGCGCGGCCGGGCGAGCTACGTCGGCGAGCACGCGCGGGGCGTCACGGACCCGGGCGCGCTGACGGTCGCGTGGTTCTTCGAGGCGGCGACCAAGTAGACCCGGGACGGCGCGACCACAGGGGTGCGGCCGCGCCGTCCCGCAACCACCCGCGCAGCGCTCCCCACGCTGAAGGTGAAGCGCCGCGTGCCGCCCGACCGGTTCGCCCACGAGATCGAGGCGCTGCACGGGAGTGGGGGGCAGCTTCCGGAGCCCATATCGGAATCAGCGCGGTCGCCGCCGCAGCAAGGCCGGGTCGATGTCGGCCGGCGGCTCCGGCGCGCCGAGGTCCGATGGCGAGTACCCCTTTGGGTAACCGGGGTAGCTGCGCACCTTCGAGTTCAGCAGCTTCGACTTCCGCCGCGGCGGCAGCAGCCGCACCACCGCTGATCGCGCGTGCAGGCCGGCCCGTGCCGCGCGGCCCACCCACGCCGGGCTCGGGCGGAACCCGAACGCCGCCAGCATCCGGTCGTCGAGCAGGCTCTTGGCGCCCATCGCGACCGCGGGCCGCAGCGGTTTCGGGTACCACGCGCAGAACAGGTCCAATGTGTACCGGCCGATCCGGTTGTTGTCCGCCGAGTACACGAAGTTCGCCTCTTCGTAGGCGTCCTTGAACTTGCGGAAGGAATCGTAGTCGCCGGGGATGTCCTTGATGCCCATGCGGCGGCCGACTTCCCGGAAGTAGAAGTAGGCCGCCTGGCGCTCGTTCTCGTGCAGCGGCCGCCAGCCGAACTCGTCGATCCAGTCGATCGGGTCGTAGACGAACGTCGACAGCACGTACAGCATGTCGTCGTTGCTGATGCGGTACCGGCCGTGCATCCGGTTGACCGTGCTGAGCGCCTCCCGCCCGCGCGGCGAGTCGTACCCGTTCTCGGCCAGCTCCGCCATCAGCAGGGCGGTGTCGTCGTAGCGCTTCTGCGGCCGCTTCTCGAATTCGCCCGTCGCGGCGAGCAACCGCGATATGCTCGGCACGCAGTACGTGCGGAACAGGGCGAACTCCAGCGCCCGCTGGTAGTCCCAGGGGAACTCGAAGCCGATGGAGATGCGGTAGATCTCCTGGTGGTCCCGCTCGGGGTCGCACCGCTCGATCCGGCGCAGCCAGTATCCGGTCATCGCCGGCCTCCTCCTCGTTCGATGTGGACCAGTGGTGCTACCCCAGCCACTCCGCCCGTGACGAACCGCGCGGCACCAGCACCGTCCGGTAGTGGCCCGGCGTCGCGGACATGTGGACCTGGTCGGTGACGCCCTGGTAGTGCCCGAGCGGCGTCTCGGCGGTGAACGTCTCCGGGGCCAGGTACGCGTGCTCCTCCCCGCGGCCCGCGGTCTCCGTCGCGTACGCCTTGTCGAACACGCCCAGGCTCAGGATCCACAGCGCGGCCCGCGTCAGGGACACGTGCACCCGGTAGCTGCCGCCGTCCCGGGCGCGCCGCGTCAGCGCCTCCACGATCCCCGCCGCCAGCAGCCACGACACGATGTAGTCGTTGACCACCAGGATCGGCGGCAGCGCGGGCCGCACCCCGTCGCCCTCCAGGTGCATCATCCCGACCAGGCTGCCCGCGCTCTGGTCGAACCCCACGCGGTCCGCCCACGGGCCCTGTTCCCCGTTCAGCGACGCGGTCGCGTGGATGATGCCGGGCCGCACCGCCGCGGCCTCCTCCGCCGAGAACCCGATCTTGGCCAGGTAGCCCGGCCGCCGGTTGGCGTAGAAGACGTCCGCGTCCCGCAGCAGCGACCGCAACAGCCCAGCGCCTTCTGCTTCGTACGGGCTGACCGTCGCCGACCGCACCCCCACGTTCGCCGTGATGTAGGTGACGTCGTGCTCGAGTTCGTTGGGGCGCCACACGTTCAGCACGTCCGCGCCGTGCAGCGCGAGCGCCCGGCCCACCCCGGCGCCCGCGATGACGTGCCCCATCCCGAGCGCCCGCACCCCGGCCAGCGGGTCCTTCGCCGGGCCGAGCGGTTCCGGCGCGCTGTCGCCGATCTTCGTGACCTCCACCAGCGGCAGGTCCGCCAGCACCTCGCGGTAGTGCGGCTCGGCCATCAGCTCCGCGGGCGTGCGCAGCATCGGCAGCACCGCGCCCGCCGTGACCGCCGCGCTCTCCAGATCCCGGCCCCGCCACTTCGCGATCGCCGCGGCGACCGCCTCGGTGTCGTCGGGCACGCCGAGCAGTTTCTGCGCCGCCAGCTTGATCTTCGGGTACGGGTTGAGCGGCATCACCCACTCGTCGTCCGCCGTGCGGTAGAAGCGGAAACCCAGCGCCTGCGACGGGTTCGCCGGGGCGCTCGCCGGGTGACCGTTGAGCAGCTCCCACTTCCGGTCGTAGAACGGGCACAACCGGTGCGGCGCCACCCGCAGGTCGACGGCGATGTCCTGCCCGTCGCCGCCGCGCGACCGCCACAGCTTCGCGATCGCGGCGGACTTCGCGGCCAGTGCGATCGCCGCCGACCCGCCCAGCCGCAGCGTGCTCGGCACCACCGGGTCCGCCCCGCGGAACGTGATCGCGCCGCCGGTGTCGGCCGGGCTCATCCCGATCCCGGCCAGCACCTCGGTCAGCTCGGCGTGCGGGTCGAACTCGTCGCTCGTGGCCGGCTCGGCCACGGCGGCGGTGATGCGGTCAGTGAGCGACATCGTCGAGCAGCTCCTCGGGGATCGGGACGTGCTTGGCGCGCAGGTACTCGCCGACGGCCTTGCCGACCTGGTCGGCACGCAGGTTCGCCGACCCGCCGGTGCCGAGCAGGCCGCGCAGGACGAAGTGGACGGCCAGCAGGTGCGGGAACTCGTGCCGGACGATGTCCAGTTCCGCCGCCTCCGGCAGCAGCTTCCGCAGCGCCGCCGTGGACAGCGCCTGCCGCAGCCACGGCCACGCGCGCTCGTCGGGTACCCACACCCCGACGTTGCTGTTGCCGCCCTTGTCGCCGCTGCGGGCGTAGGCGACCGCGCCCAGCGGCGCCTTCCGGACCCGGTCCGGCAGCGGCCGCTCGGCGGGTTCGGGATGCACCGGCTGCGGCTGGACCGGCGCGGACGGCGGCGTGCCGACCGGCAGCGTGCGGCCGTCGTCGAGGACGACGCGGTGCGCCACCTCCGACATCGGCAGCAGCGCGGGCCAGTAGTCGATGCGGGGCCTGCTGCGGCCGGTCAGCCCGGCGCCGCCGTCGTGGTAGAAGCCCGGGATGCTCTGCAGGTACAGCGATCCCAGCCGCGCGGGCAGGTTCAGCTTCGCCAGCGGCTCCGGGGTCGCGGCGACGGCCATCACCCGCAACGCGACCGTCGCGTCCCACTGCGTCTCGGGGTCGGTGGCCGCGGTGCCCAGGCGCGTGATGTCCAGCTCGACGCCCTCGGGCAGGTCCCGCGTGATCTGCGCGCGCAGCAGCGCGACCTTCGCGTCCACGTCCGGCGCGGTGACGTAGACGGTGTTGACGAGCGTGTGGCCGATCGCGGCGAACACCGCGACCTTCGTCGTCGGCGGGGGCGGGGAGCCGGTGGCGCCGCTGACCGCGACCCGGTCCGGCCCGGCCGCGGTCAGCCGCACGGTGTCCAGGTGCACCGTGACGTCCGGGTTGAGGTAACGCGGGCCCTGGATCTCGTAGACCAGTTGCGCCGTCACGGTGTCGACGGTGACCGCGCCGCCGTGCCCGGCGTGCTTGGTGATCACGCTGCTGCCGTCCGCGGCGACCTCGGCGATCGGGAAACCCGGCACCAGCATGTCCGGGATGCGGGTGAAGCCGGAGAAGTTGCCGCCCACGGCCTGTGAACCGCACTCGATGACGTGGCCGGCGGTGACCGCGCCGGCGAGCGCGTCCCAGTCGTCGACCGCCCAGCCGTGCCACCACGCGGCAGGCCCGGTGACCAGGGAGGCGTCCGCGACGCGACCGCACACCACGATGTCCGCGCCCTCGGCGAGCGCGGCCGCGATGCCCCAGCCGCCCAGGTAGGCGTTCGCGGCCAGCGGCTCGTGCCCCCAGGACGCCAGCGGCTCGCCGGTGTCCAGGTTCTCCAGCCGGTGCCCGGCGTCGGCGTACTCGCCCAGCCGGGACAGCACGTTGTCGCCTTCGACGTGCGCGATCCGCAGCGACACACCCTCGTCGGCGGCGACCTTGCGCAGCTTCTCCGCGAGCGCGGCGGGGTGGAAGCCGCCCGCGTTGGTCACGACCTTCACGCCGCGCCGCGCGATCGCGGCCAGGTGCGGGCGGATCTGGTCGACGAAGTACTCGACGTAACCGCGCTCGGGGTCGCGCCGGTAACCGGTCGCGAGGGCGGCCAGGGTGACCTCGGCGAGGTAGTCGCCGATCAGGACATCGACCGGGTCACCGCTCATCGCCTCGTCGATCGCCGTGAAGCGGTCCCCGAGATAGCCGGAGAAGTTCGCGATCCGGACGGCGGTCATCGGCGGCACCTCCAGTGGTCCGGTCCCGACGATAGCTCATTAGCGATCGTTAGGTAACGGCCTCAGGCGATCTTCGACACGGCGAGGAAGACCTCGGTGCAGTGCTCCACCAGGTCCTCTTCGGACAGTTCGAGGTTGCCGTCCAGCCACGAGGTCAGTGCTTGGGACAGCCCGCCGACCAGCATTTCGGCGAGCAGGTCCAGTCGCGCCGTGGAAGGCATTCCGTAGAACTCGCGGGCCTGCAGGCCGAGCAGCCCGGCGAACCACCGCGCGGACGCGGCGCGCCGCTCGGCCAGCACGGTGTTGTTCAGGCTGGGGGAGAAGAGCAGGAAGCCCTTGCGTGGATCCTCGGCGATCGTGCGGACCAGGCGGCTCAGCCCGGCGTGGGTCTTGGCGCGCGCGTCGCCGGGCGCGGACTGGACGGCCTGCAGGGTCGTGGCCGCGATGCCCTCGACCACGGAGTCGTACACCGCGACCGCGAGCGCGTCGCGGTCGGCGAAGTTCTCGTAGAAGTACCGCGCGGCCAGCCCCGCCTCGCGGCACACGCCCCGCACGGTCAGGTTCCGGTCGCCGTCGCGTGCACCGAGGAGTTCCAGGCCGGCCTCGACGAGCTGGGCGCGGCGCTCGGCCTGCCGGTCCTCGCCCGCGATGCCGCCGTAGGTGCGCAGCGATGTCGATTCCACACCCCCATCTTGACAGGTGCGCGCCGGCCGCGCTGCAATATCTGCGAACATGCGTGAGCAGAATTGGAGACCGACGATGGCCCAGGCTGCCGCCACCCGCCTCGACGACGCGATGATCGGGGCCGGCCTGCTGGCCGGGGCCGCGAACGTGATCATGCAGCTCGCGCACCCCGCCGTCGGCTACGGCGTGTACGAGAGCCGCGTGGACAGCGGGAACCTGTTCAAGCACCCGATCAAGCGGAGCCGGACCACGGTCACCTACCTGGCCGTGGCCGCGCTGGGCACCGACGAGGAGCGCAAGGCCTACCGCAAGGCCGTGAACGCCTCGCACGCGCGGGTCCGCTCGACCCCGTCCAGCCCGGTGTCCTACAACGCCTTCGACCCGAAGCTGCAACTGTGGGTCGCCGCGTGCCTGTACCGCGGGTTCGAGGACGTCTACGAGGCGTTCATCGGGCCGCTGACGCCCGAGCAGACCGAGGAGATCTACCGGAACTCCGCGCGGCTGGGCACCGCGCTGCAGGTCAAGGAGGACATGTGGCCCGCCGACCGGCGGGCCTTCGAGAAGTACTGGAAGGAGGCGCTGGCCGAAATCTCGATCGACGACACCGTGCGGCAGCACCTGCTCGACATCGCCGACCTGAAGTTCCTGCCCGGCTTCGTCAGCCGCACGCTGGGACCGGTCAACCGGTTCGTCACCACCGGGTTCCTGCCCAGCCGGTTCCGCGAGGAGATGAAGCTCGACTGGACGCCACGCGACCAGCGCCGGTTCGAGCGGGTGCTCACGGCGGTCGGACTGGGGGTGCGGCTGTCCCCGAAGCTCCTGCGGAAGTTCCCGTTCAACGCCTACCTCTGGGACCTGCGCCGCCGCCTGCGTTCGGGACGACCGCTGGTCTGACTGCCGGCGGTCCGGCGGGACCGCGCGCGGGCAGCGTCCGCCGGTACACCACGCTCGTCGTCGTGCTCCCGAACTGCGCCAGCTGGTCCGCGACCTCCTCCAGGTGCTCCATCGAGGCCGCCGCGACCTTCAGCGTGTAGCAGTCGTCGCCGGTGGTGCGCAGGCACTCCAGGATCTCGCAGCGCTCGGCGAGCAGCCGGTGCAGCGGCTCGTGCCTGCTGCCCGGGTACTTCAGCCGCACCACGGCGAGCACCGGGTACCCGACCTTGCCGAGGTCGACCTCCGCGCGGTAGCCGGTGATCACGCCCGACGCTTCGAGCCGCTTGACCCGTTCGGTCGTCGCGGAGGCGCTGAGGTTGACCCGGCGGGCCAGCTCGGTCAGCGGCACCCGGCCGTCCCGCTGCAGCTCGGTGAGGATCGCCCAGTCGGTCGCGTCGAGAGTCTCGGTCATACGCCGAAAATACCGGGAGATCCACGGTGGACGGCCGGGAAGACCGCAAGGAATCGGTGTGCGTGCCGGTGATCGCTGCCTAACCTGGATGCCGTGCGAATCGGTGTGAATGTTCCGAACTTCGGCCCCGGCACGGATCCGGGCGTGCTGCGCGACTGGGGCCGGACGGTGGAGGGGCTGGGTTACGACCTGCTGATGGTGTCCGACCACGTGGCGATCACGACGGACGTGGCGGAGCAGTACCCGGCGCCGTTCTACGAGCCGTTCACGACCTTGTCCTGGCTGGCCGGTGTGACCGAGCGGATCCGGCTCGGCACCACGGTGCTCGTCCTGCCCTACCGGCACCCGCTGCTGACCGCGCGCATGGCGGCGAACCTGAACGCCCTCAGCGGCGGGCGGCTGGTGCTCGGCGTCGGGGTCGGCTGGGCGCGCCAGGAGTTCGCGGCGCTGGGCGTGCCGTTCGAGCGGCGCGGCGCGCTGACCGACGAGTACCTCGACGCGCTGCGCGAGGCGTGGGCCGATCCCGGTTACCGCACCGCGCAGATCCCGTTGTGGATCGGCGGGAACAGCCCGGCGGCGATGCGGCGGGCGGTGCGGCGGGGCGAGCCGTGGCACCCGCTGCGGTTCGCGCCCGAGTGGTTCCGGTCGGCGACCGGGAAGCTGAAGGCCATGGCCGACGAAGCGGAACGGCCGGTGCCCGCTCTGGTGCCGCGGATCGCGCTGCGCCTGACCGGCCAGTCGATCACCGGGGAGCGGCTGGCCGGTGAGGGCACCATCGAGCAGATCGTGGCCGACCTCGAAGAGTTGCGGGTGCTGGGCGCGGAGACCGTGGTGCTCGACCCGTTCAGTGGTGACCCGGCGGAAACGTTGCGGCCGCAGGCCGCGTGGCAGGCGCTGGCGACTGTCCGCGCCCATCTGGAGGGCTGATGTCCGACGACGAGAAGTATTTGCGGCGGGCGATCGAGCTGGCGGGGGAGGCCCGGGCGTCGGGCAACCCGCCGTTCGGGTCGCTGCTGGTCGGTCCCGACGGGCGGATCCTCGCCGAGGACCGCAACACGACGATCACCGACCGGGACATCTCCGCCCACCCCGAGCAGAAATTGGCCCGCTGGGCGGCGCGTGAGCTGGACCCGGAGACGGCGGCCGGCACCACGATGTACACCAGTTGCCAGCCGTGCGGGATGTGCGCGGGCGCGCTGGCGCGGTCCGGGCTGGGGCGCGTGGTGTTCGCGTTGTCCGGTGAGCAGCTGGAGAGCCTGAAGGAGCCGACCGCGCCCGTCGTGGCGAAGCCGGTGCCGCAGGAGGGCCCGTTCCTGTTCGAGGAGGCGCGCGTGCCGGTGGAGGGCTACTACCGCTGAGTGAGCTCGGCGTCCGGCCGGAAGGACCGGACCAGAGCGGAGTCCTGGTGCTCGGCGAGGGTGAGCGCGAAGCCGACCTCGTCGGCCCACTCGTCGCCCGAGCAGTCCTCGCCCGGCGGGGGCGCCGTGCGCGGGTGCGCGCCGCGTCGTTTGGCAGCTTCGGCCAGCGGGAGCCAGCAGGCCGTGGCGAGGGCTTCGGAGCCGGCGTGCGCGCGGGCCGCCGCGAGCGTGGCCGGGGCGACGTAGTCGCGCAGGACCAGGACCGCGTCGCGGATCTCGATGACCCGGCGGTACAGCCGCAGGTCGCTGGCCCAGCGGCCGTTCTCCGGCAGGTGGACCTGCGGCACCGCCGCGACCAGCCGCCGCCACAACGGTTCCAGCCTGCGCAGGGTGCGGCGGTCGTGCACGGACCGGTGCAGCCGCAGCAGTTGCGGCAGGGCCGTGCCCAGCGCCATCACCCACGCGGTGACCGCGACGTTGAGCGGGAACGTCGCGGCCACCCACGGTGAACGCGTGACCAGGTAGGCGGGCGCGACCAGGCCCCAGAAGACGGTCGAGGACGCGAAGCCGGTGGCGAGCACGTACAGGCCGGCACGCAGGGGACGGGTCGTGGCGCGGCGGCCGTAGCGGGCGCACAGGACCGCGGCGGGGCCGGTGCCCAGCACGTGCGCGAGGCAGAGCAGCAGCCAGAACAGGTCGAACCACGGCGCGTCCGCCTGGGTGACGCAGGCCGCCGCGGTGGCGCCGGTGTTGAGCAGCAGCAAGGCGGCGCTCACCAGCGCGGCGGCGCCGTAGACCAGCAGCGGGCGGCGGCGGGAGGCGGCGGCGAGGACGAAGTCGAGGATGAGCGCGGAGCTGACCACACCCCAGACGTTGACCACGATGCCGCACGTGTCGCCGAGCCGGAGCGCGCGGTTGACCAGGCCGGTGACCGGATCGAGGGCGACCGTGATCGAGGTGGCGAGGCTGGCGATCGCGATGAGCATGCGCCGCCGCGGAGGCGAGCGCCGGGCGGCCGGGGCGCGGATCAGCAGCGCCACCCAGAGGAGCGTGGTGCCCGCGACGAGGAGGTCGGTGCTCGCGCTCTGCAGGACGGCCGGGTTCACGGATGGCCTCCACGGCGTGGCGCGGGGCAGTGGCGCGGATCCGGTGCGGTGCTGGGACCGGCGCGGTTGCTGGTAGCGCGACCTGCCGCGGCGCCAGACACGCTTGCCGGAACCGTCGGGCGCCGGGCGATTCCGCGCAGCACACCGCCTGCGCCCACCGGCCTCGGCCGCGCGCCGGTCACTCCCACGTCCCGCGCAGGCCGAGCGCCGTTTCGAACTCGCGGAGTGCTCCGGTCGTCGTCCAGGTCGCGCGGGCCTGCGCGGCGGTCCGGATGAGGCTCGCGACCAGCTCGGCCTCCTGTTCCTCCTCCGTGGTGTACCCGGTGCGGGTCAGCAGCCGCTCGATCAGGTCCGGCGACAGGTCCGGCAGCACCCGCGCCAACGGGTGCGCCCCGCCGCCGGTGCCGCTGTGGTCGCACAGCAGGTGGCCGATCTCGTGCAGCACGATGTGGTCGCGGTGCACCCGGCTCGTCTTCTCCTCGACGTAGATCACGTCCGCCGTCGCCAGCCGGATCCACGCCCCGCACGCCGACCCGCCGGACCCGGGCGGCAGCGTGCGCACGTGGATCGGGCGGCCGCGCCGCGCCGCGAGGGCGTCCACCAGCGCGGGCACCGAAAACGGCTGGGGCAGCGGCAGGTCGGCCACCAGGGCCTGGCACCGTCGCAGGTCGCGTCGCGTCACCATCGCGCTGCCGTCACCTCCGCTCGCGCGTCGTCCGCGAGCCGGCGCGGCGCCTGCCCGGTCTACGCGCCCGGCTCGTCCTCCGGCTGCTCGGCAGGCGGCCCGAGCCGCTCGATCTTGCGGGCCTCGGTGACCATGGCCAGCAGCGCGTCCAGGGTATCGTCGGACAGCCCGTCCGCGCGCAGCGCGATGGACCGGACCTTGTGGTTGCGCAGCGCCTGCGCCAGCTCGAGCTGGGCGTCGACGCGGGAGGTCACCGCGTCGTCCAGGAAGTACTCCGCGGGCACGCCGAAGAACGCGGCGAGCGTGCCCAGCGTGTCCTGCGTCAGGTTGCGCTTGCGGCCGCTGGCCAGCTCCCACAGGTAGGTGCTCGACAGCGTCGCCCCCGTGCGCTCGCGGATCTGCGCCGCGAGCTTCGCGTACCCGGGCCTGCCCTCGGGGTAGAGGGTGGTGATCAGGTGCGTGATCTTGGCGGCGAGTGAGCCGCCCTCCTGCCCGCCCTGGTCCATGGAGTTCCTCGTGCTCGAAGGGATCGTCCGCCTTGGCGGACGGCCGGTGGTCGGCAGCCATTCTGAGTCAGCCAGGAGCCGTTGACAAACCGAGGTGTCCAGCCCCTATTCTGGCCCACGTCATCCGCTGAAGCGGATGCGCGGCCGGCGGGGCCTGGGGGCTCGCCGGCCTTCTTCGTGTCCGGATCCGTTCACCCTGCACGCCCCGCCGGGAAGCGGCTATGATGGTGGAGGCGTCGTTCTCCCAGTGACCCCCAGGCTGGTCGAGGACGACGCCCCTTTTTGCGGCTTGACTTTTGTTCACGGTATGCATTAGATGATTTCAGTAGTGCAGAAGACCTGTCGACAGGGGGAGAAGTGAGCATGCCGTTGCGGGCCGGGATCATCGGCGCCGGGTTCATCGGAGCCGTGCACGCCCGTGCGGTGCACACGCTGGGGCAGGACCTGGCCGCGGTGGCGGCGTCCACGCCCGCCCGCTCCCGCGAAGCCGCGGCGGAGCTGGGCGCGCGAACCGCCGTCGACAGCGCCGAGGAGCTGGCGGCCGCCCCGGACATCGACGTCGTCCACATCTGCACCCCGAACGCCCTGCACGCGCCGCTGACCCGCATCGCGCTCGACGCGGGCAAGCACGTCGTGCTGGAGAAGCCGGTCGGCACCAGCAGCGCCGAGGTCGCCGACCTCGTGCGGCGGTGGCGGGACACCGACCGGGTGGTCGCCGTCCCGTTCGCCTACCGCTTCTACCCGGTGGTGCGCGAGGTGCGGGACCGCGTGCGCGGCGGGCCGGTCCGGCTGATCCACGGCGTCTACCTGCAGGACTGGCTCTCCCGCGACAGCGACACGAACTGGCGCGTGCAGTCCGGGCTCGGCGGGCCGTCGCGCGCGTTCGGCGACATCGGGGTGCACTGGTGCGATCTGGCGGAGTTCGTCACTGGCCAGCGGATCGCGCGGGTGCACGCGGTGCTGCCGCGGGTCGTGCCGGTGCGGGCGGGCGTCGAGGTCGACACCGAGGACGCGGCGCTGCTGCAGTTCGAGACCGAGCAGGGCGTGTTCGGGTCGGCGGTGATCAGCCAGATCTCGCCGGGGCGGCGCAACCAGCTGCAGCTGCGGATCGACACGCCGGACACCGAGTACGCGTTCGACCAGCAGGATCCGGAGGTCCTGTGGATGGGCGGGCGCGAGGAGACGCGGATCCTGCACCGCGGCGACCCCGCCCTCGGCGCCGACGCGACCTCCCGCAACCTCGTCCCGGCCGGCCACCCGCAGGGCTACCTGGACTCCTTCACCGGCTTCATCGCCGACGCCTACGCCGCGATGCGCGGCGAAAAGCCCGACGGCCTCCCGACGCTGGCCGACGGCGCCCGCGCGACGGCCATCACCGAGGCGGTCCTGAACTCCGCCGCCCGCCGCGACTGGGTGGAGGTCACGCCCGGCTGAGCGCCGGGCCTGGTACGAATTTCCGGGTAGTGCGAGCGAAGGGACCCCCGTGACCGCAACCATCCCGTCCGACCAGCTCGACGATCTGGTCCTGGTGCTCGACCTGGTGCGCTCCGGCGCCGCGCGGACCCGGCCGGAGCTGGGCAGGCGGTCGGGCCTCGGGCGGACCGTCATCAGCCAGCGCGTCGGCCACCTGATGCGCGCCGGGCTGCTGGAGGACGGCGAGCTGGGGCCCTCCAGCGGCGGGCGCGCGCCGCGGGAGCTGCGGTTCCGCTCCGGCGCCGGGGTGATCCTCACCGCCGAGCTGGGCGCGACCAGCATCAGCGCCGGGCTTACCGACCTCGCCGGGAACCTGCTCGCGCAGCGCACCGAGGCCTCCGACGTCGCCCGCGGGCCGGAACCCGTGCTCGCCCAGGTCGGCGCCCTCTTCGACGACCTGCTGGCCGGCCGGCCGGACGCCCAGGTGTGGGGTGTGGGCATCGGGCTGCCCGGGCCGGTCGAGTTCGCCACCGGGCGGCCCAGCGCCCCGCCGATCATGCCGGGCTGGGACGGCTACCCGGTGCGCGACCACTTCGCCCGGCGGCACAACGCGCCGGTGTGGGTGGACAACGAGGTGAACGCGATGACGCTCGGCGAGTTCCGGGCGGGCGCGGCGGCCGGGGCGCGGGACTACCTCTACGTCAAGATCGGCACCGGGATCGGCGCCGGGCTCATCTCCGGCGGCCACCTGCACCGGGGCAGCCAGGGGTGCGCCGGCGACATCGGGCACACGGCGGCGCGAGCCGACACCTCGGTCGTGTGCCGGTGCGGCAACGTCGGCTGCCTGGAAGCGCTTGCCGGCGGCGCCGCGCTGGCCAGGGACGGCGAGGCCGCGGCGAAGGATGGCGGCAGCCCCATCCTGGCCGAGCGTCTCGCGGAGAACGGCGTGGTCACGGCGGAAGACGTGGCGTGGGCGGCGCAGAACGGCGACCGCGCGGCGCTGGAGCTGATCCAGCGCGCGGGACGGCTGATCGGCGACCAGCTGGCGATGCTGGTGAGCTTCTTCAACCCGTCGCTGCTGCTGATCGGCGGTGGCGTGGCCGGCGCGGGCGACCACCTGCTCGCCACGATCCGCGAGGTGATCTACGGACGGTCCCTGCCACTGGCGACGCGGGACCTGCGCATCGTGCGCTCGTCGCTGGGCGACCAGGCCGGGGTGGTGGGCGCCGCGTTCATGGTGCTGGACGAGCTGTTCACGCGCGACCGCCTGGCGAGGTGGATCGACGCCGGCACACCGGCCGGGCTGCCGGACCTGACGGCCGCCTGACGGTAGGGGCGGTGAGCCCGCTGGAGGCGGGCTGCTGAGCCGGGCGGTGGGGTGGGCCGTGCGGCGGGCGGTGCTGCGCAAGCAGCGTGCCGGAGACTGGTGCGCCTGCCGAGCCGCGCGGCGTGGGATGCGGCAACGGGTGGCCAGTTTGCGCGGGCGAGTGGATGGGCTGCGGCGCGCTGGTGGCTGCATCCGCCGGGGCGGGTTGCGGGTGTGGCAGCAGGTGGCTCCCCTCGCGGCGCGCGGGTGGGTACGCCTGCCTGGCCGCGCGCGGGGTTGCCAGGCGGCGCTGGTTCGTTCTGAGTGCCCGCGAACGGCAACGGGCCGGTCCCCCGTGGGGAACCGGCCCGTTGAACAGTCGCGCGAGGGTCAGACGATGCTGACGCGGCTCGCCTGCGGGCCCTTGGCGCCCTGCGTGATCTCGAAGGTCACCTGCTGGTTCTCTTCAAGGCTGCGGAAGCCGTTGCCGTCGATCTCCGAGTAGTGGACGAAGACGTCCGGTCCGCTCTCCTGCGCGATGAAGCCGAAGCCCTTTTCGGCGTTGAACCATTTGACGGTGCCCTGTGCCATGTGTTTCTCCTTGATATTTTCTCTAACAATCAGAGCGCGGAGGCCGCGCTCTTCGTGGTGAGCCCGAGCATGTCGAGCAGCTCGCGGCAGTCGTGGACGTCCAACGCGTGGTCGGCGACCGTGCGCGCCGCGCGGTGGTTGGCGATCGCCTCGTCCTGCGCCATCCGGGCCCGTGCCTCGGCGATCGGGCCGGTCTCGGGTTGCTGTTCGGAAGCGTGGCGAGCCCAGGTCATGACGATCCCTTCGACGGTGCGGACGACTTCACGGCCAGCCGGGCCAGCCGTTGCTCGGTGGGCCAGCGCACCTGCCAGGCCCAGCCGAGACGTTCGAACGCCCAGATCACCCGGGCGGACACGTCGATCTGCCCGCGGCGCACGCCGTGGCGGGCGCAGGTCGGGTCGGCGTGGTGGGAGTTGTGCCACGACTCGCCCATCGACAGGATCGCCAGCGGCCAGAAGTTGGCCGAGCGGTCGCGACTGGCGAACGGGCGGTCGCCGATCATGTGGCAGATCGAGTTCACCGACCAGGTCACGTGGTGCTGGAACGAAACCCGCGCCAGACCCGCCCACAGGAACCCGGTGAGCGCGCCCTGCCAGGACATCGTGGCCAGCCCGCCGATCAGCGCCGGCAGCAGCACGGACAGCGAAACCCAGAGCGGGAACAACCGGTCAACCGCGCGGATGTCGGGGTCCGCGGCCAGATCCGGCGCGAAACGGTCCACATTGGTCCGGTCGCGGCCGAACAGCCAGCCCATGTGGGCGTGCCAGAAACCCTTGGCCAGTGCGGCAGGCGAGGTGCCGAACAGCCACGGCGAGTGCGGATCGCCTGCGCGGTCGGAGAACGCGTGGTGGCGGCGGTGGTCGGCGACCCAGCCGATCACCGGTCCCTGCGCGGCCATGCTCCCCGCGATCGCCAGCGCGATCCGGAGTGGACGGTTCGCGCGGAACGCACCGTGCGTGAAGTAGCGGTGGTAGCCGATCGTGATGCCCAAAGTGGACACCGTGTAGAAAGCGGCGGCGACGGCGAGGTCGAGCCAGCTCAGTCCCCAGCCCCAGAACACGGGAACGGCCGCGATCAGCGCGACGAAGGGGATGATCAGGAACGCCCGGATGACCACCATCTCGGTCATCGACGCTTGTTCCGACAGCAACGGCTTGGGGCTCTTCCGGTCCGGGACGACGGAAGTGGGAGAGGTCAAAAAGGAAACTTCTCTCGTGGAGGATCAACCACGAAGGGCCAACCGAAGGGAACGAAACCGGCCCGGTTGCCAGCCTGCGAAAAACTCCCGACAAGAACGACCTTACCCCATCGGATCCGGTACGTCACGATTCCCGGGTGGGAAACTGTTCTTCATGATCATCGTCGGCCTGGTCGCGGTGGTGGCCTGGCTGTGGCTGGCCGCCACCCGGTTCTGGTGCACTGACCAGCGGTTACCGCCCCGCCGGACGCCCGCGGCGTGGCCCTCCGTGGCGGTCGTCGTACCCGCCCGCGACGAGGCCGGAATCCTGCCGGAAACACTGCCCGCGCTGCTCGCCCAGCGCTACCCGGGGCCGCTCCGGCTGATCCTCGTCGACGACGGCAGCGGCGACGGCACAGCCGAGGTCGCGCGCGCCCTGGGCGGGAGCCGGCTCACCGTCACCGCACCGGGTGACCGGCCGCCCGGCTGGACCGGCAAGCTGTGGGCGCTCGCCCACGGCGTCGAGCAGGCCGGCGAGCCGGACTTCCTGCTGTTCACCGACGCCGACATCGCGCACGGCCCGGACTCGGTCACCGCGCTGGTCGAAGCCGCGGGCGAGCGCGATCTCGTGTCCCAGATGGCGCGCCTGCGCACCCGCACCGGCTGGGAGCGGCTGGTCGTTCCCGCTTTCGTGTACTTCTTCGCGATGCTCTACCCGTTCCGCCGGGTGAACGGCCCCGGCCGCACGGCCGCGGCGGCCGGCGGGTGCTGCCTCGTCCGGCGCAGCGCGCTGGAGCGGGCCGGGGGAGTGGCCGCGATCCGGGACGCGGTGATCGACGACGTCGCCCTCGGCAGGCTGCTCAAACGCGCCGGGGGCCGGATCTGGCTCGGCCTGGCCGGCGACGTGCGCAGCGTCCGCCCGTACCCGTCCCTGCGCTCGCTGTGGGACATGGTCGCCCGCAGCGCCTACACCCAGCTGCGGCACTCCCCGGCGCTTCTGGCCGGCACCGTGCTCGGACTCGCGCTGGTGTTCCTCGCGCCCCCGGTCCTGACCCTCGCCGGCGCCGGCCCCGCACGCCTCCTCGCCCTCGCCGCGTGGCTGATGATGACCCTCACCTACGTCCCGATGCTGCGCTACTACCGGCAGCCGTGGCCCGCGGCGCTGCTGCTGCCCGTCACGGCCACGCTGTACCTGCTGATGACCGTCGACTCGGCCGTGCGGCACTGGCGCGGGCGCGGCGCGGCCTGGAAGGGCCGCAGTTACGGGTGATCGCGGGTACGGTCTGAAGCGGTTACCGGAACGAGGAGAACACCATGGCCGACCAGGACATCATCGCCAACATCGACAAGCTGATCGCCGAGGAGCACGAGCTGCGGTCGCGTTCGGTCGGCGACGGCCTGAGCGACGAGGACCGCACCCGGATGCGCCGGGTCGAGGAGCAGCTGGACCAGTGCTGGGACCTGCTCCGCCAGCGCCGGGCCGCGCGCGAGTTCGGGGAGGACCCGGACCAGGCGCAGGCCCGCCCGGTCAGCGAGGTCGAGTCCTACCGCCAGTGATGGCGAGGGCGCCGCCGGAACGCCGGTGGCGCCCCACTGTCAGGGCGGGCCCTTCTCGTCCCACTCGATGCGGGGATCCCACCTGAACCGGTTCGGTTCGTCGGACCCGATGGGAAAGTGCCGGACCACGCGACCGACCGGTCCGGCCGCTTTCGGGTCGCCGCTCCGCTTGGCCACCGCCTCGCCCCGGCCTCGGCGCAGGCGCTCGTAGGTCTGGGGTGATCAGGCACGAGTCGGCGGTGCGTGCCGAGCACCCGTGACCGCCGGAATATCCGACCCTGCCCAGCCGTTGGCGTATCTAGTTGAACGCACAACTACCTGAGCAGGGTGAGGTCCATGTCCCGCACACTCGTGGTCGTTTCGGCCGGCCTGAGCAGCCCTTCCTCGACGCGGCTGCTGGGTGACCGCCTGGCGCAGGCCGCCGCACGCGAGACCGGCGCCGCCGTCGAGGTCGTCGAGCTGCGCGACCTCGCCACCGAAGTCGCGAACAACCTGGTCACCGGCTTCCCGAGCCCGAAGCTGGGGGACGCCGTCGAGACCGTCACCCGCGCCGACGGGCTGATCTTGGTGACGCCGATCTTCAACGCCTCCTACAGCGGCCTGTTCAAGTCGTTCTTCGACGTGATCGAGGCCGGCTCGCTGCAGGGCAAGCCGGTCCTCATCGCCGCGACCGCGGGCACCGCCCGGCACTCGCTCGCGCTGGAGTTCGCGCTGCGGCCGCTGTTCGCCTACCTGCGCGCCGACGTCATGCCGACCGCCGTCTTCGCCGCCTCGGAGGACTGGGGCGCCTCCGACGGGCCGGACGGCGACCTGACCGCGCGCATCGAGCGCGCCGCCGGTGAGCTGGCCGCCGCGGTGAGCGGGCGGCCCGCCACGCCGGCCGTGGCCGCGGAGGACGAGTTCGTCCCCTTCGACCAGCAGCTGGCGCGGCTGGGCATCACGTCATCGCGTTGACACCGGTCAGGTCCCGGCCGATGATCAGCTTCTGCACCTGGCTGGTGCCTTCGTAGAGGGTGAGCACGCGGGCGTCGCGGACGTACTTGCCGACCGGGTACTCGTCGATGAACCCGTACCCGCCGAACACCTGCAGGCAGTTGTTCGTCACGCGCACCGCGGTCTCGCTCGCGTGGTACTTCGCCGCCGAAGCGTCGGTGGCGTACTCCTTCGGCTTCATCCCGGCGTCGGCCATGCGCGCGACCTGGTGGGTGAGCAGCCGCGAAGCCTGCACGTCCACCGCCGCGTCCGCGAGCAGCTCCTGGACCAGCTGGAACGACGCGATCGGCTTGCCGAACTGCTCCCGCTCGGTCGCGTAGCGGGTGGCCGCGTCCAAGGCCGCCTGCGCCACGCCGACCGCGCCCGCGGCCACCGAGATCCGGCCGCGGGACAGCGTGCCGAGCGCGATGCCGAGGCCCTTGTCGACCTCGCCGAGCCGCGCCGAATCGGGCACGCGGACGTTGTCGTAGGTCAGCTCGGCGGTCGCCTGGCCGCGCAGGCCCAGCTTGCCCTTGATCTCCGTCGCCGTGAAGCCGGGGGAGTCGGTGGGCACCAGGAACGCGGTGATGCCGCGGTCGCTGGTGCGTGCGAAGGTCAGCGCGACCTTCGCCCACGTGCCGTTGGTGATGAACATCTTGCTGCCGTTGATCACCCAGTCGGAGCCGTCGCGCTTGGCGCGGGTGCTCAGCGACCCGGCGTCGGAGCCGGTGCCCGGTTCGGTGAGGCCGAAGCAGCCCAGCGCCTCACCGCTGATCAGCCGCGGCAGCCACTCCTGCTTCTGCTCGTCGGTGCCGTGCGCGGCGATCGTCTTCGACACCAGGCCGAGCGACACCGACACGATCCCGCGCACCGCGGAGTCGCCGCGGCCCAGCTCCTCGGTGACCAGGACGTAGGACAGCATGTCGGCGTCCACCCCGCCGTACCGCTCGTCCAGGGTCAGGCCGAGGAACCCCAGCTCACCGAGCCGCCGCACCACGGACTGGTCGACGTGCTCGGCGCGGTCCCACTCCCGGGCGTTGGGCGCGATCTCGGCGTCCACGAACTCCGCCGCCATCCGGCGGAAGTCGCGCTGGGTCTCGGTGAGACCGAAATCCCGTGCCAGCATTGGCTTTCTCCTCCTCAGACGTCTTCGGGCGCGGTGCCCGCGGCGGTCAGCGGCAGGCCGAGCTGCGCGCGTTCGGCCAGCCACCGCGTCGGGCGGTAGCGCGGGTCGCCGGTGGCTTCGTGCAGCGCGCGCTGCAGCGTGAGCAGCCGGGCCGGACCGACCTCGTCGCCCCAGGCCAGCGGCCCGCGCGGGTAGCCGAGCCCGAGCCGCACGCCGAGGTCGATGTCGGCGGGCGCGGCGATGCCCTGCTCGGCGATCGAGGCGGCCACCGAGACGATCGACGACACCAGCCGTTGCGCCACACCGCCTTCGACGTCCCGCACCACCGACACGGCTTTGTCCCCGCGGGCCAGCACGGCTCGCGCGTCCCGGGCCGCGGCCGGGTCGGCGGCCGGGGTGATCGCCAGCACCCGGCGCGCGGTCCGGATCGACAGCGGGTCGACGCCGAACGTCCGCTCCGGCGGCAGCCCCTGCGCGGCGATCGCGGTGGCGACCGTGGTGCCCCACGTGGTGACGAGCGCGACCGCGTCCTCGGCGAGCGTGTCGGCGACCTTCGCCCCGGCCTCGCTCAGCGCGGCGCGCAGCTCGTCGTCGTCCGTCCACACCGGACGATCCGCGTCCCCGGTGATGGGCTTCTCGACGGGCTTTTCGGCGCCCTCGGTGTAGTCGAACCAGCCCTGCTTCGTCTTGCGGCCGTGCAGGCCGGCGGCGACCCGGTTCGGCGTCAGGAAGGACGCGCGCAGACGGTCGGAGTAGCGGAACCCGGCCCAGATCGACTCGATGACCGTCGCGGTGACGTCCAGCCCGGTGAGGTCCATCAGCTCGAACGGGCCCATCTTCAGGCCCAGCACGTCACGCGCGATGCGGTCCAGCTCGGCCGGCTCCGCGGCCTGGCGCTCCAGCAGCGCGAGCGCCTCGGTGACCAGCCCGCGGCCGGCGTGGTTGATCAGGAAGCCCGGCGTGTCCGACACGACGACCGCGCTGTGCCCGGTGTCCCGGACCAGGGCGGACACCGTGTCCACCACCTCAGGCCGGGTCCGGGCGCCGGGGATCACCTCGACGATCTTCATCAGCGGCGCCGGGTTGAAGAAGTGCAGCCCGACCAGGCGGGACGGATCGGACAGCCGCGCCGCGATCTGCGTGACCGGCAGCGATGAGGTGTTCGTCGCGAACACCGTGGTGGCGGGCAGCGCCTTCTCCAGTTCGGTGAACAACGCGGCCTTGGTGTCCAGGTCCTCGCGGATCGCCTCGATCACCAGGTCCGCCTCGCCCGGCTGGGCGGGGGAGTCCAGCGGCACCAGGCGCGCGCCGATCGCGGCGGCCTCCTCGGCGGTGCTGCGGCCCTTCGCCACGGCCCGGTCGAGCATGCCGCGGACGAACTCCACGGCCTCGCCGACCGACTCCGGCCGGGCGTCGGCCAGCTCCACGGTGTGCCCGGCGGTCGCGGCCCACTGGGCGATCCCGCGGCCCATCACCCCGGTCCCGACGATCCTGATGCGCACGGTCCTCTCCTTCATCGCAGATACACCCGCTCCGGGTCGACATCTTCGCGCAGCAACCGTAGTTCGGCCTCGCTCGGCGGTTCGATCACCGTCAGATCGCCGCCCACCTCCAGCGGCCAGCCGGTGCACTCGCGCGCCTGGTCCACGGTGACGCCAGGGTGCAGCGCGACCAGCTTCAGCTCCTCTCCCGGGCCGCTGCGCGCGAGGATGCCGAGTTCGGTGATCACCCTGGTGACGCCGAGCCCGGCCGGCCGCACACCGTCGGCGAGGGCGCGGTCGGGGCCGGGCGAGGTGCAGAAGTCCAGCTCGTCCACAAAGGACCGGGGGTCGTGGCGGCGCATCACCACGAACACCTCGCGCGAGTTCGCCATGACCTCCATCGCGCCGCCGGAACCGGGCAGCCGCACCTTCGGGGAGTGCCAGTCGCCGATCACCGAGGAGTTCAGGTTGCCCCAGCGGTCGATCTGCGCGGCGCCGAGGAACCCGACGTCGATGTGCCCGCCCTGCAGCACGTAGCCGAACAACGCGGGCATCGACAGCACCGCCTCGGCACCGGTGATCAGCACGGCGTCGGCGATGGTCTCCGGCAGGTGCGACGGGTGCGCCCCGCACACGCCCGACTCGTAGACGATCTCCAGGTCCGGCGCGACCGTCAGGTGGGCCAGCGACGCGGCCAGCGTGGGCAGGCCGATGCCGGCGAACACCGTGCGCTTGCCCGCCAGCTCGCGGGAGGCGACGACGGACAGGATTTCACTCGAGGTGGTCATGTCAGAGCCTCCGTCCGTAGTTCACCGGTTCGCTCAGCGCTTCGCCGACCGCGAGGCCGGCCCAGAACTCCTCGCCCAGCTTGGCGACGTACTCGGCGTGGTCGGCCGTGCCGTGCACCCACTCCGCCATCCACGCGGCCAGCTTCTCCTTGTCCCTGCTGATGCCCGACCACGCGCGGTAGAAGGCGTTGTCGCGGTCGTAGTAGCCCTGCGCGAACGACGGGTGGGCCCCGCGCGGGACCTCGACCACCGCGTCCACGGCGTGCGCGGGCACCACCGTGCGGTTCGGGTCGGAGCGGACCACCTCGTCGGCCACGATCTCCTCGACCACGACGATCGCCTTGTCCGCGGCGAACACCGCCTCGGCCTGGATGCCGGTCAGGCCCCAGATCTGGGTGTTGCCCGCCCGGTCGGCGCGCTGGGCGTGGATGATCGTGACGTCCGGGTTGACCGGCGGGACGACGTAGATCTGCTCGTCGCCGTAGGGGGAGGCGACCTTGCGGATGTTCGGGTTGACGCCAGGCAGGTCGGAGCCGGCGTAGGAGCGCAGCGGGTAGAACGGCAGGCGCTGCGCCCCGGCGAGGTAGCGGCAGATCAGGCCGTAGTGGCTGTACTCCTCGAACTCCAGCGGCTCGGGGTCGGCGTGCTCGATCCGGCGGCGCAGCTCGCCCAGCGACCCGGCGGAGGAGTTGCCGACGAACGAGGACACCAGCTTGCGCACGCACCCGCCGGCGAGCATCTGGTCGACGACGATGTCCGCGGTCATCCGGACGACGGTGAGGTCGCGGCGGCCCTGGCGGATGATCTCGTGCCCGGCCGCGGTGGGGATGAGGTGCGTGAACCCCTCCAGCGCGACGGTGTCCCCGTCGTGCACGAAAGCCGCGACCGCGTCGCGCAGGCTCATCGTCTTGTCCGGACCCGGGCGGGGCATCGTCGCGCTCCTGTGCTGCTCGTGGATGGGGCGGTCTTCACCGTGCCACCGAGATTGATTAGTGTCCAATACCGAATCAGAGTCAGATCAAGACGGAGCTGGTAATAATGGAGCTGCGTTACCTCACGTCCTTCCTGGCCGTGGCCGAGGAGCTGCACTTCGGGCGCGCCGCCAAGCGGCTGCAGATGGCGCAGCCGCCGCTGTCGCAGCAGATCCGGCAGCTGGAGAAGGAGCTGGGGGTCCAGCTGTTCGAGCGCAACACCCGCTCGGTGCGGCTGACCAGCGCGGGGGAGTCGTTCCTCGCCCCGGTCCGGCGTGTGATGGAGGACCTGGACATCGCCACGAAGGCGGCGCGCGCGGCCGGCCGGGGCGAGTACGGGCGCGTGACGGTGGGGTTCGCGGGCGCGTCCAGCCACGAGAGCCTGCCGCTGCTGACCCGCGCCGTGCGGGCCGCGCACCCCGGGCTGGAGCTGGTGATGCGCGGCCAGACGTACGCGAACGTGGCGCTGGCGCGCGTCGCGGACGGCTCGCTGGACCTGGGGTTCGTCCGGCTGCCGATCACCCAGCCCGGCGTCGAGGCACGGGTGATCGACGAGGAGGAGATGATCTGCGCGCTGCCGTCGGACCATCCCCTGGCGCGACTGGACGAGGTGCCGGTGGAGGCGCTGGCGGAGGAGGCGTTCGTGAGCTTCCCGGCCAACGCCGGGTCCAGCGTGCGGGACGCGACGGTGCGGGTGTGCGTGTCGGCCGGGTTCAACCCGCGGGTGGTGCAGGAGGCGCCGGACTCGTACACGATCCTCGCGCTGGTGGCGGCCGGGGTCGGGGTGACGCTGACGGTGTCGTCGTGCCAGCACATCCAGCAGACGGGGCTGGCGTACCGGCCGCTGGCGGGTGAGCCGGTTCGGTTGCAGGCCGCGCTCGCCTGGCGGCCGGACAACCCGTCGGCGGCGTTGCGGACGGTGCTGGCGATCGCGGAGCAGGCCTTGCCTACGCCTGCTTAGCGTTCCTGGTGGATTGCGCGCCGTGGGGTGACACGCCGAGCAGGGGAAGCCACACGGTGTCCACGATCTCGACGATCGCCTCGTCCGGGACCGCGCCCATGCGCATCAGCATGTCGTGGCGCAGCAGGTCGAAGGGCAGGTTCACCAGGCGCGCGGACCGCGGCTCGTCCGCGAGCTCGCCGCGTTCGACGGCGCGCTCGACGAGCGCCGCGAAGGGCGGCGTCTGGTCCGCGGGGCGGAGGCGGCCGCGCAGGTCGTCGAAGGTGGTTCCGGTCTCGCGGAAGTAGTCCGCCAGCTGGATGCGCAGGAGCACCACCGCGCGGGACCGCTCGGCGTTGATCGTGCGCAGGAGGGTGAGGGCGTCCTGGCGCAGGCTGCCGGTGTCGGGAGGGACGTCGAGTGGACGCCAGTACCGGGCGAGCGTGGCGACGAGGAGGTCCTCGCGCTGCGGCCAGCGGCGGTAGAGCACCGGCTTGCTGGTGCCCGCGCGCGCCGCGACGACCTCGTAGGTGAAGCCGTGGTAGCCCTGCTCGACCAGAACCTCCCAGGCGGCATCGGTGATCGCGTTCTCCAGGGTGGCCCCCCTGCGTCGCGTGGCAATGCCCTCCGTCCGCCGCTCACTCATCACTGCCCCCTGTCGTCAGCCATTCGGTTAGATCCGCTTGCGTATCTTAACCCCTCGACGTAGTCTCGGAGTCATAAGATACCAAGTCGTTTCTAAACGAGGGGAGACCCGCATGTCCACGATCAACGCCGCGCTGGTGGAGTCCTTCGACGAGCCGCCGCACTTCCGCTCCGTCCCGGCTCCTGAGGCTGGTCCCGACCAGGAGGTGGTGGACGTCCTCGCCGTCGGCGTGCACCCCGCCACGCGCGGCATCGCCGCCGGCAAGCACTACACGAGTCCCCAGGCGCTGCCCGCCCTGGCGGGTGCGGACGCCGTCATCCGCCGGGCGGACGGCAGCCTCGGCTACGTCATGCTCATGGGCGCAGGCACACTGGCCGAGCGCATCGTCGTGGATCCGGCCGCCGTCATCCCGGTTCCGGACGGAGCCGATCCCGCACTCGTGGCCGCCACCATGAACCCGGCGCTGTCCTCATGGACTGCGCTGCGCACCCGCGTGCCGTTCCAGGCCGGGCAGTCGGTCCTGGTGCACGGCGCGACCGGCAACGCGGGCTCGACGGCCGTCAAGGTCGCCAAGCACCTCGGCGCGGGGCGGGTGATCGCCGCCGGACGCAACCGCGCCCGCCTCGACGAACTCGTCGACCAGGGCGCGGACGCCGTCGTGCAGCTCCGCCCCGACGAGGACGCCACCGCGGCCGCGCTCGCCGAGGCCGCCGCCGAGGTCGACGTGGTCCTGGATTACGTGTGGGGGCAGCCCACCGAACTCGCCATGCGTGCCGTCCTCGGAGCGCGGACCCAGCACACCCGCCTGCTCGACTGGGTGCAGATCGGTGGCATGGGCGGTGACGGGATCACTCTGTCCGGGCACCTCCTGCGCTCCAACGCTTTCCGGATCCTGGGCAGCGGCTTCGGCGCCGTGGACACGCAGGTCATGCAGGCGGAGTTCACCGAGCTCGTCGCCGCGATCGCGGCGGGCGGCATGGCCGTGCGCCCGCACCCGTTCCCGCTCGACCAGGTCGAGGCGGCCTGGGCCCACCGGGACGCGCCCGGGGAGCGCACGTCATCCTCCTGCGTGATTGAGACGACCGCCGTCTTACCGGCCCCGCGATTCGGTATTGGACTCTTCTAGGTCCCGTTTGGCACGGTGTCCGAGCAACACGGGATCTCAAGGGAGAGAAAATCACCATGAGCACGGCCACGGCGGCCAGACGAGCGGGCATCGGGTCGTTCATCGGCTCGACCATCGAATGGTTCGACTTCTACATCTACGGCACCGCGTCGGCGCTGGTCTTCGACGAGGTCTTCTTCCCCGAGCTGGACGGGGCGCTCGGCACGCTGGTGGCCTTCGCGACGTTCTGGGTCGGCTTCCTCGCCCGCCCGCTGGGCGGGGTGATCTTCGGCCACTACGGCGACCGCCTCGGCCGCAAGAAGACACTGGTCATCACGCTGCTGATGATGGGGATCTCGACCACGCTGATCGGCGTCCTGCCCTCCTACGCGCAGATCGGCGTCGCCGCGCCGTTGCTCCTCATCGCGATCCGCATGGTGCAGGGCATCGGCCTCGGCGGGGAGTGGGGCGGCTCCGTCCTCATCGCCTCCGAGCACGCGCCCAAGGGCAAGTCGATCCTCTACGGCGCGTTCGCCCAGCAGGGCTCGCCCGTCGGCAACACCCTGAGCACCGTCTGCTTCCTGGCGATCAGCCAGCTGCCTGACGACGCGTTCACCTCGTGGGGCTGGCGCCTGCCGTTCCTGTTCTCCGCGCTGCTGGTGATCGTCGGCCTGTTCATCCGGCTGCGGGTCGCCGAATCGCCGGCGATGGCGAACCTCATCGAGAAGAAGGAGGTCGCCAAGCTGCCGTTCACCGAGGTGCTCCGCACGCAGCCGCTGCTGATCGTCCTCGGCATCGGCGCCTGCACCATCGGCCTGTCGGCCACCTACTTCAAGTCGACGTTCGCCTTGTCCTGGGCCACCTCGGACCTCAGCTTCGACAAGAGCTCGTTCCTGACGATCATCCTGGTCGCCAACATCACGCAGATCCTGGTGCAGCCGTGGGGCGCGGTGATCGCGACGAAGATGCGCAGCTGGTCCCGCGCCGTGATCGTGATGCTGGTGCCGGAGATCCTGCTGATGCCGCTGATGTTCCTGTTCATCGGCACCGAGAACTACGTGCTCGCGATGATCGGCACCGCGGTCGCGACCGTGCCGCACTGCCTGTACTACGCGGCGCTGGCCGGGATGCTCGCCAGCCGCTTCCCCGCGAACGTGCGCTACACCGGCATCTCCCTGTGCTACCAGCTGTGCGGCACCCTGCTCGGCGGCACCACGCCGATCGTGGGCCAGTTCCTGCTGAACCAGACCGGGTCGATCGTCGCGGTGATCGTCTACGCGGTGTTCCAGGTCGTGCTGACGCTGGGCTGCATGCTCGCGTTGCTGCGCAAGCCCAACTACGACGAGCGCGCCGGCGAGCCGACCGGTGCGCAGGCCGTCGCGGCCTGAGGGGAGTGACTTCGATGCCGGTGGTGGCGAACGGGATCCCGGAGATCCTGGCGCTCGCGGGACGAGACCTGGGCCGCTCGTCGTGGCGGGAGGTGACGCAGGAGCTGATCGACGCCTACGCCGAGGTGTCCGGGGACCACCAGTGGATCCACACCGACCCCGCCCGCGCGGCGGACGGCCCGTTCGGCCGCACGATCGCCCACGGCTACATGACGCTGAGCTGGGGCATCCCGATGGTCGCCGAGCTGCTCCAGGTCACCGGCGTCGGCATGGCGCTGAACTACGGGGTCAACAAGGTCCGCTTCCCGGCGCCCGTCCCGGTCGGCAGCCGGGTGCGGCTGCACGCCGTGATCGCCGCGGTCGAGGAGGTCGGCCGCGGCGGGGTGCAGGTGACGCGGAACTTCACCTTCGAAATCGAGGGCTCGGCGAAACCGGCCTGCGTGGCGGAATCCCTGACCCGCTACTACCCGTAAGACATATCGCGGGCGTATCGGAAAGCGCAGACGCCGTGGCAACAGCCTCCCGCCTTCAGTGGAGGTATGAACCACACCCTGCCACTTCCCGCGCCCGCCCGGCGCGTCCGCCGGATCGTGCTCGCCGGCCTCGCGATCGCCGGGGTGGTGATCGCCGCACCCGGGGTGCGGCGGCTGTTCGTGGCGCCGCGCCGCCGGTTCCGTGGACCACCCTCGGCGAGGCCGACGGCGTCGTCCCGGACGGCGCGCCGGTCTCGGTGTGGGACGAAACCCCGGCGGTGGGCAAGCTCGACGCCGACCTCCTCGACGCGCTGCGGCGTGCGGCGAAGGCCGCCGAAGCGGACGGCGTCCGGCTCCGCGTCAACAGCGGCTGGCGCTCGCCCGAGTACCAGGAGGAGCTGCTGCGGCGCGCGGTCGCCCGGCACGGCTCCCTGCAGGAGGCCGCGCGCTGGGTCGCGACCCCGGAAACGTCGCCGCACGTGGCGGGCGAAGCCGTCGACATCGGCCCGGCCCGCGCCGCGGCGTGGCTGTCCGCGCACGGCGCCGCGTACGGGCTGTGCCAGATCTACCGCAACGAGCCCTGGCACTACGAACTCCGCCCGGACGCGGTGCGCCACGGCTGCCCGCCGATGTACCCGGACCCGTCGGAGGACCCGCGGATGCGGCCGTGATCCGCTCCGGATATGCGGGCGATATGCCGCGCTGCCTACGCTGCCGATATGCGCGTGCTGATCGTGGAGGACGAGCCCTACCTGGCCGAAGCAGTCCGGGACGGCCTGCGGCTGGAAGCGATCGCCGCCGACATCGCCGGTGACGGGGACACCGCGCTGGAGCTGCTCAGCGTCAACTCCTACGACCTCGCGGTCCTCGACCGCGACATCCCCGGCCCCTCCGGCGACGAGATCGCGCGGCACATCATCGCCTCCGGCAGCGGCACCCCGATCCTCATGCTCACCGCCGCCGACCGGATCGACGACAAGGTCTCCGGGTTCGAGCTCGGCGCCGACGACTACCTCACCAAACCGTTCGAGCTGCGGGAACTGGTCCTGCGCCTGCGGGCGCTCGACCGCAGGCGCGCGCACGCCCGGCCGCCGGTCCGCGAGATCGCGGGCCTGCGGGTGGACCCGTTCCGCCGGGAGGTCTACCGCGACGGCCGCTACGTCGCGCTCACCCGTAAGCAGTTCGCCGTGCTGGAGGTCCTCGTCGCGGCCGAAGGCGGGGTGGTGAGCGCCGAGGAGCTGCTGGAGCGGGCCTGGGACGAGAACGCCAACCCGTTCACCAACGCCGTCCGCATCACTGTGTCCGCGCTGCGCAAACGGCTCGGCGAGCCGTGGCTCATCGCCACCGTGCCCGGCGTCGGCTACCGGATCGACACCGGCGGAGACCGTGGATAGGCGTCGCGGGCTGAGCCTGCGGCTGAAACTCACCCTCAGCTACGCCGGGTTCCTCCTGCTCGCCGGCGCGCTGCTGATGGTCTTGCTCTGGGTGCTGCTCGCGCGCTCGTTCCCCGACCGGGCGCCCGGGCCGCCCCGGCGCCCTCCCGGCCTGCTCGCCGTCGGCGGGCCCGCCGCGGCCACCGCGGTGGCCTTCCTGCTGTTCTTCGGCCTGCTCGGCGGATGGGTGCTCGCCGGGCGGATGCTGGCGCCGCTGAACAGGATCACCGACGCGGCGCGGCGGGCGTCCGACGGCTCGCTGTCCCACCGCATCCGCATGGACGGCCCGGACGACGAGTTCCACGAGCTCGCCGACGTGCTCGACACGATGCTGGAACGGCTCGAATCCCAGGTCACCGAGCAGCAGCGGTTTGCCGCGAACGCCTCGCACGAGCTGCGCACCCCGCTGGCGATCTCGCAGACGCTGCTCGACGTCGCTCGCAAGGACCCGACGTGGGACCGGGACGAGCTCATCGAACGCCTGCACGTCGTCAACACGCGGGCCATCGACCTGACCGAGGCGCTCCTGCTGCTCAGTCGCAGCGACCGGCGCAGCTTCACCCGCGAGCCCGTCGACCTGTCCCTCGTCGCCGAAGAAGCCGCCGAAACGCTGCTGCCCCTCGCCGAACGACGCGGGATCAAGCTTGGCGTCGCGGGCGAGGCGGCGCGGGTCACCGGTTCGGCCGAGCTCGTCCTGCGGATGGTGACGAACCTCGTCCAGAACGCGATCGTGCACAACCTCCCCGCCGGCGGCACCGTGACCATCCACACCGGACCGGACGGGGACGCGAGCGTCGTGCGGGTGGAGAACACCGGGCCGCCGCTGCCGCCGGACCTGGTGCCGACGCTGACCGAACCCTTCCACCGCGGCACGAAACGCATCCGCACCGGGGAGCACGCGGGGGTCGGCCTCGGGCTCGCCATCGTGGCGAGCATCGTCCGCGCCCACGACGGAACGCTCGAACTCGCTGCCCGGCCGGAAGGCGGGCTCGTCGCCACCGTCCGGCTGCCCCGCTGACCGGTCCGACGGGGAGGTGCTGCGAGGATCGGGGGTGTGATCGAAGTACGCGCTGCCCGCCCGGAGGAGTTCGAGGCCGTTGCCGCGTTGCGGTGGCGGTGGGTGGCCGAGCGGGACGGACCGCCGCCGGGGGTGGACCGCGGCCGGTTCGTCCGGGAGTTCGCCGTGTGGGCGCGGGAGCACGCGACCACTCACCGGTGCCTCGTCCTGGTGCGGGAGGGTGCGGTGATCGGGATGGGGTTCCTCGCGATCACCCCGCGCGTGCCGGCGCCTCAGTCGTTCTCGCGCACCTCCGGTGACGTGCAGTGCGTGTACGTGGTGCCCGAAGCGCGGGACGCCGGCCTCGGCGGACGGCTCATCGACGGGCTGCTGGAGCTGGCCGTGGAGCTGGGGGTGGAACGGGTGACCGTGCATTCGTCGTCGCGCGCGGTGAGGGCCTACGAGCGGCACGGTTTCGCCGTTTCGCCGCTGTTGCTCCAGAAGGTGGTGCTTTTCCGACCGCGCCGTTGACCGCGAACAAACTTCACGTTATGGTCCATATCACGTGGTCTAGACCAAAAGTCATCCGGGTTCACCGCAAGGAGCCGACATGACCATCAGACGACGCATCGCGACCATCGCCGCCGGGGCGGCCCTCGCTCCCATCGCCCTCGTGGCCCTCCCGGGCACCGCCAGCGCCCACGGCTACGTCAACTCCCCGCCGAGCAGGCAGGCCCAGTGCGCGCAGGGGATCGTGCCCTGCGGCGACATCAAGTACGAACCGCAGAGCGTGGAAGGCCCGAAGGGGCTGCGCAGCTGCAGCGGCGGCAACACCCGCTTCGCCGAGCTCGACGACGACAGCAAGGGCTGGCGCGCGACCCCGGTCGGCAACACGGTGACCTTCACCTGGAGGCTGACCGCCCAGCACCGCACCAGCACGTGGGAGTACTACATCGGCGGCACCCGCGTCGGGTTCGTCGACGACGGCGGCGCGCAGCCCCCGGCGACCGTCTCGCACCCGGTCGACCTCAGCGGCTTCAGCGGGCGGCAGAAACTCCTGGCGGTGTGGAACATCGCCGACACCGCCAACGCCTTCTACGCCTGCGTGGACCTGCAGGTCGGCTGACGGCGCGTCTGTCCACCCCGGACGGTTGCCGCGCACCCGCCCGGGGTGGATCATGGCGGGGTGAACCGCTGGAACCCCGACACCGTCGCGCCGCCCGCCGGGCGCTACAGCCACCTCGCGTCCGTGCCCGCGGGGCACGAGATCGTCTACCTCGCCGGGCAGCTCGGCGTGCGGCCGGACGGCACGCTCGCCGGGCCGGACGCGCGGGCCCAGGGCGAGCAGATCTTCGCCAACATCGAGGCGCTGCTGTCCGCCGCCGGTGGCGGGCCGGAACACCTGGTGAAGCTGCTGACGCTCGTCGGCGGGGTGGAGCACCTCGACGGCTACCGCGCGGCGCAGGCCGAAGCGTTCAAGCTCTGGTTCCCCGGCGACGACTTCCCGGCGCAGTCGCTGGCCGTGGTCGCGGCACTGGCCGCGCCGCAGTACGTCGTCGAGGTCGAGGCGATCGCCGCGATCCCGCGGAAAGGCTGACCCTCAGCCCAGGTCGTTCGCGATCGCCGTCGCCGCCGCCGACAGCGCGCCGACCCACGTGGGCAGCAGGTCGTGGTCGAACCGGGCCGACGGCAGGGCCACCGACAACGCGGCCGCGGGCTCGGCCCCGGCGGGCCACGGGATCGCCACGCCGACCGCGGTCAGGCCGGTCTCCGTCAGCTGGTCGTTGACCGCGAAGCCGCGCCGCCGCACCAGGCCAAGCTCACGCCGCAGGCGGACGAGGTCCACGTCCGTCCCGGCGTACCGGCGCGTCAGCTCGGCCGGCGGCAGCGCGGCCAGCAGCGCCTTGCCGCCGGACACCTGGTGCGCGGGCAGCGCCCGGCCCGCCCGGTCGCCCACCCGCAGGATCTGGTCGCACTCCACCGACGCCACGAACCGCGTCTCCGTGCCTGCCAGGACCTGCAGGTTCACCGTCTCCCGCACCCGCGCCACCAGCGCGCGCAGGTGGGGCATCGCCGCCTGGCGCAGCAACGCCACCGGCGCGCCGGCCGGATCCGCGGGCCGCAGCACCGGCCCGGCCTGGTAGCGGCGGTCCGGGCCCTGCTCGGCGAAGTCCCGGTACACCAGCATCTGCAGCAGCCGGTGCGCCGTCGAACGGGACACGCCCAGCCGTGCGGCCGCCTCGGACACCCCCATCGGCCCCTCCTGCTGCAGCACCGTGGCCAGGTGGAGCGCGTGGTCGACCGAGTCGATCGCGTAGGACGGCTTGTTCTTCACAGCAGAATTCTAGATCCCTGCTGACAGAACATCGCCTAGCGTCCTCCTCGACCCGCCGTCCCCGAGGAAGGAGTGGCCAGGCGATGACCGCCAACCAGCCCGATCCGTCCCCCGAGCTCGACGAGCTGTACCGGGGGTTCGCGGAGGAACTGCTCGTTCCACTGTGGACCGAGATCGGCGACCTGATGCCGATGAGCCCGTCCCCGGCGATGCGCCCGCACGCCTGGCGCTGGAAGACCCTGCTGCCGCTGGCGGAGAAGGCCGGCGAGCTGGTGCCGGTCGGCCGCGGCGGGGAGCGGCGCGCCATCGCGCTGGCCAACCCGGGCCTCGGCGGCGCGCCGTACGCGACGCCGACCCTGTGGGCCGCAATCCAGTACCTCGGCCCCGGTGAGAACGCGCCCGAGCACCGGCACACCCAGAACGCGTTCCGGTTCGTCGTCGAGGGCGAAGGCGTGTGGACCGTCGTGAACGGCGACCCGGTGGCGATGCGCCGCGGCGACTTCCTGCTCACCCCCGGCTGGCACTTCCACGGCCACCACAACACCGCCAGTGAGCCGATGGCCTGGATCGACGGCCTGGACATCCCGTTCGTGCACTACACCGGCTCGGCGTTCTTCGAGTTCGGCCCCGAGCAGGTGTCCAGCACCGAAACTCCGGAGCGCTCCCGCGCCGAGCGGCTGTGGGCCCACCCCGGCCTGCGCCCGGTGTCGCAGACCGCGCCTGCGGTGAACTCGCCGATCGCCGCCTACCGCTGGGAGCACACCGACGCCGCGCTGACCGACCAGCTCGCGCTGGAGGACGAGGGCCACCCGGGCGTGGTCGAGCCGGGTCACGCCGCGGTCCGCTTCACCAACCCGACCACCGGCGGCGACGTCATGCCGACCATCCGCGCCGAGTTCCACCGGCTGCGCGCCGGCGCCGAGACCGCGCCGCGGCAGGAGGTCGGGTCGGCCGTGTGGCAGGTCTTCGACGGCTCCGGCACGGTCCGCGTCGGCGATCAGGAGTGGACCGTCGACCACGGCGACCTGTTCGTCGTGCCGTCCTGGGCCGAGGTGACCCTCGCCGCCGACACGCAGCTGGACCTGTTCCGCTTCAGCGACACCCCGATCTTCGAACGGCTGCACGCCGACCGCGTGCGGGTGGGAGGGCAGCGGTGAAGCTCGCGACCCTGCGCACCGCCGAGGGCACCCGCGCCATCCGCGTCGAGGGTGAGCGCTACGCCGAGCTCGGCGCGCCCGACGTCGGCGCGTTCCTGGCCCAGGAGGACTGGCGCGCCCAGGCCGAGACGGTCACGCCGGAGCGGCCGCTGGCCGGTGCGGACCTCGCCCCGGTCGTGCCGCGCCCGGGCAAGATCCTGTGCGTCGGCCTGAATTACCGCAACCACATCCTGGAGATGGGCCGCGAACTGCCGCGGTACCCGACGCTGTTCGCCAAGTACCCGGAGGCGCTCGTCGGCCCGGCCGACCCGATCGCGCTGCCGCCCGAATCGGACGCGGTGGACTGGGAGGCCGAGCTGGCGCTCGTCGTCGGCGCCACCGTGCGCCGCGCGAGCGAGACCGAGGCGGCCGCGGCGATCGCCGGGTTCAGCGTCCTCAACGACGTCACCACCCGCGACTGGCAGTACCGGTCGCCGATGTGGTTGCAGGGCAAGACCTTCGAGGGCACCACGCCGTTCGGCCCGTACCTGGTGACCCCGGACGAGCTGCCCGGCGGCACCACGCCCGAGCTGGACCTGAGCTGCGCGGTCGACGGCGAGCAGGTGCAGAAGGCCAACACCGGCGACCTGGTGTTCGACCCGGTCGAGCTGGTCCGCTACGCCTCCACGATCCTCACGTTGCGGCCCGGCGACGTCATCGCCACCGGCACCCCCGGCGGGGTCGGCCACGCGCGGAAACCACCGCGGTACCTGTCCCACGGCGCCCGGCTGGTCACCGAGATCAGCGGACTGGGCAGGCTGGAGAACGTGGCCCGCGATGAGTGACTGGATGGACGACGGCACGCGGCTCGTCCTCCGGGCGATCGACGAGCTGCCCGACGACGCGTTCGACGCGCCGACGCTGCTGCCCGGATGGACCCGCCGCCACCTCGTGGCGCACCTGCACTACAACGCCGAAGCGCTGCGGCGCCTGCTGAGCTGGGCCCGCACCGGCGTCGAGTCGCGCATGTACGAAAGCGCCGAGCACCGCGCCGCCGAGATCGAGGCGGGGGCGAAGCTGCCCGTGCCCGAACTGCGGCGGCTGGTGCACGGCTCGGCGGACGCGCTGGCCGCCGACGTGGCGGCCCTGCCCGCGGACGCCTGGGCCAACGAGGTGGTCACCGCGCAGGGCCGGACCGTGCCCGCCACCGAGATCGTCTGGATGCGCACCCGCGAGGTCGCCGTGCACGCCGTCGACCTCGACTGCGGCGTCGGGTTCGAGGACCTGCCCGCGGACCTGGTCGAGGCGCTGATCGCCGACGCGCTGCGGCGGCGGACCGCGCAGGGCCACGGCCCCGCCCTCGCGCGCTGGCTCACCGGACGTGCCGAGCAGGCCCCCGAACTCGGCCCCTGGCTGTAGGAGGAAGACATGACCGACACCGATGTCGTGGTGGTCGGCGGCGGGATCGGCGGGCTCGCCAACGCCCTCGCCCTCGCCGCGGCCGGGCAACGGGTCCGGGTGCTGGAGCGGGCCCCGGCGTTCGCCGAGGTGGGCGCCGGGCTGCAGCTGGCCCCCAACGCGACCCGGATCCTGCGTGAGTGGGGTCTGCTGGACGAAGTGGTCGCGCGCGGCGTGCTGCCGCGGCGGCTGGTGCTCAAGGACGCGCTCGACGGCGCCGAGCTGACGTCGATGGACCTCGGGCAGGGGTTCGTCGAACGCTACGGCGCGCCGTACGTGGTGATCCACCGCAGCGACCTGCTGACCATCCTGCACGACGCTTGTGCCGATGCCGGAGTCGAGTTGCTGGCCGATCACAAGGTCGACGACGTCGAGGTGTGGCCCGACGGCGTCCGGCTGCGGGTGGGGGAGCGGGAGTTCGCGGCGGGCGCCGCGCTGGCGGCCGACGGGCTGTGGTCGTCGCTGCGGTCGCGGCTGTCCGGCGACCAGCCGGTGTGCTCCGGGTACGTCGCCTACCGCGGCACCCGCCCGGTGTCCGAGGTGACCGGGCTGGATGCTGATGTGCTGACCGACGTGGTCGTCCACTTCGGACCGAAGTGCCACCTCGTGCAATACCCGTTGCGGGGTGGGGAGTTGCTCAACACGGTCGCGGTGTTCGCCTCGCCCGCCTACGAGCGCGGCGAGACCGAGTGGGGCGGCCCGGAGGAGCTGGACGCGGCGTTCGAGCACACTTGTGACGCGGTGCGGCGCGGTCTGGCGTGGCTGTGGCGGGACCGGCGGTGGCCGATGTACGACCGGCTGCCGGTGCCGCGCTGGGTCGACGGACGGCTGGCGCTGACCGGCGACGCGGCGCACCCGATGCTGCAATACCTCGCGCAGGGGGCGTGCCAAGCGCTGGAAGACGCGCACAGCCTCGCCGGCGAGGTCGCCAAGCAGCAGGCCGCCGCCGCGCTGGACTGGCCGGCCGCGCTCGCGGCGTACGAGCAGGCCCGCACGGCGCGGACCGCGCGCGTGCAGTCCAGCGCGCGGGTCTGGGGCGAGCTCTGGCACTGCGACGGCCTGGCCCGGCTGTTGCGCAACCAGTACCTGACCGAACGCCCCCTGGACGACTACCGCTGGACCGACTGGCTCTACCAGCCGTGAGGCGCTGACGGGGCACCTCCGCCGTGCAGGTGCCCCGCCGGGGCGGTTGCGCCCGCACGGCCCCTGGGGGACGCTGGTCCCCCTGGGAGGAGCGACGATGGGGACGACCTACCTGCACGCGGTGGCCTCGCTGGACGGCTACATCGCCGACGAGAACGACGACGTGGGACCGCTCCACGACTGGTACTTCAACGGCGACCACCCGCTCGTCGACGAGGACCACCCCGACATCCACGGTTCGCCGTTCCGGGTCTCGGCGGCCTCCGCCGAGTACGTCCGCGGCATGTGGTCGCGCCAGAAGGTCCTGGTCATCGGGCGGCACCAGTTCGACCTGACCAACGGCTGGGAAGGCCATCCGCCCGCGAGCGAGCACGTCGTGGTCGTGTCGCACCGGCCGCGGCCGGAAGGCTGGCACCCGGAGGCGCCCTACCACTTCGCCGGCTCGGTGGAGGAGGGGATCGCGCGAGCGCAGGAACTGGCGGGCGACGGCGAAATCGGGGTGGGCGCGGGCGACGTCGGCGGGCAGGCGCTGGCGCTCGGGCTCATCGACCACGTGGCGATCGACGTCGTGCCGGTCGTCTTCGGCCGGGGGAAGCCGTACTTCGGACCGCTCGCCGGCGGCGACCTCATGCTCGGCGACCCCGAGGTGGTCGTCCAGGGCGACGGCGTGCTGCACCTGCGCCTCCCGGTGCGCCGCGGCTAGCCGGCCGTTGGCCGTCTTCTACAAGGGCGAGTGACCAGGCTCTCACGATCCGCGCGGTCCCGCGTGCGCGCGAGCCGTGGGCATAGTCCCGGGTCAGAGCGGTCCTTTGGAGGGTTCCGACAAAAAACCGCCGTCGGCACGGTGCGGGTGCGACGATCACACTACCGGTGGGTACGCGCGATGCTGGACCAGCGGCCAGGGGAGGCCGCGCAGTCCAACCACCACAACTTGTGAGGCTCGATTCGGTGTTCAGTCGTGTCGCGATCGTCAACCGGGGAGAAGCCGCGATGCGGCTCATCCACGCCGTCGGTGAGCTCAACGCGGAGGGCGGGCCGCGCATCGAAACGGTGGCCCTCTACACCGACGCGGACCGCAACGCCACGTTCGTGCGGGAAGCCGACATCGCCTACAACCTGGGTCCCGCGGCCAACCGCCCCTACCTCGACCTCGCCGTCCTGGAACGCGCGCTGACCGAGACGAAGGCCGACGCCGCCTGGGTCGGCTGGGGCTTCGTCGCCGAGGACCCGGCCTTCGCCGAGCTCTGCGAGAAGATCGGCGTCACCTTCATCGGCCCGAACCCGGAGGCGATGCGCAAGCTGGGGGACAAGATCGGCGCCAAGCTGATCGCCGAAGAGGTAGGCGTGCCGGTCGCGCCGTGGAGCCGCGGCCCGGTCGAGGACCTCGACGCCGCGCTGCGCTCCGCCGAGCAGATTGGCTACCCGCTGATGCTCAAGGCCACCGCAGGCGGTGGCGGCCGCGGCATCCGGGTCATCCACAACGCCGACGAGCTGCGCGACGCCTACGAGCGCACCAGCCAGGAGGCCGCGCGCGCCTTCGGCAGCGGCGTGGTGTTCCTGGAGCGCCTGGTCACCGGCGCCCGGCACGTCGAGGTCCAGGTCATCGCCGACGGCCAGGGCACCGCGTGGGCGCTGGGCGTGCGCGACTGCTCGGTGCAGCGCCGCAACCAGAAGATCATCGAGGAGTCCTCCTCGCCGCTGCTCGCGCCGGACCAGGTGGCCGAGCTGAAGGCGTCCGCCGAGCGGCTGGCCGTCGCGGTCGGCTACCGCGGCGCCGCCACCGTGGAGTTCCTCTACCACCCCGGCGAGAAGCTGTTCGCCTTCCTCGAGGTGAACACCCGCCTGCAGGTCGAGCACCCGATCACCGAGGCCACCACCGGCATGGACCTGGTCAAGGCCCAGCTGCACGTCGCGTCCGGCGGCAAGCTGGAGGGCGCCCCGCCCGCCGAGCTGGGGCACGCCATCGAGGCCCGGCTCAACGCCGAGGACCCCGACCGCGACTTCGCGCCCGCCCCGGGCCGCATCGCGCTGCTCGACCTCCCGGCAGGCCCGGGCATCCGCGTCGACACCGGCGTCAGCGAGGGCGACACCATCCCCGCCGACTTCGACTCGATGATCGCCAAGATCATCGCCTACGGCCGCGACCGCGACGAGGCGCTGTCCCGCCTGCGCCGCGCGATGCGCGAGACCACCGTGCTCATCGAGGGCGGCACCACCAACAAGAGTTTCGTCCTCGACCTGCTCGACCAGCCCGAGGTGATCGACGCCAGCGCAGACACGGGCTGGATCGACCGCGTCCGCGCGCAGGGCCGCCTGGTCTCGCACGCCCACTCCGGCATCGCGCTGGCCGCCGCCGCGATCGAGGCCTACCAGGACGAGAAGCAGGTGGAGCTGCAGCGCCTGCTGTCCACCGCGCACGGTGGCCGCCCCCAGGTGCAGCACGAGGTGGGCCGCCCGATCGACCTCAAGCTGCGCGGCGCGACCTACCGGCTGACCGTCGCCGAAACCGGGCCGGGCCGCTACCGGATCGGGTTCGTCACCGGCGACGACGTGCAGACCGTCGACGCCGAGCTGGAGCGCTACGACTCCCACACCGGCCAGATCCACGTCAACGGCCGCCGCTTCCGCCTGGTGACCGGCACGCACGGGCCGATCCACCTGGTCGAGGTCGACGGCGTCACGCACCGGATCAGCCGCGACGAGGGCGGCGTGGTCCGCTCGCCTGCCCCGGCCCTGGTGGTCGCCACGCCGCTCGCCGTCGGCGACGAGGTCGAGGCCGGCGCACCCGTGCTGGTGCTGGAGTCCATGAAGATGGAGACCGTCCTGCGCGCGCCGTTCAAGGCGCTGCTCAAGGAGTCGATGGTCTCCGTCGGCAGCCAGGTCGAAACCGGGGCCGCACTGCTGCGCCTGGAACCGTTGGCCGAGGATGCCGACGCGGCCCCGGAGACCGCCGGGGTGGACCTGGACCTGCCGTCCGAGCCGGACGGGCTGGCCGCGGCCCACCGCGTCGAGCGGGGCCTGGCCGACCTGCGCAGCATGCTGCTCGGGTTCGACGTCGACCCGCGCGACGGCGGCCGCACCCTGGCCCGGTACCTGGCCGCGCGCGCCGAACTGCCGCAGCGGCCGCTGGAGGCCGAGACCGCGCTGCTGGAGGTCTTCGCCGACCTGTCCGAGCTGTCCCGCAACAAGCCGGACGGCGAGGAGACCAAGGCCGAGACGCGGGTGCACAGCCCGCGCGAGCACTTCCACACCTACCTGCAGAGCCTGGACGCCGAGCGCGCCGGGTTGTCGGAGACCTTCCAGGGCCGCCTGACCCGCGTGCTGGGCCACTACGGCGTCGAGGGGCTGGACCGCACGTCCGAGCTGGAGGAGGCGGTCTTCCGCGTCTTCCTCGCCCAGCAGCGCGCGGCTTCCGACGTCGCCGTGATCACCGCGCTGCTGCAGCAGTGGCTCACCGAGGCCCCGCCGCACAACGGGCTCCGGCAGACCGTCGGCCAGGCGCTGGAGCACCTGATCCGCGCCACCCAGCTGCGGTTCCCGGTGGTCGGCGACCTCGCCCGCAGCCTGGTGTTCCGCTGGTTCGCCCAGCCGCTGCTGCGCCGCACCCGCGCCGAGGTCTACACGAAGGTGCGCCGCCACCTCAGCTACCTCGACGCCAACCCGGAGGCCCCCGACCGCGAGCAGCGCATCGCCGAGATGGTCGCCAGCCCCGAACCGCTGGTGCGGCTGCTCGGCCAGCGCATCGGACGGCCCGGCCTGGACCCCGGCCCGCTGCTTGAGGTCCTCAGCCGCCGCTACTACCGCGAGCACGGCCTGGAGGGCGTGGAGACCGGCACCGCGGGCGGGCACGCCTTCGTCACCGCCGGGTACGACCTGGACGGCCAGCGGCAGCGGCTCATCGCGACCGTCGCCGACTTCGACGACCTGGCCGACGCGGTCCGCACGGTCGCCGAGGTCGCCGCGAAGGCCGAGCCCGGCGCGCTGGTCGCCGACATCTACCTGACCTGGACCGGCCAGCCCGCCGACGCGGACCTGATGGCCGCGGAGCTGCGCGAGGTGCTGTCCCGCGTCGCAATGCCGGGCAACCTGCGCCGCGTCACCACGACGGTCGCCGGGCGCAGCGGATCGGCGATGCACCACCACTTCACGTTCCGGCCGTCGTCGGCGGGCCTGGCCGAGGAGCGGCTGATCCGCGGCCTGCACCCGCTGATCGGTCAGCGGCTGCAGCTGCGGCGCCTGCAGAACTTCGACCTCACCCGGCTGCCGTCGGCCGACGAGGACGTCTACCTGCTGCGCTGCGTCGCACCGAAGAACCCGTCCGACGAGCGCCTGGTGGCGATGGCGCAGGTCCGCGACTTGACCCCGCTGCGCGACGACGAGGGCCGCATCCTGGCCCTGCCCGCGGTCGAGGGCGCGCTCGGCGCGTGCCTGGACGCGATCCGCAAGGTGCAGGCCCAGCGCCCGGCCAAGAAGCGGCTCGACACCAACCGGATCTTCCTCTACGTGTGGCCGCCCAGCGACCTCACCGCCGAGGACCTGAACACGGTCGCGCAGCGCGTGGTGCCCACCACCGCGGGCGCGGGTGTCGAGGAGGTGCTGTTCCTCGGCCGCCAGCGCGACAAGGAGACCGGCGAGCTGCGGCCGATCGCGGTGCGGGTGACCTACGACGTCGCCACCGGTGTCCGGCTGACCATCACCGACCCGCCGACCGAGCTGATCCAGCCGCTGGACGACTACGGCCAGAAGGTGCTGCGCGCGCGGCGCCGCGGCACGGTCTACCCGTACGAGCTGACCGGCATGCTGGCCGGGGATGGCGGTTCGTTCACCGAGTACGACCTCGACGACTCCGGCGCGCTGGTGCCGGTCGAGCGCGAGCGGGGCCTGAACAAGGCCGGGATCGTCGCCGGCGTGGCGACCACGCCGACCGAGCGGTACCCGGAGGGCGTGACCCGCGTGGTGCTGCTCGGTGACCCGACGAAGGCGCTGGGCGCGCTGTCCGAACCGGAGTGCGCCCGCGTGATCGCCGCGCTGGACCTCGCGGAGCGGTTGCGGGTCCCGGTCGAGTGGTACGCGCTGTCGGCCGGCGCGCGGATCGCGATGGACTCCGGCACCGAGAACATGGACTGGATCGCCGCGGCGCTGCGCCGCATCGTCCAGTTCACCCAGGACGGCGGCGAGATCAACATCGTGGTCGCCGGCATCAACGTGGGCGCCCAGCCGTACTGGAACGCCGAAGCCACGATGCTCATGCACACCAAGGGCATCCTGGTGATGACGCCGGACTCGGCGATGGTGCTGACCGGAAAGCAGTCGCTGGACTTCTCCGGTGGTGTGTCGGCCGAGGACAACTTCGGCATCGGCGGGTACGACCGCGTGATGGGGCCGAACGGGCAGGCGCAGTACTGGGCGCCGAACCTCGGCGCCGCGCACGGCGTGCTGATGACCCACTACGACCACACGTACGTGCTGCCGGGCGAGAACGGCCCGCGCCGGGCGACCACGACCGACCCGGTCGACCGGGACGTGTGCGACTACCCGCACGCGATCGTCGGGTCCGACTTCACCACGGTGGGCCAGATCTTCTCGCGGGAGACCAACCCGGACCGCAAGAAGCCGTTCGACATCCGCACCGTGATGCGCGCGCTGGCCGACCAGGACCACGCGATCCTGGAACGCTGGGCAGGCATGGCGGACGCGGAGACCGCGGTCGTGCAGGACGTGCACCTCGGCGGGATCCCGGTGTGCCTGCTGGGCGTCGAGTCGCGGTCGGTGCCGCGGCGCGGGTTCCCGCCCACCGACGGCCCGGACACCTACACCGCCGGCACGTTGTTCCCGCGCTCGTCGAAGAAGGCGGCGCGCGCGATCAACGCGGCGAGCGGGAACCGGCCGCTGGTGGTGCTGGCGAACCTGTCCGGTTTCGACGGTTCCCCGGAGTCGATGCGCAAGCTCCAGCTGGAGTACGGCGCGGAGATCGGGCGGGCGATCGTGAACTTCCGTGGGCCGATCGTGTTCTGCGTCATTTCGCGCTACCACGGCGGGGCGTTCGTGGTGTTCTCGAAGACGCTGAACCCGAACATGACGGTGCTCGCCGTGGACGGCTCGTACGCGTCCGTGCTGGGCGGTGCCCCCGCGGCGGCCGTGGTGTTCGCGCAGGAGGTCAACGCCCGCACGGCGAACGACCCGCGGGTGTCGGAGCTGGAGGCGCGGATCGCGTCGGCGGACAGCGCTTCGCGGGCCGCGCTGGTGACGCAGCTGGCGGACGTCCGGGCGTCCGTGCGGGCCGAGAAGCTGGGCGAGGTGGCCGCCGAGTTCGACGGGGTGCACTCGATCCAGCGGGCGCAGCGCGTCGGCTCGGTCGACGCGATCATCCGCCCGGAGGAGCTGCGGCCACAGATCATCGCGGCGGTGGAGCGGGGTCTGGCGCGCGCTTGATGCCGGGGGCGCCCGGCGTTGGCTGGGCGCCCCTTCGGTTTTTCGACGCTGGCCGGGCGCCTCTGCGGCTTCGGCGTTGGCTGGGTGCCCCTTCGGCTTCGGCGAGGTTGCTGGCGGCGGTGCCGCCCTCAGGTTCCCTACGCAGCACGAGCCGCGCACCGCGCGGGCGGCCGCCGTCTCCAGGGTTTCCTCTCGCAGGTGCTGCCCCAGCGCACGAGCCGCCGGGGTGGCGTCAGATTCCCGCGTGGCGGTTGCGGGCCACGGCGCGCAGCACGCGCCGTGCGGCGCGCTCCGGGGAGCCGTCCCCGGCCACGATCACGTTCAGGCCGGGGAAGTCCCGTCGCAGGCGGGCGGCTTCCGCGGGGTCGTGCAGCACGAGCTGCCCACCCTCGCCGCGGGCGGCCATCCGCGCCGCGAAGTCCCGCGCCGTGCCCCGGCTGTCCACCACTACGTCCGGCACGTCCGGCCCGTCGCCGCGCACCTCGGCTCCGGCCCCCGCGAACGCCGCGGCCGCCGCCCGAGCGAACCGGCTCTCCCCGGTGATCACCACCAGGTAGCCGTCGAATCTGGCTGTCCGCCTTTCCGGTGCCCTCGCAGCGGAACCGACCAGCTCCGCGCGCCGCAGTGCCCGGCTTTCCGGTGCCCCCGCGACGGAATCCACCGGCTCGGCCCCGCCTGACCGTGCACGCCGCAACCCCCGGCTCTCCGGTGCGCCCGCGGCGGAATCCGCTACCTCGGTCCCGGCCGCTCGCGCCCACCTTTCCGGCGCTCTGTCGGCGGAATCCACCGGCTTGGCCCCGCCTGACCGCGCGCGACGCCGCGCCCTGCTCTCCGATGCCCCGTCGGCGGAATCCGCCGCCTCAATCCCGCCAGCCCGCGCCCCATCGGCGGAATCCACCACCTCGGCCCCGCCCGCACGCGCGCGCCGCAGCCCCCGGCTCTCCGGCGCTCCCTCGGCGAAATCCACCAGCTCGGCCGCGCACCGCGCGATCACGTCCGGCCTCTCGCGCGGGATCCAGTGCCCGCCGGGCAACCGGCGCACCCACAGCCGCGGCGCCCACCGCGCCACGTCCGTCTGCAGCGCGGGCGTCACGTACGGATCACCCAGCGGCGCGAGCACCTGCACCGGCACCTCCGCGGGCCGCGGCCGCGGGCGCGACAGCCGCATGCCGACGTTCGCCCGGTACAGCTCCAGTCCGTGCACCGCGTCCGCCACCGCCGGGCGGCCCGCCGCACTGCCCGAAAGCCGCCGCAGCACCCGGCGGCCCACCCCGGACCGCCAACTCAGTTCAGGAACCAGCGGGATCTGGAAGAACACGATGTAGCTCGAATGCACCAGCTGCCGCAGCGCGGGCCCCCACCCCGACGGCCGCCGCAACCGCGTGCGGAACCAGTGCCCGGCGTGGTCGAGCGACGGCCCGGAGATCGACGTGAACGACGCGATCCGCCCGCGCAGCCGGTCCCCGGTCACCGCGTGCCAGCTCTGGATCGACCCCCAGTCGTGCGCGACGAGGTGCGCCGGGCGGTCCGGGCTGACCTCGTCGAGCACGGCGGCCAAGTCCTCGGTCAGCCGATCGAGCGCGTACCCGTCGCGCCGCGGCGGCCGGTCCGACTCGCCCGCGCCGCGGACGTCGTAGGTGACCACGTGGAACCGTTCCGCGAGCCGGGCCGCCACACCGTCCCAAACGGACCGGTCGTCGGGGTAGCCGTGCACGCACACCACGGTCGGCGCGGCCGGATCACCGGCTTCCGCGACCGCGATGCGCGTGCCGTCCCGGGACACCACTCGCCGGACCACGCCGCCTCCTCGCTGAAGCTATTACCCGAAGTAACAGTTACTGCGATGAGCATCGGCGGCCGGGCGAGCCTTGTCAAGCGCCGCGGTCTGGTCCAGTCCACACGCGTGAGTGACGCACCAAGGGTGGATGCGCTGCGCGGCAACGGAATTCGCGACGTCCGCCGTGACGGATCGGTTTCGCGGGGCCGACCAGCGGGAGTTCGCCTGTCACGTCGCCACGCCGTGATCGCAACGTGTCCTGCGTCACATCTGCGTGCCGGATTTGCCCCAGCCGTCCCGGGCACCCGGTCCGCGGAGCCGCAGAGGTTCCGGCCCGGAATCCGTTGATACGAAGGGAATTCAGAACAATGAACGTTCGTCGCTTCGCGATCGCCAGCCTGCTGGCCATCCCGCTGTCGTTCGGTGCCGCGGGCATCGCGTCGGCTGACAGCTACGGCGACTCCGCCGCGTCCGCCGGCCCGGACGGCGCCGCGATCTCCAGCACCGGCTCGGTCGCGGGCCACCACTACGGCTACGACGACGACGGCTACGGTCACGGTCACGGCTGGGGCTACGCGGGCTACTACGACGCCAACCTGTCGGCAGGCCCGGAGGGGGCGGGTGGCGACTACACCGTTTCCGGCACCAACGGCCACACCTCCTTCTACGGCGAGGGCTGCCAGTGGGCGGGCCCGGAGGGCGCGCACTCGAGTGAAACCTGGTCGGTCGCGGGTCACCACCACCACGACCACGACTGGGACGACGACGAGGACGAGGGCGACGACGACTGACGTCACCCGCACCGCCTCTCTCCCTGACGGTGACCCCCGGTCCGGCCGGGGGTCACCGTTTCCCGGTGTCCGGGGTCAGGTCGTGGCGCACCGCGAGGATCGCCAAGTGCACGCGGCTGGGGCTGCCGGTCTTGTCCATCAGGTTCGCCACGTGCGTCTTCACCGTGGTGACGCCGACGTGCATCCGCGCCGCGATGTCCGCATTGGACAGTCCCATCCCGACCAGCCCGAGCACCTCCCGCTCGCGCGGGGTCAGTGGCAGGTCCGGCCGTTCCGCCCTGGACCGCACCGCCTGCCCGACCAGGCGCCGCAGCACGTCGTCGCTGAACGGGCTGCCGCCCGCGGCCGCCCGGCGGATGCCGTCGAGCAGTTCGGCGGGCGTGGCGTCCTTCGCCAGGAACCCGCACGCGCCCGCGGCCAGCGCCGGGTACAGGTGCTCGTCGTCGTCGAAGGTCGTCAGCACCACGATCCGCGTCGCGGGCCGTTCGCCCAGGATCGTCTTCGTCGCGGTGATCCCGTCCGTGCCGGGCATCCGCAGGTCCATCAGCACCACGTCCGGCTTGACCCGGCCGGCCAGCCGGATCGCCTCACCGCCGTGCGGCGCCTCGCCGACGACCTCGATGTCCGGTGTGGACTCGCACAGCATGCGCAGGCCGGCGCGGACGAGTTGCTGGTCGTCGACGAGCAGGGTGCGGATCACGGGACCTCCGAATCGACCGGGGCGGACGTCTCCGCCGGGAACAGCGCACGCACCCGCCAGCCGTCGCCGTGCGGGCCCGCGTCGAGGGTGCCGCCGACCAGGTCGACGCGTTCCCGCAGGCCCACCAGTCCGTAGCCCGGCTCGCCGTCGCCGTCCCGCGCGCCACCCGTGTCGGTGACCTCGACGAGCACCTGCCCGGCGCCGGCGTCCACCCGCACGCTCGCCCGCGCGCCGGGGCCCGCGTGCTTGGCGACGTTGGTCAGGCTCTCCTGCACCAGCCGCAGCACGGCCAGGCCGCGCAGCGAGTCGAGCGCCGCGATGGCGGGGTCGACGCGGCAGTCGATCGCCAGCCCGGCCTGCCTGCTGCGCCCGATCACCGACTCCACCGCGGCGGGCAGCGAGGCGGTCTCGATGAGCACGCCGTGGTCGCGCACGCTGGCCGGGTCGCGCAGCGCGGACACCAGCTCCCGCAGGTCCGCCAGGGTCCGGGTGGCCGAGGCGTGCACGTCGTCGAGCACCTCGCCCACCCGCGGATCCAGGTCCGGCACCACCGCCCGCGCCACACCGACGCGCAGCGCCATCGACGCGACGTGGTGGGCGACCAGGTCGTGCAGCTCGCGGGCGATCTCGGTGCGCTCGGTCAGGCGGGCGCCGCGCGCGGCCAGTTCCCGGCGCGCCTCGGCCTCCGCGGCCCGCGCGCTCGCCTGCGCCACCGCTCGCACCCCGGCCCGCAGGTAGGCGCCGAGCAGAAGCGGGCCGCCGACGACCGTGAGGACCCGGTAGCCGACGGCGAGCACGCCGGTCAGCACGTGGTCGTAGGTGCCGAGCACGAAGTACACCGCGGTGAGCACCCCGGCGCCGACCAGGGCTTCGCGCATCGGGCGGCGGATGGCCAGCTCGAACACCGCGACGCTGGCCAGCACCTTCACCGCCACCGGTGTGGCGTCGGCCCACTGGTGCGCGGCCAGGATGAGCAGGGACTCCACCCCCGCGACCGCCAGCGGCCACACGCCGCCCGCGAGGAACACCCCGGCCGCGGCGAACACGACCACCCAGTCCGCCGGCGTCGGCTCCGGCCGCTGCACCAGGAGCAGGTAGCCGGGGCCGATCACGAGCGGCAGCAGACGCGCGGGCCCGAACCGGTCGCCGACCGCCCGCCCAACCCACGCCAGAAGCACAGAACCGACACTAACGGGCGGGCGCACCGGGCGGCTCCTCCCTGGGAAGGAGGTTCCGCCGATTTCGGATGGCTGGTGCGCGGGGTGGTGGCGGTCGGGTGGTCGGGCCGGGTGGTTCCTCTGGGGGAGGGGATCCGCCTGGGCTGGGTGGCTGGTGCGCCGGAGTGCGGTGGGGCCGAGGTTGGTGTGCGGCGGTGGTTGTGCGGCGGTTGGGCCGGGTGGTTCCGCTGGGGAGGAGGGTTCGGCTGGGCTGGGTGGCTGTGGGGCCGGGGTTGGTGTGCGGCGGTTGGGCCGGGTGGTTCCGCTGGGGGAGGAGGGTTCGGCTGGGCTGGGTGGCTGTTGGGCCGAGGTTGGGGCGGGGCGGTGGCTGTGCGGCGGTCGGGACGGGAGTTTCCTCCTGGGGGAGGGAGGTCTGCCTGGGCTGGGTGGCTGGTGCGCCGGAGTGCCTGGGGCTGTCCGGTAGCGCCGGGCGGCGCCTCCAACGGAGATCCGGCCTCGGGTGGCCGCCGGGCTCGGCGCGTGGCGGCGTTCCAGAAAACCCCGCCGAGCGCCTCCTTCCCGGGAACGAGCGACCATCCGCCGCGAGGCCACCGCCTCCGGCGCGCGGGACGAGGCCGCCACCTGCTCACACACGCAGCCTGGAGGGGTGACCGACGAAACCGTCCTCGTGACCGGCGGCACCGGCTACCTCGCGAGCTGGTGCATCGACCTCCTCCTCACCCGCGGCTACCACGTACGGACCACCGTCCGGGACCGCTCCCGCCGTCCGGTGGTGGCGGCCCAGCTGCCGCCCGGGCACCCCACGGCCCGCCTCACCGTCGTCGAGGCCGATCTCGGCTCCGACGCCGGCTGGGCGGAGGCCGCGGCGGGCTGCGACTTCGTCCTGCACGTCGCCTCGCCGTTCCCGGCCGTGCCGCCGCGGGATCCCGCCGCCCTGGTCGGCCTCGCCCGGGACGGCACCCTTCGCGTCCTCGCCGCCGCCCGGACGGCGGGCGCCCGGCGGATCGTGGTGACCTCGTCGTCGTCCGCGGCCGCCTACCCGGCAGGCCCCCGGCCCGACCCGATCACCGAGGACCACTGGACCGACCCCGGCCACCCGCTGGCCCGCGCCTACGTCCGCTCCAAGACCCTCGCCGAGCGCGCCGCGTGGGCGTACGCCCGCGAGCACGGCATGACGGACCGGCTGACCGTGATCGCGCCCGGCACGCTGCTGGGACCCGTGCGCGGCCGCCCGTCCTACTCGCTGTCGGTGGTCGAGCGGCTCGTGACCGGCCGGATGCCCGGGCTGCCGCGCCTGGGTTTCCCGTTCACCGACGTGCGCGACGTCGCCGCACTGCACGTCGCCGCCATGCTCAGCCCGGACGCGGCGGGGGAGCGGTTCCTCGCCACCGGGCCGTTCCACTGGATCGAGGACGTCGCGGCCATCCTGCGCGGGCAGCCCGGCGCACGAGTGCCGTCCCGGCGGCTGCCCGGCCCGCTCGTCCGCGCCGCCGCCCTGTTCGACCCCGCGCTGCGCCAGGTCGTGCCCGAGCTCGGCGAGGAGTTCCGCTTCGCCACCGGCAAGGCCCGCGACGTGCTGGACTGGAACCCGCGGCCGCTCGCGGACACCGTGCTCGACTGCGCCCGCTCGTTCGTTATGGCCCGCTCGCTCGTCAAGGCCTGAGCAGCCCGCGCCGCGGCAGTTTGTGCCACGGCAGCCGCGCCCCGGCGAGCGCCGTGCTCAGCGACTGCAGCACCACGAGGTACATCAGCTGCCGGTAGACGAACTGCTGCAGCGGCAGCGCGAGCAGCGGCCGCAGCGGTTCCCGGTCCAGCCGGAACGCCACCACCGCCGGGATCGCCTGCAGCGCCAGGAACGCCAGCCACGCCCCGAGCACCAGCCACCGGTCGCCGGTGAACAGCCCGAACACCGCGGCCACGTCGACGAGCGGCGCGACGATCGGCAGCAGCACCTGGAACAGCAGCAGGTACGGCAGCCCGCGCCGCCCCAGCCGTCCCGCGCTGCCGCGCTCGGCGACCGCGTGCCGGTGCTTCCACACCGACTGCAGCGTCCCGTAGCACCAGCGGTACCGCTGCTTCCACAGCTCCGCCAGCGTCGCCGGGGCCTCGGTCAGCGCCCGCGCCTCCTCCTCGTACACCACGCGCCACCCGCCGCGCTCCAGCGCCATCGTCAGGTCGGTGTCCTCGGCGAGCGTGTCCGTGGGCACCCCGCCGACACGCAGCACCGCCGACCGCCGGAACGCGCCCACCGCGCCCGGCACCGTGGGCATGCACTCGAGCACGTCGTAGAGCCGCCGGTCCAGGTTGAAGCCGCACACGTACTCGATGTGCTGCCACCGACCGAGCAGGCGGCCGCGGTTGCCGACCTTGGCGTTGCCGGACACCGCGGCCACGGCCGGATCGGCGAAGTTGCGCACCAGCGCGGGCACCGAACCCGGCTCCAGCACGGTGTCGCCGTCCATCAGCACGACCAGCTCGGTGCGCGCGGCGGCGAGACCGGTGTTGAGCGCGGCCGCCTTGCCCGCGTTGGCCTGCCGGATCAGGCGCACGCTCGGGCGGCGGCGGGCGATCCGCTCCACCAAAGCGTCGGTGCCGTCGGTGGATCCGTCGTCGACCACGATCACCTGCACGCGCGGACCCGCGGCGAGCGCCGAGCGAACAGCCCACTCGATGCCTTCGCGTTCGTTGTAGGCGGGGATGATGACGGTCACCGGCTGGTCCGGCGCCTCCCGCGGACGCCGCCGCCGCACGTGCAGGCTCGTCGTCACGCCGAGCAGAACCGTGCGCAGCAGCGCCAGCACGGTCGCCACCACCGTCAGCGCGAACAGCGCGCCGGCCACGAACTCCCCGGCGCCCACGGCGAACACGAGCAGCCAGCCGCCGATCCGCGCGCGGACCGGCGCTGCCGCCTGGGTGCCGGACAGCCCGACGGACTCGCTGACCGTGCCGAACGTCCAGCCGCGCGACCGAAGTTCCGGGATCAGCCGGTCGAGCGCCTCGGCGGTCTGCGCGCGGTCCCCGCCGCCGTCGTGCATCAGGACCACCGCGCCGGCGTTCCCGGCCGGGGTCGCGCCGCCGACGATCGCGTCCGCGCCGGGGCGGCGCCAGTCCTGCGAGTCCACATCGGACAACACCACGAGCTTGCCGTCCGCGCCCAAGCGCTGTGCCGCGGCCCAGTCCCGGTCGTCCAGACTGTCCGGAGTGGACGAATAGGGCGGCCGCACCAGGGCCGGGAGGACGCCCGCGGTGCCGGCGAGGACGAGGTCCGTCGTGCGGATCTCCAGATCGGCCCGGAAGTCGCTCGCCGCGCTCAGGTCGGTGTGGCTCGCGGTGTGGTTGCCGATCTCGTGGCCGCGGGCCAGGATCTCGCGGACCAGGTCCGGGTGCTGCGCGGCGCGCGCGCCGGTCACGAAGAACGTCGCCTTCGCGCCGTTCCGGTCCAGCGCGTCGAGGATCCGCGGCGTCCACACCGGATCCGGCCCGTCGTCGAAGGTCAGGGCGATCGTGTGGTCCCGCGCCCGCGCGGTGGCTGGGGAAGGCGACCGCGGGTCGATCACCGCGCCGCCGCCGCGCACCTGCGCGGGCACGGTGGTCGCGGGACCCGGCGGTGACGTGTCCTCGCCGCCGTCCGCGCCCTTGACGACCGTGTCGAGCGCGAGCAGGCCGGCGACGACCGCGAGGATCGCCGACAGCAGCAGCCAGTGGGCCTTCGGCGGGCTCGGCCGCCGGTGCCGGGTCACCGGCCGGGTTCCGGCTGGCCGTCCTGCCCGCGCCCCGGTGGATCGGGGCGGGCACGCGGGTTGCGCGGCTGCTCGGAGAACACCGGCGGTTGCGGCGTGGCCGTCGTGGTCACGGCCGGAGCCTGTGGCGGCGGTGCCGTCGAACTCGACTCCGGGGCCTTCGACGCCCGGTCGGTGCCGCGTGGGGTGGTGGTGTCATCGGCGACCGACGGGCCACCCTGTGGCGGTGTCGTCGGCGACGCGGCAGGCGCGTCGGGTGCCGGCAGGAGCACGGAGGCTGGGATCGGCGCGCCCAGCAGCGAAGCCACCAACAGCACGGCGTAACCGCTGACCAACGCGCACGCCGCGATGCTCACGCGGCGCACGATACGGCGTCTTCGCCCGGACGGATCGACGAAAACGGGTTTCTCCCGCGGAATTTCGACAGTGTCGTCGCTAATTGTCTTCATCACCAGGGCATCGCGTCGAGGGGACCGGTCGGGGGCCTTCACCCTAGACACATCCGGTGCGCCGACCAAGCCTCACCCCGGTGGTGAATGTTCCGCGGTTTCCGTGCGGGGCCAGGGAAAAGTCAACCGCCCGCCATCGCGCCCATCACGAGGAACGGTTCGGTGCCCGCGACCACCGGCGCGGGCAGGGGGGCGTCCGGCTCCTCGTGCGACAGGTCCTCCTCGCAGGCGAAGAACCGGACGAACGCCCGTCGTTTCCCGGTGCCGTGCTCGCGGATCGTGCCGCGCAGCATGGGATAGCGCTCTTCCAGCGCGTCCAGCAGGGCACGCTGGGTGACGGCGCCGTTCAGGTCCAGTTCGACCTCGCCGTCGATGTGGGCGATGGTGCGCAGGTGCGCGGGCAGGTGGACGCGGATCATGGCAGCGTCTGGACCTCCACCGACAGGACCGCGGGCAGGTCGCGCACGATCGGCGCCCAGGTGTCCCCGGAATCGGCCGACGCGTACACCTGACCGCCGGTCGTGCCGAAGTAGACGCCGCACGACTCCAGCGAATCCACCGCCATCGCGTCGCGCAGCACGTTGACGTAGCAGTTCTCCTGCGGCAGCCCGGCCGTCAGCGGCTCCCACTCCTCACCGCCGCCGCGGCTGCGGTACACGCGCAGCCGCCCGTCCGGCGGGAAGTGGTGCTCGTCGCTCTTGATCGGGACCACGTAGACGGTGTCGGGCTCGTGGGCGTGCACGTCGATGACGAACCCGAAGTCGGTCGGCAGGTTCCCGCTGATCTCGTACCAGTTGTCGCCGCCGTCGTCGCTGCGCATCACGTCCCAGTGCTTCTGCATGAACAGCACGTCCGGGCGCTCCGGGTGGCGCGCGATGTGGTGCACGCAGTGGCCCACCTCGGCGTCCGGATCGGGAATCTGGCCGGACTTCAGGCCGTGGTTGATGGCCTGCCAGGTCTTGCCGCCGTCCTCGGTGCGGAACGCGCCCGCCGCGGAAATGGCGATGATCAGGCGGTTCGCGTCGCGCGGGTCCTGGATGATCGTGTGCAGGCACAGCCCGCCCGCGCCCGGCTGCCACTTGGGGCCGGAGCCGTGCCCGCGCAGGCCCGGCAGCTCCTGCCAGGTCGCACCCGCGTCGTTCGAGCGGAACAGCGCCGCGTCCTCCACCCCGGCGTAGATCAGGTCCGGGTCGGTCAGCGACGGTTCGAGGTGCCACACGCGGGCGAACTCCCACGGGTGCGGTGTGCCGTCGTACCACTGGTGGGTGCCCGGCACGCCCTCGTAGGCGAACTCGTTGCCCACCGGCTGCCACGTCTTCCCGCCGTCGTCGGAACGCTGGATCAGCTGGCCGAACCAGCTCGTCGACTGGGCGGCGAAGATCCGGTCCGGATCGGCGGGGGAGCCCTTGAGGTGGTAGATCTCCCAGCCCGGGAAGTGCGGGCCGGTGACCTCCCAGTCGGCGCGCCGTTCGTCGGACGTCAGGACGAAAGCACCCTTGCGTGTGCCGACCAGCACGCGAACCCCGCTCATCGCCGCTCCTTCCCGTGTCAGGTGGTTAGACCGTAAGGAGCAAGGGGGCCGCGCGTCTTCTCCAATCTTGCGCGGTTCGCCGGGCGGGCCACGGGTACCCGCCCGGGAAACGGAAGGAGGACGTCGTGCCGGAGACGTTGTCGGACACCGAAATCGCCCGGGGGCTGGATGGGCTCGCGGAGTGGCGCGGGGACGCCGGCCACCTCTCGCGCACCGTGCACGTGCCGGAGCAGGCGCACGGCGCGCTGATCGGCCGCGTGCAGCGGGACGCGGCGGAACTGAGCGACCACGCGCAGTTCGAACGCCGCCGGGGCGAGCTGACGTTCACCGTCACCACCGGCTTCCCGGGCCGGGTCACCGAGCCGGATCTGTGGCTGGCGCGCCGCATCGAAGCGGTGCTGGCGGAACTGGCGTGACGCCGCGAGTCCCACGTTCACGCCCGCGGAACACGGGCCGCGTCAGATCTTGCGCCAGCTGTTGTCGCCGAGGCCGGAGGCGCCCTGGGGGCCCATGAGGAGCATCCCGCCGTCCACCACGTACGACGATCCGGTCACGTAGCCGGCCGCGGGGGTGGTCAGGAACGCCACCACGGCGGCGACCTCGTCCGCGTGCCCGGTCCGGCCCAGCGGCACGCCGGGGCGTTCCTGGTCGCGCGGGTTCACGTCGGTCTGGCCGGTCATCGGCGTGGAGATCTCGCCCGGCGCGACCGAGTTGACCGTGATGCCGTGCTCGGCCAGCTCCAGCGCCAGCACCTTGGTCAGCATGCCCATCCCGGCCTTCGCCGCGCAGTAGGGCGCCGCGCCGACCTTCGGGGCGTGCTCGTGCACGCTGGTGATGTTGACGATCCGCCCGCCGCCACCGGCGTCGATCATGTGCCGCGCCGCCCGCTGCGCGCACAGGAACGCGCCGTCCAGGTCGACGCTCAGCACGTGCCGCCAGGTGTCGAAGTCCATGTCCATCACCCGCTGGCCGGTGCCCGTGCCGGCGCAGTTGACCAGCACGTCGACGCCGCCGAGCGCCTCGGCGAGCTCGTCGATCGCGGCCGCCGCCGTGGGCAGGTCGCCGAGGTCGAGCTGCCGCACCTCGGCGCGTGCGCCGGCTTCGCGCACCTGCGCGGCGGTCGCGTTGGCGCCCTCTTCGTCCCGGTGCCAGGTGATGCCGACGTCCACGCCGCCACCACCGAGCGCGACGGCGATCGCCCGCCCGATACCGGAGTCGGAACCGGTCACGATCGCGGTCCTCGGCCGTCCGCCCTGCTCCGCGGGCAGGGGAGCTGTGTTCGTCATACCTCCCAGCTACCCCGGCCCCGCGGGGGCTAACCCACCGGCCCCTCGACCAGGGTGGCGGTCGCGCTGCGCTGCTGCCCGGACTGGTCCAGCCACGTCACCGCGACCCGGTCGCCGGGGTGCAGCGTGTCCATCACCGCGGTCAGGTCGGTCGCCGAGCCGACCGCGCGGCCGTCCAGGGCGACGATGACGTCACCGGCGACGAGCCCGGCGTCGTCCGCCGGGCCGCCGGGCACCACCTGCTGCACCAGCGCGCCCGAGCCGCCCGCGTCGCTCACCGACACGCCGACGAACGCCGACGGTCCGATGTGGACGGTGTCGGAGCCCTGGCCGGCCTCGATGCGCTGGGCCAGGCTCAGCGCGTCGTCGATCGGGATGGCGAACCCGCTCACCCCGGCGGTGCGCCCGTTCTGCCCGAACTGGTAACCGGTCGAGGCCGCGGTGTTCATCCCGATCACCCGGCCCTCGGCGTCGGCCAGCGCGCCGCCGGAATCGCCGGACTGGATGTTCGCGTCCACCTGGATGAGCCCGGTCAGCTGCTCGGAACTGCCCGTCGACTCGTCCGTCGCGGTGATCGACTGGTTCAGCGCGGTCACCTTCCCGGGTGACACGCTGGGCTCGCCGCCGTCGCCGCCCGCGTTGCCCAGCCCCACCACCGGATCGCCGACGGACACCTCCGACGAGTCTCCCGTGGTGACGGTGCCCAGCCCGGAGGCGTTCTGCACCTGCAGCAGCGCCACGTCGCGCGATCGGCTGTACCCGAGGACCTCGGCGCGGTAGGTGCGGCCGGTGTCCACGTCGGTCACCTTGATGCTGGTCGCGCCCGCGACGACGTGGTTGTTCGTGAGGACCTTGCCGTCCCCGGTGAGCACCATCCCGGTGCCCGCGGCCTGCTGCCCGGAGTACCCGAGCGTGGAGTACACGTCGACCAGCCCGGGCTCGACCTTCTCCGCGACGTCGGCCACGTCGAGCGTCGAGTTGCCGGTCTGCTCGTTGCGCAGGCTCCGCTCCAGCGGCGACGAGGCGCTGCCCGGCGACAGGGACCCGCGGCCGAGGTCCCACGCGACGAATCCCAGCACGACCAGCACCACCAGGCCCAGCGTGGCGAGCACCGTGCCCAGCCCGCGCTTCCGGCGTGGCGGCGGCGGGGGTGGCGGCGCCCAGGGGTCGTACTGCGGTGGGTAGTAGCTCATGAGTGCCCCTCCTCCGCCGTCCAGTGAACCCCGCTTCTCTGAGAATCGCCTGCGGCGCGGCCGTGAAACCCCTGAGAAGCACCCCTGTTTGCGGAGTTGACCAAGGGGTACACCGCCCTTGATGCGGAAGAGGACGGCTTTCGCGGGTCTCGCGCTCGCGGTCACGCTCACCGCCTGTTCCGGCAGCTCAGCAGCGAGCTACGAGGACAGTGCGGTCGTCCGCGCGCAAGAGGGCCTCTCCGCCGTCGGCACCCTGCACCAGATCATCCGCGCCCACACCGAGGGCAGGCTGTTCCCCACCTACGCCACCGCGGCCACCGACGACGTGCTCGCCACCGCCACCAAGGCGCTCGACGAGCTGGACAGCCGGCCGCCCACCAGCCCGGAGACCCAGCAGCTCTACGACGAGCTGCACCCCCGCCTGCAGGACGCGGTCGCGCGCGTCACCGAGGCCAGGGATGCGCTGGACTCGGGCGACACCGGCCGGATCGCCGCGGCGGACACCCAGCTGGTGCGGGCCGCCGACGAGCTGACCACGTTCGTGACGAGCCACCAGTGAAGAAGCTCATCGCCGTCACGCTGGGCATCCTCACCGCCATCGGGGGGTTCGTCGACATCGGCGACCTGGTCGCCAACGCCCAGTCCGGCGCCCGCTTCGGCATGCGGCAGGCGTGGATCGTGGTCGTCGGCGTCGTCGGCATCTGCGTGTTCGCCGAGATGGCAGGCCGGGTCGCCGCGGTCAGCGGCCGCGCCGTGTTCGACCTGGTGCGCGAGCGCCTCGGCCCGCGCATCGCGATGACCAACCTCGTCGGGTCCTACCTGGTCACGCTGCTGACCCTGACCGCGGAGATCGGCGGCATCGCGCTGACCATCCAGCTCGCCAGCGGCCTGCCGCACGTGCTGTGGGTGCCGCTGGCCGCGTTCGCCGTGTGGATCGTGCTGTGGCGCGTGAAGTTCCAGGTGATGGAGCAGGTGTTCGGCGTGTTCGGGCTGGCGCTGGTGGTGTTCGTGGTCGCCCTGATCGCGCTCGACCCGCCGTGGGGCACTTTCGCCGAGCAGCTCACGCACGCCGGCCCGCCGCAGGGCGAGAACTGGGGCACCTGGGGCTACCTCGCCGTGTCGCTGTTCGCCTCCGCCCTCACCCCGTACGAGGTGTTCTTCTTCAGCTCCGGCGGGGTCGAGGAGAAGTGGACGACGAAGGACCTGGCGACCGAGCGCAGCAACACCTTCGTCGGCTTCCCCCTCGGCGGGCTGCTCGGACTGGCGATCATGGGCTGCGCCGCGACGGTGTTCTTCCCCGCCGGAGTCCAGGTCGACCAGCTCAGCCAGACCGCGCTGCCGGTCGCGCTGGCGCTGGGGAAGCTGGGCCTGGTCGTGGTGATGATCGGGTTCTTCGCGGCCACGTTCGGCGCCGCGCTGGAGACCGGGCTGTCCACCGGGTACTCGATCGCGCAGTACTTCGGCTGGCAGTGGGGCAAACTGGTGAAACCCCGCGAGGCGGCGCGGTTCCACACCGTCGTGCTGGTCAGCGTGCTGCTCGGCACGGCGGCGCTGCTGACGACGATCGATCCCGTGCAGATCACCGAGCTGTCGCTGCTGTTCAGCGCGGTGGTGCTGCCGCTGACCTACCTGCCGATCCTGGTCGTCGCCAACGACCGGGACTACCTCGGCGACCACGCGAACGGGCGGGTGCAGAACTTCCTCGGCGTGACGTTCCTGATCATCATCGTCACCGCCGCGGTCGCGGCCATCCCGCTCATGATCATCACCGGGATGGGGCAGACATGACCCACGGCCGCCCGGACCCGCTGCGGGTCGAATTCCACCTGCTGGACCGCCAGATCGTCGACGTCGACGGGCACCCGGTCGGCAAGGTCGACGACGTCGAACTGGCCCGCGGCCCCGACGGCACCTACCACGTCGTCGCGTTGCTGGTCGGGCAGTACGCGCTGGGGCAGCGGATCGGTGGCCTGCTCGGGAAGGTGCTGTGCGGGCTGGCCGCGCGGCTGGGCGGCGGGCGGACGGAGCCGCTGCGGATCACCTACGACCACGTGAAGCAGGTGAGCAGCGAGGTGACGCTGTCGCTGCGCGCGGAGGTGCTGGAGGTGCCGCCGCTGGAGAAGTGGTTGCGGGACAAGCTGATCTCGCGCATCCCGGGAGCCGGACATGCCGGGGGATGAGGTGCGGGCGAGCGACCTGCTGGGACGCCGCGTGTACGACGCGAGCGGCCGCCCGCTCGGGAAGGTGACCGACCTGATCACGCGGCTGGACGAGCTCGGCCGGGAACGGACCGTGGCGGTGCTGGTGACTCCTCGCCGGCGGGGCCGGTTGCTGGGGTACGAGCGGTCCAGCCAGCGTGGGCCGTGGCTGCTGGCGTGGCTGGCGAAGGTGCTGCACCGGGGCACGCGGGAGGTGCCCTGGGCGGAGGTGCGCTGGGAACGCTAGGCCCGTGCCCGGTGGTTCCCGCCCGCGGGGCGGAAGGGGAGCGGCCGGGTGGTGGTTCGCGTCGGGCGGTGGGACGGTGGGGCGCGGTGGCGGGGCGGGAGGGCCCGCAGGTGCTTTGCGGCCGGCGGGCGCGGTGGCGGCCGGAGGGGTGCAGCTGGGTGGTGATTTCCGCTGGTGGGGGTAGGTGCCCAGGCGTGCGCTGGGCCGCGGTGATCGGCCGAAGGGGCCGCGCGATGGCGGCTGCGGGCGCAAGGTGCCCGGGGGCGGTGGCCCGGCCGGCCGGGTGCGAACCGGGCGCCGCCGCCCACGGGCCTCCGGCCCCGTCCGGCGGGGCCGTCCGGACCGCGGCGGTGCCGCCGCTCATGGGTCTCCGGCGCGCGGGGCCAGGCGGGGCGTCGGAACCGCAGCGGTGCCGTCGCTCACGGGCCTTCGGCCCCGTTCGGCGGGGCCGTCCGAACCGCAGCGGTGCCGCCGCCCACGGGGCTCCTGCCCCGTCCAGCGGGGCCGTCCGGACCGCAGCCGTGCGCCGCCCATGGGTCTCCGGCGCGCGGGGCCAGGCGGGTCGTCCGAACCGCAGCGGCGCCACCACCCGCGGGCCTCCGGCCTCGTCCGGGGGTGCCGTCCGAACCGCGGCGGTGCCGCCGCTCATGGACCTCCGGCGCGCGCGGCCCAGGCGGGGCCGTGCGGAGTCGCGGGCCTCCGGCCCGGCCGGCGGGCGCGCCGGGCGCGGTGTCCGTTCCGAGACCGAACCCGGACAACCTCCACCCCACCGGGCACGTCTCTTGAGGCACCAGCGCTGGGAACCCCATCCCCTCCCGGCAGGAGGTCACCGATGACCCTCACCCCACGGCGGCTGTTCGCGGTCTGCGCCGCCGCCTTGCTCGCGCTCTCGGGCGCCGTCGTCGCGGCGGCGCCGGCCGGTGCGCAACCGGGTGTCGCCACCATGACGAACATCCGCACCGGCCTCAACACCGGCTTCGACCGGGTCGTGCTGGACATGACGGGCCCCGCGCCCCAAGCGTCCTACGAGTGGGTCGACGAGCTGATCGCCGACGGCTCCGGCGACATCGTGTGGCTCACCGGCGAGCACTTCGTCGCCGTCAGCACCACGCCCGCCCGCGCCCACGACGACAACGGCAACCGCACCTATCCGGGTCCCGACAAGTTCCGCACCCGCAACCTCCGCAACGTCATGGCCGTCGCGGTGACCGGGGACTACGAAGGCTACGTGTCGATCGGCCTCGGCACACGCTACAAGTCCTGGGTGCGGGTGTTCACGCTCACCGCACCGACCCGCGTCGTCATCGACGTGGGCCACTGACACGGGCGCCGGGCGGCCCCGGCCGCCCGGTCACACCGAAGCCAGGTACTCCTCCGTCTTGGCGGGGTCCAGCAGCCAGTGCTGGAAGTCCGTGGGGTTGTTGAAGCCGTTCACGAACCGCTTCGCCACGGCCGGGTTCGTCTGCGCCGCCCCGAGGATCTGCTGCACGTGCGGCGGTGGCGGCTGCAGCATCGCGTTGGTGAACATCGTGACCCACTGGGCGTGCTCCCAGTACCGGTCGAACGCCCGCTGCATCCACTCCCGGTCGAAGGGCCGGTCCCCGTTCTCCAGGATGCTGCCCAGGTACGACTCGGCGCACTTGGCCGCGTTGTTCGCGCCCTGACCGGTGATCGGGTCGTTCGCCACCACCACGTCCGCCATGCCGAGCACGAACCCGCCGGACGGCAGCTCGCCCACCGGGCGCCGCACGACCGGCGGGTACCCGCCGACCAGCACCGCCTTGCCGTCGGTCAGCTCGGCGTTCTTCGCCCGCTCGTACTCCCACGGGATGTACTGCCGGAACAGCTCCAGGTGCCGCCGCAGCTGCTCCTCCGCCGGAGGCCGGTCGGCGAACGCGTCGAACGGCCCGCCCGGAATGCCGGACACGTAGAAGATGTCGCACGGCCCGGACAGCGTGTAGCCCGGGATGTTGATCAGCTCGCCGACGCCCGGGATGATGTTCATCCACACGTCGGTGGTGCCCGGCCGCTCCGGACGCGACTCCTGACCGTGCACATAGGACACCGACAGCCGGCGCTGCGGCTTCGTGTAAGGGGATCGCGACGGGTCGCGGTCGAACAGCTGCACCAGCTCGCCCTTGCCAGCCGCGACGATCACCAGCTCGTAGAGCCGCGCCAGCCCGTTCAGGTCGGCCGTGGTGACGCCGTGGATCACGACGTTGCCGCCGCGCTCCTCGAACAACTCGAGCCACGCCGCCATCTTCACCCGCTGGTCGATGGACTGCGCCGGTCCGCCGTCCCACGAGGCGATCCAGTTCAGCGCGCGCTGCCCGTCCGGTCCGGCCATCGAAAACCCTTGCCCCGCGACACGGGGAGCGACGTCGTCCCACAGGTTCAGCCCGTGCTTGCGCTCGATGGCGAGCGCGTCGGCGAACATGCACTGGGTCGAGGTGACCCACCCGGCGCGGATCTCGTCCGGCGTGCGCGCGGACATCACGGTCACGTCGTAGCCGTGCTCCTGCAGGCTCAGCGCGAGCTGCAGGCCCGACTGGCCCGAACCGACGATCAGGATCTTACGCATGGGCGCGGATCCGGCCCCCCTCCGAGACTTCGGCCAGTGACAGCGTGTAGGACACCAGTTCCTGCAGGGTCTCCAGCACCGACGCCTTGTCGCGGGCGTCGCAGGTGACCAGCGGGACGTCCGGGCTCAGCGCCAGCGCCTCCCGGACCTCGTCGACGTCGTGCGCGAGTTCTCCGTCGAACCGGTTGATCGCGACGATGAACGGCAGGTCCGAGTCGTTCTCGAAGTAGTTGATCGCGGCGAACGACTGGTCCAGCCGCCGGGTGTCGACCAGCACGATCGCGCCGAGCGCGCCACGCGAGAGGTCGTCCCACAGGAACCAGAACCGCGCCTGCCCCGGCGTGCCGAACAGGTACAGCATCAGGTCGTCGTACAGCGAGATCCGGCCGAAGTCCATCGCGACGGTCGTGGTGGTCTTGGCGCCGTCCGGCGGCAGGTCGTCGACACCCTCGCCGGCCTCGGTCATCCACGCCTCGGTGTTCAGCGGCGGCACCTCGGACACGGACCCGACCAGCGTCGTCTTGCCCACCCCGAACCCGCCCGCGATCACGATCTTCGCCGAGATCGTCAGCAGGCCCGGATCAGACGGGGAGCTGCTTGAGTCCATTGAGGATCCTCTCGAGCATGTTCCGGTCGTGGGAGTAGGCGTGGGCGGTCGGGTGGATGAACACCGCCCCCTGCGCGGCCAGGTCGCTGACCAGCACGCGGACCACCCCGAGCGGGATGGTCAGCAGGGAGGACAGCTCGGCGATCGAGACCTGGGAGCGGGCCCGTTCGTAGAGAGCCCGCGACTCCGGCATGAGCTTCTCCGCCAGGGCCGGGTCGTACTGGGGCACCGAGATGAGCGTTTCGACCAGCAGCTGGTGCCGTGCCCTGGTGCGGCCGCCGGTCAGGGTGTACGGCCGGATCCGCTTGCTGCGCGGCTTGACCGCCCGCTCGTCCGGCCCGGTGTCCTGGGACATCGCGAATCACATCCTGTCGGGAGTGCTCAGGCCTGGGGCCGGCGGCCGGTGAGCACGCGGCGCAGGTCCGCGCGCATCTCGGGGGTCAGCGCGTGGCCGGCGCTGGAGACGAACTGCGTCATCTCGTAGGCGACGACCTTCATGTCGCAGTCGGAGGTGGTCAGCACCGCCAGCCCGGCGTGCGCGTCGATGCCCATGAACAGGAAGTACCCGTGGGTGAGCCGGATGATGATCTGCTCGCAGGTGCCCTTGTGGAACAGCGCCGCGCTGTTGCGCGCCAGGCTGAGCAGCCCGCTGGCGATCGCGGCGAGCTGCTCGCGCTCCTCGGTCGACATGTCGTCGGAGGCGGTGAGCGGGAACCCGTCCGAGGACATGATCAGCGCGTGCGACACGCCGTGGACCTTGCGGACGAAGTCGTTGATCAGCCAGGTGAAGTCCTGGCCGGTGTCGGCGGTCACTGCTGCTGCTCCCCGGATTCGTCGGTGCCCTGCTTCTCGCGCGCCGCACGTTCGCCGTCGGTGAAGGCGCCGAGATCGGCGAGCAGTTTCTCGTGCCCGGCGGCGCGGTCCTCGGTGGGGGTCGGCTCCGCCGCGGGTGCCTGCCCCTGGGGGTTCTTCAGGCTGTGCGAGACGCGGCGCGGCAGACCGCTGGCGGTGGTGCCGCCGACCATCGACTCCGGCTGCGGGCGGCGCGCGGGCGCCGGCCTCGGCGGCGCCGGCTCCCGCTTGGGCAGCCCGGAGCGGTGGCGGGGCTGGGCGGGCGCCTCGGCCACCGCGGTGCCGCGCGGCGCCTGCGGGAACACCACCGTCTGCGTGCCGGACCAGTTGGCCTCCGGCAGATCGGCGACCAGACCCGCGGGCAGCAGCACCGACGCGGTGGTGCCGTGCGGGACGCGGCGGTCGAGCCGGGTGCGCATGCCGTGGCGGGCGGACAGCCGCCGCACCACCGCCAGGCCCATGTGCCGCACCGAGGAGTCGTCCAGCACCGGCTCGCCGGAGAGCCGGTCGTTGAGTTCCTGCAGCCGGTCCGGCGGCAGCCCGATGCCCTCGTCCTCGATCCGCACCAGCACGCTGCCCGCCTCGGTCAGGTGGGCGCTGACCCGCACCGGGGTGTTCGGCGGCGAGGACTTCGTCGCGTTGTCCAGCAGTTCGGCGATCAGCCGGCTGAGGTCCTCGCTCGCGAAGCCGACCACGCCCAGCGACACGATCCGCCCGATGTTGACGCGGGCGTACTGGTCGATCGACGACATCGCGCCGCGCACGACGTCGACCAGCGAGGTCGTCTCGGTCGCGGTGTCGGTGGCGTCGCGGCCGGCCAGCACGCGCAGGTTCTCCGCGTTGCGGCGCAGCCGGGTCGCCAGGTGGTCCAGCCGGTACAGCTCGCCGAGCCGCTCGGTGTCCTCCTCCCTGGCCTCCATCTCCTCCAGCTGGGAGAGCAGGGAGTCGACCAGGTTGAGGTCGCGCAGCGCCACGTTCGCGCAGAGCGCGGCGAGCGCCTCTTCGTTGGCCCGCTCGCGCTCCGCCTGGGACGGGGACTGCACGATCACCGGCGGCCGCCGCGGTGGCGGCTGCGCGGGTGGGGGGCCGAAGAGCTGCGAGGCCGCTTCCCTCGAGCGGTCCAGCAGCGCGCGTGAGCGGTTGAGCAGTTCTCGAGCCCGCGTCGCCATGTCGTCCTAACTGCCTGGGTTCGTCACGTGCGGCGGCTCAACCGTCGCGGGGACCCCTTCCCCCGCGTGTGGCCGAACCCGCGCCGGTGAACGCTATGCAACCACTCCGACCCCGCCCGTGTCCACCACTCTCCGCGATCTTGACGCACCGTGCCCGGGTGGTCGACGGAAGGTGGTTCGCCTTGTCCCGCCGGGGGAAACGCTCAGGTGAGCCGCACGTCCAGCCGGGTGTCGCCGCCGCCGACGCGCGCCGCTTTCCTTACCGGTGCGTAACTCGTAGCGACGACGGTGTAGGTGCCGGGTTCGAGGTCGTGGAAGGCGTAGTGCCCGTCCTCGCCTGCGAACGTGCGCCGGGCGAGGACGCCCGATTCGTCCAGCAGGCTCACCGTGATCCGCGGCCACGGCCGCGGCAGGTCGCGCACGTTGACCGTGCCGTGGATGACCGCGGCCTCCGCCAGCTCCAGGTCCTGTCGCACGCTCGCGTCGGTCATGTGCACCGCCACCGCGGACGGCCGGTACCCCGGCGCGTTCACGGCGAGCGTGTAGGTCCCGGCGGGCAGGGCGCCGAAGGAGTATTCGCCGCCCTGGCCGGAGATGTAGGACCCGACGACCTCGCCGCGGGCGTCGGCCAGCGTCACGGTCGCGTCCGCGACCGGCGCCCCGGTGGCCGCGGAGCGGACCACGCCGCCGAGCCCGGTCGCGCTGTCCAGCACGAGGTCCAGGACGGCCGCGGTGTCGCCGACGGTCAGGGTGACCGCCTCCGGCCGGTACGCCGGCGCCGAGGCGATCAGGACGTGGACGCCGCGGCCGGGCGCGGGCAGGCGGTAGCCGCCGTCCGGCCCGGTGGCGCCGCGCGCGATCTGCTGCCCGCCGGAGTCGACGAGCGTGACCGCCGCGCCGGGCACGGGTGCGTCCCGGGTGTCGCGCACCCGTCCGGTCACCTCGGTCATGAGCGGGCCTGCTCGGGACGGCCGGCGTGCAGGTCGACGTCGACGGTCGCCGATTCGCCGCCGCTCAGGTCCACCTGCCGCACCACGGGCTCGAACAGGCTGGTCACCACGGTGTAGTCGCCGGGCGCGAGGTCGTCCACCGCGTAGCCGCCGTGCTCGTCCGTCACCGCGGCCGCGGCGAGTTCGCCCGCGGCGGTGCTGACGGTGACGCGCGCGCCGGGGACCGGGCGGCCGTCCGGCCCGGTGACGGTGCCACGCAGCGCCCCGGCGGCCTGGACCAGCAGGTCGGCCACGGCCGGTTCGGTGCCGGTCACCACGACGGTCGCCGCTGCCGGGCGGTGGCCGTCCAGGTGCGCGGTCACCGTCATCTCCCCGGCGGGCAGGCCGGCGAGCTGGAACGTGCCGTCGTCGAGGGTGCGCGTCTGCCCGACGACCTGGCCGCCGCCGTCGGTGGCGACCACCGCGGTGTCGCCGGCTCCTGCGCCGCCGGGGGCGCGGCGCACGATCCCGGTCACGGTCCCGCCGCCGGACACGACGAAGTCGCGCACGGCGCCGGACCCGTTGAGGGCGACCGCGGCCGCCTCCGGCTGGAACCCGGGCGCGGTGACGATCAGCGTGTAGGTGCCGGGGCGCAGGCCGGACACCGCGTAGCCGCCGTCCGCGCCGGCCCTGGTGCGGCCTGCCTGCCTGCCGTCGGCGCCGGTCACGGTCACCACGCCGCCGGCGAGCGCGTTGCCGCCCGCGGTGCGCAGACGGCCCGCGATGCGGCCGGGGCCCGTGGCGACGGTGTCCTGCTCGCTCACGTCGACCAGGTCGCCCACCGCGGCGGCGAGCTCGGAGCCGACGGTCTCGTGCGGCTGCCCCGGCGCGGGCTTGCGGGCCGGGCCGGTGAACCACGACGCGAGCGCGGCGACCACGGAGGCGATGATCGCGAACCAGAACGCCGCGGTCAATCCGTCCGCGAACGGCCCGGAGATCAGCTGCGGGAAGAAGCTGCGGCCGGTCAGGTAGGCGGCCTGGTCCGGCGGCAGGGTGTGCAGGACGCCGCCGAGGAGCTGCTCGATCGGGTTGTAGCCGAGGAACGCGGCGAACAGCACGCCGACCGGCGGCAGCGACGCGATCTGGTTCGCGTCGGCGGCGGGCACGCCGTTGGCGGTCAGGCCCTGCGCCATCGCCGACGGCAGGTGGTCGGCGAGCCCGGCGATCATCAGGCTGAAGAAGAAGCCGATGGACAGCACCATCGCCGAGTTCTGGAAGGTCGCGGTCATCCCGGCGCCCGCGCCGCGCGCGTTGTTCGGCAGGCTGTTCATCACCTCGGCCCGGTTGGGCGAGGTGAACAGGCCCATGCCGAGCCCGTTGAGGAGCAGGATCGCGGCGAAGGCCCAGTAGCCGAAGTCGACCGGCAGGACTTCCAGCAGGACGAAGCTGACGGCGGTGATCAGCATGCCGCCGGTGGACAGCAACCGCCCGCCGATGCGGTCGGAGATGATGCCGGACACCGGCGCGGAGACGAGGAAGCCGATCGTCAGCGGCAGCATGTAGATGCCGGCCCACAACGGGGTCTTCTCGAAGCTGTAGCCGTGCTGCGGCAGCCAGATGCCCTGCAGCCAGATGATCAGCACGAACTGCAGGCCGCCGCGGCCCAGCGAGGCGAGCAGGTTCGCCAGGTTGCCGAAGGTGAACGCGCGGATCCGGAACAGCCCGAGGTTGAACAGCGGGTTCGCGACCCTGGTCTCGATGACGCAGAAGACGACCAGGACCACGACGCCGCCGATGAGGCAGGACAACACGAACGGACTGGTCCACCCCATGGTGTGCCCGCCGTAGGGCTGGATGCCGTAGGTGATGCCGACGAGCACGGCGATGAGGCCGACCGCGAAGGTCAGGTTGCCCCACCAGTCCATCTTCGCGCGGTGGCGCTCACTGGTGTCCTTGAGCTTGAGGTAGGCCCAGATCGTGCCGAAGACGCCGAACGGGACGGAGACGAGGAAGACCAGCCGCCACTCGACCGGGCCGAGCAGGCCGCCGATCACCAACCCGAGGAAGGACCCGGCGATCGCGGCGACGCCGTTGATGCCCAGCGCCATGCCGCGCTGCCGCCTGGGGAAGGCGTCGGTGAGGATCGCGCTGGAGTTGGCCATCAGGAACGCGCCACCGATGCCCTGGACGATGCGCCAGGCGATCATCCAGATCGCCGCCGCGCCGCCGTTCATCCACGTGATCGCCAGGAAGATGGACGACACCGCGAAGACGGCGAACCCCAGGTTGTACATGCGGACGCGGCCGTACATGTCGCCCAGCCGGCCGAAACCGACCACCAGCACCGCGGTGACGACGAGGAAGCCCATCATCATCCACAGCAGGTAGCTGGTGTTCGACGGCTCCAGGGGGTTGATGTCGATGCCGCGGAAGATGTCCGGCAGCGCGATGAGCACGATCGAGGAGTTGATCGTGGCCATGAGCATGCCCAGTGTCGTGTTGGACAGCGCGATCCACTTGTAGCGGGGACCGAGCGCAGGCTGCACTTCCATCACTCCAACCAGCGAAAATTAGTTGACCTATGCTAACTGATTTCGCCGGATCGGATGACCAAGCTCTCACGGTGTGAGCGGTGATCCGGATCGCATTCGGCTGCGAAATTCCGGAGGATGTGCAACGAAGCGGACACTTCCGGCGAGCAGAAGCGGCATTGACAGCGCCGGATGCATATCAGTAGACCTGACAAGTATGGATCCCAGCCAGCTCGAGGCGATCGACGTGCACGTCCACGTCGAGACCGACGACCACGGGCACCTGTCCCTGCCCGACGACTTCGTCGAGGCGTCCTCGGCCTACTTCGGCGCCGACGCCCGGCGCCCCACCATCGACGAGATCGCGGACTACTACCGCGAGCGCCGCATCGGGGCGGTGCTGTTCACCGTCGACATCGAGGCGTTCACCGGGCACCCCGCGCTGTCCAACGAGGAGATCGCCGAGGCGGCGGCCAAGCACCCGGACGTGCTCATCCCGTTCGCCAGCATCGACCCTGCCAAGGGCAGAGCGGGCGCCCGGCAGCTGGAGCGGCTGATCGCCGACCACGGCGTGCGCGGCCTGAAGTTCCACCCGAGCCTGCAGGACTTCGCGCCCAACGACCGCAGCGCGTACCCGCTGCTGGAGATCGCGCAGGAGCACGGCCTGCCCGCGCTGTTCCACACCGGCCAGACCGGCATCGGCGCGAACATGCGCGGCGGCGGGGGAGTGCGGCTCGGCCTGTCCAACCCGATGCTGCTCGACGACGTGGCCATCGACTTCCCGGACCTGACGATCATCATGGCCCACCCGTCGTTCCCGTGGCAGGACGAGGCGCTCGCGGTGGCCACGCACAAGCCGAACGTGTACATCGACCTCTCCGGCTGGTCGCCCAAGTACTTCCCGCCGCAGCTGGTCCGCTACGCCAACACCCTGCTGCAGGACAAGGTGCTGTTCGGCTCGGACTACCCGCTCATCACGCCGGACCGGTGGCTGGCCGACTTCGCGCGGCTCGACATGAAGGACCACGTGCGCCCGAAGATCCTCAAGGACAACGCCGTCCGCGTGCTCGGCCTGGCGCAGGAGCGGGGATGATCCACCGCAGCCCGCTGCCGGACGTCGAGATCCCGGACGTCACGCTCACCGAGTTCGTGATCGGCGGCGCGGCCCGGTTCGGCGACGCGACCGCGCTCGTCGACGGCCGCACCGGCGAAAGCCTGACCTACGCCGAACTGCGCTCGGCGGTCACGGCCGGGGCGGCGGGCCTCGCGGCGCACGGCGTCGGGCCCGGGGACGTCATCGCGCTGATGAGCCACAACCAGCCGTCGTTCGTGGTCGCCCTGCACGCGGCGATCGCGGCCGGGGCCGCGGTCACCCCGATCAACCCGGCGCTGACGCCGGGGGAGATCGCCAAGCAGCTGCGGCTGGCCGGCGCGCGCCTGCTGATCGCCGCGGAGCCGGTGGTGGACAAGGCGCTGGAGGTCGCGGGCGAGGTGTTCGTGCTGGGTGAGCACCCGCGTGCCCGCTCGTTCACGTCGCTGTTCACGGACGGGCCCGCGCCGGAGCTGGACCTGGACCCGGCCACGAGCGTCGCGGTCCTGCCGTTCTCCAGCGGCACCACCGGGATCCCGAAGGGCGTGCGGCTGACGCACCGCAACCTCGTGGCGAACCTGGCGCAGACGCGGGCCGGGTGGCGGATCGGCCCGGACGACGTGCAGGCCGCCGTGCTGCCGTTCTTCCACATCTACGGCTTCACGATCATCCTCAACTCCGGGCTGCTCGGCGGCGCGAAAGTGGTGACGCTGCCGCGGTTCGAGCTGGACGAGTACCTGCGGACGCTGGCCGCGCACCGGGTGACGCGCGCCTACTTCGCGCCGCCGATGGTGCTGGCGCTGGCCACCGCCCCGCACGTGGAGGACCACGACCTGTCCAGCCTGCGGTTCGCGCTGTGCGGGGCCGCGCCGCTGGATGTGGAGGTGACCGAGCGCGCGGAACGGCGGCTGGGCTGCCTGATCCGGCAGGGCTACGGCATGACCGAGGCCGGCCCTGGCACGCACCAGGTGTTCGACGACGACTTCACGGAGACCCCGCCGGGCAGCGTGGGACGGCTGTCGCCGAACACCGAGGCGCGGATCGTGGCGCCCGGCACGGACTCGGACGTCGCCCCCGGCGAGACCGGCGAGCTGCTGATCCGCGGCCCGCAGGTGATGGACGGCTACCTGGACGACCCGGCCGCCACCGCCGCGACCATCACCGGCGGCTGGCTGCACACCGGCGACCTGGTGCGCGTCGACGACGACGGCGTGTTCTGGGTCGTCGACCGGCTCAAGGAGCTGATCAAGTACAAGGGCTACCAGGTGGCGCCCGCCGAGCTGGAGGCCGTGCTGCTGACTCACCCGGCCGTGCTGGACGCCGCGGTGGTCGGCGTGCCGCACATCGAGGGCGGCGAGGCGCCGAAGGCGTTCGTGGTCACCGGGGACACCGAGGACACCGTCGGCGCGGACGAGCTGATGGCGTTCGTCGCCGAGCGCGTCGCGCCGTACAAGAAGGTGCGCGAGGTCGAGTTCGTGGAGCGGATCCCGAAGTCCCCGACGGGCAAGATCCTCCGGCGGCTGCTCAGGACTTGACGGCTCAGGGCTTGATCTGATCCGGGAAGCGCGCCGCCCAGGGTTCGGGTGGCAGGGCGAGGGCGTTGGCGAGCCCGCTGATCGTCCGGTACCAGCCGGCCAGCACCAGGAACTCCAGCAGCTGGGTGTCGGGCAGGTGCGCGGCCAGCTCGGCCCACCTGACCGGCGAAACCGTCGCGGTGTCGTGCAGGTCGTCCACCGCCCCCACGAGCGCCCGCTGCCGCGGTGACCAGACCGGGGCATCGGCGCCGTCGTGCACCGTCGCGGCCAGCTCGTCCGCCGTGAGCTCGGGGAACACCACCGCGTGCACGCCCCACTCGTACTCGCACCCGGAGCGCGCGCAGGCCCGGGCGATGACCAGTTCCCGGTCGGCGGCGGGGAGTTCCCCGTGGGCGAGCAGGCCGGCGCCGAGCACGCGCATCCGCGACGCGAGCTCCGAGTGCCGGTGCAGCACGCGGAAGAGCACCAGCGGATCGTGCGCGACGTGCGGCGCCATCCAGCGCCGCAGCGCGTCCTCGATGTCCGGCGGATAGGGCGGGGTCAGTGGCGCGATCCGGGTCACGGGACCTCCTGCGAGTGCTGCTTCGATTTTCGAACCACTATGCTGCTTCGAGAATCGAAGCGCAAGGAGTGAGGCATGGCGGACCAGTCCGTTCCCCGGCCGGGATCCCCAGTCCGCGGCTCGACCACCGGACGTCCCGTGATGGCGGCGCTCGACCTGCTCGGACGGCGCTGGACGCTGCGCGTGATCTGGGAGCTCCACCGGGCGCCCGCCGGCTTCCGCGAGCTCCAGCGGCGCTGCGACCGGATGTCCTCCAGCGTCCTGACCACCCGGCTGGCCGAGCTGACCGACGTCGCCCTCGTCGAGGAGGGCGCCGACGGCTACCGGCTGACCCGGCTCGGCCGCGAACTCGTCGAATCGCTCCAGCCGCTGGACACCTGGGCCCGCCGGTGGGAGAAATCGCTCCGCCGGTGAGCTTTCACCTGCTGAAAACACGGCTGGTCCCGGCCCGGCCCCGGCAGCGAAAGTGTGGTCGTCGCATCTACACCGAAGGAGCTGCAGATGACTGCGTTCGTGCGCGACCAGTGGTACGTCGCCGCCTACGGGAGCGAGGTCGGGCGGGAGCTGCTGGCGAGGACGATCCTGGGCGAGCCCATCGTCTTCTACCGCACCGAAGCCGGGGAAGTCGTCGCGCTCGCCGACCGCTGCGTGCACCGCCGCTACCCGCTGTCGGAGAGCCGCCTGGACGGGGACCGCATCGTCTGCGGCTACCACGGCTTCACCTACGAACCCTCCGGCAGCTGCGTGTTCGTGCCCGGCCAGTCCCGGATCCCGCGCACCGCGCGCGTGCCGTCCTACCCGGTCGTCGAGCAGGATTCGTTCGTGTGGGTGTGGATCGGCGACCCCGCCCGCGCCGACACCACGCAAATCCCGCGCGCGCCGTGGCTCGCCGACCCCGCCTACACCACCGTGTGCGGCATGGAACCGCTCGCCGCGCGCTACGACCTGCTCGTGGACAACCTGATGGACCTGTCCCACGAGACCTACCTGCATGGCGGCTACATCGGCACGCCGGAGGTGGCGAACACCCCGATCACCACCGAGGTCGACGAGGACCGGCGGATCATCTACGTCAGCCGCCACATGGACGACGCGGCCTGCCCGCCGTTCTACGCGAAGTCGACCGGCATTCAGGGCCGCATCACGCGCTGGCAGGACATCGAGTACCACCCGCCGTGCCTGTACCTTTTGCACAGCCGCATCGCACCGGTCGGCGTGCTGCCCAACGCCGACGGCACCGACCCGGACGGGTTCCACGTCGAGGTCGTCTACGCGATCACCCCGGAGACCGAGCACTCGACCCACGACTTCTGGGCCGTGGCACGGGACTTCGCGCTCGGCGACCAGGAGGTGTCCGACTTCCTCGCGCAGAGCAACCGGACCGTGGTGCTGCAGGACGTGGAGGCGCTCGACATCCTGGAGCGGGTGATCCAGGCCGAGCCGCAGGGCTACCAGGAGCTGTCGGTCAACATCGATACCGGCGGCCTCGCCGCGCGGCGCATCCTGAAGAAGATGGCGGGCGAACCGGAGAAGGCCGCCACGCGATGACCGAGCGGACCGCGATGCTGCACGGCGACACCGTGTACCGCATCCACTGGAAACTGGGCACCGACGTCCTCGTCGGCGTCTGCCACTGCGGCGCCGAGCACGAGTCGGAGGACCCGGTCGAGCTGTGGGAGTGGCTGCTGGCCCATCCCGACGGCCACGACGACCCGGCGCCCGCCGGCGACCCGGTGCTCGCCGGAGCGGGGAGTGCGCGATGACGGCGGTGCTGACCGAAGTGGAACTCGACGTTCTCCTGGAGCGCAAGGAAGAACTCGCCGCGGGCGTGGTGCGGCTGACCCTGCGGCACCCCGCAGGCGAGCCCCTGCCGGAGTGGGAGCCGGGGGCGCACCTGGACCTCCTGCTCGGCGAGGGGCTGGTGCGGCAGTACTCGCTGTGCGGCGATCCGGCGGACCGGAGCGTGCTGCAGGTCGCGGTGCTGCGCGAGCCGGACGGGCGTGGCGGATCGGCCTGGGTGCACGACCGGCTGTCCACAGGGGACACCGTGCGGATCCGCGGGCCGCGCAACCACTTCCGGCTCGTGGACTCGCCGCGGTACCTGTTCGTCGCGGGCGGGATCGGGATCACGCCGATCGTGCCGATGATCGCGCGGGCCGAGGCGTCCGGCGCGGACTGGCGGCTGGTGTACGGCGGGCGGACGCGGGCGTCGATGGCGTTCCGCGAGGAGCTGGTGGCGCGCTACGGCGACCGGGTGGAGATCCGGCCGCAGGACGAGACCGGGCTGCTGGACCTGGACGCGCTGCTGGGCTCGCCGCGCGACGACGTGGCGGTGTACTGCTGCGGGCCGGAGCCGTTGCTGGCGGCGGTCGAGCAGCGCTGCGCCGCTTGGCCGCCCGGGTCGCTGCACGTGGAGCGGTTCTCCCCGAAGGCGGGCGCGGACGCGGGGGAGCGGACCACGTTCGAGGTGGAGCTCGCCGCGTCCGGCCGGACGGTGACCGTGCCCCCGGACAAGTCGATCCTGGCGGCGGTCGAGGAGGCCGGGGTGAGCGTGCTGTCGGCTTGCCAGGAGGGCACCTGCGGGACGTGCGAGACGCCGGTGCTCGACGGCGTGCCGGACCACCGGGACTCGCTGCTCACGGAGTCCGAGCGCGCCGCGAACGACACGATGATGATTTGCGTGTCGCGCTCGTGCGGTCCGCGGCTCGTGCTGGATCTGTAGGCCGGCGCGGGGCAGGATGATCGGATGGACGGCGAAGTCCGGACGGTGACCGGCAAGGTGCTCGCGCTGCTCGGCGCGTTCACCCCGGAATGTCCCGAGCTGACGCTGTCGGAGCTGGCGCGCCGGGCTGGGCTGTCGCTGGCGACCGCGCACCGGCGGGTCGCGGAGCTGGTCGCGTGGGGCGCGCTGGAGCGCGGCGCGGACGGCCGGTACCGCGTCGGGCTGCGGCTGTGGGAGGTCGCTTCGCTGGCGCCGCGCGGGCTGGCCCTGCGCGAGGCGGCGATGCCGTTCCTGGAGGACCTGTACGAGGTGACGCACGAGAACGTGCAGCTCGCCGTGCGGGAGGGCCTGGAACTCGTGTTCGTGGAGCGGATTTCCGGCCGCAAGGCGGTTCCGGTGTGGACGCGGGTGGGCGGCCGGTTCGCCCTGCACGCGACGGGCGTCGGGCTGGCGCTGCTCGCGCACGCGCCGGTGGAGGTGCAGGAGGAGGTGCTGGCCGCGCCGCTGCAGGCGTACACACCGAAGACGGTGACGAGCCCGGCCCGGCTGCGCGAGATGCTCGCCGCGGTGCGCCGCAACGGCTACGCCGTCAGCGACGGCCAGGTGACCACGGACGCGGTCTCGGTGGCGGCGCCCGTGCGGGACGCTTCGGGCGCGGTGATCGCAGCCGTGTCGTTGGTGGTGCACGCCGATGGTGCCCAGCCGGCGGCGCTGGCGCCACTGGTCCAGGCGGCGGCGCGGGGTATTGGCCGGGCGTGTGGTTCTCCGGGTGGGGCGAGGGTGTTTCCGCGGGAGCCGATTGCGCGGTGAGGTTTCGCCGCCCGCGTGCTGCCTGGTGAGGTATCGCTGCGCGGTTTGGGATGGCTCGGGCGCAGGCCCTGGCGCCACTGGTCCAGGCGGCGGCGCGGGGGATCGGCCGGGCGTGTGGTTCTCCGGGTGGGGCGAGGGTGTTTCCGCGGGAGCCGATTGCGCGGTGAGGTAATC
>NZ_JAKGSD010000017.1:15934-39611 GCF_021654135.1 Amycolatopsis tucumanensis | reverse complement strand
TGTGTCCCGCCCGTCTGGCTGCGGTCGTCCCCTGGGTGCCGCGGTCTGTCCCGCCCGTCTGGCTGCGGTCGTCCCCTGGGTGCCGCGGTCTGTCCCGCCCGTCTGGCTGGGATCGTCCCCCGGGCGCCGCGGTCTGTCCCGGCCGCCTGGCTGCGGTCGTCCCCCAAGCGTCGCGGCCTGTCCCGGCCGCCTGGGCGCGAGTGACCCGGTGGATCACCGCGGCGAACGGACCTCAGCTCGTCAGCAGTTTCCGCACCTCCGCGATCTCGTCGTCGTTCACCAGGTGCTCGCGGTCCTCGTACACGCGCAGCGTCACTGCGGCCCCCATCCGCTCCAGCAGTCTCGCCGTGGACTCCGCTCGCTCCAGCGGCACCCACTCGTCGTAGCGGCTCGTGCCCGCGAACACCGGCGTGCCCGCCAGCGACCCCGCCGGCGCGCGCTCCTCCGGCCCCAGGTACCCGCCGGTCAGCAGCGCCGCCCCGGCGTACCGCCGCGGCGAGCGCACCAGCAGTTCCGACAACAGGCACGCCCCCTGCGAGAACCCGACCAGGAACACGTCCTCCGCCCCGATCCCGGCCTCCGCGATGCGCGCCAGGAACGCCGCCATCGCGTCCAGCGCGTGGTCCGCCCACGGCTGGTTCACCGCGAGCGGCTGCATGAACCCCGCCGGGTACCACGTCTGCCCCGCCGCCCGTGGCAGCACGTACGCGATGTCCGGCACCGCGACCCGGTCGAGGATCGCGAGCATGTAGTCCGGCGTCTGACCCCGCCCGTGCACGACGAGCGCGGCGCGCCGGGCCCGGTCCAGGGGCGCGCCCGCGAAGACCGGGTCCGGTTCCAGGTGCGGGTTGCTCACAGCACGGATCGTATCGGCCACCACCGACAATTCCCGGCGTTAGCGTTCCGGCATGACCTTCGCCGAGCTGCACCGGACCGGGAAACCCCTGCTGCTGCCCAACGCCTGGGACTACGCGTCCGCGGCCGTCCTCGTCGCCGAAGGCTTCGCGGCCATCGGCACCACCAGCCTGGGCGTCGCCGCCGCGGCGGGCCTGCCCGACGGGACCGGGGCGACCAAGGACGAGACCGTCGCCCTCGCCCGCAGGCTGACCCGGCTGCCCTGCTACGTCACCGTCGACATCGAAGGCGGCTTCTCGGACGACCCCGGCGAGGTCGCCGCCCTCGGCGCGGAACTCGCCTCGCTCGGCGTGGCCGGGGTGAACATCGAGGACGGCCGCGACGGCGGGCGCCTCGCCGAGCCGGCGCACCAGCAGCGGCTGATCGCCGCACTCAAGGACGCCGCGCCCGGCCTGTTCGTGAACGCCCGCACCGACACGCACTGGCTCGGCACCGGCGAGGACCCGGTCGCCCGTGTCCGCGCCTACCGGGACGCCGGGGCCGACGGGGTGTTCGTGCCCGGACTGACGGACGAGACGACGATCGCCGCGGTGGTCGCGGCGGTCGACGTCCCGGTGAACGTCCTGGCGGGCCCGCCCCTGCGGCGGCTCGCCGAGCTCGGTGTCCGGCGGGTCAGCTGCGGCTCACTGCTGTTCCGGGCCGCGCTGGAGGCCGTCGTCCGCACGGTCGACGCGGTCGCGGCGGACGGTGCCATTCCGCCGGTTCCGTCCTATGCGGACGTGCAGGCGCTCAGCTCGCCCGGAACAGCCGCCGCACCACGGTGGCCAGGATCGCCAGCAGCGCCACGGTGAACCCGGCCAGCGCGATCCGCGCGTCCACCACCTGCGTGGCCACCCCGAGCGCGAGCACCGGCACCGCGAGCCCGGCGTAGGCGGCCAGGAACAGCCCGGACAGCGCCTCGCCGCGGTTCTCCGCCGGGGCCAGGCCGAGCACGATACCGACGCTGGCCTTGAAGCCGGCGCCCGCTCCGGCGCCGGCGAGCGCCGCGCCGAGCAGGAACAGCGCCAGGCTCGGCAGCCACACCGCGACCGTCACCAGCACCAGGCCCGCCGTGAGCAGGCCGAGCCCGGTGGCGAGCAACCGCCGCAGCGCCGTCCGCGCCAGCACGATCTGCGCGACCGCCGCGGCCCCGAACACCGCGAACACGCTCGCCCCGGCCAGCGCGTGCGAGTGCTGGTGCAGCGTGTTCGCCAGGAACCCCGGTGCGAGCGAGGTGAACATGCCGAACACGGCGAACTCCGCGAGCGCGGCCGCCCCGGCCGCCAGGTAGCGGGCGCGGGCGTGCGGCGGCACCGACACCCGCTGCGGGTGGTAGCGCACGCGCGTGGAGGTCACCGTCTCCGGCGCCAGCGTCACCGCGAGCGCGCCGATCAGCATCAGCACCTGGAACACCAGGTACGGCACGTGCAGCGGATCGCCGGCGTACTCGGCCAGCAGCCCGGCGACGAGCGGGCCGAGGCCGATGCCGCCGAGGTTCGCCGCGGTCGCCACGACGTCCGCCCGGGTCCGCGAAGCGCCCGGCCGCGCCGCCAGGTGCAGTTCGGTCAGGTGCGCGGTGGCGGTCGCGGTGAGCAGGCCGATGCTGATGCCGGACAGGAACCGCGCGGCGAGCAGCGCGGGCACCGCCGACCAGGCCAGGAACACGACCCCGGCGAGCACGTTGACCAGCACCGCGGGCACCAGCACGCGCCGACGGCCCACCCAGTCGGACACGTGCCCGGCGACGAACAGGCTGGCGATCACGCCCAGCGCGTACGCGGCGAAGACGAGGGTGACGGTGAACGGGCCGAACCCGTCCTTGGCCTGGTAGAGCACGTAGAGCGGGGCCGGGGCGGCGGAGAACCCCATGGTCACCGCGAAGGTGTAGGCGACGAGCCAGAAGCCCGCGCCGTGACGGCGGGACGTGGTGCGCGGGGGAAGGGTCTCGATGATCACGACCCCAGAGTGCGCCCGTTTGCTCATCTCGTCCAACGAATGTTTTCGCTGGCAGCTATCTCGGTGTTAGATGGATGTCGTGGAACTGCGTCAGCTGTCGTACTTCGTGGCGGTCGCCGAGGAGCTGAGCTTCACGCGCGCGTCGCAGCGGTTGCGGGTCGTGCAGTCGGCGGTGTCGACGGCGATCCGGGCGCTGGAGCGGGAGGTCGGGGCCGAGCTGTTCGACCGGGACAGCCGGCGGGTCGCGCTGACCGCCGCCGGCGCGGCGATGCTGCCCGAGGCGCGGACCGCCCTGGCAGCGGCGCGCGCGGCGGCGCAGGCCGCGGCGGGAGCCAGCGGCGAAGTCCGGGGTGCGGTGACGATGGGCACCCTCCTGTCGACCGGGCGGGTCAACGTGCCGCGGCTGCTGGGCCGGTTCTCGCGACGACACCCGCACGCGGCCGTGCGGTTGCAGTACTCGCCGTCGGGGTCGGCGGGACACGTGCGGGCGGTGCTCGACGGGCGGATGGACCTGGCGCTGGCGTCCCTGGCGGGCAAGGTGCCGGCGGGGCTGGCGCACGAGATCGTGACGGAGGAGGACCTGAGCCTGCTGGCCGGGCCGGACCACCCGCTGGCGAGCCGGAGCGGGGTGACGCTCGCCGAGCTGGCGGAGGAGTCGTTCGTGGACTTCCCGGTGGGGTGGGGGAACCGGACGCTGGTGGACCGCGCCTTCGCCGGGGCCGGGCTGAGCAGGCAGGTGCCGCTGGAGGTGTCGGACTACGGCACCGCGCGGGCCCTGATCTGCCAGGGACTCGGGATCGGATTCCTGCCCTCCGGCGCGGCGGGGGACATGGCGGGCGTGGTGCAGGTGCCGCTGGCCGAGCCGCTGCGCTGGTCGGTGTCGCTGATCCACGCGACGGCGCGACCGCTGTCCCCCGCGGCGGCGGCTTTGCTGCGGGAGGTGCACGCGGAGCTGGAGACCTAGCGCGCAGCGTCTGGATTGTGGGCCGCCGTCACTGGGTTTCGGCCATGGCAGGTGCCGTTGGTCGAGCTGGTTGCGCTAGTGGGTGTCGCTGATCCACGCGGCGGTGCTCCGCGCCGTGGTCCCCGCGGCGGCGGCTTTGCTGCGGGAGGTGCACGCGGAGCTGGAGACCTAACGCGCACCCTCGAGATTGGCCGCCATAGTCGCCAGAACCCGCACAGCATCCGCGTACTGGTCCTCCGTCAGCCCGGCGACGGACAGTTCGCGGAAGCGCCGCACCCGCTCGGCGATCTCGGTCCGCGCGGCGCGGCCATCGTCGGTGAGCGTGCCGTCCGCGGTGATCCAGCCGCGGGCCACCAGATCGGCCCGTGCCTCCGCGGCGCCGTCGAACACTTCGAGCGCTTCCGCGCCGTGGCGTGAGGTGTTGAGCGCCTGCCAGTGCCGCCGCGTGAGGCCATGGTCGGCGAGCGCCCGGGTGAGGCCGTCCTCCAGCAGGTTGTGCAGGTGCTTGAGCCAGAAACCGATCGGCTTGTCGAGCGGGTCCACGACAACTCCTATGTAAAATGACATGTAGTTGTCTTCGAGTATGGATGAGGACGGGGATGGACCGCAACGCCGATTCGATCGCCCGCGCGCTGGCCACCCTGCGCCGGGCGCAGTCGCGCCGCGCGCTGGGCCGCTTGTCGCGTGAGCGGGGGAGGACCAGCCCGGTTCCGGACGCCGTGTACGAGCTGCTGGACGTCGTCGCGGCGGCCGATCGACCGCCGACGGTCACCGAGGCCGCCGCCGCGCTCGGGATCGATCAGCCCCGCGCGAGCCGCTTGACCGCGCAAGCTCTGGAAGCGGGACTGGTGCGCCGATGCGCCGATCAGGCCGACGGCCGCCGGTCACTGCTGGAACCCACGGCCGACGGCCGGCGGGCGATCGAGGAGATCCAGGCGTTCCGCGCCCGGGTCGTGGCCGAGGTGACGGAAGGGTGGGATCCGGACGACCGGGCCGCGCTCGCGAAGCTGCTGGCCCGGTTCACGGAGGACTTCAGCGCGCTGGCGCGCTGACCGCGATCTTCAGGCGGCGTGCGCCCGCTGCGCCCGCAGCGCGGCGAGCCCGGCCTCGGTGGGCACGACGGGCACGTCCTCGACCCCCGAGCCGGACGGTGCGGTGATCAGCTTGCGCCAGCGGAGCCGGTCGAGCGCTTCGCACTCCCATGGCGGGACGCGCCCTGCCGCGGCGCCGTCGGGGCCGGCCCACATGTAGCACGTCGGCGCTCCCCACAAGCCGTTGTGGAACAGGATGAGCCCGGCGGCCGTGTCGGCCAGGGCCTGCATGTCTTGCGCGGTCATACCACAAAGGGTGCCCCTCGGCGAGACGAGCACACATCAGCCGAACCACCGAGTCGGCTACGTATTGTCATCCGTACGTGTGATCTGGCGCACCAGAGCTTCCAGCACGTCGACCGCGACGGGCAACGCTGCCTCGTCCACGTCGAAGTACGGGTTGTGGTGCGGCGCGGGGTTGCCGCCACCGACCACCGTGTAGGTCGCGAGACCGCCCGCGCGCTGCACGGCCTCGGCGAACAGGCTGGCGTCGTCGCTGCCGCCCATCTCGTGCGTCCGCACCGCCCGCTCGCCGAGACCGCTCGCGGCGGCCGCCGCGAGCACCGCGTCCAGCAGTTCGTCGTCGCAGTTCAGCGACGTCGAGCCGCCGGTCTCCTCGATCTCCACCGCCACGCCCTGCGCCTGCGCGGCTCCACACAGGACCTGCTTGATCCGCTCGGTGAGGTCCGCGTTCACCGCGCCGTCCTTCGACCGCGCCTCGCAGGTCAGCTCCGCCACCGCGGGCACGATGTTGACGTTGCCCCCGGCGTGCAGGGTACCGACGTTGACCCGCGTGTCGGCGGCGGAAAACCGTGGCAGGCCGTGGATGCCGAGCACGGCGGTCGCGGCGGCGAGCAGCGCGTTGCGGCCGTCCTCGGGCGCCGCCGCCGCGTGCGAGGCGACCCCGGTGAACCGCGCGCGCATCTTCGTCGTCGCGAAGATGCCGGTGATCCCGGCCGCCACGGTCGTCGCGGGCAGGTCGAGGCCCAGGTGCACGGCCAGGAAGCGGTCGACCCCGGCGACGGCGTCCGCGGCGAGCATCGCGCGGGCGCCCCGGCCGCCCTCCTCGGCTGGCTGGAACAGGAACCGCACCGTGCCGGGGAAGTCGCGGTCGGCCAGCCGCCGCGCCAGCGCCAGCCCGATCGCCACGTGCCCGTCGTGCCCGCAGGCGTGCATCAACCCCTCGTACCGCGAGCGGAATCCGTTCGCGGCGGGCGCGTGCGCGGGGTCGTCGGCCTCGGTGACCGGCAGCGCGTCCATGTCGAACCGCAGCGCCCAGACCGGGCCGGGGCGGCGGCCGGCGAGGTCGGCGACGATCGCGGTGCCCTCGGTGGCGAACCGCCGCACGTCCGCGGCGTCCGCGCCCGACGCGACCGCCCGGTCGGCGAAGTCCTGGAGCGTGGCCTCGTCCGGGTACGCGGGCACGCCCTCGCGCCGCATCGCCGCGACACCGGTCCGCACCTCCACCGGGAGTTCCCGCAGGTGCGCGAGGACCGTCGCCGCCGTCCGCACCTCGCAGAAGGCGGGTTCGGGGTGCGCGTGCACGTCCCGGCGCAGGGCGACCAGATCCATCAGGCTCCTCTCAACGCGGCAGGTGCACGTGCACCCCCGGCCCGAACGGGATGTCCCCGAAGTAGAACACGGCCAGCAACGCCACCCACACCACCCAGAACGGGATCACGAAGATCGAGGTCCTGGCGATCAGCGTGCCGAGGCGGAGGTCCGGTTCGTAGCGGCGCAGCACGGTCAGCAACACGAACAGGTACGGGCTGAGCGGGGTGATGATCTGCGTGGCGGAGTCGCCGATGCGGTAGGCCGCCTGCACGAACCCTGGGTCGTAACCCAGCAGCATGAACGCGGGCACGAACACCGGCGCGACGAGCGACCACAGCGCCGAGCCGGACGTGATGAACAGGTTCAGCACCGACACCAGCACCACGAACGCGAGGATCCCGGCGAACCCGGTCAGGTGCACCGACTGCAGGAACTCCGCGCTGCGCACGGCCAGCAGGGTGCCCAGGTTGCTCCACGTGAACACGGCGATGAACTGCGAGATCGCGAGGATCAGCACGATGTAGCCCGCCATGTCCTTGACGGCCTCGGCCATCATCGACGGGACGTCGCCGGGCTTGGTGATGGTGCCGGTCGTGATCCCGTAGGTGATGCCGGTGATCGCGAACGCCAGGAACAGCACCAGGACCAGCCCGGTGAGCAGCGGTGAGTTGATCAGCGAGCCGTTCTCGCCGCGCAGCGGGCTGCCCGGCAGCAGCCACGCCACGGCGACCACCGCCACGTAGACCGCGAGCACGATCGCGGCGCGCCGCAAACCCTTGCGCTGCACCGGTGTCAGCGCCGCGCTCGTCTCCTCCTCCGCGCCATCGGGCGGCGTGTAGGGGCCGAGCCGGGGCTCCAGCACGCGGGCGATGAGCCACGCGCCGAGGAACGGCAGGATCAGCCCGGCCGCGGCGGTGAAGAACCAGTTCATCGCCATCGTGACCTGCGGCTGCACCGCGACCGGGACGACGGTCACCGCCTTCTGGGTGAGCCCGGACAGCAGCGCGTCGTAGCTGCCGAGCAGCGTCCCGGCGCCGTAACCGCCGGTGACGCAGGCGAAACCGCCGATCGCACCGGCCACCGGATGCCGCCCGGCCGCGCGGAACACGAGCGCGGCCAGCGGCGGGATGACGATGATGCCCGCGTCCGCCATGACGTGCGCCTGGAACGACACCAGCGACACCGCGAACGGCAGCAGCCAGCGCGGGGCGCGCGAGAAGACGGCGCGCACGGCGGCTTCGAGCAGGCCGGCACGTTCGGCCAGGCCCACGGCCAGCAGCATCACCAGCACGTTGCCCAGCGGCGGGAAGGTGACGAAGTTGTCGACGAGCTTGCTCAGCAGGAACCGCACGCCCTCGCCGGTGAACAGGCCCTTGACCGCCACCGGTTGCGCCGTGCCCGGAACGGTGACGGTGACGTGGCAGGCCGCGACGACGGTGGTGATCACCGCGAGTGCGGCGAACAGGTAGACGAACAGGAAGAACGGGTCCGGCAGCCGGTTGCCGACCCGTTCGACGAAGGCGAGAACCCGTTCGGCGGGGGATCGCCGTGCCTGCGCTGGGGTGGTGCTCAACCGCTGCCTCCTCGATCGTTTCCGGGCTCAGGATGGCAGCCGACGGTGTCGGCGGGATGTCGGAGTTTTTCGGACAGGTGAAGTGAACCGGACGATGGCAACCCGTCGCGACCCGGAATTGTCGGTGGTGGTGGCTAGCCTCGGCGTGCCGGTTGGATCACGACGAGGGGGACCCGATGACCGAGCTGTTCGAGCTCCGGCAGTACACGCTGCACCCGGGACGGCGCGACGAGCTGGTCGCGTTGTTCGACCGCGAGTTCGTGGAGTCGCAGGCCGAGGTGGGCATGCGGGTGTACGGCCAGTTCCGCGACCTGGACGACCCGGACCGCTTCGTGTGGATCCGCGGCTTCCCGGACGCCTCCCGGAGAGCCGAATCGCTGGCCGCGTTCTACGAACGACATCCCGCGTGGCTGGCACACCGCGAAGCCGCCAACGCGACGATGGCGGATTCCGACGACGTGCTGCTGCTGACGCTGGTGAGCGGGGATCTTGGCGCGGCTGGGGGTTCGCCGCCGGTCTCGGTGAGTGGTGGCCTTGGCGTGGTTGGTGTTTCGCGGCCGGTCCCGGTGAGTGGTGGATCCGGTGTGGCTGGTAATTCGCCGCCGGTCCCGGTGACTGGTGGCCCTGCCGTGGCTGGTGGTTCGCCGCCGGGCCCGGTGAGTGGTGGATCCGGCGTGGCTGGTGGTTCGCCGCCGGTCCCGGTGAGTGGTGGATCCGGCGTGGCTGGTAATTCGCCGCCGGTCCCGGTGACTGGTGGCCCTGCCGTGGCTGGTGGTTCGCCGCCGGGCCCGGTGAGCGGTGAATCCGGCGTGGCTCGTGGATCGTCGGCCGCTGGTGCGGGTGGGGGCGGTGCGGCACCGTTCGAGATCGTGATCTGCCACCCGGAGGATCCGGATGCGTTCCCGGAGTTCTTCCGGCGCGAGCTGCTGCCCGCCCTGAGTGAAGCAGGCGCGCCACCGCTGGCCTCTTTCCGGACTTCCGTGCAGCGCAACGACTATCCGCGCCTGCCGGTTCGCGAGGGCGAGCAGGTGTTCGTCTGGCTGAGCAGATCCCCGGCCCCAGCGGAGCTGCTCCCGGCCGGGCGGCGGCCACCCCAGCGGCTCCGCCTGGCGCCGACGCCACGTTCCTGGCTGCGATGAACCGAATGTCCACAAGGGAGGTGCAGAACGTGGATCCTGACAACTGAAACCAAGCTCCAACCCAGGAGGCCTCGTCGCGAGAGGGGTCCACGCGGCTGCCGTGGTTGGGCGGCTCGCGCAGGCCAGGTTCAGCCTCGGGCGAGGAGGGGGATTCGGCCGCCCTCCAGGACGGCCTCCACCTGCCTCGGGGAGAGCCGGTGCCGCAGCGGGATGTCCACCCCCGTGGTCGTGTCGGTCGCCGTGATCTCCTCGCCTTCGGGCAACTGCGCGCGCAACCCGCGCAGCGCCAGCACGTGTCCCTGCTCGATGCGGTCGTAGTCCGCCGGATCGGTGAACTCCAGCGCGAGGATCCCGAAGTTGGCGAGGTTCTGCCAGTGGATCCGCGCGAACGACTTGGCGATCACCGCGTGCAGGCCGAGGTGCCGTGGCGTGATGGCGGCGTGCTCCCGCGACGAGCCCTGCCCGTAGTTGTCCCCGCCGACGACGAAGTGCCCGCCCTCGGTCTCGCGCGCCCGCGACGGGTACGTCTCGTCGACGCGGGTGAACGTGAAGTCGGCCAGCTTCGGGATGTTCGAGCGGAACGGCAGGGCCGCCGCACCGGCCGGGGAGATCTCGTCCGTCGAGATGTTGTCGCCCACCTTCAGCAGCACGATGGCCTCGATGTCGTCCGGCAGGGGCGGGAAGTCCGGCAGCGACGAGATGTTCGGCCCCTTGACCAGTTCCTCGCGCGCGGCCCGCTCCGGCGGCAGCGGCGGCACCAGCATCGCCGTGTTGACCGTCGCCCGCTCGGGCAGCACCACCGACGGGTAACCCATGCTCAGCTCACGCGGATCGGTGATCACCCCGGTCAGCGCTGCCGCCGTCGCGGTCTCCGGCGAGCACAGCCACACCCGGTCCTCCCGCGTCCCGGACCGGCCTGGGAAGTTCCGCGGGAACGTGCGCAACGAATTGTGGCCGGCCGCCGGCGCCTGCCCCATCCCGATGCACCCCAGGCACCCCGCCTGGTGCAGCCGCGCGCCCGCGGACACCAGGTCTAGCGTCGCGCCCATCTTGGTCAGGTCGGTGAGGATCTCCCGCGACGTGGGGTTCACGTCGAAGCTCACCGCGTCGTGCGTCTGCCGCCCGCGCACCATCGCCGCCGCCACCGCGAAGTCCCGCAGCCCCGGGTTGGCCGACGAGCCGATCACCACCTGCCGCACCTCGGTGCCCGCCACGTCCCGCACCGGCACCACGTTGTCCGGCGACGACGGGCACGCGATCAGCGGCTCCAGCGCCGACAGGTCGATTTCCTCCGCGACGTCGTACACCGCGTCCGGATCGGCGACGAGCTCCTCGAAATCCGCAGCCCGGTCCTGCGCCCGCAGGAACTCGAACACCGCCTCGTCCGCCGGGAAGACCGTCGTCGTGGCGCCGAGTTCCGCGCCCATGTTCGCGATGACGTGCCGGTCCATCGCCGACAACGACGCCAGCCCCGGACCGTGGTACTCCACGATCCGGTTCAGCCCGCCCTTGACGCCGTGCCGGCGCAGCATCTCCAGGATCACGTCCTTGGCCGACACCCACTCCGGCAGCTCGCCGGTCAGCCGCACCCCCCAGATCTCCGGCATCCGCAGGTACAGCGGCTCCCCGGCGATCGCCATCGCGACCTCCAGCCCGCCGACCCCGATCGCGAGCATGCCGAGCGACCCGGCGGCGCACGTGTGCGAGTCGGACCCGACCATCGTCCGGCCCGGCAACCCGAACCGCGCCATGTGTGTCGGGTGTGAAACCCCGTTGCCCGGCTTGGAAAACCACAACCCGAACCGCCGGCACGCCGACCGCAGGAACGCGTGGTCCTCGGCGTTCTTCTCGTCCGCCTGCAGCAGGTTGTGGTCGACGTACTGGACGCTCACCTCGGTGCGCGCCCGGTCCAGCCCCAGCGCCTCCAGCTCCTGCATCACCAGCGTGCCGGTGGCGTCCTGGGTGAGGGTCTGGTCGACCCGCAGGCCGATCTCGCGCCCTGGCACCGGCTCACCCGACACCAGGTGGCTGTCGATCAGCTTGCGGGCGACCGGGAACCCCACAGCTACCTCTGGCTGGCTCGCACGAACTGCTCCCGCGGGTGGTGCTGCTCGCCGGTCGCGACGACCTGGCGCCGGAACGGCAGCGAGATCAGCCAGTCCGCGGCGATCCGCGTCTTGCGGTGCGCGGTCGGCATCGTCATCAGGTGGTACGCGCGGTGCAGCGCCCACGCCGGCCAGCCACGGAGCTTCACGCCGTAGATCTGCGCGACACCCTGATACAGGCCCAGGCTCGCGACCGACCCCGCGTAGGAGTGCCGGTACCCCTCCAGCGGCCCGCCGCGCAGCGTCGCGACGATGTTCTTCGCCAGCACGACCGCCTGCCGCGACGCGTGCTGCGCCGACGGCGCGCACACCGCGCCCGGCTCCTTGCTGGTCACGTCCGGCACCGCGGCGGCGTCACCGGCCGAGAACACGCCCGGCGCGCCGTCCACCTCCAGCGTCGTCGCGCAGCACACCCGGCCGCGCGGGTTCAGCGGCAGGTCGGTGTCGGCGAGCATCGGGCTCGGCTTGACGCCCGCGGTCCAGACGATCGTGTCGGCGTCGAACTCGGTGTCGTCGCCCAGCACGACGTGGCAGTCCTCGCACGACTTGAGCGTCGTGCCCAGGTGCACCTCGAAACCGCGCTTGGTCAGCACGTCGAGGGTGTAGCTCGCCAGCGACGAGCTGACCTCCGGCATGATCCGGTCGGCCGCCTCGACCAGCACCCACCGCAGCTCGGAGCGGTCGATGCCGTAGTCCTTCAGCGCGTGGCGGGTCATGTCCTCCAGCTCCGCCATCGCCTCGATGCCCGCGTAGCCGCCGCCGACGAACACGAACGTCAGCAGCTTGCGCCGCAGCTCCCGGTCCATCGTGCTGGCCGCCAGGTCGAGCCGGGACAGCACGTGGTTGCGCAGGTAGACGGCCTCCTCCAGGGTCTTGAAGCCGATGCCGTGCTCGGCCAGGCCGGGAATCGGCAGCGTCTTGGACACCGAGCCGGGCGCCACCACGAGGATGTCGTAGCCGAGCTGCTCGACGTGCCCGTCGGCGACGCGCAGCGTGACCGACTTGGACGTGGTGTCCACGCCGGTCGCCTCCGCGGCCATCACCTTGCAGCCGGGCAGCACCTCGCGCAGCGGCACGACCACGTGCCGCGGCTCGACGGAACCGGCCGCGGCCTCGGCGAGGAACGGCTGGTACGTCATGTAGGACCGCGGGTCGATCACGGTCAGCTGGGCTTCCTCGGCGGTGAGCCGCTTGCGCAGCTGCCGGGCCGTGGTGGCGCCGACGTAACCCCCGCCGATGATCACGATCCGGGCGGGGTCAGCCACGCAGCGCCTCCTCGTCCGTCTCGAACTCCACTTCCCGCTGCTGCTCGGCGACGTCGCCGGGGTCCGCCTCGGGCGGGAGCCCGGGCTCCAGGCCGGTCTGCCGCGGAGCCTGCACGTTCTGCCGTTGCGCCAGCGCGTCGGCCTCCGGCGCCTCGGGGTCGGGCGGCAGCGGCGATTCCCGCTCCAGCGCCTCGCGCACGGACTCCTCGTCGGGCTCGGTCACGCGGATTCCCTCCTCGTGTCAGTGGGTGTTCTCGAGTTCGGCGATCGCGCGTTCGACACCCGCGACCACGTCCGGGTGGCCCAGCGGCAGCGGCGCGGGGATCCGGTCCTCGGCGCCGCCGGTGCTGTGCGCGACGACCCGCACCGGCACACCGGACTTCGCGAGCGCGTCGATCCGCTCCCGGTGGTCGTCCTCCCAGTGCCGGTCGGCGACCTCGCCGTCGCCCGGCGGCACGAACTGGTCCGCGGCGGGGTCGACCAGCAGGAGCGAGCGCAGCGCGCCGCTGTGCTTTTCCGCCAGCCGCAACGCCCCGTCGGCGAACGGCCCGCTCGCCACCACGTGCACCGCCTCGGCGGGCGGGTCGGACAGGAGGTCGTCGGCCTGGGTCAGCCCGCCGTCGGAGGGCAGGCGGCACCACACGACCTGCCACTGGCTCGTCTTGTCCCGCCAGGTCGCCGGAAGTCCCTCGTGCTTGGCCAGGCCGGTCGGGTCGAGCACCAGCACGGTCGGCCCGTCCGGGGTACCTTCGGTAACGGCGGCCGGGCCCTCGGCACGCACCGGGTCCGGGGAGTAGTTCATCAACCGCTCCTTTCTCCGGTCTCTTGGCTACCCGGGGTGCCGCCGCCCTACACGGATCACGTGCGGACAGGGGATGGACATGCGAGAGCACCTGCAGGAGGTCGCCGACTTCAACGTCCCGGTCACGTCGGCCGAGGACACCGAGATGATCGCGGCGCAGCGACGGCGCGCGGTGCGCGCGGTCGCGTCCGCGGCGGCGAACGCCGAGGACTGCGCGTTGCTGCTGGACGCGCTCGGGTTGAAGCCGGCGGAGGGGATCGCGCCGGTTCCGGCGCAACGGCTCGGCTGATCGGGTGTAACGCTGGTCACGGTCGCCGCCGAAAGGGGAACGGCGCGGCCGGGCCGGCGTTGCCACAGGTGGTAGCTGCCGACCACCGCGGAGGATCTGTCATGGCCCTGGCTGACATCGAGCTGCGCACGCTCGCCGGTGAGACCGCGACGCTGGGCGGGCTGGGGCGCAAGGCTCTGCTCGTCGTGAACGTCGCCTCGAAGTGCGGCCTGACGCCGCAGTACGCCGCGCTGGAGCGGCTGCAGGAACGCTACGGGGACAAGGGTTTCTCCGTCGTCGGGTTCCCGTGCAACCAGTTCGCCGGCCAGGAGCCGGGCAGCGCCGAGGAGATCGCCACGTTCTGCTCGGCGACCTACGGCGTCACGTTCCCCATGTTCGAAAAGATCGAGGTCAACGGCCCCGGCAGGCACCCGGTGTACGCCGAGCTGGTGGAGACGCCGGACGCCGACGGCGTGAGCGGGGACGTGCAGTGGAACTTCGAGAAGTTCCTCGTCGACCCGGACGGCAAGGTCGTGGCGCGCTTCCGGCCGCGGACCGACCCGGAGGCACCGGAGGTCGTCGAGGCCATCGAAGCGGTGCTCCCGGCCGCCTGAATCGGTCAAAGCTTTGACAAACGCGGCGGGACATCGTAGTGACCTGCGCCACGGGCGCCAAGGGGCCAGTTCCTAGAACCGGCGCTTGGCGTCCATCGCCGCGGGGCTCGTCGTGAGCTTCTCCAGCAGACCGATCAGAATGGTCTGCTCCGGCTTGGTCAGCGCGTTGGCCCACGCCTGCTCGCGGGCGTTGTGGGCCTCGTAGGCGCTGGTGATCGCCTCGTGGCCGGCCTCGGTGAGGTTCAGCAGCACCGCGCGCCGGTCGTGCTCGGCCTGCTTGCGCGACACGAGCCCGTCCCGCTCCAGCGTGTTGACCAGGGCGGACACCGCAGCGCGGCTCATCCCGGACAGCTGCGCGACGCGCTTCGCCTCCATCGGGCCGGCCAGCCACAGCGCGAACAGGACCCGGAACCCGCCCCAGCTCCACCCGCGCGGCCGGTGCACGGTCGACTCCCAGTCGTACACGAGTGCGCTGGTCAGGCGGTGCAGCGTCAGACCGAGGCGCATCGCGGTGGCGTCGACCGCCGGCAGTTCGGCGGTCGTCCGCGCGATCGCGTAGTCCACGAACGTCAGGTAGTCCAGCTCGTCGGGGGCAGCCGGTTCTGCGGTCATGCGCCCCAGGCTAGGCGCTGCCCGCCCGCTCATCCGAACAGCGTCCTGATTCGGAAGTAGGCTTCCCTTGCGGAGTGGTCCGCGTTACCCTGACGTCCGTCAAATAGTCAAAGCTTTGATCAAAGGAGGTGCGGGGTGGCTCAGAAGTCGTTCGCCTCGTCCGGCGACCTGACGGAGAAGGAGCAGACCCTGGAGGTGCTCGAGGACGGGGTCTACGCGCTCACCGCCGAGGGCGACCCGAACGTCGGCGCCATCGAGGGGGAGGACTTCCTCGTCTGCTTCGAGGCGCTGGCCACCCCCGTCGCCGCCCGGGACTGGCTCGCGAAGCTGCGCGAGCACACCGACAAGCCCGTCCGGTACCTCGTGCTGTCGCACTACCACGCGGTGCGCGTGCTCGGCGCGTCCGCGTTCGACGCCGAGGTGATCGTCGCGCACGAGAACACCCGCGCCCTGGTCGCCGAGCGCGGCAAGGAGGACTGGGAGAGCGAGTTCGGCCGCATGCCGCGGCTGGCCAAGGGCGCCGAGTCGGTGCCCGGCCTGACCTGGCCCACGCTGACCTTCTCCGACCGGCTCACCATCGACCTCGGCGGCGACCGCGGCGACCTCGTGTTGCAGTACTGCGGCCGCGGGCACACCGAGGGCGACATCGTGGCGTGGCTGCCGCGCCAGAAGATCCTGTTCGCGGGCGACCTGGTGGAGGCCGAGGCGGCGCTCTACACCGGCGACGCCTTCCACCGCGACTGGGCCTCGGGCACGCTGGACCGGGTCAAGGCGTTCGGCGCGGAGGCGCTGGTCGGCGGCCGAGGCGCGGTCAGCCGCGGCCGGGACGCCGTGGACGCCGCGATCGAGCAGACCCGCGGGTTCCTCGACGTGATGATCCGCGAGGTCGGCGCCGTCCAGCGCGCCGGCGGCACGCTCAAGGAGGCCTTCGAGCGCACCCACGCCGCGCTCGCGCCCCAGTACGGCCACTGGCCGATCTTCGAGCACTGCCTGCCCTTCGACGTCTCCCGCCTGTGGGACGAGCTGTCCGGGATCGAACGCCCGGTCATCTGGACCGCGCAGCGGGACCGCGAGGTCTGGGACCAGCTGCAGGGCTGAGCGATGACGACGACGACAGACCGCAAAGTCGCGGTGATCGGCAACGGCCCGGTCGGCCAGACGACCGCGCTGCTGCTGGCCAGGTGGGGCGTTCCGGTGCTGCTGCTGGACGGGCGGCCGGAACGCGACCTGGTCGGCTCCAAGGCGATCTGCCAGCAGCGTGACGTGCTCGACGTGTGGGAGGCCGTGGGCGCCGGGCGGCGGATCGCCACCGAAGGCGTCACCTGGACGACCGCGCGCACCTTCCACCGAGACCGCGAGTTGTTCGCCTACTCCATGGCCGACCCCGGCCGCTCGGCGTTCCCACCGTTCGTCAACATCTCCCAGGCGCGCACCGAGGAGATCCTGGACGAGCGGATCGCCGCGGAGCCGCTGATCGACGTGCGGTGGGGCCACCGGGTCACCGGCATCGCCCAGGACGACGACGGCGTCACGCTCACCGTCGAGGGCCGGGACGACGTGCGGGCCGACTACGCCGTGGCCTGCGCCGGGGCGCGCGGCGACGACATCCGCCGCATGCTCGGCGTCGGCTTCGGCGGGCACTCCTTCGACGACCGGTTCCTCATCTGCGACATCCGCGCGGACATGCCCGGCTGGGCGCAGGAGCGGCGGTTCTACTTCGACCCGGAGTGGAACCCCGGCCGCCAGGTGCTGATCCACCCGTGCCCCGGCTCGACGTTCCGCATCGACTGGCAGGTTCCCGGCGACTACGACCTCGCCGCCGAGGAGGCCAGTGGCGCGCTGGACGCCCGCATCCGCGCGATCATCGGCGACCAGCCCTACGAGATCGTGTGGAAGTCGGTGTACCGCTTCCACTCGCGGGTGGCCGACCGGATGCGCGTCGGCCGGGTCCTGCTCGCCGGGGACTGCGCGCACCTGGTGTCGCCGTTCGGCGCACGCGGCCTCAACTCGGGGGTCGGCGACGCCGAGAACGCGGCCTGGAAGCTCGCGTTCGTCCTGCACGGCTGGGCGGGCGAGGAGCTGCTGGAGTCCTACCACGACGAGCGGCACGCGGCGGCGCTGGAGAACATCGCCGTCACCACCGCCACGATGGACTTCCTGGTGCCGCAGACCGACGAGCAGCACCACCGGCGCCGCTCCGTGCTGGAGGCGGCGGCCACCGATCCGGCGGCGCGGGCGGACGTGGACTCCGGGCGGCTGGCCGAACCGTTCTGGTACGTGGACTCGCCACTGACCACACCGGCTTCGGCGCGGCCGTTCGCCGGGCGCCCGCCGCGCGGCGAGGTGCCGCCGGCCGGCCCGGGGATCCTCGCGCCGGACGTGCCGGTGTCGGTGACCGGCTCCTCGTGCGGCCGGTTCCGCGAGCTGGCCCGCGACGGCGTCCTGCTGCTCACCACCGACGGTGCGGACCTGGACCCGCCCGGGGACACTGTGGACACCGGGGCGCCGGTGCGGATCCTGCGCCTGGCCGATATCGACGTGACCGGCGTGCTCGCCGAAGCGCTGAACGCGCGGCCCGGCGAGGTGTGGGTGATCCGCCCGGACGCCTACGTGGCGGCCGTCCTCACCGACGCGGCGGAGGTGCCCACGGCGGTGAACCGGGCCCTCGGGCAGCGTGCCGCCGAACGTATCCTGCCCGGTGCCGGCACGTGAGAGGGAGGACCATGGGCAGGATCGCCGTCACCGGGGCCACCGGGCAACTGGGTTCGCGGGTCGCCGCGCTCCTCGCGGAACGGGGTGTGCCGCAGCGGTTGTGCGTGCGCGACCCGGCGCGGGCGCCCAGGACCGAGGGCGCCGAGGTCGTGGCGGCGGACTACGCCGACACCGCCGGGTTCCGCGACGCGCTGGCCGGGATCTCGACGCTGTTCCTGGTGTCCGGCCACGAAGGCCCGGAGCGGATGGACCTGCACCGCAGCGCGGTGCGGGCCGCCGCCGAGGCCGGGGTGGACCGCGTCGTCTACACGTCGTTCCTCGGCGCGGCCCCGCTGGCGACGTTCACCTTCGCCCGTGAGCACGCCGAAACCGAGCGGCTGATCCGGGAGTCCGGGCTGCGGCTGACGGCGCTGCGCAACACGCTCTACGCGGACGTCGCGCCGCACTTCGTCGGGTCCGACGGGGTGCTGCGCGGCCCGTCCGCCGACGGGCGGCTGGCGTGGGTGGCGCGGCAGGACGTGGCGCGGCTGGCCGTCGAGTGCCTGCTCGACGACGGGCACGCCGACCAGGTCTACGACGTGACCGGCCCCGAAGCCATCGATCTGCACGAGACCGCGGCGCTGCTGAGCGAGGTCAGCGGGCGGAAGATCACCTACCACGCCGAAACGCTGGAGGAGGCGCGCGCGTCGCGGGCGGGCGCGCAGGACTGGGAGATCGACGGCTGGGTCGGCTCCTACGCGGCCATCGCGACCGGCGAGGTGGCGGTCACCAGCCACACCGTCGAACACGTCACGGGACGGCGCCCGTGGACGTTCGCCGAGTTCCTCGCCGCCGAACCGGAGGCGTGGGCGCACCTGAAGTGACGCGGGGGGCCACCGGCGGGACGTTCAGCGTGCTGACGGTGGCCTTCACGCTCCCGGACCCCGGTGACTATCATCGAGATCCGAGAAGATCACCCCGAGAGGCACCCCGCATGGCGTCGGACAGACCGGCATCCCCCTCGGTCGACCGCACGCTGACCGTGCTGGAGACCCTCGTCGAGGCCGGTGAGGGCCTCACCCTCACCGCGCTCGCGCGGGCGACGGCCATCCCGCTGGCCACGTGCGCCTCGATCGTCTACACGCTGGAAAGCCGCGGCTACGCCCGCCGCCGGATCGTCGGCCGCAGCCACTTCTGGCGCGCCACCCCCCGTCTCTACGAGGTCGCCGCGCCGCTGGCAGGTGAGGCGACGGCGGCGCGATCCCGATGATCGTCGCCGTCGAGCTGGCCGTGCTGGTGGCCGTCGTCCTCGTCGTCACCGGCATCGCGCAGCGCCTCAACTGGTCGCCGCCGCTGTGCCTGGTGCTGATCGGCGTCGCGGCGTCGTTCGTCCCCGGCGTGCCGGACTACCACCTCGATCCCGAGGTCGTCCTGATCGGCCTGCTGCCGCCGCTGCTGTACGCCACCGCGATCCGCACGCCGCTGTACGACTTCCGGGCCAACCGCGTGCCGATCGCGGCGCTGTCCGTCGGCCTGGTCGTGTTCACCACGCTCGTCGTCGGCTGGGTCGTGTGGCTCATCGTGCCCGGCATTCCGCTGGCCGCCGGGTTCGCGCTCGGCGCGGTCGTCGCGCCGCCGGACGCGGTCGCCGCCACCGCGGTCGCCCGCCGGGTCGGCATGCCGCGCCGCATCGTGCGGATCCTGGAGGGCGAAAGCCTGCTCAACGACGCGGCCGCGCTCGTGTCGCTGCGCACGGCCATCGCCGCGATCGCCGGCGCGGTCAGCATCTGGGAGGTCGGCGGCGACTTCCTGCTCGCCGCTGGCGGGGGCGTCGCGGTCGGCGCGCTGATCGGGTGGGCCGCGAGCCTGCTGCGCCGCCGCCTGACCGACCCGGTGATGGACACCGCGTGGTCGCTCGTCATCCCGTTCCTGGCCTACCTGCCCGCCGAGGCCATCCACGGCTCCGGGGTGGTCGCGGTCGTCGTGGCCGGGCTGATCATGGGGCACCAGACGCCGAAGCTGCTGTCCGGGCCGTCCCGGCTGGCCAGCAGGCTGAACTGGCGCACCGTCCAGTTCCTGCTGGAGAACGTGGTCTTCCTGCTGATCGGGCTGCAGGTGCGGCGCATCGTCGAGGAGGTCGGCGACTCCCGGCTCTCCGCGTGGGAGCTCACGCTGATCTGCGCCGGGGTGCTGGCCGCGACCATCCTGGCCCGGATCGTGTGGGTGTTCGGGTACGGGTTCGTGGCGCGGATGCGGCCGGGCGAACGCACGCCGTGGTCGTACTTCGCGGTGATCTCGTGGGCCGGGATGCGCGGCGTGGTCACGCTCGCCGCCGCGTTCGTGCTCCCGGACGACACGCCGCAGCGCGCGGTGCTGGTGCTGGCGGCGTTCGTCGTCGTGGCCGGAACGCTGCTGCTGCACGGCATGACCCTGCCCGGCCTGGTGCGCCGCCTGCGCCTGCCACCGCCCAACCCGGCGGAGGACGCGCTGCAGGAGGCCGCGCTGCTGCACGACATGACGTCCGCGGGCCTGGCCCGGCTGGAGGAGATCCGCCGCCCGGCCGACCCGCCCGAGGTCATCGACCGGTTGCGGGACAAGCAGTCGTACCGGTCGGACTCGGCGTGGGAGAACCTCGGCAGGCTGAGCGCGCTGGAGGAGACCCCCAGCGACGCGTACCGTCGGCTGCGCGCCGAGATGCTCGCGGCCGAGCGGGACGTCCTGCTCACCGCGCGGGACCGGGGCACCGCCGACGACGAGGTGCTCCGGCGGGTGATGGACGGACTGGACATCGAGGAGTCGCTGCTGGAGCGACCCGAGGAGGAGCCGGGCATGGAACGTGAGCTGGAGACCCCCGAGGCCACGGCGGGCACCTGCGAGCACCTGGAAAAGGCACGCGTGCCGGAGACCGACGCCGAGGGCTGCGTCGACTGCCTGCGCGAGGGCTCGTCGTGGGTGCACCTGCGGCTGTGCCTGGAGTGCGGGCACGTCGGCTGCTGCGACTCGTCGCCGCGCAAGCACGCCACGCAGCACTTCCACGACACGCGTCACCCGGTGATCCGCAGCTACGAGCCCGGCGAGAACTGGCGCTGGTGCTTCGTGGACGGGATCGTCGGCTGAGCGGGGGCGCCCTCGGCGCCCCCGCCGCGCGTCAGAACGGGTAGCCGGCGACGTCGCCGCGCATCGTGACCCAGCGGGTCTCGGTGAACGCCTCGATGTTCGCGGCCGGCCCGCCGAAGCGGGAGCCGGTGCCGGAGTCGAACACGCCGCCGAACGGGGCCAGCGCCTCGTCGTTGACCGTCTGGTCGTTGATGTGCGCGATGCCGGTCGGGATGCGGTCGGCCAGCGCCAGTCCCTTCGCCACGTCCGCGGTGATGATGCCCAGCGACAGCCCGTACTCGCTCTCCGACGCGAGCTTCGCGGCCTCGTCCAGGCTGGTGAACTTCGCGACCGGGGCGACCGGGCCGAACACCTCCTGGTCGTAGGCGGGCACCGAGGGGCCCGCGCCGGCGAGCACGGTGGCGCGGTAGAAGAGGTCCTCGTAGGTGCCGCCCGCGGCGACCTTCGCGCCGGCGTCCACACTGGACGTCACCAGGCCGTGGATCTTGTCGCGCTGCTTGGCGTCGATGATCGGGCCGAGCGCGACCTGCTCGGTGAACGGGTTGCCCACCGGCAGGTGGCTGGCCTTGTCCGCCAGGCGGTCCACGTATTCGTCGTAGAGCGAGGCGTGCACCAGGTGCCGCCCGGTGGTCATGCAGATCTGGCCCTGGTGGAAGAACGAGCCCCACGCGGCGGCGCTCATCGCCTGCTCCAGGTCGGCGTCGTCGAGCACGATCAGCGCCGAGTTGCCGCCCAGTTCCAGGTGGGCGCGCTTGAGGTGGCGGCCCGCGGACTCGCCGACCGCGCGGCCCGCGGCGGTCGATCCGGTGAACGAGATGACGCGGACGTGCTTGTCCTCGACCAGCGCGGCGCCGACGTCCGGGCCGCCCGGCAGCACGTGCAGCACCCCGGCGGGCAGCCCGGCCTCCTCGAAGACCCTGGCCAGCGCCACGCCACCGCAGACCGCGGTGCGGGGGTCCGGCTTGAGCACGACGCTGTTGCCCAGCGCCAGCGCCGGCGCGACCGAGCGGATCGACAGGATCAGCGGCGCGTTGAACGGCGCGATCACGCCGACCACGCCGGCAGGCACGCGGCGGGCCATGCTCAGCCGCGGCGCCTCGCTCGGCAGGACCTCACCCGTCGGGTGGGAGGGCAGCGCGGCGGCCTCGTAGCACTCCTGCGCGGCGACGTGCAGTTCGAAGTCGGCCTTGCCGGGGATGCTGCCCGACTCGCGGATCAGCCAGTCCTTCAGCTCGGCGGCGTGCTGCTGCCACAGGTCGCCCGCGCGGCGCAGGACCGCGGCGCGTTCTTGGAAGGAGGTCGCCGCCCAGGTGCGCTGCGCCTCGGCCGCCTTGGCCGCGGAGGCCGCCAGGTCCTGGGGTGAGGCGATGCCGACGCGCCCCAGTTCGTCGCCGGTCGCGGGCTCGATGACGGCCGCGTCGCCGCCCGCCGCGCGCTCCCAGCTGCCGGTGAAGACGCGTCCGGTCCACTTCTCGTCGTCGAGAAAGCTCACTGTCACTCCTGATGCGCGAGGTTTTCCGCCATCCTCCTGGGCTGTTCGGGCCGCGCCAGTGGGTCTTTCACTGAGTGGAAGGCCGGAAAACTGTCGGTGGTGGCTGCGATGATCGCGCTCATGGACGACTCGAAGATCCGGCGGACGCTCGCCTCGCACGGCCCGGTGCGGCGGCGGCCACGGGCGGTGCTCGAACGGATGCTGGCGCTGGCGGGGGAGGACCTGTCGCCCGCGGAGCCGGTGGCGGCCCTGGAGGCGCGGATCGCGTCGCTGCTGGGCAAGCCGGCGGCGTTGTTCTTCCCGAGCGGGACGATGGCGCAGCAGGCGGCGCTGCGGGTGCACGCGGACCGGTCCGGGCGGCGGACGTTCGCCGCGCACCCGCACACGCACCTGGACAACTGGGAGGACAAGGGTTACGCGGCGGTGCACGGGCTGCGGTTCCGGCCGGTGGGGGACCGCAACGAGCTGATGACGCTGGCGGACCTGGAGGCGGTGGGGGAGCCGCTCGCGGCCGTGGTGTGGGAGCTGCCGCAGCGGGACCTCGGCGGGTTGCTGCCGTCGTGGGACGAGCTGGTCGCGCAGACCGGGCTCGCGCGCTCCCGCGGCGCGGCGGCGCACCTGGACGGCGCTCGACTGTGGGAGTCGCAACCGTTCTACGGCAAGGATTTCGGCGAGATCGCGGGCCTGTTCGACAGCGTGTACGTGTCGCTCTACAAAGGACTGCAAGGCGTGCGGGGAGCGGTGCTCGCCGGCGACGAGGCACTGGTGTCGGAGGTGGCGGTCTGGCGCCGCCGGCTCGGTGGCGCGATCGCCGACGCGTGGCCGCTGGCGCTCGCGGCGCTGGACGGGCTGGACTCGGTGCTGCCGCGGATGCCGGAGTTCCACGCCCACGCCCGGTCCCTGGCGGCGGCGATCAACCAGGACGGCGTGGCGTACGCGCACCCGGACCCGCCGCAGGCCGGGATGTTCCACGTCCACCTCCCGGCGCCGAAGGCCGCGGTGGAGCGCGCGGCGGAGGAGCTGATCGCCGAGAAGGGCGTGCAGTTGTTCCTGCGGGCGCGCTCGGCGCCGGACCCCCGGCGGTGCTCCTTCGAGGTCAGCGTCGGGGAGACCACAATGGACTTCACGCCACCGGAGGTGGTCGCCCTGCTGCACGAGCTGCTCGACCGCGCGCGCTGAGCCGCGCCGACGGCGCTGAGCCGGGCCACGCGCGATCGTCAGCCGCTCGGGCGCGGGAAGCCGCTCGGCCACCGCCGCGTCGTCCAGGCGGGCGCCGAGGAACACCAGCGACCGCAACGGGCCAGCGTCGGCCAGCGGCTGCTCGGCCGCGCGCGCTGAGCCGCGCCATTCAGGCGGGCGCCGAGGAACACCAGCGACCGCAACGGGCCAGCGGCTGCTCGGCCGCGCGCGCTGAGTCGCGCCACCGGCGGTCGTCGCCCGGTCGCCGGTCGCTGCGGCGTCGTTAACGAGGAACACCAGCGACTGCAACGGGCCAGCGTCGGCCAGCGGCTGCTCGGCCGCGCGCGCTGAGCCGCGCCAC
>NZ_JAKGSD010000017.1:0-15836 GCF_021654135.1 Amycolatopsis tucumanensis | reverse complement strand
GGCGGTCGTCAGGTGCTCGGGCGCGGGAAGCACCGGAGGAACCGCTCGACCACCGCTCGATCGCCGGTCACCGCGGCCTCATCCAGACAAGCGTCGAGGAAAACCAGCGACCGCAACGTCTCCGGCGTCGCATCGGCCGTGCGCGCTGAACCGGGCCGCGAGCGGTCGTCAGGTGCTCGGGCGCGGGAAGCACCGGAGGAACCGCTCGACCACCGCCCGGTCGCCGGTCACCGCGGCCTCGTCCAGACAAGCGCCGAGGAACACCAGCGACCGCAACGTGCTCGCGTCGGTCTCCAGCGTCGCATCCACCTCGCCTGAGCCTCGCTCGATCGAGAACTCGCCGGAATCGACCCTGGCCAGGAACGCGTCGTCGCCCAGGCGCAGCGCCACCCGGGCGGACAGGTCGCCCGCCCGGTCCGCCGAGAAGGTCGTCCGCAGCGCCAGGACCAGCGCGTCCACGCTCAGCTCCCCGGCCGGCGGCACCGGGCGGCGGCTGCCCCACCGCGCCAGCGCCAGCACGACCGCCTCCAGCTCGGCGCCGTGCTCGGTGAGCTCGTACACGCTGGTGCTGGCGGGCGGCCCGAGCCGACGCCGCCGCACCACCCCGGCCGCCTCCAGTTCCCGCAGCCGCTGCGACAGCACGTTCTGGCTCATCCCCGGCAACGACCGGCTCAGGTCGCGGAACCGCTTCGGCCCCAGCAGCAGCTCGCGCACCACGAGCAGCGCCCACCGCTCGCCCACCGCGTCCAGCGCCCTGGCCACCCCGCAGGGGTCGTCGTAACTCCGCACGAGAAAAAGAGTAGCTCCTACTTGTGCAGTGACACCAGTCACTCCTAGATTAGGAGCATGACGACGACCACTCTCCCGCAGGGAGACCTCAGACTTCTCGACACCGACCTCGCCCAGCGGATGCTCGCCTCGACCGAGCTCGCCCGCCTCGCCTACGTCGCGCCGGACGGCACGCCCCGCGTGCTGCCGATGCTGTTCCACTGGACCGGCGACGAGCTGGTGATGGCGACGTTCGCCGGCACCGCCAAGCTCCCCGCGCTGCGAGCAAATCCCGCGGTCGCGGTCACGATCGACCGGGCAGGCCCGCCGCCGGAGGTGCTGCTCCTGCGCGGCAACGCCGTAGTCACCGAGGTTGACGGCGTGCTCCCGGAATACGCCGCCGCCCAGCGCCGGTACTACGGGCCAGAGCAAGCCGCCGCCTCCGTCGCCGAGGTCGACCGGCCCGGCCTGCGGATGGCGCGCATCGCCGTCCGGCCGTCGTGGGCGGGCACCTTCGACTTCCAGGAGCGGTTCCCCGGCGGCCGGACCGCCGAGGACTTCGCGCGGCGGGGGCGGTGACATGGCGACCTTCGTGCTCGTCCCCGGCGCGGGCGGGGAAGCGTGGTACTGGCACCGGCTCGTGCCGGAGCTGACCCGGCGCGGCCACGATGCGATCACCGTCGACCTCCCGGCCGAGGACGACTCCGCCGGACTGGCCGAGTACACCGACCTGGTCGTCCAGGCCATCGGCGACCGCGAGGACGTCGTGCTGGTCGCCCAGTCGATGGGCGGCTTCACCGCCCCGCTCGTCTGCGCGCGCGTGCCGGTGTCGCTCCTGGTGCTGGTCAACGCGATGGTCCCGGCGCCGGGCGAGACCGGCGGCGAGTGGTGGTCCAACACCGGCTACCACGAAGCCCACCCGGAGGGCATGGACACCGAGCGGGACTTCCTGCACGACCTCCCGGCCGACGTGAAGGCCGAAGCCCTCCGGCGGGGCGAGCCGCAGCAGTCGGACAAGCCGTTCACCACGCCGTGGCCGCTGCAAAAGTGGCCGGACGTGCCGACCCGGTTCGTCCAGGGGCGCGACGACCGGTTCTTCCCGCTGGAGTTCCAGCGCCGCGTGGTGCGCGAGCGGCTGGGCCTGGAGCTGGACGAGGTCCCCGGCGGGCACCTGAACGCGCTCAGCCGCCCACGTGAGCTGGCCGACCTCCTCGCCTCGTGGTGTTGACAGCGCTTCGAACGCGTGTTCGACTGGCGGGGTGAGGTGGGAGAACCAACGCGCCGGCCGTGACCCGCAGCCGGCTCTGCTCGGCCTGGACGGCCTGGTCCGGACGGTCGCGCCGCCCGAGTTCCAGGGCGTCACGTTCCACGAGGTCCGCGCCCGCTCGGTGCTCAACAAGGTGCCGGGCGAGTCGATGGTCCCGTTCGGCTGGACCGTCAACCCCTACCGCGGCTGCAGCCACGCCTGCACCTACTGCCTCGCCGGGGACACGCCGATCCGGATGGCCGACGGGAGCGCGAAGCCCATGGCCGATCTCCGCGTCGGCGACCGGATCCTGGGCACGGCGCTCCACGGCACGGCCCGGCGCCTCGTGCCCACGACCGTGCTCGCGCACTGGACCACCGTGAAGCCGGCTCACCGGCTGACGCTGCGGAACGGGACGACCCTCGTCGCCAGCGGCGACCACCGCTTCCTCACCGAGAAGGGCTGGCAGCACGTCACCGGCGACGACCGGCCGCACCTGTCGCCGGGCGACACCCTGCTGGGCCCCGCCGGTGACCTCGTCGAACCGGACGCGGCGCTGGACGTCGTCGCGATCGAACCGCTCGGCCGCGACGAGACCCTGTTCGACATCACCACGGGCACCGGCGACTTCATCGCGGCCGGGGTCGTCAGCCACAACTGCTTCGCCCGCAACACGCACACCTACCTCGACTTCGACGCCGGCCGCGACTTCGACACCCAGGTCGTGGTGAAGGTGAACGCCCCCGAGGTCCTCGCCGCCCAGCTGCGCCGCCCCAGCTGGCAGCGCGAGCACGTCGCCATGGGCACCAACACCGACCCCTACCAGCGGGCCGAGGGCCGCTACCGGCTGATGCCCGGCATCATCCGCGCGCTCACCGGCTCCGGCACGCCGTTTTCGATCCTCACCAAGGGCACCGTCCTCACCCGGGACCTGCCCCTGCTCACCGCCGCCTCGCGGGAGGTGGACGTGGGCATGGCGGTGTCGATCGCACTGCTCGACCGCGACCTGCAACGCAGCCTGGAACCCGGGACCCCCAGCCCGCGCGCCCGGCTGGACCTGGTCCGCCGCATCACCGACGCCGGCCTGCCATGCCAGGTGCTGGTCGCCCCGGTGCTGCCCGGCCTCACCGACAGCGAGGAGGCGCTGGACCCGCTGTTCGCCGAGATCGCCGCCGCCGGCGCCACCCGCGCCACGGTCCTCGCACTGCACCTGCGGCCCGGCGCCCGGGAGTGGTTCGCCCGCTGGCTCGGCGCCCACCGGCCGGACCTGGTCGAGCGCTACCGCGAGATCTACGGCCGCGGCAGCTACGCGATGCCCGCGTACCGCCGGGCGCTGTCCGCGCGGGTCGCGCCGTTGCTGCGCCGCCACGGCCTGAACCGCCGCGACGAGTCCCACCGCCTGCCCGCGCAGCGCGAGCCGGAGCGCCCGGAGCGGGGCGAGCAGCTGAGCCTGCTGTAAGGAAAGCCTGGTGGACTCCTCCGCCGGGGCGTTCGTTAGCCTCATACGGGCAGCAAAACCCCTGCTGACGCACGAGCCGAACGCCTCGCAAGGAGAACAACCGCAGTGCTTCGCACCCACGACGCCGGCACCCTGCGTGCCGAGCACGCCGGCCAGATCGTCACGCTCACCGGGTGGGTCGCCCGGCGGCGCGATCACGGCGGGGTGATCTTCATCGATCTGCGGGACGCCAGCGGGGTCGCCCAGGTGGTGTTCCGCGAGGGCGAGATGGCCGAGCGCGCCCACCAGCTGCGCTCCGAGTTCTGCGTCAAGGTCACCGGCGAGGTCTCGCAGCGGCCGGCGGGCAACGAGAACGCGGAGATCCCGACCGGCGCCATCGAGGTGCTGGCCACGGAGCTGGAAGTGCTGTCCGAGGCCGCCGTGCTGCCGTTCCCGATCGACGACCGCGTCGACGTCGGCGAGGAGGTGCGGCTCAAGTACCGCTACCTCGACCTGCGCCGCAACGGCCCGGCCCGCGCCATCCGCCTGCGCAGCGAGGTCAGCCGCGCCGCGCGCGAGGTGCTGCACGGCCAGGGCTTCGTCGAGGTCGAGACCCCGACGATGACGCGCTCCACCCCGGAGGGCGCCCGCGACTTCCTGGTGCCGGCCCGCCTGCGCCCGGGCTCCTGGTACGCGCTGCCGCAGTCGCCGCAGCTGTTCAAGCAGCTGCTCATGGTCGGCGGCCTGGAGCGGTACTACCAGATCGCCCGCTGCTACCGGGACGAGGACTTCCGCGCCGACCGGCAGCCGGAATTCACCCAGCTCGACATCGAGATGAGCTTCGTCGACCAGGACGACGTGATCGCCGTGGGCGAGGCCGTCGTGTCGGCGCTGTGGAAGCTGATCGGCCACGAGATCCCGCGCCCGATCGCGCGGATGACCTACGCCGACGCCATGGCCAAGTACGGCACCGACAAGCCGGACCTGCGCTTCGGGCTCGAGCTGACCGACCTGACCGAGTACTTCGCCGACACCCCGTTCCGCGTCTTCCAGGCGCCCTACGTCGGCGCGGTCGTCATGCCCGGCGGCGGCGACCAGCCGCGCCGCCAACTCGACGCGTGGCAGGAGTGGGCCAAGCAGCGCGGCGCGAAGGGCCTGGCCTACGTGCTCATCGGCGAGGACGGCACGCTGTCCGGCCCGGTCGCCAAGAACATCTCCGAAAAGGAGCGCGAAGGCCTGGCCGAGGCGGTCGGCGCCAAGCCCGGCGACTGCGTCTTCTTCGCCGCCAACAAGCCGCGCGAGGCCCGTGCCCTGCTCGGCGCGGCCCGCGTGGAGATCGGGCACCGGCTCGGCCTGATCGACGAGGACGAGTGGTCCTTCGTGTGGGTGGTCGACGCCCCGCTGTTCGAGGCGGCCGACGAGACCGACGACGTCGCCGTCGGCTCGGGCAAGTGGACCGCGGTGCACCACGCCTTCACCTCGCCGACCCCGGAGTGGATCGACAAGTTCGAGTCCGACCCGGGCAACGCGCTGGCCTACGCCTACGACCTGGTCTGCAACGGCAACGAGATCGGCGGCGGCTCGATCCGTATCCACCGCGCCGACGTGCAGAAGCGCGTCTTCGAGGTGATGGGCCTGTCCGAGGCCGAGGCGCAGGAGAAGTTCGGCTTCCTGCTCGACGCGTTCTCCTTCGGCGCACCGCCGCACGGCGGCATCGCGTTCGGCTGGGACCGCATCGTGATGCTGCTGGCCAAGGCCGAGTCGCTGCGGGACGTCATCGCGTTCCCGAAGACCGGCGGCGGCTACGACCCGCTGACCGGCGCCCCGGCCCCGATCACGGCCCAGCAGCGTCGCGAGGCGGGCGTGGACGCGAAGCCCCCGGCGCCCAAGGGCTGACCGCGGTGCTGCACCTGCGGGTCGTCAGCCCGCCGGAGGACACCGAACGCGCGCTGGCGGTGCTGCGGGACCGGCCGGGCACGGCGCACCTGATCGTGCACACGGGGGCCGCCGTGTCCCCGGCCGGCGACCTCATCGAGGCCGACGTGGCCCGCGAGGCCGCCGACGAGGTGCTCGAAGCCCTGTGCGAGCTGGGGCTGGACCACAGCGGCGCGATCACGCTGGAAGCACTCGACACGGCGCTGTCCGATTCGGCCGACCGGGCCGAGGAAAGCGCGCCGGGCGAGGGCGCGGACGCGGTCGTCTGGCAGGAGCTGCTGAACCGCACCGGTGAGGAGTCGCGGCTCAACGCCACGTTCCTGACGTTCCTGACGATCGCGTGCCTGCTGGCGTCGGTCGGCATCGTGACCGATTCACCCGTCACCATCGTCGGCGCGATGGTGGTGGGTCCGGAGTTCGGCCCGCTCGCCGCGATCGCGGTCGGGCTGGTGCTGCGGCGCTGGGACCTGGTCCGCCGCGCGACGATGGCGCTGGCGCTCGGGTTCCCGCTCGCGATGCTGGTAACCGCCGGGGTCACGGTGCTGACCTGGTTCGTGGGGCTGCTCGACGTCAGCGCGTTCCGCGAGTCGCACGAGGTGGACTTCGTGTACGAGGTCGGGTGGTACTCGCTGATCGTCGCGCTGCTCGCCGGCGCGGCCGGGATGCTGTCGATGACGTCAGCGAAATCGGCCGCGCTGGTCGGCGTGTTCATCTCGGTCACGACCGTTCCCGCGGCCGGATACGCGGTGGTCGCGGCGGTCGTGGGGGAGTGGTCGAAGGCGGCGTTGTCGTTCGGCCAGCTGGCCGTGAACCTCGTCGGGATCGTGGCGGCCGCGGCCGTGGTTTTGTTGCTGCGGCGGCGCAGAGGCGCTTCCGTCACCGTGCGGCCGTTGCCGGAAGTGGAAAAATCGTTGTGGTGAGCGACGTTCGCCCGCTAGTAGGGTCGAAGGCGATGACGGTGGACACTTCCCCAGGCACGGAGGACGACCAGGACCCGGCAGTCGCGGCCGTTCCGGCAAGCGGAACGCAGGCCGTGGACGCCGCCGTCCAGGCGGCCGAAACCGTGCTGACGCGGCGCTTCGGCAGCGCCATCGGGCTCGTGGAGCCGGAAGCCCTGCCCGGCAGCGGACCGGCGACGGTGGTCCGCGCCCGCATCGCCGCGTCCCCGTTCGGGCTGCCCCGCACGCTCGTGATCAAGCACTACCCGGACGCGCCCCCACGCGGCGCCGCCGACCCGTTCGCGCAGGAGGCGGTCAGCTACCAGCTGTTCACCGCGCTGCCGGCGGAGGACCGGATGTGCCCGGAGCTGCTCGCCCACGACGGCCCGCTGCGCGTCATCGTGATCGACGACCTGGGCCGCGCGCCCACCCTGTGGGATAAGCTGCGCGGGCAGGACGCGCGGCTGGCCGAGCGCGCGCTGCTGTCCTGGGCGCGTTCGCTGGGCCGCCTGCACGCGACGACCGCCGGCCGGGAGGCCGACTTCGAGGCGCTGCTGCGCCGGCTGGGCGGGTTCGTGCCGGACGAGGACACCACGCCCGCGGTGGCCTGCGCGCGCCTGCCGACGCTGCTGGCGGAAGCGGTCGGCGTCACGACGCCGGACGACGTGCGGGCGTATGCCGAGAACGTGTGCGAGGCGTCGGCGTCGTCGCCGTACCGCGCGTTCAGCCCGGTGGACCTGAGCCCGGACAACAACCTGGTGACCAGCGGCGGCGTGCACTTCCTGGACTTCGAGCGCGGCCTGGTCCGCAACGCGCTGGTGGACGCCGCGCACCTGCGTGTCCCGTTCGCCACGTGCGAGGACGCGCGGGCCCTGCCGAGCGGCATGAGCGAGGCGATGATCGCCGCGTGGAAGGCCGAGGTCTCGGGGGTGTGGCCGGCCCTCGGCGACAACGAGGTGCTGTCGGCGCACCTGCTGGACCACCAGATGCTGCTGGTGTGGGTCACGACGTGGGCCGACCTGGGCGGCGCGGGCGCCGAAGTGCGCCCCAACCGCGTCGCGGCGCTGGTGAGCTGGTGGAGGGACCTGGGAACGTACGCCGAGCGCGGCGGCAGGGACGAGGTCGCCGCGCATGCGCGGGAGGTCGCGAAGGCCCTCGACGCGCGGTTCGGGCCTGGGCTGGAGCTGCCGCTTTATCCGGCGTTCCGCTGAGTTTTTCGGGGCGCCGGGCCGCTGCTGGGTGTTCGAGGTTCGGTCGGTCGCGGGCGCTCGGGGGCCTGGGCGGTTGCGGGGCGTTCGGCGGCCTGGGCGGTTGCCGGGCGTTTGGGGCCTGGGCGGTTGCCGGGCGTTCGGAATGGCTGCTGGGTGTCCGGAGTGGCTGCTGGGTGTTCGGGGGTCCGGGCGGCCGGTGAGCGTTCGTGGTCCCGGGCGGCTGCGGGGCGCGGAGCGGCTTTGTGGTTCGCCGCGGTGCGCCTCGCGCGCGAGTGGTGGTTTTGTGTGCGGCCCCGGCTGGCCCTCTCGTGCACGCGACTGGCCTTCGCGCGGCCGTGACTGGTCCTCTCGTGTGGCCCCAGACTGGCTCTCTCGTGCGCGCGACTGGCGCTTTCGTGCGCTCGCGATTGGTCCACTCGTGCGGCCGCGACTGGCCGTTTCGTGTGGGCGTGGATGGGCCTCTGGTAGGACGACTACGACTGGCCGTGTCGTGCCAGCGCGAGTGGACTTCTGGTGCGGCGGCGACTGGTCCTCTCATGGTTGGGGGCGCGACTGGGCCACTCGTGCGGGCGCAACTGGCCGTTTCGTGTGCGCGCGAGTGGACCTCTCGTGCCGGCGCGACTGGTCCTTTCGTGCCAGCACGACTGGGCCCGTAGCACCGGAGTGACCGGCGCACTCGCATCCGTGCGACCGGCCCACCGGCCCTCGCGCATCCAAGCGACCGGCCCACCGGCCCTCGCGCACCCAAGCGACCCGCCCACCGGCCCACTCGCACCCAAGCGACCGGCCCACCCACGCCCGCACAAACCCACCCCGGCACCCACCCAACCCCGCGAAACCCAGACGTTCGCTGATCCGTCCGGACCGTGTTACCCGGCGCTCACGTGGTGGGCGGGTCCGTGCCTGATGGTCTTCAGACGTGACTGCGGTGCGTGAAGAATTCACCCAGACCCCCGATCCGCTTCCCCGCCGTGCCGTTCGCCTGGCCGTGCTCGGCGACTCCACCGCCGTGGGGCTCGGCGACCCCGTGCCCGGCGGCTCCTGGCGCGGCGTCGGCCCGTTCGTCGCCGAGGCGCTGGGCATCCCGCCCACCGGGTACCTGAACACCGCGTTCACCGGCGCCCGGATGCGTTGCGTGCGCACCGACCAGTTGCCGGCCGCGCTACGTCACCGGCCGGACGTCGCGGTCGTGATCGTCGGCATGAACGACACCCTCCGCTCGGACTTCGACTCCCTCGGCATGGCCCGCGACCTCGAACACGTCGTCACCGCCCTCCAAGCCGTCGGCGCCACGGTCGTCACCATGCTCTTCCACGACCACAGCCGCGTCTTCCGGCTGCCCGGTCCGCTCCGCCGCGCCCTCACCGCCCGCATCGCCGAGCTCAACGACGTCATCGAAACCATCGCCCGCCGGCACGGGGTCGCCTGCCTCGACCTCGGCTCGCTGCCCGGCGCCTACGACCTGGCCGCCTGGAGCGTCGACCGCCTGCACCCCTCCGAGCTGGGGCACCGCCTCCTCGCCCGCGGCGTGACCGAACTGGTCGCCGACGCCGGGATCGCCGTCCCCGCACCGGTGAGCCTCGTCTGCTCCGGCGGCGTCACACCACGCACCGTCGACCACGTCGGCTGGCTCGTCGTCAAGGGCATCCCCTGGCTGTGGCGCCGCGGCCGGGACCTGCTGCCCTACGCCGCCGCCATCGTCGCCCGGTCGGCGCTGGAATCGTGGCGCGCCCGCCGCGCCGAGCCACTTGAACCGGAGCTCGCGCCGCGGCCCGTGGAGCGCTGACGGTTCTGTCGGAGCCCCGCATTACGGTGGAGGCGTGCAGGACGAACTCTTCACGGTGAACCCGGACCTGGAGCCGCCGCCGGAGCGCGTGACGCAGCCCCAGACGGCCCCGGTCCCGCCGGGTTCGCCCCTCGCGGTCCGGATGCGGCCGCGCTCGCTCGACGAGGTGGTCGGCCAGCAGCACCTGCTCGGCGAGGGCGCCCCGCTGCGCCGCCTCGTCGAGGGCGCCGCCCCGGCCTCGGTGCTCCTCTACGGCCCGCCCGGCACCGGCAAGACCACCCTCGCCAACCTCGTCTCCACCGCCACCGGCCGCCGCTTCGTCGCCCTGTCCGCGCTCTCCGCCGGCGTCAAGGAAGTCCGCGGCGTCATCGAGGAAGCCCGTCGCCGCCGCCAGTACAACGCGGAGAACACGGTCCTGTTCATCGACGAGGTCCACCGCTTCTCCAAGACCCAGCAGGACGCGCTGCTCGGCGCGGTGGAGGACCGCACCGTCCTCCTCGTCGCCGCCACCACCGAGAACCCGTCCTTCTCCGTCGTCTCGCCGCTGCTGTCCCGCTCGCTCGTGCTGCAGCTCAAGCCCCTCACCGACGACGACGTGCGGCTGCTGATCCGCCGTGCGATGACCGACGAGCGCGGCCTGGACGGCGAACTGGAACTCACGCCCGAAGCCGAGGACCACCTCGTCCGCCTGGCCTCCGGCGACGCCCGCCGCGCACTCACCGCGCTCGAAGCCGCCGCGGACGCCGCGTCGGCCACCGAGCACAAGACCATCGACCTGCCGATCGTCGAGTCCACCGTGGACAAGGCGGCGGTGCGCTACGACCGCGACGGCGACCAGCACTACGACGTCATCAGCGCGTTCATCAAGTCCATCCGGGGCTCCGACGTGGACGCCGCGCTGCACTACCTGGCCCGCATGATCGAGGCGGGGGAGGACCCGCGGTTCCTCGCCCGCCGCCTGGTCGTGCACGCCAGCGAGGACATCGGCATGGCCGACCCGACGGCGTTGCAGACCGCCGTCGCCGCCGCGCACGCCGTCCAGTTCATCGGCATGCCCGAGGGCAGGCTGGCACTGGCGCAGGCCACCATCCACCTCGCCACCGCGCCCAAGTCCAACGCGGTCGTCACGGGCATCGACGCCGCGCTGGCCGACGTGCGCGCCGGCCGCCTGGGCACCGTGCCGCCGCACCTGCGCGACGGGCACTACGCGGGCGCGGCCAAGCTCGGCAACGCCCAGGGCTACCGCTACCCGCACGACGTGCCCGAAGGGGTGGTCGCGCAGCAGTACCCGCCGGACGAGGTGGTGGGCGTCGACTACTACCACCCGACCCAGCGCGGCGCCGAGCGCACGCTGTCCGAGCGCGTCCCCCGGCTGCGGCGGTCGGTGCGCGGCGGCTGACCGCTCGCGGTGCCATGATCGGTGCCATGCCCGAAACGACTGTCGCCGTGCTCGGCACCGGGATCATGGGCCTGCCGATGGCCGCCAACCTCGCCGCCGCGGGCTTCGGCGTCCGCGCCTGGAACCGCACCCGCGCCAAGGCCGCGCCGCTGGCCGACCGCGGCTGCACCGTCACGGACACGCCGCAGGAGGCCGTCGACGGCGCGGACTTCGTCCTCACCATGCTCAGCGACGGCGCCACCGTGCACGAGGTCGTCGAGAGCATCGAGCCGGCCGGGGCGGTCTGGCTGCAGATGAGCACCGTCGGCCTCGACTGGACCGAGCGGCTCGCCGCGCTCGCCCGCGAGAAGGCCGTCCCGTTCGTCGACGCCCCCGTCCTCGGCACCCGCAAACCGGCCGAGGACGGCAAGCTCGTCGTGCTCGCCTCCGGCCCCGGCGAACTCCGCGACCGGTGCGCGCCGGTGTTCGACGCCGTCGGCGCCCGCACGCTGTGGGTCGGCGAGACCGGCGCGGCCAGCAGGCTCAAGCTCGCCGCGAACGCGTGGGTGCTGGCGCTGACCAACGGCACCGCCGAGAGCATCCGGCTCGCCCAGGCCCTCGGGGTCGACCCGCGGCTGTTCCTGGAGGCCATCACCGGCGGCGCGCTGGACGTCCCCTACGCCCACCTCAAAGGCGGCGCGATGATCGATGGCGAGTACCCGCTGGCGTTCGCCGCCCGGCACGCGGCCAAGGACGCGCGCCTGGTCCTGGAGGCCGCGGGCGGGGAAGTCGATCTCGCCGGAACCCGCGCCGCGCTGGCGCATCTGGACGCCGCGATCGAGGCCGGGCACGGCGACGAGGACATGGCGACGCTCTACTTCGGCGTGGCGAAGGGCCCGGAGGGGCCGTCCGGCCACTGACGGCGACGCACGGTAACCTGACCGGCATTCACGCCGCTAGAACCCGAGGAGGGCCCGTGTCGGCAGGGCAGATCGCCGCGTTGATCGCCGCAGGAGCGTTCGTCCTGCTGGTGCTGCTGCTGGCGATCCCGTTGATCAAGCTCGGTCGCACGCTCGACGAGGCGACGATCGCCATCCGCAAGGCGCACGAGAACTCGGACCCGATCCTGCTCGGCGCCAACGAGACGATCACGCACGTCAACACCCAGCTCGAGCGCGTCGACGGGATCACCGCGAACGCTCAGGCCGTGAGCGGCAACGTGTCCGCGCTGTCGTCGGTGTTCACCGCGACCCTCGGCGGCCCGCTGGTGAAGACCGCCGCGCTGTCCTACGGCCTGAGCAAGGCGATCCGGTCCCGGCGCAAGGCCAAGGAGCTCCCCGAGGGCAAGCACAGCCGGAAGCGGGGCCGCAAGTGAAGCGCCTGTTCTGGCTCGGCGTCGGTGTGGTGACCGGCGTCGCACTGACCCGCAAGGCAGGTCAAACCGCTCGTCAAGCGTCGCCGGCGGGGTTAGCCTCGAACCTGGGTGACGCCGTGTCCGAGCTGGCCGGCGCCATCGGATCGTTCGGCGCGGACGTGCGCGCCGGGATGAGCGAGCGGGAACAGGAGCTGCGCGACATGGTGGAGGACCGGTCCGGGGTGAGCGCCCCGCGTCCCCCCGCGGGCCGTCACGCGGCCCGGCGCCCGGCGCGAGCTCGCCGGGCGGAGGGCTGACGCGGCCCTGCCGCCGCGCTCTCCGCCGACGCCGCAGCCCCCGACACCACGCGGCGCCCGCCGCTTTCCCACGAGGACTGACCAGTGGAAACACACGAGATCAACAAGCGGTTCCTGGCGCACTTCCAGGCCAAGGACCACACCCCGGTGCCCAGCGCGTCGCTGATCCTGGACGACCCGACGCTGCTGTTCGTCAACGCCGGCATGGTCCAGTTCAAGCCGTACTTCCTGGGCGAGGTGCCGCCGCCGTACCCGCGCGCGACCAGCATCCAGAAGTGCGTGCGCACCGGCGACATCGACGAGGTCGGCAAGACCACGCGGCACAACACGTTCTTCCAGATGGCCGGGAACTTCTCCTTCGGCGACTACTTCAAGGAAGGCGCCATCGCCAACGCCTGGGAGCTGATCACCAAGTCCCAGGACGACGGCGGCTTCGGCTTCGACCCGGACCGCATCTGGGTGACCGTCTACGAGAACGACTCGGAGGCGGCCGGCCTGTGGCAGAAGGTCGCCGGCATCCCGTCCGACCGCATCCAGGCGCGCGACGGCCGCGACAACTACTGGGACATGGGCGTGCCCGGTCCCGGCGGCCCGTGCTCGGAGATCTACTACGACCGCGGCCCGGAGTTCGGCCGCGACGGCGGCCCCGTCGTCGACGAGGACCGGTACCTGGAGATCTGGAACCTCGTGTTCATGCAGGACATCCGGGGTGAGCAGAGCCCGAAGTACGGCCACCCGCCGATCGGCGAGCTGCCGAAGAAGAACATCGACACCGGCATGGGCGTCGAGCGCGTCGCCTACCTGCTGCAGGGCGTGGAGAACGTCTACGAGACCGACCTCGTGCGCCCGGTGATCGCGCGCGCCGAGGAGTTCTCCGGCCGCCGCTACGGCGCGGACCACGCCGACGACGTCCGCTTCCGCGTCATCGCCGACCACGCCCGCTCCGGCGTCATGCTGATCGGCGACGGCGTCACCCCGGGCAACGAGGCGCGCGGCTACGTGCTGCGCCGCCTGCTGCGCCGCATCGTGCGCTCGGTGCGCCTGCTCGGCGTGCACGAGCCGGTGCTGCCCGAGTTCGCCGCGGTGGTGCGCGACGCGATGGCGCCGTCCTACCCGGAGATCGCGCGCGACTTCGACCGCATCAGCGAGGTCATGCGGGTCGAGGAGGAGGCGTTCCTGCAGACCCTGACCAGCGGGTCGCGGATCTTCGACCTCGCCGCGGAGGAGACCAAGAAGGCCGGCGGCAACGTGCTGGCCGGCGACCGCGCCTTCCAGCTGCACGACACCTACGGCTTCCCGATCGACCTCACCCTCGAAATGGCCTCCGAGCAGGGGCTGTCGGTGGACGAGGACGGCTTCCGGACGCTGATGGAGGAGCAGCGCCAGCGCGCGAAGGCCGACGCGGCGGCCCGCAAGAAGGGCCACGGCGACCTGTCGGTCTACCGCGAGCTGCTGGAGCGGCACGGCGAGACCGACTTCCTCGGCTACACCGACCTGCAGGCCACGGCCAAGGTCATCGGCCTGCTCAAGGACGGCCAGGGCGTGCCGGTCGTGCGCGAGGGCGACAAGGCCGAGCTGATCCTCGACCGCACCCCGTTCTACGCCGAAAGCGGTGGCCAGGTCGCCGACACCGGCGTCCTGCTGGGCTCCGGCGGCGAGGCCAAGGTCGTCGACGTGCAGAAGATCGTGCCCGGCCTGTGGGTGCACCGCGTCGAGGTGATCGCGGGCGAGATCGGCCTGGACACCGAGGTGACCGGCTCGGTCGACCAGACCCGCCGCGGCTCGATCGCGCGCTCGCACTCGGCCACCCACCTGGTGCACGCGGCGGTCCGCGGCGCCTACGGCCGCCGCGCCGCGCAGGCCGGTTCGCTGAACTCGCCCGGCCGCATGCGCTTCGACTTCACCACCCCCGGCCCGGTCTCCACCGACGTGCTGACCGAGGTCGAGGAGGAGGTCAACGACTACCTCCAGAACGACGTCGAGGTGCAGGCCTACACCACGACCAAGGACAAGGCGCTGGAGCTGGGCGCGGTCGCGTTGTTCGGCGAGAAGTACGGCGACAACGTCCGCGTCGTGGACATGGGCGAGTACTCGCGTGAGCTGTGCGGTGGCACCCACGTGGGCCGCATCGGCGAGCTGGGCCTGGTCAAGCTGGTGTCGGACTCCTCGATCGGGTCCGGCGTGCACCGCGTGGAGGCGCTGGTCGGCACCGACGCGCTCAAGCACGTGCGCAAGGAGCAGCTGCTGGTCTCGCAGCTGGCGAACACCTTCAAGGTGCCCAGCGACCAGCTGCCCTCCCGCATCGAGGACGTGCTGACCCGCCTGCGCAACGCGGAGAAGGAGATCGCCCAGCTGCGCACCCAGCAGGTGCTCGGCTCGGCAGGCTCGCTCGCGGACAAGGCCACCGACGTCCAGGGCGTGTCCGTGGTCGCGGAGAAGGTCGACGGCGACATCGACGCGGGCGCGCTGCGCTCGCTGGCCCAGGAGGTCCGCAACCGGCTCGGCTCGCGGCCCGGCGTGGTCGCGTTGTTCGCGCCGCAGGGCGAGAAGCTCAGCTTCGTGGTCGCGACCACGGCCGCGGCCCGCGACAAGGGCTTCGCGGCGGGCAAGCTGGTGCCCTCGTTCGCCGAGGCCGTCGGCGGCCGCGGCGGCGGCAAGCCGGACCTCGCGCAGGGCGGCGGCAGCAACCCGGCGGGCATCGAGCAGGCCATCACGGCGCTGCGTGGCGCGGTCGCGGCAGGGTGACGGCGCGGAAACCGGACCGCCCCGGGGAGCACGATCCCGGGGCAGGCCGGCGTCTGGCGGTCGATGTCGGATCGGTCCGGGTCGGTGTGGCGCTGAGCGATCCGGCCCCCATCCTCGCCAGCCCTCTGGTTACCCTGTCGCGTGATGCGAACAGCGACAGCGATCTCGAACAGCTTGCCGCACTGGTGGCCGAACACGAGGTGGTGGAGGTGATCGTGGGTCTGCCGCGCACGCTCGCCGACCGGCACGGACCGGCCGCGGAGATCGCCGCCGGCTACGCCGACGCCCTCGCCGGCCGCATCGCGCCGGTGCCGGTGCGGCTCGCCGACGAGCGCCTCACCACGGTCACCGCGTCCCGCATGCTGTCCCAGCGCGGCGTGAAGGGCCGCAAGCAGCGGGCGGTGGTCGACCAGGCCGCCGCCGTGGAGATCCTGCAGGCCTGGCTCGACGCCAGGGCCGCTCACCGCGCGCGGGCGGGTGAGGCATGACCAGCGAGCAGCCGCCGCGTCCCGGCCCGCCGCACCCCGGCGGGCCGCGGCGCCGTCCGCCCGTGCCCCCGCCGCCGCAGGTGCCGCCGCGTGGCGCGGAACCGCCGATGCCCGCCCGCCGTCCCGGCGGGCCGTCCTCATGGCACGGATCTGCCCGTCCCCCAGCGGCTCCGGAGCGACCATGTCGGGCGCGGCGGCGGCGTGGTCAACGCCGACGGGTTCGGGCTGGGCT
>NZ_JAKGSD010000016.1 GCF_021654135.1 Amycolatopsis tucumanensis | reverse complement strand
GCAGCACCCGAACCTGTGCGCCAGCTGGGGTTTCTGGGACCAGATGCAGTACGGAGCGGCCGCCGCGATCAAGGAGGCGGGCAAGCTCGGCCAGGTCAAGGTGTTCACCTCCGACCACAGCAACATCGCCTGCGAGGGCGTGCGCGACGGCATGTTCTTCCAGTCCTACGGCTACTCGGTGCCCACGCAGGGCACGGACATCGTGGCGATCGCGAAGTACCTGGTCCAGTCCGGGCAGGCCCCCGGCACGGCCCGGATCGCCGACTACACGCCGCTGGTGAAGATCGACAAGTCCAACTGGAACCAGCCGAACATGTGCTACGACGGCAAGAACGACGGGCTGACCGTTCGCTGATCCCATCCCCGCCGGGACGCCTCCCGCCCGCGGCGTCCCGGCGCGCCCCAGCTCCGGAGAGGGAGAACCATGACGGCAACTGCGGACGTGCGGCCCGCGACACCGCGGCGCCGCCCACCTGAGCGCAACGTCCGAGAGCACGAAACCGTTCGCGACCGGCTTCGCCACCTGCGTTACCGCGCCTCGCCGCAACAGTTCTTCGCCGAGCTGTTCGAAAAGAGGTGGATGGAGCCGGCCATCCCGCTGGCCATCCTGATCGCGGTGATCGTGTTCTTCTCCGTCGCGGCCCCGGGTTTCGCCACCTCAGCGAACCTGCTGTCGACGGCGGCGGAGCTCGCGGAGATCTCGTTGATCTGCCTCGGCATGGCCGTGGTGATGATCTCCGGGGGCATCGATCTGTCCGTCGGCTCGATGTTCGGGCTGTGCAACATGGTCGCGATCCTGCTGATCACCGTCGCCGGGGTGCCGGTCGTGCCGGCGATCCTGCTGACGCTGGTGGCCGGTGCCCTGCTGGGCGCCACCAACGGCACGATCGTCGCCTACCTCAAGGCGCGGCCGTTCCTGACCACGTTGGTCACACTGATCATCTTCCGTGGCGTGCTGAACCTGCTCGACCTGCACTACTCGGCCAAGACCGCTTCGGTGTTCGTCATGGACCCGGTGTGGGACTGGTTCGGCACGGGCAAGGTCGCCGGCCTGCCGTTCAGCTTCGTCACCTTGCTGGTCGTGCTCGTCGCCGGGCACATCGTGCTCAGCAGGTCGCGGCTCGGGTGGCACATCACCGCGGTCGGCGCGAGCCGTCGGGCCGCCCGCCACGCGGGCATCCGCGTGGAGCGGGTCCTGCTGATCAGCTACGTCTTCGCCGGGGCGCTGTGCGCGCTGGCGGGGGTCTTCTACGCGGCGCGGCTGAGCAGCGCCAGCGCGCGCGTCGGCGAGGGTCTCGAGCTGAACGTGCTGACCGCGGTCATCCTGGGCGGCATCAGCCTCACCGGCGGCAAGGGCACCGTCTGGCGTGCCTTCATCGGCGCGGCGACGATCAGCCTGCTGGGCAAGGGTTTGCTGCTGATGGACGTGGGCGGCGAGGTCCTGCAGACCGTGCTGGCGGTGGTGCTGATCGTCGCCGTGGGTCTGGACACCAAGTGGGGCAAGAACCGCGGCAAGGCCATCCAGAAGACCTACGTCAACCCGACCCTGGTGGAGTACGGCCCGCTGCCGGACGTCCGGCCGGGCTCGGGCAGCCCGTTCGAGATCAACGACCGGCTGCGCGACGCGGAAGCGATTGGGCTCGGCGAGGTCGAGGGTCCCGAGGACGTGATCGTGGACTCGCGGGGACGCGTTTACTGCGGTACCCGGCAAGGCTGGATCCTCCGCTTCTCCGGACCCGATTTCAGCGAGCGCGAGGTCTTCGCCCGCATCGGCGGGCACCCGCTCGGCATGGCGTTCGACGCCGACGAGAACCTGATCGTGTGCGTCGGCGGCATGGGTCTGTATTCCGTGTCCCCGGACGGAAAGCACCGCAAGCTCTCCGACGAGACCAACCGGACGTGGGTCCAGCTGCGGGACGACTCGCGGTTGCGCATGGCCGACGACCTCGACATCACACCGGACGGCAAGGTCTGGTTCAGCGAGGCCACCACCCGCTTCGACATGGCCGACTGGATCCTCGACGGCGTCGAGGGCAGGCCCAACGGGCGGCTGCTCTGCTACGACCCCGCCACCGGGAAGACCCGGACGGTGATCCGGGATCTGGTGTTCCCCAACGGGATCTGCAGCTGCCACGACGGCGAGTCGCTGCTCATCGCGCAGACCTGGCTGTGCCGCATCCTGCGGTACTGGCACAGCGGGCCGAAGAAGGGCAGGCTGGAGATCTTCATGGACAACTTCCCCGGCTACCTGGACAACATCAACCGGGCCTCCGACGGCACCTACTGGGTGGCGCTCAACGGGATGCGTTCACCCGCCTACGACCTCGCTATGCGCATGCCCACCTTCCGGCGCCGCATGATGAAGCGCATTCCGCGCGACGAATGGCTCTACCCGAGCATGAACCACGGCTGCGTGGTCAAGGTGTCCGACGCCGGAGAGGTGCTGGAAGCCTACTGGGATCCGGGCGGGGAGAAGCACTCCACCATCACGTCGATGCGCGAGCACAACGGCTACCTCTACATCGGGGGGCTCGAGAACAACCGGATCGGCCGTGTCGAGCTCCGCGCCGGTCGACCCGAAATGGCCACCACCGAGCGGGCGGGCCGTCCCGCCACGGTCGGCTGAGGAGGAGGACCGATGCCCCGAGTCGAAGCCTGGGAACTGGTCAAGGAGTTCCTCTTTCCCGGCAGGTCCGAGCACCGGGCCATCCCGCCGCTGGACGGCGGGCTCACGCCGAACGACGAGCTCGACGCCGTCGCGACCGCGATCGGCGGTCTGACCGAGCCCGAGGACGTGTGCCTGGACGAGCGCGGCGACCTGTACGTGAGCACAGCCGACCGGGTGGTGCGGGTGTCCGGTCCGGACTTCCGGCACTCCGAGGTGCTCGCCACCCTGCCGGGGCCGGCCGGCGCGCTGGAGCCCGGTCCCGACGGCCTGCTGGTGGGTGTGGCGGGGACCGGCCTGATGCGGGTGGGCCGTGACGGGGCGGCGGAGCTGGTGACCGCGGCCGACGAGTCCGGTGTGCCGATCCACTGCCCGACCGACGTCGCGCTCGCCGGCGACGGCACGATCTACCTCACCGACGGGTCGACGCGGCACCACGGCCGGGACTGGGTCCGGGACCTGATGGAGCAGAACGCCCGCGGACGGCTGCTGCGCCACGACCCCCGGTCCGGTCGCACCACCGTGCTGGCCGGCGGACTGGCCTACGCCAGCGGAGTTTCCCTGACACCCGGGCAGGACGCGCTCGTCGTCTGCGAGGCGTGGGCGCACCGGGTCCGCCGCTACCCGCTGGCCGGCGGAGCCGGTCGCACCTTGCGCGAGAACCTGCCCGGTTACCCGGGCCGGATCAACCCGGCCCCGGGCGGCTACTGGCTGGCGATGTTCGCGCTGCGCACCCAGCTGGTGGAGTTCGTGCTGACCCAGCGCGACTACGTCGAGGAGATGATGCGCACGATCGAGCCGGACTACTGGATCCGGCCCGCGCTGCGCGGCCTCGACTCCGGCCTGGAACCGTTGCAGGGCGGGCAGATCCGCAAGCTCGGCGTGATCAAGCCGTGGGCGCCCCCGCGGTCCTACGGCCTGGTGGCCCGGCTGGACTAGGAGGGCTACGTGGTCTCGAGCATGCACAGCCGCGGCGGTGGCCGGCGGCACGGTGTCACCTCGGCCCGCCAGTGCGGAAGCCGGCTGTTCATCGCGGTGCACGGCGGGGACCAGGTGCTGGTGACCGGGGCGGGGGAGGCGTGATGAACCAGTCCATCGTGGAGCAGCTGGAGATCGACCCGGCGGCCGGGCAGACCCTGCTCGTCGAGATGTCGAAGGTGACCAAGACCTACCGCGGCGTGCACGCGATCCACGACATCGACTTCGACCTGCGCGCCGGTGAGGTGCACGCGCTGGTCGGCGAGAACGGCGCGGGCAAGTCGACGCTGTGCAAGATCCTCGCCGGCGCGGTGCAGCACTCGAGCGGGGAGCTGCGGATCGGTGGCGAGCTGGTGAACTTCCGCCGCCCGCACGACGCGCTCGAGCACGGGATCGCGATGGTGTACCAGGAGACGAGCCTGGTGCCGACGATGACCGCGGCGCAGAACATCGAGCTGGGGCACGAAAAGGTGCTGACCCGTTTCCGCTCGCTCAACATCGGGGCCCAGCAGCTGCTGCAGTCGATGAACTTCCACGTGGATCCGACGGCCTACGTGTCCACCTTGGGCGCGGCGAAGAAGCAGATGGTGGAGATCGCGCGGGCCCTGCGCTCCCGGGCGCGGATCGTCATCTTCGACGAGCCGACCGCGAGCCTCACCCCCGAGGAGACGCTCCACCTGTTCAACGTCATCAACGATCTCCGCGCGGCGGGCCTGGGCGTCATCTACGTGTCGCACGCCCTGGAGGAGTCGCTCAAGATCGCCGACCGGGTCACCGTGCTGCGTGACGGGGAGCGGGTGGCGTGCCTGGACGCGGCCAAGACCGACCGGGACGAGATCGTCCGGCACATGGTGGGGCGTGAACTGGGCAGCACCACGCGGGTCGAGCCGCGTCGCACCGCGGACGTTCGCAAGCGCCGCGTGCTGGAGGTCGAGAACCTCATCCTGGGCAACGTCGTGAAGAACATGTCGTTCTCCGCCTGCGCGGGGGAGGTGCTCGGCATCGCGGGGCTGATCGGCAGCGGTCGTACGGAAACCGCGAAGATCATCGCCGGGGCGCTCAAGCGCAACCGCATCCACGGCGGCCGCGTGCTGCTCAACGGCAAACCGGTGCGCTACCGGGTGCCGAAGCAGGCGATCGACGACGGGATCGTCTACATCACCGAGGATCGCAAACTGGACGGGTTCTTCGAGACGATGACCATCGCCGAGAACCTCTACCTCGGCCTGCTCGCCTCGCGCAAGGGGCGGCGGCAGTGGTGGTTGTCCTCGGCGCGGCGCAAGCGGGTGGCGAAGGAGTGGAGCGACCGGCTGCGGATCAAGGCGATCAACGCCGACGCGAAGATCGTCGAGCTCTCCGGCGGGAACCAGCAGAAGGTGGTCGTCGGCAAGTCGCTGGTGGCGGACCCGGAGGTGGTCATCTTCGACGAGCCGACCCGCGGTGTGGACGTCGGCGCGATCGAGGAGATCCACCAGTTGATCCGGCAGCTCGCCGACGAGGGCAAGGCGGTCATCGTGATCTCGTCCTACCTGCCGGAGATCCTCGCCGTGTCGGACCGGATCCTGGTCGCCCGGTTCGGTCGCACCGTGGCCGAGTTCAGCCGGGAAGAGGCCACCCAGGAAAAGATCATGTACGCCGCGATCTTCTGAAGCGGAGCGAAAATGGACAGTTACACGGTGGCCGAGCTGCTGCGCAAACCGCGCCTGGCCGGCCGGGTCAACGAAGGCCGCGTGGCGGTCGTCTTCGAAAGCCGTGAGGTCACCTTCGACGAGCTCGACGAGCGGTCGGACCGGCTCGCGGGCGCCCTGCACGCCCAGGGTTTCGCCAAGGGCGACCGGGTCGGCGTGCTGCTGCACAACCGGGTCGAATGGGTGGAGCTCTTCTTCGCCGTCGCCAAGCTCGGCGGGGTGGTGGTGCCGCTCAACTACCTGCTCAAGGCCGGTGAGCTGCGCTACATCCTGGACGACTGCGCGGCGTCCTGGGTGGTGTACGAGCAGGCGCTGGAACCGGTGGTGAAGGAGCTGCGCGCCGGCGGGTCGGCCGCCCGGTACGTCGGCGTGGGCACCGTGGACGGGGATTTCGCGTATGAGGAGCTGATCTCGCGGGCCGGCCCGCCGCCGGAGGTCGAGGTCGGCTCGGGAGACCTGTTCCTGCTGCAGTACACCTCCGGGACCACCGGTGCGCCGAAAGGCGCGATGCACACCCACGCCACGGTGCTGTGGAACTCCTTCCACCAGGTCGTGGACTACGGCATCACCGCGGACGAGGTGTACCTGGTGGTGCCCGCCTTGTGCTGGGCGGCGGGGTTCCACGACCTCGCCCTCGCGACGTTGTGGCGGGGCGGGCGGGTGGTGCTCTCGCCCAGTACCGGCTTCACCCCCGAGCGGTTCCTCGCCATGGTGGAACGGCACCGGGTGACGTCCGTGCTGCTCGTTCCCACGGTGCTCAAGCGTGTGCTCGGGCATCCCGGCCTCGGCGACCACGACGTCAGCTCGCTGCGGCTGATCTGCAGCGGCGGCGAACCGGTGCCGCTGACCGCGCTCGCCGACGCCCGCCGCCTGCTCCCGTCCTGTGCGGTGCTGCAGGTGTACGGGATGAGCGAGTTCCCCACGATGATGACCTACGTACGACCTGACGAGGCCGTGGGCAAGGCGGGCTCCGCCGGGCGCGCCTGCAGCGCGGCCGAGGTGCGGGTGGTGGACGAGCGCGGGCAGGACACCGCGCCGGGCGAGGTCGGCGAGATCATCTGCCGCTCGCCGGCCACGATGATCGGCTACTACGGCAAGCCGGACGCGACGGCCGCCACCCTCGAGGGCGGCTGGCTGCACACCGGTGACCTGGCCCACGTCGATGAGGACGGCTACCTCTACATCTCCGGCCGGTCGAAGGACATGATCATCACCGGCGGGCTGAACGTGTACCCGGCCGAGATGGAACGCGTGGTCGCGCAGCACCCGGCGGTCCTCGAGGCCGCGGTGGTGGGTGTCCCGGACCCGGAGTGGGGCGAGTTCGGCGCGGCCATGGTGGTCCTGCGGCCCGGGTGCGAGCTCGGCGAGGAGGAGCTGACGCGGTACCTGAAGAGCGAGCTGGCGACCTACAAGATCCCGCGCCGGTTCACCTTCACCGGCACGTCGCTGCCGCGCACGACCTCGGGGAAGGTGCAGAAGTTCCGGGTGCGGAACCTCCTGGGTCTGCGCTGACCACGCCTGAACGCCGGTAGCGCGCCTCCGGGCGATATCATGTGGATCGTTCGGTCCACGATCGGGAGTGAGGGCGGCGTCGGCTATGACGGTCACGAGTTTCGAGGCGAACAGGGCGCGCGTGATCGGCATCGCGGCGGATCTGTTCGCCCGGAACGGCTACCACGGCACCGGGATGGCCGAGCTGGGGCAGGCGGTCGGGCTCGGCCGGGGCGCGCTCTACCACTACATCGGCAGCAAGGAGGCCGTGCTCTACGCGATCAGCAAGGAGCAGGTCGACAAGATGAACAGCTACGCCGAGGCGTTGCTCGACCAGGATCTCTCTCCGGAGGAGCTGCTCCGGCGGATGGCCCGCGGGCTGCTGGCCAACATCGCCGAGCACCGCTCCGAGTGGGCCGTGTTCTTCCGCGAGTACACCGCACTGACCGGTGAGCGCCGGGACCACGTCATCGCGGCCCGTGAACGGTACGAAAGCTACTGGCGGCAGGCGCTGGACAACGGCGTGCGTGCGGGGGTGCTGCGCCAGACCCCGCGCCTGCTGGTGAAAGGGATCCTGGGCATGCTCAACTACACGTACCTGTGGATGGAGCCCGACGGCGAGCTGAAACCCGACGAGGTCGCGGACATGTTCCTCGACGCGCTGATCGACGGCATCCGGGCCTGACGCGGATCGAGCGGCCCCACGATTCCGCGCCACCCGCCTTGCGGAAAATGTGACGTGTACCGTTCGGTACGAAACTGCTTGTTGTTGTTTCACCTGCTCTGCTACAAACAGGGGACATCGGCTGCCCGCCAACGGGTTTTCGGGACCGGGTCTCCCTCGCCGCCGGGCCCTCGCGGCCGGCTCGTTCTCCTTGCCCTTCCGTGGCTTCCCTGCGCCGGTGTCGCCGACGTGGAAGGAAACGACATGCGAATCGACGACAGCGCTGCCCTGGTCACCGGCGGTGCGTCCGGGCTCGGCCAGGCGACGGCCCGCCTGCTGGCCGAGAAGGGGGCGCGGGTCTTCGCGCTCGACCTGCCCGCCGCGGTCGCGGCGGCCACCCCGGTCGAGGGGGTGACCTACGTCGAGGCCGACGTCACCGATGCCGACCAGGTGCAGGCGGCCGTCGGCACGGCCGCCGGCGCGGGCGCGCCGCTGCGGATCGCGGTGAACTGCGCGGGGATCGCCCCGTCGGCCCGCATCGTGTCCCGCTCGGGCAGGCACGACGTGGCCCTCTTCCGGAAGGTCCTCGACATCAACCTCACCGGCACCTTCATCGTGCTGGCCGTCGCCGCCGAGGCGATCGCCACGACCGAGCCGCTGGCGGACGGCGCGCGCGGGGTGGTGGTCAACACCGCGTCGGCCGCCGCGTTCGACGGGCAGATCGGGCAGGCCGCCTACGCCGCGTCGAAGGGCGGCGTCGTCGGGCTGACCTTGCCCGCGGCCCGGGATCTGGCGTCCTCGGGCATCCGGGTGATGACCATCGCGCCCGGCATCGTCGACACCCCGATGATGGCCACCGTCGCCGAGGAGTACCGAGCCGGGCTCGCGGCCGGCGTCCCGTTCCCGCCGCGGTTCGGGCGGTCCGACGAGTACGCGCGGCTCGTCGCCACCATCGTCGAACACGATTACCTCAACGGCGAAGTCATCCGGATGGACGGAGCGATCCGGATGGCGCCGCGATAGGGAATCCGCGCGGCGAAGACGGGCGGAACTCTGCCTAAAGTCTTGTACCGACCGGTCTATACAGGTATTGTTCGAGCCAGTCCAGCGTCGGATCCCGGGAGGAATCGTGACCAGCAGCGCGGGGTGTGCCCTCGTCACCGGCGGGGCGGGCGGAATCGGCCGCGAGGTCGTCCGGCAACTCGCCGAACGCGGACTGCACGTCATCGTCGCCGACCTCGACATCGAGGCGGCCGGCCGCGCGGCGGACGAAGCCGGAGCCGCCTCCGCGGTGGCCTTCGACGTGGGTGACCCCGGAGGCTGGGAAGTGGCGGTCGAAGCCGTCGGGGCCGCCGGTCTTCCCCTCACCGCGCTGGTGCTGAACGCGGGCGTCGCACTCGGCGAAGCGGAGCTCCTCGACGTCGATCCCGTGGCCTACCGCCGCGCGTGGTCGGTCAACGTCGACGGCGTGGTCCACGGCTTGCAGGCCCTCGTGCCGCGGCTGCTGGCCGCGCGCGGGCGCGCGGTCGTGACCGCGTCACTCGCGGGCATGACCGCGGTGCCGTTCGATCCGGTGTACGCGATGACGAAACACGCGGTGATCGGCTTGGTGCGGAGCTACGCGCCCACGCTCGCCGCCAAGGGGGTCGGGCTGCACGCGGTCTGCCCCGGCCTGGTCGACACGCCGATGCTGGGCGCCGCCCGTCCCGAGCTCGACCGGCTCGGCTTTCCGCTGGTCACCGTGCCCGACGTGGCACGTGCGCTGGTCTCGTGCGCCGTCGGCGACGACCCGAGCGAGGTCGTCGTCGTCCAGCCCGGCCGGGAGCCCGTCCCTTATCGGTTCGCCGGCGTGCCCGGCGGCCGCACGGGCGGCCCGATGCCCGCTCTGCCGTCCCGGCTGCCGATCGGCACCCGCCGGTCGGTCTGAACCCGCCCCAGGGAGGAACCATGACACCAGTGCGCGACGCGGTCATCGTCGACGTTGTGCGCACGCCCGTCGGCAAGGGGAAGAAGGGCGGTGCGCTCTCGCACGTCCACCCCGTGCACCTGCTCGCCGACGTCCTCGCCGCACTCGTCCGGCGCGCCGATCTCGATCCGGCCCTGGTCGACGACGTGATCGGCGGTTGCGTCACCAAGGCGGGGGAGCAGGCGATCAACCCCACCCGCAGCGCCGTGCTGGCCGCGGGCTTCCCGCTCTCGGTGCCGGCGACCACGATCGACCGGCAGTGCGGTTCGAGCCAGCAGGCCGTGCACTTCGCGGCACAGGCGATCCAGGCCGGCGCGGCCGACATCGTCATCGCCTGCGGTGTCGAATCGATGTCGCGGGTGCCGATGCACTCCGACGCCCAGGGGGCCGACCACCTCGGCTCGCGGATCGCGGAGCGGTTTCCCGGTGGCGGGCTCATCGGCCAGGGGCTGTCCGCCGAGCTGATCTGCGGCCGCTGGCAGCTGGACCGCGACGAGCTGGACGAGTTCTCCGCGGCCTCGCACCACCGCGCCGCAGCCGCGCGGGATGCCTTCGCGCCCGATCTGATCACCGTGACCGACGCGCCCGAGGTCACCGTCGACGAGACCGTCCGGCCGGGGACCACGGTGCAGGCGCTCGCCGGGCTCCGGCCGTCCTTCGTGGACGAAGCGGCTGCGCGGCGGTTCCCCGAAATCGACTGGAAGATCACGCCGGGCAACTCCTCGCCGCTGACCGATGGTGCGGCGGGCGTCCTGCTGATGAGCGCGGAGAAGGCCGAGCAGCTGGGCCTGACCCCGCGGGCGCGGGTGCACTCGATGGCCGTCGTCGGGGACGACCCGATCGTCATGCTCATGGGCGTCGTGCCGGCCACCCGCGCGGTGCTCGAGCGTGCCCGGCTGACCGCCGACGACATCGACCTGTTCGAGGTGAACGAGGCGTTCGCGCCGGTTCCGCTGGCCTGGATGAACGATCTCAAGGTGGAGCACGACCGGCTCAACGTGCACGGCGGTGCCATCGCGCTCGGCCACCCGCTGGGCGCCAGCGGCGCCCGGATCATGACGACGCTCGTCGGCGCGCTGGAGCGTCGCGGGGCCCGCTTCGGGCTCCAGACGATGTGCGAGTGGGGCGGCATGGCCAACGCCACGATCGTCGAGCGGATCTGACCCTTCTTTTCCGTTAAATGTCACACGCCTATTCGTATAGACCGATCGGTACAATACTGTGATGGATGCAGACGACAGCATGACCGGCGAGCGGGTGGCCCTGGTCACCGGCGCCTCCCGCGGTATCGGAGCCGGCATCGCGCAGCAGCTCCTCGACCGGGGCCTGCGGGTCGCCGGTACCTACCGGACCGGCGGTGAGCTCGTCGAGAAGCTCGCCGCGGTCCACCCGGACCGAGTTCTGCCGGTGCCCTTCGACCTCGCCGCGCCCGAGGGCGCCCGGACGGTGATCGAGCAGGTCACCGGCCAGTGGGGCCGGCTCGACACGCTCGTGCTCAACGCGGCGGTGTGGCAGGGCGGCAAACTCGCCAAGATCGATCTCGACGACTGGTGGCAGGTCGTCGAGGCGAACCTGAGAAGCACCGCCGCGCTCGTCCAGGCCGCGATCCCGTGGCTGACCCGGGGGGCGAGCCCCGGCGTCGTGCTGGTCGGCTCCGCGGTCGGTTCCGTGGGTTTCCCCGGCGACACGGCCTACGCGAGCGCCAAGGCGGCGGCCGTGGGCTTCGCCCGCTCCCTGGCGAAGGAACTCGCGCCCAAGGGGGTGCGGGTCAACGTGCTCGCCCCGGGTTTCGTCGACACCGACATGACGTCGGCGATCCCGGACGTGGCACGCGCCAGGATCGCCGATGCCACGCTGCTCGGGCGGTTCGGCACGGTCGAGGAAATCGCCCGCGCCGCGGTCTTCCTGGCCGAGGACGCGACGTTCTGCACCGGTGCGGTGCTCGCCGCCGACGGCGGCTGGACGCTTTAGATCCCAAGGAGGAAATGATGAACGCAGGCCTGCCCGCCGACGAGTACCGGAAGCTGCGCGACAGTGTGCTCGCCACGATCTGGGACGAGCTCGACCCGCTGGAACATCAGATCGAGGACACCGAAACCATTCCGTACGACATCGTCCTGCCCGCGCTGCGTTCGTGTGGCGCGTTCGGGCTGATCGTGCCCCAGGAGTACGGCGGCGCCGGGCTGTCGATGGCGCAGTACCTGCCGATCCTGGCCGAGTTCGCGAAGATCCAGGGTGGCATCCGGGCCATCGTGCACGTGCACAACTCCTTCGCGCACGCCCTGTCCGAGATCGGGAACGACGCTCAGAAGAAGGAGATCCTGCCGGGCGCGGCGACCGGCGAGAAGTCGCTGGCCTTCGCGCTGACCGAGCCGGGCAACGGGACCGGCGCCGACCTGTCGACCACCGCGCGGCGCGAGGGTGACGAGTACGTGCTCAACGGGCGCAAGTGGCTCATCACCAACTCCGACATCGCCTCGCACTTCCTGGTGTTCGCCAAGACGTCCGACCAGGACGTCTCGGCGCTCATCGTGCCGCGCGACACCCCCGGGTTCTCCATCGCGCCGCTGCCGGAGACGATGGGCTGCAAGGGTGCCGAGCACGGCGAGCTGACGTTCGAGGATGTGCGGGTGCCGGTGTCGGCTCTGGTCGGCGCCGAGGGCGAGGGCGGCGCGCACCTGGAGCGGGCGCTGGAGATCAGCCGGGTGTTCATCGCCGCCTCTTCGCTGGGCACGGCGTCGCGGGCGCTGGAGCTGTCGCTGAAGTACGCGCAGGAGCGGGTCACGTTCGGCAAGCCGATCGCGCAGCGCCAGGCGATCCAGCGCTACCTGGCCGAGATGGCCGCCGACGTGTACGCGTTGCGCGGCATGCTGGCGGACGCGGCGTCCAAATGGGACAGCGGCAAGCGGATCCCGGCCGAGTCGTCACTGGTCAAGCAGTTCGGCCTGGAGGCCGTCGGCCGGGTCACCGACCGCGCGCTGCTGGTGCACGGCGGGATCGGCTACACGCGGAAGTACCCGATCGAACGCCTCTACCGCGACGCGCGCCTGAACTGGCTGGAGGAGGGCACGCCCACCATCCAGTACATGGTGGCCGCCCGGGAACTGCTCGGCGGCTACACGTTCGAGGACGCCTTCACGGTCGCGAGCTGACCGACGTACGACGGATTCGGCCGGGCACTTCGGGTGCCCGGCCGTTGTCGTGTGGCGGTGCTCGCAAAAAGCTGGGCTGCGAAGGCGGGACCGCCTATGTTTGACAGTGTTGTCAAACATAGGTCGAGGAGGTTGCCGATGTCGCCGGTGAACTCGGTGGAAGTGGTCGAGTCGTTCTGGCGCGACGTGTGGAACGCGGGCAATCCGGACGCCGCGGACCGCTACGTCGTCGAGGACTTCGTCATCACGAACGCGGGCGAGCGCATCGAAGGGCGCGAGAACTTCAAGGCGTGGATCCGGGCGTTCCGGGAGAAGATCGACGACTTCAGGCTGGAGGTCGTCGAAACGTTCCAGAACCACGACGGCAGCCGTGTCGCCTCGCGCTGGCGGGTGCACGGCCGCAACAAGGGAATGTTCGGCACCGAGCCGGACGGACGGCCGATCTCGTTCAGCGGAACCGCGGTGTGGGAGGTGCGCGAAGACGGCAAGCTGCTGCACAACCACGTCGAGCGGGCTGCGTGGGAACTCTTCCAGCGTCTGACCCCGCAGTCGGCCTGATCGTGCGCCGCGGGCCCGCCGGGGCCGCCGTGGGGGCGGTGATAGTTGTAGTAGTCCTCCCATTCCTTGAGCTTCTCGTTGAACACCGCGATGTCGCCGAGGACGACGCCGTTGAGTAGGCGGTAGAACTCCTCAGCGTCGATGCGGCGTGAGCGCTCGACCTTGCCGTTGAGACGTGGGGTGGCGGGACGGATGTAGACGTGACCGATGCCCTGGTCGAGCAGGTGCCAGTGAAACGCCGACTGGAACTCCGCCCCGTTGTCGGTCTGGATCTTCTCAACCTGAACCGGCAGCCTGGACAGCACATGGTCCAGGAACTGGATCGCGGTCTTCTGGTCAGACCGCGGGTAAATCCTCAGGATCCGCAGCCGGGTGCAATCATCGATCGCGGTGTAGGAGGTAGTACCGCTTCTTTCGGCCGGCGTCGGTGGTGATCGGTTCGACGAACTTGACGTCGATCTGCAACTGGTGGCCTGGGCGCTGCTTCTCGTAACGCTTCCAGCGCTGCCGATGGCGCTTGTAGCGCTGAGAGGCCGGCAGCCGGCTCAGGCGCAGGCGTTTCAGGATGCGATAGATCGTGGAGGCGCTGATCTCCTGGTCGTGGTAGCGACGCAGGTACATGCTGATCTTCAGTGGGCCGAAGTGGTGATGCTGCCGTAGGTGGATGATCTTCTCGACCACCTGCGGGTGGGTGCTGGTCGGGCAGTGCAGCGGTGCGCTGGACCGGTCCTTCAGACCGTCGATGCCCTCGTCTTCGTAGCAGTGTTTTCACCGGTAGAACACGGTGCGGCTGATGCCGTGATACCGGCAGGTCGCCGCGACATTGCCACTGATCGACTCCGCGTGACGAAGAACGGCCAGGTGCCGGTTCGCGCGCCTGACCAGGTCCTTCTCACTCCGCACTCGCTCAGCCATAAGGCCTCCCTTGATCAGGAGCCCAGACTGTCAACAACCTCCGTCAGTTTTAGACCTCGGCGCTGCCACCACTGTCGCTTTCGGACACACGGCGGCCGCATCCGAGCTGACTGCGGGCGGCCCGGATGGCCGGGTGCCGGCGCCTTCGGCACGGGCCTTTCAACGATGACGCGAAGATGGCCCGCGGCCTTGGTGCTCGCGGTGCTCGCGGGTGCCCTGGCCGGCGCTTCCGGTGTCGCTCTCATCCAGACCGTGGCGGCGTGCCGATGGCTGCTGCACGGTGCGCCGGCGCCGGTGGTTCTTCTCGCCCCGGCAGTGGCAGCGCTGGCTTACGGGCCGTTGCTGGTGGTGTGCGCGCCGGAGGCCGGGGGCGGCGGGGTTCCGCAGGTCCGGCGAGCGCTCGCGACGGCGGAGCCACTCCGTCCCCGCGTCGCGGGCGTCAAGGGGATTGCCGCCGGTCTCACCCTCGGCTCCGGGGGATCGGCCGGGAGCGAGGGCCCGATCATCCACATCTCCGCGGCACTCGGCTCGGCGCTGGTGCGGCTGCCGCGAGTACCGGCCACGCTGGTGCGATCGACGGTGGCGTCCGCCGTGGCGGGCGGGGTCGCCGGGTCCTTCCAGGCGCCGATGGCCGGCGTCGTCCTGGTCGTGGAAGTCCTGCTGACCGGCGTGAGCCCGCTCGAGCTGGCCGCGACGGTGGCCGGGGCCGTGTCCGGAACCACGGTCGCCTGGGCCCTGCCGGGGGAACCGCTGCGGCTGCCCGCGCCGGACATCGCCGGGTTCGGCCCGCACCTGGCCACCGTGCCGGTGGCGCTGCTCGCCGGGTTCGCCGGGGTCTCGCTGATCTGGAGCCTGCACGTGGTGCGGCGGGCGGCCGATCTGGTGTGGCGGTGGTCCGAGTGGGCGCGCCCGGCCGTCGGCGGGGTGCTGATGGGCGCGGCGGTACTCGCGGTGCCCCAGGTCGGCGGGATCGGGCAGGACGTCATCACCCGAACGGCCACGGGATCCGGAAGCACCGGCGCCCTGCTCCTGTTGGCAGCCGCCAAGATCCTCGCGACGAGCGTCACCCTCGGCGTCGGCGGGGTGGGTGGCACCATCGGTCCGGCGCTGTTCGTCGGCGCGGCCGTAGGCGCCGCGTTCCCGGTACCGGGGGCGGCCGTCGTGGGGATGGCCGCCTGCCTCGCGGCCGGGGCCCGCGCTCCGGCCACGGCGGTCGTGCTGGCGACCGAGCTGAGCGGGCCGGGCCTGCTGTCGTCACTCGGGCCCGCTGCGGTGATCGGCTGGGCCGTGGCACTGCCGCTGTCCGGAGGCAGCATCTTCGATCCCGGTAGAGTCGTCGGGCGCGGGACAGGAAGGAGTTTCATGGCCGGGGTTCGGCAGTTCGACGAGCGAGTGGCGCTCGAGCGCGCGCTCGACGTCTTCGCCGAGCGGGGGTTCCGCGCGACGTCGATGCTCGACCTCGCCGCGGGCACCGGAGTCCAGCGTGGCTCGCTGTACCACGCCTACGGGGGCAAGGAGGAGATCTTCCTTCGTGCCTTCGGCGAATACACCGATCGCTTCCTCGCAGGCGCCCGTGACGCGCTGAACGGCCCCGACGAGCGGACCGCCCTGCTGTCCTTCTTCGACTACTGCATCGCCGTGTTCTCGGCCGGCTCCCCGTCCCGCGGCTGCCTGTCCACCCGCACGGCCGTCGAGGCCGCGACGGACTCTCCCCGGGTGGAAGCCGCGGTCCGCGTGATGCTGGACAAGCTGGAAGACCTCGTCCACGACGCGCTCGTCGCCATCGACGACGGCGTGGAACTGGCCGTAGACATCCGCGCGGTCGCGCGCCTGGTCGTCACCACCACCCGCGGCATCGCCGTGCTGGAACGGGTGGACCACACGCCTGACGAGCTCCGCGCCATCGCCGAAACACTGGTCACCACGCTCGTGGGCCGGTAGCCCCGCGGTTCCGGCCGCGGGGCCCGGCTCTGGATCAGCGCGGTGTCGCGGTTTCCCGCCGCTCAGGGCCGGCGCGGCGTGAACAGGAGCGCGGTGAACGTGATCGCGCACGCCAGGACGATGTACAGGGAGATCACCCAGGAGCCACCGAAGCCGGCGAACAGGGCCGCGGCGATGAACGGCGCCGGGCCGCTGGTGATCAGCCCGCCCACCTGGTACGCGACCGAGACGCCGGTGTAGCGGTGCTCGGCGTCGAACAGCTCGGCCAGGAAGCCGGCCATGGCGCTGTAGCTCAGCGCGTGGCCGAGGCAGGCAAACAGGAACATCGCGATGAGCACCGCGGCGGGGGCGCCGCTGTCGATCAGCCAGAAGAACGGGAACGCGGCGAGGGCCGAGTAGACCGCCCCGGCCAGCAGGACGTTCCGCCTGCCGATGCGGTCGGCGAGGACGGCCACCAGCGGCACCGCGGCGATGTCCAGCAACGAGGCGACGATCAAGCAGGTCAGCACCGTGCTGCGGGAGATGCCGACCTCGCCGGGGCCGTACGACAGCACGAACACGGTCACCACGTAGAAGGGGATGTTGGACGCGGCTTGGGCGAACAGACCGACGAGAACGGAGCGGGGGGAACGTCGCAGGGTGTCCTTCAGCGGGAACTTCGACACTTCCCGGGCCTGCGACACCTGCTCGAACTCGGGCGACTCGCTGAGGCGGGAACGCACGTAGAAGCCGACCGCGATGAGCACCGCGCTGGCCAGGAACGGCAGGCGCCAGCCCCACGACAACAGTTGGTCCTTCGGCAGCTGCTGCACCGCGAGGAACGCCGCGGCCGACAGCACGAGCCCGGCCGGGACGCCGGCCTGCGGCCAGCTGCCGTAGAAGGCCCGCCGCCGCGGCGGGGCGTGCTCCACCGCCATCAGCACGGCGCCACCCCATTCGCCGCCGACCGCGAAGCCCTGGATCAGCCGGACGAGAACCAGCAGGAGAGGCGCGGCGAGGCCGATCTGGGCGTAGGTGGGCAACACGCCGATGGCGACCGTCCCGCCGCCCATCAACAGCAGGGACAGGATCAGCATCCGCTTCCGGCCGAGCCGGTCGCCGAAGTGCCCGAACACGATACCGCCCAGCGGGCGCGCGACGAAGGCGACGCCGAACGTCGCGAAGGCTGCGAGAGTCCCGGCCAACGGGCTCAGGGTGGGGAAGAACTGGGTGTTGAACACCAGGGTCGCCGCCGAACCGAACAGGAAGAAGTCGTACCACTCGATCGCCGTGCCGACGAAGCTGGCGAAGGCCACGCGCGCGGGATTGACCCGCGCCGCCTGTTGTTGCTCGACCACCATCATTACCTCCAACGACTTCGGGGGAGATTCGCTTCACCACGCGGCGCTTTGTACCGGTCGATCTGACCCGTTCCTGGCGGTGGGGCCGGCCGGGTGGATGCCGCCTGCCCCACACAAAAGTTTGGGCAGGAGGCGGACGACGCGCCCACGATCCAGGGGAGCAGTGGCGCACGACGTTGCCTGAACTATAGGCATATTGACCGGTCGGTACAAGACGCTGGAGGAAAGGATGTCCGTGCATTTCGGCCGCGGTGTGACGGTGGCGGCCTAATGCCCGCGACGAGGCGGTCCCGGCATCACGGCGGGGTCCCAGTGGTGTGATGGCCCGGCAGGGAGCCGTACTCGGCTGGTCGCACTTACGAGCGGTTGCCACCGCGGATGACCGCAGGGGCGCCGATCGGGCAACGGGTCACTCGCCGTCGGTTCGCCACTGCCGCCGCAGGCGTTCGCGGTCCACGACCCGCCCCTCGAGCACGACATCGGCGATGCGGCGGGTGTTGGTGATGTCCGCGCGCGGGTCGGCGTCGAGGACCAGCAGGTCGGCCCGCTTGCCGACCTCGATGGTCCCCCGGTCGGTCAGCCCCAGCAGGTGGGACGAGCGTCGGGTGGCGAACTCGATCGCCTCGATCGGGGACAGGCCCGCTTCGACCAGCGCTTCGAGCTCCCGGTGCTCGGCGAGCCCGGGGAGCTGCGCGAGTAGGCCCGTGTCGGCCGAGTAGACGAGCCGGACGCCGGCTTGGTGCAGGGTGGCGAAGTTCTCCTGCAGGCGGCGGTAGGTCTCGCCGGTGTCGAACAGTGGTTCCCCGCCTCGCGCCCGCATCCGGCCGCGCAGCTCCTCGATGGCGGTGGCCGGCAGCGTCTCCCGCACCGCCGGATCGTCCAGCCATTCGGTGCGCGTCGGGCCCTGCACGCTCATCGAGGTGAAGACCGCGGTGTCGCGCTCGACGAGCCGTTCGATCAGCTCCTGGTCGGGACCCGGGCTGCGGGGCATGTGGGCGAGGATGTCGGCACCGGCGTCGAGCGCGACCTTCGCGTCCTCGACGGTGTAGATGTGCGCCGCGGCCGGGATGCCGTGCTCGTGGGCTTCGTCGACGATCTCCCGGCACGCCTCCGGCGACAGCTTGGCCGCGGCGCCGCCCCGGTCGTCGATCCAGAACTTGACCGCGTCGACCTTCCGCCCCGCGAGCTCGCGCACGAAGGCCCGCCCGTCCGCCGGGTCGGTCACCTGGTGCACCGCGTCGACGGCGAAGAACGGCGCGCCGCTGGCCTGCCCGGGGCCGGGCGCCGCGACCAGGCCGGAGCCCGCGGTGAAGAAGGTCGCCAGGTCCGGGTCGTCAAGGATTCCCGAGCGTTGCTCGTCGCGGATGGCGATCTCGATGCCGTTCCGGTCGGTCCCGAGGCACTGGAACGTGCTGATGCCGTAGTAGACGAACCGGCGGAGGTGGTCGAGGATGTTCTCGCGCGAATAGAAGCCCGGATCGCAGGCGGCACCTCGCATGTAGCCGATGTGCCCGTGCGGGTTGACCAGCGCGGGCATGACCGTTTTGCCCCGCAACGAGACCACGCTCGCGCCGGTGAGGTCCCCGGCCGGGGCCTGGCTGAGGCCGGTGATGCGTCCATCCTGGACAGTGATCACGGCGTCGTCGAGAACCGTGGTGCCGTCGCCTACGATCACCCGCGCGTCGGTGAACGCGGTAGTGCCGGTGGAATTGTCGTTGTTCATGGGGCTACCGTCTTTCGTCAGAACGGACCGGGAATGCGGGGCTGGAGGCGTCACTGGTACCGGGCGGCGCGTCGCTCGTAGGCGGCGTAGTCCATAAGGGACTCGAACGTGTGCTGCCCGAGCATCAGGCCGCGGATGTCGGCGACCTCCCGGCCCTCCTCGAGCGCGTCGAGAACCGCTGTGACGCTCTTGGCCGCCGCGCCGATGAGGCTGTACCACAGCAGGAGGATGTCCGCTCCCGCGTCGGCGTACTCCGCGAGCGTGCTGCCCGGGCGGTCGCCGCCCGGAGCGTCGAACAGGTCCGCGGCCACCATGACGGGGGCGTCGATGCGCGAGCGGACCTCCTTCAGCTTGGCCGCGGGAATCGCGGGAGCGAAAACCGCGTCGGCCCCGGCGGCGACATAGCTCTGCAGGCGGTTGACGGCGTCGTCGATGTCCCGGTGCACCCAGGCCGCGTCCGACCGCGCGATGATCTGGAAGGTCGGATCCGTGCGGGCGTCCAGCGCCGCCCGGATGCGCTTCGCCATCCGCTCGGGAGACATCAGTCCCGCCGGTCGCGACGTGTGCTTGCCGCCGAGGTTGTCCTCGATGTGGATGCCCACCACGCCGGCGGACTCGAAGGCCCGTACCGTCCGCCAGATGTTCTCGGGCTCGTAGAAGCCGTTCTCGCCGTCCACCAGCACGGGCAGCTCGGTCGCCTCGACGATCCGGCGCGCCGCGTCCACCATTTCGGTCATCGTGATCAGCCCGACGTCCGGCTCGCCGAACGTGCTCGCGGCGGCGGCGAAACTGCCGAGGTAGGTCGCGGGGAAGCCGGCGCGTTCGACGAGCTTCGCGGTGAAGGCGTCATAGGCGCCCGGGAGTACGAGTGGCGCGGGGGACCGGACGAGCTCGGCGAACGCCGCACGGCGCTGGGCTGGGGTCGACGGCACGATGGGCCTCCTTGATGCGAAGTGCGGACGGTTCGCGCGCCCGTGGCGCGCTGGGGTGCTGCAAGGCTGCTGACTTGCTTTCAGCAAGCTAGCATCGCTGGATTTCTTCGTGCAACCCAGCTTGCGGTCCAGCTGGCTAGCTCGGAGCTACCCAAGTGGGTACGATCGTGGCGTGCCCAAGACGCTCGGCAAGGACTCGACTTGCTCCATCGCCCGGACGCTGCAGGTGCTCGGCGACAGCTGGACGCTGCTGATCGTCCGGGAGGCGATGCTGGCGGGCTCGACACGGTTCCAGGAGTTCCGGGAGGAGCTGGGGATCGCGCCGAACATCCTGGCCAAACGGCTCGCGCAGCTGGTGGACGAAGGGCTCATGGAGCGGCGGACCTACCGGGAGCCGGGGCTGCGGGCCAGGGAGGAGTACCTGCTCACCGAAGCCGGCCGCAGCCTGAACGTGGTCATGGCGGCGCTGGCGAGCTGGGGCCGCGCTCACCGACCGCGTCCCGGCGGCACCTCGCCACGGTTCACTCTGGAAGACACGGGCACGGCCGCGCAACTGGCGTTCGTCACGCCGGACGGTCAGTGTGTGCCGCCCGCGCGGCTGACTGCACGGAGGACCGACGACGCCGCGCTCGACGCCATGACGGGGACCGGGGACGGGATGCCGGCTGCCCAGGCGAGCTGACGGCGGCCGGGCGCGGGCTTGTCCATCACGCCGAAGGTTCGGCGAGAGCAGGCTTTCCGCGGGTTTCGGGCTTCGGGGCGCACCTCGAGGCCCGAAGCCCCGGGGAGTGTCACGCCGCCTTGATGGTCCCGCCGTCGATCACGAGGTCGGTGCCGGTGATCCACCGGGCCTGGGGCCCGAGGAGGAACGCGACCGCGTCGGCGATTTCACCGGCTTCGCCCATCCGGCCGAGTGCGATGCCCATGCTCGCGGGCACGCCCTCGTCCAGTACCTGATCGCGGGTGGTGCCGGACGCGCTGGCCATGCTGTCGCCGAGACGGCCGTCATCGGTCCAGCCCGGCGTGCGGACAGGCCCGGGCGACACGGTGTTCACCCGGACCCCTCGCGGTGCGAACTCCTCCGACAGCGCCGTGGTGAGGTTGGTCAGCGCCGCTTTGTGCGCGGAGTAGTCCACCACCATCGGGAACGGCAACCGTGCGTTGATCGACGACACGTTGACGATCGCTCCGCCGCGCTCCAGCAGCGCCGGCAGCAGTGCGCGCGTGAGGCGCACGGCCGACAGGACGTTCGCGTTGAAGCCCTGCTGCCACTGCGCGTCGGTGACGTCGAGGAACGAACTCCGGGCCTCGAACTGCCCGACGTTGTTGACCAGCGCGTCGACCCGGCCGAGCCGCAGTGCGGCAGCAGCGAGCGCCTCGACCCCCTCGGCGGTCGCGAGATCCGCGCGGACGACGGTCAGGTCGTCACCCTGCTCCGGCGTAGCCGAGCGCGAACCCGTGACGACCCAGTAGCCGTCCTTGCGCAGGCGCTCGACGACCGCGGCGCCGATGCCCTTCGTGCCACCGCTGACGACGGCCACTTTGTTGTCCATCACTGCCTCCTTTTTGGGAGCGATCGCTCCCGTATGGTCTGGACAGTACAACGGGAGCAGTCGCTCCACAACCTGGGGTAGTCTGGGTGCGTGGCACGGTCTCGGCAGTTCGACGAGGGGGAAGTCGTCGCGCGCGCGACGGAGCTGTTCCATCGGCGCGGCTACCACGCCACGTCCACCCGCGACCTCGGGGAGGCGCTCGCCCTCAACCCGAGCAGTCTCTACCGGACCTTCGGGGACAAGCACGCGCTGTTCCTGCGCGCTCTGGATCATTACCAGGCGTCGGAGTCCGCGCGCTGCATCGCCGCACTGGAGGACGACCGGCCAGTCCGCCTCGTGTTGCGCGACTGGCTCTACTCGATGGTCGAGCCCGCCGACGTGCCGGGCTGCCTGGTCATCCACACGGCCACCGAGCTGGGCACGGACGACCCGGAAACCAGCCGGCGGGTGGATGCGGCATTCGAAGGCACGATCGCCGCGATCGCCGCGTTGTTGCGGCGCGGGATCGCCGCCGGTGAACTGGCTGCCGACCTCGACGCCGAGGCCACCGCCGACCTGCTGTTCACCACCCTCGCCGGGCTGCGGGTACGCCACCGCGCGGGCCACGACCCGCAACGGCTGCGCGCGGCGGTCGACCATGCGCTACGCGTGCTCGGCTGACCCGTTGGTGTGGCCACCGCCGGAAGCCTGGTTCGCGCGGCGCAGCGGGACGTCGCGTGCCGTCGAAGTGACGATGATGTGGTGTCGAGGGCAGCTCCGCCAACGACTATGACTACGTCGCCGGGCATCGTCGGGCTCGTCTCCCCGCGAAGTGCTCGAGTTGAATCTGGTGACCTTGAAGGATGGCATGATGCCGAGGTGGTACTGAGCCGTTACTTTCGTGAATCGGCATCAGAGGGTTGCTTGGCAATGGTTGCTGAAGGCAGGACGTCAGTGGACGACCTCGCCACGCCGTTCAGCAGAATAACGCCGCGGATTACAGCGCGTCGTGTACTGGCCGGCCCTTAGTCCGACGGCGACCGCGCCGCTCGATGCGGCGGCGCTTCCGCGCTTCAGCGCTCAACGGCCAGCCGGATCTGCCTCATCAGGTGGTCGAAAGCCAGTTCGCGCACATGGCGACCGCCTGAGCCCAAGTCGGAATCGGTGTCCAACTGCGCAGTGTCGAACGCCTGGCCGTACAACACCGTCGACGTCGGGAAGCGCGACGACGGAAGTCACGAGGCTGCCGCCTGGATCAGCGCTCACGACCAGGCGCCTGCTCGGTCTCCACCGGCTGATGCTGCCGAGCCAGACGCGCCTCGGCCCCGCCGGATGTTGCCCACCGGCATAGCACTCGCTGTTACTGGTCTTCGAGTTCCTCGGCGGGGGGCATCGCGAATGCGCGAACGTGATCGATGGCTGCTCGTAGAGCGTCTTCGAGCGGGGCGATGTCGCGGGCGACCTGGGCGAGGAGCATGCCGCCCTGGAAGGCGGAGAGCAGGAGGTGGGCCAGGCGGGTGGGATCGGCCTCGGCGCTGATGCGGCCGAGTTGTTGCATCCTTTCGATCCCGTCCCGGAAGATGTCTCTCCATTGCCGGAACGCGCTCGCGAGTTCGGTGCGGACGTCCAGGTCGGTCTTGATGATCTCGCTGGCGAGCGAGCCGAGGGTGCAGCCTTCTTGGCAGGAGCGCTCGTAGGCGATGTAGTAGCGCGCCCATTCTCGCAGCGAGTCGAGGCTTTCGAAGCGGGTGAACCGTTCGCTGCGGTGGAAGGTGAGGACGCGCTCGGCCTGCCACTGGATGACCGCGAGGACGAGGCTTTCCTTGGTGGGGAAGTAGTAGTTGAGCTGTGATCCGCTGATGCCAGCCGCGCGCCGGAGCTGCTCGTTGTTCGTCGCGTGGACGCCCTTGGCGTAGATCAGCTCCGCGGCGTGCTCGAGGATGCGGGCGCGCGTGGCCTGCCCCTTGCCCGTCAGCTTCTGCGGCGCTCGAGCTTCCGTTCTGGCTTCCATGCTTCACACGATATCCCAGATTGGGCTTGACAGCCCACTCCGTGGTCGTGTTCACTCCCGTTAGTGGGCTGTTCAGCCCAAAATCGCTCGCCCGGGAATGGCGAGCAGGAGACAGGAGGCACCGATGAAGGCCATCGTCGCGACGGACCAAGCCGCGGAAGCAGCCGGGATCACCCTCGCCCAGCGGCCCGAGCCGACACCCGCGATCAATGACGTCGTCGTGGAAGTGCACGCGTCGGGCTTCGTGCCCGCTGAGTGGGAGTGGCCCTCGACGTGGGCCGATCGTTCGGGTCGTGGTCGGACGCACGCCATCATCGGCCACGAGTTCGCCGGAGTGGTCACCGCCCTGGGCTACGGCACGACGGGACTCTCGCTGGGGCAGCGGGTTTTCGGGATCACGGACTGGCACCGCGACGGAACCCTTGCCGAGTACGCGGCCGTGGAGGCCCGCAACCTCGCGCCGTTGCCGGGGGACGTCGATTTCACGGTGGGTGCGAGTCTGCCGATTTCCGGGTTGACCGCGTGGCAGGGCCTGTTCCAGCACGGTCGTCTCCGGGCGGGGCAGAGCGTCCTGGCGCACGGCGCGGCCGGTGCGGTCGGGGCGGTGGTGACGCAGCTGGCCCGGGAGTTCGGTGGTTATGTCATCGGCACCGGGCGGGCGGCGGACCGCCAGGCGGCGCTCGAGTTCGGCGCGAACGAATTCCTCGACCTCGAGCACGACGACCTCGGCGACATCGGCGGGGTCGACCTGGTCTTCGACGTAGTCGGCGGCGACGTCCAGCGGCGCTCGGCGAGCATCCTCCGGCCGGGCGGGACACTGGTGTCGGTGGTCGGGCCCGTCGAGGCGCGCCCGGTCGACGGCCTCGCGATCGACTTCGTCGTCGAGTCCGTTCCGGGTCAGCTGGTGGAGATCGTCGACCGGGTGCGGGATGGACGCCTCCGCACGCACATCGGCACGGTCGTATCCCTCGACGACGCCCTCCCCGCGCTCAATCCGACCGAGCGGCGCAAGGGCAAGACCGTCGTCCGCGTGCGCCCTTGAATTTCTGGGGCAGCTGCGCTCCCGTCCTTCCGCCGGTGCCCGGGAGCGTCGCGGGGCCAGCGGGGGACCGGGTCGCGAGCTGCGGCGACCCGGTCGGTTGGCTGCGACGCTTAGGGCTCGTCGACCATGACGATCGGTCTCCCGCCAACTTGCCGTCCGGCGCTGACGGCCTGCGGCACCTCGGCCGGCGAATCACGTGACCTGATCAGGACACGCAGGCTGTCTTCGCGGACGAGCCCGACCAGTTGAGCGAGCCGGGCGCGGTCCGGTTCCACGACGAAGAAGACCGATCGCCCGTACCGCGGCTCGAATTCGGGCAGGGCGGTGATGGTGACCAGCGTGCCACCCGCCCGCACCAGGCCGGCGGACCGCGCGCCGATCTCCTTGCCGAACACGTCGAGAACCACGTCGACTTCGCCGATGTCTTCCTGCCGGTCGTCCTCCAGGTCGACGAACACGTCGGGCCCCAGGTCGAGGGCGGCTTCGCGATTGTGGGCGCGGCCCGCGCCGATCACGGTGGCGCCAGCTTCGCCAGTTGCACCGCGATCGAGCCCCGGTCGGGCACCCAGCGGGCTGACGTCCACACCGCGACCGCGTCCCGGGCGGCCTCGTCGCAGCCGGCGGTCACCACCGCGCTGCCCGGCGCCCACAGTTCGGCCACCACCGCCGGGCCTGCCTGCTCGAGCTCCGCTGCTTCCTTACCACGCCAGCCCTGCGCACCAGATGGGGATGCTGGCCACCGCGAGCGTGGCCGGGCCGCTGTTGCCGACCGGCTGCGGCAGCGATGCCGGCCAGCGCCGCCTCCGCTCCACCCCAGCCCGGCCACCACACCCGGCTTCCAGTCGATGTTCTCCAGCACCACTGCAAGCCCGCCGCGCTCAACCGGCCCCGCGGCAACATCATCAAGAAGGTCGGCGAGGTGATCCACTGGTGCGCCCCACCCCCCGGCCCTCGGACCCGGAGCTCGTCGTCATCAAGATCGCTAAGCAGCGGCAACGACGACAACCCGGCCGGGACCGCGCCGCCGGCATCACACCTGCCGCCTGGCCGCATGGTCCCCGTGGCTGACCTTCGACCAGGCCGTCACCCAAGACCCGCGCGAGCCGGGCGTGTATTTGCCTCGCTCCCACGGCGCCATCGTCTACGCCGGCATGGCCGGCGAACGCAGCGGCCAAGGCATCCGCGGCCGGCTCGCGGTCCGCGCGCACGACGTCAAGCTGGCCGACCCCGAACGGGTCCCGCGTCCGACTCAACGCCAAACTGTCCCAACTGGCCAGCGGATTCTCTGAAAGTGCAGGCTGGAAGAGGTAGCGCACCACACTGGCAGTGCGGGGGTCAGGGGTTCGAATCCCCTAATCGTCACAGTTGGTTCCTCGCACCCGCAGTCCGCTGATGTGTTGGCCTCCGCGCCTGGAGTACAGTGCCAGACCTTTATCAGTTCCTTTGTGGCTAACGGGGCTCCGCTAGTACCGCTGATGGTCCGTAACCCCGGTGATTCTCGTAACCGTCTTGTGGGAGTCATGCAGCGGTGGCTCCGGTTCGTCAAATGTCGGCGTCTGACGAACCGCCATTGTGTTGTGGTGATGACTGCCGGTGTCGCGCATCGGCCGCGTTGATGGTCACCGGGCCCTGGGGTTAGGGTCGTGCGACCTCATGAGCCGGCCGGGACGGTGACATCGTGGATCGTGAGCAGCTGTATCGGCTCGACCTCAACCTGCTGCTGGCGTTCGACGCGTTGATGGCCGAGTGCAGTGTCACGAGGGCGGCCGAGCGGATGTCGGTCGGGCAGCCGGCGATGAGCGCGTCGTTGTCCCGGCTGCGGAAGTTCTTCGACGACCCGCTCCTGGTCCGGGAGGGCCGGTCGCTCGTGCCGACCACCCGGGCGCTGCAGCTGATCGAGCCTCTCCGTGAGGCGCTGGACTTGGTCGAGTCGACGATCCGGTCCGGTCGGCGGTTCGATCCTGGGGCCGATCATCGCCAGTTCACGCTGATGGCCAGCGACTACGTCTTGTTGATCCTGCTCGGACCGCTGTTGGCCGAGCTCGAGGTCGAGGCGCCGAACCTGCGCTTCACCGTCCGCCCGATCGCGCCGGATTTCGCCGAGCAGGTCAGCCGCTCGCAGCTGGATCTGCTGATCTTTCCGGACGAACTGATGCCTGAGGACCTCCAGGCGAGCTCGGAGAAGCTGTTCACCGATCGGTTGGTGTGCGCTGTCGACCGCGACCATCCGGAGATCGGGGGTCGGATCACCGAGGAGCAGTTCCGGACATTGCCCTACGTGTCCTTCGCCGGGACCTCGTTGCGCACGATCAGCGAACTCCGGTTCCGCGAGCTGGGCATCGATCGTCCGGTCGAGATCGGCACGCAGAGTTTCGTCATCCAGCCGTTCATGCTCCGCGGCACCCGGCTCATGGCGCTGCTGCACGAGCGGCTCGGCCGGTACTTCGCCGAGCGGGCCGGGATCCGGTTGCTCGATCCGCCGTTCACGATCGACACGATGAGCGAGTCGATGTTCTGGTCGCCGCGCGCCGAGACGGACCCCGCCCACCGGTGGCTGCGCAACCGAGTCGCACGGGCGGCCGCCGCGCTGCAGCCCTGAGCCATCCATCGATTCCAATGATGGTTCACATCGATATCCATCGCTATCAGTGCGGGGGTTGGCGCGGTTAGCGTGTGCGGAGGCTGACCGCACAATGAAGTGAGAACATCAATGACTCAGGCAGCGAAGTCACCGCTGACCCACGTTCGCCACGTGGGGCTCGGCGTCCCGGATTTCCGGGAAACAGTCGAATTTTACCGTTCCGCATGGGGTCTGGAGATCGTCGACGAGGACTCCGATGTGGTGTTCTTCGGAACCCCTGCCAATCCCGAGGCCTACATCGTGCGCGTCCGCAAGGACTCCGCGAAGCGCGTGGACCTGATCGCGTTCGCCGCGGAGAGCGCGTCCGCTGTGGACGAGTTGGCGCAGCGGCTGGGGTCGGCCGGCATCACCCTGGTGTGGGAGCCCGACAAGCTCGGCACGCCCGGTGGCGGTTACGGGTTCCGGTTCTTCGACCCGGACGGCCGCCTCATCGAGGTCTCCAGCGACGTCGCACAACGTCCGTGGCGGGCGCTGGAGCCTCGGGAATCGGTCCCGCAGAAGCTCAGTCACGTGGTCGTCAACTCGCCCGATGTCGCGGCGACCAAGCGGTTCTACGAGACGCATCTGGGTTTCCGCTTGTCGGACTGGCTGGAAGACAAGATGTGTTTCATGCGAGTCCGGTCCGATCACCACATTCTCGCGATCGCTCAGGGCCCGCACACCTCGTTGAACCACGTGTCCTTCGAGATGCGCGGTCTCGACGAGTTCATGCGCGGGACAGGGCGGCTCATCCGTCAGGGCCGCGATCCCGTCTGGGGACCGGGCAGGCACAGTGCGGGAGACAACACCTTCTCCTATTTCACCGACCCCGTCGGCAATGTCGTGGAATACACCACCGAGCTCGAGCGGATCGACGACGACGAGGCCTGGGAACCGCGCACGTTCTCCGCGGCCCCGGAGGTCGCCGACCAGTGGGGCACCGGTGGCCCCTTCGAACCGATGATCCCGGCCATGCACAACTCCCCCGACCAGGGGCTGTGGACCCCAGCACCGCTGTAAAACAGGAACGGATGACTGTCATGACGAAAGCTCTCATCGTCGGCGGTGGAATCAGCGGGCTGGCGACGGCAATGGTGTTGTCGCGCCAGGGCATCGAGGTCGATCTGGTCGAACGGCAGCCCCGGGTCGAAGCGCTCGGCAGCGGTATCACGTTGATCGCACCAGCGCTGCGCGCACTCGACCGGCTCGGTGTCTACGCGGACTGCGTCGACCAGGGGTACGGCGTCACCGACTTCGAGATCTACGAGGTCGACGGCACCTTGGCCGAACGGTTCCCGCTGCCGTCGCCGGTCGGCACCGACCAGCCGGGTCTGCTGGGCATGATGCGCCCGACCCTGCACACGATCCTGATCGACCACGCGACGAAAGAAGGCACAGTCGTGCGCACCGGCGTCGCGCCGGTCCACATCGAACAGCACCGGACCGCGGCCGACGTCACCTTCGACAACGGCGAGCGCGGCCACTACGACCTGGTCATCGGTGCCGATGGCATCAGGTCCACCATCCGCGAGCTGCTCTTCGAGCCGCTGACCCCGCAACCCCTGGGGCAAGGCATCTTCCGGGTGGTGCTGCCCCGGCCGGCCGAGGTGACCGCGGAAGTGCAGTTCCACCCGGCCGGCGATGTCGCGGTGGGATTCACGCCCACCGCGCCGGACCGGATGTACATGTACTGCCTGTTCCCGATCGACGACGGCTACCGGCCGGAGAAGGAGGAGATGGTCGACGTCGTCCGGGCACGGATCGCGCCGTTCGGTGGTGTGGTGGCGGAAATCCGGGACGCCATCAAAGACGCGGACCAGATCCACTACACGAGGTTCGAGACCGTCCTCGTGCCTGACCCGTGGTTCCGGGGCCGCACGGTTCTCCTCGGCGATTCGGCGCACTGCACGACACCGCACCTCGCCGCTGGAGCGGCGATGTGCCTGGAGGACGCGGTCGTGCTCGGTGAGGAACTGGCCGCCGCGGCGACGGTCGACGACGCTTTGCGCGACTACTGCACGCGCCGCTTCGACCGCTGCAAGTACGTGGTCGAGACCGCGTCCCTGCTGAGCCACTGGCAGACCCACCCCGACACGCCAGGGGCCGACCACTCGCGCGTCATGGGCGAGGCGTTCGAGCGACTGGCCGGCCCGTTCTGATCGAAGGAATTCCGATGGGTACCGAATATGCCGACGATGACACACGCCTGTTGCACCAGTACATCGACAAGTGCTCGAACTGGGGTCGCTGGGGACCTGATGATCAGCTCGGTGCGCTCAACCTGGTCGGCCCCGAGGAGGTCCGCCGCGCCGCAGCGCTGGTGCGCAAGGGGATTCCGATCTCGCTGACCCTGCCGTACGACCAGGCCGGGCCACAACCCGGCGGTTTCCGCAACAACCCGCAGCTGCTGGTCACCGCTACCGGTACCGATCATGTGTCGGGAGCGCAGGATCAGCTGCCGGGCGGGTTCGGCCCGGCGAAGGGCTTCGGGTTCTCCGACGACGTGCTCGTCATGCCGACGCAGTGCGGCACCCAATGGGACTCGCTGTCGCACATCTTCTGGGAAGGCAAGATGTGGAACGGGCGCTCGGCCGGACAGGTCACCAGCGGCGGCGCCGCGGCCAACGGCATCGAGAACTACACCGGCCGCGTCGTGATGCGCGGGGTGCTGGTGGATCTGCCTGCCCACCGGGGAGTCGAATCGCTGGAGCCGGGCGAGGCGATCACACCCGATGCGATCGAGGAGGTGTTCGCGGCGCACGACCTCACCGTGCGCCCGGGAGACGCCCTCCTCGTGCGCACCGGGTTCATGGCCGCGCGCCGGGGCCACTGGGGTGACTACGCCGGTGGCCCGGCGCCAGGGCTGTCACTGCACACGGCGCCCTGGCTGCGTGAGCACGACATCGCGGCCGTCGCCACCGACACCTGGGGCGTGGAGGTACGGCCCAACGAGGTCGGGTACTTCCAACCCCTGCACATCGTTTCGCTCGTGCACGGCGGCATCGCTTTCGGGGAGATGTTCGACCTCGACGAGCTCGCCGCGGACTGCGCCGAGGACGGCGTGTACGAGTTCATGTTCGTGGCCTCGCCCTTGCCGATCACCGGTGGCTCCGGTGCCCCGGTGAGCGCGGTGGCGATCAAGTGACAGATGAAAGGCACGCAGTGTTCGAACCGTTCCCGGACAAGTACGTGTGGAACCTCTCCGTCGGGATCGCTCTGGCCGTCGGCGGTCTGATCGGTGAGGTGGACCGCGCCTGCCGCCCGCTGCACGACCTGGCCACTGACGACGACGAGGCGACACAGGCGTTCTTCCGTTCCTGGTCCGCTGTGGCCGACAACCTCGTCGAATTGGCCGAAGAGGATGAAAAACGCGGCAGGCGGCGCAGCGCGGGACAGAAGTACGGACGAGCCGCCGTGTACTACCAGACAGCCGAACGCATGCAGGCGCATTCCTTCGAGCCCCGCAAGGTCGCCTACCGCAACGCATTGGACTCCTTCGCCCGCTACCTGGAGCTGACCGAACAGCCCGCCGAACGGGTCGAGATCCCCTACGGTGGCGCCAGCCTGCCGGGCATCCTGGTCCGCCCGGACACCCCGGACCCGGTTCCGTGCGTGCTGTTCTTCAACGGCCTGGACAGCACGAAGGAACAGCTGTACGGCAGCGGCACCGCGGAGGAGTTGCGTCGCCGTGGCATCGCCACCCTCATGGTCGACACGCCCGGAGCCGGCGAGGCGCTGCGCTTGCGCGGCCTGACGGCCGTTCCCGAGACCGAGCAGTGGGCGGCGGCGTGCATCGACTACCTCGCCACCCGCCCGGATGTCGACGAGGACATGGTCGGCATGCTCGCCTGGTCGCTCGGGGGCTACTACGGCCCCCGGGCGACCGCGTTCGAACCGCGTATCCGGTTCGGTGTCGCGTGGGGATCCAACTACGACTGGGGTCAGGTGCAGCTGCGGCGACTGGAAAACCAGGGCGACCGGCCGGTCCCGCACTACTGGGAACACGTGAAGTGGGTGTGGGGCTGTCACGACTTGGACGAGTTTCTCGCTCTGGCACCGAAGATCACGCTGCGCGGCATCATGGACCGGGTCACCGTGCCCTTCCTCGTCGTCCACGGCGAAAACGACCGGCAGATCCCGGTCCACTACGCCAACGACCTTTTCCACGACCTCGTCAACTCTCCCAAGCGCGAGCTGAAGATCTTCACCGACCGCGAGGGAGGCGTCGAGCACTGCAGCATCGACAACCTGCCCGTGGTCCGGGACTACATCTGCGACTGGATCGGCGAGACGGTGACGGAACTGAGAGGGCAACGATGAAGATCAGCGTGGATCGGCGACGCTGCGAAGGTTACGGCATCTGCGCCGAAACGGCCCCGCAGCTGATGCACCTCGACGACGAAGGAGAACTCGTCCTGGATGTCGAAGAGCTACGGCCGGAGCACGCGCCGGATGCTTCCTCCGCCGCGCGTGTCTGCCCCGTCGCCGCACTCAGCATCCGCGATGACAGCTAGTGCGACCCGGCTACGCCACATCGCGGTCGTCGGTGCGTCGCTGGCCGGCGCGGTCGTCGCCGACACCCTGCGCCGCAACGGTTACGACGGGCGCATCACCCTGCTCGGGGCCGAGCCGCATGCCGCATACAGCCGTCCCGCCCTGTCGAAAGGTGTTCTCGCGGGCACCGAGGAACCCGGCGACATCGCGCTGCAACCGTTGGGCGGTGACATCGACCAGCGCCTGAACACCCGGGTGGTCGCGGCGGATCTGCAGGCGCGCCGGCTGGTGCTCGACGACGGCGACGACCTCGCGTTCGATGGGCTCGCGATCACGACCGGCGCGCGCGCTCGGCGGCTCGCCGATCTCGGTGCCGCCGAACCCGGCGCCCGGGAAACGACCTTCCGCGACCTCGATGACGCGCTGTGGCTGGCCCGCGAGCTGCGGGGACACTGCCGGGTCGTGATCGTCGGCGCGGGCATACTCGGAATGGAGCTCGCGTCCGCGTGTGTCGATCACGGTGCCGAGGTAACGATCGTCGACCGGCAGCCGCCACTGCTCGCACAGCTGGGGGAGTACCTCGCCGACCTCGTCGCGGCGGCCGCCCGGCGAGCCGGCGTCCGGTTCGTGTGTCACCCCTCGATCCGGCTCCGGGGCGTGACGTCACCGATCGTCGAACTCGGCGACGGGCGTCAGTTCGAAGGTGACATCATTCTCAGCGCTGTCGGCTGCACACCGAACGTCGAGTGGCTCGCCGGTACCGGCCTCCCCGCCAGAGGTGGCGTTCAGGTGGATGCGCGGGGACGTGTCCGCGAGAACATCGTCGCCGCGGGTGATGTCGCCGCTTTCCCCGCCGACGATGGATACCGGCGCACTCCACTGTGGAACAGTGCCCTCGAGCAAGCGCGTACCGCGGCGGCCGCCCTCCTGCACCGAGACGCGGCACCGCCGTTGAATCCCGCAGGATATTTCTGGACCGAACAGTTCGGTCTGACCATCAAGGTCTGCGGGAAGCTGCCGGCGGCGGGCACACCGGACATTCTCGACGGCACACCCGGCACTTCGGAGCTGCTCCTGCAGTGGCGGGACGAGCGCTCCGCCACAACGGCCGCCGCGGTGAACACCCGAGTCCCCATCGGCAAATTACGGGCCCTGTCCCGCGCGTCCTGACAACCAACCTTGGAGAGACCAATGACGATCGCTCCCGTCCCGCACACCGAAATCGATCTGTTCTCGGACACGATCCTCACGGATCCCTACCCCGCCTACGCCACGTTGCGTGCGTCGGGCGCCGCCGTGTACCTCGACAAGATCGACGCGTGGGCATTGCCGCGGTACGAACACATCCGCGCCGCGCTGCGTGACTGGGAAACGTTCTCCTCGGACGCCGCCGTCGGACTGAACGACGTGGTGAACGGCTTCCTCGTCGGCACGGTGCTCGGTACCGACCCGCCGCAGCACGACACGCTCCGTTCTGTGCTCTCCGAGCAGCTGGCGCCCCGCGCCCTGCGGAAGGTCAAGGACGACATCGAAGCGAGCGCCGGCAAACTCGTGGACGCACTGGTCACGCGTGGCGAGTTCGACGCCGTGACCGACCTCGCGGCGGCGTTGCCGCTGTCGGTGGTGTTCGATCTCATCGGACTCCCCGAGCGGGCGCGTGACGACATGCTCCGCTGGGCGGACGGCACGTTCACGGTCTTCGGTCCCATGAACGAGCGCACCGAGAAGGGCCTCGGAGTCATCCAGGAGATGTTCGCGTGGCTCGGCACGTTGCGCGCCGAGGACCTGAAACCCGGCAGCATGGGCCGTGCGATCTTCGACGCGGCCGACGCCGGACAGATCGGCCACGACTCGTGCGTTCCGTTGCTCGCCGCATACACCACGGCCGGCATGGACACCACGATCAACGCCATCGCCAATTCGATACAGCTCTTCGCGACCCACCCGGATCAATGGGACGCCCTCCGCGCGAATCCCGACTTCATTCCCAGCGCATTCAACGAAGTCCTTCGCTATGATGCACCCGTCCAAGCGTTCGCCCGGAAGATCACGCGGGACGTGACCGTCGACGACACGCACATCCCGTCCGGCGCACAGGTCGTGCTGCTCTACGGATCCGGAAACCGCGATGAACGCCAGTACCCGGACCCCGACAGTTTCGACATCCAGCGCAATCCCGTTGACCACCTGGCGTTCGGCTACGGCACGCACACCTGTGCGGGACAGGCGCTCGCGAAGATCGAAGCACACGCAATACTGCGTGCGCTCGCCGCGCGGGTACGACGCATCCACGTCGGGGAGGCGACACGGCACCTGAACAACGTGATTCGTGGCTTGGAATCACTGCCCGTGGTCCACCTCGAGACAGATGACTAGAAGGAGCAAGGCGTCAGTGGCGATCAAAGAACCCGGCTGGGTCCCGACCACGAGCGGAGCCGACAAGGCGCGCATCACCGAGTTCGCGCGGGCGGCCGGGTCACGGACCGGTCTGCCGCTCGACGAGGACTACCGGAGCCTGTGGAAGTGGTCGGTCGAGGCCCCACAGGAGTTCTGGGCGCTCGTGTGGGACTACTTCGGCCTGCCGGAGCGGCCTGTCGACGGGCCGGTTCTCGTCGGGGATCGCATGCCGGACGTCGCCTGGTTCCCTGGCGTGGAGCTCAATTTCGCGTCCGAGGTTCTCCAGCGGCGAGAGGCCGACGCCGTCGCGGTCGTGACAGTCGACGAGCGGTTCGTTCCCGTCGAGCTGACGTGGGGAGAGCTGAGGCGGCAGGTGGCGTCGGTTGCCGCGACGCTACGGGAGCTCGGCGTCACGCGCGGTGATCGCGTCGTGGGTTATCTGCCCAACGGCGTGGAGGCGGTCGTCGCTCTACTGGCGACCGCCAGCCTCGGCGCCGTGTGGAGTCTGTGCGGTCTCGACTACGCTGCCGACGCGGCCGTGGCCCGGCTGGGCCAGCTCGATCCGGCTGTGCTGATCGCGGGCACGACATACGTGAACGCGGGCCGGTTGATCGACCGCAATGCCGACGTCGAAAAGCTGCGTGCCTCGTTGCCATCGCTGCGGGCGACGATCACGCTCGACGGGCAGGTGGGCACGCTCGCGTGGGACTCCGCTGCCCGAACGGAAGACGCGCCCTTCGAACCCGTCCCCGTGTCGTTCGACCATCCGCTGTGGGTGCTGTTCTCGTCCGGGACGACCGGGCGCCCCAAGGGGATCGTCCACGGCCACGGCGGGGTGACCATCGAGTCGTGCAAGATCGGTGGCCTGCACCTGAACCTGCGTGCGGGGGACCGGGTCTTCTGGCACACCACGCCGAGCTGGATGATGTGGAACTTCCTCGTCGGCACGTTGCTGCTCGGCACGACCATCGTGTGTTTCGAAGGCAATCCCGGCCACCCGGACACCGGGACGCTGTGGCGGCTGGCCGAACAACTCGACCTCACCCTGCTCGGCACCAGCCCTGCGTACCTGGCCGCCTGCCGGAGGAACGACACCGGACCAGCCGGCAGGCGATTCGGTTCGCTCACCACGGTCGGCGTCACTGGCTCGACGTTCCCCGCGGACTTGCAGAGCTGGCTGTCCTCCCAGTTGGGGCCGCACGTGCAGATCGCCTCGATGAGCGGGGGAACCGATGTGTGCACCGCCTTCGCCGGCCCCGCCCCCAACGTCCCGGCGCGGGCAGGCGAGCTTTCCGCGCCATGCCTGGGCGTGGCGCTCGACTGCTACGACGACCGGGGCCGGCCGGTCCGGGACGAGGTCGGCGAGCTCGTGGTGCGTGCTCCGATGCCGTCGATGCCGCTCGGTTTCTGGGACGACCACGGCAAGCGCCGCTTTCGCGCCACCTATTTCGAGCACTTCCCGGGAGTCTGGCGGCACGGTGACTGGGTGACGATCACCGGCCGCGGTTCTGTCGTGATCCACGGGCGGTCGGACGCGACCCTCAACCGTCACGGCATCCGCATGGGCAGCGCGGACATCACAGATCCGGTCGAGTCCCTTCCGCAGGTGGCCGAGGCGCTCGTCATCGGGATCGAGGAGGGCAACGGTGGCTACTACATGCCCATGTTCGTCCGGCTCGCCGAGGGCTGCCGGCTCGACCAGCAGCTGATCGACGAGATTCGGGCCACCATCCGCACCCGGACCTCGCCGCGCCACGTGCCGGACGAGATCATCGCTGTTCCGGGCATCCCGCACACGCGAACGGGGAAGAAGCTGGAAGTGCCGCTCAAGCGGATGTTCCGGGGAGAGGACGCGGAATCCGTTCTGGACCCGGCCAGTGTCGACGACCCCGGGCTCGTCGCCTGGTACGCCCAGTTCGCCGGCCGGCGTAGAGCACACTTGGACGGGATCCACGAGTAGCGGTCGCGCGATTCGCGGCGTCAGGTATCCGGCACACGACCCGGGCAGGCCTGCCACGATGATCGCGCTGCCGGTTGCCGCATTCCGAGACGGCAGTGGGAGCCGCCACGGCAGCTGTAGCGAAGTGCGACAACCGATCTCTGACTTTCTCCATACGCTTTCGGCCATGGCAACGCTCCAGGACACCCCCGCACTCGAGGGCCGCGTCGCCGCCGTCACGGGCGCGGCCAGCGGCCTTGGCCGGGCCATCGCCGAGCGGCTGGCCGCTGACGGAGCCCATGTCATCGCGCTGGACCTCGACCGGGCGGGCGCCGAGCGCGCGGCCGAAGAGGTCGGCGGCGAAGCGCTTGCCGTCGACCTCAGCGATCCCGCAGCGATCGAGGCGCTCGGCCTGCGGGACCGCGCTGTCGACATCCTGATCAACTGCGCCGGCATTCAGCACGTTGCTCCGGTGGAGGAGTTCGAACCCGCGCGCTTCGAGCTGATCCACCGGCTCATGCTGCACGCCCCCTTCCTGCTCGCACGCGCCGTCCTACCGGGGATGTACGAGCGGCGCTGGGGCCGGCTGGTGCACGTGACGTCCGCCCACGGCCATCGAGCGTCCGCCTTCAAGTCGGCATACGTCAGCGCTAAGCACGGCCTCGAGGGTCTGTCGAAAGTCCTCGCGGTCGAGGGTGCCGAGCGCGGGGTCACCAGCAATACTGTCGCACCGGGGTACGTGCGTACGCCCCTGGTCGAGGGCCAGATCGCCGATCAGGCATCGCGCCACGGGGTGGCCGAGGACCAGGTCGTATCCGACGTGCTGCTGGCTCGGACACCCGTAAAGCGGCTGATCGAACCCGAAGAGGTCGCCGGTCTCGTTGGCTTCCTGTGCGGCCCTGGCACCGACTCGATAAACGGCGCCTCCTATGTCCTCGACGGCGGCTGGACCGCGACCTGAGGGCTCCGTCCGCCAACCGCGCGAGCCGCACGAGAGGAACCCGATGACCGGCAGCGACGCCAGCAACCCTGAGATCGGAACAACGGTCGACGCCGGCGGGATAGCGACGAACGTGCACGACGTCGCGCACGTTCGGCCGGTGGCGGGCACCGTCCTGCTGCTGCACGGGTCTGGGCCCGGGGCCACGGCGTGGGGCACCTGGCGCCCCACGATCTCCGCCCTGGCGAGCAGCCTGCGCGTCGTGGCCCCCGACATCCCGGGCTTCGGTGACACGCAACGTCCCGCCGACGGGGTCTACACCCCGTCGCGCTGGGTCGAGCACCTCGTCGCGCTGCTCGACGCCCTCGGGCTGGACCGGGTCAGCGTCGTGGGAAACAGCTTCGGCGGCGCGCTGGCCCTCCGCCTGGCCACCGAGCACCCCGACCGTGTCGACAGGCTCGCCCTCATGGGCAGTGCCGGACTATCGCTCCCCGTCACGCCGAGCCTGAGGAAAGTGTGGGGCTACCGGCCATCCTTCGAGGCCATGCGCGACCTGGTCGACCTGCTCGCCTACGACACCTCACTCGTCACCGACGACCTGGTGCGGCTGCGATTCGAGGCGTCCACCCGTCCGGGTCGGCAGGAGGCGTACGAGCAGATGTTCCCACACCCCCACCAGGAGGTGCTGGATCGCCTGGCGGTGCCGGAGGAACGCATCGCCACGCTGCCACATGAGACGCTCGTGATTCATGGTCGCGAGGACGGCGTAATCCCGCTGAGCTCGGCTGTCCGACTCCTGGAGCTCATCGGGCGCGCCGAACTGCACGTCTTCGGCCAGTGCGGCCACTGGACGCAGTTCGAGCACCCCGAGCGCTTCAACACTGTGCTCTCGGCCTTCTTGAATCGCTAGTCAGCGCGCGATCCGGCGATATCGGAGAACAGTCGCATTGGGATATTCCGGCTTGGCCGGATATCCCCCCGTTGAATAGTGGGCACAGCGTCAATCGAACGGGCCGCCTGCTGCCGGCTTGACACGCGACCGGGCAGCTATGGCACAGGAATCCGCTGCCGCAGCCGCGCAGTTGGCCGGCGGACAACTGCACTTGTCGGATCAGTAGGTGCTGGCCGAGAGATCCAGACCCAGCGCGCGGATCTTGCGGTACAACGTGGAGCGCGCGATGCCGAGCGTCAATGCCGCCTGGTGCTTGTTGCCCCCCGCCTCTCGCACGGCCCGAACGATCGTCTGCGCCTCGATCTGTTCCAGCGCGGCCAGTTGGCGTCGCGCGGCGCGCGCGACGTACTCCGGTGGGAGGTCGGCGGTGCCGATCCGGCCGGCGGAGCGGCCAGTGACCGTACGGCGCACCAACGCCCGCAGTGAGGCCAGGTTGCCCGGCCAGTCGAGCCGGGTCAGTGCCTGCACCGCCTCCGGGGACCACGTGGCGGGCAGTCCGCCGCGCGCCGCCTCCGCGGAGAAGCGGGCCAGCAGAACAGGGAAGTCGTCGAGGCGCTCGCGCAGCGGCGGCACCTCGAGGACCGACTCGAAGGAGTCGAGCAGCGGGTTGTGGACGGCCTGCTCACCGGCACCGCTGCGGGCGGTCGCCAGCACTCGGGTCGGCGGCGTGCGCCGTACCGCAGCCAGGGTCGCAAGCGCAGCCGAGGGCGAGAGCAAGTCGGCGTGGCGTACGACCAGAGCGGTGTCGGGGTCCCCGAGCTGGGAGGCCAACAGGCCGCACCAGCCGTCGTCGCCGAGTGCGACGGCCTCGACGGCGTCGACGACGCGGACATCCGGCAGGTCCTGCAGCGCCCGAGCCACCGCCAGTCGGCCCGTGCCGGGCTCGCCCAGCACGAGCACAGCCTCGGGACCGTTGCGCAAGGACGCCGCCCGGCGGCACAGCGCACGCCACTTCTCGCTGCGCCCGACCAGACCCGGCAACGCGGCCGGGGCGTCGGCAACGGGCAGACCGACGGGGGCAGGCCCAAGTCTCCCCGCGGCCGCGGAGGCCTCAGCGGCGAATCCGGAGGAGCCCTGCGCGAGCTCGGTCGCAGGCCGGTGCGCACGGGCTGTCGGGTCCCTGCGCAGGATCAGGATGGCGCCGGCATCGGCGTCGTCATGGGCCAGTGGGCGGCAGTCCACCTTGAGCACCTGACCGTCGGGCAGGCTCAGGCTGCTCGGGCCGCGGTCGCCTTCGCGCAGGCTGCGTCGTGCGTGCTCCCACAGCAGGGTCTGGTCGACGCCGCCGAGCAGGCGGGCCGCCGCCGCGTTGGTGATGATGGTCGTGACGTCGATGGCGATGATCGGGTGGCGTACGTCGCGGTTGAAGGTCGTGTAGGCGTCGAAGAGCCGTTGCTCGCGCTGCGAGGCGCGGAGCAAGAGCGCCTCCTGGACGGCCATCACCAGCTCCGTGACCCACGAGAGCATGAGCGGGGTGGTGTCGGCGACGCGGCAGATGAGCGAGACACTGCCCAGCAGGACCCGGCGCACCGGGTGGAAGATCGGGGCGCTGGCGCAGCTGTACTGCTTGAACAACTCCGAGAAGTGCTCTGGACCCCGAATCAGTTCCGGGCTGCCGGTGAGCAACGTGACCAGCCCGGTCGTGCCAACCGTGGACTCGTCCATCATGAACCCGGCCGCCACGCCCTTGGCATCCAGGCCGGCGGCCATCTCGGCGTCGCGCACCCAGCGCCGCAGCAGTCGGCCCTCACGGTCGGTGAGCACCAGTGCACAGGCACTCTGGTCGAGCGCGGCGGCGCGCTTCTCGACGATCCGGGTGACCGTACGCGCCAGATAGCCGTCGAACTCCACCTCGGCCAGCGGCATCGGAGAGACGGCCTCGGGCGCCAGGCCCTGCAAGCGCGAGCGGCGCCATGACTCGTACACAGTGGGCCGCAGGTCCACCGCCGCGCCGACCTGTGCATCCAGCGCGTTGGAGAAGACGTCGTCGCGCGCCCTGCTGGCGGTGCGCAGCCAGTCATTCATCCCTCGGCCTCCAGCCTCCAGACTCCAGTGTCCAGTCGGGGGAGTGCGGTAGTGCGGTCGACGGCTCGGCCGCCGGGTGCCACCCGCGCTTACGCGATGTTACCTACGTCACTGCGCATCGGATTGTCGCGTAACGAGACACTTCGCGGCGGCCGAGCGGCTCCCGAGGACACCCTCGGGGTCCCTCCGGGTCGCTCGCGCCGCTTGGGGCGATGCGGATGAGGTGACCAGGCGGCGACAATCCCGTCCTGGCGCAGGACGTGGAAGTCTCAGACCGATCTGCACCTCCGCTCTGCGTTCGGGGTTCCGTCAGGTGGCGCCGAGCAGCCGACCGGCTTGGTCGAGCCGATGGTATTTGGGGTGGACGTGCATCTGGGTCGGTGTCTCGGCCAGGGAGCTGCGCTTCTCCTCGTGCTCCAGCAACGGCCCGTGCAGGGCTCTCCCGGCTAGGACGCCCACCGTCGAGCACCCCGGCTCAGGGCGTCGCCCGCAGGACGGCGGCCACGGCGTCCAGCGCCGAAGGGTCGTCGATTGTCGCCGGCAGTGCCTCGTCGTTCCCGGCAGCGATGCCCCGCATCGTGCGGCGCAGGATCTTGCCCGAGCGGGTCTTGGGCAGGGCCTCAACGACGGCTACGTCGCGGAACGCCGCAACCGGTCCGATCTCACGGCGCACGGAGGCGACCAGCTCGTCGCGCAGCACGCCCTCCTCGATCCGAACACCGGCTTTGAGCACGACCAAGCCGCGCGGGACCTGTCCCTTGAGGCTATCGGGCACGCCGATCACGGCGCACTCGGCTACCGCATGGTGGGCGGCGAGCACCTCCTCCATGGCGCCGGTAGAGAGCCGGTGACCGGCGACGTTGATGACGTCGTCCATCCGCCCCATGACGAACAGGTAGCCGTCCTCGTCAAGGTAGCCCGAGTCCCCGGTGATGTAGCTGCCTGGGTAAGTGCTCAGGTACGAGTCGATGTAGCGTTCGTCGTCGTTCCACAGCGTCAGCAGCGCGCCCGGCGGCAGCGGCAGGCGGATCACGATCGCGCCCTCGGTTCCGGTCGGGACGGGCTCACCGCCCTCGTCGACGATGTGGACGTCGAAGCCCGGCACCGGCACCGTCGCGGAGCCGGCCTTCACCGGCATCGGCTCGATTCCGCGCAGGTTCGCCGCGATGGCCCATCCGGTCTCGGTCTGCCACCAGTGGTCGAGCACGGGCACGTCCAGCAGGTCGTTGGCCCAGCGCAGGGTCTCGGGGTCGAGCCGCTCTCCAGCCACGAACAGCGTGGTGAAGCGCGAGAGGTCGTGGCCCGCCAGTAGCTCACCGTACGGGTCCTCCCGCTTGATCACGCGTAGCGCCGTCGGCGCGGTGAAGAGCGCCTCCACCCGGTGCTCGGCGATCACGCGCCAGAACGCACCAGCGTCGGGCGTCCCGACCGGTTTACCCTCGTAGAGCACTGTGGTGGCCCCGACCAGTAGCGGTGCGTACACGATGTAGGAGTGGCCGACGACCCAACCGATGTCGGAGGCGGCCCACCACACGTCCCCCGCACGGATGTCGTAGACGTGGCGCATCGACCAGGCCAGGGCGACCGCGTGACCGCCGTTGTCGCGGACCACGCCCTTGGGCTGCCCGGTCGTGCCGGAGGTGTAGAGGATGTAGAGCGGGTCACAGGAGGCCACCGGCACGGGGTCTGCCGGCTCGGCTGCGGCCATCAGCTCCAGCCAGTCGCGGTCGCGGGGCGTGAGCTGCGCGCGGGACTGCTCGCGCTGCAGCACCACGACGCTATGCGGCTGGTGACGGGTCGTGCGTAGCGCCTCGTCGATGATTGGTTTGTATTCCACGAGCCGGTGCGGCTCGATGCCGCAGGACGCGGTGACAACGATCTTCGGTTCGGAGTCGTCGATCCGGATGGCCAGCTCCTTGGGCGCGAACCCGCCGAACACCACGGAGTGGACCGCGCCGAGCCGGGCACAGGCGAGCATGGCGATCACTGCCTCCGGCACCATCGGCATGTAGATGACGACACGGTCGCCCTTGACCACGCCGAGGCCGGCCAAGGCACCGGCGCACCGGGCGACCTCGTCCCGCAGATCGGCATAGGTGTAGGTACGGCTCGACCCCGTCACCGGTGAGTCGTAAACGAGCGCGGCCAGGCCGCCCCGGCCAGCCTCCACGTGCCGGTCCAGCGCGTTGTAAGAGGTGTTGAGCTCCCCGTCGGGGAACCAGCCATAGAATGGCGCCCGCTCCGCATCCAGCGCGGTTGTGGGCGGACGGTGCCAGCTGATGGCCTCCGCGGCCTCAAGCCAGAAGCCGCTGGGGTCGCGCCGGCTGCGCTCAAGGACCGCCTGATACTCACCCATGCATCGTCTCCGTTCGACAATTCGATGGATACTTCAACCCCATCTGGAAGCTGCGCAGCCGCAGGGCCGAGTGGCCGCCGCTGCAACGGTCTCAAGCCGCTGATGGGCCCATCCGAATCATGTCCACGCCATCGGCGGTAAGCGTCGCCGTGACCAGATCGCCGACGCCTCCGGGCCTGGCAGGGCGGATCAAGCCGAGGTGGTGGAGCGAATGCGCCATGGCTTGATCGCAGCAGGCGAGACCATCGATGAAGAGGTCGGGTTCACACCCGAGCACCATCCGCACCCGCCCTGCGGCGACTGCTCGCAGGATTGCCTGTGCTCGACAGGTGGCCGCAAGTGGCGGAACCGGCTGCTTCTTGGACATCGTTGTTCCTTGGGTACCGGAGGCGGTCCTCTCTCGGACGGGGCCGCTGCTGTAAGTAGACGCTGCTTGTGACGGCTGCTGCTGTCGCAAATCGCGACAGGGTCATTTATCTGAGCGGGATACGGCTGCAGCGTTCGGCGGGAGCGGAGAGACCGCTCCTTCATCGCATCAGCTGCGTTCCCCAAGAAGTCGTTGCAAGCGCCTGGACCGGACGCGTCACCTCATGATGAGGCCGTGAGCTGGCTGCTGCGCCAGCGAAGGTTGCAACCGTCATCAGAAGCCAAGCCCAGCCAGGGTGAACCCGAACAGTGTCACTGACACAGGCCAGCTGCTGATCGACCTCGCGGAACCTACCTCCTCGCCGTTCACCAGTGCAGTACAAGGCACCGCGGGACGTCGAGGTGATCGCCATGCTCCCCATGACCTCGGCGGGCCGTGACCAGGAGTTCGCCTCCGCGACTAGGTGTGACCCGAGCTGGAGTCGCGGATCCGGGGGTAGGTCAGGCGACCCCGCTCGTCAGCGGGTCGCGTCGGCGATCACCCGGCCGCGGATCCGGCCGGCGAGCAGTTCGTCGGCGGTCGCGATCGCCTCGCTGAGTCCGATGTCGTGGCTGATCTCCTCGAGATGAGCGCGGTCGAGCTCCCGGCTCAGTCGCTGCCAGGTCGTGACGCGCGTGTCGTAGGGCTGGTTGACGCTGTTGATGCCGAGCAGGCTCACGCCGCGCAGGATGAACGGTGCCACGGTGGCCGGCAGGTCCATGCCGTGCGCCATGCCGCAGGCCGCCACGGCGCCCTCGGTCCTGGTGCCAGCGCAGACGTTGGCGAGGGTGTGGCTGCCGAGGGAGTCGATGGCTGCGACCCACCGCTCCTTGGCGAGCGGACGTCCCGGCTCGGATCGTTCGGCGCGGTCAGGATGCTGGTCGCGCCCGATTTCCGCAGGTGGTCGCCCTGCTCCGGGCGCCGGTCGCGGCGATCACCGAGTAGCCGTGGCGGTTCAGCAGCGAGATCGCGAAGCTGCCCACCCCTCCGTTGGCGCCCGTCACCAGCACGTCGCCGTCGCCGGGCGTCACGCCGTGCCGCTCCAGCGCCATGAGGCAGAGCATCGCCGTATAGCTAGCCGTGCCGCTCGCCATCGCCTGCTGCTCCCTGACGCCGTCCGGCGACGGCACCAGCCAGTCGCCTCGCAGTCGGGCGCGCTGCGCGAGCCCGCCCCAGTGGGTCTCTCCCCGACACCCCAGCCGTTGAGCACGACGCGGTCACCGGCAGAGTGCGACGGGTGGCCGCTCGACTCGACGACCCCGGCGAGGTCGATGCCGGGCACCATGGGGAACCGCCGCACGACGGGCCCCTTGCCGGTGATGGCCAGGCCGTCCTTCTAGTTGAGGGTGCTGTAGGCGACGCGGACACTCAGGTCACCCTCGGGCAGGTCGTGCTGCTCCTCGGGCTGTGGGTCAGCGGGGTCGGTGCCTAATCGCTGGCCGCGCGGGCCAGGAAGCCGGCGATGGAGACGTCGAGCGGCCGGGTGCTGCGCACCAGTCGCGCCCGCAGCACCGCGCCCTCCCAGCCGATCCAGAAGAACGCCGAAAGCTGGTCGCAATCGGCGCCGGCCGCGAGCTCCCCGGCCTCGTCCGCCAGCCGGAGGCAGGCCGCGAGCCGGCGCTCCCACGCAGGACCTCCTCGAGTCGTACGCGGAAGCGGTCGGGTAAAGACACGACCTCCTGCCCGAGGTTGCCCACCAGGCAGCCGAGCTCGAAGTTGTACGCTGCAGGACCTCCAGGCCGACCTGAGCGAGGAGGTGGGGCCGGCAGGCCGCAAACCGGACCGGCGGACATCGCCACGTGATCATCCCGCGGCTTCGGCTCGAGGGCTTCCTCGTCACCGACCAGCTCGAACGCGCGCCGGCAGTCGAGACCGAGTTACGCGAACTCATGACCAGCGGCCGTCTCCAGGTCCCGGTCACCGCGTCCGACGGAATCGAGCAGGCACCGGCCGCGCTGATGTCGCTTCTCCGCGGAGCCAAGTTGGCAAATCGGTCGTGCGCGTGATGCGAGGCGTCACCGCATCGCCGCGCCTGCTGGGTCGGGATGAGCCGTGGTGAGGGCGACCTCGAACCAGTAGCCCGGATCCGTGATGCGTTCGAAGGTGCGCCGCAGTGGCAGGCGCGACTCACGGGGAAGCGTCTTCAGGCCGATCTTCCTCCAGGTGCCGATTAAGAGCAGGGTGACGATCACCGTGGTCGGGCGACGGTCCTCCAGGGCGGCCATCCCGGTCGTGGCGGCGGTCTCGCTCTCCGCCACCAGGCAGCCCTTCGCGGGCCTCGGCCGACTCAGCGGGGCATCGGAACTTCCTTGTCACGGTCAGGCCGCGGTGACGAATACCGAGCCGAGGGAGGTGAACTCGGCACCGATCTGGTCGCCGGCGTGCGCGAACACCGCGTCGGTCAGGCCCCCGGTCAGTACGATCTGCCCGGCCTCGATCGCCTCGCCCCTCGCGGCGAGTGCGTTGGCGGCCAGCGCCAGCGCCTCCGCCGGATGGCCCTGCACCGCGGCACCGGTCGCGGTGTCGGTCACCGTGCCGTTGACTGTGAGCACACACGCTTCCAGCGCCAGGTCCAGGTTCTTCGGCGATACCGGCTTGCCGCCCACCACGAACCGCGCCGAGGAGGCGTTGTCGGCCACCACGTCGGGCAGCGTGAACTTGAAGTCGGTGTAGCGCGAGTCGATGATCTCGAGTCCGGCGTGGACACTCTCCACCGCGTCCAGCGCGGTCGCCGCCGTGATGCCCGGGCCCGCCAGGCGTTTGCCCATGACGAACACGATCTCCGGCTCGACTCGCGGGTGGATCAGCTGGTCCAGCGGAATGGGCTCGTCGGCCGCCAGCACGTAGCCGTCGGTCAGCACCGCGGTCAGTGGCGAGTCGATGCCCATCCGCTCCTGCTTGGCCCGCGAGGTCAGTCCCAGCTTGACGCCGACGACCGTCTCGCCCGCCTCGACCTTTCTCTCGATCAGCCGCTTCTGCACCCGGTAGGCGGTCGGCAGGTCGAGCTCCGGCCACTCCTCGGTGATCGGCCCGCGGTCCCGCCGCTTCGCCTCGGCGGCCAGCAGCACGTCCGCCGCGGTGTCGATGCTCCACGTCGTCATGCGTTCTCCTTCTCGGCCAAGCCGATCGCCACATCGATGATCATGTCTTCCTGGCCGCCGACGTACCGCAGTTCGCCGACTTGCTTCAGGATCTGGTAGGCGGGCACGCCGTACCTCTGGGCGGCGGTTTCGGCGTGCAGCAGGAACGAGTTGTAGACACCGTAACGGCCCTGCACGATCGCGGCCCGGTCGGCGACCGGCATCCGGGGCACCATCGGGGCCAGGACCTCCTCGGCCGCGGCGAGGATCAGTTCACTGTCCACTCCGGTCTCCACGCCGAGTGCGTCGAACGCCGGGACGAGGATTTCGGTGGGGGAGTTGCCCGCGCCCGCACCGAGAGCGCGCAACGTGCCATCGATCTGGCGGGCGCCCGCTTGCTGCGCGGCGAGCGAGTTCGCGACCCCGAGGGACAGGTTCTGGTGGCCGTGGAACCCGACCTGGGCGTCCTCGCCCAGCTCCTGGACCAGCGCGGTGACGCGGTCGGTCACGCCGCTGGGCAGCAACGCGCCCGCGGAGTCGACGACGTAGACGCACTCGCATCCCGCGTCGGTCATGATCCGGGCCTGTTTCGCCAGGCCCTCCGGCGAGTTCATGTGCGAGAGCATCAGGAACCCGACGGTTTCCAGGCCCAGATCGCGGGCCGCGCCGAAGTGCTGGACGCTCACGTCCGCTTCGGTGCAGTGCGTCGCGACTCTGGCGACGCGGGCACCGGCGTCCGCGGCCTCGCGAAGATCCGCGACCGTGCCCAGACCAGGCAGCAGCAGCACGGCGATCTTTGCCCGGCGCACCTCGTCGACCGCGGCGGCGACGAGTTCCATGTCCCGGACCTTGGAGAAGCCGTAGTTGAACGACGAGCCGGCCAGCCCGTCGCCGTGGGTGACCTCGATGACCTCGACCCCGGCCCGGTCCAGTGCCCCGGCCACCGCGCGAACCTGGTCCGTGGTGAACTGGTGGCGCACGGCGTGGCTGCCGTCCCGCAGCGTGGTGTCGGTGATGCGCACGCGGTTCGTCATCGCGCGGTCGTCTCCTTCGATCCGGCGGCGAGCAGCTCTCCGGCGCGCACCGCGGCGGCGGTCATGATGTCCAGGTTCCCGGCCCACGGTGGCAGGTAGTCGCCGTTGCCCTCGACCTCGAGGAAAACCGCGACCCGCGCGTGCCCGTCCCACAGCTCGCTCGGGCGGTCGAACTGGGGGTCGGACTTGAGGCGGTAGCCGGGCACGTAGGTCTGCACCTCGGCCACGGCACGGTGGATCGACTCGGCGATCGCACCGGTGTCGGCGTCGCTCGGGATCGCGCAGAACACCGTGTCCCGCATGATCAGTGGTGGCTCGACCGGGTTCAGGATGATGATGGCCTTGCCCCGCGCGGCGCCGCCCACGGATTCGATCGCGTGCGAGGTGGTCTCGGTGAACTCGTCGATGTTCGCCCGCGTGCCCGGGCCGGCCGAGCGCGAGGAGATCGACGCGACGATCTCGGCGTAGGGCACCTCGGTGACGCGCGAGACGGCGTGCACGATCGGGATCGTCGCCTGTCCGCCGCAGGTGATCATGTTGATGTTCGGCGCCTCCGCGTGCGCGCCCAGGTTGACCGCGGGGCACACGAACGGGCCGACGGCGGCCGGCGTCAGGTCGATCGCGCGGATCCCGGCTTCGGCGTAGCGAGGGGCATTGGCCAAGTGCGGTTTCGCGGCGGTGGCCTCGAAGACGAAGTCGGGCAGCTCCGGCTGGGCCAGCAGCCAGTCCACGCCTTCCGCGCTGGCCTCGACGCCGAGCTCGCGGGCGCGGGCCAGGCCGTCGGAGGACGGGTCGACCCCGATCATGTAGCGCACGTCGAAGACATCCCGGCACTGCAGTTTGACCAGCAGGTCGGTGCCGATGTTGCCGGGACCGACGATGGCGGCGGTGGGGCGGGGCATCACTTCTCCTCGGGGGTGCCGGCGAACGTCGCGGTGACGCTGCCGAGGTGGGCGAAGGTGGCGGTGACGGTGTCTCCGGCCGCGGCGCCGACTGCCGCGGTGAGCGCACCTGGCAGGACGACCGCGCCGGGGCCGAGCGTGATTCCGAGCGGGCCGACCGTGTTGGCCAGCCAGGCCAGCGCGTTGACCGGGGAGCCGAGCACGGCCGCGCCGGCGCCGGTCTGCACGATCCGCCCGTTGCGGCGCAGCACGACTCCGGTGGTGCGCGGGTCGAAGGCGTCGAGCGGCAGCGGCGTCGAGCCGAGGACCAGGCCGCCGGAGGAGGCGTTGTCGGCGATCGTGTTGGGCAGGTCGATCTTCCAGTCCTCGATGCGCGAGTCGATGATCTCCAGCGCGGCCACGGCGTGGGCGATCGCGTCGAGCGCGTCGGCGACGGTGACGCCGGGCCCGGCCAGCGGCTTGCGCAACACGAATCCGATCTCCGGTTCGACGCGCGGGCTGAGGTAGGCGTCCGCCGGGATGGGCTGACCGTCCACGAAGAACATGTCGGCGAAGAGGTGACCGTAGTCCGGGGAGTCCACGCCGAGCTGCCGCTGGATCGCGGCCGAGGTCAGGCCGACCTTGTGCCCCTTGACGATGCGGCCCGCCGCCTTCCACTCCGCGACCTGGCGCAGCTGGACCTCGTAGGCGTCCTCGACGGTCAGGCCAGTGAACGGCGGGATCGGGACACCGCTGTCGTAGGCCTGCATCAGCAGGCGGGCCGCCTCTGCGACGCGGGGCTGTGGGCTCACGAAAAACACTCCCTGTGAGAGGAAACGCGGTTGGTTGACATCGTGCGCCGCTGACCTGCACGCTCCTAGCATGTGCCCCAGTGAGCGGGACACTCCGGCGTCGATGATCGCCCGGGTGTCGCGGGTGTTCGAGGCCTTCCGGCCCCCCGACGATGCGCTCGGGGTGCGCGAGATCGCGCGCCGGACGGGGCTGGCGTCCTCGACCGTGTCCAGGATCGTTCGCGAGCTGGTCGAGCACCGGTTCCTGGAGCCGGCCGGGCGCGGGTTCCGGATCGGGCTGCGGTTCTTCGAACTGGGTGAGCAGGCCGCGCGCCCGCACCAGCTGCGGCAGATGGCGATGGCGAACATGTCCGACCTGCGCAGCGCCACTCGCCAGACCGTGCACCTGGCCGTGCTCGACGGCACCGAGGTCGTCTACGTGATCAAGCTGCGCAGCCGGACCGCGCCACCACTCGGTTCGCGCGTCGGCGGCCGGATGCCGGCGCACGCCACCGGCGTCGGCAAAGCGCTGCTCGCCTTCGCCGACCCAGGGGTCGTGGACCGCGTGATCGAGGCGGGGCTGCCGCGCTTGGGGCCGGGCACGATCACCGACGGCAAACGGCTGCGGGACGAGCTGGCGGCGATCCGGGAGGCCGGGATCGCCTATGAGACCGAGGAATCCGGCCCCGACGTGGTGTGCGTGGCGGCACCCGTCACGCCCCGCGAGGGCAGGCCGATCGCGGGCCTGTCGATCAGCACACGGCGGGGCGAGGTCGACACCGCGACGCTCGGACCCGCGATCCGGACCGCCGCCCTCGCGCTCGGCAGGCAGGCGGCCCGCATGCCCGCGTTGTCCGGCGCGGTCTGGACGGAACTGGGCTGACCCAGCCTCGCTGGTAGCGGGGTTCCCGGAGAGGTCGGTCTCGGCGTGAGCTGGGGGAGCACGATGGTCTCCCCGACGGTGTCCCGCAGCCGCGCCATGAGTCCGGGTCGGGAATGGCCTTCCGGCGACGGCTGCGGGACTGGGATGCCGCTCGCTAGCCGGATTCCTACTTCGGGTTGATGGTGTGCCACACGTGGTTGTAAGCGGCGAGATCACTGAAACCGCCATCGACGGGAAGGTCGATTCCTGTCACGAAGGCGGCATCGTCGCTGGCGAGGAACAATGCCGCAGCCGCCAGTTCGTCCGGATCGGCGGCACGTCCCAGAGGAGTGAGCCGCACCAGCTCCGCGAAGAGAGCGCTGCCTGCGTCCATCATCGGCGTCGCGACGACCCCGGGGTGCAGGGCATTCACTCGGATACCGGCCGGTGCGAACTCGGTTGCCGCCGCCTTCGTGAGTCCGCGGACACCCCATTTGGACGACGAGTACGCGGCGACCGGATGCCCCATGATCCCCGCGGTGGAGCCGAGGTTGACGATGCTGCCTGCGCCGCTGCGCTTCATCAGCGCGGCGCACTCCTTCATGCCGAGGTACTGCCCGGTGAGGTTGACATTCAGGATCCTGTCCCAGTCGTCTTCCGACGTGCCGGTCAGGTCATGACGGACATTGACGCCGGCGTTGTTGATCAGGATGTCGAGGCGTCCGGCCTCCTCTTCGAGCTGACCGACGAGGCGCCGCCACTCCTCGGCCCGGGTGATGTTCAGGTGCACGAACCGGGCCCACCCACCTGCTTCCCGGATCTCCGCGGCGATCGCTTCACCTCGCTCGTCGAGGATGTCACACAGGTAGACGCGTGCACCCTCTCGTGCGAAGAGCCGGGCCTCTGCCTCTCCTTGGCCCCGCGCCCCACCGGTGACGACGGCCACCTTGCCCTGCAGCCTTCCAGCGCCACGCGGCGCGGCGTTCGGCCGGGCCGCCCTCTGCACCGGCGCGTCACTCGGCTCGTTAGTTCCCAGCAGCACCGTCTCCACCTGTTCGATCTGGCGCATGTCGAACCCGGCCATATCTCCGGCGAACCCTTCACTGCCCATGTACTCCCGGATGACCGCCTCCGGATCGGCCCCGTCCGGGTAACTGACAACGGCGACAACGACGGAGGGGTCTCCGGGAAGTTTGGCGAATCCGAGAGTTTCGACGCCGAACTCCCGAAGGCTCGTGACGTGTGCCTCCCACCGAGGCAGGTAGTCGCTGGCCGCCTCAGGCGACGACAGGTGGTAAGTGCGCAGCTGAATTTTGGGCATTATTCATCCTTTTTGGACGGTTGACGAACGCGCGACCCGTACCGACAACGAGGGACGGCACGATCGCGCGGCAGGACCTGTTCACGGAATCAGAGCTGGTGGACGGGACCGTCCTCGCCCAGCTGTGTCAGCAGCTCGTGCAGGATCTCGGTACCTGACCGGATGGCATCGATTTCCATCGATGCGAGCAACTGGGTGAGCCGCGCGTCGACCAGTGACAGTGCCTCCCGTGCGCGGGCAGCACCAGCGGGGGTGAGGCGAATGCGATAGCTTCGCCGGTCCGAGCTGCCGCCCGCTCGTTCGACGAGCCGTTCACGTTCCAGGCGGCGCAGGATGTTGCTCGTGCCTCCTGTGGTGAGAAGAAGCCCCGCGGACAGGTCTCCCGGGCGTGCTTCTCCGTCCGCCGTCGCCAGCAGAGCGGTGAGCACGTCGAATTCGGACCGGGACAGCCCCAGTTTCCCCACTGCTGTCACAACTTCGCGGTCGAGGAGTGCGTGGAACCTGCCCACGTGGCGAGCGAAACCTACGTACACGCTCGGTCGGCTTCGTGCAGAGCTGGGTTCTCCGCGCTTGGTCACGACACAACTTTAGCTTTCGATATAGCTTTTCGTAAAGCTATATCGAAAGTGATCTGGATCCCTGCCGGGGTGAGCGGAGGCGCTGCGGTCCCTCTCGGCGGGCCAGGAACCAGCAGCGACGTCCCGCGCCCGGCCGACCTGCGAGATCACCCGGTCGCTGCGCAACGGCCAAACCGGGCCGCTCCCGGAAGGTGCCGCTGCCTGGCTGGTGCGAGGCTGGGAACCGGATCAGTCGCCGTCCGAGCGGTGAGCCATCCGCGACCGGCTGGCCCGCATCGAACAACTCGTTGCCGTCTGCGAGGGGCACGGTGGCCGGGTCGCCGCCGAGGGCGACCCCATGCTCGCGCACCTCGTCGTGCCCAGGGAGCCGCGACCGCCAATCAGAGATCCGCGCCGAACTCGACCCGCACGATGACGACGGATTCGCCCGCGCGCTCGGCGAGTGGACTCGACTGGTGCCCTAACCACCCCCTGATCGGCGAGCCGGTGTCGAGCGGATTTGCCTGCCCGGCTGGACCGATGTCCCGACCGGGCCCCTCCTGATGTCGGCGGTGGTGCCGTGTAGCTCAGATTGAGAGGAGCGCCAGGGGCGGCCCTCGCGGCCAAGCCTGCTACGTCGAGGTTAGCCGTCTGGCACGCCTTCGTCCGCCAGGGACGCGTCCCGCTGGCACACCGGGAAGGCTTATGTGCCGCAGGTGGCGTACCGACGGATCTCAGACCAGGCTAACCAGCGTCCTCGGCCGGCATGTCGATGCCGGCCACTTCGCTGGGACGAGCAGGAGCAAAAGCAGGTCAGCGGCTTGCAGATGTCGCACTTGGGCCAATGGCAGGTTCAAATCCTGTCAGCCCGACGGTCTGTTTGGGTCCGCTGGCTCTGGAGGGAAGCCCAGGTCAGCGGGCCGTGGGAGTTCCCGTCCGCGGCGGGCCGCATCGCCCGGCGCGCGAAGTTCGACCGCCGCTGCAGCTGGTGCTCGGCGCTGACGAACACGTGCGGATGGTCATGACTGTCGAGACACGCCTGCAGCGGCGGGATGAGGAACGGTGGCAGGGAGATGGTGTGCGCGGAACACGCCGTCTTGGGCGGTTCGAGTTCCAGTTGTCCGTTGACTTCGTGCAGGGCGCCGATCTGCGGGGCGATGACGATCTCACCGTCGTCGAGGTGGGCGTTGCAGGCCGGTCAGCTCACCCCAGCGGGCGCCCGTCCAGGCCTCGGTGATGATGGGCACCCCGGCCCACAGCCCGACCAGCGCGCCGGCCTGCGCGGCGATCGCGACGACCTGCTGCGGTGTCGCCCACAGATGTTCGGTTCCGCCAGGATGTAGCTGGCTGTCCGCGTTCGATGCCGAATCGCTCGGCGAGCTCACACACCGTCGCGGCGGACCGGGAGGCGGCGATCAGTTGCCCGACCTGTTCGGCTCAAGAACGTCCTGCTGGCGGGACGGCACTCGGAACAAGGCTCTCCGCGACGGTGCCGCAGGTAACGGTCTGCACCGTCACACCGCATCCGTCCCCGTGACCGACCGGAGCGACGAGAGCGCTTCGCTGATCAGGTCGCGCAGCGGCCGCCGTTCCGCTGGCTGAATCCATCGCTGTTCAGCCGCCTGCTGGATGAGTATGCCGGCCCCTGCCGCCAGGAGCGCGGTTTGCGCGTCGACACCGCGTTCACGGAGGGCGCCGGCCATCGTGGCGGTAAGTGCCGCGCGTTTGGCTTCCTCCCGCTCCTGGAGCTCGGGCGTGGCCTCGATGATCGTCCGCCGGGGCGCGGCCGGCTCACGGAATTCCTCCAGCACCTCGTCGGCGGCAGCACGCAGCGCCCGTACCACCACGTCGATCGGTCGCAGGTCGGCCGGGCTGGCGTGGATCTCACGGGCCAGGACCTGCTTCTGGATTTCCGAGGTGCGGCCGAAGAGGACTTCGCGCTTGCTGGAGAAGTGGTTGAAGAAGGTGCGCTCGGTCAGGCCGGCGCGTGCGGCGATCTGCGCGACCGTCGTCTGGTCGTAGCCCTGTTCGGTGAAGAGGGCGAGGGCTGCGTCGTGCAGGCGTCCTACGGCGTTCGGCTCCCATCGCGGCATGGCCCAAAGATAGCGATTGCAGTCACTGTAGTCATACCCTATGCTGATTGCAGGCACTGAAATAGCGGGCCTCGCAGCAAGCGAGGCCTGGGGGAGGAGCTTGACCATGCGCGTTTTCGTCACCGGCGCGTCCGGGCACATCGCGTCCGCCCTCATCCCGGAGTTGATCGGCGCGGGACACGCCGTCGTCGGTCTCGTCCGTTCCGATGAGGCTGCTGTGCAGGTCGAGAGTCTGGGTGCCGAAGTGCACCTGGGCGACCTGTCGGACCTTGACGGCCTTGCCGCCGCTGCGGCGAAGGCCGACGGGGTCGTCCACCTCGCGTTCGACCACCAGCGTCAGAGCGGTGGCGACCTGGAAGGAGCTGTCGAGGCTGACCTCGCCGCCGTGCGGGCGATCGGCTCGGCCCTCGCCGGCTCGGGCAAACCCTTCGTGGGGACGAACGCGACCGGCGGCATTGCCTTGGCGGGCTTCCAGGGCGTCCTCACGGAGGACGTCTCACTGCCCGGTGGGCCCCGCATCGACGCGGAGAACGCCGTCCTCGCCCTGGCTGGGCAGGACGTGCGCGCATCCGTGGTGCGACTGCCTCCGGCCGTACACGGCAACGGCCGGTACGGCTTCGTTTCCGGGCTCATCGAAATCGCGCGGGCTGCCGGCAGCGCGGGATACGTGGGCGACGGGGGCGACCGATGGGGCGCCACCGCACTGGAAGATGCCGGCCGCGCTTACCGCCTTGCCCTTGAGTCAGCCAAGGCCGGATCACGCATCCACGCCGTCGCGGAGGCAGGCATCGCAATGCGCGACATCGCCGAAGCCATCGGTCATCGACTCGGTGTGCCCACCGCAGCGGTCACTGCCGAAGAGGCTGCAACACGTTTCGGCTTCCTCGCCCCCTTCGTGAGCATGGACAACCCGGTCTCCAGCCGCAGCACGCGCGAGACGCTCGGCTGGGCTCCCAGCCGCCCGGGATTGATAGCCGCCTTGGAAAGCGACCCCGTCCTCACGCCGTCACCCCGTTGAACAGCAGAGAGAAAGCAGGCAGACATGTCCACCGTCCTGATCACCGGTGCGGGAACAGGCATCGGAAACCTCACCGCCCGGGCACTGGCCCGCGCCGGGCACCGTGTCTACGCGAGCATGAGGGACACAACCACCGATCACGCCGAAGAACTGCGCAAGCTCGCCACAGACGAACGCATCGACCTGCGCCCGATCGTCCTCGACGTCCAGTCCGAGGAGTCCATTCAGCAGGCGATCGACGCCATCCTCGGGGAATCCGGCGTTCTGGACGTCGTCGTGCAGAACGCCGGTCACCTCGCCACCGGATACGTCGAGGCGTTCACCGCCGAGGACATCGCCCGCCTGTTCGACATCAACGTACTCGGCGCGCAACGCGTCAACCGGGCGGTCCTTCCGCACTTCCGCGCGCGACGGTCAGGGACCCTTCTCTACGTCGGCAGCACCTCAGTACTCGACGTGCCGCCCTTCCTCGGCCCCTATGTCGCCTCCAAGGCCGCCTTCGACGTGATGGCCCAGGCCACCCGCTATGAAGTCGCCCCGCTCGGCATCGAGTCCGTCATCGTGATGCCCGGCCCGTTCACCCGGGGCACCAACCACTTCCCGAACGCCAGCCGCGCCAGCGACTCCGCGGTGACCCAGGGATACGCCGAACTGGAACCATTCGTCGCACGGAACCTGCAGGCCACCAACAGCCTCTTCCCCGAGGGGGTCGACCCCGACCCGGTAGCGGTCGCCGACGAGATCGCTCGCGTCCTCGCCCTGCCCTACGGGACACGACCGTTCCGCACCGTGGTGGACTTCACCCGCTTCAGCGTGGACGACATCAACGAACTGAGTACATCCCACATCCGCCGGGCCATGCACCACATGGGCTACGAGCAGCTTCTCACCGTCGCACACAACTGAAGGACACCATGCACATCACCGGAAACACCCTCTTCATTCCCGGCGCCACCAGCGGCATCGGGCTCGCCTTGGCCCGGCGCTTCAAAGACCGCGGGAACAGGGTCGTCGTCGGTGGACGGCGGACCGAACTCCTGGAGGAGCTACGGGAAGAGGGATTCGGCGTCGCCCACATCGACACCGCGGACCCGACCAGCATCACCCGGGCCGCCACTCAGGTGATCGCCGAATATCCAGACCTTGACACCCTCGTCAACATGGCCGGGATCATGGTCGCCGAGGACTGGCACACAGCCGAGGGCTTCCTCTCGGTTGCCGAGGACACGGTCAACGTCAATCTTCTCGGCCCCATCCGGCTGATCGCCGCCTTCACCGAACAGCTTCAAAGCCGCCCCGCCGCAACCATCGTCAACGTCTCCTCTGGACTCGCTTCCGTCCCGCTGGCACGCACAGCCACATACTCTGCGACCAAGGCCGCGATCCACGCCCTCTCCGAGGCAATCCGCGTCCAGTACGCTGACACGTCCGTCCAGGTCATCGAGCTGGTTCCGCCAGTGGTCCGCACCGGCCTCGCGGATACCGCCCGCAACCCACGCGCGATCCCGCTCGATGACTTCGCGGACAACGTCATCGCTCTACTGGAGAGCCAGCCCGAGGCCCACGAGATCCTTGTCGACCAGGTCAAGCTCCAGCGTTATGCCGAGCGGCGCGGGGACTACGAAAAGGTCTTCGCGCTCATCAACGGGCAGCAGTGACGCTCCGGCGCCGGGCGGCCCCGCGGACAACGAGGGCGACCTCTGAGGTCAGGTTGTGGGCGGGTGAACTTGAGACGGTGCATGAGCGGCTCGTGCACCGGTTCCGCGCCGCGAAGGATACCCTCGCGAGCGACTACGTCGACTCCTCGCGGCTCGCCGGGTTGGCGGGGGTCCCGGAGGATGTGACTGCCAGGTCGACCTGATCACCGTCACCCCGCCTGGCCGGGTGACGGCGGTCCGCGCTGTCAGTGAGGCGGGTTTCGACCCAGCGGCCGACGACGCCGTCTCGAACAAGCACTCGCGCAGGAGCCGCTTCGAGGTGGGCGCCGGGGCCGTTGTCTTCGTGCGGACGGTAACTCGACGACGGTACGGGCTGGGGTGCTGGCGCCGCTGATTCGACGTCGCCACCGCCGCAACCGGCCACGGACAGCGCGGCAGCGCCGGCCGAGTCAGCCGTGACCAAGGTTCTTCCAGCTCATCCGCACGTCTTCGATTCTGCCCGCGACCGGTGCGAAAAGTGGACAGACTCGAGCGAAGAACGGCTCGTCGGACCGTGGCACTCCGCCTCAACGCGATCGGCACCGGATCCGGTCGTGAACCGTGACGCGGACACCGGCCGAATGTCAGAGTGGACGGAGAGTCCGGCATCCCGCCGATGGCGTACCTTCGGCAGGTCAGGCTTGCCCGGGCACGGAATGATTTGATCAACGGGGACCCCGATGTCCTCACCGTGTCCGCGGTGGCGCTCCGCTGGGGTTTCGGCCACCTCGGCCGGTTCGGCGCCGCGTGTCAGGAGTGGTACGGGGAGCCACCGTCGCACACATTGCGGCGCTGGAAGGGTACGCAGCCCGGAGCGATCCGCGAGCCGCCTCACAAGTCCCGTACGGCGGGAATGACCTTCTCGGCGAAGTTGCGCAGGTAACCGGCAGATTCCTCCCAGGTCATGCCGTGCCGGGTGGCCATCAGATGAAGTTCGTCAGGCCCGCCCTCTTCGTATGTGGTGCGGAGCTCCGTGATGGCCTGGTCCGGTGTCTGGAATATCCGCTCCCAGTTCGGGATGTCCTCGGGTTTGGCCGGCGGTACGTCCATCAGTAACGAGCTGTACGGGTGCACATCTCCCCGGCGGTAGTGGAAATGCTCGAATATTCCTTCACGGTGCTTCGCCCAGGCCCGCTCCGGGTCATCGGTGATGTAACAGGTCCCGAACGTGTGGATCTTCGCGTAGTTGGGCTGCCTTCCGTTGCGGACACACGCCTCCCGCCAGCCGGCCAACCACTTCTGCCACGTCTGCCCACCGGTGAGTCCCTGGAAAAACCCGCCGAGCCCACCGACATTCAGCCCGCGCTTCGCAACCCGGTCCATCGCCGCCGCGGAGAACGCCGCGACAACCCACACCGGCAACGGCTTTTGCATCGGTTTCGGGTTGATCCACACTTCGTCGAGATGCCAGCGCTTGCCGTGATAACTGAAGGGCTCGTCAGAGCTCCAGCACCTCCGCATGATGTCAATGCCCTCGTCAAGCAGACTCGGCCGGAACTTCGGGTTCACCCCCAGCATGGGGAATTCCATGTTGAAGGTCGGCCCGACCTGGCCCAGGCCGACATCGAGGCGGCCGCCGGACAAGATGTCGATCACGGCGAGTTGCTCGGCGAGGAGGACCGGGTGGTAAAACGGCACCTGGATGATGTTGGTACCGATGCGTATCCTGCTGGTGTGGTGCGCGGCCGCGGTCAGCGTCACCGGAAGTCCCGGATTGTATCCGTCCGGGTCGCCGTGATGCTCACTCAGGCTGACCGCGTCGAATCCGACGTTCTCCATCTCTTGCATGTGTTCGAACGCGCCACTGTAGAACTGGGACCATGGGCGGTGCCAGTCAGGCCTAGCCGGATTGCGAAGATCATAGAGTACCCCAAATCGCATGCCTTAGCTTCCTTCCACTTGAGCTGGAGAACTACAGCCGGACCGGTCGACGAGCTTCCTCGCAGCCACGTGGTCGGACGGACGGTTCACCGATTCGACAGCGATCAAGGCACCGTCTCGATAGCAGTTGACCGAGAACGACCGTCCCGCGGGGTCACCGATCACTTCGGTGCGGTCGCTACCGCTGAAGTCGCCCACGATCTGGAGCTTGAGATCAGCTTGGTCGCTCCAGAAGACCGGTGTCCGCCGGTAAGGTTGCGATTCGCCGGAGGTCAGCGTGCTGGCCACGGCGTGCGCCTGGCCGACGGCGTTTTCGACGCATTCGTGCCGGGTTCGCCGGTTCCGGTACGGGTAGGACGCACAGTCACCGATCGCGAAGATGTCCGGATCGGACGTGCGCAGGCAGCGATCGACGAGGACGCCGTCGTTCACCGCGAGCCCCGCCCGCTCGGCCAGCCCGGTGTTCGCCCGGACACCGACGCCTACTACGACGAGGTCGGCCTTCACGAGGGAACCATCGTGCAGCTCGACGCCCTGAACGCGCGAACCGTCGCCGCCGACCAGCCGTGCGACAGGCGTGTCCAGCAAGACCTGGGAGCCTGCCGACACGTGCTCACGAAGGAAGAACTCCGACATCACCGGTGTGACCGCCCTGGCCATGAGCCGGTCAGCCGCTTCGACGATCGTGACGTTCTTTCCCCGGCCTCGCGCGTGGGCGGCGAACTCGAGGCCGATGAACCCGCCACCGACGATGACCACCTCACTCACCGTGACGAGCCGTTCTCGGAGCGCGTCGGCGTCCGCGCGGCGATGGAGCCGGAAAACGCCGTCCAGATCGTTACCGGGAAGCCGTGCCGCCTGGGGTGTTGATCCGGTGGCCAGGATCAAGTGGTCGTACCGCAGAGATTCCCCGGACGCGGGCACGACCGCCTTCGCGGTGCGATCGATCTCCTCGACCCGGTACGCGCGAAGCAGTTCTATTCCCTTGCGCTCGTAGAAATGCTCCGGACGGAATGAGAGGCGATCCTCGCGGAGGCCGTCGAGATAGCCCTTCGACAAAGGAGGCCGCTGATACGGGAGGCAGCTCTCTGCCGTGATCAAGGCGATTGCGCCCGCATAGCCGTTCCGGCGTAGTGACGCGGCCGCGGTGAAACCCGCGTGCCCGGCGCCGACAATGACCACCTGCCCTTGAGTCATCAGTACTGCTCCTCGGGGAGGAACACGGTGATGCCGTCGAGACCGGCGGTCATCGTCAGCTGACAGGAGAGTCTGCTCGACGGCTTGACCGGTGCCGCGGCGCCCTCGAGCATGGCTGTCTCGGTGTCGCTCGGTGGTGCGAGCCGGCCCAGGTCCTTGTCGTCGACGTACACGTGGCAGGTCGCGCACGACATCGAGCCGCCGCATTCGGCGACGATCTCGTCGATGTCGTTGTCGAGCGCCGCTTCCATCACGCTGGTGCCCATTTCGGCATCGACGGTTTCCTGCTGACCTGTGCGCCGGACAAAGGTGATCTTCGCCATGCGATCGACTCCGTTTCCGCGTCAACTGTCGGAATGCTCGGGTGTGAAGCGCACGGGCAGTGAGGCGATCTGCATGATGTTGCCGCCGATGAGGCCGGTGAACCGTACGTCGCCGTCGATTTCGATATCCGGAAGGCGGTGGAGAAGCTGGGTTGCCGCCGTGGCCAGTTCTGCGCGGGCCAGGTGGCGTCCGATACACATGTGCGTCCCGTATCCGAATGCGAGATGTTGATTTCGGCGCCGATCCAGGTCGAACTTCTCGGGGTCCTCGAACCTCCGCGGGTCCCGGTTGGCGGCGAGGTAGTTCAGCAGCACTTTGCCGCCCGCGGGGATCGGCACACCTTCTATTTCGGTGTCCTGCAGGACCTTCCGGGCAAAATGCGGAAGCGGCGTCGTCAAGCGCAGACTCTCCTCGATCGCCTTCGGGAGCGTGCTGGGATCGGTTGTGACCGCCTCGCGAAGCCCTTCGACGGTGAGGATGTGGTGCAACAGCCCGACGATCGACGCCGCGGTCGAGTGGTGGCCACCAATGAAGAACGCGACGAGGATGCCGCCGACTTCAGCGTCGCTCAGCGTTCGTCCGCCAAAAGAACCGGTCGCCAGCTGCGTCAGGTAGTCGTCTCGCGGATCCTCCCGCCGCGACGCCAGTTCGGCGGACGTGAAATCGAAGAACTCCTCACTGGCTTGTTCTTCATTCCCGGATCCCAGTGAGTTGAGCACGCCCATCGCCAACGCGCGCATTCGCGGAGCGGAACTCGGCGACAGACCGATCAAACGCCCGATGACCAGCGCCGGAATGGCATCAGCGAAGTCCGACCAGAGGTCGGCCTTGCCTTCCCGCGCGAAACCGTCGATCTCGGTCCTGACCACATCGTCGAGCAGTGGTTGATGCTTGCGGACCTCAGCCGGGACAAGGGGAGCCTGCATGATCTTCTGCCATGCCTCATGCTCGGCACCCTCGAACTCCAGCGGCGGGATCGGCGGCAACGGGGTCGAGGGAATCAGGACTCCGTCCGCGGAGCTGAACCGGTCGGGACTTGTGGTCACCGCGCGCACTCCCTCGTAGCGCGTGACATTGAAGTAACCACCGTGCGCGGAACTATGCGTGACCGGGCACTGCTCTCGCAGCGAGGTGTACACGTCGAGCACCTCGTCGCGGCTCAAGCTTGTGTCGTGGTGATCGAAGTCGGTTTCGGGGGCGCTGCGCGCGCCCGTCGTGCTGTCCATTCGACACACTCCGTTGTGTATTGACTGGGCTTCACAAGCGGACCAGGCCGCCGTCGGCCATGATGGTCTGTCCGGTGACGAAGTACGAGTCCTCACTGGTCAGAAAGAGGACGGTGCCGACGACGTCGTCGGCTTCGCCGATCTTCTTGATCGCCTGGCTCCGGGAAACCTGTGCCATCAGTTCCGCCGGAACCGCCGAGGTGACGCCGGGAGTCCGGGACAGGGTCGGGCCGACCGCGTTGACGGTGATCCCGTGATCCGCGACGTCGTTCGCCAAGCCCCGGGTGAACCCGATGATCCCCATCTTGCTGGCCATGTAGTGACTCATCTGCGGCACCGCGAGACCAATGGAATTCGACGTGATGTTGACGATCCGTCCCCAGCCGGCTTCCTTCATCAAAGGCAGTACTGCTTGCGTCATGAGGAACTGTGAGTCGAGGTTCACCGACAGCACCTTGCGCCAGGTGTCGTACGTGAGCTCTGAAATGTCGACGAACGGGAAGATCCCGGCGTTGTTGACCAGGATGTCGCAGCGGCCGTGCCGGCTGCGGACCTCCTCGCCGATCTCGGCGGTGCGATCGGGGTCGGAGACGTCTGCCCGCAGTCCGGTCACCTTGTGGCCCGACGCCTCGAGTTGCCCGACCGTCTCGCTGGGGTGGTCGAGGTCGACCGCTATGACGTGAGCACCACGCTCGGCGAGCCCCTGGGCCACGGCCCGGCCGATGCCACGGGCGGCCCCGGTGACGACAGCGACACGGTGCTGGGACTCGGTCATCGGATTCGGCTCCCTTTGTCTGAGCTGGGGGGGCGTTCCACCATGCCGTCACTCCGCCCTCGACCCGATGGCTGCTGCAAAGTGGGCATTCGGGGACCTCCCGGAGAATGTCGCCATGGGTGGCAAGAGCCCGTGTCCAGGAAGCACGCTAGCCGAGACGATCGATCCACCTGAGCCATTTTCCGCACCGCATCGTCCGCGAAACGACTTGCGCTGCCCGCAGATCCGAGTTTCACGTCCCGGGTCATCATCCGCGCCGTGCGGTGCGGCACGCACCAGTCCGGCGTGGACGCGGGCGCGCGCAGTGGGTCGCTGACCGCGAGGCCGTTGACGAGCAAAGGCGGGTGCAGCTCGGCAAAGCTGCACCCGCCTGGTGTACGTCGCGCGGAGGACCGCCAGAGCCCGGCAGTTGATGTCAGGAAGGAAGGCTCACCCGTCTCCGGCCATCGCCGGGGAGAAGTCCATGTAGACGGTGTAGTCGGCGACCTGCGTCCCGGCCAGGCTGATGACCGTCATGCACGGCAACGCCAGGTGTTTCCCGTCGGGCGCGGCCGTTTCGATGGTGAAGTGGCAGAAGAGGCGGTCGCCGGTGTCGGTTATCTCCCGGATCGTGTGCCGTACCCAGGGGAGCGCGGCCACGGCGCCGGCCGTGGCCGCGGCGATGGCCGTCCGGCCCGTGATCGTCTCGCCGTTGCCGAACGTGTAGGTGGCATCGTCGTGGAACCACTTGGCGAAGTCCTCGGCGTCGCCGCGATCGACGGTCGCGCACATCGAGCGCACCATCTGCGCGCGGCCGGTCACGTCGCCGCTCACTGGAGTGCCAGCCCGTAGCGGGTCATGACCTCGGCGACGAGTTTCATGTCGCGTCCCGGTGGCAGTTCGCTCAGTTCCCGGTAGTAGTTTTCCAGGCCGGGCGGGGAAACGACGGCGATCACCCGCGTTTGGACGTCGAACGAGTTGTAGAAGACGTGTGGGACGCCGCGTGGCATGAGCAGGGAGTCGCCCGGCGCGAGCACGTGCTCCACACCGTCGAGCTCGACGGTGACCCGCCCCTCGACACAGGTGAAGAGTTCGTCCTCCCGCGAGTGGATGTGGGTGGGCGGGCCGCCGAGGCCGGGCGGGACGACGTATTCGAAGAGCGAATAGGCGCCTTTTGTTTCCGCGCCGGTCAGCCTTGTGTAGATGCCCAGCCCGATCGCGCCGAGATTCGTTCCGTCCTCGGTCCGGAACACCCGGCTCGGGGCCGTGGATTCGGTGGTCATTTCCAATCCTTTCCGTCAACGTGATCTAGGACTTGTTCGCGGACGTCTCCGGCAAGACGGGTTCGGCCTTCGGCTGGGCCGCCCGGGCAGCGACGATCCGGTCGAGCAGTGCCGGTGTCACCTTGCGATAGGTCGCCGGGTCAACGGGGGCGAGCCACTGGAACGCCCTGGTCAGAACGCCGATCTGAAGATCGAGGTCGGTGAGCACCTCGTCGGCGTGGTGCAGCGAGAACGGGATGATCTTCGTGCCTCGGCAGTGGTGCGAACCGAGCGCGTCGTCCATGAATTCAAGCTGCCCGGTGACCTGCTCGCGCCGGGCGTCGAGGCTGGGCAGCTCGAGTATTCCCTCGATGTCCGCGGCGATCCACAACGCCGCGAGTTCCGCGTTGAGCGGGCTGAAGAACGACGAGTTGTAGCCGTTGAAATAGAGGCCGGGGACGTCCAGCGGCTGGATCTGCCGGTAAAGCGCGAAGTTTCCGCGGTCGTCGTGCAGTTTGGCCTGCACGTTCGCGTCGAGGAACGGAACGGACTGCTGGAAACCCGTCGCACAGACGATGATGTCCGCCGGGATCACGGTTCCATCGTCGAGTTCGGCGTACCGCTGTTCCCCGTCGGCATACAGCCTGGCGATCGTCCGGTCGCGTCGCACCCGGATCGTCCCGGCCTCGACGCCTTCGAAGAATCCTTCGGTGGCCAGGCCGATCGCGCCCCGGACGATGCCTTCCATCGTTCCCCGCGGGACCAGGCCGAGCTTGTCCAGACCGAACTGCTTGACCGAGACGGAGCCGATCGAGTTGATCAGCGAGCGCCGGATCTTGTCGCCGGGACCGTGCAGGAACTTCTCGAACCCGCGCAGCGTGCGGTAGCGGAACAGCGCCTCGCCGAGGCGGGTCATCAGCAGCACCTTGAAATTCAGAACCCCGGCGACTTTCCGCGGGATCTTCCACAGCAGCTGGCGCGCCACGATGTCGGTGCTCGCGGCGACCGACGCGATCGCCACGGTGACATCACACGCCGACTTCCCGTAGCCGACCACCACGGCGTGCCGGTCCCGCGCGTCATCGAGGTCCAGGAACTCGGTCCCAGCCATCAGCACACCGCCGGCGGCGCGGAACTAGTCGACACCAGGAAACTTCGGCACCGCTGGCTCGCAGAACACCCCATTTGCCACGACGACACGGTCGAACCGCTCGGTTTCGGGAACGCCGTCGCCCTTGGTGGTCACGAGCCAACCCCCGGCGTCCGGGACAACGGACTCGACTTGGGTCTCCAGCCGCAGCAGGGAATCGATGCCGAAATTGCGCGCATAGGACGCGAGGTATTCCTGCACTTGGCGTCCCGTCGGCCATTCCGGGAAATCCTTCGGCATCGGGAAATCGGAGAACGCGTACTGGGCCGCCGGACTCTGCGTCGTCACTCCGGGGTAACGGCGGGTACGACTCCACACGCCGCCCACGTCGGGACACCTGTCGAAGACCACGACATCGTGTCCGGCCTGCGTCAGCACTTTAGCCGTCGTCAATCCGGAAATCCCGGCTCCGACGATCGCCACACGCATCTTCGGTCCTCCTGACTCGGCACGGTCGGTGTGCCGAGCGCCCATCGTGAGCCGCGCGGCCGGGGAAGCCAACGCGGTGTCCCATCGACCGGGACTGGCGGTTGGTGACGCCCGAGCGGCTGACGAAACTGGAACCATCATGAACTCTTCTGAACAGCCAAGAACCGCATTCATCGGTGGCGGATCGGGCGGTATCGGCGCCGCGGTGGCGCGCACCCTGCTCGAGCGTGGCCACCGCGTCGTTCTCGCCGGGCGGACGGCGTCGTCTCTCGATGCGACAGCGAAGGAGCTGGATGGCGGCGATCTCGTCGACCGGGTCGTCGTCGATCTCGCCGACCCGCTGGCGTGCGCCGCCGCCGTGACCGACATCGGCGAGCGGCACGGCAGCCTCGACGTGCTCGTCGTCAACGCGGGCGGCCCGCCTCCCGGCCGGGTCCTCGCAGTCGAGGACGAAACCTGGCGCGCGGCGTTCGACCTCCTGCTCCTGGGACCGCTGGCGCTGCTGCGTACGGCGTTACCAGGCATGGCGGCCAACGGTTTCGGTCGTGTCGTGGTGATCACCTCGACCGCGGTGCGGCAACCGCAGCCCCAGCTGGCGACCTCGACCGTGCTGCGCGCGGCAGTCACGTCCGCGGTGAAACTGGCGTCCCGTGAATACGCTGACCGCGGGGTGACGGTGAACTGTGTCGCCCCCGGTGCGACACTCACACCTCGGCGGATGGAGATCCTGAGCAGCCGGGCGGCGGCGCGGGGCGTCGACGTCACCCAGGCCGTGGCCGAGGACCAGGCCGAGATTCCCGCCGCGCGCGCCGCGGAACCATCGGAAATCGCCGCGGCCGTGGCGTTTCTCGCGTCCGAGGAAGCCGCTTATGTCAACGGAACCGTGCTCACCGTCGACGGCGGACGCACCGAGACGGTCTAGACGAGGAGCGCAGAAGGCGATGGCCACATCCGGACCCGGCTTCACCCTGACAGATTTCTTCGCGAGCTTCGGCTCCGCGATACGACCGGCCGCGCGCCGGCCGTTCGTCGTGCACGACGAAGACCTCGTCGAGCTGCCCGCGGGTTCCGTGCCGAACCCGACGACGCTCCGGGTGGCCGGCACGCTGCCCACCACGACGTTCGAACTCTTCCGCCAGGTGATTCCCGCCGACGGAAGCTCCGACATGCAACGGCACTATCACGAGACCGTCCACTTCGTGCTCGCCGGCGACGGTCACAGCGAGATCGAGGTCCCCGCCGGGCCCGAGGAGGTCGTCTTCTGGACCGCCGGGTCGTTCATCTACACGCCGCCCTGGGCCTGGCACCGCCATTACAACGACTCCGGCGCACACCCCGTCGAATTTCTCACCATCGAGAACTCACGTCTGCTCGGCCAGTTCGGTCTGATCCGCAGGCAGAGCGCCGGCCTGGTGAACATGACCGAAGCCCGCGAAAAGTTTCTGGAGGACGCATGACTCCGATTCCCGAGCACATCAGCATCTGGGGCGAACTGGGCGACGTGGACCATCGCCTCCTGCACCTGGACGTGCCGCTGGGCGACGAGACCGTCCGCACCCGCGTGCTCCAGGCGGGTTCCGGACCGGAACTGGTGCTGCTTCACGGCACCGGCGGGCACCTCGAAGCTTATGCGCGCGACATCGCCGGGCTGGCGCGGGACTTCCATGTCACGGCGTACGACATGGTCGGGCACGGCTGGTCGGATCTGCCCGACCGGCCGTACACCATCGACGTCCTGTCCGACCACCTGATCGGGCTGCTGGACGTGCTCGGCATCGAGACCGCGCACCTGTCCGGTGAGTCACTCGGCGGCTGGGTCGTGGCCTGGACCGCGGCGCACCATCCGGGGCGGGTCGACCGGCTGGTGCTCAACACGCCGGGGAACATCGCGAACAAGCCCGAGGTGATGGTCCGGATGCGGGACAGCACCATGGCCGCGGTGCTCGACCCGAGCGACGAAACCGTCCGGCGCCGGGTCGAGTTCCTCTTCCACCACAAGGAACTCGTCACCGACGAGCTGGTCAACCTTCGGCGGCGGGTCTACTCCAGGCCCGGGTTCGTGCGAGCCATCTCCAACACGCTCGTGTTGCAGGACCCCGAGATCCGCAAGGACTTCGCGTGGTCGCCCGAGTGGGTCGGCAAGGTCGTGGCGCCGACCCTGCTGCTGTGGACGGAACACGATCCCACGGGCGGGCTGGACGAGGCCGATCTGCTGCTCGGGTGGTTGCCGGACGCGCGGTTGCACGTCATCGCCGACGCTGGCCACTGGCCGCAGTGGGAGAAGGTCGACGAGTACCTCGACACCCATCGCTCGTGGTTGCTGAACGGGAAGGAACCGTCCTGATGGCCGAGATCATCGGGTTCGTCGGCATGTCGCACAGCCCGTTCGCCACGATGTTGCCGCCGAAGAGCACCGGCGAACCCGGGGGGCGCTTCCTCGCGGACGCGGACCGGGTCAGGCGCGCGGTGGACCGGCTGGCGCCGGACGCGGTCGTCGTCATCGGCCCGGACCACTTCCACGGCAACTTCTACGACGTCATGCCCCCGTTCGTGCTCGGCGTCGAAGACGTCGAGGCGTTCGGCGACTTCGACAGCCGGTCCGGCCCGCTCCCGGTCGCGGGCGCGCTGGCGTGGTCGGTGCGCGACAGCCTGGCGGAAGCGGGTTTCGATCTCTCGCTGTCGTACTCGCTGACGGTCGACCACGGTCTGGTGCAGACCTACGACATGGTGACCGCCCGCTGCCCGCTCGTCCCGCTGGTCGTGAACACCGCGGCGCCGCCGTTGCCGTCGCTCGACCGGTGCCTGGCGCTGGGCCGCGCGCTCGGCGCGGCCGTTCGCTCGTCCGCCGAGCCCGCCCGGGTCCTGCTGGTGGCGAGCGGCGGGTTGTCGCATTGGCTGCCGTCCAACGATCCGCGGGATCCGTCGGTGGCGGGCGAGCGCCGGGAGGCCCTCATCCACGGCCGGGCCGATGTGGCGGCCTTCGCCGCGGCCCGGGAGCCAAGGGTGCGGGCGATGGGCGGTGACCCGGACGCGCGGGTGAACCAGGAATGGGACCAGTGGTTCCTCGACCGGCTCGTCGCGGACGACCCGGCTGCCGTGGCGACGCTGGGTCACCGGGGCCTCGAAGAGAACGCCGGGACGGGCGGGCATGAGGTGCGGTGCTGGCTGATCGGCCACGCCGCGGCCGGCCTGCCGCTGCAGTGGACCAGCTACGAGCCGGTTCCCGAGTGGATCACGGGCATGGGCATCGGGACCACCTTCGCAGTGGATTAGGCCGGGACCGGCCGGTGGCCCCGGACCATCCGCGCGGTTAACCTGTGTCTGGTGCGCGTGACTACGGTCACGCGCACCGGCCGGGAGGCTCCCGACGACCACCTCCGACCCTGCGCCGTCCCGGTCGACGCCCTCCGTACGGATGATCGGAGACCGCATTGGTGGATGCAGCGCGCGCGCCCCGCGAACGCCTCGCGCCGTACCGCTCCGTGCGCACCCGCGACGTGCTCGAGGCGGAGTCGCGTCTGGCTCGCCTGTTCAGCCCGCACACACTGCGGCCCGACCGAGCCCCGCGCAGGTTCTGCGCTACCGCCAACTCGGTCTCGCTCGGCGGCATCCGCCTCGTCTACATGTCACTGGGGACGGCGACGACGATCCGGCCGGACCCGCTGGGTTACTACGCCGCGAACATCGTGCTCGCCGGGTACGGCGAGTACCGCCAGGCGGCCGGCGCCGTCAGCACAGGCGGGCGGTGTGTCGGCGCGGTGCTCAACCCGGGGTCACCCACCGAGATGTTCGTCGACGACGGGTGCGCGCATCTGTCCGTGCTCGTGAGCAGGCAAGCGCTGGAATCCCGCCGCGAGGCCGCCGGCACCCTGGACGACGGCGTCTGCCTGGCGATGCCGCTGGATCTGCGCTCACCGAAGACGCAGAGCTGGGTGGATCTCGTCAGCTGGACCGTGCGGTCCGCCGAGAGCGGGGGACTGCTGGACAACCGGCTCGCCGCGGCCCACGTCGAGGATCTCGTCATCCTGGGCTTGCTCGACGCGCAGCGGGTCAAGGCCGAGGGCGAGGAGCGAACCGATCGCAAGCTCCCGGCGCGCATCGCCCGCGTCGTCGATCTCGTGCACGCCGATCCCGGGCAGCCGTTGACGCTGTCGCAGCTGGCGGCGGTGGCCGGGGTCAGCGTCCGGTCCCTGCAGGCGGGCTTCCGGCGTCACCTCGGGACGAGCCCGAGCCAGTACCTCCGGTTCGTCCGGCTCGACCGGGCCAGGGCCGATCTGCAGCGTGCCGGCGACGCGCCGACCACCGTCACCGACGTCGCGCTTCGCTGGGGGTTCACGCACGTGCCCCGGTTCGCCGCGCTGTACCGGGACAGGTTCGGTGAGTTGCCGTCGCAGACGCTGCGGAGGCGTTGAGCTTCGCGGATCGGATCGGCTGCGCGAGATGGATCGCCCGGTTCCTCCGGCTGGCTTATCGTGCCCACGTCGCAATGGCGCGAACAGATACGGAGCGGCACACAATGACAAGCCAGATCGTCGGCGACGGCTCCGACGGGATTCTCGAGCGGGCTGCCGCGATTCTCCAGGCATTCGACGACGAGCACCGGCGGTTGACGTTGATGTCCCTGGCGAGCCGCAGCGGGCTACCCCGCTCTACGACACACCGGGTGGCGGGACGCATGGTGGCGCTGGGCTGGCTCAGCCGGGACGACGGCCGGTACCACCTGGGCAACGACTTCGTGCGGCTGTCCGGCCTGACCCAGCTCAGGCGGGAACTGCGCGAGACCGTCCAGCCGTTCATGCAGGATCTCTACGAGAGCAGCCACCTGACCGTGCAGCTTGGCGTGCTCGACCTGCCGAACGTGCTGGTGGTCGACACGGTGACCGGGCACCTGGAGCTGCCGATGCTGTCGAAAGCCGGTGGTTCGATCCCCGCGCACTGTTCCAGCCTCGGCCGGGCGATACTCGCGGCCGGCCCGCGCGCCGTCGTCGACCAGGTCATCAGTCATGGCCTCGAACAGCGTACAAAGCGCACGATCACCGTGCCGTCCGCGCTCCGGCACGAACTCGAGGTGTCGGCCCGGCGGGGGTGGAGCGTCGACGACGAGGAAGGCAACGTGGGCGTCAGCTGTGTCGGCGCCGCGCTACGCACCCCGCTCGGGCACGTCGTCGGCGCGCTGTCGGTCACGGGGCCGGCCGCGGTGGTGCGCACGGACCGGTTCGGACCGGTCGTGCGGGCCACCGCGGCCGCCGCGTCCCGCAAGCTCGCCCGGTTACCGCAGCGTGCCGGGTGACGATCAGTCCCAGAGCACGTCGAGCCGCTGCGGCCCGCGGAACAGCCATCCCCACACCGGGACTTCGTGGGCGGGGTCGAGGCGGATGGAAGGGAAGGCGGCGAACAGTTCCTCGAGCGCGATCCGAGCGACCTGAGGCGCGTAGGCGCTGCCCGAACAGATGTGGCGCCCCGTTCCGAACGCCAGGTGCGGGTGCGTCGCGCGGTCGAGATCGAAGACGTCGGGACGATCGAACACGGTCTCGTCGCGGTTCGCCGAGCCGTAGGAAAGCCACACCGTCTGTCCCGGCCGCATCGTCGCCTCGCCCATCGTGATCTCGCGCAGCGGCAGCCTGCTGGAGGCGCTGAAGACCGGGGACATCCACCGGAGTCCCTCGGTCAGCGCGCGCGGGAGCAGAGTGGTGTCCTCGGTTACCCGCTTCAACTGCTCGGGCCTGGTGGTGAGGCCGAGGAACGTCGCCGCGCACTGGTGCCCGGGCTCCTGCAAGCCGCCCAGGATGATCACCTTGAGCGAGGGGAGCAGTTGCTCCAGCGTCCGCGGGTCGCCGTGCGGACGGCCGTGATGCAGGTAGTGCGACAGCGCCGAGCCGTCGGGTTCGGCCGACAGCTTCGCCACGAGCGGCTCGAGCACCTCGCGGATCTCCGCACCGGCCTCGTCCGCCGGGGCGAAACCTCCGGGGTTGGTGAAGCGGCCTTCGGCGTCCATCGCCGTGTTCGCGATTCCCCGCGCGAGCGCGTGGAACCAGCGGCGAAGCGTGTCGGAGTCGACATCGGTCAGCCCGATGACGTCGCCGACGCACCGGACGCTGATCGGCTCGAAGTAGTCGGCCATCAACTCGGCCTTGCCTTGGCCGCGGATCGCTTCGAGGTACCGGCGCACGGTCGGCCGAACCTGGTCTTCGAGCAGGGGGCGGAACGCTCGCGGTTTGAGCGGCGGGTCGACGGCCGCCCGCAGGTCCTGGTGGGTCTCGCCTTCGGCGCCGAGGATGTGGTCGGCGCCGAGGACTCGCTCGTGCATCGGGCTGGTGCCGCCACGAAAGTTCGTCGCGTCGTCGGCGATCGTGCGGCACGCTTCCCAGGTCGAGGCGACCCAGGCGTGCGCGGCCGGAATCCACGCCACCGGCGCCTCGCGGCGAAGCCTCTCGAAGATCGGGTACGGGTCGTTCTCCAACTGCTCGACCGTGACGGTTGCCAGCCATTCCTGGGTGTCACCGGCCGTTGTGTGGTTCGTCGTCATGGCGTCTCCTTCGTTGTGTTCCGGGTGTCAAAGATCGAGTCCGAGGACCGCGGACCGGGAGCGCGACACACACAGCATGATCAGCTTTCCGTCCTGCCGTTCCTCGTCGGTCAGTACTTCGTCGTGGTGCTCCGGCTCGCCGTCGAGCACGGTCGCCTCGCACGTGCCGCACGTCCCGGTCCGGCACGACGAGAGCACCGAGATGCCGGCGGCCTCGATGGCTTCGAGCAGGCTTTTGTCGGCGGGCACCTCGATCGTGCGTTTGGACCGCCGCAGTTCGGCGACGAACGGGCGGGCGGAGTCGCCCGGCCGGACGGGGGTGAACCGTTCGACATGCAGCGTGCCCGCCGGCCAGGCCGCGCAGGCCTCCGTGACGGCGTCTATCAGCGGGGCCGGACCGCAGCAGTACACGGCTGTGCCTGGCCGCGGCTCGCCGAGGAGCGAATCCACCGGAAGCAACCCGTGCTCGTCCTCCGGCCACAGCGTCACGCCCGGACCGTCCACTTCAGAGCAGAACGCCATGTGGCGGCGTGACCGGCCGCCGTAGTAGAGGCTCCATTCCCGGCCCGCGCGCTTGACCTCTTCCAGCATTGGAAGCAAAGGCGTGATGCCGATACCGCCCGCGATGAAGACATACCGTTCCGCGGGAACCAGCGGGAACAGATTCTCGGGATCCGAAACGCGCAGCCGCCGGCCGACGGAAACGGAATCGTGCAGCTTGTTCGAGACGACTCCGTTCCATTCCCGCCGGACCCCGATCCGCCACGTGAACCGCTCGGACATCGGCCCGCAGAGCGAATACTGACGGACGTCGCCGTCGACGTCGACTCCCACGTGCGCCCCCGGTGTCCATTCCGGCAGCGGGTCCCCGCCGGGGTCGGTCAGGTGAATGACCATCACGTCCTCGGCGGCCTCTTCTTTCGAGGTCACGACCAGCTCACGTGTCATGACGCCTCCTCCCGGCTCCGGTGCTGGGTGATGCACGACTGCGAACCCGTGCAAGAGCCTCGGGCGACGCCGGAAGAGCCGCCATCAGGAGTCCCACTGCGCGGGAAAGGCCGATCCCGACCGGTGGGACTCGCGGTTGTCGGCCGATTGGCCAACCGCACAAAATCGCCTCATCGCGCCAACGGTGACTGGAGGTCAATGATGACGCAGCAGGCCGCGTTCACGGACTTCAACCCGATGGAATCGCCGCATCGGGAGAATCCGCACCTGTTCTACAAGTGGTCGCGCACGGAACAGCCGATTTGCTTTTCGCCGACGCTCAACGCGTACGTCGTGACGCGCTACGACGACATCAAGTCGATCGTCGACGACCCGGACACCTATTCGTCCAGCAACGCCATTCCGGTCCTGTGGCAGAATCCGGAACCCGTCGTCGAAGCACTCCACGGGATCATCCCGGAGGCGGCCACCGTCGTGAACACCGACGAACCGCAGCACGCACCCTTGCGCAAGGTGCTCGATCACGCGTTCTCCGGCCGCCGCATCCGGCAGCGGCTTCCGCTCATGAGGACACGTTCGGCCGAACTCGTCGACCAGTTCGCGGGGGCACACCGGGCGGACCTCGTCAGCGCCTATGCCGACCCCTACGTGCAGTCGATCGTCAGCGACGTCTTCGGAATCCCCGCCGAGGACAACGACCGGGTGCAGGGCTGGACGAACGACTACGTCACTCTGCTGAACCCGATGGTCGGCGTCGAGGAAAAGGTCGCCGCGGCACGGCGGATGCACGATTACGAGCGTTACATCGACGCGCTGGCGGAGCAGCGCCGGACCTCGCCGCGAGACGACTTCATGACCGACCTCGTGCACGGCACCGACATGGTTCCCGCGGTGAGCAGGGACGACCTGCACTACATGTTCCGCGGCCTGCGCTTCGCCGGGCACGACACCACACGCGATCTCATGACCAGCACGCTCCTGCTGCTGCTCGACAACGACCGCCGGTTGTGGGAGATGGTCCGCGCCGACCGCCCGGTGTTGCAGCAGGTCATCGAGGAGACGCTACGGCGGGACGCGCCGCACCGCGGGCTCATGCGCGTGACCACCCGGGACGTGGAGATCGGTGGGACGCCGCTGCCGGCGGGGACGTCGCTGCTGCTGCTCTTCGGTTCGGCGAACCGGGACGAGAGCCGTTTCGCCGCGCCGGACGAAGTCCGGCTCTCGCGGGCGAACATCCACGAGCACCTGGCGTTCGGCAGTGGCATTCACCAGTGCCCGGGTGCGCAGCTGGCGCGCACCGAAGTGCGCACGGCCATCGAAACCCTGCTCGACCGGCTACCGGACCTTCGCCTGGCACCCGGTTACGAGCCGTCCTACGTCGCGAGCTTCTTCTTCCGCGGCCTGGAACGGCTCGAGGTCACCTGGTGACGGTGACACAGCTCAGGCTCGGTTCGCGCCCAGGGCTGTGTGGCCGTAGTCACCCCGCCGCGGGTCTGGGTTGCTGCTCGAACTCGTACACGGCGTCGAGACCGAGATCGGCGAGAATGTTGGGTACGACGATCTCTGGGCCAGGTTGAGGAGGCGTGTCCGCCTGCAGCAGTCCGCAGGCGCTCGCTCTGCCGTCCGGACGTAGGTAGATCACCACCCCGCGACCTGTTCTGCCGAACTCCGTGAGTGCGCGATCAAGATTTCCTCGGCACGTGCACGAAACGGCACCGAAGACGTCGCCGCAAAGACATTCGGTGTGAACGTAGACAGGAACACGGCCATCGCCCGTTCCCGCGACCAAGGCCAGGTACTCGTTGCCGGACAGGTACTCGCTGTAGCCCAGAGCGCGGAACCGTCCGAACGACGTGGGCAGCGTCGCCTCGGTGACGCGCGTGAACCGGGTTTCGTGGCGGAGCCTGTAATCGATGATGTCAGCGACAGACAAGTGCACGAGTCCGTGCTGGAGAGCGAAACGCGCCAGTTCTTCACCTTTGGCCATTTCGGTGGGCCGGTCCACGGACACGATCTCGCAGAGCGCTCCGGCGGGCGTGCGGCCCGCAAGCCGGGCCAGATCGACTGCCGCTTCGGTGTGACCGGGCCGTTCGAGAACTCCGCCCGCGCGTGCACGCAACGGTACGACGTGGCCCGGACGTGAAAAATCTTCCGGGTTCGCGTCGTCGGATCCCAAGGCGGCGATCGTGGCCGCACGGGACTTCGCGGAGATTCCCGTACCGGTGCCGACCAAGTCGACGGTCACCTGGTAGGCGGTTTGGTATCGATCTTGGTTGGCGTGGGTCATGGGGGCCAGGTTGAGCCGGTCGCACGCCTCGCCGGCAAGGGCGACACAGAGGAAACCGGAAGTGTGCCTGACGGTGAAGGCGACCAGTTTCGGGGTCGCGAGTTCTGCCGCGAAGATGAGATCTCCCTCATTCTCACGGTTCTGATCGTCGACGACCACCACCGGTCGCCCGGCGGCAATCGCGCTCAGGGCGGAGCGAACGCGCTTGTCGATCGCGTTCTGTGAACTTCTGGACATCTGCTGTGTCTCCTCGCGACGATCACGAATGCCGGGCTACGGGTGTCCGCCATGCGGTACGGAAACCCGGACGGTCAGCAGATGGGACTCACGTGCACTGGCCCGCGCAGCTGGGTCGAAGTCCGGAGCTGTGCACAGGAACAGCGTCCGACCGTCGTCCCCGCCCAGCATGCATGCGTAGACACCGCTGCCGACCTGTATTTCCTCGACGATGTCCCCGCCCTCCTGCACGCGGATCACCCTGCCGTTCAAGGCGTCCGCTACCCACACCGCCCCCTCGGCGTCGAGGCAGCAACCGTCGGGTGCGACCTTCACCTGACTCAGGACCGTGGCGAAATCCCCGGTCGGCACCTCCCCGAACTTCGCCCAGATCCGCTGATTCGTGAGCTGTCCGCTGTCTTCGATGTCGAATGCGGTGATCCGGTTCGCGAAGGTCTCACCGACCACCAGCACGTTGTCGTCGGTGATGACGCTCCCGTTCGGAAAATGGAGGCCAGCCGCGGCTTCGGCGACAGTTCCGTCGGGGTCCACCCTGACCAAGTTCGTCGGGACGGGATCAGCTCCAGCGCCGATGTCGAAGCCGAAGTTCCCCACATAGGCGCGTCCGAGGCGATCGACGACCATGTCGTTGAGATTTCCGCTGACATGGCCGCTCAGGTCCGCGTGGACGACGACCCGGCCATCATGCTCTCGACGCAGCAACGTGAAGTCCCGTGCGGAGACCACGAGCAACCGGCCGTCGGGAAGCCAGCCGAGGCCACCTGGTTGGTTCGGGACCTCGAGTTCGGTCCGGAGGCCGGTACCGTCCGCAGCCGCGGAAAAAACGCGATTGGTGTAGAAGTCGGAGACCCAAATGCGACCTTCGTGCCAGCGAGGGCATTCCAGAAACGACATTCCAGATAAAATGTTGGTCAGCGTGCTCATCGTTTACGTGCCTCTCATTGCGCTGAATTGTCCGGCTGTGTGAGCCGGTGCGATTGTGGACCGGCTGCGTCTGGGGCCACCGACGGTGCACGGTGATGCCGGACCCAGGCCGATTGTCGCAGGATTGGGCTGAAGTGAGTTGTCGCAACTTGCGACAGTTCGATCATCGCCGACGCCGCCCGCTCGCTGCCGCGCACACTGCGGCCGGTTGGCGTCTGCTCAAATGCACGCAGATGCGGGCTGCGCTCCTGGTGCCGATTTCGGCATCGAGGTCAGGCCCGGGGGAAGAGGGTGCGCGTCGAGTATCTCCTCGACCTGCTCGGCGACCCACCTGCTCGCCGACGCCGGCATCGCCCCGTGACCCGCACCTCCGGCACCAGCATCGAAAGCGAGCATCCAGCCCGGACCGGCAACCGCAAGCTCAACCCCGGGTTCTTCCTCGCCGCATCATCCGTAATGCCAGAAAAGTCTTCTTGATGGCAAGTTGACCAAGTGGTGGCCGGAGAGTGCGGGCGTTGCGGCGCCCGGCCTCCTTCCGGTCAGTAAATGCTGGCGGAGAGATCGAGGCCGAGTGCTCTGATTTTCCGATACAGGGTCGATCGCGCGATGCCCAGGGCAAGCGCTGCTTGGTGCTTGTTGCCTCCTGCCTCGCGCAAGGCCTGGAGAATCGTCTGCGCTTCGATCTGCTCCAAGGTGGCGAGCTGGCGTCGCGCGGCGCGGGCTACGTACTCAGGCGGAAGGTCGTCGGTACCTATCTTCGTAGCGCCGCTGCCAGTGACGGTGCGGCGCACCAAGGTCTTGAGCGAGTTGAGGTTGCCCGGCCACTCGAGTCGAGTCAGGGCCTGGACGACCTCCGGGGTCCACTCGACTGAGTTCTTCGCTCCCGCCACCTGTTCGGAGAACCGCGCGAGCAGGCCGGGGAAGTCGTCGAGGCGCTCGCGCAGCGGGGGAACCTCGAGGACGGACTCGAAGTGGTCGAGCAGGGCGTTGTGCACGGCGGGCTCGCCGGACCTGCGCTGTGCGGTGGCCAGTAGCCGTCCGGGCGGCGTGCGGCGCAGCGCGGCCAGTGTGGCGACAGCGGTTGACGGCTCCAACGAGTCAACGTGCCGTATGACCAGGACACCAGTGGGGTCCTCGAGTTGCACGTGGAGGTGCTGGACCCAGCGGCCGTCCCCCAGTGCCGCCGCGTCGACCGCATCCACGACACGGACAGTCTGTGCGTCCTGCAGCGCCTCCGCCACCGCGAGCCGGCCCGAGCCTGGCTCGCCCACGACCAGCACCGGGCTGGTTCCGTTCCGTAGGCGGTGCGCCTGGCGGCACAGTGCGCGCCACTTCTCGGATCTGCCGACGAGGCCAGGCAGCAACACCGAAGGCTGGGGAAGGGCGCGGGCTTCGGTCTTGCGCCGAGTGGCGGATGCTTTTCGAAGGAACAGGATCGCGCCGGCGTCCGTGTCCTGCCCGGACAGGGGACAGCAGTCGACGCTGAGCACCTCGCCGTTCGGCAGTGTCAGGCTGGTCGGCCCGCTCCTGCGCTCACGGAGGCTGCGCCGCGCGTGTTCCCACAGCAGCGTTTGATCCACGCCGCCCAGCAGGCGAGCAGCGGCCGCGTTGGTGATGACGGTCGTCATGTCGAGCGCCACGATGGGGTGACGTACGTCCCGATTGTAGGTCGTGTAGGCCTCGAACAGGCGTTGTTCGCGCTGGCAGGCGCGGGCGCGCAGCGCCTCCTCGACCGCCGTGATCAGGTCGGTCACCCAGGACAGCATCAATGGAGTCGTGTCCGCCACCCGGCAGATCAACGAGACGCTTCCGAGCAGCGTTCGCCTGACCGGGTGGACGACCGGCGCGCTCGCGCAGCTGTACTGCTTGAACTCCTCGGAGAAGTGCTCGGGACCACGGATCAGCTCGGGCCTTCCGGTCAGCAACGTGACGAGCCCTGTCGTGCCGACCGTTGACTCATCCATCGTGAAACCGGCGGCGACGCCCTTGGCGTCAAGGTCCGCGGCCATTTCGTGGTCGCGCACCCATCGGCGCAGCAGGTTCCCGTCACGGTCAGTCAGTACCAGTGCGCACGCGCTCTGGTCGAGTGCTGCCGCTCGCTTCTCGACAATTGAGGTCACCGTCCGGGACAGGTAGTTGTCGAGCTCGATCTCGGCAAACTCCACGGGCGAGACGGCCTCGGGGGCCAGGCCTTGCAAGCGGGAGCGTCGCCACGACTCGTAGACGGTGGGACGAACGACCGAGGATGAATGGGTCGATACGTCAAGCGAGCTCGAAAAGATGTCGTCCCGTGCCTTGGCGGCTGTTCGAAGCCAGTCGTTCATCTCTTGGTTCCTTGACTCGAGCATCGTTGCCCGGTGGTGCTACCAGCGCATCCGGCCGCCGAGGGCCATCCGAGGCTGTCATCTCGTCTGGCCTCCTCCCGTGCGCTGCGAGGAGCTTGGGGCCGTCACGCTGCGGCCCGGCGCCCACCTTGTCGTCGATGTTACCTCAGTCACGCCTCGCGCAGTGTCCCATAACGAGACAGTCAGAGGCGGCCTCCTGGTTGTCGCAATTCGACACAGGTGCGGTCCGGACGTCACATCGTCGCAGAATGCGACACATCGAACCGCGCCTTCGGTGACAGAGTTAACGGCGTCGAAAGTAGCGCGACACCCGATGGACACGTCGATCCATCTCAGCGGCAAGAACGTGGAAGGAAATTTCCCCGTCGCACCAGGAGGACGCCGAATTATGATCCCCAGTTTCCAGCTTCTTTTCCAGAATTCGGACCCGAACCAGTCCGATGCGGAGCTCTACCGCAAAGACCTCTACCTGGCTGAGCTGGCTGAGCCGCTCGGCTTCTCAGCCATCTGGTGCGTCGAGCACCACTTCGATGCGCAGTACTCGATGTGTCCCGACAACATGCAGCTGCTGTCCTATTTGGCTGCGAAGACGAACTCGATCGAGCTCGTCCCGGCCGCGGTGATCCTGCCATGGTGGACCCAGCCCCTCCGGGTCGCGGAGAAGATCGCGATGCTTGACATCCTCGCCGAGGGACGCGTGCGACTCGGTCTCGGTCGGGGCCTCTCGCGGATGGAGTACGCGTCGCTCGGCATGGACATGAACGAGGCGCGCGAGCGGTTCGACGAGTCCGCCGAGATGGTCCTCCGCGCCCTCGAGACAGGTGTGATCTCGGGCGACGGGCCGCTGTTCCCACAGCCGTCAGCCCCGATCGCGCCCGCCCCGCCGCGGGGGTTCCGCGACCGGACCGTGTGCATCGCCATGTCGCCCGACTCCTTGGATGTCGCGGCGAATCTCGGTGCCGCCATGGCGACCTTCGTCCAGTTCCCGATCGAGAAGCACGCCCCTCTGATCGAGTCCTACCGGGAATCCTTCCGTAAGAAGCAGGGCCGCGAGGCGCCTGCTCCGACGCTGACCGAGTTCGTCTACTGCGCGGAGGACCCCGAGGAGGCCAAGCAGACCGCGACGGAGTACATCTCGCGCTACTTCATCCAGGTCATGCGCCACTACGAGTTCGGCGGGACGCACTTCGCCGGCACGTCGGGCTACGAGTCCTACAACGCGGTGGCCGAGGTGATCCGCGAGGCCGGCCAGGAAGCCTCCGCCGCCGCCTATGTCGACGCGCAGACGTGGGGTACGCCCGAGCAGATCATCGAGAAGGTGAGGGCGCGACGTGCCGTGATCGGCGACTACCACCTGAACTGCGCGTTCACCTACGCCGGTCTGCCGCACGACAAGGCCGAGGCGAGCATGCGGTTGTTCGCCGAGAAGGTCATCCCGGTGTTGAAGGATCTCTGACCAGTTCTGCGGCTCGTGGCCGGTCGCGCGGACTCAGTCCTCGACGACCGGCCCCAGCGCCGGGCGAAGCCGCTGCCACCCACAACGCCGGCGAGGCCGCAGCGACCACCGATCAACTCTTGAGGACAATCATGCCCAGTGTCGAGTCCGACGCGTTGCGCGTCCACTTCAATTCCTTCACCGAGCGTCTCGCCGCCAACCCTGACGCGGATCTCGCGACCATCCGGGCAATGCTCGAGGAACTGCACGCCCGCAGCGCCGAGCCGACGGATGTCACCTACGCGGAGGTGAACGTCGGCAAGTGTGCCGGCATCGTGTGCACACCCACGAAACACACGGCCAGGGGTGCCGTGCTCTACCTGCATGGTGGTGGGTTCGTCGGCAGCTCGATGCACACGCACCGGAAGCTGGGCGGACACCTGGCCCGTCTCCTCGGTGCGCCGGTTGTTGTCCTTGACTACCGGCTGGCGCCCGAGGCTCCCTTCCCGGCGGCGCTCGACGACGCGGCCGCTGCCGTGGAGTGGCTCCTCGGCCAGGGATTCGCTCCGGAGGACATCGCGTTCGCCGGCGACTCGGCAGGCGGCAACCTGGTCACAGCCCTCGCGGTCCGGCTGCGTGACCAGGGCCTGCCGCTTCCGGCCGCCATCGTGGCCTTCTCACCGTGGCTCGACCTCACGTGCACGGGCCCGACCTTCGAGACCAATGCGGCGAGCGACGCGTTCGTGCAGCGGCCGGTCGCGGAGAACATGGCCGCCATGTACCTGAACGGGACCTCACCGACGGACCCCTTGGCGAGCCCGCTTCATGCCGACCTCCGGGGACTGCCGCCGATCTACGTGGCCTACGCCGACCAGGAAACGTTGCAGAGCGACAGCGAGCGATTCATAGAACGCGCCCGGGCAGCCGGCGTCGACGTCACGGCCGAGCTCTCGCCCGGCATGCAGCACGTGTACGTACTCATGGCCGGACGTGCGCCTGAGGCGGACGCCACGGTCGCGAATGCCGCCGCTTGGCTTGCCACCAGGTGGGGGAAGCAGTGAGCACTCCAGTGCAGACGAAGCTGACCCCGCCCGCCGACACAGACGACCTCCGGCGTGTCTTCGGAGCCTTTCCCAGTGGCGTCGTCTCGGTGTGCGCGCTGGTGGACGGGAACGCCGTCGGGATGGCGTTCAGCTCCTTCACCTCGGTCTCCCTCGACCCGCCGCTGGTTTCGATCTGCCCTGCCCACAGCTCTCGCACGTGGCCATCGCTGCGCAGAGCTCCCCGGCTCGGGGTGAGCGTGCTCGGGGTTTCGCAGGCGGAGACGGCGCGCAGGCTCTCGTCGCGGAATGGAGACCGCTTCGCGGATCTGGAGGTCGCGAGCAGCGAGGACGGAGCACTGTTCCTGCCGGACGCGGCCGCCTGGATCGACTGCACCGTGGAGGCCGAGCTGCGGGGCGGAGACCACGATGTCGTGCTGCTCCGTGTACAGCGGATGGCGATTCCGAGCGACGCTGACCCCCTGGTGTTCCACGCCTCTTCCTTCCACCGGCTGGACCCGCTGGCCGGCTCCGGCAGAGGGTGACTGCTGCCGCAATCGAAGTCGAGTTCACCAATAGCGAAGTAACTGTAGGAGGACATCATGGCTGGAAGGGTTGAAGGCAAAGTCGCCTTCATCACCGGCGCCGCGCGCGGACAGGGCCGGTCACACGCACTGCGATTGGCGCAGGAGGGCGCCGACATCATTGCGATCGACGTCTGCCGGCAAGTGCCGTACGAGGTGAGCGCCGCGGCGACCGAAGAGGACCTTGCCGAGACGGAGCGGCAGGTGAAAGGTCTGGGCCGGCGCATCGTCGCGAAGCAGGCGGATGTGCGGGACTTCGACGCCGTGAAGGCCGCGGTGGAGGAAGGCGTCAGTATCCTCGGGCGGTTGGACATCGTCAGCGCGAACGCTGGGGTCGTCGGCACCCCGACCACCACGGAGTCGCTCCCCGAAGACGAGTGGCGCACGATGATCGACATCAACCTGACCGGCGTGTGGCACACCGTCAAGGCAGCGATCCCCAGCCTCAAGAACGCCGGTCGTGGGGGCTCGATCATCCTTACCAGTTCGGTCGCAGGTCTCCGTGGATACGCCAACATGGCGCACTACGTGTCGGCCAAACACGGGGTTGTCGGATTGACCCGCACACTCGCGATGGAATTGGCACCCGACAGTATCCGGGTCAACAGCCTGCATCCCACGCAAGTCAACACCGACATGATCCACAACCAGCCCATCTACGACCTGTTCGCGGGTAAGCAGGGCGCCACGAAGGAGGAGTTCGCGGCGGCGTCGAGCCGGCTGCAGATGTTGCCTGTCCCGTGGGTGGAGCCGGTCGACATTTCCAACGCACTTCTCTTCCTGGCAAGTGACGAGGCCCGGTACATCACTGGTGCGGCGCTCGCCATCGACGCGGGGAGCAGCCTGCTCTGATCGATCTGGAAGCGATCGTCACCGGAGGAGAATCATGTTCAAAGCGATCCTCATCGACCGAAGCAACACCGACTACCAGGCCGAGGTGCGGAACCTCGAGGAAGAGGAGTTGCCCGACGGCGATGTGACCGTGCGGATCGTCCACAGCAGCCTCAACTACAAGGACGCACTCGCCATCACCGGTAAGGGGCCCGTCGTTCGCAGCTTTCCGATGGTGCCTGGCATCGATCTGGCCGGCGTCGTCGAGTCCAGCGGCGACCCGGCCTATGCGCCAGGCGACCACGTCCTGCTCAACGGCTGGGGCATCGGAGAGACCCACTGGGGTGGGCTCGCTCAGCGCGCCCGGGTGCGAGGAGAGTGGCTTATCCCGCTGCCTGCTGGACTCGACGAACGGCAAGCCATGGCCGTCGGGACCGCGGGATACACGGCGATGCTGTGCCTCATGGTGCTGGAGAGCAATGGCCTGACGCCGGAAGATGGGGAGGTTCTCGTCACCGGCGCCAGCGGTGGAGTCGGTAGCTTCGCGGTCTCATTGCTGGCTCGACGCGGCTATTCGGTGGTCGCCGCGACCGGACGGCCATCCGAGGCGGGTTACCTGCAGCGGTTGGGAGCCGGCACGATCATCGACCGGGCCGAGCTGTCCGAGCCCGGACGCCCGCTCGCCAAGGAGCGATGGGCCGCGGCGATCGATTCGGTAGGCAGCCACACCCTCGCCAACGTCTGTGCCGCGACCCGCTCGGAGGGCCTCGTTGCGGCTTGCGGAATGGCGCAGGGTTTGGATTTCCCCGCGTCGGTCGCGCCCTTCATCCTGCGGGGAGTGCGCCTGCTGGGCGTCAACAGCGTCACTCAGCCCTACACCCGCCGCAAGACCGCGTGGGAGCGGCTGAGCCGCGAGCTTCACCTGGCGCACTTGGAGGACATCAGCCAGGAGATCGGGTTGAGCGAGGCGATCCCGACAGCATCGAAACTGCTCGACGGCCGGATCAGAGGCCGGATCGTCGTCGACGTGAACAGCTGAGCAGGGGTTTGGGAGGGCGCCTGTTCTCTGGAGATTGCGCAGGCGGTACGCGCCAGGATGGTCGTGCACTGGCACACTTGGAGACCTGCCGTCAAAGCTCGCTGAACGCAGGAATTCCCGTACGTCCATCCGGCGCCGCCGCGTCCACGCACCCCGCGAGGAACGGGTCCGGCTGTCCGAAGCACTCCGTTCAGTGCGGGCGGACCTCGCACACCACGTGGCCACCGGCAGCGCGACGAACGTTCCACCGATGGATGGCACGCGGCGAGGCCGGAAGAGTCATCCCGACCTGACCGACGTTCATTTCGAACAGCAGCGTCTCGAGTTGGGGGACGTCGCCGCGGAGAACCGGACTGTCGTGGTCGCGGCCCCGCTCGAGGGCAAGCGGAGGTACAGGCGAAGCAGGAGCGAATCTGGAGCGGGGTGCATTCCACTGTTGCCTTGAACGGCCCTCAACGCGCTCCAACTTCCCGATCCTGGCCAGGTGATTCTCGGTTTCCGCAGGTCAGTGTCTTGTGTCCGCCGCACTGGGGGGCACGTGTCCTGGCACGACGCGGTGGCCTACTGCGACTGGGAGGGCCGGCGCCTGCCGGCCGAAGCGGAATGGGAGTACGCGGCGCGGCGCGGTCTCGACCAGGCCCGCTACCCGTGGGGTGACGAGCTGACGCCGGGTGGGGAACACCGCTGCAACATCTGACAGGGCCGCTTCCCGGTGCACAACACCGAAGAGGACGGTCAGGTCGGAACAGCGCCGGTGGACGCGTTCCCGCCCAACGGTTTCGGGCTGTACAACGTGTCGGGCAACGTGTGGGAGTGGTGCGCCGACTGGTTCGACGACGCCCACGCGAACCGGGCGATGCGCGGCGGGTCGTACCTGTGCCACGACTCCTACTGCAACCGCTACCGCGTCGCCGCCCGCACCGCGAACATGCCGGACAGCTCGAGCGGGAACCTGGGCTTCCGGACCGTCGCCGACATCTGAGCACCCGGCCGTGGTTGCCTTCGCGGGTCCGCCAGGGTTACCGTGTGCCACGTTACCTACCGAGTACTCGGTAGGTAAGAGTCCGGAGGTGTCCGCGTGCACGATCGTCCCAACATCCTGTGGCTGTACTGCGACGAGCTGCGTGCGGACGCGCTCGGCTGCTACGCCGAAGCCGGGGGACTCGCGCCACGCACCCCCCACATCGACGCGCTGGCCGCGGACGCCGTGGTGTTCGACCGCTGCTACACCAACTCACCGGTGTGCGTGCCGAGCCGCACCTCGACGCTGACCGGGCTGCCGCCGGAGCGGACCGGTGTCTTCCACAACGAGGCCGCCGCCGGTGGCTGGCCGCTGCCCGCCGGGCTGGTGACCTTCCCCGAGTTGTTCGCCGGCGCCGGGTACGCGACCGCCAGCTTCGGCAAGGAGCACCTCCCGCCCGAACTCAAGCCGTGGCAGGTGGACGACCACACCGGGGCCGGGATGCGCGATCCGCTCTCCGGGGCCGACGAAGGCTCACTGGTGCGGACGCCGGGCATGCGGTTCGTCGTCGGCGGACGGCATTCCGGGGAGGAGTTCGTCCCCGAGGAGGTGGCGCGGCGGGCGATCGCCTGGCTGCGCGCGGTGGACGGCCCGTTCCTGCTGCGCGCGTCGTTCCTGCAGCCGCACACGCCGGTCGTGGCGCCCGAACGCTGGGCCCGGCTGTTCCCGCCGGACGCCCAGCCCGGACACGCCCTCGACGGCGATCCGGACGGCAGCCGCTTCGACCGCCGCTTCGCCGAGCTCAACGGCGGGCGCGAGATGCCCGAAGCCGAGCTGCGGCAAGCCCAGGCCGACTACCTGGCGCTGGTCGCCTGGGTGGACGAGCAGATCGGGCTCATCCTCCGGGAACTGGAGAACCTCGGCCTGGCTGGGAACACGATCGTCGTGCTCACCTCCGACCACGGCGTGCACCTCGGCGAAGGGGGCGCCTTCGGCAAGCACACCTTCGCCCCGCAGAGTCACCGGGTTCCGCTGATCGTCCGGCGGCCGGGCCGGTCAGGTGGGGAGCGCCGCGACGATCTGGTCCAGTCGCTCGACCTCGCCCGGACGCTCCTCGGGGCGGCGGGCATCCCGGCTGCCGCGCCGATGGCGGGGCGTGATCTGTTCGGCGAGCCGGAGCCGGACCACGTCCTGGCGACCATCGGCTACGGTGACCCGGCGAGCCGCGCGTTCCCCAACCGCGACGAGGGCACCTGGGACGACGGGAGGGGCTGGCCGCGGCGCAGCTGCATCCGGACCCGGCGCCACCGGCTGGACGCCACCGTCCGCATCGACGGACGCCCCGCCGCAACCGGCGAGGAAGACGTGTTCCTGGCGGACTCGCTCGCCGATCCCCGCGAGCTCCGGAACCTCGCGGAAAGCGCGGCGCACGAGGAAATCCGGGACGCCCTGCTGCGCGAACTGCGCGCCCGCACCTAGGGAGTGCACCTCGGTGCGGGCAGGTCGACCGCGGGTCGCCGGGGGTCGCGGCCGGCGGGGAGGACGTCGGCCGTGGTGGCCAGCCACGTGAGGACGGCCTGGCGCATCCGCTCCTCGACGGCCGCGAATTCCGCTCGTCCGGCGAGGTTGCGCGTCTCGGCCGGGTCGGTCCGGCGGTCGTACAGCTCGGGTGGTTCGTAGAGCCGCCAGACGTAGGTCCAGTCGCGATCGCGGGCCGCGAACGCCTTGCCGACGAGCCGGGGGTCTTCGTGCTGGAGTTCGCCCTTGAGGTCGTAGGGGAACGCGCCGCGCTCGAGCCGGGGCTCCTCTTCGGCCAGGAAGCCGCCCTCGCTGAACGCGTACGTCCGGTGCTCGCCGTCCGGGTCGTCGAACAGGTGCCGCAGACTTCGTCCATAGTGGACGTGGCCGGACTCGATGCCCGCGAGGTCGAGCAACGTGGGGAAGACGTCGACGAGTTCGACGAGCGCGTCGGTCGTCCCGGCCGGCACCGGGCCGCCGCTGAGGATGAGCGGGTCGCGGGTGACGCACGCGTGCATCGCCGACGGCCACTTCTCGATAACGCCGAAGTCGCCGAGGTATTCGCCATGGTCGGCGAAGAAGGCGACGACGGTGTCCGGGCCGAGCGCGGCGACGATCCGGCCGACGTGGGCGTCCAACCGGGACACCATGCCGTGGTAGACGGCGGCGACTTCTTGCCACACCGGCAGTGTCGCGCGGTCGAGGCCATACTTCTCGCGGATGGCGGCGAGGTAGGCGGGACCGGTCCCCGGGGGAACGGGCGCGGGCTGGGCGTTGCGGTCGTGCAGGGAAAACCACGGCTCGGCGGCCTCGAACGGGCAGTGCGGTGCGATCAAGGGCACGAAGAGCACCCAAGGCCGGTCCGGCGGATCGGCGAGCCACGATTCAGCGGTGCGGACCGCGGCCTCGTCGAAGTCGAGGGCGTCGTCCAAGACTTCGCCGCCGTAGAAAAGCCGGTCCCACAAGGAGTCTTCAATGCCGGAAAGAGCGGGACGGCGGCGCCGCCGCTCGGCGGGCGCACCGCCCCAGCGCGCCCCGGCCGGGACCTCGGTGAATCCGTGCTCGTGCACGCTGAGCTCGGTCGCTCCGGGGGCGAACGTGTCGCCGCGGTCGCCCGCCCACACGACGTGGTAGCCGTGGTCGCGGAAGGTCCGCAAGAAGTTCGGCTCGTCCGGCCGCAGCAGTCCGTCCAGGGTGCGGTGCCCCGCGGTGTGCGGGTACCAGCCGGTGAGGAACGACGCCCGGCTCGGCGAACACACCGGGTGCTGAACGAAGGCATTGGTAAACGTCATCCCCGCGGCGGCGAGCGCGTCCAGGTTCGGGGTGCGGGCGTGCTCGGCGCCGAATGCGCCGAGCGCGTCGGCGCGCAGCTGGTCGGCGACGATCACGACGAAGTCGGGTGGGGCCACGATGCCTCCGGGGTTGCCTGGGTGCCGGGGTCCGGGGTTGGATGTGGTCACGCTACCTACCGAGTACTCGGTAAGTAAAGGAGGTCCCGTGAAGGCGATCGTCGTGATGTTCGACAGCCTCAACCGCCGCCACCTGCCCGCCTACGGCGGCCAGGACGTGCACGCGCCCAACTTCGCGCGGCTCGCCAGGCGGACCACCGTGTTCGACAACTGCTACGCGGGCAGCATGCCGTGCATGCCGGCCCGCCGGGAGATGCACACCGGCCGCTACAACTTCCTCCACCGCGGCTGGGGTCCACTGGAGCCGTTCGACGACTCGGCCCCGCAACTGCTCACCGACGCCGGCGTGCACACCCATCTGGCCACCGACCACGCGCACTACTGGGAAGACGGCGGCGCCACCTACCACAACCGGTTCCGCACCTACGAGTTCTTCCGCGGCCAGGAAGGCGACTTCTGGCACGGGCAGGTCGCCGATCCAGAGCCGGCCCCGGACCTCAAACGGCTCCGGCGCCCCGCCTACCGCCAGGACCGGGTGAACCGGCAGCACCTCGCCGACGAGGCCGACCACCCGCAGACGCGGACCTTCGACGCGGGCTTGCGCTTCCTGGACGTCAACCACGCCGAGGACGGCTGGTTCCTGCAGATCGAGACGTTCGACCCGCACGAGCCGTTCTTCAGCTACCCGCGCTACCACGACCTCTACCCCGAGGACTACGACGGCCCGGAACTCGACTGGCCCGACTACGCCCAGGTGCTCGAAACCCCGGAGCAGGTCGCCCACGTACGCAACCGGTACGCCGCGCTGCTGTCGATGTGCGACCACTCGCTGGGCCGGGTGCTCGACCGCATGGACGAGTTCGACCTCTGGCGGGACACTCTGCTGATGGTCGTGACCGACCACGGGTACCTGCTGGGGGAGCACGGCTGGTGGGGCAAGAACGTGCCGCCGTGGTACGACGAAACGATCCACACGCCCCTGTTCGTCTGGGACCCTCGGGCGGGCGCCGCCGGCGAGCGGAGATCGGCTCTGGTGCAGACAATCGACTTCGGGCCGACACTGCTCGAGTGGTTCGGCGTGCCCCGGCCGCCGGACATGCAGGGGCGGCCGCTGCGGGACGTCGTCGCCGCCGACGAACCGGTCCGGGAAGCGGCGTTGTTCGGCGGGTTCGGCGGGCACGTCAGCGTGACCGACGGCCGGTACGTCTACATGCGAGCCCCCGCGACCGAAGCGAACGCGCCACTGGCGGAGTACACGCTCATGCCGACGCACATGATGGCCCGCTTCGCGCCCGAGGAGCTGCGCGACGCCGAACTCGTGCCCCCGTTCGCGTTCACCAAGGGCGTCCCGGTCCTGCGGACGCGGGGCCAGGCGATGTCCAACCCGTACGCGTTCGGCACGCTCCTGTACGACCTCCACGAGGATCCGGGCCAGGAACGGCCGCTGGTCGACGACGAGCTGGAGCTGCGGATGATCGGGCTGCTGACCCGGCTCATGCGCGACACCGACGCGCCACCCGAACAGTACGCGCGGCTCGGCCTGCCGGAGCACGGCGATCCCGGCCGCGAGCACCTGCAGGTGCGGCGCCACTGGGCTCAGGTCGAAGCGGCCCGGGAACCGATCCGCCGCGAGGACTACCCGCGGGGTCCGCTGAGCGCGCACACCCCGCTGCGCGAGCTGCTCGCCGATCCCGGCGCCCGTGCGGTGCTCCAGGAGCGGGTGCCGGGACTGCTCACCGGTCCACTCGCCGCCGTGGCCGGGGGATTGAGCCTGGTCGAAATCGCCGCGATGGCCGTCGGTCTGCTGCCCCGGGCGAAGCTCCAGGCCATCAGCGACGCCCTGATCAGCGACGACCAGAAGTTACTCGGCAGTACATCTTCCTAACTTACCGAGTACTCGGTAAGTTAGCCGTATCGATGGAAGGAGCCGCATGACACGAGCAGAGTCCGGCCGGGTCCGCTTCCCGGCCGCCGAGCGGCGGGAGCAGATCCTCGCCGTCGCCGCGGACGCGTTCGCCGTCGCCGGCTTCCACGGCACCAGCATCGCCGAGGTGGCGGCGAAGGTCGGGGTTTCGCAACCCGGGCTGCTGCACCACTTCCCGAGCAAGGACGCGCTCATCCTCGCCTTGCTGCAGCAGCGTGACCTCCAGGACGAGCAGGCCCTGGCGGCCGAGTTCGCCGGTGTCGACGCCTCCACGCGCGAGTGGCTGGTGGCGCACTGCCGCCGCAACGAGACGCAACCCGGTCTCGTGCGGCTGTTCACCGTTCAATCGGCCGAAAGCCTCGACCCTGCACACCCGGCCCACGAGTTCTTCCGCGAACGCAACCGCCGCGTCCGCGGCCACATCGTCCGGCTGATCGAACGCGACCAGGAGACGGGCAGGCTGCCCGCCTCGCTCGACCCGGCGGACACCGCCGCCGAACTGGTCTCGCTGATGAACGGCCTGCAGTTGCAATGGCTTCGCGACCCGTCGGTCGACATGTGTGGCATCTTCGAGACGAGCATGCGCCGCCTCGAAAAGCGCTGACCACGCTCTCGCGAAGCGCTGCCGCCCCGGCGGCAGCCCGGCTTTCCCGACCCCGCACCGGCCGCTGACGGTCCGGTCGCCGCGTGTGCGAAACGCGCCGGCGAATCCTGACTCAACGAGGAGTCCTTCCATGCGCTCAGGCGTATCCAGAATCCGCGGTGCCCTCCTGCTGACCTTGTCGGCCGTCCTGGTGGCCGGCTGCCAGTCCGCTGTGGACCTGCAGCAGCAGGCGGCGTCCGGTTCGTCGACGGCCGCCTGCCGCCCCGGCGGCACCCTCGTCGTGGCGAACGCCCAACCCCCGATCCCCGGCCGCATCCTCGCCCAGGGCGCGGCGAACCTGTTCTGGGTCCGTGGTGTCTTCGAAACGCTGCTCGCGGTGAAGAACGGCGACGTCAAGAACCCGGAACCACTGCTGGCCTCCGCGTGGAAGCTGGGAGCCGACGACCGCAGCGCCGTGCTGACGCTGCGCCAGGGCGTCACCTTCCACAGTGGACGTCCCTTCACCGCGGCGGACGTGCTGTACACGTTCGAGCAGGCCCTCACCCCGGCCAGCCCCTCGATCGACAAGCAGATCATCGGTGGCTGGCAGATCGAGGCTACCGGTGACCACGAGGTGACGATCCGCTCGAAGACGGCCTTGTCGCCGGTGCTCGCGAGCGTCCTCGATGACACCCCGATCGTCGATTCGGAGACCTACGCGGGCCTCGCCGACGGCAGCAAGATCATCGGGACCGGCCCGTTCAAGGTCGAGGAGTACCAGCCGGGCTCCCAGATCGTGCTGGTGCGCAACGACAAGTACTGGCAGCAGGGCCTGCCGCACCTGGACCGGATCGAGAACGTCGTCATCCCGGACTCGACCGCGCAGCTGGCCGCACTGCGCTCCTCGCGGGCCCAGCTCGCCGGGGGCCTCACCACGCAGGACGCGCAGACCGTGACCCGCCAAGGCGACCAGTTCCAGCTTCAGAACACCCTGCAGGCGGCGTACTCGCTCGTCCTCGACACGACCAGCGGCGTCTTCGCGGACAAGACCGTCCGGCAGGCCGTGGGCTACGCGATCGACCGGGACCGGATCAAGCAGCAGGTCTTCGGCGGGCTGGGCACCACCGCGGGCCTCATCTGGCCGCCGGGCGACACCTACCCGAAGGACCTCGAGAACACCTACCGGTACGACCCGGCCAAGGCCCGTCAGCTGATCCAGCAGGCCGGGGCGACCGGCGCCGCGGTGCCGATCACCATCATCAACAACCCGCAGCTGCAGGCCGAATACCAGATCATCGCGAACAACCTGACCGATGTCGGCCTCAAACCGAACCTCGTCGCGCTGGCGGCGCCGGACTACCAGGCGCGGCTGGCGGCGCAGAAGGGCGGGAACTACCTGTCCTTCCGCGGCGTCGCCGACACCCCGTCGCTGATCGCGCAGACCAACCCGGACGTGCGGCTGCAGGGCGCCCACCGGCAGTTCGGCAGCCCCGAGTACACCGCACTGGTGCAGGGTCTCGTCGAGGCCGGAAGCGGCCCGGACGCGGCCAAGGCCGTGCACGACCTGACCGCCTACATGCTCGACCAGGCCGTCCAGCACGTGGTCGTCACGACGCCGGGCATCATGGTCCGCTCCACGGCGGTCGGCGGTACCACCTTCACCTCCGGCGGGCTGCTGTCCCGGGAAACGTGCCTGGTCCGATGAGCCGGTTCCTCCTCCGCCGCCTCCCGTCGATCGTGCTGGTGCTGCTGGCCACGAGCGTGATCGCCTTCCTGCTGCCGCGCCTGGCACCGGGCGACCCCGCCGCGGTGATCGCAGGCCCGGACGCGTCCGCGCAGACGATCGCCGCGATCCGCGCCCAGCTCGGCCTCGACCAGCCGTGGGTGACGCAGTACCTGCACTGGCTCGGCGGCCTGTTCACCGGCGACCTCGGGCAGTCCTTCCAGTACGGCAGGCCGGTCGCCGAGCTGATCGGCGACCGGCTCGAAAGCACGGTCGAGCTGGCCGTGCTGGCCGGGGTGTTCCTCGTCGTGTTCGGCATCGGCCTCGGCGTCCTCGCCGGTTCGGCCCGCAGCCGCTGGGCGCGCACCCTCATCGGCGGCGCGAACACCGGTCTGCTGGCCGCCCCGCCGTTCCTGGTCGGCCTGCTGCTGATCCTCGTCTTCGGGGTGGCCGTGCGGCTGCTGCCGATCAGCGGCGAGACGCCGGTGCTGGACAATCCCTCCATCGGGTTGCAGTACCTGCTGCTGCCCGCGCTGGCGCTCGCGCTGCCCATGTCGGCCGGCGTGGCGCGGCTGGTCCAGACGTCGATGGTCGGCGTGCGCCAGGAGGACTTCGTCGACCTGGCGGTCGCGAAGGGCGTGCCGTCGCGGCGGATCAGCGTCCGGCACGTCCTGCGCAACAGCCTCGGCCCGGCCGTGGTGGCGATCGGCATCCGGTTCGGCGACCTGCTCGCCGGCGCCGTCGTCATCGAGGCGATCTTCGCCCGCAACGGGCTGGGCCAGCTGGCCGTGTCCGGCGCGCAGAACGCCGACTACGCGGTCGTCCAGGTGCTCATCGTCGGCACGGTGTTCATCGCGGTCCTGGCCCAGCTGCTCACCGAAATCGCCCTCGCGGCGCTCGACCCCCGCATCCGATTGGGGCAGTGACCATGGACATTCCGAAAAGGACACTCACCGGGCCCGTCGCGGCGGCCGCCGTCGCCGCGCCGAAGACCGCGCGCAAACCCGAGCGGGGCGGTACGTTCGTCCGGTACGCGAAGGCGTTCCGCACTCCGAAGGGGATCGCGGCCGCGGTGCTGCTCGCGCTGCTCGTCGCCGTCGCCGTGCTCGCCCCGGTCCTCGCGCCCGGCGGCTACGACCAGCAGGCCCGCGACGCCCTCACCGGCCCGTCCGCGGCCCACCTGCTGGGCACCGACGAGTTCGGCCGGGACATCCTGGTCCGGACGATCTACGGGCTGCGCACGGACCTGAGCCTGATCCTCACCGCGGTGCCGGTGAGCATGGTGCTCGGCACGCTGCTCGGCCTCTCCGGCTACCTGTCGAAACTGCTCGGCTCGGCGACACAGCGGCTGCTCGACATCATCCTCGGTTTCCCCGGTCTGATCCTCGGCATCATGATCGTGCTGATGATCGGGGCAGGCTGGACGTCGCTGTTCGTCGCCATCGTGATCGCCGGGCTGCCCGGCTTCGGCAGGCTCGCCCGGGCGGGCCTGCTCGCCCAGCAGCAGCGGGAATACGTGCTCGCGGCCCGGGTGCTCGGCGTGTCCCGGCCGAAGGTGCTGGTGCGCCACATCCTGCCGAACGTGACCGACCCGATCCTCGTGCAGGCCACGGTGTTCATGGTGGTGGCCATCTTCATCGAGGCCGGGCTGAGCATCGTCGGGCTCGGGATCAACCCGCCGAACCCGTCGCTCGGCGCGATGCTCAACGTCGGCGCGCGGTACGTCAGCACGCTGCCGACCTACGTGCTCGGGCCGGGGCTCGTGCTCCTGCTGCTCGCGCTCGCCTTCACCCTCCTGTCCGACGCGCTCAACGAGGCGGCGACCCGGCGATGACCACTGAGACCCTGCTGGACGTGCGCGGCCTGCGCACCCACTTCGACACCCCGGCCGGGGTCGTGCACGCCGTCAACGACGTGACGTTCTCGGTCCGGCCCGGCCAGGTCGTCGGCATCGTCGGCGAATCCGGGTCCGGCAAGTCCGTCACGGCTCGCTCGATCCTGCGGATGGTCCGCCCGCCCGGGCGGATCGCCGGCGGCGAAGTCCGGTACCGGGGCGCGGATCTGCTCGCCCTGCCGGAGAAGCGGATGCGCGAGCTGCGCGGCCGCGAGATCGCGATGGTGTTCCAGGACCCGCAGTCGGCGCTGAACCCGGCGATGACCGTCGGCGACCAGATCGCCGAAGCGCTGATCGTGCACGGCACCGCCAAGCGGCCCGCGCGGGAACGTGCCCGCGAGCTGCTGCACCAGGTCGGCATCCCGGACTCCGACCGGCGGATCGACGACTACCCGCACCAGTTCTCCGGCGGCATGCGCCAGCGCGTCGTGATCGCGGTGGCACTGGCGAGCTCGCCGTCGCTGCTGATCGCGGACGAGCCGACCACGGCGCTCGACGTCACCGTCCAGGCGCAGATCCTGCGGCTGCTGGGCAAGCTGCGCGACGAACTGGGCATCGCCGTCCTGATGATCACCCACGACATGGGTGTGGTCGCCGAGATGTGTGACGAGGTCGTCGTCATGTACGGCGGCCGGGTGATGGAACGCGGCCCGGTCGCGGCGATCTTCGAGCGGCCCGAACTGCCCTACACCGCGGACCTGCTCGCGGCGATGCCCCGGGTCGACGAGGTGTCCACCGGCCGCCGGCTGCCGTCGATCCCGGGCGCCCCGCCCGACCCCGCGCGCCTGCCGAGCGGCTGCGCCTTCCACCCGCGCTGCCGCCTGAAGGAAGACGTCTGCACCCGCGAGGTGCCCGCGCTCGTGTCGCGGGGCGACGGGCACCTGGCCGCCTGCCACGTCACGCAGGCAGGTTCGGCGATCCCGCCGATGCGCCCGCCCGCCGCGGCCGCCGTCCGCCGCGAGCGGATTCCGGTGCCACTGCTGGACATCACCGACCTGAAGGTGGACGTCAACGCCGAGCGCACCGGCCTGTTCCGCCGGCACCGCCCGGTGTACGCGGTCGACGGTGTCGGGCTGACCGTGTCCAGCGGCGAGACGGTCGGACTGGTCGGCGAGTCCGGGTGCGGGAAGTCGACGCTGGCGCGGACGATCGTCGGCATCAACACCGCCGCGGCCGGCACCATCCGGGTCGGAGAACACACCCTCGGCCCCAAGGAACCCGCGGGTTCGCCGCACCTGCGCGACACCGTCCAGTACGTGTTCCAGGACCCCTACGCGTCGCTGAACCCCCGTCGCACGATCCGCCAGTCGCTCGACGAGGCCCTCGCCGTCCGCGGCATGCCGGCGGCGGAGCGGGCGGCGGAAGTGGTGCGGCTGGTCGAGCGGGTCGGGCTCGACGAACGGCACCTCGACCGGTACCCGCACGCGTTCTCCGGCGGGCAGCGCCAGCGCGTCGGGATCGCCCGGGCCCTGGCGGCCCGGCCGAAGCTGCTGGTCCTCGACGAACCGGTGTCCGCGTTGGACGTCTCGATCCAGGCCCAGATCATCAACCTGCTGGAATCGCTGCGCGACGAGTTCGACCTCGGCTACCTGTTCATCGCCCACGACCTGTCGGTGGTGCGGCACCTGTCGGACCGGGTCGCGGTCATGTACCTCGGCCGGTTCGTCGAAATCGGAGACGCCGAAGCCGTCTACTCGTCGCCGCAGCACCCGTACACCGCCGCATTGCTGGCGTCATCGCCCGTGCCGGACACGGGCGGGCGGACCCGCGAGCGGATCGTCCTCGGCGGTGACCTGCCCAGCCCCAAGGACCCGCCGAGCGGGTGCCGGTTCCGCACCCGCTGCCCGATCGGCCCGCTGCACCGTCCGGACCGGACGGTCTGCGCCGAGAAGGACCCCGAACTCACCCCGACCGAAGGCGGGCAGCTGGCCGCCTGCCACTTCGCCGGGGAACTCGCCCGCACCGGAGCGGTCGCATGAGCTGCTGCACCCCGGGCCGGTCGCCCGGCTCGCACGAGACCCCGGTGGCGCCGCTGCCGACTCGGCCGGGGTCCACCGACGGGATGGTGGCCTTGCCGGGCGGGGAGTTCCGCATGGGCACCGACGACGCCGAAGGCTTCCCAGCCGACGGCGAGGGCCCGGTCCGGACCGTCGAGCTGTCCCCGTTCCTGATCGACCGGTACGCGGTGTCGAACGACGACTTCGCCGCCTTCGTCGCGGACACGGGATACGTCACGGAGGCCGAGCGCATCGGCTGGTCCTACGTGTTCGTCCGGTTCCTGGACCGGGAGCTGCGCCGGATCTCACCCCGCCCGGATGTCACGCCGTGGTGGGCCGCGGTGACCGGCGCCGACTGGCGGCGGCCCGAAGGCCCCGGCAGCGACCTGAGCGGTCGCGGCGACCACCCGGTGGTCCACGTGTCGTGGCACGACGCCGGCGCGTACGCCGCGTGGGCCGGCAAGCGGCTGCCGACCGAGGCGGAGTGGGAGTACGCCGCCCGCGGCGGGCACGACCAGCGCCGCTACCCCTGGGGCGACGAACTGAACCCGGGCGGCCGCCACCTGGCCAACATCTGGCAGGGCCGCTTCCCGATCACCGACACGGCCGAAGACGGCTACGCCGGCACCGCGCCGGTGGACGCGTTCCCGCCCAACGACTTCGGCCTGCACAACATGGCCGGCAACGTCTGGGAGTGGTGCGCCGACCGCTGGGGCACCGACCACCCGCCCCGGGCGCGAGACCCGATCGGGCCGTCGACGGGGACCGACCGCGTGACGCGCGGTGGTTCCTACCTCTGCCACGTCTCCTACTGCAACCGCTACCGCGTCGCCGCCCGCTCGCACAACACCCCCGACAGCTCCGGTGGCAACACCGGGTTCCGCTGCGCCCGCGATCCCGGCTGACCGCCGCCACGAGAAGGGTTCCCATGCGCGTCATCTACGTCGACGTCGACACGCTCCGCGCCGACCACACGCAGCCGTACGGCTACCACCGGCCCACCACGCCGAACCTGCAGGCACTGGCCGACAAGGGAGTGGTGTTCGACCGCTACTACTGCTCCGACTCGCCATGCCTGCCCTCCCGCACCGCCATGACCAGCGGGCAGTTCGGCATCACGAACGGCGTCATCGGCCACTTCGGCGAAGCCGCCCGGTTCCGGCTCGACTCCGGCCACGCCCCGCACCCGGACCGGCCGCTGCTCGGCCAGCGCCTCGGGCAGCACGGCCACTACACCGCCGCCGTCTCGATGTTCGCCGAACGGCACCGCGCCTACCACTTCCTGGGCAACTTCCGCGAGTCGATCCGGGCCACCGACGAGATCAACGACGAGGACGGCCGGGAGATCAACCGCGTGGGGCTGGACTGGATCCGCCGGCACGCGCACGAGGACGACTGGTACCTGCACCTGACCTACTGGGAGCCGCACACCCCGTACCTCACCGGAAAGGAGTGGACCGAGCGGGCCGCCGCGTCCGGTCCGGCGCCGGCCTGGCCGGATCAGGAGGCGATCGACGGGCACGCCGAGGTCTATGGGCCCCGCAGCGCGCTGGACCTGCACTATTCGGTGGGCCCGCGCAAGTCGCCGTACCCGGACACCATGCCCGAGGCGATCCGCACCCGCGCCGACTTCGAGCACCTGATCAACGGATTCGACGGCACGATCATGTACTGGGACAGCCTCTTCGGCGAGCTTCTGGCCACCTTGGACGAACTCGGCATCGCCGGGGAGACGGCGATCATCGTCAGCGCCGACCACGGCGAATCCTTCGGTGAGAACGGTTCCTACGCCGAGCACGGGCTGGCCAACGAGCCGGTCCACCGGTTGCCCCTGGTCGTCTACTGGCCCGGCGTCACCGATCAGCTGCCCGACGACGCGCGCCACTGCGACGCGTTGCTCTACAACATCGACTTCGCACCCACGATCTGTGACCTGCTCGGCGTTCCGATTCCCCGTGGCTGGCAGGGAACCTCGTTCGCCGACGCCGTCCGCGGCGCCGAGATCCCGTCGCGGCCGTATCTCGTGCTGGGCCACGGCGCCCACACCTACCAGCGGTCGGTCCGCACCCGCGACCACCTCTACATCCGCACCTACCACCCCGGGGCGTTCCGCGCGGAGTGGGAGCAGCTGTTCGACGTCACCGCCGATCCGCACCTCACCACCGACCTGCTCGACAAGGAGCCGGAGCTGGCCGCGCGGATGCGGACGTACCTGGCGGAGTGGCTGCACACCTACGCGGGGCGTCCAGGCGCGCTGCCCGATCCGATGCAGACGACGCTGCAGGTCGGGCCGGTCTACTACAACGACCCTGTGCGGTACCAGGAACATCTGCGCGCAACCGGGCGTGGCCACCTTGCCGACGACCTCGCCGAACGGCTCTCGACCGCGACCGGAGCGACTCCGGTGTCCTGGCACGCTTCGGACGTCGCGTGGACGCCCGAGCGGCACGCGGCCTGGGACAAGATGATCGCGGCCGCCGACCCCGCCTGACCGAGAGGTTTCCGATGACTTCCACTGTGGACAGTGCGCTGGACCTGCCGGCCAAGGTCGCGCTCCTGACCGGCGCGAGCATGTTCACCCTGCGCCCGGAGCCCGCGATCGGGCTGCCCGAGCTGCGCCTGTCGGACGGGCCCACCGGGGTCCGCGGCCTGACGTTCTCCGGCGGCCCGGCGGTCACGTTGTTCCCCAACGCGACGCTCCTGGCGTCGGCGTGGAACACCGGCACTGCTTACGAAGTCGGGCGTATGCTGGCCGAAGAGGCCTCGGCGCAGGGCATCCACGTCGTGCTCGGGCCGACGATCAACCTGCACCGCAGCCCGCTCGGCGGCCGCCTGTTCGAGGCGTACTCCGAGGACCCGCTGCTGTCCGGGGCGCTCGCCGCCGCGTACGTCCGGGGCCTGCAGGACCACGGGGTCGGTGCGTGCCTGAAGCACCTGGTGGCCAACGAGTCCGAGACCGAGCGGCACACCGTCGACAGCGTCGTCGACGAAGCGACCTTGCGCGAGGTGTACCTGCTGCCGTTCGAGATCGCGGTCGCCGACGCGGACGCGTGGTCGATCATGGCGGCCTACAACCGGGTCAACGGCACCCCCGCCACGGAGCAGCGGCACGTGCTCACCGAGATCGTGAAGGGGGAGTGGGGCTACCGCGGGCTGGTCGTGTCCGACTGGTGGGCCACCACGAGCACGGCCCCGTCGGCCAACGCCGGACTGGACCTGGTGATGCCCGGTCCGGTCGGGCCGTGGGGAGACCGGCTCGTCGACGCCGTGAAGGCCGGTGAAGTCGACGAGGCCGTGATCGACGACCACCTCGGCCGCCTGCTGCTGCTCGCCGAACGCGTCAGCACCCCGCGGCCTGCCCGCGAAGTTCCCGCGCCGGACAGCCCGGCCCGGCGGGCGCAGCTGACCCGGCTGGCGGCCGAAGGCATGACGGTGCTGACGAACGACGGCGTCCTGCCGCTGCGACGCGAAACGACGGTCGCGCTGGTCGGCCGGCACGCCGTCGACACCGTCGACATGGGCGGCGGCTCGGCGCAGGTGAACCCGCCGTACCAGGTGAGCGTCGCCGAGGGGCTGACCGAGCTGCTCGGCGACGCGGTCACCGTCGTCGACGGCGTGGAGGTCCGGGAGCGTCCGGTCCCGGCCGGGCCGGAGTTCGCCGTCCACCCGTCGACCGGCGAGCCCGGCATGCGCGTGACGCTGCACGCGGCCGACGGCTCGCTGCTCGGCGAACGCGATCTCGCGGCGACGAGCACGATGATCGGGATCGACGACGACCTGCCCGAGGCGCCGCGAGCCGTCCGGTTGTCCGCGCGACTGCCGCGAGGCGGGCGAATGCTGGTCGGCGGTATCGGCGTCGGTAGGTGGGAAGTGCGCGCCGGCGGCCGGACCGGCCGGTTCGAGCTGGGGCTCACCAGTGGCGACGTCGGCGAAGCGGTCTTGCGGCCACCGGGTGACACCCTGCTCGTCGATGTCGAGCCGGGCGCGCTGCTCGAAGCCGAGGTCACCCTCGAGCCCGGCGGCCGGGGCCGGTACGGGCTGGTCGCGCGCCCGGCCCCGGAGGACGTGACCGAGGCGGTCGGCCGGGCGGTGGCCGCCGCGCGCGCCGCCGACGTGGCCGTGGTCGTCGTCGGGCTGACCGAGGAGCAGGAAACCGAGGCGGTGGACAAGACGACGTTGCGGCTGCCCGGCGCGCAGGACGACCTCGTGCGTGCGGTCGCGGCCGCCGCCCGCCGGACCGTGGTCGTCGTGAACGCCGGCACCCCGGTGCTGATGCCGTGGCTGGAGCAGGTGGACGCCGTGCTCTGGGCCGGTCTGCCGGGACAGGAGGGTGGCCACGCCGTCGCGGCCGCGTTGCTCGGCGACCTCGAACCCGCCGGGCGCCTGGTGACGACCTTCCCCGCGGCGGACGGCGCGTCTCCCGCGTGGTCGGTGACGCCGGTGGACGGCCGGCTCGAGTACGCCGAAGGCCCGTTCATCGGCTACCGCGGCCACGAGGCAGGCCGAGCGCCTGCGCCGGCGTTCTGGTTCGGCCACGGCCTCGGCTACTCGACCTGGGACTACTCGGACGCCGCCGTGCTGGACGACAACGGCCACCAGGTCGCGGTCACCGTCACCAACACGGGCGGCCGCACCAGCCGCGAGGTCGTCCAGGTGTACTTCCGCCCGGCGGACGAACGGCAACCCGTGCGGCTCGTCGGGTGGGGCGCCGCGACCCTCGAACCCGGGCAGAGCGCGCGGGTCGAAGTGACCGGGGATCCGCGGCTGCGGCGCCGCTGGGAGAGCGGGAACTGGGTGGAGCTGCCACCGGACGGGGAGCTGCTGCTCGCCCGCGGCCTCGGGGACGTCCGCGCCACCCTGCGGATCGGGAGTGCGTGATGCCGCCGAACATCCTGCTGATCACCGCCGACGACATGGGCGGCGACACGCCGGGCTGTTTCGGCGGCCCGGCGGGCGTCACCCCCACCCTCGATCGGCTCGCCTCCGAAGGCATGACGTTCGGGCGGGCGCACGTCGCTGTCGCGGTGTGCCAGCCCAGCCGGTCGGCGATCATGACCGGCCGCTGGCCGCACCGCAACGGCGCGCAGGGCTTCGAACCGATCGCCGACGGCGTCCCGGTTCTGACCGAGGTGCTGCGCGAAGCCGGCTACTTCTGCGGGATCCTCGGCAAGGTCGACCACCTGCAACCGGTCGAGCGGTTCGGCTGGGACTTCACGCGGGGCATGCGCGAGCTGGGCATGGGCCGCAGCCCCGCGGCCTACGGCGAGGCTTCGGCGGCCTTCGTCGCCGAGGCGGCCGAGCAGGGCAGGCCGTGGTTCCTGATGGCGAACGCGCACGATCCACACCGGCCCTACTCCGGCAGCCAGGCCGAGCAGGAGCGGTTTCCCGCCGAAGCCCGCGCGACGTACCCGGCGCCGTCGCGGGTGTTCGGGCCCGAGGACGACGTCGGGGTGCCCGGTTTCCTGCCGGACCTGCCCGCCGTGCGGCAGGAGTACCGCGAGTACCTCAGCTCGTCCCGGCGCTGCGACGACGTGGTGGCCGCCGTCCTCGGGGCCGTGGACGCGACGGACACGCTCGTCGTCTTCCTTTCCGACAACGGGATCGCGGTTCCGTTCGCCAAGGCCAACTGCTACCTGCAGAGCAGCCGGACGCCGTTGATCGTGCGCTGGCCGGGCGTCACCCGGCCCGGCACGGGTGAGGACACGGCGTTCGTGTCGGCGCTGGACCTCTTCCCGACCTTCTGCGCGGCCGCCGAGGTGCCCGTACCGTCTGGAGTGGACGGACAGAGCCTGCTTCCGCTGCTGCGCGGGGAACCGCAGGACGGGCGCGACGCGGTGCACACGGTGTTCCACGAGACGGCCGCGAAAGGCCGGTTCGAGATGCGCTGCCGCCAGGACGCCCGGTTCGGCTACATCTGGAACGCCTGGTCCGACGGCGTTCGCGAGTACCGCGCCGAGAACATGCTGGGCCTGACCTGGCCGGCGATGGTCGAAGCGGGTGGTGACCGGGTTGGCTTCTACCTGCACCGCGCCCCGGAGGAGCTCTACGACCTGCGGGCCGACCCGCATTCGCTGGCCAACCTCGCCGCGGACCCCGCGTACGGGGAGGACCTGGCCGCGGCGCGGCGGGAGCTGCTCGCCTGGCTGGACGCCACCGGCGATCCGTTGCTCGGTACCTACCGGGCGTTCCTGGCCGAATCGTGACGCCCCGCTGGTACGAGGAGGGGGAGGAGCCGGACTACCGGTTCACCCTCGCCAACGAGCGGACGTTCTTGGCGTGGCTGCGCACGGCGTTGGCGTTGATCGCCGGTGCGGTCGCGTTGGCGCAGTTGGTGCCGTCGTTTTCGGTGGCCTGGTTGCGTACCGGGCTGGCGGTTTTGCTGGCGGTGGCAGGTACCGTGCTGGCGGCCTTCGCCCACCGGCGGTGGGCGACGGTCCAGCGGGCGATGCGGCACCAGCGGCCGCTGCCGGTGGACTGGCTACCGGCCGCGATGGGCACGATCGCGGCACTCACCGGTTTGGTCGTGGTGTTCGTCGTGCTGACCCACCGGCCGTGAGCGAGCGGGACCCGGGGCTGCAGCCGGAGCGGACGGCGCTGGCGTGGCGGCGGACGGCGCTGTCCGCCGCGGTGGCCGCCGTCGTGCTGCTGCGGGCCGGGCTGATCGAAAGGTCCGCGCCCGGTCTGCTCGCCGGGTTCTGCTCGCTGGTCTTGGCGGTGCTCGCGGGGTGGGCCGGGCTGTTCCCGCGCCGTGCGGTGGGGCCGCGGGTGCTGCTCGTCGCAACAGCGATCACCAGCGTGACCGGAATGCTCGCCGGCGGCCAGCTCCTGTGGAGCTGACAGGCCGACCACGGGCCTGATCCCGCAGTGGTGGATTCCAGTGGTACCCGGGCTGCGTGCCTGTGACTGGCCCAGGCCGACGCTGGCCGAGATCGGACGCACGTTGCCGCAATTGGCGGTGGGCTGCCCGGAGCTTCCAGCCGTTCCCAGCTTCCATAGGCGTACCTGGCGCTCGTGCACTCGGCGACCGCGTGGTAGCTGCCGGGCCTGGGTGCACTCTTGGTTCTCACTTGCCCCATGGCGAAGCCCACACGTCCCGATCGCGGTTCAATGGAGCTCGCGGCAATCACTTGGTCGGCGCACGGTGTCGGTGCATCCTCCGTCGGCGGGGTGCGAGGGAACTGTCTGAAGAAGGTCTGCCTCGGGTTCGGTCCGGTGGGGCCACGCGCTTTGGTGTCGAGCCGTGGGACGATGTTGCCGTAGTGGTCGCACCTCTCGCCTGAAGTGCGTCTCGGCGGCCTTGCGCCATGCGGCGTCGTCGGAGCCCTTGATCGTCTCGCGCAGGTAAGAACGACGGCCGGTGACTGGGTCGATGCCGGCGTAGAGCACCACTCGGAGGCTGTCGCCGCGCTGCTCGATGCGGCCGCGCTGGCGGGCTTCAAGGCGTGTTCGAGCCATCACCCTCGGATACTCGCACCCATGATCAACTTCGGTTGATCGTCTGAAGTTGTTTTCGCTGGTCAGAACCGGTGGGCCGGGCGGGGCTCGAACCCGCGGCCAAGGGATTATGAGAGTCCGAAATCACCCAGCAGGAGGAGAACCTGCAGGCAGGACAGGCATCAGGTGCGCGTTTGGTCGCGTCCGTGGCAGGAGTGGGCTTGGGTTCATGGACAAGTTCATGGACAGGACGAGAGTCCGAGCGCACTCGCTCTCGGACAAGTGATCCCCGGTGTGATCCTCGATCACGCGCCCTGGCGATCGATCTTTCTTGGGGGTAAGCACCGGACCCGCGATCCATTACCTGTCGACGCTGGCGGCGAACACCTCATCCTTCGTTCTTCGGGAGGCTAGTCGCTGCGGGCGAAGTTCAAGACTGCCTCGCGTATGCGTGCCAAAACTTCGGCATTGTGACGTATAACAAGCGGGTCGTAGTCGTGTGTCATCTTAAGCATCGAGACTTTGCTCAGCACCTCTTCGTCGGCCAGTTGAGCCAGCCATGCCGACACCTGTTGGTGGCTCGGGGATCCATCGTCCTGGCCGAGAAGACCAATCAGATCGGTCCTAGCGGACGCAGCACCGAGGCGCTGTGCGTGGCGATCGGCGGCTGATACAGCTGACCCTGCTGCTATCGCACGGCGTTCGTCCTCGTGACCAACTCCGATCTCGTAGCGTGCCGGAAGCGCTGGCTCGGGCGGCTCCGTACCTGTGATCAGGCGCGGCGCCGCTTGGAGGCGAACCCAGCGGGAGATCTCATCAAGCTCCCGCATCAGAACAGGCCACCGGTCCGTGCCGGGCCGGTTGATCCCCACTGTCGGAAACAGAGTGACGGGGACCCTTGTGCTGATCGGGGTCTCTGCGATGACGTCACCGATACGCAGCGGTTTCTCGGGCTGTGGCGGCAGGTCGCGAACCGAACGAGGTCTCTGATCGTCCTTGTACATGGCAGCCAAGCGGACCGCGGTAATCGCAGGCGTCCGGTGCTTCGCATGGTTTGTATGGAGCACCTGTCGGGCCAGCGGGTGCATCTGCGGTTCTACCTGCCGGTGGAAGGGCTGCAGGCCGGCGATACGTCGAAGTAGTTCGCTGCCCTCTCGGAGAGCCGCAGGGCCGTTGCGGGCTCGTTTCCTCGTCCACTCCTCGAACTTCTCGTAGGTGTCCGACGCCGGCATCTCGACGAGTCTGGCGGCCTTCTCGTCGAGTGGTGCACCGTCCAGAAACTCGACCTCGGCGAACAGCGCATGCTCGAGGGCCGCCCGCAACGTCACCAGTGCGTCAGCCACGAGCAACGGCACCCTGCGTGGGATCGGAGCCACGCGGTCGACGACGGTTCGGCTGACTGGGCCCGCCGGAACTTCGCGCAGACCGAACAAGCCTTCCGCCTGTGTCTGGTAATCGAAAAGCAGGTCGCTGATCTCCCCGATCAGCTCGTCAGCATGTGCCAGCGTCGCGGCGACGCCGAGATGGCGCTGAGGAAGCCAGTCGTGTGTTGAGTCCGCCACTCAGTGATCGTACGTGGTATCCAAGTTCTCCTACGCAGCCTGCACTTTGTGGCTTGGTTGGTGTCACTGGTGTTTCTCCCACGAGGAGACGGATGTTGCGAGGTGGGTGATGCGGGGACGATGTGGGCGAGGGTGTGTACGGCGCGGCGGTAGTCGCGCAGGATTTCCGAACGGATCTGCCACACCGTACGAAGGATCCGTCCCACTGAGGTCGACCCACTCTTCTGCAAGTGCCCGTTGCGTGATCAGCTCCAGTCGCGGGGGTTGTCCCGCAGGGAGAGGTCGGGGAGGCCGGTGATGGGTTCGGGCGCGTTGTAGTGGGGGTGGTCGAAGGTGTGCAAGACGAAGATGTGACGGGGCCAGGTGGCGAAGCGGGAGCTGCCGCCGAGGGTCTTCTCGAGGTTTTCGACCTGGCCGATGCGGCGGGTGTCGTGTTTGGCGTTGAAGGCGGTGATGGCGGCGCGTTCGCCGGTTTCGGTGGTGTAGGGGTAGCCGGTGAGGTCGTCGAAGTACATGGGCACGCGGGGGAGGGTGCGGTCCGGGGCGAGGAGTGTCATGGCGTCGAGGGCTGCGTGAGTGCCGGTGTAGACGTCGAGGTCGTGGGCGACGAATCCCAGGGGTGGCAGGTCTCCGCTGTCGATGCGCTGCATCAGTGGTGCGGTGGTGTGGGTGACGTCGCCGAGGACGAGTTCGGCGTGCCGCAGGCGGGCGCGCAGGGCGGTTTCGTCCATGGCGAAGGCGCCCGAGTGCAGGGCGAAACCGCAGTCGCGGGGGTCGCTGGCGGGCAGGAGTCCGGCACCGGAGTCGAGGCCCACCACGTGGACGCGGATGCCGTACCAATGTTGGATGAGGTCGGCGTGGTCCTCGAGGGCGCGCAGGCCGTTGCCGCCGGCGACGCCGAACTCCAGCGCGGTGAACGCCTCGGTGCGGAGGGCGCGGGCGGTGCGGGCGGCGGCGATCAGGCCGTAGAGGTAATGCGGGTAGGGCAGCGGGCCGCGTCCGCGTTTTTCCATGCGGTGCAGTCGCACGGCGGCCTCATCCCAGGGCCAGGGCTGCGGCGCGACCACCTCGCGTACCCGCACCGCCAGCTGCACCAGTCCGGCGGGCAACGCGGCCGCGGCCTTGCGGGAAACACGATTGAGCAGAGACACGGACACGACGCAACCCCTCACCGATGACGTAACGAAAAACGCTGCCTATATCGCGTCGGGATGCGTTCCGTTACTCCTCGGTTGTGGAAATTGGCACTACGCCGAACGGAGCAATAACGACGAGTAAGCTACTTCCGCGTGCGAAAGGTGACGTCGCACACGGTGGTGGCTCATTCCCTCTTGTCGTAGCAAGGTGGAAAGTTCCAGACCGTAGGGCGTCGCGCTGCGATGGAATCGCGAAGTTGGCCCAGTCGTTCGGGTTGTTCCGGGCGGCACGGCGCTGGTTGTGAGCGGTCGTGTTTGCGGTCTCACTCGAATGTCCTAATTCCAGTGGTGATCCGGTGGAGTAGATCACACTGGAGCGGCACTGTCGGTAAGCGACCGTCCAGGGCAGTTCGACGCCGCCTGCCCGTGCGTTGATCACGGTTCGGTCTCGGGTGAAACGTTCGCAAGGGTGCGCCATATATCGTCCGTGGGCCTGCTTGAGGCGGAGGCCGCGAGAGTTGTGCGACCACCGCTGTTCGAAAAGGCATTGTTGTTGCTTCCGCCTATTCCTATGGCAATTAGTATGCCGTGGCTCTGGGCTGCGTGAGGGGTGTACGAGATGGTGCGCGCTGCGGTGCTGTGGGGTCATCGGTGCCTGATCTGGATCATGGTTGTGGTCCTCGCCGCAGGCTTGGTCTCCGTGTTGCCGGGCACCCCGGCGGCCTTGGCGGCGAGCGGCAGCGTCCCCCAGCAGGAATGGGGCACGGCAGAAGGCCGCAGCCACGACGCACCGTCTGAGGCAACCAGCGCGACCACGGGCGCTGGCGGGCACAACGCGAAACCGGCCCCTGGTCTCGCGCCAGACGAGCGGTTCCCTTCTCCGGGGCTGAGCGATGCGGAGGTCGGCCGCACCACCGTGCAGGTCGGCGCCCCCGAGGCTGAGGAACCACTCGAGGGCTTCGACGCCGCGACCAGTCGCGAGGAAGTGAGCAAGCGGTCGGCCGACCGCCAGCTTTTTCGCAATGCCGACGGCACGATGACCCTGCGCAAGTACCAGAGCCAGGCGTTCTATCAGAAGTCTGACGGATCGTGGGAGAAGATCGACACTGGCCTGGTCCGCGATGGTTCCACCTTCCGGACCAAGGCGGAGGCGGGCACGAAGCGGTTCGCCGCGACGGCGGATGCGGGGCAGGTTGCGTCGGTGCCGCTGGATGGTGGCACCTCGATGGGCTTTGGCGTGGCACAGGCGAGGGCTGCGGCGGCGGAGGTCGCCGGTGACGCCGTCACCTATCGCGACGCTCGCCCGAACGCGGATCTTCATCTGCAGGCGACCCCGTCCGGGGTCAAGGAAACGATCCTGCTGAAGTCCAAGGACGCCCCCACGGTGTGGGAGTTTCCGCTGCAACTCAACGGTCTGACGGCGACGCTGGACGCTGGCGGGGCGGTGCAGTTGACCGATACGGCTGGCGCGGTGCGGGCCACCATCCCGCCCGGCTTCATGGAGGACTCGGCGATCGACCCGCGCTCGGGTGAGGGCGCTCGCTCGACTGGGGTGACCTATGCCCTCGTGGGCGACTCGGCCCAGCCGGTGTTGCGTGTGAGCGTCGACCAGGCCTGGCTCGCCGACCCCGCCCGTGTGTTCCCGGTCATGGTCGACCCCACCGTCGGGAAGAACACCAACGGCAGCACCTTCGTGCAGTCCCCGTTCAACGCCGACAACTCGGGCGATCCCCAGCTCAGCGTCGGCACCTACAACGGCGGTGGGAACAAGGCCGCCGCATACCTGAAGTTCGACTCGGTGTCCTCCGATCTCGCCGGGAACTACATCCAGGGCGTCGATCTCAACCTGTACGAGACGTGGTCCTACTCGTGCACCCCCAGCGACGTGATGATCTATCCGGTCACGCAGGGGTGGTCGGTCGGCGGTGCCAAAACCTATCCTGGCCCGGCATTCGGTGGGGAGATCGCCCGGGCCAGCTTCGCGTTCGGCAACAGCGACGCGTGCGGTTACCGGTGGGTCAAGATTCCGCTCGGGGATGCCGGTCGTGATCTGGTGCACGGCTGGACGCACGGCGCGCCGAACAACGGCCTGACGATCCGGGCGTCGGAGACCGACAGCAACGGGTGGAAGAAGTTCGCCTCCGCTGCCTCGGCCAACCCGCCGTTCCTGGAGATCACCTTCACGGCTTATTGGGCCACCTACAGCGTCGGGGCGATGGACCCGGTGGTCACCTCGTCCACCGACGGCACCATGGCTGTGACGGTCACCAACGGTGGTCGGGACGTGTGGAGCCCGAACAACAACTACGCGTTGGGTTACCGGTTGTGGGACGCCAACGGCAACGAGCTCCCGGCGGAGATGACGGCGTGGACGAAGATGCCCTACGACGTCGCCCCTGGGCAGACCGTCACGCTCAACGCGAAGATCAAATCGTTGCCGCCCGGTGGTTACACACTGCGGTGGGACATGGACAACGTGGGATACGGCCGGTTCTCTTGGGAGAACGTCCCAATGTCGGGCCCGGTGACATTCACCATCGCCAACCAGACGCCGGTCATCGATTCGATGGCGCCGCCGAGTAACTACAACTCGACCACGCTGACGCCGACGCTGGCGATGAGTGGGCATGACCGGGATGTCTATCCCGGGCAGGGTGTGAACTACCACTTCAAGATCTGCGAGGCGGACGACGCCGCCAACTGCCAGGACAGCGGGTGGATCGACTCTCCGGTGTGGTCGGTGCCGGCGGGCTGGATGACGTGGTCGAAGACCTACATCTGGCAGGGTCAGGTCGGTGACCGCCAGACGGAAAGCTTGTGGAGCGGCGGTTCCTACCTGTCGACCCGAGTGCCGCAGCCGGCGATCACCAGCCACTTGTCGTCTGTGGACGGTGGCGGGGTGGATCCGGGTGTCGCGAACTTCACCACGCCGGTGACGGATGCCTCGGTCGCCGCAGTGGGACCGGCGTTGTCGGTGGTGCGTACCTACAACAGTCTCGACCCGCGCAACGACGGCGCGTTCGGTGAGGGCTGGGCCTCCCGCTGGGACACCCGGTTGGATCCGGATACGGATGGCAGCGGCAACGTGGTGCTGACGTGGATGAACGGTCAGCAGTCACGGTTCGGGAAGAACCCGGACGGCAGTTACGCGGCGCCACCGGGCCAGTTCGCCACACTGCTCGCGGTTACGGGTGGGGGGTGGACGCTGCGGACGAAGGACGGCAGCCAGTACACCTTCGACGCCAGCGGCAAGCTGACCTCGATGAAGGACGCGGCCGGCCGTGCCCAGACGCTGACCTATGACGGGGCTGGGAAGCTGGCGACGGCGACCGATGCCGCGTCTGGCCGGTCCCTGTCGTTCGTGTGGACCGGGGCGCACGTCACGTCGGTGACCACGCATCCGGATCCGCAGCTGACGTGGTCTTACGTCTATGACGGTGACCGGTTGACGCAGGTGTGCGACCCGCTGCAGGCCTGCACCACCTACGACTACACGTCCGGCTCGCACTACCGGACGGTTGCCATGGATGCCAATCCGCGCGGGTACTGGCGCCTGGCCGAGACGACCGGCACGACGGCGGTCAGCGACCAGCCTGGTTTCTGGGGCACTGCCGACGCCACCGCGACCGACGTGGCCTGGGGGCAGGCCGGTCCGCTGGCCGGGAGCCCCACCAGCGCGGCCGGGTTCAACGGCACCGCGAGCTTCGCGCGCCTGCCGGATGATCTGGTGCGCAACTCGCACTACATCGGCATCGAGCTGTGGTTCAAGACAACCACCGCCGGCGGAGTCCTGTTCTCCACCGGTAACGATCAGCCTGGCGCCGCCACCCCGGGCGGGTCGATGCCGGTGCTGTATGTGGGCACGGACGGCAAGCTGTATGGGCATCTGTGGAACGGCAGCGTCAACGGAATCGTTACCCCGAACACGGTGACCGACGGCGCGTGGCACCACGTCGTGCTCTCCGGTGCCCAGAACACTCAGACCCTGTACCTGGACGGGGCCGCTGTCGGCTCGATGGCCGGGCAGCTGGCCAACATCGACCCCTACAACTTCGTGGGTGTGGGCGCGGTGTCCACCCGCGATTGGCCGGCGAAACCGGCCGGGACGTGGAGCTACTTCACCGGCTCGATCGCCGAGGTCGCGCTCTACCACCAGCCCCTCGGGGCGACGACGGTGGCCGAGCACTACGCGGCACGGGCGGCGAGCAACCAGCTGACCACGATCACCCGCCCCGGCGGCAGCGTCGCCGCTCACCTGACCTACAACGCTGCCAACGACCGGGTGGCGGAATACACCAACGCCAACGGCGGCACGACGAGCTACACCAAGCCGACTGTGGATGGTGACGGGTTCCGCTACGCCACCAGCGTTGTCGATTCGGACCCGCACGCGAACTGGCGGCTGGGCGAGACCAGCGGCGCCACCGTCGGCGGCGATCCGACGCTGTCGCGTGCGACGTATGTGCGGGGCAGCGGGGGCGGTACCACCCCGGGGCCGTTCACCGGTAGTCAGAGCCAGTGGCTGGATGGCACCGGCAGCTACATCCGGCTCCCGGACGACGCGGTGAACGGCACCAACCAGATCTCGGTCGAGCTGCTGTTCCGCACCACCACGACCTCGGGCGGGGTGCTGTTCTCCACGGGCAACGACACCCCCGGCACCGCGAACCCGGGCGGCGCGATGCCGGTGCTGTATGTGGGCACGGACGGGAAGCTGTATGGGCACTTCTGGAACGGCTCCACCACGGGCATCGTCACCCCGAACCCGGTGAACAACGGCGCCTGGCACCACGTCACCCTCACCGGCGACCACAACACCCAGACCCTCTACCTCGACGGGCAACCGGTCGGCACGCTGGCCGGTGAGATCTCCAACATCGACCCCTACGCGTTCGTCGGCGCCGGCGCGGTCAACACCATGACCTGGCCCGCCCGACCCGCGAATGACTGGGGCTACCTGCCCGGCGCGGTCAGCAACATCGCCCTGTACTCGCGCAGCCTGCCCGCGGCTGAGGTCCAGGCCCACTGGACCGCCACCACGTCCAAGACCAGCTACCTCAACGCGGTGCGCGGCACTGGCCCAGTGGGGTGGTGGGGCCTGGAGGACGCCAACAACAGCCCGACCGCGGTCAACGACCCGGCCACCGTCACCGGCACCTCGACCGGCACCGCGCCGGCGGCGAGCCCGGTGATGCGCGGTTCCAGCGGCTACGCCTTCAACGGCACCAGCTCCTACGTCCGGCTCCCTGACCGCCAGGCCCAGGGCCGCACCCGGCTGGCGATCGAGATGTGGTTCCAGACCACCAGCCCAGGCGTGCTGTACTCCACCAGCGCGGCGAATCTGCCGGGCGCGGCGAACCCGTCCGGGGCGATGCCGGTGCTGTACGTGGGCACGGACGGCAAGCTGTACGGGCACTTCTGGAACGGCAACGTCGCCGGGATCGTCACCCCCGGGGTTGTCAACGACGGCAAGTGGCACCACGTCGTGCTCTCCGGCGACGGCGACATCCAGCGCCTCTACCTGGACGGCAACGTGGCCGGCACCGCGGTCGGGGACATCGACAACATCGACCGCTACGACCTGATCGGCGCCGGCGCGGTCAACGACCAGAACTGGCCCGCCAAACCCGCCGGGACGTGGAGCTACTTCAGCGGCTCCATCGGCGAGGTGGCCTTCTACCACCGGCCACTGGACTCGGCCAGCGTCAGCACGCACTACTCGGCCAAGGTCGCCGCCTACACCATCCAGGCCACCGACCCCGCCGCCAAGGTCACCACCTACACCTACGACCCCACTCGCAGCGGCCGGCTGGTCACCACCACCACACCCACCGGCGGAACCAAGGTCCTGGGCTACGACACCGGCGGCTACCTCAACCGCGTCATCGACGAGAACGGCCACACCACCACCCTCGCGAACGATGCTCGCGGGAACGTGTTGTCGCGGACGGTGTGCCGGGCGGCGGGGCCGAGCGACTGCTACAGCTCTTACCGCTCCTATTACCTCAACACCGCCGATCCGCTGGATCCGCGCAACGACAAGGTGACCGAGGACCGCGACGCCCGCTCCGATTCCGCGGCCGACAACCGCTTCCTCACCAGCTACACCTACACCCCGACCGGTGAGGTCGCCACGGTCACGCAGCCGCCCACGAACGACGGCGCCACCCGGATCACCAGCAACACCTACACCGACGGCACCGAAGACGCCATTGGCGGCGGTATCACCCCGCCCGGTCTGCTCGCCTCGACCACCAACCCGGCGGGCGGGATCACCTGGTACGGCTACACCTCCGGTGGCGACGTCGCCCAGGTCGTCGACTCGGCCGGCGCGGTCACCAACTACGGCTACGACGACCTCGGCCGCCAGACCGTGAAGAAGGTCAGCGTCGCCGGCGGGGACACCGAAGACGTCACCATCTACGGCTACGACGACCTCAACCGCCTCGTCGGGCAGATCGACCCGGAAACCACCAACGCCGTCACCGGCGTCACGCACCAGCGGCGCACCACCTGGGTCTACAACCCCGACGGCACCCTCGATTCGACCACGGTCGACGACATGGCGGGCCACGACCCGGCCCGCACCACCAGCTACACCTACGACGCCTACGCCCGCGTCGAAACCGTCACCGACCCCGCCGGCGGCGTGACCACCACCAACTACGACGCCTTCGGCGCCGTCATCCGCACCGTCAACCCGGTCGGAGTGGAGTTCACCGCGACCTACACCGACGCCCATCACCAGCTCGCGACCCGCACGGTGAAGGGCTTCACCGGCGACGGCGGCGCCGCCCGCGACGTGGTGCTCGAGTCCCGCGCCTACGACCCCGCCGGCCGCCTCGCCAGCGTGACGGACGCGATGGGCCGCACCACCGCCTACACCTACTACAACGACAACACCCTCGCGACCGAAACGCTGCTCGGCTACACCGACCCAGCCACCGGCCAGACCCGCGACGTGCAGCTCGCCCGCTACACCTACACCGGCACCGGACAGGTCGCGGTGGCCACCAAGGCCGAGGGCCGCTACTCCACCACCACCGACTACGACCGCGCCGGTCTCGTGGCGGGCACCACCGACCGCGACGGCACCACCACCGTGCTGCGCTCCACCGCGCTCGCGCTGGACGCGCTGGGGAACCCGACCCGGGAGATCCACCGCAACGCCGACGGCAGCACCGTCGCCGACATCACCCACGGCTACGACACCTTCGGCCGCGAAACCGGCCGTGCCGTGGCTACCAGCCCCACCGAATCCCTGACCACCTGGATCACCCTCGACCCGCGCGGCAACATCACCTCCACCGTCGACCCGCGCGGCACGGTGCCCGGTGGTGACCCCGCCGCCTACACCACCAGCACCACCTACGACGAATACGACCGCTCCGTCACCACCACCGCACCCCCGGTGCCGGTCGAAACGGGCGGGCAACCGGCCACCACCGTCGCCCCGGTCACCACCACCGGCTACAACACCTTCGGCGAAGTCGTCGACGTCCGGGACCCCAACGGCAACGTCACCCACACCGACTACGACCTCGCCGGGCGCCCCACGGCCACCACCCTGCCGCCCTACACGCCGCCGGACGCGACCGAGCCGATCATCGCGACCAGCTCCATCGGCTACGACCTCGCCGGCCAGGTCACCTCGACCACCGACGGCCGCGGCAACACCACCACCTACGGCTACGACGAACTGGGCAACCAGCGCCGCAAAACCGACCCACCCGCCCTCTACGGCCAGGCCGGCGGCACCTGGATCGCCACCTACGACCCGCTCGGCGAACAACTCTCCGCCAGCGACCCCACCGGGGCGCAAACCTTCGCCACCTACGACAAGCTCGGCAACAAGATCACCAGCACCGTCGTCGAACGCGAACCCGCCCCCACCCGGAACCTGACCACCCACTACACCTACGACACCCTCGGCAACCCGACCTCGGTCACCACGCCCAGTGGTGTGACCACCAAGGCCACCTGGGACGACCTGGGCAACCAGCTCACCGTCGTGTCCGGTGCCGGGAAGACCACCACCAGCACCTACAACGGCGCCGGGCGCATCACCTCGGTCACCAACCCGCTGGGGGAGAAGACCACCACCAGCTACGACTGGGCCGGCCGCCTCACCAGCACCGCCGACCTCGACAGCGCGGGGACGGTGCTGCGCACCCGCGGCTTCGGCTACGACAACGCCGGCAACCAGACCAGCACCACCGACGCCCTGGGCAAAACCACCACCCAGACCTTCGACGCGGGCAACCGCCTCACCTCGGTCACCCGCCCGGTCTCGGCCACCGAGTCGATCACCACCAGCTACGGCTACGACGCCGCCGGCAACATCACCCGCTCCACCGACGGCAACAACCACACCACGGTCTTCACCGTCACCCCGTGGAACCTGGCCGAATCCACCATCGAACCCACCACCGCCCAGCACCCCAACGTCGCCGACCGCACCTACACCACCAGCTACGACCGCAACGGACAGCTCGCCAGCCTGGCCAAGCCCGGCGGCGTGGTGATCACCAACAGCTACGACGCGCTCGGCAACATCACCAAGCAGACCGGCACCGGCGCGGCCGTGGCGACCCCGGACCGCACCTTCACGTACACCGCCCGCGGTGACCTGCGCACGGTCTCCGCGCCGGGCGGGACCAACACCTACGCCTACGACGACCGGGGCAACCTCATCTCGGCCACCGGCCCGTCCGGCGACTCCAGCGCCACCTACGACGACGACAACCGGCTAGCCACCGCCACCAGCACCGCCGGCACCACAAGCTACGGCTACGACACCGCCGGGCGCCTGGCCACCGCCGCCGACCCGCTCACCGGCGCGATCGCCGGCTACGGCTACGACAACGCTGACCAGCTCACCAGCATCAGCTACGGCACCGGCAACGCCACCCGCGGCTTCAGCTACGACCCGCTCGGCCGGCTCACCAGCGACACCATCACCGCCCCCGGCGGCACCGTGACCGCCTCGGTCAGCTACGGCTACGACCTCGAAGACCACCTCACCTCCAAGACCACCACCGGCACCGCCGGCGCGGCCGCCAACACCTACGGCTACGACGATGCCGGCCGCCTCACCTCCTGGACGGTCGGCAACACCACCACCGACTACGGCTGGGACGGCGCCGGCAACCTCACCCGCGACGGCCCCGACACCGCCACCTACAACGAACGCAACCAACTCCAAACCAAGGGCGCGACCAGCTACACCTACACCGCCCGCGGCACCCTCAACACCCGCACCACCGGCGGCGTCACCACCCAACTCACCTTCAACGCCTACGACCAACTCACCACCGACGGCACCACCACCAACACCTACGACGCCCTCAACCGGCTTGTCACCACCGGCACCACCACCCTCAGCTACGCCGGCACCAGCCAAAACATCACCACCGACGGCACCACCAGCTACACCTACACCCCCAGCGGCGACCTCCTCGGCACCAAGCAAGGCGCCGCAGCGTCACTGGCACTGACCGACCTGCACACCGACCTCACCGCACTGATCAACCCAGCCACAGGCGCGGTCAACGGATCGCGCGCCTACAGCCCCTTCGGCGAAATCACCAACACCGGCGGCACCCAAACCGCCCTCGGGTACCAGCACCAATACACCGACCCGACCAGCGGCAACACCAACATGGGCGCCCGCTGGTACGACCCGCAGACCGGTGGCTTCACCTCACGCGACACGATCGCCCTCGACCCTCGCGACCAGCTAAACGCAAACCGGTACGCCTACGGTGCAAGCAACCCGCTCATCAACACCGACCCCACCGGACACTGTCTGCCGGTCTGCGCGGTACCGATTGTCTGGGGAATTGCCGAAGGGGTGGCAGCTCTCAGCGCTCTGGCCGGAGGCCTCTGGGTCGCTGACAAAGCCTCGGATGCGATCAACCAGGCGCGAAACCGCGTTGGCAACGTAAATACTGCGGCGCAGATCATCAGCGTTTACGGGACTGTAAGCCAGATTAATGAAGCACTCCAGCTCCGAGCACGAGGACGCGTTGGCAACGTTCGGCTGCCGAACACCAAGCCCCAGTGCGGCGTCGCCTGCAAACCGAAGCCGGGGCAACCGCCGCGAGGCCCCGGCGGAGGCGGCGGGAGCCCCTCCGACGCGATCCTCAAGGCAATTCTCAAGGCAGCTGCCGAAGCTGCACGTCAGGCGGAGAACGAGCGCCGAGCGAACACCGCAGTCGCCCCACCACCGCTCACCGACAGCCTCGCGCCGGGCGTACAGAAGCAACTCGACGAAGCCGACAGACAGCCGCCTATCGTCATCAATCCGGGTACAACCACCGCTCCGGACCGGCCCTACCAGCCTGACGTCGTCGTGCCTGTGCAGGCTCCGGCAGGGTTTGACCCAGAGAGCGGGGACTACGAGGTCTTCTATCGAGCGATGTCCAACGAAGAGTTCGCCTCATTCGCTGCCAGGGGTATATATCCACGGAACGGCGAAAGTTTCGTGACGAAGGAGCTTGGTTACATCCGTGACAGGATCCCTCAAAGTAAAGCGGGAGCCTACGACGTGCTTGTCACGATCTACACGCAGGCAGGCACCGAGCAACTTCTTCGCGACAACGGTGGCCGAGACGACCCTCCGTCACGCGAACTTCTCCGCCGTGGGCTGGGGTATCTACCGGTCCTGCAGAAGGGTAACGTCAACCAGGTCCATGTGAAGACCGAAGCGGACGAGTACCTCACCTACGGGTTGCGTGGTAAGGGAACGGGGTCTTCTATGCTCTTCAACAGTCAGATCGTCTACTACACCGTTGGAGGAATGCCGTGAGCGGCCCGGAGGTTTCGTGCAGGGAGATCCATGCAATCGTAACGAGTGACAAACCAGCGCGAGAGCGCGCGGAGCTCCTCGCGGGACGGTCAGAGCTAGAAGAGTGTCTGAATCGGGGACTCGAAACGACCTTGAAGGCCAGGGATTGGTACAACTTCGAGGCATACAATGGAATGGCGTACCGGTTTCCTTCGCCGCGCTATGTTGCCCACTTAAGCTCGGCTCTCGACTTGAGGGAGGCCCATGTGCAGCCCGGTGACGTCTTGTTGACCTTAGGGCGGATTAGATCATCTGATTCTATCCCTGCGCTGGAACGGGTACTTGAGTGGCGTCCTGAATGGGATGAGTTTGACGACATTGCTTTCAAAGCGCTCGATGCGCTGGCGGGTATTGACACGGACGCGGCTTGGCGTGTTATCGAAAGCGTTGTAGATGATGAGCGTGGCCGGGTTAGAGAAACGGCTAATTCGCTCCTTGCCAGTCGACGTTAGGTGCGCAGCTGCGGAACCTAGTCGGACACCTTGTAGGGGCCAAAACCGTACGAGCTGTCGCTGTGTCAAGCTTGTCGTCTTCAAGAGGGTGAAAGGATGACACCCGAGGAGAGGAGCGTGATCTCGTCACTGGTGGTGGTCCCCGGTCGTCCCGACGGGGCCTCGCATGAAGGCGTCCTCCGCCACTTCGGGGCGACGGGCGGGCGGGCCCTCGGGCTTAGCCTGCTGCGTAACCCCGTCGAGGGTCGGGATGGGGTGGATGTGGAGATGGCGCTGATTGTGTGCGCTAGGCTCGGCTTCTCCTTAGACCACCCTGAGCTGCCCATCGGCTTGGCGTCAGCGCACTGGCATCACAAGCACGAGGATGGCGTGTCGGCTCTGGGCAAGCTGCAGTCACCGAGTGCGGTTTACGCCTTGAATTACACGACGTGGTGAGTTCCTGATTCCCTGGATTTCGATGAAGGTCGGGCGTTGGCCGTTAAAGCGTGCCGTGTTGCGTCAAGGATGCGTTCTATACGGTCACTTGGACCTCCCCGCGTGGGCGCCCTGCTTCGATGGAATTCCTTCACTCGGTTTTGGTAATCTTCACACCGTCTGCCTGAGGTGCGTAGGCGTTCGCCGTGGGGTCGGTTACTCGCTTTCTGGTCCGATTTGCTGGCTGTTCGTTCTGGGCAGCGAGGTCCTCGAGGATGTTGAGCAGAGTGCTTGCAGCAGTGGGGTTGAGGTCGGGAAGAGTCTTGGGGACGTGAACGAGGAGACCTTCCCTGGTTTCTTGGCGGGGCGGGTTCGGTTGGTGGGGGTTGGGCTCATATTGGCCCACTCGCTGCAGTTCCACCCGGCGAGTGTGAGCCCGCGCCTGCTGCTGCACCGATCCTTTCATCCGGCTTCAATCCAAGGAGGGGTGGTTGGTGAGGATCTTGATGATCGGGAGCGGAACCCATCGGAAGTACAGGCTCAGTCGGTCATTGTCGTCAAGCTGGGACAGCGCGGGCGAGCACCGATCGGAGCGGCGGTGCGGTTTCAGCCGGCTTCGCCATGAGGCTCCGTAGTAGTCCCGCGGTGGGTCGCATCCCCGGTGGTCGATCTGCGCCTCCTGGTTGCCAGCACCACTCACAACCTCGACCGGACGTACGAAGGCTCACCCAGCGCCTGCCCCGCCGACATCGTGCCGATGCCCGCCAGGCTCCGGCAGCACCGAGCACCTGGTCGTCGACGACTTTGTGAAGATCGCAATGTCCACCTGCCGCCGGCAGCCGCGTCTGCCTGGCCATGATTGGAAACGTAGCTCATCCTTCTTCCGACGCCGCACCACCTTGTTCGGTTGCAGACTCGTCTGGCGGCTCATGTCCGGAGGGTACATTGTCGGCCTCGCCCTTTCGCTCGCCGAAGAGGAACGCGTGAACATCAAAATTGGGATCGTGGTTGCCTGCGAGGAGGCGCGCTTCCCACGCGAGAAGAGCCTCGTTACCAGGCAGTTCTGCGACGGCGTTCGCGGCGAACATGACAGCCTCCTCGTGTCTGCCGGTGGCCTCGAGCTCGTCGGCGGCGTGAAGTTGAATCAATGCATCGATGATGGCGGGAAGCGGTGCGTGGTTCTTGCTGTAACGGGCGTCGTTTCGCGCCTGCGCCATAGCGGCCCAGTCGTCCGCGCTCCAGATCGGCATCGGATCGTTGGACAGCAGCGAAACTGTGAACGCACTGGGTGACGGTGTTTCGAGCACGGCTCTGTACTGGTTGATGAAGGCCGCTGCCTCGGGGCGGCGATCCTCCGGATCAACCCACGCATGCCAAAGGACGTGTATGGCGATCAGGGCCGTCTTGGCCTCACCGTCGGGCAGCTTCGGGGCCAGACCTTCGATCTCCTGACAGAGCTGGTCGAGGGGAAATCCGTCGCTGTGGTGTCCCCCGATCCATCCGATGAGTGCCTCGGAGAAACCATCGAGCCGGCGGGCCGCCGCCTCCGCTGTGAGTCCGCCGGTCTGCCAGATCCAGTACTGGGGTGCAAGCTGCATTTCAACGATGCCAGACAGGGTGCCACGGTAGTCCCAGGGGGCGGGCGCGATTTTCTCTGCATCGGTGACGTACCGTCGGACGACGTGCCTGATGAGGCGCCACAGCCCAGCGAGGGTAAGCACGCGCTCGAAGTTCGGCTCGTAGGCCGTTTCTGCGCCGTCGGTGAAGAGCCACACGCCTTCGCCAAGGTCCTCGAGTATGTGGCTTCGCCGTGAACGGATGTCGTAGGCGATGCTGAGCATCCGCTCGATGTCGGGGCCCCGCGGCGGCCGGACCGTCCCCACTGCGCCATCGCGGTAGTAACCCGGTGACAGTCGGGCCAGAGCGGAGGAGATGAAACGTCGTTTCGAGCCTGCCCGCTCGGCTTTGAGAACAGCAGTACGCACCTTGTCGGCCGCCTCCTGGTCCACGTCTACCAAGGCTGCGTCGACAAGCTTGCGCTTAGAGCCGTCGAAGCGGTCCCAGGTTAGCGGGGTGGAGAGTTCGTCGTCCGAGATCGATTCGAGAGCGGCCACCAGGTCTGTGTAGGCACCCGTCGGGTCGTCGAGGGCCCGCCGTGTCGCATCGACCGCCTTACGGATAGCCCGCATGACGCGCGCGAAGTCGTCTCGGCTCAGGCTAAGGACGTCGTTCATGAACCGCCGGAGGTCGTCCCACTGGTCGGGCAGCACCGTTTGCCTCGGCTCAAACAGGCCCGGGAAGAGGTCATTGGCAGAGCGTCCGCGCGGCGTGCCGTCGCCGGTGACCAGGCGTCGGGTCTGGTCGTGGTTCCGGCTGACCGTGCGGTTCAAAACAAACGTCATCAGGTAGGCAAGGTCGTCGACCAGGTCAGTTCCGCCAGTGGAAATCATGAAGTCATCGGTGCCGTCGGGGCGTTGTCTCTCGAGACGGTCGACGACCGCGATCATCGCCGACGAGGTGAGCCCCATCTCGGTTGAAGCGATCACTTCGCCGACCGGTAACGCGATCGGCGGCTCACCGACGAAACAGGCGTTGCTGTAGACCGTGTAGCGGTGCTCCGTCTCGTTGAGCGGGACGTCAGGACGGAAGAATCGTCCTGCGGCGATCTGGAGCATCAACTGCCCACGTAGTTGCCGCGCCATCTTCTTCTTCGCCACCGGTCTAGTATCGCTGGCGGTGAGCGTCTCCACCAGCGAATTTGTTCCGCCCGACCATGCCCGGTCGTGGCGGGTCGCAAGCCAGTAGGGCGACGAGTTTGTGTCCCGCGAACCTGCATACGACGCCCTGCCGCAACGGTAACTCAAGCTAGACGGTCGGCCATCCGTCCGCCGCGATGCGAGCGCGCCAGTAGCTCGCGGCATCCTGTCCGCCCTGCATCGCAGTGAATTCGCCCGTTCTGGCCGCCAATGCTGCGGCAGGCGCCGTGCCTTCGACGTAGGACTCGAGCCCCAGGTTAAGGGCGCTGCCGCCCAGGAACTCGGCGTACTCGCGCACGGACGCCACCACCGTCGGGCTGGCGGGGTTGCCGTGGACCAACGCGTTGCGGACGCGGCGACGGCGTGCTTCCAGCACTTTGCTCTCGGCTGTGTACTCGTCGATTATGATGCTGTAGATGGCGTGATCACTGATACTTGCGAACATTCGCGCGATCCAGGCACGCTCGTGTTCCAAGCGACACAGCGAGATGAAGTCGTCGGCTCGATCCGCGAGGAACAGGATCCACGGCTGCTTCGGCCTATCTGAAAACCATCCCACGGTAAGTTCGTGGAGTAGCTCGTCGCGCCGACCGCCGCCGAGTAGGCACATCCCCGCCGCACGCTGAAGATCAGTAAGCCACCGGGCGTGTGGCCAGCGCTCCTGTAGCAGACTGAACAGGTTGTTCGGGTTCATCGCCGCATGCGCCGCGACGTGCTGTACGACGCGATCGGCGAGTGGTATCACGCTGCTGATGTCGGCTGCAGATGGCTTGCGCAGCACCATGTCGCGGCTGAACGGGCGATCGGCAGTTGTCTGCACCTCAATGGCCGCAGCGAGGAACCGAGGGAGTTCCTCACGGGCGAGTGCCTCTGCAATCCGCGACCCATGCTTCTCGATCGCGTCGGCGGTGATACGTGCCCCATAGTGATCGTCCGGAAAGCCGGTCTCGCGCCTGGCGACCATGAAATTGAAGCAGTCGGATTTCCCTGAGCGAATGAGGCCGTACTGAGCAAGGTGTGGACGAATCCCGCCCGCGTTGTGAATCGCCACGTTCAGGATCGTGTTCACGATATCGACGGCGCGCGCAAACGCACCGGCAGCCGTTGTGTCACCGAGGTCGACGCGCACCAGGAAGTCGACATCAGACTCCTCGTTCACCAGCTTCGCGACCTTGAACACATGGCCGTGCTGAACGAGCTCCCAGAGCTCTGCCTTGTGCTCGAAGTCCTGCCCATCTGGCCCTGCGTTCGGTACTGCCCAGTGTGCATCGATGAACGACACGCGACCTGCGGAGAGGTGGAGATGGATCCGACCTTGGTACCCGAGCCAAACGACGATCGGCTCGACCGCGGCGGGCGTCCCGACAAGGGCGCGGGCTTTCGCAAGCCGTTCTGCGAGCGGTGTGTCCTTCGTGCCGACGGGAATCTCATCAGAGTCCCGACCGTATGCAACGATCGAGACAAGATCGCGGAACATCCGCTCTGCGCTGAGGCCTTGCCGCCGCACCTGCTCGAACAGTAGTTCGGCGATCGGGCGGTACTCGCGTCGGGCAAGGGTTCGGTCCTGGGCCGTCGAGACCAGGCCGTCCCAGCTCGCGCGGACGGCTTGGTCCGAGTCGAGAGCGTTCAACAAGTTGCGGGCGGTCGAGAGCGCTTCCGTCCAGACGGCGTCGACGCGAGTTCCAGGTGGCTGGCTGAGGATCGCCGGAGAGCTACTAGTGAGGTTCGCAAAGGCCGTCTGGAAGGCGGCGAGCGGTCGAGCGATGTGCGCACGAAGCGATGAGCTGATCGCGCCCACCGACTCATCGAGATCCCATTGGAGCGAGTCCCGGTTGGCTGTCTTCTTCCAGGCGTCGGTGCCGCTGGCGAGTTCGACCCAGTCGGCGATCTCCTTGACGATGGCCGTGAGGGGCAGGACGGTGCTGGCGCCGTGGTTTCGATCGAGTGACGACACCAAAGATTTCAGCCAGTCCGGATCGTCCTCCGACCAATGGTCGCTGACATTGTAGTCGATCATCGTGGACGCTCGGCCTGTTCGACGGATGGATCAGGGACGGAGTGCAGGGGCGTCATTCACTTCAGGATACGGACCTGGGTTCTGTGTGACGTCCGTCGAAGTCGGTGGCGTGCGATATGTTGCGGGTCCACATCCCGCCGGAGGGGTGTATGCGCGCCGGCCGACGTGGTCGGCGTCGGCTGGGTCGGTCGTGGCCAGGTGTCCGCCGGACCAGGTGGTCAGCGCCTCGTCGGCCGAGGACACGTAAGGCGACGAACGTGTTCGCGCGGGTCATCGCGTGGCGTTCGCGTTCGTTCGAGCACGGGTAGCAGCTCATGGCGCCGGTGGGCGGGTGGCCGCAGTCGAGAACGTCCTCCAACAGCGGCGGTGAAGGAGGTGGTCACGGCGGTCTCAGTCCCTCCGAGCCAGGCGGTACAAGGAGCGAATGTGGAGCTGCGGATGTTCGCGTTGGTCGGTCAGCTGTTCGCAACGTGCCGCAACTGCCCCAACTTGTGCAGGCGATTCTCTGTTTGCGCAGGTCAGAACGTCGCGTCGACCACTCTGGGGGTCAAGGGGTCAGCTGAGCCTTCCGAATCCTACTGATTTGGCGTTGTGAGCCAACGCTCGTCGCCATGGAAGCGGCCCTTCCGAGGTGCTTGGCGGCCTCTTCGCGTTCATCGTGCTTCAGCAGAGCGATGCCGAGGTCGACGCGCAGGCCGATTTCGGCTCGGGTGAACGTTGGGTCCAGTCTGTCGAGCGCCGAGGTGAGCACCTGGATTGCTTCGGGTTCCCCGACCTGCGCGAGAGCGTGACCGCGCCACCGGGAGAGATGGACGTCATCGAGGGCGAGGTACGGCTCAGCGGGTTCGGCGTCTCCTGGCGGCAGAAGTGCCGCGGCTTGGTCGAACGCTCGAAGGGCCCGGGAGCGATCGGAACCGCGAGCCAAGGCTTCGCCATGTGCGGCTGCGAGCCAGGCGCGGAGGTGGCGGCTCGCGGTGCGCTCGACGGTGCGCCGGGCAGCGGCGAGGGTATCGACGGCAGCGTCGGTCTCGCCGATGTCCAGCAGTGCGAAGGCTTGCTCGGCTGATGCGTGCGCGAGCCGCTGGGGATCGTTTGACTCCAGGGCTGCGGTTTTGGCCTGTTCGTAGTGTCGCCAGGCTTGCTCGGGGTTGCCGGCGTCGAGGGTCTGCCAGCCGAGCAGGGTGCAGAGCTCTGCCAGCAGGCCGGCGAGTTGTTGTCGTGTTCTTGGTGACAGGCTGTGGGAGAGCAGCTGAGAGACCTGGCTGACCTTGATACTCACCTCGTCGCGGACCATGATCGCGCCGAGTTGGCGGTCGAGCCGGCGGATCTCGTCGAGCTGCCGTTTCAGGATGGCGATCACCTGGGGGTCGACCCGGCTGGACGATCGGAGGCGTTGCCGAAGTTCGTCTTCGGTGCCGGCGCGGGAAAGCTGGGTCTCGTCGGGTGGTGACAGCAGCTGTTCGATAGGAAGGTCGAAGATCCGTTCGAGCAGCCGGGCGGTCGCCGGCCGGGGGAGGCCGATCGGCGATCCATCGCTTTTGCGACCGCTGATCAGCCGCTTGAGGTTGCGCTCGCTGAGGGTGCCACTCTCACCCGTTCGCCTCGCGAACCGGCTCGCGTAGTCGAGGAACTCTGTCAGCGTCTCGCCGCGTTCTCGGATCTTCAGTTCGAGCACCGTTCGAGCCGGTTCTCGATTGGCTCTCATCTCGTCCTCCTTGCCGCGCCTTGGCGCGATATGGCCCGCTAGTGGCCTCCTGATGGCACCTCGCCGCCGATCAGCTGATGTCAAGCTGATATCGAGTTTGACACAGCTGTTTCTCCTGATCGAGCCGACGCTGATTCAGCGAACGCATCAGCTCAGATGGAGGTGCTGGAGGGGAGGTAGACATGCCCACTGAGTTGCTCTTGGCGAGGCCGATCGCAGGTTCCGTGGGAGAACGCGAGCGGGTGGCGCACTTGATTCCGATGCCGCAGGAACCCGGGAGTCCTGCCTACTTGCGTGCCTGCTGTGGAGCACGTTTCGGGCCGGGCGAGCTGGAGTTGCTGGATCAGATCGCCGGCATGCCCTGTGAGGAGTGCCTGGTGAAGGCTCCAGGAGCCGAGAGCCCGGGGTTGCCCCAGCTCGGCCCGGGGATCTTGGCGAGGCTGGCGGCGATCGAGTCGCGATTGGAGTCGTTCTCCACTCAGCTCGCTTCCGTCCTCGAGCTGATTGCCGGACCGGATCGCAAGGCTGACCACGAGGACAACCGAGATGGCTGAGCTCGAGCCGTTCGACCCATCAGCTTGTCCGCCCGGGTACCTGTATCAGCAGCTGGCGGACTACATCGCTCGGTTGATCGAGGCCGGGGGGCTCCCTCCGGAGGCTCCGCTGCCCTCGGAGCGGCGGTTCGCTCAGATGTACGGCGTGTCGCTGGGCACCGCCCGGCATGCCACCGAGCTGCTCCGCGAGCGTGGTCTGGTCGTGACCGTCCCCTCGAAGGGGACGTTCGTGACGGGTTCTCGGGGCGAGGCTGTTCTCCGCGAGGATCGGCGAGATTCTGTTCGTGGTGACGAGGTTGGGCAGGTGCCGTCACAGCCGTCACATGGACAGTTCGAGCAGGTCAATGGAGGTGGCAACCCGTCACGAGCGGTGTGACGCCGTGACGGGTTGCCAGGACGGATAAGACGGGTCAGGTGTCCTCGTTCCACGACTCGATCGCCGCGTGGATCGCGCGAGTGGTGTAGCCGCGGACCTGCCGGACGGTACCGCTGTCATCCGCGACCCGTCCTCGTTCCGGCGGGCACCCGAGCTCGCCCATCTGGCGCCCAAACGCAGTCGGTTCCACGTCCAGTGCCTCGACCAGCTCGGCCGTCGGGACGAAGTCGCGCTCGTCCAGATCGCGACCGAGGTACTCGACGACGGCGGCGAGGGGCTCGGGCAACTCGGCTTGCGACCGGGGCTTCGCGCCTCCAATCGCGCGGGCTACGCCCGCGTGGTCGAGGACCGGGATCGCGTCCTGTCCCGCAGCGTGACCGGTCAACGTGCCGGCCTGTTCGCGCAGCGTCCTGCCCCGGCGGCAGATGGCCTGCCAGTCCTCGTTCGGCATGTAGTAGGTGCGAACTGTCATGGCCAGGGTGTCTCCAGAGGACTGCGTTTCGCCGTCGGGTCGCAGGATCCCGACACCTTTGTGCGAGGGGAGCAGCCTGCTGCTGTCGTAGCCTCGGGTGTTCATTTGTTCGCCGAGCACGATGTTGCTGTCCCGCCAGTCCATGACCCGCAGCGCGAAGCGAGAGCCGAGGACGGCACGCAGCCCGGACGGGATGGTTTTCGAGTCCGGCCGTTGGGTCGCCAGAACCAGCACGATGCCCGCAGCAGGTCCCTTCTTCGCCAGCCACGTCAGCAGTTCGCCGACGTACTCGCCGGCGGTGAGCTTCTTGCCCTGCACGTCAACCGGGGTGCGATCCTCCAGCGGAACCTGAACCTCGTCGATGAAGATCGCGGTGATCGGCATGTCGAGCGCGGGATCGCGGGAGATCACCGGGGTGATCTTGGATTCGGGGCAGATCTCGTCGTCGAGCTGCCGCATCCGCCGGTACCGACCCTGGACCTCGCCGACCAGTTCGACCAGCCAGTTCTTGAGCGCGAGGACATGCTCGGGCTCGTCGCCGGACATGAAGCGGTGGGCGACCTGCGCTGCGGCGTCCCAGTCCTTGCCGGCCTTGAAGTCCGCGATGTACAGGCGCGTCCACGGGTCGATGATCAGACCGGCGGCGGCGAGGCGGGCGGCGAACGTCTTGCCCTGGCGAGGGATGGCTCCGACCAGCAGCGAGGTCCACACCAGCGGCAGGTCGATCCGCCGGTTGCGGGCGTCGCGTCCGAACGGGATTGGCTGCCAGGCGTCCCATCGCTCCGCTTGCAGCAGCGGTGTTCGCAGGGGAGGGGAGGCGTAGGGGTCCGTGTCGGCGACCCACAGCGCTACCCGGCCCGCGTGCCCGCCGTTGCCGCGGACACGTTCGACGATCAGCTGGACCTCGTCCACCGCCAGCGCCGACGCCAGGGCCTCTCGATTCTTGATCACGTCGGCGGCCTTGCGAGTGGCGGGAAGGTCGACCGTGACGGCCCAGCCGTCACCGACCCGGGTGGCTCGCTCGACCAATCGCAGCATCTCATCCTTGCCGATCAGCTTGGCGTCGCGGAAGGCGTCGACCAGAACCTGCGGATCCATCGTCCAGGTCAGGGTCCGCGGACCGGCAAGCGCTGGTTTGCGACCAGGGCTGCCCTCCTTCCTCCGGCCGAGGACCGCGAGCCCCACAGAGCCGGCAGCCATCGTGAGCCAGAGCGGACGCGGACCCCAGATCAGCACGATCGCCAAGCCGGCCAGCATCGCGGTGGCGATCACCGCCCCGGTCACGCGCCAGCGGAAGAGAGTCAGCGCGCGGATCTCGATGAACTTGTCTGCCAGCTTCTCCTGGTGCTCAGCGGCTTCCCGGTACTCGCGCACCGTGACCCACCGCCGCCACCACCGCAGGCCAGCAATGGCACCTCGAACGACGGCGCCCACGTAGCGCCAAGGGGACTTCAGCAGTGCGACGATCAGATCTTTCAGCGCTTGACAGGCCTGCGCCTTGGACTTGAGTGTCGCGGGGACCCGTGGCGAGATCAGCCACCAGCGCCTGAGCCGATGCCACCGTGAACGCGGCCGCGGTTGGGGCAGCGTGTCGTCGACCAGTTCGGCGTCGTACACGGGCTCGGCCTTCTCGACCGCTTGTGAACGCTGCTGATCGTTCATGGCCGCACCTCACGAGCCAGAGCGTTGGCGAGCCGGGGCGACAGGCCGCGCGAACAGCCCGTCACCTCCCGGATCCATGCCGGACTGATCGTCACGTCGGGTGTCCACGCTGCTCGGGCCTGCTCGAGATAGTCGTCAAAGGACTTCCGGTGCTTGCTCGAAGTCCGTTTCGGACGCGGCGCGGAGGACGGCTTGTGAACGGTGCGGGGGCGCCGCTCGCTTGCCTCCGTGAACGCCACTGACGCGGCTTCAGTGAGCTTGTCGCGTAGGTCGGTGACTGCTTCGGCGGCGGCGAACACCACCAGCGGTGGCACCGAATGCAGGACCACCGCGGACACCGATCCTGCCGCGTACGACGACCAGGTGTTCATGACGTAGGTCGCGGCGAGCGTGAGCCACTTCGCGCACCGGACCCAGCGGCCGGTTCGGACCTGATATCGCGAGGTGACCTGCTCGGCGCGCAGGATCGCCAGCAGCACCAGGGACACGGTGGGGTCGAGCAGCCAGGCGATCAGCCACGGCGTGGACCACGGGGCCGACCCGGCGGCCGCGAAGTGCTGAACGTTGGCCATCGTGAACGCGAGGCCCAGCGCGATGCCTGTCCAGCACAGCCGGTCGACCTGCTTGCGGACCCGCTCGACCTGCAGAGCGATGACGTCCGGGTGCGTCTGATAGGCGCGAACCTCCGCCGCCTCCGCTGCGTCTCGGGCGAGGCGCTGGGCGCGGGTGAGGTCGGCGGGTGGCTGCCGCGGGGCGGCCACCCGGTTCTGATGGTCCGTTTGGTTCATCGCCGATCACCTCGCGAGCGCCTGGTGCCGAGGTCGGTGACGGTCAACGCGCGGGTGAGGACGTAGGCGGCGATGAGATCCGGCAGCGCCAGCGCGACCAGCCGCAGCGTGGTGTCGGTGGAGTGCGTGAACACCAGCCACTGGATGCAGACCAGGCCGGCGGTCATCAACAACACTCGACCGGCCAGTGACACAACCCGGGCGCCGTCCCGTGCACGTTCGGCGGCCTTGCGGGCGCGGCGCGCGCCGGAGCGCCAGACCATGAGGAGGAGCAGAATGCCACCCGCACCGACGACCATCTGGGAAGTCGTGAGGTTGACGTTCATCGGGCGCCTCCCTGCGGGTGCTGACGTCGCCACTGCCAGAAGCGGTGCACCTTTCGGCGGTCGGTGTCGGCAAGACCGCCCCAAACGCCGACGGTGTGCTCGCCGGCGACGCGGAGTTCCAGTTCGAGGCACGAGTTCACGACCGGGCAGCCCGCGCACGACCAGGCCGCGAGTTCGCGGTCGGGCTCGGTCTCGCCGGACAGATCGGGCATCTCGTCGCGGTCGAACACCCAGAAGCACAGGCCCTCGTGGGTCACGATGTCGGCGAGAACCTCGTCTGGAACGGGGGCGAAGCGGTCCAGGCGCTTGGCGATGGCGGCGTAGTCGTCGGGGGTCATGACGCACCCCCGGTCAGCCGCTCGATGGCGCGAGCCGTGCGCCGCTCGGCGGCCATCCGGGCCACATCGACACAACCTCCGGTCTCGGCGGCCTCGGCGATCAGCTTGTCCAGGGCCGCGGCCGGCACGACGTAACGGCTCCGGACCCGGACAGCGGGGAACGCGTCGTCCCGGATGGCGCGATAGAGGGTGGCCGCGTCGACCCGGAGGATCCGGGCCGCTTCTTTGACGGTGTAGAAGGCCGGGCGGCCTTCATTGGGCATAGAGGTACTCATGGAGGATTCCTTCAAGTGATTTCAGCGGAAATATGGGCTGATATCAGCTCGTGGTGGCGTGTGGTTGATCCGAATTGGCGACGCAATGTGCTACTTGCGCCGCGTAAAGCGATCAGGCGCTAACCTCGGCTCCGAGGCGGAGCACGGAGGAATAGGTGACGGAGAATTGGGCGGCGGTCTCGAAGGCCATCAACGAGCGCGTGACCGAGCTCGGGTGGAAACAGCGAGAACTCGCCGAGCGGTCTCACGTCTCCCAGGCCATCGTGCGGGAGATCCAGCACCACACTGTCGAGCGGAAGCGCAGCGCCCGCACCCTCGAAGCGCTGTCCCTCGCGCTCGGGTGGCATCCCGGTCACCTCAACGCGATCCTGCGCGGGCGGAAGCCGCTCGCCCCTGGTGAGACCGGCGACGAGCCGCTCGACCAGATCATCAGCCGGCTCGGAACGATCGAAGACCGGCTGGACACGATCAGCGAGCAGCTCGCCTCGCTCACCGCGAACGTCGCCGCACTGATGCACGATCGTCGTGATCGGGGTGCCTGAGGTGTTTTCCATGCCTCAAGGAAACGGCAGTGGAAGCTATTCGCGCAGGTGGCTGCGGTTAACGCGGACGCCATTAACTCGAATTAACCTTGCAGGTCAGCGCGGTTATCCGGAGCGATTTGATTGATGCCGGCGACAAAGCTTCAGGCGGTTCGCAAGAGCCTCGGATACAAGGCGGCCGACGTCATCCGGCGGATGCGTCAGCGCGCCGATCAGATCGGCATGCCGATCATGTCCGAGGGCAGCCTGAAGACGAAGTTGTCGGAGTGGGAGAACGGGCACTCGGCCGTCAGCGAGCCGTACCAGCGCCTCTTCCGGGACGTCTACGGCCGGACCAACGAGGAGCTGGGCTTCCCACCCGAGGCCGACGACGGGGAAGCGCTCGAGCTGCGAGCCCGGCTGGCGGCCGCGCGCAGTGTCGATGCGGAGACCATCGAGCGGTTCCGCCGGCAGGTCGACGATGCCCGGCACGTCGACCGCCAGTACGGCGGGGTCGTGCTCCTCGACCAGCTACGCAGCCACATCAAGCAGCTCGAGCGGCTCCTCGGCTACAGCACCGTCCGAGGCCACCGCGAGGCTCTCTCGAAGGTCCTCACCGAGGCCTCGACCCTGGCCGGCTGGGTCGCCCTCGACCGCAACGCCATCGTCCAGGCCTGGGACCACTACGAACGAGCCAAAGCCGCCGCCCGGGAAGCGGGCGATCAGGCAGCACTCGCACACGCGACAGCGGAGCAGGCGTTCGTGCTGATCGACCTCGGTGAGACGGTGCAGGCTGCCGAGCAGCTCGAGCACGCCCGTGCGCTGGGAGAGGGCGTGGTGCCGCCGCTGCTGCAGGCCTGGCTGTCCGCCGCGCACGGCGAGGGCTTGGCCGTCGTCGGCCGGCGCGACGAAGCGCTCGCTGCCTTCGACGCCGCCGACGTCCTGTTGCCCAGCGACCCCGTCGACGCCGCCCTGCCGTTCCTGTTCCTCGGCGGATCACACCTCGACCGTTGGCGAGGCAACGCGCTCGCGCGCCTCGGAGATCCTGACGCCATCGATCACCTGACTCAAGCGCTTCCACGACTCCCGGAGACGTTCGTCCGGGCGAAGGTGGGGATGCTCGTGGACCTCGCTTTCGCCCACGCCGCGGCTCAGGACCGCGACGGCGCGCTCCGCTACGCCCGCGAAGCGCGCCGTCTCGGCCAGCAGATCAAGTCCGACCGGCACCTGCGCCGGCTGCAGGGACTGATCTTCCCCGGCTGATCAGCCTCGGCGCTTGGCCATGTAGTAGAGCAGCGAGACCAGAGTCCCGGAGCCCAGCAGCTGCTGCCGCTGTGCCAGCTCGGTGACCCGCGAGAGCGGCACCCACTCGATGCGGCCGACCTCCTCGGTGTCGGTCGGGTCGCCGACGTGCCGCGCCTCTCGCCACAGGTAGACGTCGATCGGCGCGGTGACCTGCCCGGGCAGGGGCTCGAAGCTGATCAGGTGCTTCGGCTCGCCGACCGGCTCCCAGCCGCTCTCCTCGGCCGCCTCCCGCGCCGCCGTGATCGCAGCGTCCTCGCCGTCGTTGACCATCCCGCCGAGCAGCTCGTAGCCCCACTGCTCGGTGGCGAAGCGGTAGCGCCAGAGCATCAGCGCCTCGTCCCGGTCGTTCACGATCAGGGCGATCGCGATCCGGGCCAGGTGGACGACGTGGTAGTCCCAGCGCTCCCCGTTCGGCGCCCGGACATCCGTCAACCCGACCTTGACCCACTTGTTGTCGTAGACCAGCCGCTCACCAAACGTCTCCCACGAACCACGTTCCTCAGCCACGGGTGGCAGCCTACGGCCTTGCTATCTGTCGAGGCCCCGGTCAGGCAGGCATGCTAGGTCGATGGAGCAGGGGTTTGATCACATGGCCGTGCGGCCCGCTTTACGTGCGTTTGGCGGTCGTGTTGTGGCGGGGTGTCCGGGAACGGGAGGACGGCCCGTTGGGAGGGCGCTTGTCCGCGAGGGGCTGCGCCGCATGCTCGCCCTGGAGCTTGGAATGCCGTCGCGGATGTTTGCCGGCTTTGCCTAGCGGGCGTTCGTTGCGGTTCGTCAACGCCGGCGTGACATCAGGATTATCACTACGGACCGGACGGCATTCCACCGTAGGACGGATCGTGCCGACAATCTTGAGTTCCTCTTCGGGCCGTCGATTGAAGAAGATCACGGAGACGGCGATCCATCGGACAACTTGCATGGCGACGACCACCGCGCCGGCAATCCACAATCCATGGGGTGGCACTTGGCTGAGCCAATTGACGACCTGCACGACCAGCTCTTTTCTGCGCGGGCCACAGGGTGCCCTCTGCGGCTTACGGCTGACGCCGCGTTCCAGGTGGGGATGCGTGCCGCCCCCTGTATTGGCCCTGATGTGGTCTCGGGCCATGCGGAACGCAGAAGCCTCAACAGCAACACCGCTCTTGAGCCTGTGACGAATTCTAGATCGTGGGTCCGACACCATCGGCCGACGCAAGATGTACGGCGTGTCGCGGCTTTGGCGTCGAGGACAGCCCGGCGAGGAGCATGCGGTGGCAAAGGCCGGCGCCGTCGAGGTGTCGGCAACTGGTCTGCAGGCCGACCGGTGACCGCCGGACGCTACCGTTGCGGCAGCTGATCGAAGGAGCGTTGCGTGGGCTTGCTCGAGACCAATATCCGCATCCTGAAGCCGTCTCGGAAGCGTCTGCAGCCCGGTGATGTGTTCGCTGTGCAGATGCCGGACGGTCTGTACTCGTTCGGACGCGTGATCAAGACCGACGTGCCCATCCACGCCATGACCGGCAACATCCTGATTTATGTGTTCAAGACCCGCTCGGAGAGCACGGACGTGCCTCGTCGCGAGCTGCTTCGTCCCGACCAGCTGCTGATGCCGCCGCTGCTGATCAACCGGCTGCCGTGGTCCCGTGGCTACTTCGAACACCTCGGGAACCTTCCACTCGAAGTCGGCGAGGTGCTGCCGGTTCACTGTTTCTGGAGCTTCAGCCGCAAAGTCCATTACGACGACTCGGGCGCTGTTCTCTCGGAGCCAGTCGAGCCGGTGGGGACCCATGCACTCAGCAGCTTCCGCACCTTCGACGACAGGCTCAGTGATGCTCTCGGCGTGCCGCGAGCACCGGAATAGCCGGGTTAGACCACCTCGGCCCTCAAAGCACACAGTGTCAAAGTACTGGCGACTACATGAGGACAGTCGGCTAGCGGACCTGCGGGTAGCGGAGCACGGCCAATCAGGTGCCAAGGCTCGGATCGAAACGTCGTAGAAGCTCCGGAAAAGTCACGAGGCGTAGCAAATACAGGTAGGCGAGATCGGAAATATCCGGCGGTATGTTGGCATCATGGACAAGAAGTAACACTTGGTCTCTGGGAGAGCCTCCTGAGCCTCTTCCGCCGAATCCGTGACCCGCGTTTCGTAGTACCCTCAACCACTGCGCTACCGCCTTCTCCTTTGTCACCTGCTCTGTTCCGCCTTTCTTGTCGGGAAGAATGATATTTCCATCTGTGGACATGCGCGCTTTGAGGAAAAAGCCATCTTGAAGGTCCCGTAGGGCTTGTATGCCAGCTCGTGCGCGCGGAAGTAGCAGTTTGGCGACATTTGCGGGAAGTTCAGCTTCGATTATTTTCAAAGTCTCCTCTGCTCTGGACAGTTTGCACATTTCAGCGAAGCTGAGCAACTTCATTCCCTCAAGTGTGTCTAGAGTGTCCATCAGCATGATCCGTGTTGCATGCGGGTCGCGCTCGAGAGACGAAATCGACTGTATGTTGCGGAAGAGTTGCTCCAGGCTGAGCATTCGTTCAAACTGCACCCTTGGCTCGAACTGATCGTGTGCGTTCCGGAAGTTGCATGGGTCGGTGATCTCGGTAAAGAGAAGATTCAGGCGGTCGACCCACCAGTGCATCGTCTCCTCGATGTCACGCTTGTCGACTTTCGTTCGGGTCTTCTTGGAGAGCCCTTTTGAATGGAAGTGCTGCAGGGGTTCCGTTGCATGGGCGTGCTTTCCTGGGACCTCTTTTCCGAAAGTGTAGATAATCACTCCGCCCGCGCGTGTTGCAGGTATGCCCCATACCCACGGGCTCAGGGAGAGGAGTAGAGGAGAAAGATACGACTGAAGTCCCACGACGGTGTCATTGTAGAGTCCGAACGAACTGCGGAACTCGTGACCATCCGGTGGCTTCTGCTTGAACATTGCCGGGTTTTCTTCTGTCTGTAGCAAAACTCTTGGGACTGCAAACCGGTGATGGAGCATCGTGTCAAGCTTGAGTAGCCATGCGACGGAGTTCGGGAGCTGCTTAAATAATCCTTCCTTCATTATTTCCCGAATAAGGTCGGGAAGATCATTTTCGTGGGAAGCGGTAGTCGTCAGTGTTAGCTGTGCGAGGAACGCTCCGATACCCGAATCCATTCGGGCGATCCTCTCAAACTCGTCGTTGATTTGCTCGGGAGGTAAAGAGATGAACTGTGAGTGCGCAGGCAACGTCTTCAGTTCCGAGAAACTCCCCTTGGAGTCGACGTTACCGCTATGAGCAAGCTTCTTGAGCTCCACCAACCGAGCTGCCTTGTGGCGCTTACGCTCGACGAGTCGTACCCGCCACGTATCCGGATCCTCTGTACCTTCAAGATGCCAGCCGAGGTGGGCGGCGAGGTCCTGGAAGTTTCCGCCCCACAGCCAGGTGGGCAGCTGGACCAGCGCGCTGCGCTGAGCAAGCTTCTTTGCCGCCTCCTGACGTGTGCTCCCAGTCGGTCGTTTCTCCATGATGGAAGAATCGCAGATTCCCGGGAGGCGTTGCACAGGTTTCAACGTTCTGGCCAGTACTGAGCGGCAACCGGGCGGCAAGGTGCGCCAGTCGCCACGCAAAAGTGCAGGTCAGGGCTGGTTCGATTGTCCCTCTGTAAAGCAGATGGCCTAGGGGCGCCGTTTCGGCATTCGGGAACCAAGGACTTCAGCGGCCTTACGGTCGGCGGCGGCGACCCAGGCGGCGTAGACGCGCAGGGTCGTAGCACCGCCGCCGCCGTGGCCGAGGCGGCCGGCGACGGTTCGGAGGTCGACTCCGGCGGTGAGGAGTTCGGTGGCGGAGTAGTGCCGTAGGGCGTGGATGTGGGTGTCGATGCCGAGGCGGGTTGCCATCTTCTTGTAGCGGCTGGAGACGGCATCGGGGGAGTAGGGCTCGTTCAGGTCGGAGCCGCGGGTGCTGGTGAAGACGAACGAGTTCTCCGACCACTTGGCGCCAAGTTCGTGGCAGCGTTGCTGCATGCGGGCCTTGTGCTCGCGCAGGAGCACGATCGTTTCGGTGTCGAGGGCGATGCGGCGCATCTGGTGGGTCTTGGTGTCCTTCTCCTGGCCCACGCCGCGGAGCTTTGTGTAGCTGCGGCGGATCTCGATGATTCCTTCGTCGAGGTCGACGCGGGACCAGCGGAGGGCGCAGGCTTCGCCGCGGCGGATGCCGGTGGTCATGACGAGCCAGACGAGGGTGCCCCAGTCTTCGTCGAGCGCGAAGGCCTTCTCGACGAGGCGGGCAGCCTCGGCGGGTGAGGGCGGGTCGGGCTGTGGAGCTGTCTGGCGCGGACGCTGGGCGATCTGCGCCGGGTTCGTGCTGATCCACTCCCAGCGGACGGCGGCGTTGAGGACGCCGCTGATGATCGAGTGGATCTGACGCACGCTGGAGTTGGCCATGCCGCTGCACTTGTGCGGCTTGCACTTCGCGACCTTGCAGTCATGGTCACCCTCGAGCTTGTGCTCGATGTAGGGGCGGCCGTCGCAGCGGACGCGGCAGCGGCGGAGTTCGGCGTAGAAGGTTTCGAGGGCGCGGGCCGTGAGTTTGTTGACCGCGATCTTGCCGAGGGCGGGCTTGATCGTGCGGTTGATGTAGCCCACGTACCCGTGCCGGGTGGTGGCCTCGATATCGGCGGTCTTGAGCCACTCGTCGATCGCGTAGGACAGCGTGACCGAGGAGTCGGGGCCGCGCTGGCGGTCGACCTGAGCCTGCAAGCGCGTCATGACCTTCTGCGCCTGGCGGTGTGCGGCCTTGTCGGTGCCCTTGACCGTCTCGGTGAGGTAGCTCTGCCGCCCGGTCACCGGGTCGATGCCGGCGTAGACGCGGACCTGAAGGGACTTGCCGCGCTGGCGGATGTTGCCGCGCTTGCGGTTGTCGCCCTTGGCTGTCGGCTCGCTCATGAACGCAAGCGTGGGTCGGGGCCGCGGAAGTGTCAATGGACAGAGTCATGGACAAGCCGCGACACGATGATCAACCAACGAGCCATAACGCCTGGTCAGAACCGGTGGGCCGGGCGGGGCTCGAACCCGCGGCCAAGGGATTATGAGTCCCCTGCTCTAACCAGCTGAGCTACCGGCCCCAGGCGGGCGCACACAGCCGCGCCCGCACCCATCCAAGGGTGAACGACAACATATCGCACACCGACCGGCCACCACCGCGGTGGGCGGGTCACCCGGACGGCCCAGTGGTGGTGCACCTGCGGTGTCGAACCGGTCGATGTGCCCGTTTCAGCGCCTAGGATGGGTGCATGGCGGGCGGCGCGGTGCTCTGGTGGGGGTGCGGCGCCGGCCGGATCCTCGTGCACGTGCACGCCCGGAGGTAACGGCGCCGGGAGGGTACGTGAGAGGTCGGTTCGCGGAGCAGCTGTCCGAGCGGGTTCTGGTGTTCGACGGGGCCATGGGCACCGTCCTGCACGTGGCGGGCAATTCGCTGGACCGGGCCTTGCCGGAACTCAACCTCTCGAACCCGGAGCTCGTCAGCACCATCCACGAGAGCTACGTGGCCGCGGGCGCGGACGTGCTCCTCACCAACACCTTCGGCGCGAACCGGCTGCGGCTGGCCGAGCACGGGTGCTCCGTCAGCGCCCGCGACATCAACCTCGCCGCCGTGCGACTCGCCCGGCAGGCTCGTCGCGGGGTGCACCGGACCATCTTCGTCGCCGGGTCCGTCTCCCCGGCGGTGTCCTCGTCCGCGCGGGCCGGCGTCCGCGCGGACGAGCGCGCCGAGGTCGTGCGTGAACAGGTCCAGGCCCTCGTCGACGGCGGCGTCGACCTGCTGGTCCTGGAGACCTTCGGCCACCTCGACGAACTGGTCGAAGCCATCACGGTCGCCGCGGAGGTCACCGACCTCCCGATCGTCGCCCAGGCCACCTTCACCAGCGACGGCCTCACCCCGGCCGGCGAGACGCCCCGCGAGGTCGTCAAGACCCTCACCGGCCTCCCGGTCACCGCGGTCGGCGCCAACTGCACCGTCGGCCCCCAGCACATGCTCGCGATCCTCGACGAACTCCGCGACGCCGGCGACCTGCCGGTGGGCGTGCACCCCAACGCGGGCATGCCGCGGCGCACCGGGCGGCGCTTCACCTACCCGGTCGCCCGCGCGCACTTCGGGCGGTACGCGCGGCGCTTCGCCGAGCACGGCGCCGCCATGATCGGCGGCTGCTGCGGCACCACACCCGGCCACATCCGCGAGGTCGTCGCCCGCCTGGCCGACCTGCGGCCCCGCCAGGCCAGCCCCGTCACGGCCGTGCCCAAGCCGCGCCCGGCGCCGCCGCAGAGCCCGCTCGCCCGCCGCCTCGCCCGGCCCGGCTTCGTGCTCGCCGCGCAGGTCACCCCGCACGGCGAACCGGAGGACGTGGAGCGGGTCCGCGGCGCCGACCTGGCGCTGGTGCGCGGCAACTTCGGCGAAGCGCTCCGCCTGGAACGCGAGGCGGGCGTCGACACGATCACCACCGTCACCGCCTGGGACCGGTCCCTCGCGGCGCTGCAGGCGGACCTGCTCGGCGCCCACGCGTTCGGCCTGCGCACGGTGGTGTGCGAGACCGGAACGCCGGCACCGCTGGGCGACTACCCGGGCGCCGACGGCATCTGGGAGGTCGACTCGGTCGGCCTGATCGGGCTGCTCGCCGGCCTCAACTCCGGCCGCGACCACACCGGCCTCACCCTGGCCACCCGCACCGCCTTCCACATCGGCGCGCGCGTCAACCCCGGCGCGGAGGACCAGGACGCCGAACTGTCCCGCACCAAGGCGAAGATCGCCGCGGGCGCGCAGTTCCTCATCACGCGGCCGGTCTACGAGCTGGAGGGCCTGTCCCGGATGGTCGCCGAACTGTCCGGAGTGGACATCCCGGTGCTGGTGGCGATCGCGCCGCTGTCCGGCTTCGCCGAAGCAGAGTACCTGGCCTACGAGGTCCCGGACGTGACCATCCCGCCGCGGGCACTGTCCGAACTGGAGGCTGCCGGGGAGCGGGAGGCCGAGGTCGGGCTGGCGCTCGCCGCGGAGCTGCTCGACGGGGCGCGCGACCTGGTCCGCGGCGCCGTGGTGGTCGCCGACGAGCACCCCGGTAAGATCGAATCGCTTCTGCGGCAAGAGAAATCGGCGCTTCAGCTCTGACCGGTCGCGGTGTACCCTCGCTCGATGGCACTGTCGCGCAGGACGGTCCTGAAGCTGGGGGCACTCGGCACAGCCGGGTGCACGGTCCTCACGGGCCGCGCGGTGGCCGGTGAATCACCACCCGTCGAGCGAGCCCTGCGCGAGGCGATGCGCGAACTGCAAGGCGCGCCAGGTGGTCCGCCCGCTGTCACCGTCGCGTTCAGACGGAGCCACGGCACGGCCTTCCACAGCGTCGGCGTGTCCGATGTGGCGACGGGCCGGAAACCCCGGCCCGACGACCACATGCGCGTCGCGAGCGTGGCGAAGGCGTTCAGCGCCGCGACCGCGCTGTCCCTGGTGAGCCGCCGCCGGCTGGGGCTCGACGACACGGTCGGGCGGCGGCTGGACGGTTTCCCCCCGCAGTGGTCGGGGGTGACCCTCCGTCAGTTGCTCGGCCACACCAGCGGGATCCCGGACTTCAGCCGGTCACAGCGGTTCCGCGACGCGCTGCTGGCGTCCCTGCAGGACCCGCCGCCCCCGCGCGACCTGCTCGGCTACCTCGACGACCCCGGTCTGCTGTTCACGCCCGGCACCCGGTACGCCTACTCCAACTCGGACAACATCCTCGTCGCGCTGATGTGCGAGGCCGCGGCGGGCGCGCGCTACGAGGACCTGCTGCGGCGGCACGTCACGCAGCCGCTGGGGCTCCACCGCACCAGCCTGCCGCGGGGCTCCGCGCTGCCCGAACCGCACCTGCACGGCTACGACGGCGCCGAGGACGTGACCCGGCTCGTCGCCGCGGGCTGGAGCTGGGCCTCCGGCGGGGTGGTGTCCACACCGGCCGATCTGGCGCGCTTCATCGGCGGCTACCGGGCGCTCCTGCACCCGGCGGTGCGCGCCGCGCAGCTCACGTTCCGGCCGGGCGGTTCGGAACCGCCGGGGCCGGGTGTCAACGCGGCCGGACTCGGCATCTTCCGCTACGACACGCGGTACGGCCGCGTCTACGGGCACACCGGCAACACCCCGGGCTACACCCAGTTCGCCGCGGCCACCCTGGACGGCCGCCGGGCCGTCGCCGTCAGTGCCACCGCGCAGATCACGCCGGACAGCGACCCCGCGCTGTTCGGGCGGTTGCGCGGGATCTACGAACTCGCCGTCGGCGCGCTCCTTCACACCAGCGCGAGGTCGTGAGCGACCACCCGCCCGGCGTGGACCACCGTGCGGTGCGGCAACCGGTCCTGCACCGCGGCCGCGGGCGCCTCACCGTCGAGCAGCACCAGGTCCGCCGGGTCGCCCACCGCGACTCCGGGGCGGTCCCGCACGTCCCGCAGCCGCGGCAGCGACGGATCGAGCACCGTCGCGCCGCCCCAGGTGCCCACGGCCAGCGCGTGCTCGACGAGGTGGTCGTTGCGGAACCCGTTGGTGAACGCCAGCTGCCAGGTCCGGTCGAGCAGATCCGCGTTGCCGTAGGGGGACCAGTAGTCGCGCTGCCCGTCGTCGCCGAGGCCGACGCGCAGGCCGGCTTCGGTGAGCCGCTGCAGCGGGAGCGTGCCGCGGCCCGGCGGCGCGACGGTGGCGACCGAGATGTCCAGCTCGGCCATCTCGGCCAGCACCTCGTCCAGCCGCGGCGACGGGGTGTGGGCGAGGGTGAAGGCGTGCGAGATGGTGACCCGGCCGCGCAGGTCCAGCGCGCGGGTCCGCTCGATGATCAGGCCGAGGCTGAACAGGCCCAGCTCGCCGGGTTCGTGCAGGTGGACGTCCACCGGCACCCCGTACCGGTCGGCGAGCCCGAACACGATGTCCAGGTGCCGCACCGGGTCGCCGTCCACGCCGCACGGGTCGATGCCGCCCATCACGCCGGCGCCCTCGCGCAGCGCGGCCTCCATCAGGTCCGGGACGCCCGGTTCGCGCAACAGCCCGGCCTGCGGGAAGGCGATGATCTCGACCTCGGCCCGGCCGGCGTGCGCCTCCCGCGCGGCGACGACGGCTTCCAGGCGTTCCAGCTCGCAGTCCGCGTCGACCTGGGCGTAGCCGCGGACGCGGGTGACGCCGTGCGCGATGAGCAGGCCGAGCATGTGCGTGGACCGCTCGCGCATCGGCACGTCGCCCTCGCGCCAGTGGGCGCGGTCGTGCAGCATGTTCGCCCACACCCCGCCGGGGGAGTCGTTGGGCCGCCACGGCAGGCCCAGCCGGGTGGAGTCCAGGTGGACGTGCACGTCGGAGAACGAGGGGAGGAGCAACCGGCCCTCGCCCGCCAGCTGCGGCACGCCCTCCGGTGCGGGGCCGCCGGCCGCGGTCACCGCCGCGATCCGGCCGTCGCGGATTTCCACATCGGACAGGGGGCCGCCCCACGGGCGCACGCCCGTCACGTACAGGTCGTTCACCTGGTCAGCATCGCACGACAGGCGCGGAGGACCGGCTTGATCCATTCTGAGCGGGTGGTGGTGGACGACGAGGTGGTCGGGCAGACCGCCGGTGTTTCGTCGCGGCGGTGGCTGGTGATCGCCGCCGTGGCGGCCGCGCTGACGGTGGCGGTCTACCTGCTGGCCGTGTGGACGGCGAGTGGACAGGCGCTGGAGAACGCCGCGCTGCGGGGCGCCGACCAGGCGGACGCGGCCGAGTCGGGGCAGGCGTGGCAGGCGCTCGACGAGATCACGGTCTACTCGCTGGCCGGGGCGACGCTGCTCATCGCGCTGACGGGCGCGCTCCGCCGCCGCTGGGACCTCGCGGTCGCGGCGGTCGGGGTGATCGTGCTCGGCCAGGTGGTCGTGCAGGTGCTGAAGCGGTTCGTGCTGGTCCGGCCCGCGCTGGTGCCGGTGACGGGCGACTTCGGCCACAACAGCCTGCCCAGTGGCCACACCACGATCGCCATGACCGTCTTGTTCGCGGCCGTGATCGTCGCGCCGTACCGCTGGCGCGGCGTGGTGATGCTGGTCGTGCTGCCGTGGGCGGTGGGCATCGGCCAGTACACGCTCACCGCGAAGTGGCACCGGCTCTCCGACACCCTCGCCGCCGACGCGATCGCCCTCGCGCTGGCGGCGCTGGCGTCGTGGTGGCTCGCGCGGCGCGGCGCGGTGCACCCGTACGAGGGAAACCGCCGGCTCGGCCGGGTGGTCATCGGTGCCTTCGCGGTGCTCGCCGCCCTGGCCGGCCTGACCCTCGGCGCCATCCTGTGGGGTGTCCCGCTGGCGCGCGAGGGCCTGGCCGGGGCGGACGAGTGGGTGATCTACCTGGGCGCCGGATCGTTCGCCTCCGCCGGGTCGATCGTCGCGGCGCTGGTGTTCCTGCTGTCCTGGCGACGCCTGGCCACTTAGTGCTTGCCGTGCGGGTCCGCGGCGTTGAGGGTGGCCACGACCTGGTCGTAGTCGCCGCGGGCCTCGCCGTAGCGGAGGAACTTCACGTTCTCCACCTGGATCTCCTTGGCGTCCGGCTGCGTCTCGAACAGCTTGACCACCTCGTCGGCGAAGTCGTCGAGCGGCATGGCGAACTCGCTCTCCTCCTGGCCGGGCAGCAGGGCGGTCCGCACCGACGGCGGCTCCAGCTCGACGACCTTGACGGAGGTGTCCGCGAGCTGCAGCCGCAGCGACTCGCTGAGCATGTGGATGGCGGCCTTGCTCGCGTTGTAGCTCGGCGTGGCCTTGAGCGGGGCGAACGCCAGGCCCGAGGACACGGTCACGATGGTCGCGTCGGGCTTGCTCCTGAGGTGTTCGACGAACGCGGCGATGAGCCGGATCGGGCCGAGCACGTTCGTCGTCACGGTCTCCTCGGCCGAGGCCAGGAAGCCCTCCGGGCGGTGCCAGTCCTCGACGCGCATGATGCCGGACATCGCGATGATCACGTTGAGGTCGGGGTGCTTGCCGATGACCTCGTCGGCCGCGGCGCGGATGCTGTCGGCGTCGGCGGTGTCGATGCGCACGGTGTCGAACCCCTCGGCGGCGAGCGAGTCGAGCAGTTCGGTGCGGCGGCCGCCGACGATGACGGTGTTGCCCTTGGCCCGCAGGCGCCGCGCGAGGGCGAGGCCGATGCCGCTGGTGGAACCCGGGATGAAGATGGTGTTTCCGCTGATGTTCATGTTCCCGAGTCTGGCCGGGCGCGACGGGGCGGTGAAGAGATCGCTCATCGGGGGATCGGCGGTCCCTGGTTCGCCCCGCCCCGGGGCGGATACTGGGGGTATGGAGCGTGAAGAGCTGGCGGCGTTCCTGCGCAGCCGCCGCGAACAGCTGCGGCCGGAGGACGTCGGGCTGCCCGCCGGGCCGCGCCGCCGGGCGGCGGGTCTGCGGCGGGAGGAGGTCGCGGCCCTGGCGGCGATGTCGACCGACTACTACACGCGGCTGGAGCAGCAGCGTGGCCCGCAGCCGAGCGAGCAGATGCTGGCCGCGCTCGCCCGCGCGCTGCGTCTGACCGCCACCGAGCGCGACTACCTGTTCCGCATCGCCGGCCGCAACGCACCCACACCGGTGGTGGCGGCGGCGCACGTGGCGCCCGCGCTGCAGCGCGTCCTGGACCGGCTGTCGGACACGCCGGCGCTGATCCTGTCGAACCTCGGCGAGGTGCTGGTGCAGAACAGCATGGCCGACGCCCTCTACGGCGACCGGTCGCACCTGACGGGCTGGGCGCGCAGCGAGATCTACCGCTGGTTCACCGACCCCGCGGAGCGCCGGATCTACCCGGAGCACGACCGGGGGCGCCAGGGCCGGGCCCTCGTGGCGGGCCTGCGGGCGGCGCTCGGGTCGATGGGGCCGCAGTCCCGGGCAGGCGAGCTGGTGCGGGTGCTGACGAAGGCCAGCCCGGAGTTCGCGGAGCTGTGGGAACGGCACGAGGTGGCCAAGCGGTTCGTGGACCACAAGGTGCTCGTGCACCCCCAGCTGGGCGACATCGAGGTGGACTGCCAGGTGCTGTTCACCGAGGACCAGTCGCAGATGCTGCTGGTGCTGACGGCGCCGCCACGCACCGAGGCGGCGGAGAAGCTGCAGCTGCTGGGCGTGGTCGGCACGGAACGGTTCGACAGCGTTCGCTAGATCAGGCGAAGCGCTCGGGTGACTCACGTCGTTGCTCGAGCTCGGCGAGGAACTCCAGCACCCGGGCGTTGACCTCGTCGGCCGATTCGCCCGCGATCGCGTGGGTGGTCGCTGGCCACAGCTCGACCCGGGCGTCCGGCAGCAGCTCCCGCGCGCGGGTGGCCGCGCGCCGGCCGTCGTGGATGACGCTGCGGGCCGCGATGAGTGCGAGGACGGGGACGGTCAGGCCGCGCAGTCGCGCGTCGGTGAACAGCGCAGGAGTGGGCAGCGCGATCCGGTAGGTCCGCATGCCCTCGTCGATCACCGTGGCCACGGGGTCGTCCTCGGCCACTTCGGCGCCGCCGGAGATCCAGGCCAGGAAGGCGGGGACGAGCGTGAGGGCGGTGCGCACGAGCAGGGGGACCGGGAACGGGGCGAAGGTCCGCACCGGGTCGATCAGGGGCAGCGAGGCGAGCCGGTCCGGTGCGCGCACGGCCAAGTCGGCTGCGAGCCACCCGCCGAAGGAGTAGCCGACGAGGTGGACGTCGCGCAGGCCCAGCGTGGCGAGCACGGTGCCGAGCCACGCGGCCTGGTCGTCGGCGTCGCGGATGGGCGCGGTCTGCTCGCTGCGTCCCGGCTCACCGATCAGGCGCTGAAGGACCCGGAGATCGCCGAGCGGTTCCGCCTCGGTCACGCGCAACTCCGCGACGCCGTCTCCGCCATGATCACCGCCGGCCAGGCCGACGGCGACCTGCACGCGGACCTGGACCCGATCCGGGAAGCCGACCTGCTGCTGGCCCTCGTCACCGGTCTCGGCGACGCGGTCCTGCTGGGGCACCGGACGCCGGCGGAGGTGATCTCGCTCGTGGATCACCACCTGTCCCGCCTGACGCCGTGACGGCGGCAGCAGCCTCAGGCGAAGCGCTCCCGCACCTCCTCCGCCGTCAGGCCGAACTCCTCCAGGGTGTAGCGGTGCGAGGGGCGGCCCGCGCCGGTGGTGCTCTCCTCGTACACCGCGCGCATCGCCGACTCCGCGGCGGTCGTGAAGGGCAACCCGAAGTGCTCGTAGACCGACGCGACCACCGCCAGCGGGTCGGCCACGAAGTCGGCGTAGTCGACGTCGCAGAACTGCGCCGGGTCGTGCTTGGCCCGTTCCCGCTTGAACGTCGCCGCCCCGCGGGACCACAGCTCCAGCTGCGACCGGCCGACCACCGGACCCTCGAACACCGTCGACCAGCCCGCCGACGCCTGCTGGTTCAGGCTGCACACCGACGCGATGATCGTCTCCGGCGCGCGGTGCGTCTGGATCACCAGCGCGTCCGGGTAGACCGCGAGCAGCGCGTCCAGCGCGAACAGGTGCGACGGGTTCTTCAGCACCCACCGCTTGTCCCGGTCCGGCAGCCCGATCAGCTGCAGGTTGCGCCGGTGCCGTGCGTACGCGTCGGTCCAGTCCTGCGCCGCCAGCCACTCCGAGTACGTCGGCACGTGGGCCAGGCACTCGTACGACACCGACTTCGCCGACTGCCGCAGCAGCTGCCAGCACTCCTCGACCTGCTCGGCGGAGCTGTGGTGCACCCCGAGGAACTCCGGGTGCTCGACGTGGTGCTTTTCGTACCCGGCCTGGATGCCCTGGAACACCGGGTTGTCCGCCCACGTCTCCCGCGGCGGCCGCGGCTGCGGCACCTCGGCCAGCCACACCTCCAGCCCCTGGTGCGCCGGATCGGCGGTGAGCAGCCGATGCAGGGCCGTGGTCCCGGTGCGGGGCAGCCCGGTGACGAAGATCGGCCGCTCGAGGCGCACCTCGGCGTACTCGGGAAAACGCTTCCACGCCTCCTCGCTGAGCAGCCGCGCCACCAGCGCCTGCCGCAGGAACGCGCGCTTGATCTTGTTCCCGAACGGGGTCAGCCCGGCGTCCCGCGCGTAGGACTCCAGCAGCACGGCCAGGCCCTCGCGGTACTCGTCGCCCCCGAAGTCGCTCAATCCGCAAAACCGGGTCGCGGAGGCGTGCAGGTCGTCGACCGTGCCGACGCTGTCGCGTCCGATGCTCATCGCCGGAGCCTCCTCAGTGGTGGTATTCGCCGCAGTTGACGTCCAGGCACTGCCCGGTGATCGCCCGCGCCATCGGCGAGGCCAGGAAGATCACGGCGTCGGCGATCTCGTCGGGTTCGGGCAGCCGGCGCAGGTCGATGGTCGAGGCGGTTTCGGCGTACACCTCGTCGCGCGTGATCCCGCGCTTCTCGGCGAGGTAGCCGAAGTACCACTTCAGCGAGTCCGCCCAGATGTAGCCGGGCGCCACCGAGTTGACCCGGATGCCGCGCGGCCCCAGCTCGGTCGCCAGGCTCTGCGCGAGCGCGAGCAGGCTCGCCTTCGCCATCTTGTACGGCCCGTACGGCTGCCGCGAGTGCCGCAGCACCGCCGAATTGATCACTACCACCGAGCCGCCCGCGGACTCCAGCGCGGGCAGGAACAGCCGGGTCAGCCGCAGCGCCGCGATCGAGCTCGCCTCGAACCCCGCGCGCACCCCGTCCAGGTCCACGTCGGCCAGGTTCGTCATCGGCGGGATCGCGAACGCGTTGTGCACCAGCGCGTCCACCCGGCCAAAAGTGTCCACAGTGGCCTCGACGAGCCGCTGGGCGTCGGTCTCGCTGGTGATGTCCGTCGGCACCGAGATCGTGCGGCGGCCCAGCTCGTCGATCTCCTTGGCGACCTCCGCCAGCCGGGACTCGGTGCGCGCCGCGAGCACCACGTCCGCGCCTGCCTTCGCGCTCTCCACCGCGATCGACCGGCCCAGCCCCGGCCCGACCCCGGACACCACGACCACCTTGTCGCGCAACAACATCAGCCCAGCATCCTCGCGGCCGTGGCGGCCTGCCGGGCCGCGATCCGGGTGGACCACTCCGCGGGGGTCACCGTCGCCTGGTCGTAGTAGGCCAGCCGGTCCGGCAGCTCGGCCACCGGCACGATCTCGACCTCCGGCCCGTCGTCCGGTTTCAGGTCGCGCGACAGCCGCTGCCACCGGATCTGCACGTACCCCCGCCGGTGACCGGTGCGCTCCAGCCAGTTCGCCACGCCGGGATCGCGCTCGCTGATGACAAACCGCATCTTCCTGTCCGGGTCCACCCGCGCCTGGTCCGCGGTCAGGCTCGTCTGGTGGTTGGCGTAGTCCAGCGAGATGTACCACATGCTGCCCAGCTGGATGCCCTGGTACGGCGCGTCCGCGCAGCGCGGCACGGTCACCACCATCGCCTGGTCGTCGTCGAGGTCGTAGTGCCCGACCGAGGAGAACTGCGTGCTCAGCCCGCCCGGCGTGGCGCGCGGCTCGGTCATCGTGTTGACCGGCAGGTCGAGGTAGAACCACTTCGGGAAGGCGAGGAAGGTGTTCAGCCGGGACAGCAGGATCTTGCCCGCGACGCCGTACCGCTTGGCGAGCGTGTCCCGCGACAGCGGCGGCGGAGCCTGCCCTTCGGCGCCGACGCGGTGGATGCGCACCATCCCCGGGCGCTCGGCGGCCCAGTCGCTGAACACCTCACGCACGATCAGCATCGCCGAGCCCGGCCCGAGCGGAAAGCGGTTGCGGCCGCTCAGCCCGGGGCCGAACCGGATCTCGAACCGGCCGTCGTCGTCGATGTCGAAGGCGCGGTCGTCGAACGCGGTGAGGCTGTCCGGCACCTCGACGGGGGAGTAGTTGCCGTTCAGCACCTGGAAACTCAGGTCGGCGGTGGTGCCGCGCTGCCCGGTGACCACGTACTCGGCGTCGTCACGCAGGTAGGAGTGGAAGTACAGGGTGTCCGGGTTGTCCAGGCCCATCTTCGTGTACGGGCCGGTGGAGCGGACGAAGAACGGGAAGTCCTTCTCGTACGCCCAGGCCATCTGCAGCGAGGCGCGGATGCTGCCGGCCAGGTAGTCCAGACCCTCGACCAGATCTTGTTCACCCGCGATGTGCGGGGCTTCGCGGATGATCTTCTCGGCCTCGGCGAGGGCTTCGGCGAACGGCTGCGTGAGCACCGGCGACTCCTGGAACGTGTTCTAAGCGGACGGGACGGCCCACCGGTTCGCGGTGAGCTGGAAGCTCTTCAGGTCCGCCAGCGACAGCATCGCCTCGTAGGTGCGGACGTACCCGGTGTGCGAGATCCGCCAGACGCCGTCGGCCTCGCGCCGGTAGCGGTCGGAGTAGAACGCGGCGCCGATGATCGCGACGTTGTGCTGGGTGGCGATCACCTGGTCCTGGAACGCCCAGGTGCCGGTGGCGGTGTCGCCGTCGACGTCGATCTCCGGCTGCGTGGCCAGGTGCACCGTGATGATCTCGGGCACCAGGCGCTCGCGCAGGAAGCCCACGATCGCGTCGCGGCCGGACAGGCGGATCGGGTCGCCGTAGGTGGGGGTGCCGTAGTCGGCGGTGGCGTCTTCGGTGAAGGTCCCGCCGATCTCGTCCCAGCGCTTCAGGTCGACGCAGCGCAGGTACGCGTGCTTGGTCCGGCGGATCGCCTCGATCGCGGCAAGGTCCATGCGCCCAGCATGCTCGCCCGGTTGACCGCTGGCAAGAACGTGTTCTAATTTTTCCGGGTGACCACGGTCTACGAGCTGTCCCACCTCGACCTGCTCGAGGCGGAGTCGGTGCACATCTTCCGCGAGGTGGCGGCCACCTTCGAGCACCCGGTGCTGCTCTTCTCCGGCGGCAAGGACTCGGTGGTCATGCTCGCGCTGGCCGCCAAGGCGTTCTGGCCCGCGCCGCTGCCGTTCGGCGTGCTGCACGTCGACACCGGCCACAACTTCGACGAGGTGATCGAGTTCCGGGACCGGGTGGTGGACCGGATGGGCCTGCGGCTGCACGTCGCCCGCGTGCAGGACGACATCGACGCCGGCCGCGTCACCGAGGACACCGGCCCGCGCGCCTCCCGCAACCGGTTGCAGACCGTCACGCTGCTGCGGGCGATCCGCGAGGGCGGGTTCGACGCGGTGTTCGGCGGCGCCCGCCGCGACGAGGAAAAGGCGCGCGCCAAGGAACGCGTTTTCAGCTTCCGCGACGAGTTCGGCCAGTGGGATCCGCGCAACCAGCGGCCGGAGCTGTGGAACCTCTACAACGGGCGGCACCGGCGCGGCGAGCACATCCGCGTGTTCCCGCTGTCCAACTGGACCGAGCTGGACATCTGGTCCTACATCGCGGCCGAGCGCATCGAGCTGCCGCCGATCTACTACGCGCACCGCCGCCCGGTGGTGCAGCGCGACGGGATGTTGCTGGCGCACACCAGGTTCCTGCGGCTGCTCGACGGCGAGGAGCCGTACGAGGCGACCGTGCGGTTCCGCACCGTCGGGGACGCCACCTGCACCGGCTGCGTGAACAGCACCGCAAGCACGGCCGACGAAGTGGTCGCCGAAGTCGCCGCGACGCGCGTCACCGAGCGCGGCGCGACCCGCGCGGACGACCGGATCTCCGAGGCAGGCATGGAGGACCGCAAGAAGGAGGGCTACTTCTGATGCCCCAGCTCCTGCGCCTGGCCACGGCCGGCAGCGTGGACGACGGCAAGTCCACGCTCATCGGGCGGCTGCTGTTCGACTCCAAGTCCCTGTTCACCGACCAGCTCGCCGCGGTGGAGCGGGCGAGCAGGCAGCGCGGCGAGGACTACCCGAACCTCGCGCTGCTCACCGACGGCCTGCGCGCCGAACGCGAGCAGGGCATCACGATCGACGTGGCCTACCGCTACTTCGCCACACCGCGGCGGAAGTTCGTCATCGCCGACACGCCGGGCCACATCCAGTACACCCGCAACATGGTCACCGGAGCGTCCACAGCGGACCTCGCGCTCGTCCTGGTGGACGCGCGCAAGGGCGTGCTGCAGCAGTCCCGGCGGCACGCGTTCCTGGCTTCCCTGCTGGGAATCCCGCACCTGGTGCTGTGCGTGAACAAGATGGACCTGGTGGGCTGGTCGCGGGAGCGGTTCGACGAGATCCGCGAGGACTTCCGCCGGTTCGCGATGAAGCTGGACGTCACCGACCTGTCCTTCATCCCGGTGTCCGCGCTGCACGGCGACAACGTGGTGCACGGCTCGGCGAGCATGCCGTGGTACGAGGGGACATCACTGCTGCACCACCTGGAGGAGGTGCACGTCGCCTCCGACCGCAACCTGATCGACGCGCGGCTGCCCGTGCAGTACGTGATCCGCCAGGGCGGCCGGGACTTCCGCGGCTACGCGGGAACCGTGGCGGGCGGGGTGTTCAAGCCCGGCGACGAGGTGGTCGTGCTGCCGTCCGGGTTGTCCAGCCGGGTGGCGGCGATCTGGGGGCCGGGTGGGATGCCGGTCACCGAGGCGTTCCCGCCGCAGGCCGTGACGGTGCAGCTGACCGGGGAACTGGACGTCGGCCGCGGCGACTTGATCTGCCGCCCGGCGAACCGGCCGCACACCGGGCAGGACCTGGACGCGATGGTGTGCTGGCTCGCCGAGGCCGGTTCGCTGACGCCCGGCGCGACGTACACGATCCGGCACACCACGGCGGAGACGACGGCGGCGGTGCAGAAGCTGGACTACCGCCTCGACGTGGACACGCTGCACCGCGACGAGACCGCGAAAGCGCTTGCGCTAAACGAGATCGGGCGCGTGCAGCTGCGCACCCGCAAGCCGTTGCTGTTCGACCCGTACCGGCGCAACCGGGCCACCGGCAGCTTCATCCTGGTCGACGACACCACCGGGAACACCGTCGCGGCCGGCATGATCACCGGTCCCGCGCTGCCCGCGTCGCGCGTGGTGTGGCACGCGGCCGCGGTGGGCCGGGAGGAACGTGCCACGCGCGGGCTGACGGTGTGGCTGACCGGGCTGTCGGCGTCGGGGAAGTCGACCATCGCGGTCGAGCTGGAGCGGCGGCTGGTCGCGGCGGGGCGTCCGGCGTACCTGCTGGACGGGGACAACCTGCGGCACGGGCTCAACGCCGACCTCGGGTTCAGCGCCGAGGACCGGGCCGAGAACGTGCGGCGCGTCGGGGAGGTGGCGCGCCTGTTCGCCGATGCCGGTGTGGTGGCGGTGGCGTCGCTGATCAGCCCCTACCGGGCGGACCGGGACCGCGTGCGGGAGGTGCACGAGCGGGCCGGGCTGCCGTTCCTGGAGGTGTTCGTGGACACGCCGCTGGAGGTGTGCGAGGCGCGGGACCCGAAGGGGATGTACGCGAAGGCGCGGGCCGGGGAGATCCGCGGGTTCACCGGCGTCGACGACCCCTACGAGGCGCCGGTCTCACCGGACCTGGTGCTGCGGCCGGACGATCCCGATCCGGCCGCGCGGATCCTGACCCTGCTGAACCGGAGTGCGCTGTGGGAGTGAACCAGCGGGCGGAGATCCGCATGACCGAGGCGGAGATCGCGGAGTTCGTGGCGGCGAGCCGGACGGCGACGATCGCGACCCTGGGCGCGGACGGCACACCGCACCTGGTCGCGATGTGGTTCGCCGTGCTGGACGGGACGATCTGGCTGGAGACGAAGGCCAAGTCGCAGAAGGCGGTCAACCTGCGCCGCGACCCGCGCATCACGGTGCTGGTGGAGGACGGCCTGACCTACGACGCGCTGCGTGGCGTGTCGATCGAGGGTCGCGGCGTGATCAGCGAGGACCCGGACGAGATCTGGGCCGTCGGGGTCAACGTGTTCGAGCGCTACTACGGGCCGTACTCGGCGGAGCTGCGGCCCGCGGTGGAGATGATGCTGAACAAGCGGGTGGTGGTGCGGGTCGACCCGGTGCGGGTGCGCTCGTGGGACCACCGCAAGCTCGGGCTGGACCCGATGCCGCTCGGCGGATCGACCGCGCCGTAGCCCTCAGCCGAGCAGCTTGCCGCGCAGCTCGGCCCCGTCGGCCGCGTCGAAGCCGTGCGCGTCCAGCCACCTTACCGCGCCTCCGTAACGCCGGTCGACCTCGCCGAGGAACAGCGACATCGTCTCCGGCTTGGGGCGGTGGTCGTCGTCGTCCGGGCGCTTGTCCAGGTCCGGCGCGTAGGTGGGGGAGGCGCGCAGCCGGTCCAGGATCGCGCGGATCCGCTCGCCGCTGGCGGCGTAGTCGGCGACCACCGCGTCCCGCCGCACACCGGCGACCGTCAGCGCGAACGCGGTCACCACGCCGGTCCGGTCCTTGCCCGCCGCGCAGTGCACCAGCGCCGCGCCCGGGGCGCCGGCGATCGTGCGCAGCGCGCCGACGATGCTCTCCGGCCGGTCCTCCAGGTATCCCAGGTACAGCGCGGTCATCACGTCGTCGGGGAACCGCTCGATCGTCCGCTGCCGCCGCTTCAGGTACAGGGCGTCACTGATGTCGTCGGCCGTCGCGTCGGTGGTGCCGCCGCTTTCCGGCAGGACCGAGTAGTGGTGGTGCCGCACCGACTCGACGTTCGTCAGCGGCCCCGGGCCCTCCTTGGTCACCTCGGGGGTGCCGCGCAGGTCGACCACCGTCGTCAGGCCGAAGTCCTCGACCAGGACCTTGATGTCGCGTGGCGTGAGCCCCTGCAGGTTGTCCGACCGCAGCAGCCGCCGCTCCGCGACCGCGCCGCCGTCCTCGGTGGGCAGCCCGCCGACGTCGCGCGCGTTGACCGCGCCCTCCAGTTCGAGCCAGTGCATGGCCCCCATCGTTCACCGCGCCGCCGATCCAGCCAAGGGCCGCGCGCAGTCGCCGGGGCCGGCGGGCGCGGGGAGCGTGCCGGTGACCCCGCGCCGCCCCAGCCACCGCCACCAGCCCAGCATCCCGATGTGCAGCGCGATCAGGTGCCCGGCGAACGTGACGATCCCGCCCAGCGTCCCCGGCCCGTCTATGAGGTAGATCACGACGATCCCGGCTTCGATCGCGGGGACCGCCCACATCCGGAACCGCCGCGCCAGCACCGGCACGAGCGCGCCGGCGGTGGCGAAAAACCCGTAGCTGACCCCGATGTCGAGCCACCGGCCGTCGGTGGCGGGCAGCAACCCCTCGGCCAGCGCCCACATCACCGGCAGCTCGGTCGCCAGCGTCGCGAGCACGTGCCCGCTCGCGAAGACCGCGCACGTCCACCCCGCGCCGATCCGGCGCTCCAGCGGGGCGACGGCGAACGTGAAGATGATCACGTACACGAGCCAGCCGTCGTCGCCGAGCCACAGCGCGCTGCTGACCAGGCTCATCACCGGCCGGTGCCACAGGTTGTGCGCGTCGGTGCTGGCCAGCTCCAGCAGGCGCGCCGAGACCGTCTCGCCGAGCAGGTGCTGCAGCGCGGTGGTGGCCAGCAGCACCACCAGGTACCAGAACGTGAACGGGGTGCTCACGGGGCTGGGCAGCAACCTGGTCACGTTCGCAGTTTTCCCGCGCCCGCTGTGAAAACACTGTGACCACCCGTCCGGGTCACCGTCCGCCGAGCAGCAGTTCGACCTGCTCCACGAGGAGCGGGGCCTCGGCGGCGACGTCGAGGGTGCCCTGTTCGAGGTGGCTGGTCGCGGGCGGCGCCGCGAGGCCGACATCGGCGCATGCGACCCGGACGAACCGGCCCTCGACCGACGGCGGCCCGGACCTGCCCTCCGAGGCGCACGACCTGCTCCGACGCCGCGAGCGCGCCCTGCGCGACGTGAGCTCGGCGCCGCGGCGGAGCCGCGGGACCGGGCGCGGGACGTCGGCGTCGTCGGGCGGGAGCGGGGCTCGCGGCACCCGCGGCCATGGCGGCCGGTCTCGCCGAAAACGCGGTGACCGCCCAGCGGAGGTCGGTTAGCGTCCGGGCATGCGCACAGCCTTCGGAGCCGAGTTCGACGTCCCCGCCGGATACCTCAACACCCCGAGCATCGGGATCCCGCCCGCGGCGGTGGCCGACGCGGTGGCGGCGTCCGTCGAGGCCTGGCGCGCCGGGGCCCACCAGCCCGGCGACTTCGACCCGCTCGTCGCGCGGGCCCGGGAGTCCTTCGCGCGGCTCGTCGGCGTGCCCGCGGACCGGATCGCCATCGGCGCCGCCGTGTCGCAGCTGCTCGCGAGCGTCGCGGCCGGGCTGCCCGAGGGCGCCCGCGTGCTGACCGCGGAGGGGGAGTTCACGAGCGCGACGTTCCCGTTCGCCGCCCGCGGCGCGCGCGTCACCGAGGTCCCGGTCGCCGAGCTGCCCGGCGCCGTCCGCGGCCACGACCTGGTGGTGGTGAGCGTCGCGCAGTCCCGGGACGGCGCGGTGGTGGACCTGGACGCGCTGCGTGCGGAGTCCGAAGCCGCGGGCGTCCCGGTCGCCCTCGACACGACCCAGGCCGCCGGCTGGCTGCCGCTGGACCTGGAGTGGGCCGACTGGGTGGTGGCCGCGGGCTACAAGTGGCTGATGTCCCCGCGCGGCTGCGCCTGGCTGGCGGTGCACCCGCGCGCCGCGGAGCGCACCGTGCCCGTCGCCGCGAACTGGTACGCGGGCGAGGACCCGTGGCAGGCCACCTACGGCATGCCGCTGCGCCTGGCCGAGGGGCCGCGCCGGTTCGACGTGTCGCCGGTGTGGTTCGCGCACGCCGGCGCGGCGGTGGCGTTGCCGTACCTGGCTTCGCTGGACCTGACCGCGGTCCGCGCGCACGACGTCAAACTGGCCGACACCCTGCTGACCAGGCTCGGCCTGCCGGAACGGGGCAGCGCGATCGTGGCGCTGGACGCCGATCCGGCGGCCCTCGCCCGTGCCGGGGTGACGGCCAGCGTCCGCGCGGGCCGGGCGCGCGTCGGCTTCCACCTGTACAACACCGAAGACGACGTCGAACGGGTTGTGGACGCGTTGCGGTGAGTCACCCTGACGAGTGAGCTACGGTGTCCCCCCGTGGTTGGTGCGCAGTTCACTCCCGGCCGCGGCGACACCGCGCCGCTGCCCCGGATCCCCGCCGGGCCGCCGTCCCGGCGCGCGGGCGGCCCGCTGCTCAAGGCAGCCGGACTGGTCGCGGTGGCGGTCGTGGCGGGACTCGTGTGGTGGCTGGTCCGCGGCGGCTCCGCGGAGGAGACCCCGCCGGCGGCCCAGTCGCCCGCCAAGGAGTTCCAGTTCGTGGTCAGCGACGGCCCGGTGGCCGCGACCGACTGCGCCGCGAACTCCTACTCGCAGGTGAAGCAGTTCTTCACGCAGCACCCGTGCCAGCGGCTGTCCCGCGCCCTCTACACGACCAGCAGCGGGGCCACCCGGGCGCTGGTGTCGGTCGCGGTGGTCACCATGTCCACCCCGGAGGACGCGCAGCAGCTGAAGAAGCTCGCCGACACCGACGGCACCGGCAACGTGAACGACCTGGTGCGCGACGGCACGGCGAAGATCCCGGGCGCGCCGAAACTCGCCGACGGCGACTACCTGTCCCGCGTCACCGGCGCCTCGGTGACCATCGTGCTGTCCGCCTTCTTCGACGGCCACGCCGACGAGGCCACGCTGCAGCGCATCAGCAAGGAGGCGCTGGACCTCGCGCCGGGCGCCTAGCTGTAGGGATCATGGACGGGGCACAAGTGGCTGCGCCGGTTCCGGGAGGAGGGCGAGGCCGGGCCGGCCGACCGTCCAAGTCGCCCGCACACCTCACCGACCCGAACGTCTGCGGAGGTGGAGCGCAAGGTCCTGCGGGTGCGGCAGGACCGCCGGCCCGGCCCCGCCAGGATCGCCGGAGTCCTGGACGTGCCGGCCTCGACCGTGCACCGCATCCTGGGCGCCTAGCCGGCGTTGCGCAGGTAGGCGACCAGCGAGTCGATCAGCAGGAACGGCGGCTTGCCCAGCGCGGGGATGTCCGGTGACGGCGGGAGCCGCTCGCCCGCGACGACCAGCTCCTTCGAGCTCTGCAGGAACACCGGCTGGTGCCCCTCGTCCAGGACGAACATCACCGCGGTGTGGTCGACCAGCCGGGCGATCGTCGTGCCGGTGATGCCGGGCCGCGAGCCGGTGAACCGGGCGCCGGTGCCGAGGTAGACGCCGCGGCGGCCGGGGTCGGCCTCCCGCCAGCCCTGGTCGGCGCCGGGCACCAGGCGCGGATCGCCGTGGGCGGACTGCTGCTCGCTCAGCGCCCGGCCCTGCACCTGCGGCAACGGCTCGTCGACGAGCGGCTGCGCGACCTCGTACAGCGCGTAGCGGCTGCCGCCGGGCTCGGGCGGGACCAGGAACAGGTGCAGCACGACGAACTCGCCGGGCCGCCCGTGCGGCATCCGGATCAGCTGGCGCAGCAGCAGGCCGCGCAGGCGGGCGGCGCCGTCCCCGGACAGGCCGGCCAGGGTGCGGGTCAGGGTCAGCAAGGGGCGTCCTCGGGCGTCGAACGTGTCCGGGGAAGGTTATGTCGTCACGCGCCGTCGCGCGCCCCCAGTCAGCTTTGGGCGGCCGAGCCGGGCAGCACGATCGCGGTCGGCTGCTCGCCCGCCGCCTCGCGCCAGCGGGTGCCGCGCCGCGCCGAGGCGAGCAGCGCCTTGAGCGCCACGTCCCGCAGCGCCGCGTCGTCGGTCTGCTCCAGCACGCCCCGCCAGGCCGTGGCGGCGTCGGCCTCGGCGGTGGCGACCACGCTCTTCGCCGACGTCGCGTCGGTGACCGGCCGCGGCGGGACGTAGGCGGGCTCGGCCACGCCCGGCTCCACGCCGGCGGCGGTCAGCATCCGCACGCACGCGTCGCGGCGGTCCTGGTGCTCGGCGGTGCCGTCGGCGACCCCCGCGGTGTAGTTGCCCGGCAGGAACGCGCTGACCAGCCCGTAGACCCACAGCGCCGCGTGCTCGGCCGACAGGGCCTGCTGCACCGGCCCGACCGACTCCGGCGGGATCGCCGACGCCGTCGCGGTCACCTGACCCGGCTCGGCGCCCGGCCCCAGCTTGGTGCCGACCTGCTGCAGCCCGGCGCAACCGCCCGCGACGGCGGCCACCAGCCCGGCCCGGTACCGCGGCAGCCCGCCCACCAGGCCCTCGGCCTGCTGCCGGGCGGTGGCCAGCCGCTGCTTCAGCCCCGCCATGCCCTGCTCGGACGGCACGACCACGGCCGGCTGCGACTTCGGCCGGTTGAGCCGGTCCACTTCGGACTGCAGGGCCCGCGCGTGCGCGGTGCGGGCCGCCGAGTACTGGCGCGCCACGTCCGCGTCGGCGGACGAGGACGCGGCCACGGCGTCGGCCGCGGCGGCGTCGGCGCGGGCCTGCTCGGCCAGCAGGGCCAGCGGATCCGGTTCGTCGGAGTAGCCGGTTGCGCACGCGGCGAGGGGCGCGGCCAGTGCCGCCAGGGCGCTCGCCCGCAGGACGTCACGACGGGTACGGGGTCTCACGTGCGCCCATCCTGCCAGGGGACCGGTGACCACGGGCGGTGACCGGGGCCAACAAGATAAGCTTGTCCCTCACCGACCGACAGCACACCAAACAGGAGAGCGCCAAGGTGCCTGGAGAACTCGCCGCCCGGCTCGAGCCGATCGTGGCCGAAGCCGTGTCCGGCGCGGGTTTCGACCTCGACGCGCTCGACGTCCAGCAGGCGGGCCGCCGCAAGCTCGTCAAGGTCGTCGTCGATTCCGACGACGGCGTGGGACTCGACGAGGTCGCCGACGTCAGCCGAGCCGTCTCGGCCGCGCTGGACGAGAACGAGCAGCTGATCGCGGGCGCCTACACGCTCGAAGTGACCTCGCCCGGCGTCGACCGCCCGCTGACCCGCCCCCGCCACTGGCGCCGTTCGCGGTTCCGCCTCGTGCGGATCACGCCGCGGGAGGGCGCCGAGTACGTGGGCCGCGTGGGGCACGCGGGCGAGGACTCGGTGCGGGTGCTGGTGGCCGGTGCGATCCGGGACGTGCCCTACGCCGACGTGGCCAAGGCCGTGATCGAGATCGAGTTCAGGCAACCACCGACCGAGGAGCTGAAGCTGCTCGACCAGGACGCCTCGGAGCACAACGCAGGCGAGCCGGAGGAGGATCCGAAGTGAACGTGGACATCGCGGCCCTGCGCGCGATCGAGCGGGACAAGGACATCCCCTTCGAAACGGTCATCGAGGCCATCGAGACCGCGCTGCTGACGGCCTACAAGCACACCGAGGGGCACCAGCCGCACGCCCGCATCGACATCGACCGCAAGACCGGCGTCGTGCGCGTCCTCGCGCACACGCTGGACGAGAACGGCGACGTCGACGAGGAGTGGGACGACACCCCCGAGGGCTTCGGCCGCATCGCGGCGACCACCGCGCGGCAGGTCATCCTGCAGCGCCTGCGCGACGCCGAGCACGAGAAGACCTACGGCGAGTTCTCCACCCGCGAGGGCGAGATCGTCGCCGGCGTGATCCAGCGCGACGCGCGGGCCAACGCCCGCGGCATGGTGATCGTGCAGGTCGGCGACACCGAGGGGGTGATTCCCCCCGGCGAGCAGGTGGCCGGCGAGCGGTACGAGCACGGCGAGCGCATCAAGGCGTACGTGGTCACCGTGTCGCGCAGCGCCCGCGGCCCGTCGATCACGCTGTCGCGCACCCACCCGAACCTGGTGCGCAGGCTGTTCGCGCTGGAGGTCCCCGAGATCGCCGACGGCACCGTCGAGATCGCCGCGGTCGCCCGCGAGTCCGGGCACCGCACCAAGATCGCCGTCCGGTCCACCGTGCCGGGCGTCAACGCGAAGGGCGCCTGCATCGGCCCGATGGGCCAGCGGGTGCGCAACGTGATGAGCGAGCTCGGGGGTGAGAAGATCGACATCGTCGACTACTCCGAGGATCCGGCTCGCTTCGTCGGGAATGCGCTGAGCCCCGCCAAGGTTGTTTCGGTACGGGTGGTGGACGAGCGTGCGAAGACGGCCCGCGTCGTGGTGCCGGACTTCCAGCTGTCCCTGGCCATCGGCAAGGAGGGCCAGAACGCCCGCCTGGCCGCCCGGCTCACCGGGTGGCGGATCGACATCCGCAGCGACGCGGCCGCCTCCGAGGAGGACGCCACGCCCGCAGCGACAACCGGTTCGGCTGAGTGAGGGGCCAGGAGTTAAACTCGACGGTGGTGCGGAGCTCGCGCTCGGATACCGCACGCTCGAAGCACCGGGGCGACACCCCGGTGCGGACGTGCGTGGGGTGCAAGAAGCGAGCTCCCGTCGGTGAACTACTGCGAGTGGTCGCGCTGGACGGGCGGCTGGTCGCCGACACGCGTCGGCGGCTGCCGGGGCGGGGTGCCTGGTTGCACCCCGGGCCGGACTGCCTGGCCAAGGCCGAGCGGCGGCGGGCGTTCCCCAGGGCCCTGAGGGTCCACGGGACGCTGGACGCGGCGGAGCTGCGCGAGCACCTGGGGCAGGTCACCGGGAAGCATGGACAGGGGAGCGTCCCCGGTCCGGATGGAACGAAGGAAGCAGGTCGACCCGTCATGAGTCAGCCGTGAAGCTGAAGCCATGAACGCGCGACGATAGGACGAGGTCGAGCGGGTTTTGCCGCCCGGCCTCACCAGTTGAGGAGAGCAGTGGCAGGCAAGGCCCGTGTGCACGAGCTCGCGAAGGAGCTCGGGGTTACGAGCAAGGAAGTTCTCGCCAAGCTGAAGGAGCAGGGCGAGTTCGTGAAGTCGGCGTCGTCGACCGTCGAGGCACCCGTTGCCCGGCGGCTGCGTGACGCCTTCGTCACCAAGGACAGCAAGCCCGCCGGCCGGTCCGGCGGCGCCCGGCCGGCACCGCCGGCCGGGAACGGCAACGGCGCGGCGCCCAAGCCCGGCGCGCCGCGTCAGCAGCAGCCGCAGGCGCGCCCGGTCCCGGGCGCC
>NZ_JAKGSD010000015.1 GCF_021654135.1 Amycolatopsis tucumanensis | reverse complement strand
GCGGCAGCGGCCCGCGGCGGGGCGGCGGCGGGGCGGCGGCGTGGTAGCGCAGCAAATCCGGCGCAACGGCAGGCGGCGGCGCGGCAGCGGCACGGCAGCGGGGCGGCGGGCGGCAGCGCGGGCAGCGGCACGGCAGCGGCCCGCGGCGCGGTGCCGGGTTGCCGGCGGCGCCGGCGCGGCGGCACCACGGCGCGACGGCACCACGATGCGGTGAGCGCCCTCGGGCGCACCGAGTATCCGGAAACAGCACTCCCGGGCGGCCCCCACCCGGACGCGGCGCGGCAGCGCAGCAAGTCCGGCGGGGCCGCGGGCGGCGGCGGGCAGCGGCACGGCAGCGTAGCAAAACCGGCGCAACGGCGCGCGGCAGCGCAGCAAAACCGGCGCAACGGCGCGCGGCAGCACGGCAACGGCACGGCAACCCAGCAAAACCGGCGCAACGGCGCACGGCAGCACAGCAACGGCACGGCAGCGGCCCGCGACGCGGTGCCGCGTTGCCGGTCGGCGCCAGCGCGGCGGCACCACGGCGCGGCGGGGGCGGCACCACCGTGCGACGGCACCACCGTGCGGTGAGCCCCCTCAGGCGCACCGAGTATCCGGCAACAGCACTCCCGGGCGACACCCACCCGGACGCGGCGCGGCAGCGGGCACCAGCTCGGCCGCCGCGGGATGCGGGGGCAGCCGCAGCACGGGCTTGCGGCCGCCCCCGCCGCGCGCTACGCACTGGGGGCGAGCCGGGAACCGGCGTCCAGGTTGGACAGCGGCTCGTCGAGCAGCAGCAGGCCCGGCGAGTACACTCAGCTTCGGCGCGTCAAGCGTCCCACCAGCCCCGGCTTGCGCCGTGTTCGCAACCGTCCCGCGAGCGCGTCCTCCAGCAGGCGGCCGACCGTCTCCTCGGCGCACGCCCGGTTGGCCCCGATCCCGCCGGACGGCCCTCGCTTGATCCAGCCCACCACATACGTCCCCGGCGCCACGCGGCCGCCGTCGTTCGGGATCGTGCCGCTGTCCTCGTCGAACGGGAGCCCGGGCAGCGGCGCCCCGCGGTAGCCGACGGCGCGCACCACGCCGCCCGCGGGGATCTCGACGTCCCCCGACACCCGGATTCCCCGCACCCGCGAGGCACCGAGGATCTCCTCCGGCGCGGCGTGGAACCGCAGCACGATCCGCCGCTTGCCGGGCTGGGGTGGCGCCGTCCAGTCGACCGTCTCCTGCTTGCAGTCGCGCAGCAGGGCGGCCCGCGGCGACGTGTCGATCGCCTCGGTGATGCGCGGGTCGTGCGCGTCGACGACCAGGTCGATGTCCTCGTGCTGGGTCAGCGCCAGCAGCTCGGGCGTGGTGTACGCCGCCGCCTCCGGACCTCGCCTGCCGAGCAGCACGACCTCCCGCACCCGGCTCGACTTCAGCCGCTCCAACGCGGCCGGGGCGATCGAAGTGCCCTCCAGCGAACGCGGGTCCGTCGTCAGGATCCGCGCCACGTCCAGTGCCACGTTGCCCGTCCCGGCCACGACGAGGCGTTCCGCCGAGAGGTCGACCGCGTCCGCGGGCACGTCCGGGTGGCCGTTGTACCAGGCCACCACCGTCGTCGCCGCGACGCTGCCCGCCAGGTCCTCGCCGGCGATCCCCAGCCGCCGCGCCGAGGACGCGCCCACCGCGTAGATCACCGCGTCGTGGCGGCGCGCCAGCTCGTCCACCGTGACGTCCCGGCCCACCTCGACGCCCAGCCGCATCCGCAGCCGCGGGTGGTGGTGGTACCGCGCGAACGTCTCGCCGATCTTCTTGGTGGACGGGTGGTCCGGCGCGACCCCGTACCGCACCAGCCCGCCCGCGACCGGCAGCCGGTCGATCAGCGTTACCCGGGAACTGGTGTGCAGCAACAGGTCCTCGACGGCGTACATGCCGGCCGGCCCGGTGCCGACCACCGCGACGTCCAGCGCCGGGAAGTCGGCCGGGATGGTGCGGCTGAACACCGGCGGGCCCCACGCGTGGAAGTTCGGCGCGGGATCGGTCGCGGCCGGCTCGCGGTCGGCGTAGAAGTCCGCGTTGATCCCGGCGTACGGCCGCATCGACTCGGCCAGCGCGTCCACCGGGAAGATCGCGTCGACCGGGCAGGCGTCGGCGCACGCGCCGCAGTCGATGCAGCTGCGCGGGTCGATGTAGAGCATCTCGGTGGTGCCGAAGTCCGGCTCGTCCGGCGTCGGGTGGATGCAGTTGACCGGGCACACCGCCACGCACGACGCGTCGTTGCAGCAGGTCTGGGTGATCGCGAAGGCCATGGTCAGAGGAGGTTCGCGCGCTTGTAGAAGACCGTCGCGGCCTTGGTCAGCAGGCCGGCCGAGTCCAGGAACTCCATCAGCCCGGCGCAGCTCGACCGCAGCATCGACTTGTGGTGCTCGTTGGCCTTCGCCTCGCGCAGCGCGCGCTTGGTGTCGAGCCCGGCGTTCGCGTAGACCTTCGGGTTCCACATGCTGCTGACGATGAAGTACGCGGCGATCGACACGACGAGCGCGTTGTACTGGCGGCCCAGCGGCCCGGTCTTCTTCAGCCGCTCGCGGGTCTCCTCGCGGGCGAACTTCATGTGCCGCGACTCCTCGACCACGTGGATGTTGTTGATGGTGCGCACGAACGGCACCACGCGCTCGTCACGCATCCAGTCGCGCTGCATCACGTCGAGGACCTCTTCGGCGACCAGGATCGCCGCGTAGGCGGCCTCGCCGCGGGCGGTCGTCTTGAAGAACCGGCCCAGCTCGACGGCGAGCCGGCGCGGGCGGTAGGCCGGGGCGCGAAGCTTCGCCGCGCCACGCGCGAACATGATCGAGTGGCGGCACTCGTCGGCGATCTCGGTGAGCGCCCACTGGAACGCCGGGTCGGTCGGGTCCTTGGCGTAGAAGTCGCGCAGCACCATCTGCTGCAGGATCATCTCGAACCAGATGCCGGTGCTCGCCACCGACGCCGCCTCCTGGCGGGTCAGCTCGCGCTGCTGCTCGGGGGTCATCTCGTTCCAGTACGCGGTCCCGTATAGGGTGCTCCACTCCGGGCTCGCGCCGTGGTAGCTCGTGTCCAGCGGGGTGTCCCAGTCGACCTCCTTGACGGGGTCGTAGGACAACGTCTCGGACGAGTCGAGCAACCGCTGCGCGACCGACCGGTGGTCAGGCTGCGCAGTGTCCGAGTGCTCGTGTGCGCCGACGCTGGTCATGGCACCCTCCCGATTGCCTGTTACCTCGGTTTACTGTTACCCAAGGTAACACGCATCGGCGACGGCGCAAGAGGGCGACCGCCCGTGACCGAGCACCGCGATTTCCTGAAACGGGTATTTCGGCCCCATCACATCGGCGCCTGCCGGGCCTACCGTTTCCGGCATCACCGAAGGAAGGGCGGATGCCATGGAGATCAACAGGATCGGGCGCGACGTCAGCGTCCTGAGCGACCAGCTCGAGGTGCCCGGCATCGGCTTCCTCCCGGTCAACGCGTTCGTCCTGCACGGCGCCGAACCGGTCGTCGTCGACACCGGGCTGAGCCTGCCCGGCCGCGGTTACCTGGACGCGCTCGGGGCGGTGATCGACCCCGCCGACGTGCGGTGGATCTGGCTCACCCACCCGGACCGCGACCACACCGGCGCCCTGTTCGAGCTGCTCGAGCTGGCCCCGCGCGCCCGCCTGATCACCACCTACCTCGCGATGGGCATCATGTCGACCGAGCGCCCGCTGCCGGTCGAGCGGGTGTACCTGCTCAACCCCGGCCAGACCCTCGACGCGGGCGGCCGCACGCTGACCGCCTTCCGGCCGCCACTGTTCGACAGCCCGGCCACGGTCGGCTTCTTCGACCACAGCAGCGGGGTGTGCGTCAGCTCGGACTGCTTCGGCGCCCCGATGCCGACCGCGGAACTCGCCACGTGCGACGACGTCGCTAACGCCCCCGCGGACGCGCTGCACGCCGGCCAGCTGCTGTGGGCCGCGGTGGACAGCCCGTGGGTGCACAACGTCGACCACGACCGCTACCTCGCCACGCTGGCGCCGCTGCGGACCTTCGACCCGGCCGTCATCCTGAGCACCCACCTGCCCCCGGCGCCCGGTCGCACCGCCGAGTTCCTGGACCGCGTCGCCACGGCCCCGGACGCGGACCCGTGGGTCGGCCCGGACCAGGCGGCGCTGGAGCAGATGCTGGCGACCTTCGAGCCGCCGGAGCCGCACCCGGTGTCCTAACCGAACAGCAGCGAGCTGCCGTGGGCGCGCTTGAAGTACAGGTGCGCGTCGTGCTCCCAGGTGATCGCGATCCCGCCGTGCAGCTGGATCATCTCGGCCGCGGCGTGCCGCAGTGCTTCCGAGCACACGGTTTTCGCGGTGGCCGCGTCCAGCGCGAAGTCGTCCCCGGTCAGTGCGCCGTACAGCGCCGAGCGGGCGGCCTCGACCTGCACGTGCACGTCGGCCATCCGGTGCTTGAGCGCCTGGAAACCGCCGATGGGCCTGCCGAACTGGCGCCGCTGCTTGGTGTACTCGACGGTCAGCTCCAGCGCCCTGGCCGCGGCGCCGGTCTGCTCGGCCGCCAGCGCCACGGCCGCGGTCCAGCGCAGCCGCTCGGTGTCGAACCCGCCGATGTCCAGCCGCCGCGCGGGGGCGTCCGCCAGCGTGACGACCGCGAGACGGCGCGTCGGGTCCAGGGTCGTCACGGCCTCCCGGCGGGTGTCGGCCGGCGCGACCTCGAACAGGCCAGGGCCGTCCGGGGTGCGCGCCACCACCAGCAGGACGTCCGCGTGGTCGCCGTCGAGCACGTAGTGCGCCCGGCCGCCGACGCGCCCGTCCCGGAACTCGCGCGCAGGCGACCAGCGTCCGTCCTCATCGGACCACGCCAGCGCGGCGAGGCTGCTGCCCGCCGCGATGCCGGGCAGCAGCCGACGGCACGCCTCGTCGTTGCCGGTCAGCAGCAGGGCCTGCCCGCACAGCACCGCCGAGCCGAGCATCGGGGCCGGGGTGAGGGTGCGGCCCAGCTCCTCCAGCACCACGCACGCCTCGGCCAGCCCGGCGCCCGCGCCCCCGTACTCCTCCGGGATCGCCAGCGCCGCGACGCCGATCTGCTCGCACAGCGTGGACCACAGCTTGTCGTCGTAGCCGAGGGGTGAGTCCATCGCGGCCCGCACCGCTTCCGGCGCGGACCGCCGGGTCAGCAGGGCCCGCACGGACTCGCGCAGCGCCCGCGCCTCCTCCGTCCACATCGGATCGATCATCGCGCCAGCACCCGCTCGCGGTGGAACCCGCCGTCGCCCCAGGCTCCGGTCAGTGCACGGACTTTGGTCAGTCGCAGGCCGAGGTCGTGTTCGGCGGTGTAGCCGATGGCGCCGTGGACCTGCAGCGCGGTGCGGGCGGCGAGGTAGGCGGCGTCGGCGGCTTTGACCTTGGCGGCCGAGATGTCCTGTGGGCTGCCGGTGACGGCGGCGCCGCGCACCAGGGGCCGGGTGAGTTCGAGGTGGGTAGCGACGTCGGCGAGCAGGTGCTTGATCGCCTGGTACTCGCCGATCAGCCGGCCGTACTGGCTGCGTTGCTTCGCGTAGGCGACCGAGGCGTCCAGCAGCCATTGCCCGGCGCCGAGCAGCTGCGCGGCCACCGCGAGCACCCCCAGGTCGAAGGCGCGTTCCGGGACCGGGCCCAGGGACACCGCCGCACCGTCCACTCGGAACAACCGGCGGGCCGGGTCGATCGAGCGCACCGGCTCCGGCCGGGCCGCCCGGATCTCGTGCGCTTCGCCGTCGCGCAGCGCGAGGACAACGTCCGCGATGTCTGCGTCCAGCGCGAGGGGCACCTGCGGCGGCGCCACCACGGTGGCCAACGCCTCCCCCGACGCCAGCGCCGGCCACCACGCCTGGGCGGCCGGGACGGCGGGCGCGACCGCGGCGGTTTCCACCAGCGGTCCGGGGACGGCGTGGTAACCCAGGGCCTCGAACGCCACGACCAGGTCGACGGGGCCGGCGCCGAGGCCGCCGTGGGCTTCGTCGATCAGCAGGGCGGGCACGCCCAGTTCGGCGAGGCCGCGCAGGAGTTTGAGCCCGGGTTCGTGCCGCCCGTGTGCCCAGGCGCGGGCGGCGGCGGGGGTGTCGGCGCCGGCGAGGTAGTCGTGCAGGCTGGTGGCGAAGTCCCGGTGTTCGGCCGACAGCGCGAATCTCATCGGCGGGCCTCCTTCGGCAGTCCCAGGAGTCGTTCGGCGATGGTGTTGCGCTGAATCTGGTCGGTGCCGCCGTAGATCGGGCCGGCCAGGGAGAACAGGTACCCGTCCACCCAGGCCTGGTCGGTTTCGGCCGCGGGACCGAGGATGTCCAGGGCGGTGTCGTGCAGGTCGAGGTCGAGGTGGGACCAGAACAGCTTGTTGACGCTGGATTCCGGTCCGAGCTCGCCGCCCTCGGCCAGCCGGGAGACGGTGCCGAAGGTGTAGAGCTGGTAGGCGCGCGCCCCGATCCACGCGTCGGCCACCCGGTCCCGCGACGCGGCCGGTTCCCCGGTCGAGCGCCACAGGTCCACGAGCCGGTTCGCGGCGGCGAGGAAGCGGCCGGGGCTGCGCAGCGACAGGCCGCGTTCGTTGTTGGCGGTGGTCATCGCCACCCGCCACCCCTGGCCCGGTTCGCCGATCACGTCGGCATCGGGCACGAACACGTGGTCCAGGAAGATCTCGGCGAACCCCGGCTCCCCGTCCAGTTGCGGGATCGGCCGCACGGTCACGCCCTCGGCGCGCAGGTCGAACATGAAATAGGTCAGTCCGCGGTGCCGCCGCCCGCGGGGGTCGGTGCGGAACAGCCCGAACGCGCGGTCGGCGAAGGCCGCGCGGGAGGACCAGGTTTTCTGCCCGGACAGCAACCACCCGCCCTCGGTGCGGACCGCGCTGCTGCGCAACGCGGCGATGTCGCTGCCGGCTTCGGGTTCGGACCAGGCCTGCGCCCACACCTGCTCACCGCGGGCCATCGCGGGCAGGATCCGCTCCCGCTGCTCCTGGGTCCCGTGGGCGAACAAGGTCGGGCCCAGCATGAAGATCCCGTTCTGGCTGACGCGCCCGGGTGCGCTCGCGGCGTAGTACTCCTCCTCGAACAGCACCCACTGCAACAGCGACGCGTCCCGCCCGCCGTACTCGCGCGGCCACGACACGACCGACAACCGGGCGTCGCCCAGCTGCGCCTCCCACTCGCGGTGCGCCGCGAAGCCCTCCGCGGTGTCCATGGACGGCAGCCTGGGCACGTGTGCCGCCAGCCATTCCCGCACCTCGTGGCGGAACGCCGCCGACTCGGCATCGATGTCGAGGTCCATCAGCGCTGCGCCCCGTCCCGCATCGACCGCGCGTCCTGCCCACCGAGGGAATCGGTGGAGGTTTCGGCGTTGTGGGCGTGCGCGAAGTGGTGCAGCCCGAACACCGAGTCCATTCCGGACCGCAAACCCATCAGGTCCTCGGCCTGGTTGACCGCCTTCTTCGCCAGCGCCAGCCCGAACTGCGGCATCCGCCCGATCGTCTCCGCCAGCTCGAAAGTGCGCGCTTCGAGCTCGGCGCGCGGCACGACCCGGTTGACCATGCCCCACTCCTTGGCCTGCTGCACGCTGAACCGCTCGCCGGTGAACAGGACCTCCTTCGCCGCCCGCGGACCCAGCACCCAGGGGTGCGCGAAGTACTCCACCCCCGGAATGCCCATGCGCACCACCGGATCAGCGAAGAACGCGTCGTCGGAAGCCACGATGAGGTCGCAGACCCAGGCCAGCATCAGCCCGCCCGCGATGCACGCCCCCTGCACCGACGCGATCATCGGTTTCGGGATCTCCCGCCACCGCCGGCACATCCCCAGGTACACCTCGGACTCCCGGGCGAACCGCTGATCCCCGCCCTCACGCGTCGTGTGGTCCCACCACACCACCGCCCGCCGCTCGAAACTCTGGTCCACATCCCGCCCGGGCGTGCCGATGTCATGTCCCGCCGAGAAGTGCTTGCCCTCCCCCGCCAGCACGATCACCTTCACCTCGGCGTCGTCCACCGCGCGAGTGAACGCGTCGTCCAGCGCGTAGGTCATCGCCGAGTTTTGCGCGTTGCGGTACTCGGGGCGGTTCATCGTCACCAGCGCCACCGCGCCCCGGCGCTCGTAGCGGACGACGTCCTCGGTCATGCGTTCTCCTCACCTCAGCTGCCGCTTCAGCACCTTGCCGGAAGCGTTGCGGGGCAGCTCGTCCACGAAGTCGACGAGCCGCGGGACCTTGTAGTTGGCCAGCCGCTCCCGGCAGAACCCGATCACCTGCTCCGCCGTCAGCCCGGCGCCGACGACGAACGCCTTGCCGACCTCGCCCATGCGCTCGTCTGGCACCCCGACGACGGCGACGTCGCGCACGCCGTCCAGTTCGGTCAGGGCGTGCTCGACCTCCGCCGGGTAGACGTTGAACCCGCCGCAGATGTACATGTCCTTGAGCCGCCCGGTGAGGGTCAGGTAGCCCGCGTCGTCGAGTTCGCCGACGTCGCCGGTGTGCAGCCAGCCCTGCTCGTCGATCGCCTGCGCGGTCGCCTCCGGGTCGTCGAGGTAGCCGAGCATCACGTTGGGCCCGCGGACGACGACCTCGGAACCGCGGATCGCCACCTCGAACCCGGCGGTCGCCCGGCCGGACGTGCGCGCGACCAGCTCCGCGTCGTCGCCGGGGCGGCACATCGTCACCACGACCGCCTCGGTGAGCCCGTACGCGGTCAACACCGTGTCGAACCCCAGCTCAGCCCGCATGCGCCGGACCAGCGAGGCGGGCACGGTCGCCGCGCCGGTGACCGCCAGGCGCAGCGACGAGGTGTCCCCGCGGTTCGTTTCCTGGAGCAGCGACTGGAAGATCGTCGGCGCGCCGGGCAGCACGGAGATGCGCTCGCGGCGGATCGTCGCCAGGGTCGACCGCACGTCGAACACCGCCTGCGGCACGATCGTGGCCCCGGTCAGCAGGGCGACCACGATCCCGGCCTTGTAGCCGAAGCTGTGGAAGAACGGGTTGATCACCAGGTACCGGTCGTCGGCGGTGACCCGGCCGCACTCCGCCCACGCGGCCGCCACGTCGACCACCTGCCGGTGCGCCGACAGCACCCCCTTCGAGCGGCCGGTGGTGCCGGAGGTGAACAGGATGTCGCTGACGTCGTCGGGCCGGACGGCGTCCGCGCGCGCCTCGACCTCGGCCGCGGGCACGCGAGCGGCGAGGAACTCGTCCCAGCCGAGGGTGCCCTCGACGGGGCGATGCGGTTGTTCGAGCGGGACGCGGACGACGGTGCCCAGGTCGGGCAGCGCGGCGCCGGTCGCCTTGATCGCGGCGTGCCGGTCGGCGCCGAGGAAGTCCGCCGCGACGACGAGCGCCTTGGCGCGGCTGCGGACCAGCAGGTCCACCGTCTCGGCGGCGGTGAACCGGGTGTTGACCGGCACCAGGACCGCGCCCGCGTACAGCGCGCCGAGCGCCGACAGGACCCAGTGGTACGTATTCGGCAGGTTGATCGCGACGCGGTCGCCGGGCTGGATCCCGCGCGCCGCGAACGCCCCGGCTACGACCTGAACACGTTCCAGGAGTTGCCGGAAATCAAGCCGGACGCCACCGTCGACCAGCGCCTCGGACGAGCCGAACTTCGCCGCGGCGTCACGGACGACGGCCGGGATCGTGGTCTGCCCCACCGCACCCTCCCCTGGACCGGGAAACTAGAACGTGTTCTCATTACCCTAGGTGCCCGGTGGGCCGGGCAGCAAGGAGGCGTGCGTTGGAGCTGACGCGGTTCCGTCGTGAGGTCGCGGACTGGCTGGCGGACAACCTGACCGGTGAGTTCGCGGCGCTGCGTGGGCTGGGCGGGCCGGGGCGGGAGCACGAGGCGTTCGACCTGCGGCTGGCGTGGGAGCGGCACCTGGCGGCGGCGGGGTGGACCTGCGTGGGCTGGCCGAGCGAGTTCGGTGGGCGTGGGTTGTCGCTGGAGGAGCAGGTCGCCTTTCACGAGGAGTACGCGGCGTCGGGGGCGCCGGCGCGGGTCAACCACATCGGGGAGCAGTTGCTGGGGCCGACGTTGATCGCGTTCGGCACGCCGGAGCAGCAGACGCGGTTCCTGCCGAAGATCGTGGCGGTGGAGGAGCTGTGGTGCCAGGGCTACTCCGAGCCCGGGGCCGGGTCGGATCTGGCGGCGGTGTCCACCTCGGCGGAGCTGCGGGACGGCGAGTGGGTGGTCAACGGGCAGAAGATCTGGACGTCGCTGGCGCATGTGGCGGACTGGTGTTTCGTGCTGGCCCGCACCGAGCGGGGGTCGCAGCGCCACCGGGGGTTGTCGTATCTGCTGGTGCCGTTGCGGCAGGCGGGGGTGACGGTGCGGCCGATCCAGCAGCTGACCGGGACCTCGGAGTTCAACGAGGTGTTCTTCGACGACGCCCGCACCCCGGCTGGCATGGTGGTCGGCGAGCCGGGTGAGGGGTGGCGGATCGCGATGGCCACCCTCGGCTCCGAACGCGGCGTGTCGACGCTGGGCCAGCAGATCGGGTTCCGCCGCGAGCTGGACGGTATCGAGGCGGAGGCCAAGCGGCTCGGGACCTGGGAGGATCCGCTGCTGCGCGCCGATCTGGAGCGCGCCCGGATGGGCCTGCGGGTGCTGCGGGCGCACGCGTTGCGGACGCTGGGTCAGGCGGCGGGGCCGGAGGTCGCGGTCGGCAAGCTGATGTGGGCGCAGTGGCACCGCCGCCTCGGCGAACTCGCGGTGCGGGCGCGGGGGGCGCGGTCGCTGGTCGCCGAGGGCGAGCTGGACGAGTGGCAGCGGCTGTTCCTGTTCACCCGCGCCGACACCATCTACGGGGGCTCGGACGAGATCGAACGCAACATCATCGCCGAGCGGGTGCTCGGCCTGCCCAAGGAGGCCCGGTGATCCCCCACTACCCGCCCGGACACCACCTGCTGGAGGACAAGGTCGTGGTGGTGACCGCCGCCGCGGGCACCGGCATCGGCTCCGCGGTGGCGAAACGCTGCCTGGAAGAAGGCGCCAACGTGGTGATCAGCGACTGGCACGAACGCCGCCTGGCGGAGAAGGCCGCCGAGCTGGCGGAGCTGGGCAAGGTCCACGCGATCACCTGCGACGTCACTCTTGAAGACCAGGTCCAGGGGTTGACCGCCGGGGCGGTGGAGCAGTTCGGCCGCATCGACGTGATGATCAACAACGCCGGCCTCGGCGGGACCCGCTCGGTGCTGGAGATGACCGACGAGGAATGGTCCCGGGTCCTCGACATCACGCTGACCGGCACATTCCGCTGCACCCGCGCCGTGCTGCGGCAGTTCGTCGAGCAGGGCGGTGGCGGGGCGATCGTCAACAACGCGTCGGTGATCGGGTGGCGGGCGCAGGCCGGGCAGGCCCACTACGCCGCCGCGAAAGCCGGGGTGATGGCGTTGACCCGGTGTTCCGCGCTGGACGCCGCCGAGCACGGCGTGCGGATCAACGCGGTAGCGCCGAGTTTGGCGATGCACCCGTTCCTGGCGAAGGTCACCAGCGACGAACTGCTGCAGGAGTTGCAGGGCCGGGAAGCCTTCGGGCGGGCGGCGGAGCCGTGGGAGGTCGCCAACGTGATGGTGTTCCTCGCCAGCGACTACGCCAGCTACATGACCGGTGAAGTCGTGTCCGTGTCCAGCCAGCACCCCTAGGGAGTCGTTGTGCCTGAAGCCTTTCTCCTCGACGCGGTGCGCACCCCCGTCGGCAGGCGTGGCGGCGCGTTGTCCGGGTGGCACTCCGCCGACCTGGCCGCGCACACCATCCGGGCGGTGGTTTCCCGGGCCGGGGTGGACCCGCACCTGGTCGACGACGTGATCCTCGGCTGCACCGACACCCTCGGACCCCAATCCGGCAACATCGCCCGCACGGCGTGGCTCGCGGCGGGGTTCCCGGACCACGTGCCGGGGGTGACCGTGGACCGGCAGTGCGGGTCCAGCCAGCAGGCCGTGCATTTCGCCGCGCAGGCGGTGCTGTCCGGGACGCAGGACTTGGTGGTGGCCGGCGGGGTGCAGAACATGAGCCGCATCCCGATCAGCGCCGCGATGCTCGCCGGGCGGGAGTACGGTTTCGACGACCCGTTCTCCGGCTCCAAGGGCTGGCAGGAGCGCTACGGCAGCGTCGAGGTGTCGCAGTTCCGCTCCGCCGACATGATCGCCGAACACTGGGACATCACCCGCGAAGCCATGGAAGCCTATGCGCTGCGCAGTCATCAGCGCGCGATCGAGGCCATCGACTCCGGACGGTTCGCCGCGGAGATCGCCGCCGTGGACGGCTTCTCGGTGGACGAGGGCCCGCGCCGGGACACCAGCCTCGAACGCATGCAGGGACTCAAGCCACTCTCCGAAGGCTCCCGGCTCACCGCGGCAGTGGCGAGCCAGATCTCCGACGGCGCCAGCGCCGCGTTGCTCGCCTCCGAAAAGTTCGTGCAAGAACACGGGCTCACTCCCCGCGCCCGCATCCACCACATCTCCGTGCGCGCCGCGGATCCCGTCTGGATGCTCACCGGACCCATCCCCGCCACCGCCCACGCCCTCCGCAAGGCCGGGCTCACCGTGGACGACATCGACCTCTTCGAAGTGAACGAGGCCTTCGCCAGCGTGGTCCTGGCCTGGCTCGACGAAACCGGCGCCGACCCCGACCGCGTCAACGTCAACGGCGGCGGCATCGCCCTCGGCCACCCGATCGGCGCGACCGGCACGAAGCTGCTGGCCACCCTCCTGCACGAGCTGGAGCGCCGCAACGGCCGCTACGGCCTGCAAACCATGTGCGAAGGCGGCGGAACCGCGAACGTGACGATCATCGAACGGTTGTGACCGGACGGGGAGGCGCACCGCGCCTCCCCTCAACCACCCAGCCGCTGAAGTATCTCCTTGGCCTGCGTGACGGTGGTGTCGATGATGTCGGCCACCGTCGGCAGGTCGTCGATCATGCCGACGACTTGGCCGGAGGCGAGGACGCCCGCGTCGGTGCGGCCTTCGACCAGGCCGGCGCGCAGCAGCATCGGGGTGTTGGCGGCCATGATGATCTGGCTCCACGTCATCTCGTTGCCGTGTTTCATCGCCAGGCCCTCGCGGATCATGGCGGGCAGCGAGAGGCCGGTGAGCTTGCGGAAGCGCAGGGCGTTGCGGGCCGCCTGCAGTGTGCCCCGGACCCGGCCGGTGTCTTCCAGCTTCTCGACCAGCTCGGTGCGCAACACGCGGTGCGGCAGCCCGTCGACGCGCCGTGTCACGACGGTGCCGGTGAGGTTCTGCGCGAGGTAGACCCGCTTGACCTCCTCCGGCACGGTGCTTTCCTTGCTCAGCAGGAACCGCGTGCCCATCGCGACACCCGCGGCGCCGTAGGCGAGTGCGGCGGCGAGTCCGCGTCCGTCGAAGAAGCCACCCGCCGCGACCACCGGAATGTCAACAGCGTCGAGGACCGAGGGCAGCAGCAGGGTCGTGGCCACTCCCCCGGTGTGCCCGCCACCCTCACCGCCCTGCACGATCACGGCATCCGCCCCCCACGCCGCGACCTTCTCGGCGTGCCGGGCCGCTCCGATGGAGGGGATCACCACGATGCCGTGATCGCGGAGTTTGGCGATCATCTCCTTGCGCGGCGCCAGCGCAAAGGAGGCGACGCGCACGCCCTCGCGGATGAGCAGGTCGACCCGGTCGCCGGCGTCGGTGGCGTCGGCACGGAGGTTCACGCCGAAGGGCCGGTCGGTGCGCTGCTTGACCTCCGCGATCGCGGCTTCCAGTTCCGGGTAGGTCATGGTGGCCGAGGCGAGGATGCCGAGTCCGCCGGCTTCGGCGGTGGCGGAGACGAGGCGGGGGCCCGCGACCCAGCCCATTCCGGTCTGCACGACCGGGTGCCGCACCCCGACCAGCCGCGTGAGGGCGGTGTCCAGGGTCATGACGGGACTTCCTTGTCCCGCAGGCCCTTCGGGTCGAGCACCTCGCGGATCAGCCGGAGCTCCTCGTCAGTGGGCTCGCGGCTCACGCCTGCCCCGGACAGGTCGATTTCGAAACCGCTCGCCGTCGCGACCTCCTCGGGTGTGACACCGGGGTGCAGTGAGACGGCGCGCATCGAGTGATCCGGAGTGGCGAAATCGAACACACCGAGGTTGGTCACCACGCGGTGCACGTCGTGGTACTTCAGTCCGGCTTTGGCGGCGTTGTCGTAGCCCACGCCCGACACGATGTCCACGGACTCGACGAACACGCGGGGGCTGTGGCGCGGCACCCAGTAGCTCGTGCGGTGGTTCGCGGTGTTGCCCGGCGCGCCCCGCACGCCGAGCAGCTGCTTCGTCGGGCGGGCGTGGTCGCCGATGGCGGAGATGTTCTGGTTGCCGAACCGGTCGATCTGGTTGGCGCCCATCACCACGTGCCGCCGGCCGTGCGGGACGATCGTGTCCAGCATTTTGCGGAACGGCTGCCAGCCTTCCACATTGCCCTCGACATCGATCAGATACGCCTCGCCGTCGGAGAGCAGCAGGTCGGGTTCGAAGGTCAGGCGGGCGAGCTTCGCGCCCAGCGACGGGATGTAGCCCATCGGGCTGGCCACGATCTCCCCGTCGCCGCGGAAGAGTTCGGCCACCGCCACCACGGCGATCTCGGCCCTGGTCGCGCTCATGCCGCCGCCTCGAATCGATCCACCTCGGACAGGTACTGTGCCTCGTCGCCGGACAGGAACCGGTCCACGAACCCCGGCCACGCGTCCAAGTCCTTCGCACACGCCACGTAGTGCTTCTGGAACCGCTCATCCCGGCCGTAGTCCGGGACGGCGGTGGTGAAGTGCGCACCCCGCGGCGCCTCCACCACCCCGTCCACCGCCGAACGGTTGAGCAGCAGCGACTGCACCGGCCCCGTCAACTCCGCGGTGTCCACCACCTTCTCCACGGAGACGAATCGCTTCTTCGCCGCCAGGCAGAACAGGTCGTCGAAATACGGATCCGGGCCGAGATACTGCGCATTCCCCCGGGCGTCGGCGCGGTTCAGATGCACCAGCGCTACATCGAGTTCCTGCGCGGGCACGGCCACCAATTCTTCTCCATCGGCATAGGGTGAGCGCACGGTGCGCAGGCCGGGATTGACCCGCATGACCTCGGAGCCCAGCCCCGCCCGCAGCGGCAAGAATGGCAAGCGCTGCGCCGCCGCCGAGAGCGCCGCCGCGAACATGCCCTCGTCGTATTCGGTCACCTCGATCGCCCCGGTCTCCCGGGCGCGGCCGAACCACGGGTCGAACGGGATCGAGTCCAGCGTGACGAACCCGAACACCACCCGCTTGACCTTCCCCGCCGCGCACAACAAGCCCACATCCGGGCCGCCGTACGACACCACCGTGAGATCACGAACGGGCGTCCGCAGCAACGCTCGCACCAACGCCATCGGCTTGCGCCGCGAGCCCCAGCCGCCGATGCCGATGGTCATGCCGTCCCGGACTTCCGCCGCGACCTCGTCGGTGGTCATGCGCTTATCGGCCATTGAGGAACTCCTCCCGAGCCTCATCCGAGGCGCCCAGCAGGTTCAGCTCGAAGGTGAACCCCTGCTCGAACCGGTAACTGCGGTGCACGTGCTGGGTGTCGATACCGTTCAACGCCTCCTTCGCAGCCCGGATCACCCGCGGATCCTTCGCGGCGATGTCCCGCGCCACCGCCAAAGCGCTCTCATCCAGCTGTTCATGCGGCACCACCTGATACACCGAGCCGAACGAGTGCAGCTCCCCGGCGGTGATGGTGCGCGCCGTGAAGTACAGGGTGCGCATCAGGTGCTGCGGCACCAACCGCGCCAGGTGTGTGGCCGCACCCAGGGCACCCCGCTCCACCTCCGGCACCCCGAACGTGGCGTCCTCCGAGGCGATCACGACATCGGCGTTGCCGACCAGGCCGATCCCACCACCCAGGCAGAACCCGTGCACCGCCGCCACCACCGGCACCGCACAGTCATACACCGCACCAAAAGCCGCATAACAGCCCTTGTTCGCACCCACCAGCGCCTCGTAGCCCGCGGTGCGCTGGATCTCCTTGATGTCCACCCCGGCGTTGAACCCGCGGCCCTCCGCCCGCAGCACCACCACGTGCACATCCGGATCCTCCCCCGCGGCACGCACAGCGGCAGCGAGGTCGAACCAGCCCTGCACCGGCAACGCATTGACCGGCGGGAAATCCACCGTGACGATCTCGACGTGACCGTCGCGTTTGGTCAGAATCGGCATCAGGACGCTCCGTACACGGGTTCGGGCGCGGGCGCCTCGGCGATCAACTTCTCCACCACCGGACCCAACTCCCCCGGCTCCCACCGGGCACCCTTGTCCACGAACGGGCCGTGCCGCCACGCCTGCGCCAGCGACACCTTCCCGCCCTCCACCTCGAACACCCGCCCCGTCACACCGGCGGATTCCGCGCTCCCGAGCCACACCACCAGCGGCGAGACGTTCTCCGGCGCCATCGCATCGAAGCCCTCATCCGGGCGGGCCATCGTGGCGGCGAACACCTCCTCGGTCATTCGGGTCCGGGCTGAGGGGGCAATCGCGTTCACCGTCACGCCATACCGGGCCAGCTCCGCCGCAGCGACGACGGTCAAGCCCGCGATGCCCGCTTTCGCGGCCGAATAGTTGGACTGGCCGACACTGCCCAGCAGCCCCGCCCCGGAACTGGTGTTGATCACCCGCGCACTCGGCATCCGCCCCGCCTTCACCTCACCGCGCCAGTACTCCGCGGCATGCCGCAACGGCGCGAAGTGACCCTTGAGGTGCACGCGGATCACCGCGTCCCACTCCTCCTCGCCGAGGTTGACCAGCATCCGGTCCCGCACGAAACCCGCGTTGTTCACCAGCACGTCGAGCCGCCCGAACCGCTCCAGCGCGGTGTTGATGAGGTTTTTCGCACCGGCCCAGTCGGCCACGTCGTCGGTGTTCGCCACGGCCTTGCCACCGAGAGTCTCGATTTCCGCCACCACCTGGGCGGCCGGACCGTCGCCGGTGGCGGAACCATCGAGGGCCACACCAACGTCGTTGACCACCACCCGCGCGCCCTCGGCCGCGAACGCCAGCGCGTGCGCCCGCCCGATCCCGCGGCCGGCGCCCGTCACGATCACCACCCGGTCCTGGCACAGAGTCATGAACCCTCCCGATCGACATCCGCGGCCGCCTGGAACGCGGGCACCTCACCACCGCCGTGCACCTTCAACGTCGCACCCGAGACGTAGGAAGCCAGCGGCGAAGCCAAAAACGCCGCACACCGGCCGACCTCCTCCGGCTCCGCAAGCCGCCCCAACGGCACCGTCTTCCCCACCGCTGCCACGTCGCTGCCGTAGTGCAGATGCGCCTGCTCGGTGCGCACCAACCCGACATCCAGCGCGTTGACCCGCACCTTCGGCGCCCACTCCACCGCCAGGCTCGCGGTCAGGTTGTCCAGCCCCGCCTTCGCCGCCCCGTACGCGGCCGTCCCCGGCGACGGGCGGGTCGCGGACACACTGGAGATCATCACGATCGACCCGCCCGAGCCCCGCTGCATCACCCCGTTCGCGTGTTGCGCGACCAGCAACGGCGCCAGCAGGTTCAACTGCACGATCTTGTCGTGGAATCGCGGCGACGCCTCCGCAGCCGAGGCGAACGGACTGCCACCCGCGTTGTTCACCACCACATCCAGACGACCGTGCTCGTCCACGATCCGGCCGATCAGCGCCGACACCTGCTCCGGATCACGCACATCGCAGGCGATGAACTGGCCTGCCGGTTCCTCGGGCTCGCGCCGGGCGCAGGTCACGACGTGCGCGCCGCAGTCCTGGAACACCCGCGTGATGCCGCGGCCCACGCCACGTACACCCCCGGTCACCAGGACCACGGCGCCGGCCAGGCCCAGATCGCTCTCCACACCCCCAAAACTAGAACATGTTCTCGTCAGGGACAAGGTCGCTGGTCTGGGCGCCGGTCACGCAGCACGAGAACTGGTTTCCACGCGGGTGCGGACCGCCCAGCGAGTCGCCGGGACCGTCCCCAGCCCGGCGGCGAGGAACACCCCGGCGAGCACGAACCAGCCGGGACGCCCCCAGGTGCCGACGAGCAGCGTCATCAGCGCCGGGCTCAGCATCTGCGCGCCGGCCTGGGCCGTGGCGGCCAGGCCCTGGTAGCGGCCGGTCGCGCCGGGCGGGGTCAGGTCCAGGGTGAGCGCCCACTTCGCGGCGATGAACCACAGCTCGCCCGCCAGGTGAGCAGCCGCGGCGAGCAGCACCAGGCCGACGGCGATGGCGCCGCTGCCGCCACCCGTCGCGGCGAACAGCAGGCAGGCCAGCGCGAGAGCGGCGCCCGACCAGACCGCCCGCGCGGCGCCGCGGCGCGGACTGGTGCAGCCGCGGCTCGCGACGACCTGCAAGAGCGCGACGCCGAGCGAGTTGACGATGACGACCACGCCCGCCAGCCCGGCGGGCAGGTGCGTGTCGCGGACCAGCCACAGCGGGAGCGCGGTCGAAACCAGGCCCCAGCACAGCGAAAGCAGGCCTGTCGTCGAGACGACCGCGAGGAACGCGGGATCGGCGAGCACGGTGCGCGGCTTGCGCGCCAGCGCGACCGGCCGCACCCTCGGCACACGGGTCAGCAGCGCGGCGTAGGCCAGCGAGGTGAGCGCGTTGACCGCGATCAGGACGTGGAACGCGGCCGCGCTGCCCAGCGTCAGGCAGGCCGCTCCCGCCGCCGCGCCGACGGTGTAGCCGAGGTGGCTGGCGACCCGCTGCCGGGCCAGGTGCGCCACGCGGGTCTCCTCGTCGGCCAGCTGCGCAACGTAGGCGGTGCGGACCCCGGCGGTGGCGCGGTCGGCGGCCGTGTTGACGACCGCGACGGCCAGGAACACCGCGACGTGGTGGGCGAACACGAACGCGGCCATCGACACGCCCTCGACCGCGATCAGGGCGATCAGCAGCTCCCGCGGCCCGAGCCGGTCGGCCAGCGCGCCGACCGGTGTGGCCGCGAGCAGGCCCGCGCCGCCCGCGAGCATCAGCCCGAGGCCGACGACCGGGGCAGGCAGCCCGGCGACGGACGTGAAGTAGACCGCCCAGGTCGTGTACCACGCGCCGCCGCCGGCCGTGGTGACCAGCACGCCGAGCGCCAGCACCCGGAACGGGCCGGGCGGCGGGATCTGCTCGTGCCAGTAGCGACCCATCACATAGACCTATCACGTATCCGTGAAACGTGAAAGTCGATGGTAGGGTATGGGGCGTGACCTCCCTCGGATGGACCAGCGCCGAGCAGCCGGTGGTGGCGACGGTGACCGGGCTGGCGCGCGAGCTGGCCGACCCGATCCGGCTGACCGTGCTGCAGCTGCTCGCGCACGAGGGGCCGCACGGGATGACCCAGCTGGCGGACGTGCTCGGCGTGAGCCCGGCGCGCTTGGGCAACCACCTGGCGAAGCTGCGGCAGGCCGGGCTGGTGGTGACGTCGCAGAGCGGGCGGCACGTCACCTACCGGCTGAAGGACCCCGCGATCACCGCGGTGCTGGACGCGCTGGCCGACTACGCGGGCGGCGCGCTCCCGCTGCCCGGACCGGCCGCGCCCCCGGAGCGGCTGTGCTACGACCACGCGGCCGGGCGGCTCGGGGTGGCCGTGCTGGACCACCTGCTGGCCGAGGACGCGCTCCGCCGCCGGGCCGACACCGACGAGCTGGAGCTCGGCCCGCGGGCGGCGGAGGTGCTGGCGCGGCTGGGCATCGATGCGGACTCGCTGACGGCGGGCCGCCGCAAGACGGCGACGAGCTGCCTGGACCGCACGCTGCGCCGTCCGCACCTGGGAGGAGCCCTCGGACACGCGATCCTGACCCGGCTGCGCACCGAGGGCCTGGTGGAGGTCGACGCGGACGGCCGAACGCTGACCCTCCGCCCCGACGCGGGTGAGCGGCTCAGCGATCTGCTGCCGGGGCTGGTGCTCGACCACTGACCACGACCTCGTCCTACCTGGCGGCCGCGGAGCGGCCACCGCACTCGCCGGGTCGTGCAGAACGGCAGCCGCAGGCCCAGCGGCCGACGGCTGGATCCCGGCACCCGGCGTGGAGGCCGGGTGCCGGGCCTGCGATCCCCGCGGCCTCGCCAACCTCAGGGCGCGATCGTCAGCGCGGCGATCCGCTCCCCGCGCAGCCGGAACCGGTAGCGCAGATCCACCTCCCCACCGGGAAAGTTCCCGGTCACGTGTTGCGTCACCGTCCACTCCCCCGCCGAGTGGGACGCCCCCGTCAGCGTGGCCGTGTACTGGTACTCCGTGGCCGCGCGGCGCAGCCACCCGTCGATCTCTTCCGTTCCGCGGTACGTCCGGCCGTCGTCGGTGACCACGGCGTCAGGGGTGAAGCCCGCGGCGCTCGGGGCGTCCAGGTAGTCGCGGATCGCCTGTGGCAGTTCGGTCATCGTTCTCCTCCTCAGACGGTCGGCACCGTGCCGCCGTCGATCGTGTGTTCCGCGCCCGTGATGGCGGCCGCCCGGCCGGACACCAGGAACGCCACCAGCTCGGCGACCTCCTCCGGCAGCGTGGGCCGTCCCAGCGGGATGCCGCCGAGCGCGGCCGTCAGCCGGTCCCACGCGGTCCGCTCGTCGACGCCGTCGGCCTCGGCCAGGCGCGCGACCAGGGCATCCGCCGCGGAGGTGCGGATCGCGCCCGGCGACACCACGTTCACCCGCACCCCGCGCGGCGACAGCTCCTTCGCCAGCCCCTTGCTGTACGTGGTGAGCGCGGCCTTGGCGGCCGCGTACCCGAGCGTCGCCTCGAACAGCGGCAGCCGCCGCTGGATGGACGACACGTGCACGACCGCCCCGCCCGCCGCCACGTCCGGCAGCAGCGCCCGGTCCAGGCGGACCGCGGCCAGCAGGTTGAGGTCGAGCTCGTCCTGCCAGTGCCGGTCGGTCAGCGCCGCGAACCCGCCACCCGGCGCGGACGACCCGCCCACGGTGTGCACCAGGATGTCCAGCGCCCCGAACCGGTCGCGCACCTCCCGCACCACCGTCTCGACCCCGCCGGGCGCCGTGACGTCGGCGGCGACGAACGGGCCGTCGGCGTGGTCCGGGCGGGTGCGGGCGGTGGCCAGGACATCGGCGCCGGCGGCACGCAACCGGGCGACGACGGCCGCGCCGGTGCCCCGCCCGCCGCCGGTCACCAGGGCGCGCCGCCCCTCCAGAGATTCGTTCATGCCCGGCACACTCCGCCGTGACGGCGCGGGAGGGTCAAGCGCTGGACCCTCCCCCGGGGAGAGGGTGCAGAATCCGCTGGTGCTGACCATCGGCGAGTTCGCCAGGCTGACCCACCTGAGCATCCGCACGCTGCGCCGCTACCACGACGCCGGGCTGCTCGAACCCGCCCGCGTCGACCCGGCCACCGGCTACCGCTACTACGACGCGGCGCAGATCCCGGCCGCGCAGGTCATCCACCGGCTGCGGGAGCTCGACGTGCCGCTGCCCGAGGTGCGCCGCATCCTCGGCAGCCCCGACCCGGAAGCCCGCGCGCTGCTGGTCGGCGAGCACCTGCGGCGGCTCGAGGACCAGCTGGAACGCACCCGCGCGGCGGTCACATCGCTGCGCAGGCTGCTCACGCCCGAGCCCGGCGAGCTGGCGGTCGAGCTGCGCCGGACCCCGGCCACGACGGTCGCGGCCGTCGAGGGCACCGTCGCCGAGGCGGACGTGCTCGCCTGGTACGCGGGCGCGATGGCCGAGCTGGACGCGGTGGTGCCCGACCCGGCCGGCCCGCCCGGCGGCCTGTACGACAACGAGCTGTTCACCCACGGCCGTGGCCGGATGGTGGTCTACCTGCCGGTCGCCGAACCACCCGCACCGGCCGGGCGGGTGCGGCCGGTGACGCTGCCCGCCGCGGAACTCGCCGTCGCCACCCACCCGGGCGACCACGACACGATCGACGTCACCTACGGCGAGCTCGGCCGCTGGGTGGTGGACCACGCGCTCGCCGTGGCCGGCCCGGTGCGCGAGGTCTACCTCAGCGGCCCCAGGGACACCGCCGACCCGGCGGCGTGGCGGACCGAGATCGGCTGGCCGGTCTTCCGCGTCGCACCGGCCTGAGGAGTCCACAAGGGACGTGGCGCGGAATACTGGACCGGCACGCGGGGTTGACCCGGTGCAAGCCGGACTACTCGGTGAGAGGTGATGCGAGATGCGGACGTTCGTGCTGGCCGGCGGGTGCTTCTGGTGCCTGGACGCGGTCTACCGGACGCTGCGCGGGGTGCAGGACGTGGTGTCCGGCTACACCGGCGGCGACACGGCCCAGCCGTCGTACGAGCAGGTGTGCACCGGGCGGACCGGGCACGCGGAGGCGGTCGCGGTGACGTTCGACGAGACGGTCATCCCGGCCGAGGTCATCCTCGACGTGTTCTTCACCCTGCACGACCCGCGGCAGCTCAACCGCCAGGGCGCCGACGTCGGCACCCAGTACCGCTCGGCGATGTTCTACGCCGACGACGCGCAGCGCGCCGAGTTCGAAGCGGCCATCAAGCGCGCGGCGGACTGGTGGGACGGCGAGATCGTGACCACCCTGGAGCCGCTGGGCGAGTTCTACCGGGCCGAGGAGTACCACCAGGACTTCTTCGCCAAGAACCCCGGCCAGGGCTACTGCCTCGCGGTCGCGCTGCCGAAGGTGAACAAGGTGCGCAAGTCCTTCGCGCAGTACGTCGCCTGACCTCAGCGTTCGACGAACGCGGCCAGCTTGGCCAGCGCCATCCGGGTCCCGGTCTCGTTGTCCTGCGGGGCGACCGAGGCCGGGACCCCGTCGTGCCGGATGACCACCTTCGTGCCCCCTTCGGCGTCGGCCAGGGTGGTCGTCATGGTCATCGTGCCCTGGGATGCCGGGTCGGGGCTGTCGAACTCGATCACCTCGACCACGCGCCGCCCCGGCTCGAGCACCGCGAAGTGACCGGTGTAGGTGTCGGTGGCGCCGCCGGACTTGCCGGCGCGGCCGGGGTCGTCGTAGACCAGCGACACCCGGAACCGCCCGCCCTCGCGGGCGTCGAACTCGTGCACCCTGGCCGTCATCCCGTCCGGCACCCGCCACGTCGCGATCGCCTCGCCGTCGACCAGGGCGCGGTAGACCTCCCGGCGCGGCGCGCGCACGAACCCGGAAACGCTCGTCGAAGTCATGACGACACCCTGGCGCGGCGGCCGGCGGGTGTCCAGCCTCCCGGCATCTCGTCCCAGGTGCGGCCGTCGAGGAGCCGCCCGCCCGCGTTGCGGGTCCGGCCGCCCCACTGCTTGAACAGGAACGGGATCCCCGCGGCGGCACACCGGTCCCGCACCGGCCGGACCGACTCGGCCGCCATCGGCCGCGCGTGCGGCCCCGACTCGCCACCGGCGTAGACCCAGTCGAGCCCCGTCAGGTCCAGGTCCGGCAGCGGGCCGAGCAGCGGCTGCAGGGACAGGAACCGAACCGCGGCCGGGGTTTCGCGTGCTGGCGCGGCTCGCGCCGGAGCCGCTGCCGCACGTCTGGTGGGGCGTGACGATCGAGAGCGACGAGCAGGCCGGGCGCGCCGACCGGCTCCTCCTCGGGCACGCGGGGGTGGAACAGGTCGGTCATCGAGCCGGTGAACACCAGCCGGGGCGCTCGCCAGCGCGACCGGACCGCCAGCCGCCCGGGGTGCAGGGTGACGGCGAAACCCGGTCCGCTGGTGCGGGGGTCGCCGTCGCGGGTGTAGGCGGGGCTGCCCATGGCCCGCAGCCGCCGCGCGAAGGCCATCGCGTAGCAGTTGTCGCATCCGGGGCTGACCCGGTCGCAGCCGGTGGCCGGGTTCCACGTCGCGGTCTCGATGGTGCCGTCCCGCATCCTTCCATTGAACCCCCGACGCGAGGACTCTGGGGACTCCACGGCCGCGACGGCAAAGGAGCCCGCCATGTTCGCCAACGCAGACGAAGTCCTGCGCTACATCGCCGACGAGAACGTGGAGTTCGTCGACGTCCGGTTCTGCGACCTGCCCGGCATCATGCAGCACTTCACGGTGCCCGCCGCGGCCTTCGACGCCGACGCCTTCGAAGAGGGGATCGCCTTCGACGGCTCGTCCGTGCGCGGGTTCCAGTCGATCCACGAGTCGGACATGCTGCTGCTGCCCGACCCCTACACGGCGCGCGTCGACCCGTTCCGCGCGGAGAAGACGCTGTTGATGAACTTCTTCGTGCACGACCCGTTCACCCGCGAGTCCTACAGCCGCGACCCGCGCAACATCGCCCGCAAGGCCGAGGAGTACATCAGCGAGTCGACCATCGCCGACCGCGCGTTCTTCGGGCCGGAGGCGGAGTTCTACATCTTCGACTCGGTGCGCTTCGGCAACGTGGAGAACACCGCGTTCTACGAGGTCGACTCGGTGGAGGGCTGGTGGAACACCGGCCGCGACGAGGAACACGGCAACCTCGGCTACAAGACCCCGTTCAAGGCGGGCTACTTCCCGGTGTCGCCGCGCGACCACTTCGCCGACCTGCGCGACCAGATGGTGCGCAACCTGGCCGGCGTGGGCATCGAGGTGGAGAAGGCGCACCACGAGGTCGGCAGCGGCGGGCAGGCCGAGATCAACTACCGGTTCAACACGCTGCTGCACGCGGCCGACGACCTGCAGCTGTTCAAGTACGTCGTGAAGAACACGGCCTGGGAGCAGGGCAAAACGGTGACCTTCATGCCGAAGCCGCTGTACAACGACAACGGTTCGGGCATGCACTGCCACCAGTCGCTGTGGGACGACAACGGCCCGCTGTTCTACGACGAGGCGGGCTACGGCGGGCTGTCCGACCTGGCGCGGCACTACGTCGGCGGGATCCTGCACCACGCGCCGAGCCTGCTCGCGTTCACCAACCCGACGGCGAACTCCTACCACCGGCTGGTGCCGGGCTTCGAGGCGCCGATCAACCTGGTGTACTCGCAGCGGAACCGGTCGGCGTGCGTGCGCATCCCGGTGACCGGCTCGTCGCCGAAGGCCAAGCGGATCGAATTCCGCTGCCCGGACTCCTCAGGCAATCCGTACCTGGCGTTCTCCGCGATGCTGATGGCCGGGCTGGACGGGGTGCGCAACAAGCTGGAGCCGCCGTCGCCGATCGACAAGGACCTGTACGAGCTGCCGCCCGAGGAGGCGCGGGACGTGGCGCAGGTGCCCGCGTCGCTGGAGGCGGTGATCGACCGGCTCGAAGCCGATCACGAGTTCCTCCTCGCGGGCGGCGTCTTCACCGAGGACGTGATCGAGACGTGGATCGACTTCAAGCGCGAAACGGAGATCGACCCGCTGCGGCTGCGGCCGCACCCGTACGAATTCGCGCTCACCTACGACGTGTAGGTGTTGACCGCCGCGCGGCAGGGGCGGACCATGACCTCTCCCGGGTCTGAAAAGGAGCGGGAAATGACTTTCGTACAGGTCATCGAGTACAAGACCGAGCACCCGGAACAGATGAACGACATGATGGACCGCTGGCTGGCGGAGACGCGGGGCAAGCGGACCGCCACGCACGCGGTGCTGATGAGCGACCGGGAACGGCCCGGCACCTACATGGAGTTCGTCGAGTTCCCGTCCTATGAGGACGCCATGCGCAACTCGTCCCTGCCGGAAACCGACCGGTTCGCGAAGGAGATGATGGCCCTCTGCGAGGGCGACCCGGTGTTCCACAACCTGGAAGTGATGCGCGACGAGCGCCTCTGAGGGCCGCGCTCGCGACTCCGCGCGGACCGGCTCCCCGCCGGTCACGAACGCCTCCCGCGGGTGCTGCACCGACGCCGGCGAAAGGATGTCCCGCCCGAACAGCGCCGCGGTCAGCCAGACCGCCAGCACCCGCACCTTGCGTTCCCAGCTGGGCACGGCCGGCACGTGGTAGCCGCGGTGCATGAGCCAGGCCGGCAGCCCGGTGACGACGATCCGCCGGTACTGGAAGATGCCGCGGCCGAGGCCGAGCGTGGCGATCGCGCCGAGGCTGTGGTGCACGTACGGCTTCGGCGGGCGGCCGCGCAGCGTGGCGATGATGTCGCGCGCCAGGAGTTTGCCCTGCCGGTACGCGTGCTGCGCGTTGGGCACCGTCCGGGCGCCCGGCACGGGCGAGGCCGGCACCGCGGCGGCGTCGCCGGCCGCCCACGCGTCCGGCACCGGCGCCGCCTCCGTCCCGGCCCGCAGGTCCGGCCGCACGACGATCAGCCCGCGCTCGTCCCCCGGCAGGTCGGTGCGCCTGCCGGTGACCGGGTTCGCGCCGTCGCACGCGGTCCACACGATCAGCTCCGAGTCGAACTCCTCGCCGCTGGACAACACGACGTGCCCACCGACCGCCGAGGTGACCTGGGTATTCAGGTGCACGCGCGCGCCGCGCTGCTCGAGGTCGGGTTGTGACGACCGGAGCGGCCCTGGTGCCGCGGATCACGTCAGCGGGACTGGAGCCAGTCGCGGTAGCGGGTGGTGGCGGGACGGCCGCCGGTGAGCACGTCGCCCTTGACCGCGGCGAACAGGCCTGCCGTCTCGTCGGTGACCACCCGGCGGCCGTCGCCGGTCGCGGCGAGCGTGATGCGGCCCAGTTCGTCGGGCGGGACGACCTCGGGGCAGGCGACCTCGCGAGCGCCGCCCAGCGGGGCTTCGGTCGCGGCCTCGGCGACCGCGGCGGCGACCTCGGCAGAGCTGATCGGCTGGATCGGCGTGGACGGCAGGCGCACCGCCTGGTCGAGCCCCTCCCCGGTGAGCAGGTCGACGCCGGTGGCCCGCGAGTGCCCGGTGGCGTCGTGGCCCGCGGCGACGAGCCGGTCGACGACCTGGGAGCCGACGAGGCCGGTGCCGATGACCGCGATCTTCATGGGGCACTCGCGCCTGGCCGAGCTGCACGGGGTGTCCGGGACGTACCTGGCGAAGCAGCTGCAGTCGTTGTCCCGTGCGGGGCTGGTCCACTCGGTGTGTTCGAGGCGGACAAGGCGTGGCGGGCCGCGCTGCGGCAGGTGTCGGTGGCCGACCTGGGCCGCATGGTCGGCACCGACTACGAAGGCGACGTGCTGGGCCAGGTCGGGAAGTGGCTCAGCAGACCGTCCTAACCGGACTGCCAGTGCCAGCCCGAGCGGCGCAGCGCGTCGGCGCGGGCCAGGACGCTTTCCAGGCGCGCGGCGGATTCGGCCTTGTCCCAGTACCGGTCGGCGGCCGTGGTCTGGGCGTCGTGCTTGCGGTAGAGCACGCTCGGCTCGGCGATGAACTCCCCCGACGCCACCGCCTCGGCCGCCAGCAGCAGCCCAACGGTCTCCGCGCCGGTCAGCGCCGGCCAGCCGCCAAGCGCGCGCACCAGGTCCGTGTGCGCCGCGAACGTGTTGGCCTGCACGGACAACCGGTCGTCGAGCTGTTCGGCGTAGAACCGGCCCGGCGGGACCGGCCCGGGCGGCGGGTCGCAGGGTCCGGGCCGCGTCGAGCCGTCCGGCAGCAGGTCGACGCACGCCGAGGTGCACCACGCCATCCGGCCCAGCGCCTCGATGTCCCTGGCCAGCGCGCCGGGCAGCAGCACGTCGTCGGCGTCCAGCGTGCGCACCACCGAGCCGGTCGCCCGCGCCAGCGCCATCGTGCGCGCGACCGCGGCACGGCCGGGCAGCCCGGAACCGGGCAAGACGCGCTCATCGGGCGGCAGGCAGTCCACCACGCCGCTGTCGCCGTCCTCCTGCAGGCACCACTCCCACTCCCAGCCAGGCGGCAGTTCCTGGTCGCACAGCGAGGTGTAGGCCTCCCGCAGGAAGTGGTGCCCCCCGTCGTGGACAGCCGTGATCACACTGACCTTCGGCAACGGATCCCCCAGATCGAGACGATGTCCGTCACCATCAAACCAGTTCACGACCCGGTGCGGGTCACGGCATCCGGGGACCCGGCCGCATGGGTGGGTCACCGGTGAAACGCGGTTTCACCGGTCTTTCATCGCCCGCCCCTACCGTTCGCCGGGATTTCGTCCACACGAACCGGGAGGGTTCGATGAAGAAGATCGCGGCACTGCTGACCGGACTGGCGGTCGCGGCGACGGCGTACCTGGTGGCCTCGCCCGCCGCGCAGGCCGCCCCGTGCGAGGGGACCTACACCATCGTCGTCGGCGGGACTGGCGACAACGACTCCGACGACCCGTACTGGCAGGGCAACATCAGCCAGCGCGTCGGCTACCCGGCGATCCCGGTCGGCATCAACGCGCGGCAGGGCGTCAACGAGCTGAACCGGCTGATCCGCGACCAGCGCAACGTCTGCCCCGGGCAGCACGTGAAGGCCGTCGGGTTCTCGCTCGGCGCGGCCGTCGTGCACACCTGGGTGACCGAGAACTGGCCGACCATCGACGACGTGAACGCCGTGCTGATCGCCGACCCGAAGCGGGCGGCGGGCCCGGGCAACGCGGGCGCCGCGGCGCACCCGCTGGTCGCGCCGGTGGTCGGCGCGCCGCTCGCCGGAGCGGACGACTTCTTCGGCGACATCCCCACCCTGACGCTCTGCACGGACGACATCATCTGCGACGCCAACGCGGCGTCCGGCCTGCCCGGGTACCTGTGGGAAGGCAGGCACGGCAACTACACCTTCAACGTGGACGCCTACTCCGACGACGCGAGCGGGCAGTGGTTCAACGGGGTCTACATCCCCTGATCGCCAGTCGGTGACCCCGGGCCTGGGTGGATCGGCCCGGGGCCGCCGCACGTCAACGGTTGTATCCGACAGGGGCGCTGAGCGTAGCGAAGGGGCGCGGCCCGCCCGCGTCAGCGGAACTGGTGCACCACCATCTCCGCCAGTGCGGCCACATCCGCCTCCGCCATGGGGCCGCCCGTGATGCCCATCCGGTGCAGCAGCGTGCCGACCACCACGTCGATGAACAGCAGCACCCGGTTCTCCGGCTCCCCCAGCGCGTCCTGCAGCACCACGCGGTACGGGTCCTGCAACCGCGTCGTCAGGACCTCGCGCAGCGCCGGGTCGTTCACCGCGTCCACGAACACCCCTGCGAACGCCGCGCCGACCCCGGGCTCGGCGATCTTCGCCGCGGCCCAGTGCACCGCGCGGGTCAGCACCTCCTGCCGGCCCTCGCCCTCCAGGGGCACCGGGCCGAACGCGTGCACCAGGCAGTCCGTGATCAACGCGCCCTTCGACGGCCACCGGCGGTAGATCGTCGTCTTCGCGACGCCCGCCGCCGCCGCGATGCGGTCCATCGTCGCGCCCGCGTAGCCCAGTTCGTGGACCGTTCGCAGCGTCGCGGCGAAGACCTCGGCGTCGATGCCGGCGCGGGGGCGGCCGGGCGATTTGGCGGAGCTCATGGCGACACCCTAGCCAATTCCGCTACCATCGGTATCGCTACCGTCAGTAGCGTAATCCGAGGAGGGGACATGGCCGACCGACCACCGCCGGGCATCCGGCTGCTGCACGCGCTCGCCAAGGAGCCGGACTGGGCCGCGATGACCGACGCGGAACTGGCCTCCTTCAGCGAGCGCACCAACCGCAAGCGCGCCTCCCGGCTGGCGCGGCTGATCACCGGGCGCCCGGACCGCGGCGCGGCGATCGAGTGGCAGGACGTGACAGCCCCCGGCCGCACCATCCGGGTCCGCGTCCACCGGCCGCGGCACGGCGAGAACCTGCCGGTCGTGATTCACGTGCACGGCGGCGGCTTCACCGGCACGGCCGTGCAGTGCGACTGGGTCAACAGCCACCTCGCCGCCCGCCTGCCGGCCGTCGTCGTCTCGGTCGAGCACCGCCTCCTCGCCCCGGGCACCCCGCTGACCGCCGCCGCCGAGGACGCCTGGGACGTGCTCCAGCAAGCCGGAACCTGGGGCGACCCGGCGCGCATCGCGGTGTTCGGCGAGAGCACCGGCGGGCTGATCGCCGCGCTGTCCGCGATCCGCGCCCGCGACACCGGCCTGCGACTGCGCGCCCAGGTCCTGGTCAACCCGGCGCTCGACCTGACGGAGACCGCCTACGACCACCCCTCGATGAGCGAGCACGCGCAGAGCCCGATGCTGACGATCGAGCAGATGCGGCTGTTCCACCGCCTGGCCGCACCACCCGGGACGGACCCGCTCCCGCTGTCGCCGCTGCGGGCGGACGACCTCGGCGGGCTGGCCCCGGCGCTCGTCGTGGTGCCCACACTCGACCCGCTCGCCGACCACGGCCGCCGGTACGCCGAGCGGCTGCGCGACGCCGGCACTCCTGCCGCACTGGCCGCACACCGCGGGGCGCCACACGCGTTCCTCAGCATGCCCGGCCTTGTCCCCCAGGCGAAGCCCGCCCGCGCGAAGATCACCGCCTTCCTCGCCGGGCATCTCGTGGCGGCACTGGAGACGCGATGACGGAAAGCCTCGGACGCCTGCTGCGGCCGCACGCCGGAGGTTTCGCTGCCGTGGTGGTGCTGCAGGTGATCGGCGCGGTCGCCGGCCTGGCGCCGCTGCTCGCGGTCGTCGAACTGGGCCGCACGCTGCTGTCCCCGGAACCGGCCGACGAGAGTCGCGTGTGGACGGTCGTCGCGCTGGGCGCGGCCGGCCTGCTCGTCCGGATGCTGTTCACCGCCGCGTCGGCCGGAGTGGGACACGTCCTGGACGACCGGGTGCAGCTGTCCTTCCGCCGCCTGCTGGCCGAGCGGCTGGGCCGGGTGCCGATCGGCTGGTTCGCCCGCCGCCGCACCGGCGAGCTGGCCAAGGTGGTCGGCGAGGACGTCAGCGCCGTGCACCCGTTCATCGCCCACACGCCGGGCGAGCTGGTCTCCGCGTTCGTCGTGCCGCTGGTGTCGCTGGTCTACCTGGTGACGATCGACTGGCGCCTCACCCTGATCACGCTGGTACCCGTGGTGCTGGCGATAGCGCTGGTCCCGCTGATGATGACCGCCGCCCGGCAGCGTGAGCAGCAGGAGTTCGACGCGGCCATGGGCCGGATCGCGAGCTCCGTCGTCGAGTTCGTGCGCGGTATCGCGGTGGTCAAGGCGTTCGGCGGGTCCGAGCGTGCGCACCGGAGGTTCCGCACCGCCACCGACGACTTCGTCGGCACCTTCCTCCGCTGGGTGCGCGGCATGTCCGGCATCGCGGCCGGGATGCAGCTGGCGTTGTCACCGCCGTTCGTGCTGGTGGTCGTGTTGATCGGCGGGGCAACGCTGATCACGTCCGGCGGCCTCGCCCCGGCCGACCTGCTGCCCTTCGTGCTGCTCGGCCTCGGCCTGACCGCCCCGGTGGCGGCCCTTGGACACGGCTTCGACGACCTGCAGGCCGCCGGTCGCGCGGTCGGCCGGATCCGCGAGGTGCTGGCGGTTCCGCCGCTGCCCGAGCCCGCGCACCCGGCCGAGCCCGACGGGCACCGCGTCGAGCTGCGTGACGTCCGATTCGGGTACACCGAGGGGCACGAGGTGCTGCGCGGCGTCGACCTGGTGCTCGAACCGGGCATGGTCACCGCGCTCGTCGGGCCGTCCGGCAGCGGGAAGTCCACTTTGGTCCAGTTGCTGCCGCGGTTCTTCGACCCGGACGCCGGTTCGGTCACGCTCGGCGGCGTCGACCTGCGGGAGATCGGCAGCGACCGGCTCTACCGGACGGTGTCGTTCGTCTTCCAGGAGACGTCGTTGCTGCGCGCCCCGGTCGCGGACAACATCGCGCTGGCGGTGCCGCGGGCCGCGCGCGAGGACGTCGTCCGTGCCGCTCGCCTGGCGAACATCCACGACCGGATCCTCGAACTGCCGCGCGGGTACGAGACCGTGCTCGGCGAGGAGGCGAGCCTGTCCGGTGGGGAGGCGCAGCGGATCGCGATCGCCCGCGCGCTGCTCACCGACGCGCCCGTCCTGGTGCTGGACGAGGCCACCGCCTTCGCCGACCCGCAGACCGAACACGCGGTGCGCGGGGCGCTGGCCACGCTGATGGGCGACCGGACGATCCTGGTCATCGCCCACCGGCTGGAGACCGTCGCCGACGCCGACACCGTCGTCCTGCTCGAAAACGGGTCGATCGCCGAACGCGGCCGTCCCGCCGAACTGCTCGCCGGCAACGGGAAGTTCGCCGCGTTCTGGCGCGCCCGGGGAGAGGAACCACGATGATCACCACGCTGCTGCGCGTGCTCGGCCACGAACACGCCCGGCCGGTCCGGCGCACCGTCGCTCTGATGACCACCACCGCGGTCGCCGAGGGCCTGTCCTACGCCCTGCTGGTGCCGGTGCTGCGGGCGCTGTTCGGACCCGCCCCCGGCGAGGTGTGGCCGTGGCTGATCGCGTTCGGCGCCGCGGTAGTGGTGTACGGGGTGCTGCGCTACGCCAGCGATCTGTCCGGTTTTCGCGTGGGCACCACGTTGTTGCGCGGGATGTACCACCGGCTCGGCGACCACCTGGCCCGGCTGCCGCTGGGCTGGTACAGCGCCGGGCGGGTCGGCGAGGTGTCCGTGCTGGCCAGCCGCGGCGTGCTGCAGGCGATGAGCGTCATCGCGCACCTGCTGGCGCCGTTCGTCTCGGCTTGTGTGACACCGCTGACGATCGTCGTGGTGATGATCGCGTTCGACTGGCGGCTGGGGCTGGCCGCGCTGGCGGCCGCGCCGCTGGTGGTGGCGGTCCAGGTGTGGGCGGGACGGGCCACGGCGGCCGCGGACGCCGAACGCCACGAGCGCGACCAGCAGGCCACGGCGCGGGTGATCGAGTTCCTCCAGGCGCAGCCGGTGCTGCGGGCGGGCGGCCGGACCGCCGAACGGTTCCGGCTGCTGGACGACTCGCTGCGCAACGTGCAGCGGGCGTCGCGGCGGGCCACGTTGTCGGCGCTGCCGGGCGCGGTCGGCCTGACGCTCGTGGTGCAGGCGGTGTTCACCGCGCTGCTGGTGCTGGGCGCGGCCCTCGCGCTCGGCGCGGGCGTCGGGGCGGCGGAGGTGTTGTCGATCCTCGTGCTGGCGGCCCGGTGCGCGGATCCGTTGCTGTCGCTGGCCGAGACCGGGGGCAAGCTACGCGGCGCCCGTGCGGAGCTGGCCAGGCTCGACGCGGTGTTGCGCACCGAGCCGCTGCCGGAACCGGCCGACCCGGTGACGCCGGCGCGGCACGACCTGGAGTTCGACGGGGTCACCTTCCGGCACGGCGACCGCACGGTGGTCGACGGCGTGTCACTGTCCATTGCGGAGGGTCAGCGGCTCGCGGTGGTCGGCCCGTCCGGTGCCGGGAAGAGCACGCTGTTGCAGCTGATCGCGCGGTTCTACGACGTGGACGCCGGCGCGGTGCGGGTCGGCGGCGTGGACGTGCGGGCGATGGCGGCGGCGGATCTGATGTCGCGGATCGCCATCGTGTTCCAGGACGTGTACCTGTTCGACGGCACGATCGAGGAGAACGTGCGGCTCGGCCGCCCCGGCGCGACCCCCGCGGAGGTCCGCGCGGCGGCGACGGCGGCCCGGCTGGACGAGGTGATCGAGCGCCTGCCCGGCGGCTGGTCGGCCACCGTCGGTGAAGGCGGAGCCCTGCTCTCCGGCGGCGAACGCCAGCGCGTGTCGATCGCCAGGGCGCTGCTGAAGGACGCCCCGGTGGTGCTGCTGGACGAGGTGACGTCGGCGCTGGACCCGGTGAACGAATCCGCGGTGCACGAGGGAATCGAGCGGTTGATGGCGGGCCGCACGGTGGTGATGGTGGCGCACCGGCTGCGCACCGTCCGCAGCGCCGACCACATCGTCTTCCTGGACAACGGCCGGATCACCGAGCAGGGCACGCACGAGGAGCTCCTGTCCCGCGGCGGCCGGTACGCGCGGTTCTGGCAGCTGTCCCTGGAGCCGGCGAACGACTGATCAGACGCGGTCGACCAGGAAGTCGATCATCTCGTGTATCACGGCCGGAACGGAGGGATGGCACCGCGAGGCCGTGAGGAAAGCGTGCGGCAACCCGTCCACGGTGGTGAGCACGTGCTCTGTCGACACATCCTCCAGGCGGGCCGCGAGGCGTTCCGCGGCAACGGCGGGCGCCGAGATCGGCGCCCGCCGAGTCGCCGGCGATGGCGAGGCGGCGCGGCCGCTGCTGAACCCGCCACCATGGAGGTACAACAGGATCGGATGCCGCCCACGGCCCGTTGGTTCGATGTTCTCATCGGTGGTGCCGACGCCACCGGCCCGGCGGATCAGCGTCCCCTTCCGGATCGCACCGAGTTCTCGTTCCGCAGTGCCCGTGGCGACCTCGGACGCAACTCGCCCGGCGCCCGGTCCTCACTCCACCTTCTTCGCCGGTGCTTGGCCGTTGCTCTCGGGCAGCCCCTCGCCCGTGGGGGCCACCTGCAGGCAGAAGTCGCCGTCGTAGTGGCGGTTTCCGGTCAGCACCGCCTGCTCCACGATCTCCGCGCTCTTCTCCTCCCGCCGGATCATCGGGTCGCTGCGGAGGTCCTTCGCGAGCGCCACGCACAGCACCACCATCACCAGCGCGAACGGCGCCGCCGCGATGATCGTCAGGTTCTGCAGCCCGGTGAGCGCCTCGTCGCCACCACCGCCGACCAGCAGCATCACCGCGGCCACGCCCCCGGTCGCCACGCCCCAGAACACCACCAGCCAGCGCTTCGGCTCGATCGCGCCGCGTTGCGACATCGACCCCATCACCAGCGACGCGGCGTCCGCGCCGGAGACGAAGAAGATCGCCACCAGCACCATCACCAGCACGCTCGCCACGGCGGCCAGCGGGAACTGGTCGAGCACCCCGAACATCTGCGACTGCGCGCTGCCCGCGCTCGCCAGATCCGTCCCACTCCGCTGGAGCGTGATCGCCGTACCGCCCATGATGCTGAACCACACCAGGCTCACCACGGACGGAACGAGGATCACGCCGACCACGAACTGCTTGATCGTGCGGCCGCGGCTGATCCGCGCGATGAACATGCCCACGAACGGCGTCCACGAGATCCACCACGCCCAGTAGAAGATCGTCCACGAGGACAGCCAGCTCTCCATGTTCTCGCCGCCGGAGGCGCCCGACCGCGAGATCATCTCGCCCATCTCGCGGAAGTAGTCGCCGATCGTCGAGGGCACCAGGTTGAGGATGAAGATCGTCGGCCCGACCACGAACACGAACACCGCGAGCACGGCGGCCAGCACCATGTTGATGTTGGACAGCCACTGGATGCCCTTCGCCACCCCGGACACCGCGGAGGCGACGAACGCCACCGTCAGCACCGCGATCACGCCGATGAGCAGGCCGGTGCCCGGGTTGTCCGACAGCCAGCCCCGCTGAACGAGCCCGCTGCCGATCTGCAACGCGCCCAGCCCGAGCGACGCGGCGGACCCGAACAGCGTCGCGAAGATCGCCAGGATGTCGATGAGCCTGCCCAGCGGCCCCTCGCTCACCCGCTCACCGAACAGCGGCGCGAACGCCGAGCTGATCAGCTGTTTGCGGCCGCGCCGGAAGGTGCCGTAGGCGATGGCGAGCCCGACCACCGCGTACATCGACCACGGGTGGATGGCCCAGTGGAACAGCGACGTCGCCATCGCGGTCTCCACCGCCGCGTCGGTGCTGCCCGCGACCGTGCCCGGCGGCGGCTCCACGAAGTGCGACAACGGTTCGGCGACCCCGTAGAACATGAGCCCGATGCCCATGCCGGCGCTGAACATCATCGCGATCCACGACACCGTGCGGAACTCCGGCCGCTCGCCGTCGTGGCCGAGCGGGATCTTGCCGTACCGGCTGAACGCCAGCCAGATCGCGAACAGGACGAACCCCGTCGCGGCCAGCAGGAACGCCCAGCCGGTGTTCCGGATCAGCCAGTCCAGCACCCCCGCGGACACGCTGGAGAGATTGTCGGTGGCGAACACGCCCCAGGCCAGGAACGCCGCCGCGACCACCGCCGCGACGACGAACACCACGCGATCCATCCCGCCGCGCGCTCTGGGTTCCGCGGGTTTCCGGGTCGTTGCTTCCGTACTGGGCACGACGCTCACCGCCTCTTGCTCGAGTTGGTTGTCCGGCTGCCCCCCTGCGCTCCGCGAGATGGTCACCGCGTCACCGCCCGCCGGCCAGTGTCCGCTCGACCCACTGGTGGAATTCGCCGATGTGGTGTTCGGACGGCACCAGGACCCCGCCGCGGGCGTAGGCGCGCGAGGACATCGCGGGCTGGCAGCGCTCGCAGGCGTCGAAGTCCTGCTGGTTCACGCGGTGGAACAGCTCGACCGAGTGTGACACGTCGCGGCCGGAGTCCACCACTTCGCGGGCGTAGAGCCAGTCGCATTCGACGATCGTGCGGTCGACCGCCATCGGGAACATCCGGTGGATGATCACGTGGTCGGGCACGAGGTTGACGAACACCTGCGGCCGCACGGTGATCGCGTAGTAGCGGCGGTCCTGGTGCTCGTCCACCCCGCCGAGCCGGTCGAACCCGGCGCTGCCGTCCACCGTGAACCCGCTGACGTCCTCGCCGAACTCCGCGCCGTGGCCCACGTAGTACTGCGCGGCGTAGCCGTCGGCGAACTCCGGCAGCACCTCGGTCAGCTCGGGGTGGATCGTCGCGCAGTGGTAGCACTCCATGAAGTTCTCGATGATGAGCTTCCAGTTGGCCTTGACGTCGTAGGTGATCCGCCTGCCCAGGGCCAGCTCGTCGATGCCGTAGTTGCCGATCGCGTCGAGCTGCCCGAGCCGGCCCGCCACGTCCGCCTGCACCGTCTCTTCGAAGGACGGCGGCTCCTCGGCCAGGCACAGCCACGCGTAGCCGAGCCACTCCCGCAGGTGCACCGGCTTGAGGCCGTACTCGGTGCGGTCGATGTCCGGCATCGAGGTCAGGTTCGGCGCCGCGACGAGCTTGCCGTCCAGGCCGTAGGTCCACGCGTGGTAGGGGCACTGGAAGTTCCGCTTGACCGTGCCGCTCTCTTCCACGCACAGGCGCGCGCCGCGGTGGCGGCAGATGTTGAGGAATGCCCGCAGGGCGCCGTCGCGCGACCGGGTCACCAGCACGCTCTCGCGGCCGATCTGCACGGTGCGGAAGTTTCCGGGTTGCGGCAGGTCCGCGCCGCGGACCGCGCAGAACCACATCTGCTCGAAGATCTTCTCCTGCTCCAGCGCGAAGATCGTCTCGTCGGTGTAGGTGATCCCGCCGAGTGTGGGGATCAGGCTCGACGGGAGCCCGGGCTGGTCGGTGGACGGCGCGGTGGTGGTGTTCTCGGTCAACGAACGCTCCGTGGTGGTGTGAGTGACCGGGGACTGGTTGTTGCTTCTTCCGCAACACCTGCGTGATGTGCAACTGCGACGCGGACCACAGTGCGGCCTACGCGCCGCGTCTGTCAAGACCTGAACCGGGGATGGCGCGGAGTTTTCCTGACGGCAACACGAGGGCCGAATCCCTGCGACACAAGGGACTCACGAGTAACAAAGGTTCGCCGGAATCGGCTCTTGACCCCGCCGGACGCCGAGCCGTAGCGTGGCGGCCAGTTGATATATCAGTCGGCGAACAGAGGTATGAGACCCGGGAGGCAGCATGTCGGTGGCCATCGGCCGCGCTGGCGCACTCAGCCCCCAGCGCGTGCTCGGGCGTTCCCTGCTCCAAACCGATCCGGAGGTGCACGCGGCGATCGGCCGCGAGCTCGGCCGCCAGCGCGACACCCTGGAGATGATCGCGAGCGAGAACTTCGCGCCGCTGGCGGTGATGCAGGCGCAGGGGTCGGTGCTGACCAACAAGTACGCCGAGGGCTACGCCGGCCGCCGCTACTACGGGGGCTGCGAACACGTCGACGAGATCGAGACCCTGGCCATCGACCGGCTCAAAGCGCTCTTCGGCGCGGAGTACGCCAACGTGCAGCCGCACTCCGGCGCACAGGCCAACGCCGCCGCCATGGCCGCGCTGCTGGAGCCCGGCGACACGATCCTCGGCCTGGACCTCGCGCACGGCGGGCACCTGACGCACGGAATGAAGCTCAACTTCTCCGGCCGCCTCTACGACGTGGCCGCCTACCACGTGCGCGCCGAGGACCACCGCGTCGACATGGACGAGGTCGAGCGGCTGGCTCGGGAGCGCAGGCCGAAGCTGATCGTCGCAGGCTGGTCGGCCTACCCGCGGCACCTGGACTTCGCCGCGTTCCGCCGGATCGCCGACGAGGTCGGCGCGTACCTGATGGTCGACATGGCGCACTTCGCCGGGCTGGTCGCGGCGGGCCTGCACCCCTCCCCCGTGCCGCACGCGCACGTCGTCACCTCGACCACGCACAAGACGCTCGGCGGCCCGCGCGGCGGGGTGATCCTGGCCGAGCGGTCGCTGGCGAAGAAGCTCAACAGCAGCGTGTTCCCCGGCCAGCAGGGCGGGCCGCTGGAGCACGTCATCGCGGGCAAGGCCGTGGCGTTCAAGCTGGCCGCCGAGCCGGAGTTCCGCGAGCGCCAGGAACGCACCCTGCAGGGCGCGAAGATCCTCGCCGACCGGTTCCTGCGCGAGACCGGGATCGGGGTGCTGACCGGCGGCACCGACGTGCACCTGGTGCTGGCCGACCTGCGGGAGTCCGAATTGGACGGAAAGCAGGCCGAGGACCGGCTGCACGAGGTCGGGATCACGGTCAACCGCAACGCCGTCCCGTTCGACCCGCGCCCGCCGATGATCAGCTCCGGCCTGCGGTTCGGCACGCCCGCGCTGGCCGCGCGCGGGTTCGGCCCCGACGACTTCGCCGAGGTCGCCGACATCGCCGCGCTGGCCCTGCGCCCGGACGCCTCCGCCGCCGACCTGGACAAGCTCTCCGCCCGCGTCGCCGACCTCACCGCCCGCCACCCCCTCTACCCGGAGCTGACGGCATGACCACCCCCCAGCCCCCCGGCGCGCACCTGCCCGACCACCCGGACTTCCTGTGGCGCAACCCGGAACCGAAGCGCGGCTACGACGTCGTGATCGTCGGCGGCGGCGGGCACGGCCTGGCCACCGCGCACTACCTGGCGCGCAACCACGGCATCACCAACGTCGCGGTCCTGGAGCGCGGCTGGCTGGCCGGCGGGAACATGGCCCGCAACACCACGCTGATCCGCTCCAACTACCTGTGGGACGCCTCCGCGGCGATCTACGAGCACGCCCTGAAGCTGTGGGAGGGCCTCGAAGACGACCTGGGCTATCCGATCCTGTTCTCCCAGCGCGGGGTGCTGAACCTGGCGCACACCGAGCAGGACGTGCGCGACAGCGTGCGGCGGGTGGAGGCCAACAAGCTCAACGGCATCGACGCCGAGTGGCTCTCCCCCGACGAGGTCGCCAAGGTCTGCCCGATCGTCAACGTCTCCGGCGACATCCGGTACCCGGTGCTGGGCGCGACGTACCAGCCGCGCGCGGGCATCGCCAAGCACGACTACGTCGCATGGGGTTTCGCCCGCCGGGCCGACGAGGCCGGGATCGACCTGATCCAGGACTGCGAGGTCACCGGGTTCACTGTGGACGGTGATCGGGTGACCGGGGTGCGGACCAGCCGCGGCGACATCGCCTGCGGCACCGTCGCGCTGTGCGCGGCCGGGCACACCTCGGTGCTGCTGGACCAGCTCGGCGTGCGGGCGCCGCTGCAGTCGCACCCGCTGCAGGCCCTGGTGTCGGAGCTGCTGGAGCCGGTGCACCCGACGATCGTGATGTCCAACGCCGTGCACGTCTACGTGTCCCAGGCGCACAAGGGCGAACTGGTGATGGGCGCGGGCGTGGACTCCTACAACGGGTACGGCCAGCGCGGCGCCTTCCACATCATCGAGCGGCAGATGGCAGCCGCGGTGGAGCTGTTCCCCGTGTTCGCCCGGGCGCACCTGCTGCGCAGCTGGGCCGGGATCGTGGACGTCACGCCGGACGCCTCGCCGATCGTCGGCCGCACGCCCTACGACAACGTCTACCTCAACTGCGGCTGGGGCACCGGCGGGTTCAAGGCCACCCCGGGCCTGGGCTGGTGCCTGGCCGACACGATCGCCAACGGCGAGCCGCACCCGTACGTCGAGCCGTTCGGCCTGGACCGCTTCGTCACCGGCGCGCTCGTCGACGAGCACGGCGCCGCCGCCGTCGCCCACTAGGAGCCACGCATGCAACTCATCACCTGCCCGTGGTGCGGGCCGCGCGAGGAAGTGGAGTTCCACTACGGCGGCCAGGCCCACCTCGCCTACCCGGACGACCCCGCCGCGTTGTCCGACGAGGAGTGGGCGCACTTCGTCTTCTTCCGCGACAACCCCAAGGGCCCGTTCGCCGAACGCTGGAGCCACGCGGCCGGCTGCCGTCGCTGGTTCAACGCGGTCCGCGACACCCGGACCTACGAGTTCCTGGCCGTGTACCCGATGGGCCAGTCCGCACCGGAGGTGGCGTCATGAGCCGCATCAAGGGTTACGGCCGGATCGACCGCACCGGCACCGTCGGGTTCACCTTCGACGGGGTCACCTACACCGGCCACCCGGGCGACACGCTGGCCTCGGCGCTGCTCGCCCACGGCGTGCACGCGGTGGGCACGAGCGTGAAGTTCGGCCGCCCGCGCGGGATCGGCGCGGCGTGGGTCGAGGACCCGACCGGGCTGGTGCAGATCGAGGAGCCGTTCCCGGAGCCGATGCTGCTCGCCGCGACCGTCGAGCTGACCGACGGGCTCGTCGCGCGCGGGCTTGCCGGGCAGGGTCGGCTCGCCGAGGTGGCCGACACCGCCCGCTACGACCGCAAGCACACGCACTGCGACACGCTCGTCGTCGGGGCGGGCCCGGCCGGGTTGCTGGCCGCGCGGTCCGCCGCACGGCGCGGGGAGCGGGTCGTGCTCGTCGACGACCGGGCCGACGCGGGTGGCTCGCTGACCGGCACCGAGGTGATCGACGGGCGGCCGTCGCGCGAGTTCGTCGCCGAGGTGGTGGCCGAGCTGGCCGCCGCCCCGGAGGTGCTGCACCTGCAGCGCACCACGGCGTTCGGGCAGTACGACGACGGGTTCGTGCTGGCGCTGGAGCGGCGCACCGACCACCTCGGCACCGCCGCGCCGCGCAACCTCTCGCGCCAGCGGGTGCACCGGATCCGCGCGCGGCACGTCGTGGTCGCGACCGGCGCGCACGAGCGGCCGGTGGTGTTCGCCGACAACGACCGGCCGGGCATCATGCTCGCCTCCGCGGCGCGTGACTACCTGCACCGCTACGGGGTGCTCGCCGGACGCGAGGTCGTCGTGTTCACCACCAACGACTCCGCCTACGCTGCCGCGCTGGACCTGGAGCACGCCGGGGCGCGGGTCACCGTCCTCGACGCCCGCCCGAGCGCGCCGGAGCACTGGGCCGCGCTGTGCCGGGAACGGTCGATCGCCGTGCGGCCGGGCAGCGCCGTCGTCGGCACCACCGGCGAGGTCCGGATCACCGGCGTGGACACGGTCACCGCGGGCAAGGCCGAGTCGCTGCCGTGCGACCTGCTGCTGACCTCCGGCGGCTGGAACCCCGCCGCGCACCTGTTCAGCCACGTCCGCGGCGCGTTGCGGTACGACCCGGCGCTGGGCGCGTTCCGCCCGGCCGAGCCGATCCCCGGGGTGTCGGTGATCGGCGCGGCGAACGGCACGTTCGACCTCGCCGGCTGCCTGCGCGACGGCGCCGGGGACGACGCACCAGCCACGCCCGCGGAGCCGGAGACCACGCCGCCGCTGGTGCTGTGGCGCACCGAAGGCGACCCGGCCCGCCAGTTCGTGGACATCCAGCGCGACGCGACGGTCGCCGACATCGAGCGCGCGGTCGGCGCCGGGCTGCGGTCGGTCGAGCACATCAAGCGCTACACCACCATCGGCACCGCACACGACCAGGGCAAGACGTCCGGGGTGATCGCCTCCGGCATCGTCGCCGAGCTGCTCGGCAAACCGGTCGAGGACACCGGCACCACGACGTTCCGCCCGCCCTACACCCCGGTGGCGTTCGCCGCGCTGGCCGGGCGGGAGCGCGGGAAGCTGTTCGACCCCGAGCGGATCACCTCGCTGCACAGCTGGCACGTCGCGGCGGGGGCGGTGTTCGAGGACGTCGGGCAGTGGAAGCGGGCCCGCTACTACCCGGCGCCGCACGAGAACATGGACGCCGCCGTGCTGCGCGAGTGCGCCGCGGTCCGCGGCGGGGTCGGCATCCTGGACGGCTCCACCCTGGGCAAGATCGACGTGCAGGGCCCGGACGCCGCCGAGCTGCTCGACCGGCTCTACACCAACATGATGAGCACCCTGAAGGTCGGGCGCGTGCGCTACGGCGTCATGTGCGGCAACGACGGCATGGTGTTCGACGACGGCACGGTGCTGCGGCTGGCCGAGGACCGGTTCCTGGTCGTCACCACCACCGGCGGCGCGGCGCGCGTGCTGGACTGGATGGAGGAGTGGCTGCAGACCGAGTGGCCGGACCTGCGCGTGCACCTGACCTCGGTGACCGAGCAGTGGTCGGTGTTCCCGGTCGTCGGGCCGCGCTCGCGCGACGTGATCGCCGCGGCCTTCCCGCACCTGGACGTGTCCAACGAGGCGTTCCCGTTCATGTCCTGGCAGGACACCGAGGTCGACGGCGTCCCGGTGCGCATCGCCCGCATCTCGTTCTCCGGTGAGCTGGCGTTCGAGGTCAACGTGAACTCCTGGTACGCCAGGGCGATGTGGCTGCGCCTGCTCTCGGCAGGCGCGCGCTGGAACATCACCCCGTACGGCACGGAAACCATGCACGTGCTGCGCGCGGAGAAGGGCTACCCGATCGTCGGGCAGGACACCGACGGCACCGTCAGCCCGCACGACCTCGGCCTGGGCTGGGCGGTGTCGAAGAAGAAGCGGGACTTCGTCGGCAAGCGCTCGTTCACCCGCCCGGAGAACACCAACCCGCTGCGCAAGCAGCTGGTGTCGCTCCTGCCCGCCGACGCGCGGACCAAGCTGCCGGAGGGCTCCCAGGTCGTGGAGTTCCGCCCGGACGGCACCCTGCCCCCGCCGCCGGTGCCGATGCTCGGCCACGTCACCTCCAGCTACCACAGCGCCGAGCTGGGCCGCCCGTTCGCGCTGGCCCTGGTCAAGGGCGGGCAGGCGCGCATCGGCGACACCGTCCACGTCCCGGTCGACGGCGCCCTGGTGCCCGCCGAGATCGGCGGAATCGTGCTGGTCGACCCGGAAGGAGCACGCCGCGATGGCTGACCCGCGCCTCTACCCCACGCATCCGCTGCAGCAGTGGATCCCGTCGCTGGCCGCCGCCTCGCGCAACGCGACCGGCCTGAACCTGGAGGCCGAGCCGCCGGTGGCCGCGGTCGACCTGCGCGTCACGCCACCGGCCGACGTGCTCGGCACCCCGCTGCCCACCGAGCCCAACACCTGGGTCTACGCCGCCGACGGGCAGATCGTCTGGCTCGGCCCGGACGAATGGCTCGTCACCAGCACCGCCGCGCAGGGGCACGAACTGGAGGCGCGGCTGGGCGCTGCGGTCCGGCCACGCGGCGGAGCCGCCATCGACGTTTCCGCGCAGCGCACCGGAATCCGCGTCAGCGGACGGCACGCGCGGGACGTCCTGGCCACCGGCTGCTCGCTCGACCTGCACCCGCTGGCGTTCCCCGCCGGAAGCGCCGCGCAGACGACACTCGGGCAGGCCCCCGTGCTGCTGCTCGCGCTCGGCGCGGGCGAGGACTTCCGCGTGTTCGTGCGGCCCTCGTTCGCCGGATACCTCGCCGACTGGCTCCTCGACGCGGCGCTGGAGTTCCAGCCCGCCGGGGCCACCTCGTAGACCACAGACAGGAGACCACGATGAGCACCACACCCCGGGTTGTCATCATCGGCGCCGGCATCGTCGGCGCGAACCTGGCCGACGAGCTGACCGAGCGCGGGTGGACCCGGATCACGGTCCTCGACCAGGGTCCGCTCCCGCTGACCGGCGGCTCGACCTCGCACGCGCCGGGCCTGGTGTACCAGACGAACCCGTCGAAGACGATGACCGAGTTCGCCACCTACACGGTGAACAAGCTCAAGAGCCTGGACGTGGACGGCGCCTGGTGCTTCAACCAGGTCGGCGGCCTGGAGGTCGCCACCACCCCGGAGCGCCTGGCCGACCTGCACCGCAAGCAGGGCTGGGCCACCTCGTGGGGCGTGCCCGGCGAGGTCGTCGGCCCCGAGGAGTGCGTGCGGCTGCACCCGCTGCTCGACCCCGAGCAGGTCCTCGGCGGGTTCCACACCCCGACCGACGGGCTCGCCAAGGCCGCGCGCGCCGTGGTGGCCCTGCGGCGCCGCGCCGAATCCCGCGGCGCCGAGTTCCACGGCAGCGTCCGGGTCACCGGCATCTCCCACACCGGCGGACGGGTCACCGGCGTGCGCACCACCGCCGGCGACTTCCCCGCCGACATCGTGGTGTCCTGCGCCGGGTTCTGGGGCCAGGCGATCGGCGAGATGGTCGGCATGCGGGTGCCACTGCTGCCGCTGGCGCACCAGTACGTGCGCACCGGCCAGGTCGCGGACCTGGTGGGGCGCAACGACGAGCTGACCGAGGCCGGGCTGCCGATCCTGCGCCACCAGGACCGCGACCTGTACTACCGCGAGCACGTCGACTGCCTCGGCATCGGCTCCTACGCGCACCGCCCGATGCCGGTGCGCCTGTCCGACCTGCCCGAGGTCTCCGACGACGACCTCACCGAGGCGGCGATGCCGTCGATGCTGCCGTTCACCGAGGAGGACTTCGCGCCCTCCTGGGAGCACAGCAGGCAGCTGCTGCCGTCGCTGCGGTCGGCGAAGATCGAGACCGGGTTCAACGGGATCTTCTCCTTCACCCCGGACGGCGGCCCGCTGATCGGCGAGTCTCCCGACGTCGCCGGGTTCTGGATCGCCGAGGCGGTCTGGGTGACGCACTCCTCCGGCGTGGCGCGCTCGGTCGCGCAGCTGCTGGTCGACGGCCGCAGCGAGATCGCCCTGCACGGCTGCGACGTGCACCGGTTCGACGAGATCGAGACCACCGAGGCCTACGTCGACGAGACCGCGCAGCGCAACTTCGTGGAGATCTACGACGTGGTGCACCCGCTGCAGCCGAAGCTGTCGCCGCGGGACCTGCGGGTCAGCCCGTTCCACGCGCGGCAGAAGGAGCTCGGCGCGTTCTTCCTGGAGGCGCACGGCTGGGAGCGGCCGCACTGGTACGAGGCGAACGCGCACCTGGTCAAGGACCTGCCGCCGGAGTGGCAGCCGCCGTCACGGGACGCGTGGTCGGCGATGTTCCACTCCCCGATCGCCGCGGCCGAGGCGTGGAAGACCCGCACCGCGGTCGCCCTCTACGACATGACCCCGCTCAAGCGCCTGGAGGTGTCCGGGCCGGGCGCGCTGGCGTTCCTGGACCGGCTCACCACCGGCAAGATGGACAAGTCGGTCGGCTCGGTGACCTACACGCTCGCGCTGGACGAGGCCGGCGGGATCCGCAGCGACCTGACGGTGGCCCGGCTGGGCGAGGACCGCTTCCAGGTCGGCGCGAACGGCAACCTCGACCTGGCCTACTTCCGGTCCGAGGCGGGCGGGGACGTGCAGGTCCGCGACATCACCGGCGGCACCTGCTGCATCGGCGTGTGGGGTCCGCTGGCGCGCGATCTCGTCCAGCCGCTGAGCCGGGACGACTTCTCGCACGAGGCGCTGAAGTACTTCCGCTGCATGCCCGCGCACATCGCGGGGATCCCGGTCACCGCGATGCGACTGTCCTATGTGGGCGAACTCGGCTGGGAGATCTACACCAGCGCCGAGTACGGGCAGCGGTTGTGGGACGTGCTGTTCGAGGCAGGCCGCCCGCTCGGGGTGGTCGCCGCGGGCCGCGCCGCGTTCAACAGCCTGCGGCTGGAGAAGGGCTACCGGTCGTGGGGCACGGACATGACCACCGAGCACAACCCGTACGAGGCCGGGCTCGGGTTCGCGGTGCGCAAGCAGAAGGGCGACTTCGTCGGCCGGGACGCGATCGCCGAGGTCACCGACGAGACGGTGACACGCCGGCTGTCCTGCCTGACGATCGACGACGGCCGCAGCGTGGTGCTCGGCTCCGAGCCGGTGTTCCTCGACGGCGAGCCCGCCGGGTACGTCACCTCGGCCGCGTTCGCGCACACCCTGGGCGTGCCGATCGCCTACGCGTGGCTGCCCGCCGCCGCGACCCCGGGCACGCCGGTCGAGATCGGCTACTTCGGCCGCCGGGTGCGCGCCACCGTGGCCGCCGAACCCCTGGTCGACCCCGAGATGCTGCGCATCCGGCGCTGAGGACGGACACCGATGCGCACACTGACCCTCGAAGCGTTCCTCGACGCGCTCGCCGCCCGGGTGCCCGCCCCGGGCGGCGGCGCCACCGCCGCGCTGCACGCCGCCCAGGGCGCGGCGCTGGTCGCGATGGTGGCCCGGTACAGCGACGGCGAGAAGTACCGGCAGGACGCCGACGCGATCACGCAGATCCGGGCCAACGCCGACGACCTGCGCACCCTCGCGCTGGCGCTGGCCGAGAAGGACGCCGCCGCGTTCCAGGCCGTCACCCGCGCCTACGCCCTTCCGAAATCCACCGAGCGCGAGAAGGTGGCCCGGTCGCGGGCGATCGGCGCGGCACTGGTGGAGGCCGGGCGGGTCCCGGCCCGCGTCATCGCGGTCGCCAAGCAGATCGTCAACCTCACCGAACGGCTGCAGCCGATCGGCAACCGCAACGTGATCAGCGACGTCGCCGCGGCGGCCGACGCGGCGCGGGCGGCGTTGTCCACGGCCAGGGTGAACGTCGAGATCAACCTGTCCGGCATCGGTGAGGGCCCGGCCCGCGACGAGCTGACCGCGGCGATCGCCACCGTGGACCAGGCGATCGCCCGCGCCGACGACGTGACCACCGCCGTGCGGAAGCAGATCACGCGATGACCGCCGTCCTCAGTGGAACCGAGCTGGGCAGGCAGATCCGGGACGGGGTCTCGGCTGACGCCGCGGCCCTGTCCGAGCGGGGCGTGCACCCCCGCCTGGCCGTCGTGGTCGCCACCGACGACGAGTCCAGCGCCTGGTACGTGCGCTCGATCGCGAAGACCGCGGCCCGCAGCGGTGTGCAGTGCGATGTCGTGGACCTCGGCGCGGCCGCCACCCCGGCCGGCATCACCGCCGAGCTGGAGCGGCTGAGCGCCGATCCGGCGGTGCACGGGATCATCCTGCAGACCCCGCTGCCCGGCGGCGCCCGGCTGGAGGAGCTGGCCACCGCGATCGACCCGGCCAAGGACGTGGACGGCGCCAACCCGCTGTCGCTCGGCCGTCTCACCGCCGGCCTGCCCGCGCACCCGCCGGCGACGGCCGCGGCGGTGCTGGCGCTGCTCGACCACTACGAGGTGCCCCTGGCCGGGCGCCGCGCCGTGGTGGTCGGGCGCTCCACCGTGGTCGGCAAGCCCGCGGCGCAGCTGCTGCTGGCCAGGGACGCGACCGTGACGATCTGCCACCGCCACACCGCGGACCTCGCCGCGTCCACCCGGGAGGCCGACGTCCTCGTGGTGGCCGTCGGCCGGGCCGGGCTGATCACCGCCGAGCACGTCGCCCCGCACGCGGTGGTCGTCGACGTGGGCACCAACCCAACCCCGGACGGCGGCCTCGCCGGTGACGCCGACGCGCGGTCGCTGTCCGGGCGGGTCGCGGCGCTGACACCCGTGCCGGGCGGGGTCGGCCCGGTGACCACCGCGCTGCTGCTCCGGCACACCATCACCGCCGCGTCCCGTTAGGACAGTCATGACCGGGAACCCCCTCGCCGTCCGGACACCGGTGCCGGAGCTGCTGACCGAGCCACGCACCCTGGTCTGCGGCATCGTGAACGTGACGCCGGATTCGTTCTCCGACGGCGGTCTCTTCCACTCCCACGCGGCCGCGGTCGAGCACGGGGAACGGCTGGCGGCCGAGGGAGCCGACCTGCTCGACGTGGGCGGCGAGTCCACCCGGCCCGGCGCCCGTCCGCCCACCCTGGACGAGGAGCTGGACCGGGGGGTGCCGGTGATCGCCCGGCTGGCCCGCGTGGTGGACGTGCCGATCTCGGTCGACACGTCCCGCCCCGAGGTGATGCGTGCCGCGGTGGACGCCGGGGCCGCGATGATCAACGACGTGCGCGCGCTGCGGCACCCCGGCGCCCTGCGGGCCGCGGCCGAGCTCGGGGTGCCGGTGTGCCTGACCCACATGCTCCGGCCCCCGCACCTGATGCAGCGCGATCCGCGCTACACCGACGTGGTCGCCGAGGTGCGGGACTTCCTGCGCGCCCGCATCAAGACCTGCCTGGCGGCCGGCATCCCGGCGGAGCACCTGATCGCCGATCCGGGGTTCGGCTTCGGCAAGACGCTGGAGCACAACCTGGCCCTGCTCGGCGCGCTGCCGGAGTTCCGCGCGCTCGGGGTGCCGCTCATGGTGGGCCTGTCCCGCAAGGCGATGCTCGGCCGGCTCACCGGCCGTCCGGTCGGGCAGCGCACGGTCGCGTCGGTGACCGCCGCGGTCCTGGCCGCGCAGCGCGGCGCGAAGATCGTGCGGGTGCACGACGTCGCCGCCACGCGCGACGGCCTCGCGGTCCTGGAGGCGCTGCCGTGAACCGGTCAGATGATCGCGCGGATCGCCTTCTCGAAGCCGGTGACGTGCACGAGGGCCAGCTCGGCCGCGGTGTCCGCGTCACCTTCGGCGATCGCGCGCAGCAGGGCGGTGTGCTCGCCGACGTGCCGGTCGAAGTGCGGCATCCGGTCCAGGAACAGGCAGAAGATGCGGGTCGCCAGGTTGTCGTAGCGGACCAGCGTGTCCTCCAGGTGCGGGTTGCCCGCCGCACGGTAGATCGCGCGGTGCACCCGCAGGTCGCAGCGCATCAGCTCGGTGCGTTCGAGCGCCCGCACGTCCAGGTCGGCGACCTCGTCGGCGAGTTCGGCGAGCTCGGACTTCACGCCCGGTCCGGCGGTCTCGGCGGCGCGCCGGGCGGCGAGGGGTTCCAGCTGGACGCGGATCTCGGAGATGTAGGCCAGGTCGGTGATGTCGACGCCGGTGGCGAACGTGCCGCGCCGCGGGTAGGACACGACCAGCCGGTCGACCTCCAGGCGTTTGAGCGCCTCCCGCACCGGCGTGCGGCCGAGCCCGAGCGACGCGGCCAGCGCGGTGTCGTCGATCGGCGCCATCGGCGGGATGTCCAGCATGATCAGCCGGTCCTGGATCGCCGTGTAGGCGCGCTCGGCCAGGGAGACCGGCGGCCCCTCGAGTTCCTGCTGTCGAACGGTCACGAACGCCATCCTCTCCGCTGAAAACCACGATCCGCCACTCTGGTATATCAACCCTACATCAGGAGGGACCATGACGGTCTCCGTCTTCGACCTCTTCAAGGTCGGCATCGGTCCGTCCAGTTCGCACACGGTCGGCCCGATGCGGGCCGCGTACCTGTTCGCCTCCCGCCTGGCGGACACCGGGCTCCTGCCGCGCACGGCGGGGCTGCGCTGCGAGCTGTTCGGCTCGCTCGGCGCGACCGGGCACGGGCACGGCAGCGTCAAGGCCGTCGTGCTGGGGCTGACCGGGGAGCAGCCGCACCTGGTCGACCCGGTCGCCGCCGAGCCCGCGGTGACCGCGGCCCGGGCGGACGGCGCGATCTCGCTGCTCGGCAAGCACCGGATCGCCTTCGCCGTCGACGACGACATCGTGCTCCACCGCCGGAAGCGGCTGGACTTCCACAGCAACGGCATGGTGTTCGCCGCCTTCGGCGACGACGGCGAGGTGCTCGACCGGCGCGAGTACTACTCGGTCGGCGGCGGGTTCGTGCTCGACCAGGACGAAACCGGCCGCCGGGCGCTGGTGCCCGATCCCACCCCGGTGCGCTACCCGTTCACCACCGCCGACGGGCTGCTCGCCCACACGCGCGAAACGGGCCTGCGCATCAGCGACCTGATGCTGGCCAACGAGTTGTCCTGGCGCGTCGAGGCGGAGATCCGCGCCGGGCTGCTGCGGATCTGGTCGGTGATGCGCGAGTGCGTGCACCGCGGCACGCACACCGGCGGCGTGCTGCCGGGCGGGCTGAAGGTGCGCCGGCGCGCCAACGACCTGCGGGAACGGCTGGAACGCGACTCGGGTGAGCCGGACGCGCTGCACGCCATGGAGTGGGTCACCCTCTTCGCGCTCGCGGTGAACGAGGAGAACGCGGCCGGCGGGCGGGTGGTCACCGCGCCCACCAACGGCGCGGCCGGGATCGTGCCCGCGGTGCTGCACTACGCGGAGAAGTTCCTGCCCGCCTTCGACGACGACGCGGCCGTGCGGTTCCTGCTCACCGCCGGGGCGATCGGGTCGCTGTTCAAGGAGAACGCCTCGATCTCCGGCGCCGAGGTCGGGTGCCAGGGCGAGGTCGGGTCCGCGTGCTCGATGGCCGCGGCCGGTCTGGCGGAGATCATCGGCGGGACCCCGGAGCAGGTGGAGAACGCGGCCGAGATCGGCATCGAGCACAACCTCGGCCTGACCTGCGATCCGGTGGGCGGGCTCGTGCAGATCCCGTGCATCGAGCGCAACGCGATCGCCTCGGTCAAGGCGATCACCGCCGCCCGGATGGCGGTGCGCGGCGACGGCCGCCACCACGTGTCGCTGGACAAGGCCATCAAGACGATGCGCGAGACCGGCGCTGACATGAAGGACAAGTACAAGGAGACCGCCCGCGGCGGGCTGGCTCTCAACATCGTGGAATGCTGAGGAGACACCGATGACGCGCTCGTTCACGCTCACCCTGGACTGCCCGAACCGGACCGGGATCGTCCACGCCGTCAGCGCCTACCTCGTCGAGCACGGCGGCAACATCGAGGAGTACCAGCAGTTCGACGACCCGGTGCGCAAGCGGCTGTTCCTGCGCACCAAGGTCACCACCGACGCGGACGTGGACCTCGGCGAGCTGTCCCGCGGTTTCGAGCCGGTCGCCGCGGACTTCGCCATGTCGTACGCGTTCCACCCGGACCGCAACGCGCGTGTCCTGGTGATGGTGTCCAAGCAGGGCCACTGCCTCAACGACCTGATCTTCCGCTGGCGCGCGGGCAGTCTGGGGGCCGACATCGTGGCCGTGGTGTCCAATCACGACGATCTGCGCCCGATGGCGGAGGCGGCCGGGCTGCCGTTCCTGCACATCCCGGTGACGCCGGAGACCAAGCCCCAGGCCGAGGCGCGGCTGCTGGAGGTGGTGGAGGAGTACGAGGCGGAGCTGGTGGTGCTCGCCCGGTACATGCAGGTGCTGTCCGACCAGCTGTGCAAGGCGCTGCACGGCCGGGCGATCAACATCCACCACTCGTTCCTGCCCGGGTTCAAGGGCGCGAAGCCCTACCACCAGGCCTACGACCGGGGAGTGAAGCTCGTCGGCGCGACGGCGCACTACGTGACGCCCGACCTGGACGAGGGGCCGATCATCGAGCAGGAGGTCATCCGCATCGACCACACCTATGATCCGCGCGCACTGCAAACGGTAGGCCGCGACGCGGAGGCGCTGGCGCTCTCCCGGGCGGTCCGCTGGCACTGCGAACGCCGCGTCCTGCTCAACGGCAACAGCACCGTGGTCTTCCCCTGACCCGCGGTGCCTGTGGGTCGGCCCCTCCGTGCACTGTGGACGGTCCGGAATGCTCAACGACAACAGCATCCCCTGCCGCGCGCCCGCGGCCCGGCTGCTCCGTGCAGAGTGGACACCTGGCCCACGGCGCCGCACACGCGGAACCGCGGCGCCGGGCCACACGTTGCCCCGAACACTCCGCCGACGCATGGTCAACCCCCTGCGCCCGCGGACCGACCGGGCCGTGCGTTGTGGGCGCCGCTCCTGTCGCGAACAGCCGCCCGCGTCGCCGAGGCGCCGGCGCTGTCCCGAGCGGTCCGCGGGCACGTGGTCATCCCCCGCCGCCGGCTGCACCGCGCTCACCGCTTCCTGCCGCGGCGGACCAACCGTCAGCGCGGACCGAGGTAGCCGACGCGGAAGCTGATCTCCTCGGCGCCCGCGACGATCTTCTCGGCGATGTCCGGATAGGACGACGGCTCCATCCGGTACGCCGGCCCGGAGACCGACAGCGCCGCGATCACGTCCCCGTTCGCAGCGCGGATCGGGGCGGCCACCGCGTTCAGCCCGACCTCCAGCTCCTCCACGGTGCACGCCCAGCCGCGCTCGCGGACCTGCTCCAGCTCCTCGGCGAGCTTGGTCCGGTCGGTGCGCGTGTTCGGCGTGAACGCGGGCAGCTCGGCCAGCGCGGACTCCCGGTCGTCGTCGCCGGCCCAGGCCAGCAGGACCTTCCCGCTGGAGGTGGCGTGCAGCGGGGTGCGCTGGCCGATCCAGTTCCGCGCGGTCACCGCCGCCGAGCCGTAGACCTGCATGATGTTGGTCGCCTGCCCCTGGTCCACGACGGCGACGTTCACGGTCTCGTCGAGTTCCGCGGCGAGCCGCTCGCACACCGCGCGGCTCTCCCGGGACAGGTCCAGCCGGGCCGTGGTGGCGCCGGCCAGGCGCACGATGCCGAACCCGAGGCGGTACTTGCCGCGCTCGCTGACCTGTTCCACCAGCTGCCACGCCTCGAGCGCGCCGACGAGGCGGAACGCGGTGGATTTGTGCACGTCCAGTTCCTGGGCGATCTCGGTGACCCCGGCCTCGCCGCGTCTGGCGAGGATGTCCAGGATGGCGATCGCCCGGTCCACCGACTGGACCTGACTCGCGGACCCGTTCGTAGAGCGCTCGTTGTTCCGCATACCGCAACTCTACTCACATGACACAATTTCCCACTTCCGGGCCTTGACCGCTCCCCCTACGCTGCCGCACTCTGTTGCGGATAGCACGTGTAGTTGTGCATTACACAACGGAGCCGCCTCATGATTCCCGTCTGCGCTCTCCAGGACCTCCCCGTCGGCGAAGCCGTCCGCATCGAAGCCGAAGTGCCGATCGCGGTGTTCAACGTCGACGGCACGCTGTACGCGATCGACGACACCTGCACCCACCAGGACGCCTCGCTGGCCGACGGCTGGCTGGACGGCTGCGCGGTGGAGTGCCCCCTGCACGCCGCCTGCTTCGACCTGCGCACCGGCATGCCGAGCGGGCCCCCGGCCAAGAAGCCGGTGCGCACGCACGAGGTCGTCGTGGTCGACGGGCAGATCTACGTCAACGTCAACGCGCCGCAGCGGATGGGGGTCTGATGCGCGTGATCGCCATCGCCGGCGCGTCGCTGGCCGGCCTGTCCACGGCGCGCGCGCTGCGGGAGGCCGGCTTCGATGGGCGGGTGGTCGTCGTCGGCGACGAGCCGCACCGGCCCTACGACCGGCCGCCGCTGTCGAAGGAGTTCCTCGCCGGCACGATGTCCGCCGCCGACCTGGCGCTGGAGAGCGACGACGAGGACCTGGACGTGGACTGGCGCCTGGGCGCGCGAGCCGTGGCCCTGGACCCGGCACTGCGGACGATCGTGCTCGACTCGGGCGAGCGGATCACCTGCGACGGCGTGGTCCTGGCGACCGGCGCGCGGGCCCGCCGCCTGCCGGGCTCGCCGCTCGCCGGTGTGCACACGCTGCGCACCCTGGACGACGCGATCGCGCTGCGGGCCGAACTGGTCCCCGGCGCGCGGCTGGTGGTGATCGGCGCCGGGTTCATCGGGGCCGAGGTCGCCTCGACCGCCCGCGGGCTCGGCCTGGCGGTCACGGTGGTCGAGCAGCAGGCCGTGCCGCTCGCCGGACCGCTCGGCGTCGAGTTGGGCGGTGTGTGCGCGGCGCTGCACGGCGAGCACGGGGTCGAGCTCATCACCGGCGTCGGCGTGGCGGGGCTGACCGGCGCGGAACGGGTGCGGTCGGTGCACCTGACCGACGGCCGCGAGCTGCCTGCCGACGTCGTGGTGGTGGGGGTCGGCGCGGTGCCGAACACCGAGTGGCTGGCCGGGTCCGGTTTGGACGCGGAGCGGGGCGTGCGCACGGACGCCCGGTGCGCGACCGGCATCCCGTCGGTGGTGGCGGTCGGCGACTGCGCGGTGTCGCACAACCCGTTCGCCGGCGCCGAGATCCGGCTCGAACACTGGACCAACGCGCTCGAGCAACCGGCCACCGCCGCGGCGACCCTGCTCGGGCACGAGCAGCCGCCCAGCCCGCGCGCGCCCTACTTCTGGTCCGATCAGTACGGGGCGCGCCTGCAGTTCGCGGGCCACCGCCGCGAGGGCGACCGGATGGAGGTCGTCGACGGCGACCCGGCAGCGCGCCGGTTCACGGCGGTGTTCCGGCGGGGCGACCGCCCGGTGGCGGTGTTCGCGATGAACCAGCCGAAGGTGTTCGGCCGCTGGCGCCGCGAGCTGCGTGCCACCGCTACCGAACCGGTATGAACGGGCCGTTCATGCCGCGATGATGGGGTCTGTGGTGGGTGGATGAACGGTCCGTTCATGCCTTGGCGGCGGCTGGGCATCTCGCGCCCCGATGAACGGTCCGTTCACAGGTTCGCGGGTGGGCCAGTCGCGGGTCGATGAATGACCCGTTCATGCCCTCCCGAGTGGGTGGGCCGGTGGCTCCGCGATGAACGGTCCATTCATCTCTGGGAGCGGGCCACCATGTCCCGGCTTGACGAATGGGCCGTTCGTGCTGCCGCCGCGAGGCCTGTCGTGGGTGGATGAACGGTCCGTTCATGCCTGCGGGGCGGCTGGGCATCTCGCGCCCCGATGAACGGTCCGTTCACAGGTTCGCGAGTGGACCAATCGTGCGTCGATGAATGGACCGTTCATGCCTTCGAGCGGCTGGGCATGTCGCGCCCCGATGAATGGCCCGTTCAACGGGGCGCGGGTGGACCAGTGGTGCGTCGCTGAACGACCCGTTCATGCCTTCGCGAGCGAGTGGACCGACGGTGCCGCGATGAACGGTCCATTCATCCCTTGGGAGCGAGCCAGCATGTCCTGGCTTGATGAATGGTCCATTCACCCCGCCGCCGGGGGGCATGTGGCGGGTCGATGAACGGTCCGTTCATGCCCCGAACGACTGGGCATGTCGCCCCGATGAATGGTCCGTTCATCGGGGCGCGGGTGGACCAGCTGCGCATCAATGAATGGCCCATTCATCGCGCGGCCGCTAACCGCTCAGGAAGCAGGACCGGCGATCGCGCGCCGAAACAGCGCCTCGATGTCCGAAATAGACGGTGTGCCGTCCGCGATCGCCAACTGCATCAGCAATCCGCAGAACAGTCCGGCCAGCAGGCGCCCGGTCAGGGCGTCCGTCCGGGAGCCGAACAGCTCGATCAGCGCGTCGTCCCACGCCGCGCTCACCGGGCGCAACCGGGGGCGGTGCATGGCCGCCACGTAGAGGTCGTACTCGACCACCGTGTGCGGGCCCTCGTCACGCACGTACCGCATCACCAGCTCCGCCAGCGCGGCCGCGAAGTCCGCGTCCGGCGGCACGCTGCGCTCCCACTCCCGCAGGCCGCGGACGTTGTCCTCGGCCGCCTGGCTCAGCGCGACCTCGAGCAGGTCGTCCAGCGTGCGGAAGTGGTACGTGGTGGACCCCAGCGGCACCCCCGCCGCCGCGGCGACCGCCCGGTGGGTCAGCCCGTCGATCCCCCGCTCCGCCACCACGTCGATCGCCGCCCGCGCGATCTTCGTGCGCCGCCCGGGATCGTTGGGACGCTGCCGGCGCGATCCGGCCGCCTGCCCTGACACCACCGCGCACACCCCTCACCTGCGAAGACACCCGGTTAACACGATCGTAGCCGACGAGTATGGACATCCGTACGCACTCTCATGTACAAATGTACGCACTGAAGTGCCGCGCATCACATCTCCCGCGCCGGCGTTGCCCGCTACCGCATCGGAAAGGGCTCATGAAGGACCTGTACATCGACGGAAACTGGACCGAGGGGCGCGACGGGTCCCGCACCGACGTCCGCAACCCCTACGACGCCTCCGTCATCCAGACGGTCGCCCTCGCCGGCCCGGAGGACGTGGACCGGGCCGTCAAAGCCGCACGAGCGGCGTTCCGCCCCGGCTCGCCGTGGCGCCGCACCACCGCGGCCGACCGCGCCGAACTGCTCCACCGCATCGCCGACCTGCTGATCCGCGACCGCGAGGACATCGCCCGCACCGAAAGCCTCGACACCGGAAAGACCCTCGCCGAAGGGCGCATCGACGTCGACGACGTGGTCGCGGTGTTCCGCTACTACGCCGCGGCGATCGCGCAGGAGGCCGGGCGCGTGGTGGACACCGGGAACCCGGCCGCGATCAGCCGGATCGTGCACGAGCCGGTGGGCGTCTGCGCGCTGATCGCCCCGTGGAACTACCCGCTGCTGCAGATCTCCTGGAAGATCGCCCCCGCGCTGGCGGCGGGCAACACGATGGTGCTCAAGCCGAGCGAGCTCACCCCGCTGACCACCATCCGGCTCGTCGCGCTCGCCGAGGAGGCCGGTGTGCCGCCGGGCGTGGTGAACCTGCTGCTCGGCCCTGGCGCGGTCGGCGCCGCGATGGTCGAGCACCCCGGGGTCGACCTGGTGTCGTTCACCGGCGGGCTCGCGACCGGCGAGAAGATCATGGCCGCCGCGGCGCGCGGCGTCCGGCGGGTGGCGCTGGAACTCGGCGGCAAGAACCCCAACGTGGTCTTCGACGACGCCGATTTCGACACCGCCGTCGACCTCGCCCTCAACGCCGCGTTCGTCCACTCCGGACAGGTCTGCTCGGCGGGCGCCCGGCTGATCGTGCAGAACGGGATCCACGACCGGTTCGTCGGCGAGCTCGCCCGGCGCGCCGAGCGGATCCGGCTCGGCAACGGGCTCGACCCGGACACCGAGTGCGGTCCGCTGATTTCCGAGCAGCACCGTGCGAAGGTGGAGGGCTACATCGCCGGGGCGATCGCCGACGGCGCCACCCTGCGCGCGGGCGGCACGCGGCCCGAGGATCCCGCGCTGCGCAACGGTTTCTTCCTCCGGCCCACGGTGTTCAGCGACTGCACCCGCGACATGGCCGTGGTGCGCGAGGAGGTGTTCGGCCCGGTCGTCACGGTGGAACGGTTCGCCACCGAGGAGGAGGCCGTCGAGCTGGCCAACGACACCGACTACGGCCTCGCCGGCGCGGTGTGGACCTCCGACGCCGGCCGCGCCCAGCGGGTGGCCGGGGCGCTGCGCCACGGCACGGTCTGGATCAACGACTACCACCCGTACCTGCCGCAGGCGGAGTGGGGCGGCTTCGGCAAGTCCGGCATCGGCCGGGAACTCGGCCCGTCCGGCCTGCACGAGTACCGCGAGACCAAGCACATCTACCACAACATCGATCCCCGGCCGCAGCACTGGTTCAAGGGCTGACCGGGACTCCCTCTCCACGCCGCAGTACTGAAGAGGAGGCGCGCGTGAGCACCAGCAACGACCACGGACTGTCCGAGTTCGGGTACCGGCAGTCCCTCGACCGCAGCATCGGCAAGTTCGCGAGTTTCGCCGCCGGGGTCAGCTACATCTCCATCCTCACCGGCACGTTCCAGCTGTTCTACTTCGGGTTCGGCACCGGCGGGCCGGCCTACTGGTGGTCCTGGCCGATGGTCTTCGTCGGGCAGATCGCGGTGGCCCTGTGCTTCGCCGAGCTGGCCGCCCGCTACCCGGTCGCCGGTTCGGTCTACAACTGGTCCAAGAGACTCGCCGGGCCCACCACGTCGTGGCTGGCAGGCTGGATGATGTTCACCGCCTCCGTGGTCACCCTGGCCGGCGTGGTGCTGGCCTACCAGGTCACGCTGCCGCAGCTGTGGTCCGGCTTCCAGCTGGTCGGCGACGGCAGCGGCGCCCACGACTTCGGGATCTCCGCGGTGATCTGGGGCGCGGTGCTGATCCTGTTCACCACGCTGGTGAACGCCTTCGGCGTGAAGCTGATGGCGCGCATCAACAGCATCGGCGTGTTCATCGAGCTGATCGCGGCGGTCCTGCTGGTCGTCATCCTCGCGGTGAACGTGGTGCGCGGCCCCGGTGTCTTCGTCGACACGCACGGGCTCGGCGAGGGGCACGTGGGTGGCTACGCCGGTGTGTTCCTGGTGGCCGCGATCGCCTCGGCCTACGTCATGTACGGCTTCGACACGGCGAGCTCGCTCGGTGAGGAGACCGTCAACCCGCGGCGCACCGCGCCGGTGGCGATCCTGCGCGCGGTCATCGCGTCGTTCGTGATCGGCGGGCTGATCCTGCTGTTCGCCATCATGGCCGCGCCCGACCTGTCCGATCCGCGGCTGGGCACGTCGTCGGGCGGACTGCAGCTGATCGTGCTGCAGGTGCTCGGCGGGCCGCTGGGCAAGGTGTTCCTGGGCTGCATCGTCGTCGCCATCACGGTGTGCGCGCTGGCCGTGCACACCGCCGGGATCCGGCTGATGTTCGCGATGGCCCGCGACAACGCCCTGCCGTTCGGGGTGCGGCTGGCGCGGATCAACGCCAAGACCGGCACCCCGGTGGTCCCGGCGATCCTCATCGGCGCGGTCGCGGTGGCGATCCTGCTGGTCAACATCGGGACACCGCAGATCTTCACCGCGGTCACCAGCGTCGCGGTGGTCATGATCTACCTGGCCTACCTGCTGGTGACGGTGCCGATGCTGGTCAAGCGGCTGCGTGGCGGGTGGTCGGGCCGCGACGCCGGCGGCCACTTCTCGCTCGGGCGGCTCGGCCTGCCGGTCAACGTCGTCGCCGTGCTGTGGGGCGCCGGGATGGCCGTGAACCTGGCGTGGCCGCGCGAGCAGATCTACGGCGGCGGGGCGCTGCGCTGGATGGCCCTGATCTTCATCGGGATCGTCGCCGCGATCGGCCTGGCGTGGTTCCGGCTCCGCGGCCGCCACCGCCTTGGCACGCTGCCCGAACACCAGGCCGACCGCGGCGACCAGCTCGTCGACGAGCTTTCCTGAGGAGGACGAACGTGAGCACCGAGAACTACGACTTCATCATCGTCGGCGGCGGCTCGGCCGGGTGCGTGCTGGCCAACCGGCTGTCGGCCGATCCGAAGGTGAAGGTGCTGGTGCTGGAGGCGGGCCGGTCGGACGCCAAGTGGGACGTGTTCGTGCACATGCCCGCCGCGCTGACCTTCCCGATCGGCAGCCGCTTCTACGACTGGGGCTACCGCAGCGAGCCGGAGCCGTTCATGAACCGGCGGCGCATCTACCACGCGCGCGGCAAGATCCTCGGCGGGTCGAGCAGCATCAACGGCATGATCTTCCAGCGGGGCAACCCGATGGACTACGAACGCTGGGCCGCCGACCCCGGCATGTCCGGCTGGGACTACGCGCACTGCCTGCCCTACTTCCAGCGCATGGAGAACTGCCTGGCCGACCCGCCGGACGGGCGCTGGCGCGGGCACGACGGCCCGCTGGAGCTGGAGCGCGGACCGGCGTCGAACCCGTTGTTCCAGGCGTTCTTCGAGGCCGCGGAACAGGCCGGGTACCCGCGCACGGACGACGTGAACGGCTACCGGCAGGAGGGGTTCGCGCCCTTCGACCGGAACGTGCGCCGCGGCCGCAGGCTCTCCGCCGCCCGCGCCTACCTGCACCCGGTGCGGCACCGGAAGAACCTGACCGTGCAGACCCGCGCGTTCGTGTCGCAGGTTCTGTTCCGCGGCAACCGCGCCGTCGGGGTGGAGTACTCGACCGGGCGGAGCGCGCCGCGCGAGGTGTACGGCAAGGAGGTCGTGCTGTGCGGCGGGGCGATCAACACGCCGCAACTGCTGCAGCTGTCGGGCGTGGGCAACGCGGCCGAGCTGCGCCGCCTCGGCATCGACGTGGTCCACGACCTGCCCGGTGTGGGTGAGAACCTGCAGGACCACCTCGAGGTGTACATCCAGTACGCCTGCAAGGAGCCGGTGTCGATGCAGCCGCACCTGGCGACGTGGAAGCGCCCACTGATCGGCGCGCAGTGGCTGTTCCTGCGGTCCGGTCCGGGTGCCACGAACCACTTCGAGGGCGGCGGTTTCGTGCGCAGCAACGACACCGTGGCCTACCCGAACCTGATGTTCCACTTCCTGCCGATCGCGATCCGCTACGACGGGTCGGTGCCCGCCGGCGGGCACGGCTACCAGGTCCACGTCGGACCGATGTACGCCGACACCCGCGGCAGCGTGAAGATCACGTCGACGGACCCGCGGCGGCACCCGGCGCTGCGGTTCAACTACCTGTCCACCGAGAACGACCGGCGCGAGTGGGTGGAGGCCGTGCGGGTGGCCCGCAAGATCCTCAATCAGCCCGCGCTGGACCGCTACAACGGCGGCGAGATCTCCCCCGGCCCCGGCGTCGAGACCGACGAGCAGATCCTGGACTGGGTGGCGAAGGACGCGGAGACCGCGCTGCACCCGTCCTGCACGGCGAAGATGGGCGTCGACGAGATGTCCGTTGTGGACCCCGGGTCGATGCGGGTGCACGGCACGGAGGGCCTGCGGGTGGTGGACGCGTCGGTGATGCCCTACATCACCAACGGCAACATCTACGCGCCGGTGATCATGACCGCGGAGAAGGCGGCGGACCTGATCCTCGGCAACACCCCGCTGGCGCCGATCAAGGAGCCGTTCTACCGGCACAACGCCGGCTGAGACACCGACAGGTGCGGCGCCAGCGCGCGCAGGAAGTCCGGCGCGTCGAACGCCGCACCTGCGGACACCACGCCCGTCGCCCGGGTCCGTCCACTCAGGATCCGGGCGACGGCCTCCACCGCGAGCGGCGCGCTGATCGCGTAGATGTCCTGCCCGGCGGCGGAGATCCGGCGCTCCTCGGCGCCGCGGCGGACCACGACGTCGACGACGAAGGTCTGTGCCGAGCGGCCCCGCTCGTCGACGGCGGCCGGGGCCGCGGCGCCGGGCGCGGCCAGGTCCGCCGCCGCCTTGGCCGTCATGTAGGTGCGCACCTCGGGCACGTCCAGGTGGGTGGGGACGGTGACGATGTCGGCCATGCTGAACTCCCCGATGACGTCCTGCGACCCGAGCGGCGCGGGGAACTCCCACTCCAGCGTCGGCAGGGCGTCGTCGTGGTACTCCAGCCGTCCGCCGGTGTAGCGGACGCGGCGGTCGTCCCGCCGCTGCCGCGACACCGCCCCCGCCGCGAGCGTCCCGGCGGTGGGGTGCCAGCTGCTCAGGCCGTAGGCGAGGTGCACCTCGTCGGCCGCCGTCCAGTCCCCCATGGCGGCGGTGACCAGCAGGTCGCCGAGGCCGCCGAAGAACGCCATCGCCGGGACGACCACGTTCTCCCCCGCCCGCTCCGCGAAGTGGGCGAAGGTGTCGGCGTTCGCCTCGATCTCGGCGGCCACGTCGACGTACGGGATGCCCGCCCGCAACGCCGCCTCGATCAGCGGGGCGGCGGTCGTCGCGACGGGCCCGGCGCAGTTGATCACGGCGTCCGCCCCGGCGAGGGCGCGGTCCAGTGCGGCCGGGTCGTCGACGGCCGCCGGCCGCACTTCGAGGTCCGGCTGCGCCACCGCCAGGAGCTTCTCCCGGTCGCGGCCCAGCAACAGCGGGACGTGCCCGCGCTCGCGCAACTCCGCGACCACGAACCGCCCGGTGTGTCCGTACGCCCCGTACACCGCAACCCGTCCCATGCCTGCTCCCAGGTGCTCGAAGTGATCCGCTGCGGGTAATCCTGTCCGGCCGGGCCCCTGCTGCCCAGCGTCCGGAATGACACGACCCGTACACTTTCGGACATGAACTCTGTCGCCGTCGCCACCACCGACGGCATGGTGCACTTCGAACTGGCGCTGGCCTGCGAGGTCTTCGGCTCGCCACCGGACGCCGTGCGCGTGCCCTGGTACGACCTCAGCGTGTGCGGCGCGCGCCCGGTGCGGGCCGGCCGGTTCCGGGTCGAGCCGGACGGCGGTTTCGACCGGCTGGCCGAGGCGGACACCGTGATCGTCCCCGCGCTGGCCGACGTCGACGAGGACCCGCCCGCCGACCTGGTCGACGCGGTGCGCGCGGCTCACGAGTCGGGCGCGCGGGTGGTGTCGCTGTGCACCGGCGCGTTCGTGCTCGCGGCCGCCGGCCTGCTGGACGGGCTGCGTGCGACCACCCACTGGGCGCACACTGACGAACTCGCCGCGCGCTACCCGCGGGTGACCGTGGACCCGGACGTCCTCTACGTGGACAACGGCCGCGTGCTCACATCCGCGGGCAAGGCGGCGGCGATGGACCTGTGCCTGCACCTGGTGCGTCTCGACCACGGCTCGGCGATCGCGAACGTGGTCGCCCGCCGCCTGGTCGTGCCGCCGCACCGGGAAGGCGGGCAGGCGCAGTTCGTCAGCACGCCGGTGCCGGAGGACGACGGCCATCCGCTGGCGGAGCTGCTGCCGTGGGTGATGCGGCGGCTGGACCAGCCGTTGACGGTGGAGGACCTGGCGCGCCAGGCGAACCTGAGCTCACGGCACCTGGCCAGGCACTTCCGCGCCGTCACCGGCACCACCCCGCTGCGGTGGCTGCTGGCGCAACGGATCCGCCGCGCGCAGGAGCTGCTGGAGAGCACGGACGACAGCATCGACGCGATCGCCGCCGCCGCGGGCATGGGCACCGCGACGACGCTGCGGCGTCACTTCCACCGCGCGGTCGGGGTGCCGCCGGACACCTACCGCCGCACGTTCCGCGCCTGAAGTTCGGACCTGGCGATCAGCCACCACGCGCCGGCCGCGCCCGCGAGGTAGGCGACGCCGAGGAGCAGGAAGGACAGGCCGGCGCCGCGACCCCAGTCCGTGACGGCGCCGAGCACGACACTCATCGCCGCGACGCCCACCAGCGTGCCGATCTGGCGGTTGGCGTTGAGCACGGCGCCGGCCACGTTCGCGTGCGCGACTCCGGCGAACTCGACCAGCGCGGCGGTCATCCCGGGCGAGATGATGCCCGCGCCGACGTTGGCCACCGCGACGGCGACGGCCAGGACCCAGTACGGCGTCTCGGTCGACATGCCGACCATGGCGAGCGACGCGATGCCGGCGACGAGCAGGAAGACCGTCAGCAGCACCCCGTTCGGGATCCGGCCCGCGATGCGCGAGTAGACCAGGTTGCCCAGCGGGAACCAGATTGTCATCGGGAGCAGCTCCAGGCCCGCGAGGAGCGGGCCGGCGCCGCGGGCGTGCTGGAAGTACAGGCTGAGCATGAACATGCCGCCGTAGACGGCGAAGTTGAACAGGAACCCGACCAGGTTCGCGCCGGTGAAACCCGCGCCGCGGAACAGGTTCCACGGCATGACCAGGTTCTCGGCCCGCCGTTCGCGGGCGACGAGCGCGGCGGCGGCGAGGCCCAGCACCACGTAGGCGGCCAGCACCGGGCGCGCCAGCCAGCCCAGCCGCGGACCTTCGATGAGCGCGAAGCTCAGCGCGGCGAGCGCCGCGATCCACAGGACGTGCCCCGGCACGCCCAACCGGACGCGGCGCCCGTCGACCGCTGGGATGCAGCGCCGGGTCAGCAGGATGCCGGCGACGCCGATGGGCAGGTTGAGCAGGAAGATGCTGGGCCAGCTGAAGGCGCTTACCAAAAGCCCGCCGAGGGTCGGCCCGAGCGCGGCCGAGGTGGCGACGATCGCCGACCACAGCCCGAGCATGCGGGTGCGCCGGCGCTTGTCGGGGAACGAGAACACCAGCAGGGACAGGGAACTCGGCATGAACAACGCGGCGCCCATGCCCTGGACGAGTCGCGCGGCGATGAGCACCCCGGCCGTGGGCGCGAGCGCGCAGGCGAGCGAGGCGGCGAAGAAGACCGCCATGCCGGCCAGGTAGACGGCCCGCGCGCCGAAGCGGTTCGCCAGGCCACCCGCGAGCATCAGCAGCGAGGCGAACACCAGCACGTAGCCGTCGACGATCCAGGTGAGTTCGGGCAGCGAGGCGCCGAGCTGCTGCTGGATCGCGGTGCCGGCGACGTTGACGACGGTCACGTCGAGCGAGGCCATGACGAAGCCGGTGGCGAGCGCGGCGAGTTTCAGCCCGGAGGAGTCACGCACGGTAAGTACGATAGCCATCAAACTTCATGGTGGTCAAACTTCGACGATCATCGTAATATGGGTGTCGTGACGGACCGGATCAACGACCACCCCGCCGCGGAGGACATCACGCTGCAGGGCGTGCTCGACGCGCTGACCGACCCGGTGCGGCGCAGCATCGTGCGGCAACTCGCCGATTCGGGCGAGGACATGGCGTGCGGCACGTTCGACATCAACGTCACCCGGTCGACCAGCACGCACCACTTCAAGGTCCTGCGGCAGGCCGGGATCATCCGGCAGCACTACCAGGGCACGGTGAAGCTGAACGAGCTCCGCCGGGCCGACCTGGAGCGCGCCTTCCCCGGCCTGCTGGACACGATCATCGAGTCCGCCCGCCGGGAGGCGGGCCGTCAGCGCGCGTCCGCCTGACCGCCCCGCGCGGGGCGGTCCCCGCGCAGGTACCGGGTCACCATGGCGACCAGCTCGTTCTCCAGCGCCTCGGTCCCGATGGTCCGCGGATCGGCCATCGCCCGGTGGGTGTTCGTCTCCACGGTGAACACGATCAGCTCCGCGGCGGTGTCCAGGTCCCGCACACCCACATCGGGGTGCCGGGCGAGCAGGTTGCGCACTTGACCGACGCGCATCTTCCCGTGCCGGTCGATCGTGTCGAGGAGTTCCCGCGAAACCGGCGCCTGCTCGATCATGATCCGCAGCAGCTGGGGATCGTCGCGGTGGTTGTCGATCGCGTCCCGCACCAGGGCCCGGACCAGCTCCTCCAGGCTGCCCGGTGACAGGTCGAGCTGGTCGGCGGGCGTCCACCGGCCGCGGTCGATGTGCCGCACCAGCAGCTCCGCGAGGATGGCGTCCTTGTTCGGAAAGTACTGGTACAGCGAGCCGATCGAGACGGCGGCGCGCTCGGCGATGCGGTTGGTGGTGCCGGCGGCGTAGCCGTGCTCGGCGAAAACGTGAGCAGCGGCGGTGAGGATGCGCTCGCGGGTGAGCTCCGCGCGCACCTGCCGGGGCTTGCGACGTGCTTGAAGGCGACGGTCGTCCGACGGCATCGCACATCCTCCTCGTGGCGGGAAAAGCGAGTAGCCAAAAAGCTGAGCTATTGCTCACAATAGTGGCATGACCTGCGCTGACGCACCACACCAGCTCACCACTGTGGACGAGGTCGAGTCCATCGTCGGGCGCCCGGCGCCGATGATCACGCTCAAGCAGATCTCCGTCCTCGACGAGGGCTGCCGGGCCGTCCTGGCCCGCTCGCCGATCGCGGCCGTCGGCTATCGGGACGCCGGCGGCGCGAGCCGGACGACGTTCCTCGGCGGCGCGCCGGGGTTCGTCCGCGTCCACTCGGCCACCCGGTTCTCGTTCACCCTGGACGACGACGCGCGGGGTGCGGTCTCGTTCTTCTTCCTCCTGCCGGGTGTCGGGGAGGTGTTGCGCATCAACGGTTCCGTGGTCAAGCGGAAGGGCGAGCGGGTCTTCGCCGACGTCACGGAGGCCTACGTCCACTGCGCGCAGGCCATCCTCCGGTCCCGGCTGTGGCAGCCCCGCGATCCGGCCGGGCAGGCCGCCGCACCCGGAGGTGAGGGTCCACTGTGCCAGGCCGGGATCGCCGAGTTCCTCGCCGCGGCCCCGTTCCTCGCGCTGTCCACTTGGGACTCCTCCGGCGGGAGCGACACGAGCCCGCGCGGGGACCGGGAGGCGGTGGCGCGGATCGTGGACGGCCGCACGCTCGTCATCCCGGACCGGAAGGGCAACAAGCGCGCCGACACGCTGCACAACCTGCTGCAGGACGACCGGCTGTCGTTCGCCGCGCTCGTCCCGGGCCGGGACGAGGTGCTGCACGTCCGCGGGCGGGGCGCGATCACCGTCGACCCGGCACATCTGGAGCCTTTGGCTCTGCGCGGGAAGCCGCCGCACGCGGCGCTGCTCATCACTGTCGAGGACGCGTCGATCGCCGTCAACGACGCCGTGGTGCATTCGCAGCCGTGGAATCCCGGCGCCGACCGTGACCCGGTGCCGGATCTCCTTGCCGTGGCGGGAAAACACGTAGCCGCGAACTCGACGACGGCCGCGGGCGGCGCCTTCCTGCTCAAGGCGGTCCCGGGCGCGAACCGGCTGCTGCGGCGGGTGATGGACCGCACCTACCGCTCGGGCCTGCGGAAAGAGGGCTACGAAGAGCCGCCCCGCTGAGCCGGGTCACGCGGTGAATCCGCCGTCGATGTTGAGGCTGGAGCCGGTGATGTACGCGGCTTCTGGGCCGGTAAGGTAGGAGACGAAGGCGGCGACCTCGGCCGCGGTGCCGTACTGGTCGGTCGCCATGACGCCGAGCATGGCCGGCGCGAGGGGCCCGTCGGCGGGGCTGCCGATGTTGATGATCCGCCTGCCTTCACCCAGGTGCGCGAGAGCCTCGCGGATCGCGACGATCACCGAGCGCACGTCGATCGTCAGCATCGCGTCGATTTCGTCCATCTTCGGGTCGGTGGTGGGACCGAAGCTGCCGACAGCGGCGTTGTTGACGAGGATGTCCAGGCCGCCGAAGCGGTCGGTGGTCGCGGCGACGGCGGCCTCGATGTCCTGCTCGCGCCTGTTGTCGGCGCGGATCGGGTGCGCGGCGCCCCCGGTCGCGGCCGCCACCGCCTCCGCACGGTCCCGGGAGTTGGCATAGGTGAACGCCACCTTCGCGCCGTCCGCCACGAGCCGGGCGACGATACCGGCGCCGACTCCCCTGGATCCGCCGGTCACCAGCGCCGTCCGCCCCGCGGGACACGTTCTGGCGCTGCGGTTACGCGGGCACGTCGATCCAGGACCTCACCGACGCCACCGGGGTCGGAACGCAAAGCCTCTACGGCGCCTTCGGCAGCAAGCGTGAGCGACCGCGGACCCGAGCCCATGGCACGGCGTCACGTCAGCCGTCACCTTCAACGAGGGCGGCCGCATGGAGCTGCCACCGCAGGGCTAGGGCTGCCTGATAGCCAACAGCGTCGCAGCACTCTGAGCGCCCAAGACGAAGACGTGCGGGCCCGCGCATGCCGCCTCTACAACGAAACGCTCGCACTGTTCACCCAGCGGATCACCGAGCGCTCCGTCGGCCGCTGACAACACCCGCGCGCGGTCAGAGAACAGGAGGCCAATGGCTGCGGTCATGCGCTGCAGGTCCTTCGAACACCTCCGGGGCGGTGCGGGTGAGCGGTCCGAGCAGGTCCGGGTTCTGCTCGATGACCTGAAGCCGCAGGCGTCATACAAGACAGTCGAACAGGCAGCAGCGACGGGCGTCGTCACAGCGATCGCACCGCAATTCGCCCACACGGGCGGCCATCATCTCGACGACGCGCAAGAAGCGTACGCAGTGCCAGACGACGCCAAACCTCGCCGACCACCCACAGGGGTAATGGCATGCTCTCGACCCGCGACCACGGAGCGCCTCTGGACGTGTCGGCAGCCTTGACCCGCGTCTGACCGCAGCCATCTGCCCGCGGCGGACCGTCGAGCACATCCCTCCCGCTGCCGCGGACCGCGGACCGCGGGAAGCACCTTTCTCGGGTCGGTCGAAGAATCGAAGGCTCAGTGTGGTACCCCGGGTACTGAAGCGGGCAACGAACGTTCATTCAAGCAGTACGATCGAGCCATGGGGAACTCCACAGCGCGAACCGCCGCGGCCGACCGCGTCCGTGCGGCAGCGGTCGACCTGTTCTTCGAGCAGGGCTACGACCGCACCAGCGTCCGGCACATCACGGCGGCGCTGCGACTCACCTCCGGTGCGCTCTACAACCACTTCCGCTCGAAGGAGGAACTGCTCTACTCCATCGTTTCACGCACGCACTCCGAGGCCGAGCGCGTCACGGCCGACGCGATCCTGCGCGCGGGTGGAGACCCGGCCCGCCAGCTCGCGGAAGTGGCCCAGGCGTTGACCGCGTTCTCGGCCACCTACCGCAAGGAGACCTCGATCAGCCACGCGGAGTGGCGCAACCTCCCCGAGCCCCAGGCAGCCGAAATCCGCGGCAGCCGTCTGCGGCTCGGTCACCTCGTCGAGCGGCTGCTGGAACGCGGCATCCGCACCGGGGTGTTCCGGCCGACGGCCGACAACGCCCTGCTCGCGAAGGTGCTGCTGAGCACGTGGACCGAGGTGGGCCGCTGGTACCACCCCGGCGGCCACCTCAGCGTGCCGGACCTCGCCGACGAATTCGCCGTGCTCGCGCTGCGCACGGCCGGTGCGGCAGCGCCCATCAGTGTTGAGCGATTCGCTCCTGCTTGACCCGCAACCCGGCCGCCTCGCGGTCCCACGTGTCCGCGGTGACGCCGGCCGCCCGCAGCCGGTGCTTCTCGATCTTGCTCGTGGGCGTCTTGGGCAGCTCGTCGAGCACCCGGATGTAGCGCGGCACCATGAAGTGCGCCATCCGGTCGGACAGGAACGCCAGCAGCTCCGCCGGATCGATGACGGCCCCCTCGACCGGTGCGACGACGGCCAGCACGTCGTCCTCGCCGTGCGGGCTGGGCACCGCGACGACCGCAGCTTCGCGCACCGCCGGGTGGGCCAGGATCTCCGCCTCCACGTCGAACGACGAGATGTTCTCGCCGCGCCGCCGGATCGCGTCCTTGACGCGGTCGACGAAGAAGTACTCGCCGTCGGGGCTGCGGCGGAAGGCATCCCCGGTGTGGAACCAGCCGTTCCGCCAGGCCCGCGCCGTCGCCTCGGGCATGCCCCAGTAGCCGGAGTTCATCGCCCACGGCCGGTCGGTGCGCAGCACCAGCTCGCCTGGCGTCCCGTCGGGGACTTCCCGGTCGAACTCGTCGACGAGCCGTGCCTGCACGCCGCGGCGAACCCGGCCACAGGTCCCCGGGGTCGTCGGATCGTCCTCGGAGATGATCGGGATCGACGTTTCGGTCATGTTGAACAGCGCCGTCACACGCACCCCGAAGCGGCGGGCGAAACCGGCCACGTCGTCGTTCAACGGCACCATGAACACGTGCCGCAGGGGGTGGTCGCGGTCGCCGGGAGCGGGCGGCTGCTTGGCGAGGAAAGTCGCCATCACGCCGAGCAGGGTCACGTGGGTGGTCCCGGTCGTGCGCACCAGGTCCCAGAACCGGGCGGTGTCGAATCGGTCGACGACCGCGATCGACGCGCCCTTCAGCAACGCCGCGTAGCAGCCGATCGTGCCGCCGGCGTGGAACAGCGGCAGGTTGATCATGTACCGGTCCTGCTCCCCGAACCGTTCGTCGAACGCCGCCGCGGCAGTTGTGGCGACGTGCGTGTAGGAGCACACCACGCCCTTCGACGGCCCGGTCGTCCCGGACGTCAGGATGATCGCGTACGGGTCCCAGGGCTGGACCGGCGCTTCCGGAACCACCTCCGGCCCGGCGTCCGTCCAATCGCGACTGGTCAGCGGCACCACGTGGTCCAGTTGACCGCCCTCCAGCGTGGCCAGACGCGGTACCAGATCGGGGTGCGCGACCATCACCCTGGCGCCGGACAAGCGGATCGCGTGCTGGAGCAGGCCGCCGCGGTAGGCGGGGTTGAGCGGCATGTAGATCGCGCCGAGCAGGTTGGCGCCATACCAGACGCGCAGCGCGTCCGGACCGTTCGGCAGCCAGGACAGAACGCGGTCGCCGTGCCGGACGCCGAGCGCGGCCAGTCGGCGGGCGACCCCGTTCGCCGCCCGCCAGGTCTCGCCGTAGGTCCAGCGGCTACCGTCCTGGAACACCGCGTGCACGGTGTCCCCGCGCTCGCGGGCGTGCCGCCGCAGCAGCTGCCCCAGCACGCACTCCTCGGGCCCCGGAACGGCCGAACTCCACCAGTCCATGTCACTGCCTCGCTTCCGTCGGATCAGCGGGGTCGCCGGACGGGCTCCCCCCAGCGAACGCCCCCAGGTACGCCTGGCGCAAGCCGGGACCGCGCAGCAGGTCCGGGCCGGGCCCCTCGGCGACGATGCGTCCGTTCTGCATCACGAAACCCCGGTCGGCGATGCTCAGCGCCCGCTCGACCACCTGCTCGACCAGCAGGAGGCTCAGCCCTTCGGCGCGCAGCACCTCGATCGTGTCGAAAACGCGGTCGACCATCACCGGCGCCAGCCCGAGGGAGGGTTCGTCGAGCAGCAGCATCCGCGGCTCGCGCATGAGGGCTTGCCCGATGACCAGCATCTGCTGTTCACCACCGCTGAGGACTTCAGCCTGCGCGGACAGCCGGGCGCGCAGGAACGGGAACAGCCCGAGCACCCGGTCCAGCCGGTCGCGTTGCTCCGGCTTGCCGAGACCGGACCGCCACAGCCCGAGGTCGAGGTTCTCTCGCACGGTGAGCCCGCGGAAGATGCGCCGTCCCTCCGCCACGTGCACGAGTCCGCGTCCCACGACGGTCTCCGGGGCCGCGCGGCTCAGGTCGGCTCCGTCGAAGGTGATCCGGCCGCGGCTGGGGTGCCGCAGACCGGAGATGGTGCCGAGGAGCGTGCTCTTGCCTGCCCCGTTCGCGCCGACGAGCGCGCAGACCTGGCCCGGCTCGACGGCCAGGGTGATGTCTTCGACCACCGGTGCCGAGCCGTAGCCGGCAGTGACCTCGGACAGTTCGAGGAGAGGAGTCATCAGCGCCCCAGGTAGACGTCGAGAACACGGTCGTCGGTCAGGGCCGTCGCCGGCGGCGCCGACAGCAGCGTCGCGCCCTCGTGCAGCACCGTGACCGCGTCGGCCACCTCGGCGACGAGTTCGATGTGGTGCTCGATGAGCACGACGGTGACGCCGTCGGCGCGGATCTCCCGCAACAGCCGTCCCAGCGCGTCGAGTTCGGTCATCGACAGGCCGGCGGCCGGCTCGTCGAGGAGCAGCAGGCTCGGACGGGCCATCAGCGCGCGGCCGATCTCCAGCAGCCGCTGCTTGCCGTGCGGCAGCGCACCTGCCTGCTGCCCCGCGACGTCGCCCAGCCCGACGAACCGCAGGTACGCCATGGCTTCGGCGGCGAGCGCGGCGGCCTCCCGGCGGGCAGGCGGCAGGCCCGCCGCTATCACCACCGCGGGCGACCGCTCCCGCGCATAGGCGCCGAGGAGGACGTTGTCCAGCGCGCTCAGTTCCGGCAGCAGGCGCGGCGTCTGAAAAGTGCGGCCGACGCCGGCGCGGGCCATCCGGTCGGGCGACCGCCGGACCATCGCCCGCCCTCCGAGCCGCACGGTGCCGTCGTCGGCCCGGACGTAGCCGGTGATGGTGTTGAGCAGAGTGGTCTTGCCGGACCCGTTGGGCCCGACCACCGCGTGGATGGTGCCGGCGGGTACCGCCAGATCGGCGGACCGCAGGGCACGCACGCCGCCGAAACCCTTGACCAGGCCACGGGCCGTCAGGCTCAGCGCGTCCCGCCGCGGCGGCCGGGGCGGATCCGGGAGGCGCTCGGTCACCGGGATCGGCGGCCGGCGGGAGCGCCACCAGCGCGACCAGGCGCCGGCGATTCCGTGCGGAGCGTAGACGGCGACCACGAGCAACGCCGCGCCGTAGACCAGCAAGCGCCATTCGGCCAGCGCTCCCAGCAACTCGGGCAGCACGAAGAACGCCAGCACGCCGACGACCGGACCGCCCAGCCGTCCCGCCCCGCCGACGATCACCACGAGCAGGAAGAAGACCGAGAAGTCGATGGTGAAGTCGTCCGGTGTCACCATGCCCTTGAGCGCCGCGAGCAACGCACCCGCGGCGCCGGCGAGGACCGCGCTGAGGAAGAACGCGAACACCTTGAGCCGCACCGTGTTCGCGCCCGCCGAGCGGGCCGCCTCCTCGGCATCGCGAACGCTGATGAGCGCGCGGCCGACTCGTGAGCGCACCAGGTTCCGCAACACCAAGTACGTGACGACGACGAAGGCGAGCACCAGCCAGAAGAAGCCCGCGTCGTCCAGCGGCAGCCCGCCCGCCTCCGGGCGCGGCACGCCGAAGATCCCGGAAAAGCCACCGGTGATCGCGCGCATCTCGACCAGCAGGCCGTTGACGACCATCCCGAACGCCAGTGTGATGAGGGCGAGGTACCAGGCGGTCAGGCGCAGCGCGGGCAACGCCATCAGGCTGCCGACCAGTCCCGCGCCGAGCATCGCGACCGGCAGGGCGGCCCAGAAGGACCACTCGTGCGCCGTGGTCAGCACCGCCGCGACGTAGGCGCCGACGGCGACCAGCGCGCCGTGGCCGAGCGAGACCTGCCCGGCGTAGCCGAACAGCAGGTTCAGCCCCATCGCGACGAGGACGTAGATGCCCACCAGCGTCGCCAGGTACACGACGAACGGGTCATCGGCGATCAGCGGCAACGCCGCCGCGGCGCCCGCGGCGAGCGCGATCCCGGCCGCCCTGGCCCGCGGCCCGCCGACCACCCAAGGCCGTCGTGCGGCCAGTGTCGCGTCAGACATGGCGCAGCACCCCGCCCGCACGCCGGAGCCCGGTGGGCCGGACCATCAGGACGACCACGACCACTCCGAAGAGGACCGCGGTCTGCATGCCCGGCGAAACGTACCGCGCCCCGGCCGCTTCGACGACGCCGAGCAGCCAGCCCGCGACCAGCGCGCCCCGGTGGTCGCCGACGCCGCCCACGATGGCCGCGAAGAACCCGCGGATGAGCAGGCCGAACCCCATGGTCACCGAGGCCAGCAGCAGCGGCGCGGCGAGCACCCCGGCGAGTCCGGCAAGCGCGCCCCCGGCCAGGAACGAGATGCGGCCGATCCGGTCCGGCCGGATCCCCTGCAGCCGCGCCGCGTCGCGGTCCGCGGCGACCGCCCGCACCGCGCACCCGAACCGCGTCCGGTCCCCGAGTTCGAGCGCGACGACGAGCACCACGACCACTGCGATCACCACGAGCTGGTAACTGCTGATCTGCAGCCCCAGCAAGTCGATCGGTCGCAGGGACAACGGCTCGGGTGGCGCCACCGACCGCGGTTCCGCGGTCCAGATCCGGCCCGCGACCTGGCTCAGGACCAGCGAGAAGGCGAGCGTGGTGATGACCCAGCCCGCGGCGTGACTGGATCGGCGCAGCACGGGCGCGACGGCCAGCCGTTCCTCGAGCAGCGCGACCAGGCCGACGACCACCACCACACAGCCGAGCGCGATCGGCCACGGCAGGCCCCCGAGGCCGGTCGCGGCCATCAGCATCGCGCCGACCATCACCAGGTCGCCCTGCGCGAAGTTGAGCACGTTCGTCGGCCGGTAGAGCACGTTGAACCCGATCGCGACGAGCGCGTACAGGCTGCCGAACGTCAGCCCGGGGACGAGGACCTCGCTGACCGGGTTCACGAGGCCAGCTCCCGGAAGATACCGCCCGCGGACGCCGCGTCCCGGGCCGAGAGCAGCGTCGCGATGGCGATCGCGTCGTCGCCGATTCCACAGTGGTCGGTCTCGGTGAACGAGATCGGCGCCCGCACACCCGGGTAACCCCGTACCCGGTCGAAGGCGGCCCGCAGCCGCTCCGGGTCGGTCGTGCGCTCCTGCTCCACCACCGTCGCCAGCAGTTTCAGGAAGTCGTAGTACGGGCTGTTGGCGGCGGAGAACGCCAGCTGCCCGGCCTCGGCCCGGATCTTGGCCGCGTACTCGACCGCGGGGCCCGACGGGGCACCACCCCGGGGGTAGGTCAATGAGCGGTAGGCGGTGCCGTAGAAGTTGCGCAGCAGCTCGACCGGGATCTCGTTGTAGGCGTCGATGTAGTTGAGGTCGTGGGCCACGATCACCGGCGCGAAGCCGCCGTTGGCCATCGCCCGCAGGGACAGCACGGCCGCCTGCGGTTGTCCGCTGAACATGCCGAGCCCCTCGACCCCGGCGCGGGCCAGCTGGTTGAGGTAGGGCGTCATGTCCGGGGCGTTCGGCTCGAACACCTGCACACCGGCGAGTTCGGTGCGGTAGTCCTCACGCAGGGTGCGGGTGAAGGACTCCTGCATGGACTTGCCGAACTCGGAGTTCTCGGTGAGCAGGCCGATCCGGCGGAGGCCGCGGGTCTCGAAGAGGAACTTCGCGGCCGCCCTGCCCTGCCTGCTGGTGTTGAAGACCAGCTGGTAGTGCCCGGGGAACCGGGCCCCGTCGCCGAGGAGGTCGGCGCCGCCCCACGCGGACTGGATCGCGTTGCCGCGGGCGAGCGCGGTGACCGACGCGACGGCCTGGGAACTGCCCGTCGGACCGACGACGAAGTCCGGTCGCGCGCTGAGCAACCGCTGGGCGACGGTCGCCTGCGTGGCGGGGGATCCCTCGTCGTCCTCTTCGTGCACCGCGATCGCCGTGCCGAGCAGGCCGCCCGCGGCGTTGATCTCCTGCAGGGCAAGCCGCGCGCCGATGAAGGTCGGGGCGTAGGCGCTGGCCAGCCGCCCGGTCTTCGGCTGGATCCAGCCGAGCTCGGCCTGCCCGTCCGTGGATCCCGCTCCGCGACCGGCGCACGCCGTCAGTCCGGCGCCGAGGAGCCCGGTTCCCAGTGCCAGCGCCCCCGACAGGGCGGTCCGGCGGGACAAGCCGGGTCCGCCGCGGCTCAGGCTCGTGTCCATGTGCGCCTCCGTTGGCGTCGGATCACCCGAAACGGGTACGTGTATGAGCGTTTATATACATCGCGCTTCTCGCACGTCAAGAGACGTGGTGAACAGCCCGGAAGACTTGCCAAGTCCCGAGCGGGAAGCGATATTGCATGTACGTTCATTCACCAGCAAGGGAGCGCCATGGCCGACACAGTCCACATCCTGGGCGGCGCCCAGACCGATTTCGCCGTCAAGTGGGCCAAACAGAGCGACAACCCGCTCTTCGACATGCTGGAGCAGGCTGTCCGAGACTGCCTCGGCGTGACGGGACTCGAACCGTCCGACATCGACACCGCGCACGTCGGCAACTTCGGCGGGGAGCGCTTCGCCGGGCAGTCGCACCTCGGTGCGATGATCCCGATGCTGACCCCGGCCTGGGCCACGCTGCCCACCAGCAGGCACGAAGCAGCCTGTGCGTCCGGTAGTGCCGCGGCGCTGGCCGCCATGGCGGAGATCGAGGCCGGGCGGTACGACGTCGTCCTCGTCGTCGGGGTCGAGCTGATGCGCAACGTCGCGGGTGAGGAAGCGGCACGCAACCTCGGCTCCGCGGCGTGGACACCCGAGGAACTGGACTCCGGCGAGCTGCCCTGGCCGCACCTCTTCGACCGCATCAGCCAGGAGGTGGACCGCCGGTACGGCCTCGACCAAACCCACCTCAACCGCATCGCCGAGCTCAACCGCACCAACGCCCGCCGCAACCCGCTCGCCCAGACCCGTGACTGGACAGCCGAACCCGGCCACTTCGACGCCGACGACATCGCCAACCCGATCGTCACCGGCCGCACCCGGAGGAGCGACTGCGGCCGGATCACCGACGGGGCGAGCGCGATCGTGCTCGCCGGCAGCCGGTTCACCGAGTCCTGGCTGGGCGGGTCGCCCGGCCGCAGGGCCAGCCGGATCAGCGGATGGGGCCACCACACCGCACCACTACCGCTGAGCGCGAAGTTCACCCACGAGGGGCGCTACCTGTTCCCGAACGTCCGGCAAGCGATCACCGACGCCTACGGCCGGGCCGGCGTGCGTGGACCGGAAGAGCTCGACGTGATCGAAACCCACGACTGCTTCACGATCACCGAGTACGTCGCGATCGACCACTTCGGACTCACCGATCCCGGGAAGGCCTGGCAGGCCATCGAGGACGGCCACATCGACTTCGACGGGCGCCTGCCGGTGAACCCGTCGGGCGGCCTGATCGGCGCAGGGCACCCAGTGGGGGCCACCGGAGTCCGGATGCTGCTGGACGCGCACCGGCAGGTGACCGGAACCGCCGGCGACTACCAGGTACCGGGAGCGCGCACCGCCGCGACCCTCAACGTCGGGGGCAGCTGCAGCACGGCGGTGAGCTTCGTGGTCACCGGGTGAGCGGCTTCCCATCACGCGAACATCGCGGGGACGGGCTGCTCGCCTCCGGGGGTGAACGCGGGCAGTGATCGCAAGGTCGCCCAGCCGCCGCACACGCGCAACTGGGCTCCGTCCACCATCGCGGATGCCGGGCTGATCAGGTACGCCACCGCCGCGGCGATGTCTTCCGGATCGCACAGCCGGCCGGATGGGATCCGCCGCAGTGACGCGGTCACGAACGCTGGATCGGCGGTGTCGGTCATCGGGGTGCGGACAATGCCCGGCAGCACCGAATTGACCCGGATCCGGTGGCGCGCCAGCGTCACCGCCAGGTGTGTGCTCAGCTGCGCGACCGCTGCCTTGCCCGAGCCGTAGCTGTACAACCCCGGCACCGGCGCGGTCTGCGCGCTCGTGGACGAGACCGCGACGATGTTGCCGCGGTGCCCGGAGGAAACCCACCGCTGCGCGAGCCTTTCCACGGCGTCGGCGAAGGACAGGACGTTGATCCGGTAGGCCTCTTCGCGGTGCCGCCGCGCCTCGGGCTGGTCGTCCCTCGGCAGGACGCCGGCCGCGTGCACGAAGTCGTGCACCGCGCCGGCCTGGCGCAGGGCTTCGTCGACCAGGTCGTCGGCGGCGCCGGCGCGGGACAGGTCGGCGCGGACCGTCCAGGCCCGCCGCCCAAGGTGCTCCCGGATCGCCGCCGCCACCTCGTCCAGCTCGGGGAGCCGCCGTGCCGCGAGCACGACATCGGCGCCCCGCCTGGCCAGCTCGAGAGCGGCTTCCGCGCCGATCCCGCTGCTGCCTCCGGTCACCAGCACCGTCCGCCCGTCCAGGGACCACGGTCGCGCCGGCGGTACCGTGCTGCCGTCCACTTTGGCTGTTCCGGTGGCACTGACTGGCACGATCCCGGTCTCGAGTCCGCCGTCGAGCGGCAGCACCTCGCCGACCATCGCGTTCAGGCCGCGGCTGAGCAGCAGTGTCAGGGCCGCCTGCAGGTCAGCCTCGGTCACCGGGCGGCGGACCACCTGGTGCGCGTGGAGCACCGCCTCGGCCGGCTGGGGCAACGAATGGCCGAGAAAGGGCGCGTAGCCGATGCGGATGGCATTCATCCGCACGCCGTGCGGCGCCACCCGGGAGGCGAGCTGCTGCCACCAGTGCAGATCCGCGCTCTGCCGCGCCGAGCGCTCGACGTGGGCCGAACCAGCCGGCCACGGCAGGGCGTCGGTGACGAGCACCATCCGGCCACCACCGGATCGGGCCATCCGGGTCGCAGCTTCCAGGACGACCGAACGACGCAGGCAACCACCGCTGCCGTGCACGCCGAACGCCGCGTTCTCCACCTGGACCGCACAGAACGCCGCCGCGCCCGTGCCGGCGGTGACGGTCCGGAACCCGGCTCGCTTCAGGACCGCGTTGACCGCGCCGAGCGCAGCGGTCTTGCGCGGCGCATCGATTTCGATCGTCGCCGAACATGGCCGCAGCGACACCGTCCGGGACGGTGCCGTGCTGGTACTCGTCATGGGACACCTCCGCAGTAGCGCACATCGCGAAACTACGGCCGTCCCGGCCCGCGGTCATCGCCCCGCGAGTACCCCTTGAGAACCGCGGGCCGTGACGGGAAGTACCGCCGTGTCAGGCTTTTCCGGCTTCCTGAACCGGCACCTGCTCGTGCCGGAGGATCCAGGACGCCTCTCCTCGCCGCCGGAAGTCGGTGCCGAACCAGCCCGGGTTGTACGCGCTGCCACCGCCGTCGACGAGCAAGGCGGCGCCGTTGACGTAACCACTGTCGTCGGACACGAGGTAGGCGACCGCACCGGCGATGTCCTCGGGCTTGCCGAGCCTGCCCAGGGGCGATTCGGCCTCGTTGTAGCTGCGCGCCCCGGTCGCCAGCAGACCACCGGTCATCGCCGTCTCCGTCACGCCCGGCATCACCGCGTTGACGCGGATGTCGAACTGCCCCAGTTCGTAGGCCATGATCTTCACCATCATGTTCAGCGCGGCTTTGGCCGAGCAGTAGGCGGTGAACAGGGCTACCGGTTCGACGGCCCCGGACGACGAGGTCACCACGATCGCTCCCCCATTGCCCAGCTCGGCCATCCGTCGCGCCGCGGCCTGGCAGATGAGGAACGTGCCGGTCACGTTGATGTCGAACGTGCGGCGCCAAGTCTTCTCCGGGATCTCCAGGAACGCGCCGAACCGTCCCCAGCCGGCGTTGGCCACGCAGATGTCGAGCCGGTCGTGCCGCTGCAGCCGCTCGAACAACACCGCTACCTGGTCGGGGTCGGTTTGGTCGCAGGGCACCGCCTCGGCCAGACCGCCGGCGTTCTGGATGTCCTTGGCGACCGCTTCGGCTCCCTCGCCGTCGATGTCGGCGATGACGACAGTCGCGCCGTCCCGGCTCAGACGCCGCGCCGTCGCCTGCCCGATGCCGGAGGCGCCACCGGTCACCAGCGCGACCCGCCCATCCAGCCGCGCGGCGTCAGTGTTTCCCATGCTCGTTGGTTCCCTTCCCGTTGCCATGACTAGTTCCGCACCCAGCCGCCGTCGACGAACAGCACCTGGCCCGTGACGTACCGCGCCTCGTCCGACGCCAGCCAGACCGCGGCGCCCGCGACCTCGTCCGGCTGCCCGGTCCGGCTCAACGGCAGGGTCGCCACGGTCTTCTCCCCGATCCGGCCGAGATCGGCCGCGTGGCCGGTGTCGGTGTCGATGAACCCAGGCGCGATCGCGTTGGCCCGGATCCCTTCCCGGCCCAGTTCGACGGCCAGCGACCGGGTCATCGTGAGCAGGCCGCCCTTGGATGCGTCGTAGGCGATCTGGCGGAAGAACCCGATCACCGCGACCGAGCAGATGTTGACGATCGCGCCGTGCCCGGCCGCGGCGAGGTGATCGACCGCGGCCTGGCTGAGCACGAACGGCGCCTTGAGGTTGACGTCCATCACCCGGTCCCAGTGCTGTTCGGTCTGCTCCCGCAGCGGCAGGCGGTGGATGGTGCCCGCGTTGTTGACCAGGATCGCCAGGCCGCCCAGCTGGTCCGCGGCCGTGGCGACCAGCTCGCGGGCGAAGGAGGTGTCGGCGATGTCGCCGGCCAGCGCCACCCCGTCACCACCCGCGGCCTCAATGCGCTCGACCGTCGCCTTCGCGGCCTCGGCGTCCAGATCGTTCACCGCGACCCGGGCGCCGCCCGCGGCGAGGCGTTCGGCGATCGCCGCGCCGATGCCACGTCCTGCCCCGGTGACGAGCGCGGCACGTCCTGCGAGGTTCATGGACCCCTCCACTTCCTTGTGTATGAACGTTCATTTTTAGGACCGCAGGCCTGTCCGGTCAAGACGCGGCACCCGGCCGGTCTAGCTCGGATCGAGGTCGAGCAGGCGCGCGCCGTTGTCGTGCAGCCACGCACACTTGCTGCGCTCGTCGAGCGCGAGCGCAGCCACTTCAGCGGCCAATGCACCGGTGGTCATGCCGTGCACCCATTCGATCCCCCCGAAGAGGATCTTGCTCCGGACCGTGGAAGCACCGTGCAGGAGCAACGGCTCCCACCCGGATCCTGGCCGGGTCATGTGCCGCGGCCGGTGCGTGGAGAACTCCAGGTAGACGTTGCGGTGCCGCTGGCACAGCGTCATCATCTCCAGGACCCAGGGCCAGCCGCCGTGCCCGGCGACCACCACCAGGTCGGGGTGCCGCCGCGCGATCTCGTCCACCTCCCGCCACGTACACCAGTTCATCGGCACCCGGGTCGACAGGTTGTGCCCGGTGTGCACCCACAGGGGCACACCCAGCTCACTCACCGTCCGGTAGAACTCGTGCGCGCCCTCCGACAACGGCTCGGCGACGTCCAGGAAGTGGGTAACCGACACCCCGCGCATGCCGAGTTCGAGCACGCAGCGCCGCACCTCCGCGATCGCCGCGGCGGGATCGGCGAGGTTCACGCTCGCCCACGCCTGCAGGCGTTCGGGATGACGCGCGGCGAACTCCGCGATCCGGTCGCTCACCATCCCGCCGCCGGGCAGCGGCCGCATGCTCGAGTGGATGACCTGGTGCCGCACCCCTTCCCGCGCCAGGCGGGCGACGTAGGCGTCCAGGTCGAGATCGAACACCGGGCTCGCCAGGAGCAGGTCGAGCGCGGCGTCGGGATCCTTGCTCGCCGCCGCGAAGTCCCGCGGGTCCAGTCCCGCGGTGACCGCGAGCCGCTGGCCGAACAGGCGGAAGTAGTCCGGCGCGTACTCGGCGAACCCCCCGAGGTAGGCGCGCCAGCAGTCGCGGTCGAGCACCATGCCCGACATGTCGACGATCGGGTGCGGGTGGACGGTCATGCATCACCTCTCCGGTTCGCGAAGAGGCCGGGACCGGTCTCAGCGAACCTTGCTGATCGAACGGAGGACGAGATCGGCGTAGAAGGCCGCGAACGCGGTGTCCGACACCGGGCCGTCCGGACTGAACCAGCCGGCCACCCGGAAGGACATGTCGAGCGCGGCAGTGGCGGCCATCCGCACCGGGTCTCCATTGGGCACCTTGGGCAGTTCGAAGGCGCCTGCCGCGGCACCTTCGCGGATGACATCGGAGACCCTGGCCCGGATACCGAGCCGGAGCCGGCGTACTTCGTCACGGTGTTCCTCGTCGAGCGCGCGCCACTCGTCGCCCACCACGGCTTCCTTGCGGTAACGCGTGTGGTGCAGCACGAAGGCCTCGATCAAGCCGTGCAGGCGCTCCGGCGCGGGCGCGTCCGCGCGGACCGCGTCGAGCATGCGGTCGAGCGCGGCGTGCCCGTCCATGATGATCGAGTACAGCAGCTCTTCCTTGGAACCGAAGTGGTTGTAGAGCGCACCGGGGGTGAGTCCGCAGGCCTCCGTGATGTCCCGCACGGACGTCGCGTGAAAACCCTTGTTGTAGAACAGGCGCGTGCCCGCCTCCTGCAACCGGACCCGCGGGTGCTGCCCGTTCCTGCTCCGCGACCTGACCGGCGTCCCCATCGCTTCCCACCGACTTCCGTGCACCTGGGCCGTGCGCCCGGTGGCCGGGCGCGTTGAGCCCGGCCACCGGGATGTATGATCGTTCATACATCGACCGTGCCGTCAACCCTACCGGAACCCGCGGACACGACGATCTGTGACCTGGCACACGCGGATCAGCACCACACCTCCGCGCTGTCGTCGGTGTAGCCGAGCGAGCGGTACACGGCGTCGACCAGGCTCTGCCCCCTCTCGTTGAGCAGGGTGCCGGGCCCCATGTTGTTCATGGTGTAGCCGAAGGACATGCGGTCGGCAGGCGAGGCGAAGCCGATGCTGCCGCCGAAACCGGGGTGGCCGAAAGCGTCCTGGGACAGGATGACGCTGTCGCGCAAGCCGTAGGGGCGGTGCCGGTTGTCGATCGACCGGAAGAAGCCTGCCGAGAACCGGCTGCCGATCAGCAACGTCTCGTCGTGCCCCGCCGACATGGTCGTCGACATCCGCGTCAGCGCGCGCCGGTCCACCAGCTGCACCCCGCCGAGGCCGCCGCCGCACGCCAGCGGCGCGTACATGCCGGCGAGGCCACGGGCGTTGCTGATCCCGCCCGCGGCCCCGATCTCGGCGGCGTGCGCCTCGCGGGAGTCGAACCCGGTCGGCCCGGGCAGCATGTACCCGCCGGAGTTGGCGAAGATCTGGCCGGGGATGGACTCCGGTTTGGTGGCCGCCATGGTCATGAAGAGCGATGGCTCGTCGCCCTCGCGCGGCTCGGGGAAGATCATCGGCGCGAGCCGCGGTTCGACCTCCTCCGGACACCCGATCCAGAAGTCCAGGCGCAGCGGCCCGGCGACCTCCTGCTGGAAGAACTCGCCGAGCGACCTGCCGGACACTCGCCGGACCAGTTCTCCGACCAGCCAGCCGAAGGTCAGGGCGTGGTAACCGTGCCTGCTTCCGGGCTCCCACGCGGGCTTCTCCACCTCGAGAGCGGCGACCATCCGGTCCCAGTCGAAGAAGGCGCAGTCAGGCAACGGCGTGCTGATCACCGGAAGTCCACTTTGGTGGGTCAAGAGCATTCCCACCGTGATGTCCTCCTTGCCCGACTGGCCGAATTCGGGCCAGTAGCGGGCGACCGGCGCGGCCAGGTCCAGCTGCCCGCGAGACGCGAGCACGTGGGCGCACAGCGCGGTCGCCCCCTTGGTGCAGGAGAAGATCACGCTCGCAGTGTCCCGCTCCCACGGGCGGCCGGTCTCCCGATCGGCGACGCCACCCCACAGGTCCACCACCGGTTCGCCGTCGATCATCACGCAGACCGAGGCGCCCACCTCCCCGCGGTCGGCGAAGTTCCGCTCGAACTCCTCGCGAACGCGCGAGAACTCTTCCGCACAGCTACCACCGATCATCGGACTTCCTTTCCTCGGACGCACTCCGTCGTGCGCCCCGTGTTCATCCCCCAACCGACTGCTGGAGGGACGCCAGCAGCGCCGGAAGCGCCGCCGGAAGCTGCTCACCCGCGATGCGTGCCGTCTGTTGCCAGCCGTCCAGCAGGCGCGGCAACAGATCGGGCACCTGCTGTGCCAGTTGCGCGGTGCCGGCCGGAAGAGCGGTCAGCGCCGCGAAACCGGTGCGCGGAACGTCCATCAGGGACCGGATGGTGCCGGCCGCGGCCAGCTTTCCACCGCACCCGAAGATCGTGCAGTCCTTCGGCGCGTTCGGGCCCAGCTGCGCCACCGCGAGGTTGTCGGGCACGCTGACGAACAGGCTCGGGTCGACCGCACCCGGCTTCGGCGCGACATAGGGCGGCGGGGCCGGCTGCCGGGGAGTGACGACGGACTGCGTCAGAAGGCGGAAGAACTCGTACTCGACGCGGGTGGTCTGGCCCGGCGCGACGGCGGTGAGCGGATCGCCCGCGTCGAGCCGGCTCGGTGGCCAGTTGAGCGTCCCGCTCGAGCGGGTCACCACCATGTCCAGCCCGGGGATCACGAAGACGTGCTGGCCGAAGAACCCGTAGGAGAAGTACATGTCGGCGGGAGCACTGGCGATCATCGGCGCCGGGTTGCGTGTGGACGCGAACGCGGACGGGGTGATCCAGTACGGGCCGGCGTTGAGCCAGGTGAGATAGCCGTAGCCGGGATTGGTCGGGCTCGGCGTGCGCAGTTCGCGGAGGTAGCTCTCGGAGATCAGCCGCTTTCCGTCGAAGGTGCCGTTGTTGGCCAGCAGCTGACCGATCCGCCCGAAATCGTGTCCAGGCAGGAACAGGTTGGACCAGCCGTCGGTGTTGCCTGCGCGGTCCCGCAGCCAGAACCAGTGGGCGCGGGGGATGCCGACCGGGCCGAAGAGCTCGCGCTGCGCGAAGTCCTGGAGGTCCTCACCGACCGCGCGCTGCACCACGTAGGCCACCACGGACGGCCCGGTCTGCGAGTACCGGTAGAAGGTTCCGGGCTGGTGGTCGAACGGCAGGGACAGGAACTCGCGGACGCGGTCGGGCATCGCGAGGTTCAGCTCGCGTGTCCAGTTCGCCCTGATGCCGCTGGTCTGGGTCAGCAACTGGCGGATGGTGACGGCGCGGTGGGCTTCGTCCCCGAGGTCCGGCGGCAGGTACTTCCCGATCGGATCGTCGACGGAGAGGAGGCCGAGAGTAGCGGCCCGGCCGGCGAGCAGGGCGGTGATCGTCTTGGTCTGGCTCCAGTTGTTGCCCGGGACATGACCGAGCAGCGGGTCGAAGATCCCCGTCCCGACAAGGCAGTTGTGCCGGTAGACCTGCACCGTCTCGGACCCGTTGACCGAGAGGAGGTTCAGCGCGTGGCCAAGGGTGACGGGATCGAGACCGACCTGCTCGGGGCGGGCGGTCTCGTACCGGTCGCCGGCGTCCGCGCACCTGGTTCCGCTCGCGGCCGTGGCGCGCTCCGGAGCGACCGCCGCGAAGGCGGTCGCGACCAGGGCCGCGGTCAGCACACCGGCGAGCACGGCCCACCGGCGCGAGAGTGACAGCTTCATCGATGCCTCTCCGGTTCCTGACAGGGTCGGTCTGGCCGGGTACTCAACCCGACCAGACCGGCCGTTGTCAACGATCGTTCATATACGGCTGTTCAGGTGAGGGCCTGCGCACGAAGTGGGGCGCGCAAAGTACGCCGACGTGGCGTAGCTGGCCTCAGCTGTATGAACGTTCATAATGGAACCGGCGGACAGGGGCAATGCCGCCCGCTCGAACAGGTGACGGGAGTCGTCCGCCTCAGATCGGATTCACCCAGCCGGGTGACGCACGCCCCAAGCGCGCAACACGGCCTCGGTGTCCGCCCCAGGCTTTCGCGGTGCCTCTGGGAGGTCGGGTGCGCTGCGGGAGAACCTCGGCGCCGGCGCGGCCTGGCGGACGCCGCCCAGCTCGACGATCGTGTCGCGCCCTGCGAGCTGCGGTTCTTCGACCGCCTCCGCGAAGTCGAGCACCGGTGTGACACACGCGTCGACGCCGGCGAACCGCTCGGCCCACTCGTCACGGCTCCGCGTCTCGAAGGCCTGCTGGAAGGCTTGTCGCAGACGCGGCCACCCGGAGCGGTCGAGCTGCTCCGGCAAGTCGGCGTCGCCCAGTCCGAGCCCGTCGACGAGCTGGGCGTAGAACTGCGGCTCGATCGCGCCCACCGCGACGTAGCGGCCGTCGCGGCACCGGTAGGTGTCGTAGAAAGGCGCCCCGCTGTCGACGAGGTTCGACGCCGCCTCGTCCCGCCACTGGCCGACGCCACGCAGTGCCCACACGCCCTGCGCCAGCGACGTCACGCCGTCGACGATCGCCGCGTCGACCACCTGCCCGTGGCCCGAGCGCCCGCGCTCCCACAACGCCGACAGGACGCCCAGGACGAGGTACAGCGATCCACCACCGAAGTCCCCGACCAGGTTAAGGGGCGGCGTAGGACGCGCGCCGGCCGTGCCGATGGCGTTCAACACACCCGTCACGGCGAGGTAGTTGATGTCGTGCCCGGCCTGGTCGGCCCGGGGCCCGTCCTGACCCCAGCCGGTCATGCGGCCGTAGACCAGGCCCGGATTGCGGTCCAGGCACTCCTTCGGGCCGACGCCCAGCCGCTCGGCGACCCCCGGCCGGAAGCCTTCGATCAGCACATCGGCCTTCTCGGCGAGCGCGAGCACGAGGTCGCGTCCCTCCGGTTGCTTCAGGTCGGCCGAGATCGAGCGCCGACCGCGTAGCAGCCAGTCATCGGCGCCTTCTGGCACCACACGCAGACCACCCCTGGGCCGCTCGACGCGGACCACCTCCGCCCCCAGATCGGCCAGGAGCATGGCCGCGTGGGGCCCCGGGCCGATCCCTCCCAGCTCCAGAACGCGCAACCCGCACAACGGTCCCGCCACGGCTGTCCTCCTCCTCGGTCCGGCCGGCGGGAGTGCACCTCAGGCGAGCCGGAGCAGCAGCGACGTCGTGTCGCCACCACCGGAAAGGCCCACCGTCATCGCCGTCCGCCGGCCACTGTCGGCAATCCGCTCGGAACTACCAGCCAGAGCGCGCGCGGGCAAGCGGGGATAGGGGTTCACCAGGTTCGCGGTGGGGGCGACCCCACCCCGGTGCCCACCCCGGTGCCCGCCGCGTTGACCGCGAAGGTGATCGGCCCGTACCGCTGCTCCACCTCGGCGACCGCGGACTGCACCGAATCCAGGTCCCGCACGTCACCTGGGCACGCCACCCCACTGCATTACGATGGAAATTGGATGATCACAACTACGCGAGCAGCCCAATTGACCTCGTCTACCAGTACCCGTAGACCGACAACCCCACGATTTCCTTTCGCAACTAGCACCCCCCTATTCTCCGGATCATGGATCTTGACCATTCCGAACTCCGATTCGAACTGTCTGACAAACACCTCGGTCAAGCCGACAGCCACAGGGGCGAGCGGAGGGCTTCGATAAACCTCGACCTCAACAGGGCCGTCCACGACACTCTGCACCGCGACGTAGAGCGAATCCGTATCGAAATGGACGTAATCGATCGACGCGTCCCATCCCCTGTGATCTGCCGAACTTTCAGAGTCTTCGATTAACAGGAGGCCATGGTCAAAGTACGCAGTTAACGATCCAATAAGACCTTCTTCAGTTGTAGTCATAGTTTTCTCTCCTTAGCTGCCCCACCATTCCACCCTGCTGCCGCGCACATGACTGTGTCCACGATTATCAAGGTGATGACCATGATGCTGGCCGACGCCGCCGACGAGCGCCTCGTCCCGGTCAACCCATCCAGCCTCGGCGAGCAGGTCGTCGCGATCGCGGCGCAGGCCAGCGCGCTGGTCGGGCTGTGGGCCGGGTTGCTCATCATCACCGCCGCTTGGACCGGTGCTCGCTGGGATGAGCTGACCGGCCTGCAACGCCGCCGAACGCCCACCTCGACGACGGTGAGATCGTCATCAACCCGCAGATCGGTGTGCTGCACGAGGTTAACGGGGCAGCTGGAACCTGTCCCAGCCGTCCAGCGCGGCCGTCAGCCGTACGCAACCGCGCCCATCTCGCCGCAACCGGCACGACCCCGGACCGGGTCTCGGGCGCTTCGAGCAGGTTCGGGTCAGTTGGCCAAAGAGCGGCCGAGGAGGAGCCGTTAGGCGACCCCATTTGCCGCGAGAAGCATGATCCACTCCAGAATCGCTCCTGCACACCCCTGTTGATCTTGAAATCGACAAGGCAGGGTGAACGTGAAGAAAACATGAAAAAGCCCGCTGACCTGGACGTTTACCCAAAGCAGCGGGCCCAAACAGACCGTCGGGCTGACAGGATTTGAACCCGCGACCCCTTGACCCCCAGTGTGGCCGATCCAATCCGCTGACCTGCACAAACAGAGATTCGCCTGCACAGAGCGGGGCAGTTGTGGCCGGCCGAGGACGATTCAACGCAACACGTGCTTATCCGTCGCTCCACATTTGCTCCCGCTCCTGCAGGCTGTTGCGTCGCCCTGCGGAGGTGATATCTGACTCCCGCTCGGCAGGCGGCGCACCACTCGTGCCGCGCCGCACGCGCTCGCGCCCCAAAACGCTGATGCCCAGGGCCACCTATGCGGGGAACAGCGCGTAGTAGCCGTCGGGCGGAGCGCCGGGGCCGTGCCATGGCGAAGTGGCGGGCCAAGCCGGGACCCCGCTGGGCGGCGTCGCCACGTCGCGGAGCACGTATCGGGGCGTGACCTGCGGGGTGCCGCGGTCGAGGAAGTGGTAGTTCAGACGGAGCAGCCACTGCTTGACCGGCCCCGCCTGCGCAGTGACGGTATCGATCGCGGAGACCAGTTGAGTGCGGTCCGAGAACTGGTCGAGGACCGTGCAGTCACAGAAGTAGGCGATCGCACCGATCTCACCCTCGAGGCGAACCGGTTGATCGCCTACGAGCGCCTTCAGGTCCCGGCCGACCGTCGCGTACTGCGCGGGACTGGCCCAGTTCGTCGTCACCGCCGCCATTCGCCAGGGCAGACCGTGCTGCACGGCGAATCCCAGCTGGCACACGACCAGGAAAACGGCGGCGAGAGCGAACCCGCGGGCAACCGCACTGGCGGCAAGCGCAGCAAAAAGGGAGAGGCAGATCAGCGACGGTCCGTAGTACCAGTGGTAGGGCGGCACGCCGAGGATCGTGTAGGCGAGGTAGTGCAGGATTCCCCCCAGCCCGAACGCGGCCGGCAGGGACAACTGCGCCCGCCGTCTCGTCCAAGCAGCGAAAGCCAGCACGCCGAGCACCGCAGGCAGGAAGGCCAGCACGATCGCCGCAGGATAGAACCGCAGCAGGAGAAGCGGTCCCTCGCCGAACTGGTGACCACCCCACGATCGCTGCTGCGTCTTGATGAGCAACGTGTCCGGAACGAACGACCCCAGGACCACCCAGCTGAACACGAACCACGGCCCGGCAACCATCCCAGCGGCGACGACGGCCTTCCACCACCCGCGCCACAGCGAACGGCTCGCCGCGAACAACACCACAACAACGATCGCCAGGTCGAACCGGGTCAACACCGCCAGCCCCGCACACACGCCGAAGACCCACGGCCGCGACTCCACCGCTGCCATCAGCATCAGCGCCAGCACCGCGGCACCGAGGGCGACCTCGAGCCCCACCGCCGACAACAGCAGCGGATTGAGCAACACGGCCAGCCACGCGGCAACCGCACCCCAGGCCGGCAGGGAGAGTGCCCGCATGACCCGTAGCAGCGCGGCCGCAAGTGCCATGTTGGCGACCACGAACAGGACCCCGAGGGCCCACACCGGGTGCCTGAGCAAGGCGGTGAGAGCACCCAGAAGCAGCACATTCAACGGCGATGTCGCCGTGTTCGACGTCTGCTCCGCGATGAGACCCCAGTGCCCGTGCAGCCCGAGATTCCGCGCATAGGTGAGCGTGATGTAGGAGTCATCGATGATGCTCGCGTGGACGAGCCAGAACACCACGGCCGACACGATCGCGAGCAGCGCAACAACGCCTGAGGTTCGACGCGACGAGCAGCGCCCTGACGGCGACGTTCGCCGTGGCATTGCTTGTGCAGGGAGCGCACTCACCATGCAGTTGACTCCTGACGAAGGCTGAACGAGCAGAGCTTAGGCGACCGCCGACGCGCAGCTCGACAGAGATCGCTGATGAGCTGCCAGCCCAGGACCCACCAGGACGAGTAGGACGATCGGGTCGATAAAGGACATACCAGCCAGGCACGCTCAGAATCGACCGTTTGGTGCGCGCCAGCACTTCGCCGGCCACCGTTCCACAGGAGCCAAAGGATTGCCACACCCACAAATCTTCCCGATGGCCGCGAACTCCGCCCACATGTAGTCGTTGCCTGTCCCGGTACAGTTCGCACATACACTCGACGGAATAGACTTACTTCGCACTCCCATCGCTTCGTCATTGAAACCATACTTACCGACCGCCGAGCGCGATCATCTATCGGCAACCCCTCGGCCGCCGTCTCTCCCATGTTTGCATTTGTCCAGCCGAACCTGGGTTCGAAGATTGTGGAAATGCTTATTTGCAGAACCCTAACACCCACGGTTTCTCGGACTTCGAAACCAGTTGGACCACTTCTTGGCGCAACTCCGGAGAGTACATAGTCGTTCTTCCACCGACTCGAGGAAACCGTTTCCTTAGACTCGACATCAGAGCGCTTCAGGTAGTTAGACGGCTTGGCCGACGGGATCGACAACAGACTCCGGCGAGCCGGAGGCGGCACCCCCTTCCACCATCATCTTTACGTCGCCACCTTATCCCGTGAACACGCACACAGATCTGACATAGATTACGCAGACTCGTCCACGTTCACCCATCCGCAAGCATCGGAAGATGAGCGACGGTCACCACACCAAAGAAGGAGAACTCCAATACGACGTCATCACTCGGTGAATATATCCAGAAGTCTGCAATATTACTATCCAGCACGTCCGAAAGGTGCGCAAGGAAGTCTTCACATGATAACTCCAAGCTTGGAATCGCCAAGCTGCCCCAGAACACTACAATATTGCCGACACCGGAGACGAATTGTTGAATAATTGCGTCCAGCCCAGGTGAATCTCGATTCGTCGAACTGATCACCAACTCTTCGGGTACCGCCGTCCAATCGATCGCACCGTCGGAGTTGCGCGGGTAGCGACCGAGGCTTTCCCGTTCGTTGCGAAGATGTTCTGCCGGGTCCAACAGCTTCACCCCTGGCCGCCCAACCCACTCCGACCCGGGATGCCCCGGCAAATCGGAGCGAACCAGTCGAACCATAGACCGCGGAAGGAGGTCCGGCCTGGTTCCGTATACGTCCTCGAACGTCACCAGTTACCGTCCAATACTCTCGCGAAATCTTCTTCGGTTCCATTCCAGGCGACGGCATATTTACTTGCAGAATCACCCTTGCCGATTTCCACGTTGATATGGGGCCCCTTCACCGGGTCGTAGTCCAACCTCAGCCTCTTGAATTCACCATTCACCCGGGTAGTGAACCCTACAACTTTGCCATACGTCGACGGCGCAGACTCTAGACGACCAATGTACGGCTGTCGAGTCGCAGGATCGATCTCGCCGAGCAAATCGAGCGCCTTGTTTCGGGCTTGCTCGAAGCTGACGAAGCCGCCCATGACAACTTCCTTGCAGGGCCCTCCGGAATTATGTACGAGTACCGGCGCACTGCCCGCCACGACATAGTACGTGTGGACGGTGTCGATGGTCAGGTTGTAGGTCCGCAGCGTACCCGTGTACACCCGGACCGCCAGCACTGCCGCGTGGCCGTCGCCGGGGGTGTCGAGTTGTTCGGCAGGCTTGAGGGCAGCCGCTTCGGTCCAAGCGTGCGTCGTGGTGTCCCAGAACAGGTGGTGGGCCGTCGTGACGATGTCCTTCGGCCCGTCCGGGGCGGCGATGGTGAGGGTGGCGAAGTCGCGGTCGTCGTCGGTGATGTGGATCGCTGTGACCACATGTTTCTGGGTGTTCGAATCGTCCGGTTCGGCGTTCGTGATCTCGTCGCCGAGTTTGAGCGCAGCGATGGGTTTCGTGCTGCCGTCCGCCATGAGAACCGGCGTGTCGCCGGCGAAGCTGTTGCAGGATCGCGCGAGGTCCTGCGCGAGGGTGGACTCCGCACGCTCGCCGGCGATGTAGGACTCGACAGCGCGTCCTCCGGCATAGGCCGCTTCAGCGCCCTTGACCACACCACCGCCGGGGATGAACCAGATCCCGACGTTGATGGCGCCCTTCAGGCAACCCACCACACTCGGGTTGTCGATGCACCGCTCGACGTCGGCGAGACCGGAGACCTCCCAGACCTCGTCGACCAGCCTGGCGAGGAAACCCTTTTCCTTCGGCGCCGGGTCGGAAGACGTCAGGTAGTTGGGCGGCATCGCGGACAGGATCGACAGCGGCGTGGGGATGCTCATCTTCGGCACGCTGGTGTCCATCAGTTCTGTCGGGGACAGACCCGGCGCCGGCCACTTGTTCGGGACCGGGTAGCCGTTCTTGGGCCAGTTGGCCGTTGCGCCGTAGCCAGTGTTCCGGCATTCGACGTTCATGCAGGAGGGGTCGGCCAACGGTTCCAGCCCGCTGGGATCGGGTCGGGTCAGCGGGTTCCCGAGACCGTAGGCGTAGCCGTTGAGCTGTTGCGGAACTGCCGTGTCGAGCACCGGGTCGACGGTGGTGAACCGCCCGGTGGCAGGGTCGTAGTCGCGTGCTCCGAGGTGGACCATGCCGGTCGTGTCCTGGTAGCCGCCCAGATAGCCGTGTTTGTCCGGCCAGGAGGTGGGTGCCGCGCCGCGGAGGACACCGTAGGGGTCCTGCCAGCGCTTGGTGACCGACAGGTCGGCCGCGTCCACGCTCGCGTAGGTGGTGTTGACGTTGTCCGTCAGCAACCACTTCAGCTGGCCGGACTTCCGCTCGGCGACGGGCAGGCTGCCGAAGGTGTAGAAGCGGGTGCCAACAGCCGTGGACGTGCCGGCCGCGACGAAGATTTCGAGGTCGTTGAGGACGAGGGTGGTGCCGGTGGCGTCCTTGGTCAGCAACCGGTTGCCGTCGGCGTCGTAGACGTAGCTGGTGACCTTGCCCGCGGCGTCCTTCGCGGTGGCTACCCGTCCTTCCGCGTCGTAGGTGTAGGTCAGTTGTGCAGCCGGACCGCTTTGGGTCGCTGTCCGCCCGGCAGCGTCGTAGGTGTAACTGGTGCGGGCACTGCCGGAAGGCCCGGTCGTGTCGACCGACTGGACGGCGTGGGGCTGCGGCTGCCCCGGCTGCGGGTAGGTCGAAACCGCCGCGGTGTCACCGGACGTGGCGTGCTGCGTTTCGGTGAGACGGTTGCCGGTCTGGTCGAAGCTCCACGACTTCCAGTACGGTGCCGCTCCGCCGAGAGTGGCGGCGCTGGCAGCGGCGGCACAGTCGCCGGATGCCGGTGTCCAGGCTTCAGTGAGCCGCTGCAGGTAGTCGTAACCGAAGCACTGGTTGTCCGACGGCGCACCGAGCGGGGTGTCGGCGATCTTGGTGATGTCGCCTGCCGCGTCGTAGGTGTAGGCCCGGTTCCCGATCATGTAGTCCGACGCCGTGGCCCGCTCGGCGAGGGTGCTCGCCAGCCGGTTCGTGCCGTCCTCGTAGGTGTGCGTGATCGAGATCTGGTGGGGGTCGTCGGGGTCCTGGTAGTTGTTCCGGAGGATCTGTCCGTACGGGTTGTAGTCCGTCTCGCTCACGAGTTCGGTGCCGGCGCTCGTTCCGGCGGCCAGCAGGGTCGCGGGTTTGTCCAGCGCGTCGTAGCCCGTGAGCATCGACTCGTCGGACAGTCCTCCCTTGGCCGGGCTGCCGTAGGAACGCAGGACGTCGCTCAGCGGGTCGTAGCGCCAGGAGAACGAGTAGGTTCCGCCCAGCCCGGTTTCGGTCAGCGGAATGGTGAACCGGGAGCTGGTGACCCGGCCCGCCGAGTCGTAGGTGACGACCGTGTTGGTGTAGGTCCTGCCGTCGGCGTACCTGCTCGAGCTGGCGAGTTTGCCCTTCAGGACGGTGTCGTAGGTCCAGGAGACGAGCTTGGTCCCGGTCACCGAGCCCTGGTACTCGGCGGTCTTGCGGCCGAGGTTGTCGTAGGTGTAGGCCAGCGTCCTGCCGCTGGCGTCGGTGCTGGTGAGCATCCGGTTGTCGGCGTCGTAGGTGTAGGTCGTGATGCCGGTGTCGGGGTCGGTCGTGGCGAACTTGCGCCCGCGGAGGTCGTACGTGGTGGTCCACGTGTTCCGCCCCGTGCTGTCGGTGGTCGACGTGAGCATGCCGGTGTGGTTGTAGCCGTAGGTCGTCACGTCGGCGGGGTCGCCGGGGTTCGTGTGCGCCCGGTCCTTGTACTGCACGAGCTGTGTCTTCTGACCGAGCCCGTCGGTGACCACGCTGCTCGCAATGCCGCCAGCCGGCGGAACGGTGGTGGTGCGATCCCCGTCGTAGGTAGTGGTCGTGCGCCACTGTTCCGTGCCGTAAAGCTCGTAGATCGAGGCGACCGCCCGGCCCGCGCTGTCGAACCGGGAGACTGTGGTGCTGGGTACGGCGTTGTCCTGCACCACGAGGAGGCTGGTGCCCGGGGCGGCGTCCTTGTTCCAGTAGGCGTCGTGCGTCTTCCACGTGCGCCCCTGGGAGTCGTAGAACGAATCGGTGACAACACGCCCGCCCTCGGCGTAGGACGTTGGCGCCTGGGTCTGCACCGTGCGGCCGAGTCCGTCGACCAGTTCGTACGTCGACGCGTACTTGCCACTGGACAGGAGGCGGTTCGCGGTCACCACGCTCGGACCGGTGGTACTGACCGTGTAGGAGTACGTCGTGGCAGCGGGCGCATTGGTGGATTTGTCGTGCCCCGGTGGCCACAACGCCGTGAGACGGCCCAGAGCGTCGTACGTGGCGTCGGTGCGCAGCCCGCTCTGGTCGACTTGCGCCGTCATGGCGCCGGTGATCGGGTCGAGGTACTGGACCGTCGTGAACCTGGTCGAATTGGTGCCGCTGACGGGCGGCGCGGTGGTGACGACCTGGGTCAGCGGGCCTCCGGTAGCCGGCGTGTAGGCGATGTTGGTGGTCAGCCCAAGTGGGTCGGTGGAGGCCGTCGGCCGGCCGTAGACGTCGAACTCGGCGGTGGTCGCGGGCGCGACGAACTTCTCGCTGCCGCCGGCGGGCCAGGAGTCGAGCGTGTCGGTGCGGGTGATGTCACCGGTACCCGGCGCCACGCCGAACGCCTGGTGGTCGAAGTAGGACCGGCTGTCGCTCACGATCGTCCCGCTGCTCGCCGGCGTACTGCACGGCCCTGCGGTCTTCTGCACCTGGCTCGTGTAGCTCATCAACCACGCCGCCGTGTTCTGGGCGTAGGTGTTCCGCGTGCAGGTGGCCTGAGCGGGATCACTGATGTCGCCGTCGTTCTCGACCTGCGTCGGCAGACCGTACGCATCGAAGGACGTGATCATGCGCGTGGTTCGCCACTTGTTCGCCGAGGCGATCCAGGTCCGCGTGCGGCTCGTGCCGGTGCCGGTGCGGAAGGCCTGGGTGCCGTCGGCGTTGGTCGCGGTCGCGGGCGAGATCCAGGGATCGTTGACGGTGTTCGCGATGACGTTGCCGTCGAGGTAGGTCAGCGATTCGCGCTGGAAGCCGCCGAGCGCCGTGCTGTCCGGGATCGTCCCGCCGAGACTGTCGGTGACCGAGACCGAGCGTTTGCCGCCGCCGGGCAGGGTGTCGCCGTCCATCCCCCGCAGGTAGAGCGCTTGGCTGACGGTCGGTGGACCGGCCGGGTCGCTGGTGGCCTGCCCCTTGGTGGTCTTGACTGTGGCGTAGCCACGCCACTGGGACCACGTCCGGTACTTCGGATCGCCCAGGTGGTTCTCGTCGTAGTGCCACGCCGCGCCACCGAGGTAGTCGTAATGGGTGAGCGCCTGCTGGGAGAAGGTCGTGCGGCCGTCCTCGGTCACGTCGGTGACGACGTACTTGTTGAACCAGTCCAGCACCGGGTCGGTAGCTCCGCCTGGTGTCCAGTAGACGGGGTAGCAGGCGAGGGTGTTGCTCTCCGGGTTGGCCGGCATGGTGACGCCGGGTACGCACTGCGGGTCGGCGTACTTGACGGCGATCACGCCACCCTGGTCGGTGGTGACGGCGTCGATGCGGTTACGGGTCAGCGCCGTGTACTTGCTGTTGGCATCCACCCTGTTGGCCAGCGCCTTGGGGTGGAACACCGTCGGCGGCATGCTCGCCGAACCGCCGGCCTTGCCCGTCTGGGTGATGGAGTCCAGCCACATCGCGGGGCTGGAACCGTCGCCGCTCGCCGGAAAGGATTGAACCAGTGACCACTGGGTGGCGGTTTTCCAGCCGGTCCCGCCGTCGGTGACCTGGGTGCTGATGCCGATCACCCGACGTTGGGTGAAGAACACCGGGGCCACGTTCCGGCAGGTCGCTCCCTCCGCGCACATCTGATCGGCGGGAACGTCGGGCCAGGCTGCCGCGTTCCCTGCCAGCTGGCCGGGGTCACAGGTGACCGCGCCGTTCGGAAGGCACCGTTCGGCCGTGTCGAACACGATCTGCGCGGGTGCGTGGGTGTAGAGGCCAACGACGTGGGTGTTGAACCCGTACTCGATGCGCAGCAGCTGGCCCTCGCGGATGTAGGGCGTTCCGGCGCTGGTCAGGTTCAGGTTCAGACCGTAGCGGTTGGTCTCGGGCTGGTAGTAGTAGGTGGTCGCATTGCCGTGCGGGTCCACCACGTAGTCGAGGTTCCAGCGCCAGGCCTGCTGGCACCAGGACGAGGCGAACGTGGCGCCGTTGCACGGTTCGCCTGCGTTGTTGCCGAAGACCGGCACGGTCCAGGTCGACTGGGTTTCGGGGTTCCCCGTCTGCCATCCGGGCAGGTGGTTGAGCCCGAAGAAGTACTGGGTGCCGTCGAGCGTGGTGACCTTCCAGTGCTCGCCGTCCTTGGCGCCGTTGGCCGCACCGGTCAGCTTCTCCACGCGCGCGCCGTTGTCGCCGCGGGGATGCCAGGTTCCGGTCGCGGTGTCCTTGATCAGCTCGGTGGTCGAGCCGCCCAGCGACAGCGTCGCGTTGTCACTGCCCCAGCACAGATCGCCGGTCTTGGTCTGACCGTTGTTGCCGCCCAGGTCTCCGGCGCAGGCCTTGTAGGACCGCTCGATGTACCCACCCGCAGTCGAGTTCCAGCCGTCGCCGATCTCGGAGGCCTGGTTGTTGGTCGCCGAGGTCAGCCCGTCGACGGTTCCCGACGAGTACTTCAACTCGAACGACGGCGACTTCCCGTTCGGTGCCTTCGGGGCTGAGATCGGGTAGGTGTAGGAGAAGTCACCGGACGACGTACCGGACGCCCACGAGCCCGCCGGCGAGAGTTTCGTGGCCTTGAAGTCGCCTCCGCCGCTCGCGGTGTCCGCGGTCGCTGCCAGCACTGTCACGCTCTCGGCGGCAAAGGTCGCTTCACCGGTCAAGCGGTGGGCACCCGCGTCGTTCTCGGAGTCGACCGGCTGCCCGGCGCGGCATTCCGGTTTGTCCGGTGTCGTGAGCACGCAGGCGGGGAGCTGTTCGAAGTGCAGGCGTTCGCCGAAGTCCGCTCCGTACGCGGCGGCGAAACCGCGGTAGTCGAGCGCGACTTCGACCGGCCCGGACGTGTCGCCGGAGATCGCCTTGAGTTCGAGCAGGGTTCCGGGGATACCGGCCCTCTCGGTGACCTGGCGGTCCACAGTGGCCACTTCGACCCGGCCCGCGCCGTGCCCGTCCGGAACCGTGGAGGCGTCGGCGGTGTAGCGGCCGGTGCGCGTGTCGCGGCCGTGGCCCCGCGTGACCGACACTGGAAGCTTGCCCGCGACCAACAGGGCCGGGGCCTTGCTGCCCTTGGCCGTGGCGGGTAGGTCCATCTGCGCCCGGTCCGGTGCGGGCCAGTTCACCGCGGGTGTCGGTGCCGAGGGCGTCGAAGCGGGAGCGTCACCGGCGAGAGCCGTCACGACCCGTCCGGTCACCGACTGCGCCGCTTGCAGGGGTGGCAGGTCCCAGCCGAGACCGTGCCAGCCCACGGGCTGGGCTATCGCCTGGTGTGCCGATGCCAGGAGGATCGCCGCTGTCGCAACGGCCGTCGTCCGCGCCCACCGCTTGATCTTCAACCGGCGCCTTGCCACGGTCATGATGATGATCGCCCTTGTCTCTCGGGAAGCGGGACGTGGATCAGAGGTGCCTGACACCGGAAAGGCTGCCCGGGTCATCGGTCTTGGCGTCGTACGCGATGTCGCCACCACCGCGCACACCCTGGTAGATCCGCACACCGGCCAGGCCGCCGTACCATCCATCGGAGCTCTGGCCGCTCCACACGCCGCGGCCGAGGAACAGGGTTCCGGTGCTCGCGCGGCTGGTGACTCCGCCTCCGTCTGGGGTGTTGGCGTAGGTGTGCTGCTTCACGCCGTTGACGTAGAGCGCGATGGTGTGGGTGGAGGCGTCGTAGGTCGCGGCGAGGTGGACCCAGGTGTTGTTCGCGGCGTCGGCGTCGCTGATCGCGTACCACGCGCCGGGGCCCGTGGTGGAGTTGCTGACGAGCAGCGTCCACTTCGGGTGCGGGGTGCCGTTGGCGTCGTTCCAGCTGTGGTACCCGAGCAGGATCGGCGAGTACTGGGAATCGTCCACGCCGACCACGGCTCGCCCGTTCGGGTCGACCGCGCCGCCGACGGCGACGTCGTCGGAAGTCCACCGGTGGTAGACCCAGGCTTCGACGGTGTAGGAGCGGTCGGTGCGGAAGCCTGCCGGGCGCCCGGCGTCGACCTGCCCGGTCCATGGTCTCGGGAACTGGGCCGAGCAGGCGTCAGGCGCTTCGGTGAGGCTGACGGGGCCGGATCCGGTTCCGGTGGTCTTGCGGATCGAGTCGAAGTAGCTGAACCCGGCGAGCGATGCGATTTGGTCGTCGGTCAGCGCCTGGCCCCACACCTGGACCCGGTCCACAGATCCCTTGAAGAAGTTGTTGACACCGAGGTAGGCCCCGACGGTGAAGGTGTCGACCGCGCTCCAGGCCGTCGGGACGACGTTCTGCCCTTCGAGCTTGCCGTTGACATACAACCGCACCCGCATGGTCGATTGGTCGAAGACGCCCGTCAGCAGGGTCCACACACCCGCCTGCGGGGCCTGCGAGCCGATCGCCCAGTGGTAGAGGTCGGTGCTGTTGTCGTCGGCGGAGGTCATCCCGAAGACCCAGCGCTTGACGTCGGGCGAGTACCGCAACTGGAAAGCGGCCTCATTGGTTCCGCCCTGGGAAAGGAGTGTGTAGTAGCCGTTGAGGTCGTCGAGTTTCGCCCAGGCCGACACCGTGAACGACTGGGTGGTGTCGACTGGCGGAGCGGCGTTGGCGTAGGCGCCGGTGCCGTCGAAATGGACGGCGCTCCCCTGCTGGCCGGTGGTCCAGGTGTAGCCGTTGTTGAGCGTCATCGCGTTGCCGAACGGGCTGGTGTCGTTCGCGGTGGCGCCGCTGCCTTCATCGAGAGCCCAGCTGCTCTGCAGGGACGGTGCCGTGGTGCCGAGGGCGGTGACGCAGCCCTCTGCGAGGCCGAACTTCGACACGGGCGCGGGAGCGTTGGCGAAGTCGTGTGCCTCCTGCGCGGACAGGACTCGCTGCCACACCTGGACGTCGTCGACCTGGCCTGCGAGGTAGTCGGTGCGGACGCCGTTGAACTTCGCGGCGCCGATCACGAGCCTGCCCGTCGAGGCCCATCCGGCTCCGACCGAGGTGGACTGCTTGACTCCGTCGACGTAGAGGGTGGTGGTGCCGGTGGATGCGTCGTAGGTGCCCACGAGGTGGGTCCAGACGCCGACCGTGGGCGGGCTCGTGGACTTGGCCCGGACCGTGGTGGCGTTGGCCTGGTCGGCGGTGGTCATGCTGAACGCCCAGGCGTTGTCGGCTTTTGAGTACTGCAGGTAAAAGCCGCTGGCCTGGTTGCCGTCCTGCGAGACCACGGTCTGGTAACCGTTGGTGTTGTTGAGCTTCGCCCAGGCGCCGACACTGAAGGATTTCGTCGTGTCCGCCACGGGACCGGTTGTGGTGTCGACGTAGCCACTCGAACCGTCCAGGGTCAGCGCGCCCTTGGTTCCCTCGCTGTAGCCCCCGGTGTCCGGATGGGTCCAGGAGTTGCCGTGGTCGTAGCCGGCGATCCAGTCACCGCCGCCGAGGAGCTCCGCGCCGTGCACGGTCAGCCCGGCGTTGTCGGGCGTGGTGTTGGCGGTGTCGGCCAGCACCCGGCCGCCCATTTCGTCGAGCGGCCACGCGCCGACCAGTCCCACGGCCGGGGTGAACGGGAGGACGTGGAAGGTGCAGGACGGAGCATCGAGGTTCCCGCTGGCGACGCAGGTGGCGTCAGGGCCGGGGGTGCCGGCTTTGTTGACGGCTTTGACCTTGATGTAGTTCTGGTTCCCGTTGACGGCGATTGCGGACAGGTTCGCAGTCGCGATCATCTTTCCGCTCGCGTCGGTGGCCTTCGTCGCCGTGATACTCGGCGACCCTTGCGGTTGTGGTTCGGAACCGTCGGTGGTGTAGATGAAGTGGTCGATGTCGTAGAAGTTGGCTGTGGCCATCCCGACGGAGACACTGAAGTGCGCGGTGTCGCCCTGGTAGGCGGGTGAGGTGCCGGTCATGCTGACTGTCGGCGCCAGCGGCACGGTCGAGTCGACGTAGAACTCGCAGCTGCCCACCCAGGGTGACCACAGCTGGCCGTCGTTGACCTGCATCGACCAGTTGTAGATACCGTCGCCGGTGATCCATCCCGCGGGCACGGCGGCGAACTGCGCGGTCGCCGCCTGGTTCGGGCCCGGGGTGCCCACAGTGACCAGGCTTCCCGCGTTGTCGTGCACGTTGGTGCTGTGCCCTGCAGTGCCGGCCCCCAGCGCGAAACCCGCGAACAATGTTCCGCCATCGGGGTCGGACACCAGGCCGACCAGTTGCGGGGTCTTGGTCTGGATCCACGGCCGATTGGCACCCTGGACGCACTTCAGCGCGCCGTGCTGCATCGTCAGGTTCCAGGGCGTGTTCGGGTAGGAGTTGTAGTTGACCTGCAGGTAAGGGTTGAGCGCGAATCGCCGCCACGCCGACACCGAGTTCTCGGTGCTGCCGATGAGCATGAACGTGACGTTGGGCCAGCGCTGGTTCGCCGACGTCTGTGCCCCCGCGGTCGCGTCGAATTGGGCGATCACGTTCGGCGCGTCGTTGCAGTTCGCAACGTTGCTCGAACCGAGCTTCGAGCCCCAGATCGGCTGGGCGTTCCACGTCGTGTTCCCGTCGATCGCGCCGGCCAGCCACAGGTCGGTCGGGCTGGTTCCCGAGCAGTTGTAGGAATGCAAGACCGTCGCGTTCAACGATGCGGACTTCACGACGGTGCCGGCGAACTGGGCGGCGTTCATCTGGATGTAGGAGCGCGACACACCCGCGGCGTCGTAGTTCTCGTACCCGGCCTTGAGATCGGAGAGATCACCGGCGGTGGCGTTGTAGTTGTGCGCGGCCGGGTAACCGGACTGCACGACGACGTGCGCCTGAATCCCGCACGAAGTGCACCAGTTGTCCGGGTCCAGGGTGACCGGGTACTGCGTCTCCGGATCATCCAGGAACTCCTGGTTCGGCGAGACCTTCACCTGGTCATCGGTCAGCTCGACCTCCATCACGGATTCGTGCCGGCCACCGCCTTCCCCCAGCTGGGCTTCCGCTTCCGATCCCTCACCGGCGGAGTCCCACATGCGCGACGCGTCCCCGTCGAAGAGCACTTTGCCTTCCGGATCCTTGACCACGAAGCCGTCGGTCGCCTCTGTGGAGTCCGTCGGCGTGCCGTGTCCTTCGCCTTCCGCGAGGTCGACCGTGGTGTTCTTGGTGTAGAGCCCGAAGGGGATGGTGGCCAGAGCGGGATTGTCCGCGGCCTCGCGGGTCTTCACCACCACCTTCTGCATGTAGCCTTCCGGCACCGCCTCCACCTGCAAGTCCACGCCGGGCAGCACCTCCGCGTAGGTGGCCGTGTCCCCAGCCAGCGTCGGCACCGGCAGATCGGAGGTCCAGACCAGGCCGACAGAGTGGCCGTCACCATCTCCAGCGGTCACGATCGGCACACCAGACGACCCGGCCCCACCCGGGTTCAGCGCCAGATCGACGGTCGTCGCCTTCGGCCCGACGCTTCCGTCCGCCCGCTTGACCAGTGTCGTGTCGATCGGAGCCCAGGTAGCGCCCTGTTTCACCCGTACCGGATGGGTGTATTCAGTCAGCGTCCAGGACCCATCGGGGTTGGCGACCGTTTCCGAGGTCTCGGTGGTCGCCGACGACACCACCACGGGCTTATCACCCTGCTGCGCCCAGAGCGCCGCGGTCGCCTCATCCGGAGCCGAATCCGGCACCAGGCCCGCGCTCACAGCCGAAGCCGGCGGGACCGCAACCGCGGACGCGACGGCCGTCACCACCGCGATTCCGAGCAGCAACCACCCACGACGTGACTTCACGAAGAGGTCCCCTCATCCCCAAGCGGGTGGTCCCAACCCACCCAGAGCGAAGATCAGACTCACAGATAGTTGACATAAGTAAAATAGTCCGAAAAGGCTAATCAGCACAGCGTGATCAAGACGGTCGCCAATTGCCACTCGTTGAACCGGTCGCTATTTTCCAACAGCCGAGAAAACGGACAACAAGCCATCAACTGCCGACTCTCAAGCACATCTCTGCAACCCCGGATCACAAAGCCCGAAAGATGGCAGAACAAGTGGAGTGTCGGATTCCTCCCAAATGTCGCGACGTCAAGGCGGGGTCGAGTTGCACCATCGCGAAGAGAACAGCGACGAGCTGCGCGGCAGCGCACGGCGAAACATGAACAACAACGCTGAGGCGACGAGCCGCTTTCTTGACTCAGTTCACCGGGCGGTTGCCGGCCACGCCCCTCGTGGCCCTGCGACGCACCGCTGAGTGCCACCCGAAAGCTCCAAAAGAAGGGTTGGGTCCAGCCTTGTCGAGCAGACCAACAGCCACACCGCCCTACGCCTCAACGAGCCGAGGCAAACGAGGAACGCCGGGAATACTCAGCACCTCACCGCGCCCGGCCCCTGATCGAGGTTCCGGCCGCGGCATGGTAGCGGACGAGAGCTACTATCAAGGTTCTTCGATCAGACAACCGCCGGAAATCGAAGGGCCGACCCCTTTACTACAGGTCAAACTTCTCCCCCAGCGTGGTCGGCACAGAGCGCTGACCTGCGAAAACAGAGAATACCCTGCGTAAGGCGGGACAGTTGCGACACGCTCGGGAAGGTTCAGCGAACAATGCGAACATTCGCGGCTCCACTTTCGCTCCGTCCCCACAGCCCATTGCGCGCGTCCCGCTCCGTCGGCGCGACCTGGCATCGACGGCTAGACGAATGACCCCTTCGGCGTGAACTGTGCGGCCGACGCCGCGCCGACTCGCGAAACATGGCTTCCACAAGTCTGCGCGGATCGTTCAGGTCCATTGAGGAGCCGCTCCTGGCCGATCACCGCGCAGGGCGCTGCTCGCGACTTGCACTCGTCATGTGCCGCGGAATCGGACAGCCCGTACGCCTGGCCACGCAGGTTCGAGTCCTCGGCATTACTGCTTTTGGGCTGTGTGCCAAGAGATGGCCGATCTGATCGCGAACTCGCGAACCGTGACTCGATTCGGCATGGGCCGGAAGAATTTCGTCATATGACCTTCCTGTTCGCGTCCGGAAACGTGTCGACGGCCGTGGTCTGCGGCATCCCTCCGCTCGCCGGCACAGGCGGCGTGGCTGCCGGTCCCCCGGGCCCCCCGAGACCAACCGCGCGACGAGCAGACCTTGTCTACGAGCGCAAATCAGCCTCTCTCAACGGAAGAACGCCACGGTGCGTGCCTCCACGCTGGCCCTCGGGGCTGCGTCGGGGCGCGAGGTGGGATCGTCGATCGCGCTGTGCGCCACCGGGAACGGTACCGAGGAGTCGGTGTCCCAGAGGCGGAACAGCAGCGCCTCGTCCGGCTGCATGTCCGGGAAGTAGTACCAGCGCTGGTTCGGGTGGTGCACGAGGTTCAGGCCGATGAACGGCGTCGGCTGGTCCGGTCGTTCGTGGATCGGGACCGGCACGTACTGGTCCAGACCGGTGGTGCGGGCGTCGGCGACAGCGAGAGGAACCCGTTCGACCGGACGGATGCCGCGCCACACGTTGATCTCCGACCAGCGTCCCGCCAGCCACTCGTCGGCCTCGGCGCCCATGGCCCGGCGGATCCAGACCTCGAAGCTCGCGCCGTCGTAGTCGGCGTGCGCCGCGCGCGCCGGTGGGCGTTCGCCCCGCTTCTCGCCGTCCTCGAAGCGCGCCATCGTGTGGAAGACAACGACCTTCACCGCACCGGTCGCCGCCTTGACCAGCTCCTCGAGCTCAGCCGTGTAGACCCGCTCCACCTCCTCGACGTCGGTGAAGTCCTGCACCTTCGTCTGGTGCTCGACCAGAGCGAACCCGTGCACGTCGAGACGGAAGTCCTCGCTGATCGGGCGGGCGTTCGTGATCGTGGTGTCAACGGAGCGGAAGCGGGCTGTGGAAGCAGCGTGCTGGCCGGCGTAGAAGATCCCGGCAGGCTCGGCCGGGTCTGCGTACTGCAGCGGCACCGTCACGGACGAAAGAGCCTGTGTGGTCATAGTTCCTCCTGAAGGTTCGAAGTGTCGGTGCGCGTCCCCTCGGGGAGTGCGCGCAAGGTGGTCGAGGGTGACTCGCCGAAGCGGCGTCGGTAAGCGCCGGCGAAGCGCGGAACGTGGGTGAAGCCCCATCGCAGGGCCACCTCCGTCACCGTCACGCCGGATCCCGGACCGGCGGCGGCGAGCTCGTCGCGGACACGCGCGAGCCGAATGCGCTGAACGTACTCGCGCGGTGAGACGCCGATGTGATCTTGGAAATGGCGTTGCAGCGAGCGAGAGCTCACTCCTGCGTGGCGCGCGAGCCGCTCCAATGACAGGTCGCTGCCGGGCCGGGTCTCGATGAGCTCGACAGCCCGCCGCAGTGGTCCGGGCCGGTGGGCGTAGGCGCGGCTGCCGGCGAGCTGGGCGCTGTAGTTGTGTGGTTGGGCGAGCAGCAGGCCGCTCATCAGAAACGCCGACCAGGGGTTGTCGCCGAGTGTCCAAGCCGCCGCCAGCCCCGTGCCCGTTCCCAGGTCGCCGACCAGCAGAGTCACCGCCCGCGCCCACGTCCCGGCGGCCGGGGCGCGCAGGTCCATCGCGGGGCGGAACACCAACGGCGTCGTGATCGGGCGGTCGAGCAGTTCCTCGAGGCGAGCCTCGAGCGCAGCGCGCTCGATCCGGACGTGGAGCTGCCGGTACTCGGCGCTCAGCCGCATGCTCACCGGCATCGACGGTGAGATGATCCCGGCGGTGTTCCGGTCCACCACGATCTCGTCGGCGCCGCAGGTGATGCGGTTGTGCCCGCCCCACGAGAGGTTGACGTCGTAGTAGTCGATCTGCTCGGTCAGCGTCACCCCGAGCTCGGCCCCGCGATGCTGGCCGTAAACCAGCGAGAGTGGACCCAGCGGGGCAACGGCGACATCGGCGGTCACGGCGCCGCGTCCGCGGTGCGGGGTCAGCCGGTGCGGGGTGAGGACCTGGGACACCGACGTCCGGAACGCGTCGATGTCGGAGGCGCGCAGCACCGAATACCGTTCCAGCAAGGCCGAACTCGACATCCGCCCGGCCTCATGCCTTCGCCGGCTCGCGATCGGCGGCGGTGAGGCCCCGATGCGCGGGCACCGCGCCGATCTCGGCGGCCGAGAGCTGCGGCTTGCCGAGCCGGATCGAGAACACTGTGACGACTTGGGCCACCACGATCAGCCCCGCGACCAACCACGGCGCGCCGTCCAGCTGGATGATCAGGGCCGCAGCGAGAAGCGGGGTCGGCCCCGCGACGAGCGCCTGCTGGAGCTCGCGGGACGAGGTGAAACCCGCGGCGCGCGACTCGGTGCGGAAGAGCACCGGACCGATCACCAGCTGCGCGACGACGCTCGGGGACCAGCAAACCGCCCAGAGGACTGCGCCCGCGATGACGACCAGGGTCATGTTCCGCGTGCCGAGGAGCGCGAAGTACGGGAACGCCAGCAGAATCCCGGCGATCGCGCCGACGAGGAGGACGGTCTTCGCACTCCAGCGGTCGCACGCCTTTCCCCACAGGGGCAGAGCGACGACACCGGCCACGTACATGACGAGCAGTGCCAGGGCCGTTTGGGAGAAGGTGAGCTTGAGCTGGTTGGCCATGTAGCTGATGCCGAAGGCGTTGGCCACGTACCCGATCACGTTGCTGGCGGTCGGCATGAGGAAGGCCGCGAGGTAGTTCCGTGGGCTCGCGGCGAACGCTGCCCTGATCGCGGCGAGCGGGTTCGCCCGGCTGCGAGCGATGCGCCCTTGGGCGCGCGCCTCCTCGACACGTCGGTACTCCGCGGTCTCTTCCATCCCACGGCGAAGGATGAGCGCGAGCACTGTCAGAACCCCGGCGAACAGGAACGGGATGCGCCAGCCCCATGCCACGAACGCGGCCTGGCCGACCACGAGGTTGATCGCGGCGAAGAAGACCAATGACAGGATCGACCCGGCCATGGTGGCGTTGTAGAGGAACGACGTCTGGAAGCCCTTGGTGCGCGGCCGCGCGGACTCGTTCACATAGACCATCGCGGTGCCGAGCTCGGCACCCGTGCCGAACCCCTGGGCGACCCGGCAGAGGACCAGCAGCACCGGTGCCCAGACTCCGATGGACGCGTACGGCGGGATGAACCCGATCGCCGCGGTGGCCACACCGACCAGCACGATGGAGGCCAGCAGGATCGGGCGCCGGCCCCAACGGTCGCTCAAGGCGCCGAGCACGATACCGCCGATCGGCCGCGCGATGAAGCCCGCGGCGAACGCGCCGAAGGTCCCGATCGTCGCGGCACTGCCGGCACTCGGCGGGAAGAACAGTGGGGCGAATACGATCCCGGCGACGTAGGCGTAGAGGCCGTAGTCGTACCACTCGATGAAGGTGCCCGCGCTGCCCGCGATGATCGCACGGGCCGAGCGGCGTGACGTGAGTTCACCCGCTTCACGTGGCGGGTCGGTGGGTGTGGCCATGTCTTCCTGATCTCCTTTGACCAGTCATGGGTGGACGGGATGCCGGCGGTCAGCCGACGACGAACGGATCGCGGACTTCGCCCGCGGTCTCGATCCACACCGCTTTCGTGTGGAGGAACTCGTCAACGGCGTGGCGGCCGTTTTCGCGCCCCCAGCCGCTGGCTCCGCTGCCGCCGAAGGGCACGTTCGGCGCGACCGCGCGGTAGCTGTTGACCCACACGGTGCCGGCGCGCAGCCGGGCGGCGACACGATGGGCCCGCCCGACGTCCGAGGTCCACAGGCCGGCCCCGAGGCTGAATTCGGTGCTGTTGGCGACGGCGATCGCCTCCTCCTCGCTCGCGACGTCCAACACGGCCAGCACCGGCCCGAAGACCTCCTTCTGCGCGATTTCGGCGTCGCGCACCACGTCGGTGAGGATCGTCGGCTCCACAAAGAGTCCACCCAGCTCGGGATCACGCCGGCCGCCCGTGACAACAGAGGCGCCTGCCGCGACCGCACGGTCGATGAACCCCAGGACGGTGTCCAGCTGTCGCTGGTTCGCCAGCGGCCCCATCTCCGTGTCGGGCAGGAGTGGGTCGCCCAGCCGGATGGCCTTTGCCCGATCGACTATCAGTCCGAGCAGCTGCTCGCGGACGTCACGGTGGACCACGAGCCGGGAGCCTGCGATGCAGGTCTGCCCGCCGGCGGCGAAGATGCCGGCGATCACGCCGTTCGCCGCGGCCTCAAGATCGGCGTCCGGCAGGACGACCTGGGCGGACTTGCCGCCCAGCTCCAGCAGGACCGGCGTCAGCCGGGCCCCCGCGCTCGCGGCGATCGCCGCTCCGACCGCCGGCGATCCGGTGAAGGCGATCTTGTCGACGCCCGGGTGGTCGACCAGCGCCCTGCCCAGTTCGGCGCTTTGCCCGGTGATCACGTTCAGCACCCCGGGCGGGAAGCCGGCTTCCTCGAACAGCCGGGCATACTCCAAAGCGGACACCGGCGTCGACTCCGACGGCTTGACGACGAGCGTGCATCCCGCCGCCAGTGCCGGCGCCAGCTTCCAGTGCAGCAGGGCCAGCGGCGAGTTCCACGGGACGATGGCCGCGATCACGCCCGCCGGCTCTGGGCGGGTGTAGACGAAGTAGTTCGGCTTGGCCGACGGGATGGTGTCGCCGTGGAGCTTGTCGGCGAGTCCCGCGAAGTAGCGTAGCCAGGCCGCCAACCCGGCCGCCTGCTGACGGGTCTCCCTGAGGAGCTTTCCGTTGTCCGTGGTTTCGACGACCGCCAGCCGGTCGGCGTCCCGCTCCACGATGTCCGCCAGCCGCCGCATGAGCGCGGCACGGTCGAATCCGGACAGCTGCCCCCACACGCCGTCGAGCGCGGTCCGCGCCGCGCGGACGGCGGCGTCGATGTCCGCCGCGCCGGCGTCCGGCACCCGCGCCCAGGCCCGCCCCGTGTACGGGTTCACCGTCTCATACGTGGCCCCGGACACCGCCGGCCGCCAGGTCCCGCCCAGCGCGAGCTCGTACTCTCGCATGCTCAGCCGGCCAACGGGAGCACGGTCGCCACCAGCAGCGGGTCGTGGTAGACCTGCGCCAGCTGCACCAGACCGTCGCGCACGTTGAACGCGAAGAGGTAGCTCTGCGGGTAGGGCCGGCCGAAAGCGGTGGCGGTGTCCGCCATCCGGCTGCGTGCCCACACCAGGCCCGGGTCCACCGACGGGAACAGCTCGATGTCAACGTGGGCGCAGCCCGCGAAATTCTCGGCGAACCACTCGGCGCGGGCTCTGAGTTCTTCCTGGCCGCGCCAGGCCGCCTTCGCCTGGTTCGGCGGGGCGAACGGGAACTCGAAGAGCGCATCGTCGGCCCACAGCTCGTCCCGGGACTTCGGGTCCGACAGGTCCGCCGTCAGCCAGGCCTCGACGACGCGCGCACTCTCCGCGGCGGCTGTCGCGGCGGCCTGGTCGAATTCCCGTGGGGGGTCATAGGCGACCGGGGTCCAGCCGGGCAAGCCGGGTGGCGCTTGGCGGAGCAGTGCGCGCTCAAGCACCAAGGAGCTGAAGAACTCCCGGTAGACGACCACCTTCCCGTCCCGCAGGACGAGCTGGTGGACGTACCGCTGCGGGTAGGGCGCCCCGTTGAACGTCTTCTCCTCGGAGCACCGGTTGGTCACCCAGAAGACGTTCGGATCGGCACCCTCGAAAATACGGAGGTCGAGCCGGGAGGCGTCACCCCCGGCCCGCCGGACGGCGTTCTCCTCGCTGTTCCGGCGGATCTCGGCGATACCGGCCCAGCGCGTTTCCTCCAGCACGGCGAACGGCAGTTCCTTCACACCGTCGTCGGCCCACTGGTCGAGGTACTGGTCCCGCTTGTTCGTGTCGATGAACGTCTCGACGGCCTCCCGGTTCTTCCGGCGTAGTTCGGCATCGATCGTCGTCATGGCTCGGCCTCCGTCGTGTACTCGCCTGCTGGCTGGAAACCTTACCAGTCGAGGCTCCGATCGGCCAAGCACTGAATCCTGTTCCACATAATCCCTGGTCAGCCGCTGGATGAACGGCCACTTGGGGTCGCCGGAGCGAAGGTTGGAGGACACTTCTCCATGCTGCTATTCTGGTAACGTTCCCAGACATTAGACAGAGGAGTCCGATCAACCATGCCGCTCGATGTTTCGCCGGTCGCGGCGGAAATCCCCACGTTGACGGGACTGACCATCCGCAAGATCGAGACCGTTCCGATCCGCGTTCCGCTGGCCCGGGTCTTCCGCGGCAGCTACTACCAGATGAGCCACCGTTCGACCATCGTCACCCGCGTGTACACGGAGGAAGGGATCGTCGGCGAAGCCTACGCCGGCGACGAGGACGCGGCCCTTCTGGAGATCGACGCGATCATTCACCGCGAGATCGAGCCGCGGCTGATCGGCCAGGACGCGATGGCGGTCGAACGCTGCTGGTCGCTCGCGCGCCCCGCAACCTTCGACATCCTGCGAGACCGGCGGCTCGGCTTGGTCGCGTGCGCGTGCGTGGACAGCGCGATCTGGGACGCCGTGGGCAAACTGGTGGGCCAGCCGCTGTGGCGGCTCTGGGGTGGATACCGCAACGCCGTGCCGATGATCTCGATCGGTGGCTACTACGACAGTCCGCTCAGCATCGAGGACGAGATCGCCGTCCTGAAGGAGCGGGGCTTGGCCGGAATGAAGTTCAAGGTGGGCGGCGCGGACCCGGTCGAGGACGCCGAGCGGTTCCGGCGCGCCCGCGAGGCTGCCGGCCCGGGCTTCATCCTGGCCGCCGACGCCAATCAGGGCTGGACCGTGCAGGACGCGATCACTTTCACCCGCCGGGTCGCCGACCTCGACCTGCACTGGCTGGAGGAACCCTGCCAGTGGCACAACGACCGGCGCGCGATGCGGGACGTCCGGTACGCCACCGGGGTGCGCGTGTGCGCGGGCCAGAGCGAGTACTCGGCCGGCGGTGCCCGCGATCTGATGGTCGCCGGCGCGATCGACGTCTGCAACTTCGACGCGTCGTGGACGGGCGGGCCAACCGAGTGGCGCCGGGTCGCCGGGATGGCGGCTGCCTTCGACGTGCAGATGGCTCACCACGAGGAGCCCCAGCTCTCAAGCCACCTCCTCGCCTCGATCCCGCACGGCCTCTACGCGGAGTGCTTCGATCCGCAGCGGGACCCGATCTGGTGGAACCTGATCGCGAACCGGCCGTCGCTGGTCGACGGCGTCATCACGCTGCCCGACCGGCCCGGACTGGGCTGGGAGCTCGACGAGGACTACATCCGCTTTCACCGCGTCGAGGCCGGGTAGCAGCACGCGGCGGGCGCCGCCCCTCAGGCGCCGGCGGTCTCGCGGACCGGGACGACGCTCGCCCGGGGAACGAACTGCGTGGGGTGGACGGTGGTGACTGGGCCCTCTTCGGGATCCTGGATGCGACGGAGGAGCAGCCCAGCCGCCGTCCGCCCCAGCTGGTGGGTGTCACGCCGCACGACCGCGATGGGTGGATCGTGCATCTCTGTCAAATCGGTCTCGTCGCAGCTGATCAGCGACAGGTCCGCCCCGACCACCACGCGGCGCGACCGCAGTTCGCGCAAGCATCCCTTGAGCAGCTGGTTCCCGCCGACGACGAGGGCGGTCGGCCGCTCCCGCATGTCCAGCAGCCGCGAGGTCGCCGCCTGGCCGTGATCGGCATCGAGCGGGCCCTGGACGATGTTGTAGGTGGGAGGCAGGCCCCGCTCGGCGTACGCCTCCTCCACGCCTTGCCGCCGCATGCGCGCGAATCGCGCGTGCCCGCCCAGGATGCACCCGATCCGCCGGTGTCCGAGATCGAGCAGATGGGCGATGGCCGCACGCATCCCCCCGCGGTGGTCGCACAGCACCGCGCTCGGCATGAGCTGCTCGCCCGAATCGTCGAGCTCCCGGTCGATCAGCACCAACGGCGCCTGGATGGTCCGAAGAGCCGCCAGTACGCCGGCATCGTCCTCCGCGCTGAGCGACAGGAGCAGTCCGTCCACGTGCCGGTCCTGGAAAAGCAGGATGTTCTGCGCCTCGAGTTCGGGATCGTTCATCGAGTTCACGAACAGGAGGGAGTAGCCGGCACGGCGGAGCTCGCTCTCCGCGCCGAGACTGATCTCGGACAACAGTGGATTGGAGATGTCACCGATCACCAGCCCGACCGACATCGTGGGCCCACCACGAAGTCCACGCGCGAAGATGTCCGGCCGGTAGCCGATCTCGTCGACCGCCGCCATGACCCGGTCACGCATTTTCACGCTCACGTCCGGGTGACCCGAAAGAACGCGGGAAACGGAAGAGACACCGACACCTGCGCGTTCCGCGACGTCCTTGAGACCCGGCCTCGTCTGCCCCATGCGCACATCGTACGGGCCGCCTCAGGCGGCCAGACAAACCAGGAGGAAACCCATGACGCGATGGACACAACGCCCGGAAGGCTCGAACTGGGGCGAGTTCGGTGACGACGACCAGCTCGGCCGCCTGAACCTGATCACAGCCGAACGGCGCCTCGCCGCCACCCGGGAGGTTCGGGAAGGGATCGCCTTCCCGCTCAGCCTCCCGCTCGACTTCCCTCGTGGCGAGTATGCCGCTGGGCCGCGCAAGCCACCGGTGCTCAGCAGCACCCCGCTCGGCCACAACCACCGCTTCCTACCCACCGTGCCCGACGTCGTCAGCGACGACCTCGCAGTCCTCCACCTGCAGTACTCGACCCAGTGGGACTCCTTCGCCCACCACGGGGCCGTCTTCGATCTCGACGGCACCGGCGAGCCTGCGATCTGCTACTACAACGGTTACCGGGCGGACATCGACGTGGTCGGCGCCCCGGACGGCTCAGTGCCACCGCACGCCGGCGCGCTCGGCATCGAAACCATCGCCCAGACCGGGGTTCAGGGCCGAGGTGTGCTGATCGACCTGGAACAGGCGGTCGGCCATCAGCGCGTCGCCGTCGGCTACGAGATGCTCATGGAGATCATGGAAGCGCAGGACGTGACCGTCGAGGCCGGTGACATCCTGTGCCTCCACACCGGACTCACCGCGATCATGCTCGACCTCGGCGACGACCTGACACAGGAGACGCTGGACGGCAGCTGTGCCGTACTGGACAGCCAGGACCACCGCCTGCTGCAGTGGATCACCGACTGCGGGCTCTCGGCGATCGTGGCCGACAACGTCGCGGTGGAGCCCTTCAGCCTGAACCCGGCCCCTGGGGCGGAGTCCGTGCTCCCGCTGCACACCCACTGCCTCTTCAAGCAGGGAATACCGCTGGGCGAGATGTGGTATCTGGCGGACCTCGCTCGATGGCTGCGGCAGCACGAGCGGGCCCGCTTCCTGCTGACGGCGCCCCCGCTTCGGCTCCCCGGTGCCGTCGGCTCTCCGGTCAGCGGCGTCGCAACCGTCTAGCCGGGAACTCGCGTCGCGAGGTGGATCGGGCCGGCGCGAAACGGATCGGCACACCCCGGCTTCCGGCCTACCGTCCACGTCGATTCGAAGGAGCGCAACCGCTCCGGGCCGACGGGAGAACTCATCGTGAACCACGACTACGACGTTGCGGTCGTCGGATACGGCCCCTCCGGGCTCGTTCTGGCATCCGCCCTGGGCAAGGCCGGGCATTCGGTGGTGGTGTTCGAGCGCTGGCCCGCGCTGTACGGTCTGCCGCGCCTGACGCACATCGACGGCGAGACCGCGCGCATCGTCCAGGCCGTCGGTGACCTCGACCACGCCCTCCGGGACGCGCTTCCCCTGTCGAGCTACCGGTACCTCAACGGTTCGGGCGAACTGCTCCTCGAACTGGATTGGAGTGGCAGCTCATGCGGTCATCCCGCGCACCTGTCGATCTACCAGCCCGACATCGAGGACGCGATCGACTCCCACGTGCGGGCGTCGGGCCACGTCGAGGTCAACCAGGGCTGGGCGGTGGTCGCTGTCCGGCCCCACGACGACGGCGTCGAACTGGCCGCGCGGCCGTGGACCCAGTCCCGCACCGGTCAGTGGTCGCATGGCGGCGAGGAACGGGGCGTCACCGCGAAATACCTGGTGGGCGCGGATGGCGCCAACAGCTTCGTCCGCGCCTCGCTCGGCATCGAGCGCACCGACAACGGTGTCGACGACCGGTGGCTCAACCTCGACACCGAGCGGCTGCGGCCGCTGCCCGAGCGGTTCATGAGCCTCACCCAGTACTGCGACCCGGTCCGCGGCTCGATGCACATGCCGATCGGAAAGAGCCGGCAACGGTTCGAGCTGGCGGTCCTGCGTGGTGAGGACGCCGCCGAGTTCGAACGCCCCGAATTCGCCTGGACGTGGCTGCGGGAGACCCACGGCCTCGGGCCGGAGGACGTCCGGATCCTGCGCCAGGTGGTGTACACCTTCGAGGGCAGGATCGCCGAGACCTGGCGGCAGGGCCGGGTGTTCCTGATCGGCGACGCGGCGCACACCACCCCGCCCTACATGGGGCAAGGCGCCTGCTCCGGAATGCGAGACGGGCTCACCCTGGGCTGGAAGCTGGACCTCGTCCTAAGCGGCCTCGCCGGCGATGAGCTGCTGGACACCTACGAAGCCGAGCGCCGCCCTCACGCCACCGCGATCACGGAGATCTCCAGCGCGCTGGGGCGCGTGGCGAACACTCACGACCCCGCCGCCGCGGCCGCTCGCGACCAGGCGTTCCGTGACGGCACCGCACCGCCACCGCCGCCGTTCCCGACGCTCGATACCGGAGTCGTCCACCACGGACCGGACGGGCGACCGGCCCCGCTGGCCGGGACCCTGGCTCCCCAGGGAATCGTGAGCAAGGATGGGGTGAAGGGCAGGTTCGACGACGTCGTAGGACGGGGATTCAGCCTGGTCAGCGCGACCGACCCGCGGCCGGTGCTGTCCCCGGCCCACCGGGGCTTCCTCGACCGCCTCGGCGTCGTCATCGCGGTACCCGGCACGGATGTCGACGACGTGGATGGCACCTACGCCGCGTTCCTGCGGGACAACGAGGTGGAGGCGTTCATCGGACGGCCGGACTTCCACCTGTTCTGGGCTGGTGCCCTCGCCGACCTCCCGGCGGCTGTCGACGACCTCCGGACCCGCCTGCACTGGCTCGGCGACGGCCGGACCACCACGGCCGAACTCCCTCCGGCCGAGGTGCTCTGGCGGGCGATGCCGCCGACGCGGATGCTCGACTACGGCATGGACTTCGGCGACGTGCTCGAACTTCAGCGCCTCACCTCCGCCGGAACGGCTTGGGATGCCGCAGCCGAGGGACTTGCCGACCGCCACCTTCGGCGCGCGGCCGACGCCGCCCGGGACGGCTGGACGGTGAGCGCGGACGAGGCGTACCGAGCGGCGGTCGCCTGCCTGGTGTTCGCCCAGATGGCGTTCAACTCCGACAGTGACCGCAAGCGTGCGCTCTACTCCCGGCTGACGGCTACCGTCTCCGCGAGAGCCGCGGCCTTGTCCGCCGCCGAGACGCGGAAGACCGGAGCGTTGCGGCCGCCGCGCTGCCAAGAGGTGGAGATTCCCTTCGCGGACGGCCGGATGTTCGGCTGGCTGCTGCTGCCGCGCGGCCCGGTGCTGGGCACGGTCGTCGTCGTCGGCGGCCAAAGTGGATGGGGCCCGGCGTATCTCCGGCAAGCCGACGCCCTGAACCGCCGCGGTCTCGCGGCGCTTCTGGCCGAGGGGCCGGGGCAGGGCCGGACACGGCTCGAGGGAGGAGTGCTGCTGGACGCCGACGTGCGCGCCGCGTACCGGACCTTCGTCGATCACCTCGTCGAGCGCGAGGACCTCGGCCCCGTCGGCCTGTGGGGCAACAGCAACGGCGGGTTGTATGCCGCCACCACGGCCGCGTCCGACCCGCGCGTCGCGGCGGTGTGCGTCAACGGTGCTCCGGCCCGGCCACGGCTGCTCACCTTCCGCACATACCTCGAGCAGGCTGCCGCAATGCTCGGCACGAGCGACCAGGCTTCGATCCAGGACAACTTCGACCGGATCGCACTACGGTCCGAAGATCGCATCGACTGCCCCGTGCTGGTCCTGCACGGCGGGCAGGACCCCCTCGTCAGCCTCGACGAACAACAGCCGTTCCTCGATGCCGCTACTCATCACGGCGACGTCACCCTGAGGGTGTGGGACGACGGCGAGCACACGATCTACAACCACTCGAGCGAACGCAGCGCCCTCGTCGCGGACTGGTTCGCGGCCAAGCTCGCCGACCGCAAGCGAGGTGCTTGATGGATCTCAACGACGAAACCGTCCTCGGCGCGGTCCTGACCAGCTTCGCCGACACCCCGGACCCACGGCTGAAAGCGATTCTCGAAACGATCACCCGCCACATCCATGCCGCGGTCCGGGAACTGCGGCTCACGAACCGGGAATGGGAACAGGCCATCGAGTTCCTGACCGCGGTCGGGCACAAGACCGACGAGACGCGGCAGGAGTTCGTACTGCTGTCCGACGTTCTCGGCATCTCGATGGTCGTCGAGACGATCAACGGCGGCGACCTGGGCACCGAGTCGACGGTTCTGGGCCCCTTCCACATGGTCGACTCCCCTCTCCGGAAGCTCGGCGACTCCATCGACCTGATCGGGACGGGCACGCCCTGTGTGATCACCGGATCGGTGGCCGACCTCGACGGCAGCCCCCTGGGCGGGGCCACGATCGACGTCTGGCAATGCGACGAGAACGGCTTCTACGACGTCCAGCAGCCCGACAGCCAGCCCGCCGGCAACGGTCGCGGGTTCTTCCACACCGACGAACACGGCGAGTTCTGGTTCCGCACGGTCGTGCCGAGCCACTACCCGATCCCGACCGACGGGCCCGTCGGCGCACTGCTCGCCGCAACCGCCCGGCACCCCTACCGGCCCGCGCACATCCACGTGATCGCCGATGCCGCCGGCCACGAACCGCTGACCACGCACATGTTCGTCGCGAATGGACCCTATGTGGACAGCGACGCGGTCTTCGCGGTTCGTTCGAGTTTGGTCACCGACTTCACCGAGGTGACCGACCCAGCAGAGGCCGAGCGGTTCGGAGTCACCACGCCCTTCCGCCGGGCACGGTTCGACATCCGGCTGAGGCGGGCCGTCACGTGAGCGCTGCGGTCTACGAGACTCTGCCGGCACGCGTCGTCTTCGGCGCGGGCTCAGTCGCCCGGCTGGCCGAAGAGACAAACCACGTCGGCCTGCGCCGAATCCTCGTGCTGTCCACGCCCACTCAGCACGATCTCGCCAGACGTGCGACGGCCATCCTGGGAGACCGCGCCGTCGGCGTCTACGAACGGGCACGGATGCACGTCCCACTGGCTACGGTCATCGACGCCGTCGAGGTCGCCACCGAACTGGGGGCCGACGGCTGCGTCGCCGCCGGCGGCGGCTCGACGATCGGCTTGGCCAAGGCCCTGTCCCTGCGCGCCGGCTTGCCCTACGTCGCGTTGCCGACGACCTACGCGGGATCCGAGATGACCCCGGTCTGGGGAATCACCGAGGACTCCCGCAAACGGACCGGACGGGATCGTTCGGTTCTGCCCCGGGCCGTGATCTACGACCCGGAACTGACGGCGACGGTACCCGCCGCCGTCGCCGCCACCAGTGGACTCAACGCGATCGCCCACGCGGTGGAAGCGCTGTACGCACCGGACAGTTCCCCGCCAGTAGCGGCCATGGCGGAACGCGGAATCCGCGACCTCGCCGAGGCGCTACCAGTTCTCCGTACCGGCGCATCCGACGGTGCCGCACGGGCGACCGCACTGGAGGGCGCGTGGCTGTGCGGAGCCTGCCTCGGCGCGACGACGATGGGCCTCCACCACAAGCTCTGCCACGTGCTCGGCGGCATGCTCGACCTGCCCCACGCCGAGACGCACGCCGTGATGCTGCCGCACGTCGCCGCGTTCAACCTGCCCGCAGCACCACACGCGGCTGCCGCTGTGGCCCGAGCACTCGACGCACCCGTCGCCGTAGCCGCCCTGCACAAGCTGGTCACCGAACTGGGCGCCCCCACCAGCCTCGCTGAGCTCGGGGTCAGCCGGGCTCAGCTCCGCGCAATCGCTGAAGAAACACTGACCGCGCCCTACGCCAACCCCCGCCCGGCCGACCTTCGGGACCTCACCGACCTCCTCGAAGCTGCCTGGTCCGGCACCCCCGCCTGATCGAGAGTGCGGACGAACCACTACCTGCGTCATCGACACCAACCAACTCGGGTGACATGCCTTGCCGCGTCAGGTCCACGACGAGTCCTCACGCAGCTGCAACCCTGGCTTGTGTCGCACCCTGCACGGCACGCCAGCACCGCCGCCTCGGCATGGCAGCCGCATAGACGTCGGCTGCCCGCAGATGACGTGCCAACCGCCGGTGTACTCGTGGCGGGCGAGGAACACTCGGTCCCCGCTGTCCGCAGTGGCCTGGACCGTCCGGTCGGCGTAGGTGCGCTCGACGGTGTAACGGTCGACAACATCGGACACCGTGTCATCAGCAAGCATCCAGGGCTTGACTTCCAGCACCGCACCGAGAGCTGGCGACGTGGTCATCTCGCACTGCCACTGTTCAGCAGCCTCCGCTTCCTCGCGTGCCTTTCGGGCCGCCGCGTCAGCCCGCTCGATCTCCCATCGCGAGCGCCCCTGAGACCGCTTGCTGTGCGTTCCGCACGGCTGCTGATTCTTGTTCACACACTGCTCGCCGGGCGCAGCCTGGCAACGAATTTGGTCTCACCGTAGGTGACGGACTCAAAACCAACCACCAGCTCAGTGATGGGACCGTACTTGCGAACCGCCTCAGCCGGAGACAACCGGTCAGTAACGGTCACCCAGCCATGCTCAGTCCACTCCCGCCCCGTCACGGGATCGCCAACTCGCGCCCACGCAATAGGCTCGCCGCACCAACCGTCACGCAAACCTCGCCACTCATGACCCCCATCCTGCCCCGGCGACCCCAGCAGGGCACCGCGCCGGCGGACCGTGGCAGCTGTGTGCATCACCGATCGAGCTTGGCCACCTACATGTCCTTTGTCGGCCCGGTGGCCGTCCGCACCAGCGATCACGGTCCAGCCCGCACCATCGAGCTCTGGATCTCGCGGAGATCTCGGGGGCTCGTCAGGCGCTGCGCAAGTCGATCTGAGGTGTGCACACGACCTGGAGTTTGTGCCGCTGGGTGTCCAGTCCACGGCCGCGCCGGGGCCCCTGACGTGAGGGCGGACAGCGGCTTGGGCTCGCTGTTGGTAGACCAGGCCCAGGTCCTGGAAGTCGTGGCGCCATTCGTAGGGCTTTCCCCCCGATGAGCGCATGTCAGACAAACGCGAACGTGTTTGCATGGTTGCGTCTTCGATTCAAATCAGTTGGCCAAGAAGCAGCCGAGCGGGAGCCGTTAGGCGACCCCACTTGCCACCGGAAGCATGATCCACTCCAGAATCGCTCCTGCACGCGCCTGCTGATCTTGAAATCGACGAGGCTGAGCGACCACGAATGAAACACGAAAAAGCCCGCTGACCTGGGCTTTCACCCAGAGCCAGGGGGCTCCCACAGACCGTCGGGCTGACAGGATTTGAACCTGCGACCCCTTGACCTTATTCGCCCCTCTCCCGGCCTGGCGCTGACTCCTTCGATGGCCGCTGACCTGCGGTTTTTCCTCTCAACGCTTGCCGGTGCCTGTCATGCCCTGGATGTGTCGTGTGGCATGAATGTGGTATCCCCAGCGACCGCCACACGAACTCCTCAGAGCGACTCCGTATCCACTGGCGCTACCGCTCGATAGACAGCGATAGGAACAATGGTGAAGCCTGGATGCTGCGGGATGTTGAGAAATCCTAGACGCCCGAACTGCGAGAGAGTTGTGCTCATTTGTCTAATAAAGTTCCCGCGATTAAACTTTTCAGCAGTCCCTTGCATGAAATTTTCGAACTGCTGCTCCGGCGTTTCTTCCGCGGTTTGAACACTTCCACCACTAGAATAGTGGCCTATCGTGCCAACGATAGTCCAGGGCTGACTGTCCAGGCCAAAATTCGCCGCGACGACGTCCGGATCGGCATCGAGGTATCGCCGTTCTCGTTGAAGTCGGGCAGCCATAGAGACGGATCCATCGCCGCCGCTACTAAATGCATACATATTCAAGCCAGGAGGTACAATTCCCCGGATTGTGCGCATTAGGGCACGGACGTAATCCGTAGAAATGCCAATGTCAGATCCGAAGTCGTACATCCGCGATTCGACATCAGCGGCGCCGAGGTCGGGAATCTCGGCGCCTTTGGGGCCGCGAATTTGCAATATCGCATCTTCAATCGCCTGCTCAGAGGTGTCAGGCAAGGCGCGCATCGCGGCCGCGAGGACCTCCGATCCGAACCACTGCACGCCGTTGATCGTGAGCGAAAGGTTGAGAAAAGATTCCGTCAGGTACTGACTGTCCAACAAGTAACAATCAGCGGTGAGGCGAACTAAAGATCCCTCCGGATGTTTCTTTTTTAGTTCGTCGTGCAACCCAGGGTTGTCAGCTCGGAACGATTCACTAACATCTTGTAGCCAAGCGCCTTCTAGGACGGCTTCAAGATCGGGGAAAAGACTGTCCAGCACGGACCGTTGCGTAATGACTTCTCGGCTATTTTCTGCGCCGAGACCGATCGCTTTATCCCACCCCAAGTTCCTCTTGCCACCGGTCTTCTCGGACAAACTGGTATCTTCTGGGACGCCCCACTCAAGCTGTCCGGCGATTGACTTCACTTTGTCGACATCTAGATATAGGTAGTCGCGCAGGATCGGAACTGGCTCTTTTCTTGAACTCATGCGTACTATCTCGCAAGATAGGCGTTCCGCGTTACGAGGCTGTCCCGCCCCTGCAAGACCTGCGCTTGGTGGTCATCCCGTCGCCTGATGGCGTCTCGATCACGCCGCGCTGGGGCCGCAACCTCCGTGCTCATCCGCCGGCCGAACTTGCCAACCTTGCGGCCCCAGCGCGGCGTGATAGCCATCAGGTCAGGCGACGGGATGACCACCAAGCGCCCACCCTGCCAGCGCAACCGGGCCTGCACTCCCCTGGTCATCCTGGAGCCTGCCTGCCCGGCGAGGGCATCTTTCAGCGTTGCACTGGCGGCCCCTTCGGGATAGAGCCGCTGGCCTCCTCACGCCCCCGCAGCCCGCGGAGGACCGGCCGCCAGGCCGCATGCCTCCGCTTGGGCTGCGGGCAAAGGCGCTGAGGCCAGCGGCCCCGGAGGGGCCGCCTTGAACAAGTAAGGAAACTCTGAACACGCGTGCTCACCAACCGGCCGGACAGGTCGAACCAACAGGCGGAAGCTCGTAGACCGGAGTGAAGGTCGCCGAGCACTGCCGACGTTCTAGACCTCCGGCGGACCGCCGCACTGGACAAGCGGGCAGCCTGACAACGGCGAACAACGAGAACCGCCCCGTGTGGCATGAATGTGGCATGCCCCGGGGCGGTTCTTGTGTAGAAAAAGCGAAAGCGGCCCGTCTACCTGCGTAAACGGACCGCTGCCGGTCGGGCTGACAGGATTTGAACCTGCGACCCCTTGACCCCCAGTCAAGTGCGCTACCAAACTGCGCCACAGCCCGGCCGTCGTCTCCCCGAGGGGCGGCGACGGGGGATAGCTTATTACGGACCGCACACAGCCCGGTAGCGGGGTGCCCTCAAGTCGCTGGCCTGCGAGGATCCGCGGGACCGCACCCCCAGGACGGTCCCACGTCCCCTCAGCCGAGGGGCGCCCACGTGCCCCAAACCGCGGACGAACCCACGTCCCGGCCGCACCCCAGGACGGTCCCACACCCCGAGAGCCGCCCCGGCCATGGACCAGCCCGCGTCCCCACTCGTGCACGGCCACACCCCACGACGTGTCCCACACCCCGAGGGCCGCCCCGGCCGGGGACGGACCCGGGAGGACCCGCGGCCCCGCCCGCCGAAAAATCAGCGCCTCAGACGTGCGCGGCCAGTCGCTTCTGGAGATCCGGCGCCTCGGCCAGCGCCTCCTGCACCCAGGTCGCCGACAGGCCGGCGAACAGCTCCCTCGGCGCGGCCGACCAGTCGAGCGGCCCGAAGGGCGGCTCGGGGTCGTACTCGACTCCGAACTGCAGGATCTTCGCGACGTCCTCGTTGCTGAAGCGCGCCGCCAGGTGCAGTGCCATGTCGATCCCCGCGGACACGCCCGCCGCGGTCAGTACCGCGCCCTCGTCGACCCAGCGGCGCTTCACGGGTGTCGCGCCGAACTCGCGCAGCGCCTCCAGGAACGACCAGTGCGTGGTGGCCTCCCGGCCCTCCAACAGGCCGGCCGCGCCCAGGATCAGCGCGCCCGTGCAGACCGACGCCGTCACGGTCGCCCGCGCGCTCGCCGAGCGGACGTACTCCACCAGCCGCTCGTTCGTCAGCGCCCGCAGCGTGCCGGCCTGCCCACCGGGCACCACCAGGGCGTACGGCGCCGGCACGTCATCAAAAGTGCGGTCCGCGCCCAGCGACACGACCGCGTCCGTGGCGACCGGTTCCAGCGTCTCGGCCACCACCGCGGTCTCGAACGACGGGTCGGCCTGCCGCAACGACGCCAGGACCTGGAGCGGGCCGATCAGGTCGAGGGGCGTGAGCCCGGGGTACAGCAGGAAAGCGATCGTCTTCATGCACCGCAGCCTGGCCCGCGCGACGGCCCGATCGGCCCCGGATGTCCGAAAACCTGGGATCGTCGTCGCACGGACGGCTACCCTTGCGCCATGCGCCGGATGGTCATCGTCGGGTACGAGGACGCCGCCCTGCTGGACATCGCGTGCCCGGCGGACGTCCTCGACGCCGCCAACCGCTACGGCGCCACCCCGGCCTACGAGGTCACCCTGGCCAGCCTCGACGGCCGCCCGATCCGCTGCCAGAACACCCTCACGCTGGCCGCCCAGGCCCGGCTCGACCGGCTCCGCGGCCCGGTCGACACCCTGATCGTCGCGGGCGGCACGGGGCACGCGAAAGCCGCCGCGGACGTCAAGCTGACCACCCACGTGCGCCGGGTCGCCGCGACGGCCAGGCGCGTCGCGTCGGTCTGCACGGGAACCTCGGTGCTCGCCGCGGCGGGCCTGCTCAACGGACGGCGCGCGACCACGCACTGGATGTGGGCCGGCATGCTCGCCCGGCAGTACCCGGACGTCACCATCGACCCGGCGCCGCTGTTCATCCAGGACGGCAACGTGCACACCGCGGCGGGCGTGACGAGCGGCCTGGACCTCACCCTGTCGTTCGTCGAGGCCGATCACGGGCCCAGCCTGGCGCGCGAGGTGGCGCGCGGACTGGTCACGTACCTGCAGCGGCCGGGCAACCAGGCGCAGGTGAGCATGTTCCTCGCCGCGCCGCCGCCCGAGCACCGCCTGGTGGCCGACCTGGCGGCCCACATCACCGCGCACCCGGACGGCGATTTGTCGACCCGGACGCTGGCGGAGCGGGCGGGGTTGAGCGAGCGGCAGCTGACGAGGCTGTTCCAGGAGCACCTCGGGACGCCGCCGGGCCGGTTCGTCAGACGCGCCCGGACCGAGGCCGCGTCGCAGCTGCTGGCCACCACGGACCTGCCGCTGACCGCCGTCGCGCGGCGGTGCGGGTTCAGCTCGGCCGAGACGCTGCGGCAGGCGTTCGTGGAGCTGTGCGGGACACCGCCGTCGGCGTACCGGCGGGTGCACCGGCGGGCCGGAGTCGCCTGAGCCCCGCTACGTCAATTCCCCGGCCAGGGACGCCCGCCCAACCGTTCCGCCATCCGGTACGACTCGCGGACCTCCGCCCAGGCGTGTGCCGACACCCCACGCTGGTACGCAGGTTCGCGTCCCGCAGCGCTGCCAGCGTGCCACTGCCCGCGGGGAACATCGCGAGCGCGGCGTCGCCGAGCAGCGACACCGGTCCGCGGGCCAGCAGCCGTGCGGAAGGGACGTCCGCAGGGGAGGAAGACCAGCGACGGCACCGAGACGCCCGCGATGATCTCACCGAGCACCGAACCAGTCTCGCGCGCAGCGGCCAGCAGGGCCTCGCCGTCCGCCCTGGCGAGGTCGCCGCAGAATCCCTGCCACCCCAAGGCCATGCTGCGGCGCATGCCGTAGTGGATGATCCGGCCGAGCCCGGTGGTGAGCACCTGGCGGAAGGTGAGCTGTTCGGTCATCAGCAGCGGCGGGCCGCCGGGCAGTCCGCTGGTCTCCCGGTACAGGCGGGGGCAGGCAGTCCCGCAGGAGGTGGTCGGCCTCCGGATCGAGGTGGATCCGGTAGCCCTGACCGCGGGCGAACGGGTGCGGGTCGCGCTCGTACACGGCGACGCCGTGCAGGCCCCGCGCGAGGGTCAGCCCGCTCAGCCCGGCGCCGACGATGGTCACGCGGCAGCTACCGAATGGCGGGGTGAGCAACACCGATGATCAACACCGATGCCGGCGGGCCTACCTTGGGCTCATGCGGGCCGTAGTGATCGACTCCCACGGAAGCTTCGACTTGGAGCGGCGTCCGGAACCGGTCGCGGCGCCGGGGAGCGTGGTGGTCCGGGTGCGCGCCGCCGGCCTCAACGCCGCTGATCTGCAGCAGGCGCGGGGTGACTACCCGGCACCGCCGGGATGGCCGGCCGACGTGCCCGGCCTGGAGGTCGCCGGCGAGGTCGAGCAGGTCGGGCCCGGGATCTCGGACATCGCGCCAGGGGACCGCGTCATGGCGCTGGTCGGCGGTGGTGGCCACGCCGAGCGGATCGCGGTCCCCGCCGATCTGCTGCTGCCCGTGCCGGATGGCCTGCCGTGGGAGGAGGCCGCCGGATTCCCCGAGGCGTTCAGCACCGCTTGGGACGCCCTGGTCACCCAGGCGCGGATCCGGGCAAGCGACCGGGTGCTGATCACCGGCGCGGCGGGCGGGGTGGGCACGGCCATGGTGCAGGTCGCCGCGATCTCCGGCGCCCACACCGTCGCCAGCGTGCGCCGTCCGGAACTCCACCACCGCGTGCGGGCGCTCGCTCCGGACGGGCGGATCGACGTCGTGACCCCGGACCAGGAGGCCGGCCACGCGCCGTACGACGTGATCGTCGAACTGGTCGGCGGCGACGACTGCCTGCGGCGGATCGGCCTGCTCCGCAGCCGCGGCAAGGTTCTCGTCGTCGGGGTCCAGGCCGGGAGCACGGCGCCGCTGCGGATGTTCGACCTCATGCTCGCGCGCGCCCAGCTGATCGGCACCACCATCCGCGGGCGCTCACCCGCCGAGAAGGCGCTCCTCGCCGCCACCGTACGCACGTCGGTGGTGCCCCTGCTGGCCGAGGGGCGCCTGCGGGTGCCCGTCGACGCGGCCTTCCCGCTCGGCCAGTTCGCCGACGCCTACGCCCGCCTCGCCCAGCCGGGCAAGTTCGGCAAGATCATCCTGCTGCCCTGACGATCTCTCACCCGCCGGGAGCGGGCACCACGCCGCGAGCGGGCGTTACCGAATCTCTACAGTAGTGCCTGATGCGCAAATACCTGTGGCTGGTCCCGGTGCCCTGTGCGGTCTGGCTCTTCTTCGCGGTGCAGGGCATGATGCACTACCTGCCCACCCGCCCCCAGATCGACCTCGAGGTCTACCGCTACGGCGTGCAGGCCTGGTGGGACGGCCGCGACATGTACGGCACGCTGCCGGAGGTCGCCAACGGCGCGGAACTGCCGTTCGTCTACCCGCCGTTCGCCGCGCTGCTGCTGTCGCCGCTGGCGATGCTGCCGTGGGACGCCTCCGTGGTGACCCTGTACATCCTCAACGGCCTCAGCATGTTCGTCACCGTCTACCTGGTCGCCCGCGCGGTCCGGCCGCAGCTCGGGCGGGACGGGGGCGTCGCCGTCGCGTCGGTCGTCCTCCCGCTGACCGTCTTCCTCGAGCCGGTGAGCCAGACGTTCGGCTTCGGGCAGGTCAGCATCATCATGATGGCCCTGGTCACGATCGACTGCCTGGCCGGGCGCACCCTCTGGCCGCGCGGCTTCGGCATCGGGCTGGCGGCGGCCCTCAAGCTCACCCCGGCCGCGTTCGTGTTGTTCTTCCTGATCCGCCGCGACTACCGGTCGGCCATCACCTCGGCCATCACGTTCGGCGTCGCCACCGTGATCGGGTTCGTCGCGGACTTCGGCGGCTCCATCCACTACTGGTTCCAGGGCGGCCTGAGCGGCGGCGGTGTCAGCGGCACCGCGTTCGCCACCAACCAGGCCATCGAGGCGGTCATCGTGCGCACCGGGCTGACCGGCGCGGCCGAGAAGGCCGTGTGGATCGTCCTGGTGCTCGGCCTGCTGGCGCTGGTCGCGAACGCGATGCGCCGCGCCGAGCCCGCACTCGCGTTGATGGCCAACGCCGGCCTGGCTCTGCTCGTCTCCCCCACCTCGTGGTCGCACTACTACGTGTGGGTGGTCCCGGCACTGGTCGTGGTGCTCGGTGTCACCGTGCGCCGCGCGCTGGACCGCTCCTGGCTCGCCGTGGCCTGGTTCGCCTGGGGGGCGCTGACCGCGGTGTTCTTCGTCTGGGCGCCGTTCCACAACCTGCCGGAGACCGACTTCCCGGTCGTGCACCGGGATTGGACGTTCCCCGAGCAGCTGTCCGCCGCCACCTACGTCCTGGTCGGCGTCGCCCTGCTGCTGGCCTTCGCGATCCCCCGCCAGAAGGCCCGCGAGCTGTCGATGCCGGTCACGCCCGCAAGGCGCCCCGCCGGCGCTGCCAATCGGTGACCGCCCCACAACCGGCCGCCAGTTCGGCCCGCAGCAACGCCTCCTGCTGAGCCGCGACCTCGTCACCCAGCAGCTTCGCCACGCGGTCCAGCCCGGACAGCGCCTCCCACGGCGCCTCCGGCAGCGCGCCCAGCACCTCCCCCGCGGTCGGCAGCGGCAGCGCCTCCTCGATGCCCGCCCGGCCCGCCGCGAGCAGCGCCGCGACCACCAGGTGCGGTTGCGCGTCGGCGCCGGCGAACCGGAACTCCAGCCGGAGCGACGCGTCCCGACCGGCCATGCGCACCGACGCCGTCCGGTCGTCGACACCCCACCGCAGCTCCCGCGGCGAGAACGGCGCCGTCCGCAACCGCACGTAGCTGTTCCAGGTGGGCGCCCACACCGGCGCGAGCGCCGCCGCGTCCCGCAGCACCCCGGCGAGGAACGACGCCATCACCGGCGACAACGCGGTCCCGTCCCCCGACGCGGGCTCCCCCGCCACCGTGGACAGCGACAGGTGCACGTGGCACGAACACCCCTGCCCCGGCTCCGGCGCCGCCAGGTAGGCCGCGGACACCCCGTGCTCCGCGGCCACCGACCGCACGATCAACTGCTGCAACAAGGCGTCGTCACACGCGGCGAGCGCATCCCGGTGCCGCAACACGATTTCGTACTGCCCGGGATGGCACTCGGCACGCGCGGACTCCACGCCCAGCCCGGACCGCTCCAGCGCCACCCGGAGATCGCGCAGCAGCGGCCGCATCCGCTCGGTCCCACCGACGGCGTAGTCCACCCCGTGCGTGCTCAGCGGCCCGTCGGCGTCGCTGAACACGACCTCGTGCTCGAGCCCCGCCGACGGCACGTACCCGAGCGATTCCAGCGCCGTCAGCTGCTCGGTCAGGACCCGGCGGGGCGCCGCCCGCGCCGGTTCGCCGTCCGGCCACTCGACGTCGCACACGATGCCGCACACCCCGTCCGGCAACGCGGTGATCGTCGCCAGGTCGGGCCGCATCCGCAGGTCGCCGTAGCCGTCGACGTAGCGGGCCAGCGGGCTATCCGCGCCGAGCGGCAGCGCCTCCCGCTCGACGTCCCAGGCGAAGACATACGTGCAGATCCCGTAGCCGCCGGTGAGCACCTCCTCGGTCACGAATCGCCCGGACAGCTCGACCGCGGCGAACCGGGCGTGCGGGTCGGGCACCAGCAGCAGCACCCGCGGCACGTCGCCCCGGTCCAGCGCCGCGCGCATGCCCCGCGCGGCCGCCTCCCGCTCGGCGACCGTGCGCGGCCCGACCGGGCGCGGCGCTCTCACCACGCCCCCGCCGGGTCCGGGGCGTGCAGCGGGTTCGGCACGCGGCCCCACCGCACGTCGAACTCGTCGTCGCGGTCGACCTTGTCGAATCCCTGCCCGGCCAGGTGTTCCCGGTTCAGCGTGACCCGCTCGACGTCCGGTGCGAACAGCAGGCACCGGTCGAACCGCTCGGCCACGTCCGGGTTCTCCGCGCGGTACCGGCCGACGACCTCGCGCACCAGCTCCCAGAACCGCGCCCGCGGGAAGGCCAGGTCGTCGAGCAGGATCTCGGCCCAGAACCGCAGCTGCCCGGAGAACACCGAGCTGAACAGCGACTGCGCGAGCAGGTGCGCCGGCCAGCGCAGCATCTCGTCGGCGGCCTCCGGCGCGAGCAGCCGGTAGCAGTCGAGGTCCTCGTCGAGCAGGTCGACGCCCTGCGCGAAGTCCTTGATCGCCACGCGCAGCGGCCGCCCGTGCTCGTCGACGATCAGGATCAGGTTCTGGCCGTGCGGGCAGAACCCGACGCCGTAGCGCAGCAGCCACTGCAGCAGCGGGGTGAGCAGCAGGTCGAACACCGTGCCGAGCCAGCGTTCCGCGCCCCAGCCGGCCCGCTCGATCAGCCTCGTGACGACCGACGCGCCGGCCGGGTCTCGGTAGGGCAACGCGGCGAACGAGATCGCCTGCTCGCCCTCGGCCAGCCGCGACAGCAGCGGCTCGCGCCACAGCGCGCCGAGCGTTTCGTGGAACCGGTACGGCAGCTCGTCGATCGCGCCGAACAGCGGGTGCTCGACCGACACGCTCGCGACCTCGCCGAGCAGCTCGAACCGGTACTTCTCGCTGAGCAGCGGATCCGCCGCGCCGACCCGCTTGAGCCAGCTCGTCACCGCGGGCCCGGCGAGCGTCGCGCCCGACGCGAGCCCGCGGTAGACCAGCGTGTTGCGCACCGAGACCGCGGTCTTGACGTCGTGCCGGTCCGGCCGGGACACGTTCGCCAGCGTCCGGACCGTCTGATGTGGACGGTAAGCGTCGCGGGACTCGCCCAGTTCGATCACGACGCCGGTGGCGAGTTCACCGGCGTAGAGCGTGCCGAGGACCTCGTCCGCCTGCCACGGGTGCACGGGCACCCACACGTAGTCCGCGGGGTCGGCGAGGCGGGTGAACTCGGCGCGCTGGTCGTCGTCCAGCTCCCCGGCGAACAACCGATCGGCCGAAAGCTCCTCGACGCAGCGGAACCGCGCGTGGTCCCGGTGCACGGCGAACCACCGCAGCCGCACGTCGGCCCCGGCCTCCGGCGCGTACCGGGCGCGGTCGTCCGCGGAGAACCCGACCCGGCCCTTGTTGAGCACCAGCCGCGGATGCCCGGTCAGGTGCCCGTCGGCGAGGTTGTAGTCCATCGTGGACAGTTCCGCGGCGCTGGGCGCGCGGCGCAGGCGGGCGGCCTCGTTGGTCACCGTGGCCGTCAGCTCGGCCAGTACGTCCGCCAGCCGCAACCCGGACAGGCCCAGCTCCTTGCGGGCGTCCACCACCAGCACCCGCGGATCGGTCGCCGGTTCGCCGTCCCGCAACGCCGACCCGGGCTCCACCGTCCACGACTCGAACGCGCCGCGCCGGGCCCGGAACTCGTAGGTCACCTCGGGCAGCTTCAGCCGCCACAGCCTGCGCTCCTCGTCGTCCGCGGGCTCGGGGCGGAACAGGCCCTCGTAGGACAGTTCGCCGAGCATCTTGTGCACGACCAGCGTGCCGGCCGCGCGCCACGCCTGGGCAGTTTCCACGCTCACTCCTCCAACCCGAACCGCGTGAACGCCGTGCGCGACGGCAACCGGTAGACGGTGCGGCCGCAGACCGCGTTGACGATCGAAGCGGCCCGCCACGCCGCCAGCCCGAGGTCCGGCGCACCGACCCCATGCGTGTGCCGTTCCGCGTTCTGCACGAAGATCGCGCCGCCGATCTCCGGCGCGAGCCGCAGCCGGTAGTCGCGCTCGACGACCGGGCGGCCGCTGCCGTCCCGCGCGACCGCGTCCGCCAGCGGCCCGAGCACCCCGTCCAGCGGCCGCTCCCGGTAACCGGTGGCGGCGACGACCGCGTCGGTCACCCAAGTCGCGGTGCTGCCTTCCTGCCGGTGCCGCAGGCCCAGCGCGATCCGCTCGCCGTCGCGCCGCGCGGACACCACCTCCACGCCCGGCGTCAGCGTGACGCCCGGCCAGCCGCCGCCGACCGAGCGGCGGTACAGCTCGTCGTGGATGTCGGCGATGGTGTCGGCGTCGATCCCCTTGTACAGCTGCCACTGCGCGGGCAGCAGCCGGTCACGCTCGGCCTCCGGCAGCCGGTGGAAGAAGCGCGTGTAGTCGGGCGTGAACTGCTCCAGCCCGAGCTTGGAGTACTCCATCGGCGCGAACGACACCGTCCGCGTCACCCACCGCAGCCCGTCCGGTTGCTTGCGGTGCCGCAGCAGGTCCAGGAACACCTCCGCGCCGGACTGGCCCGAGCCGACGACCGTCACCGCGGGCAGCGCCAGCAGCCGTTCCCGCTCGGACAGGTACTCCGCGGAGTGGATCACCGGCACGTCCGGATCGCCGGCGAGCGCGCGCAACGGTTCCGGGACGCGGGGTTCGGTGCCGATGCCGAGCACGACGTTGCGCGCGCTGATCTCCCCGGCGGACGAGCGCAGCCGGAACAGCCCATCGCGCCACTCGATCCCGGTGATGTCGGTGCCGAACCGGCAGCTGTCCAGCCGCTGCGACACCCAGCGGCAGTAGTCGTCGTACTCCGCGCGCGGGATGTGGAAGCGTTCGGCGAAGTAGAACGGGAACAGCCGGTCCTTGGCGCGCAGGTAGTTCAGGAAGGACAGCGCGCTGGTCGGATCGGCCAGCGACACCAGGTCGGCCAGGAACGGCACCTGCAGGGTCACGCCGTCGAGCAGCAGGCCGGGGTGCCAGCGGAACTCCGGGCAGCGGTCGTACAGGGCGACGGTCAGGTCCTCGACCGGCTCGGCGAGCGCGGCCAGCGACAGGTTGAACGGGCCGATCCCGACCCCGGCCAGATCGACCGGAGTCACCGCAGGACCACCTCGGCGGGTTGCGCCGCGGCGGCCGCGACCACCGACTCCAGCAGCGGCCGGTAGTCCTCGGCGCTCGCGTGCGGGTGCAGCAGGGTCAGCTTGAGCCACACGCCGTCGGACATCGTTGCCCTGCCGACGATCGCGGTGCCCGCCTCCAGCAATGTGCGGCGCACCCGGGCGACCAGTTCGTCGTCGGCGTCCACCGGTTTGAACAGCACCGTGGACAACGTCGGCGCACCCCACAGCCGCAGGCCCGGGTGCCGCTCGATCATGGCCGCGACTTCGGCCGCGGTGGCGCAGCAGTGCTCGACGAGCGCGCCCATGCCGTCGATGCCGAGCGCCCGCAGGGTGACGGCCATCCGGAACGCGTCGGGGCGGCGGGACGTGCGGATCGAACGGCCGAGCAAGTCCGGCAGCCCGGCCTCGGTGTCGTCGTCCGCGTTGAGGTACTCGGCGCGCACCGACAACGCCGACAGGTCCGCGGCGTTGCGCACCGCGAGCAGGCCCGCGGAAATGGGCTGCCAGCCGAACTTGTGGGCGTCCAGCGCGACGGAGTCCGCTTCGTCCAGGCCGTCGAGGAGGGGCTTCAGCTTCGCGCTGCACAGGGCGAGTCCGCCGTAGGAGGCGTCGACGTGCAGGCGCGCGCCGTGCCGACGACACACCGCCGCCAGCTCGCGCAGCGGGTCGATCTCGCCGGTGTCGGTGGTGCCCGCGGTGGCGACCACGACCGCGGGCGAGCCGAGTTCGCGCAGGGCCTCCTCCAGCGCGGCCGGGCGCATGCGTTCGCCGTCGCAGTCCACCAGGACCGGCGCGGGCAGGCCGAGCAGCCACGCGGCGCGGGCGACGCTGTGGTGCGCGTTGCGCCCGCACAGCGGGCGGACGGCCGGCTCCGGCTCGCGCGCGAGCAGCAGCCCGAGCAGGTTCGACTCGGTGCCGCCGGTGGTGACGACGGCGTCCGGCGCGGGGGCGTCCGGGTAGCAGAGCCGCGCGATCAGGGTGACCAGCTCGCGTTCGATCTCGCTCGCGACCGGGGCCTGGTCCCACGAGTCCATCGACGGGTTGAGCGCGCTCGCCACGACGTCGGCGGCCACGGCGACGGCGAGCGGCGGACAGTGCAGGTGCGCCGCGCACGCCGGGTCGGCGGGGTCGACCGAGCCCGCGGCCAGCAGCCGGGACATCTCGGAAAGCGCTTGCGCGGCTCCGACACCGGTGGCCCCGGCCAGCGGTTCCGCGCCGGTCAGGGCCGCCACCCCGGCCGCGACGGCAGCCGGCCCGCCCGCCGGACCCGGTCCGCCGCGTTCCGCCGCTCCCGCGCCCATCGCGTCGAGGACCAGCGGGATCAGCTCGGCCAGCCGCCGGTGTCCCGCGCGGCCACCGGCCAGCCCGGCGCTCTCCGGTATCGATTCGCCCACTCACCGCTCCTTAGGTATGCCTACGCTAAGCCACGATACGGACACCGTGCGCCGCGGGCACACCCCCGGCGGGCACGTTCCTCCCAAAGTGCCCGCCCGGGGAGCGTTAGTCATGCCGCCAAAGGGGTCACGGCGGCGTGTGCCGGGTCACCGGGGCGCGAGCGCCTCCACCTGCCGCACCGGGTCGTCGCCGGTGGGCAGCAGGGCGATCACCGGCGTGGTCAGCCCGTTGTCCACATAGGACTGCACCTTCTCCCGGCACTCCTCGGGGCTGCCGTGCACGACCAGGTCGTCGACCACCTCGTCCGGAATCACCTCGTTCGCCCGTTTCCGGTCGCCAGCGCGCCACGCCTCGTGCATCGGCGCGAGCGCCTCGCCGCGGCCGAGCCAGTCGTGGAACGCCGCGTACACCGGCACGGTGAGGTAGCTGCTGATCAGCATCCGGCCCAGGCCACGCGCGGCTTCGCGGTCGGTGGTCGGGCAGACGAAGATCCGCGCCGCCAGCTCGGTGTCCGGCCCGATCTCGGCGCGCACCTGACGGACGTCGGCAGGCGAGAGCCAGTTCGTGATCGCGCCGTCGGCCTCCTTCGCGGCAAGCTTGAGCATGCCGGGCCGCAGCGCGGCGAGCATGATCGGCGGCGCCGGCTCCGGCGCGCGCTCGAGCCGGAACTTGCTCACCGAGAACGTTTCGTACTCCGCCGTCACCTTCTCCCCCGCCAGCGCGGCACGCAGGAACCGCAGCGTGTCCCTGGTGCGGGCGAACGGTTTGGCGAACTCGGCGGCGTTCCAGCCCTGCACGATCACCGGCGAGGACGCGCCGATGCCGAGCACGAACCGGCCGGGCGCGGCCTCCGCCAGAGTCGCCGCGGACATCGCCAGCAGACCGGGCCCCCGGGTGTAGACCGGCACGATCGCGGTGCCCAGCCGCAGCTCCGGCGCCCACTGCGAAGCCAGCAGCAGCGGCGAGAACGCGTCCGTCCCCGCGGTTTCGGCCGACCACGCGTCGGTGTAACCGAGCGCGGGCAGCCGCTCGATCAGCTCACGGTGCGCAGTGAGCGGCACCCCGGTCAGCGGAATCGTGATTCCCCAGCGCTTCATCGCGCAGCAGCCTCCAGCTCTCGTTTGATCCAGTCCACCTGGACCTTCATCAGGTTCTCCGCGACCTCTTCGGCCTGCGGCGTCATGTGGGTCGCGCCGACCAGCGGCAGGAACACGTGCGGGCGGCCCGCGGCCAGCAGCGCCGAAGACAGGCGCAGCGCGTGCGCGACGAACACGTTGTCGTCGGCAAGGCCGTGCACGATCAGCAACGCGCGCCGCAGCTCCGGCGCACTGGCGATCAGCGAGTTGCGCTCGTAGGACTCCGGCTCCTCGTCCGGCACGCCGAGGTAGCGCTCGGTGTAGTGGGTGTCGTAGAGGGACCAGTCGGTGACCGGCGCGCCCGCGACCGCCGCGTGGAAGACGTCCGGGCGGCGCAGCACGGCCAGCGCGGACAGGTACCCGCCGTAGGACCAGCCGCGGATCGCGACCCGGGACAGGTCGAGCTCCGGGTGGTCGGCGGCGACCGCGTGCAGCGCGTCCACCTGGTCGGTGAGCGTCACCTCGGCCAGCTCGCGCACGATCTCCTTCTCCCACGCCGGCCCCCGGCCCGGGGTGCCGCGCCCGTCCGCGACGAGGACCGCGAAGCCCTGGTCGGCCAGCCACTGCGAGGTGAGGAAGGCGTTGCGGCTCTGCAGGACGCGCTGCGCGTGCGGGCCGCCGTAGGGGTCGAGCAGGACGGGCAGCTTGCCGTCCCCGGGCCGGTACCCGGTGGGCAGCAGCAGCGCGGCACGCAGGCCACGCTCGCCGACGGTGAGCCATTCCGGGTCGGGTTCCAGGCCCGGGTCGACCGGGTAGGAGCGGACCTCGGCGAGCGGGCGGCCGTTGCGCAGCACGGTCACTTCGGGGCCGCTGCGGCGCAGGCTCCACGACGACAGCACGGTGATCTCCGCGGTGCCCGCGCCGACGTGCACGCCGTCGGCGTCGGACAGCCGGGTCACGCCGTCCGGGCCGGTGCGGTAGACGTGGATCTGCGTCGGGTCGCTTTCGCTCGCGCTGAACAGGACCTCGGCGCCGACGTGCAGCACCGAGCGGACCTGCAGGCCCGGCTCCGTGACCGGTTCGCCGTCGACCACCAGCCGGTAGCTGCCGTCCGCGGCGCTGACGTGCACGAGCCGCCCGTCGGTGGTCCAGGCGGGCACGCCGGGCACGATCTCGACCCAGTGCGGATCGGTCTCGGTGTGCAGCAGCTTGGTGGAGCCGTCGGCGGGATCGACCGCGTAGAACGCGAGTTCGCGCTGGTCGCGGGGCTGCACGGCGAGCAGCGGCGGGCCGCCCGCCGACCAGTGCACCGCGACCAGGTACTCCCAGTCGCCGCGCTCGACGTCCACGCGGGTGCCGTCGAGGCCGAAGAAGGCCAGCGAGACGTCGACGTTCGTGGTGCCCGCCGCCGGGTACGCGACGGTGTTCGCGCCGGCCTCGGGGTGGGCCGGGTCGGAGATGGTCCAGCGAGGCACGTCCGCGCGGTCGGTGCGCTCGACGAGCAGGGTCTGCCCGTCGGGCGACCACCAGTAGCCGCGGGCGCGGCCCAGTTCCTCGGCGGCGATGAACTCGGCCAGGCCCCACGCGATGTCCTCGCCGTCCTCGCCGGCGACCACAGTGTCTTCGCGCGTGGCGAGGTCAATGACGCGCAGCTTGCGATCCCGGACGTAGGCGATGTGGGTGCCGGTGGGGTTCGGGCGGGGGTCGACGACCGAGGTGTCGACCAGTTCGGTCACCTCGCGGCTGCCCAGGTCGACGGTGTAGAGCTTGCCGGACAGGGAAAAGGCGGCCAGGCGGAACTCGTCGTCCACGGCGTAGCCGACCACGCCGCCCGCGCTCTCCCGCATGCGCTCGCGGCGGGCCCGCTCCTCCGGCGGCAGCTCCTCCTCGCCGGGCAGCAGCTCGGCCGCGTCCACGACCTTGGTCTCCCCGCCCCGCGTGAGGTCGAGTTCCCAGAGGCTGTTGCGCCGGTCGGTGCCGGACTCCGAACGCAGGAACAGCAGGCGCGACCCGTCGGGCGCGACGCGGAACTCGCGCGGGGTGCCGAGGGTGAAGCGCTGGGTGCGGGCCTGCTGGCGGAGGAAGGAGAGCTCGTCGGTCACGCCTCGCACTCTGTCAAACGACGCCCGGTCTTGGCGAGCGACGGTTGACTCTTTCTGTCAGTATTCGCTAACGTTAGCGAATACTGACAGAAAGGATCGATCATGGGACAGCAGGTCGCGTTCTTCGAAGTGATCAGCGCGAACGCCGAACGGGCGCGGAAGTTCTACGCGGAGCTGTTCGACTGGCAGGTCGACGCCGACCCGGCGATGGGCGGCTACGCGCTCGTCGACACGGGCGGGGGCATCGGCGGCGGGATCGGGCCCTCGACGGGCCCCGGCGACACCGGCGTCAAGATCTACATGCGGGTCGACGACCTCGACGCGTACCTGGACCGGGCGGAGCGGTTGGGCGGGAAGCGGCTGGTGCCGCCCACCGACCTCCCCGGCGACTTCGGGCGGTTCGCCATCTTCGCCGACCCGGACGGCAACCAGGTCGGACTCTGGGCGTAGGAGCGGGCATGACGGACGACGAGCGGACGGACGAGGCGCTGCGGGCGCTCGCGGAGCCCAGGCGGCGCGCGATCCTCCGGCTGGTCGCCCACGACGAGCTGGCCGCCGGCGAGATCGCGGAGTCCTTCGACGTGAGCCGCACGGCGGTCAGCCAGCACCTCACCGTCCTGAAGAACGCGGGACTGCTCGACGAGCGGCGCGACGGTACCCGCCGGCTCTACCGCGCCCGCCCGGACGGCCTCGCCGGGCTGCGGCAGTTCCTCGACGACATGTGGACCTCATCCCTCGACACGGCCCGGCGGCTGGTCGAAGCTGAGCGGGGGATCGGCGAAGACGACACGGCGAGAGGTTCGGCATGACCGACATCCTGAGCCGGCCGCCGGTGCGGCAGGCGACCCTCGTGCGCAGCGACGCCGCGCACACCTTCGACACGTTCGTCCGCACGATCGGCGTCTGGTGGCCGGTCGAGCCGTTCTCCCGCGGCGGGGACCGGGTGCGGGACGTGACTTTCGAGCGCCGCACGGGCGGCCGCGTCTACGAGACGTGGGACGACGGCACCGAGCACGACTGGGGCGAGGTGCTCGCGTGGGACCCGCCGGAGCGGTTCACCATGACCTGGCTGGTCACCCCGGCGCCCACCGAGGTCGAGCTGACCTTCCGGGCGCTGGGCCCCGCGCTCACCCGGGTCGCGGTGGAGCACCGCGGCTGGGAGGCGCTCAGCGACGAGCAGGTGCGGGCGTCCTGCGCACTCGACGGCGGTTACGCCGGCGGCGCGTTCACCGAGGGCTGGGCGCGGATCCTGGGCCGGCTCACCGAAGCGGCGGAGCGTGCGGCATGAAGTACCTGGTGTTCTACGAACCGGCGGACAACGTCCTGGAGCGCGGCGCCCCGCACATGGACGCCCACTCGGCGCGGATCCGCGAGTTCCACGCCCGTGGCGACCTGCTGCTCGTCGGCACCCTGGAGAACCCGCAGGTGAACGGGTCGCTCAGCGTGTTCCGCACCCGCGAAGCCGCGGAGGAGTTCGTGGCAGGCGACCCGTTCGTGCGCAACGGCGTGGTGAAGAACTGGTACGTCCGGGAGTGGAACGAGGTACTGGCGCCCTGAGCGATGCAACGAACCTCCGGAATCACGCCCAAGTGCGCAACGATCAGCCCGTCGAAGCAACGATCGACGGATGATTCCGGACGTGAAGTGCCCTTAGCCTGAAGGCATGACGACCTCCGCGGCCGAGTTCATCGCGCTCGACGAGCGCTGGAGCACGCACAACTACCACCCGCTGCCCGTGGTGATCGCCGAAGCCGACGGCGCCTGGGTCACCGACGTCGAGGGCCGCCGGTACCTCGACTTCCTGTCCGCCTACTCGGCGCTGAACTTCGGGCACCGGCACCCCGCCCTGATCGCGGCGGTGCAGGAGCAGCTCGGGCGGGTCACGCTGACCTCGCGCGCGTTCCACCACGACCAGCTGGGCGCGTTCTGCCGCGAGCTGGCCGAGCTGACCGGCACCGAGATGGTGCTGCCGATGAACTCCGGCGCGGAGGCGGTCGAGTCCGCGCTCAAGATCGCCCGCAAGTGGGCCTACGAGGTCAAGGGCGTGCCGGACGGGCGGGCCGAGATCGTGGTCGCCGGGTCGAACTTCCACGGCCGCACCACGACGATCATCTCGTTCTCCACCGACGAGACCGCGCGCGCCGGGTTCGGACCCTACACCCCGGGGTTCACGGTGGTGAAGTACGGCGACACGGCGGCACTGCGCGACGCGATCACCGAGCGCACCGCGGCGGTGCTGCTGGAGCCGATCCAGGGCGAGGCCGGGGTGCTGGTGCCGCCGGAGGGGTACCTGGCGGAGGCGCGCCGGCTGTGCGACGAGACCGGGACGCTGCTGATCGCCGACGAGATCCAGTCCGGGCTGGCCCGCACCGGCACGCTGCTCGCGCTGGAGCCGAGCGGGGTGCGCGCCGACCTCTACACGCTGGGCAAGGCGCTGGGCGGCGGGATCCTGCCGCTGTCCGCGGTGGTCGGCCGCCAGGACGTGCTGGGAGTCCTCAAGCCGGGCGAGCACGGCTCGACCTTCGGCGGCAACCCGCTGGCGTGCGCGGTCGGCCGGGCGGTGATCAAGCTGCTGTCCACGGGCGAGTTCCAGCAGCGGTCGGTGGAGCTGGGCGCGCGCATGCACGCGCGGCTCGGGGAACTGGTCGGGCACGGACTGGCCGAGGTCCGCGGCCGCGGCCTGTGGGCGGGCATCGACATCACGCCGGGCGGGCTGTCCGGCCGCGAGGCGTGCGAGGCCCTGGCAGCGAAGGGGCTGCTGGCGAAGGAAACACACGGCGCGACGCTGCGGCTGGCGCCACCGCTGGTGATCTCGGAGGCCGATCTGAACCGGGGGCTGGACATCCTGGAGGAGGTTCTGGCCGGCTGACCGCTGCCGTGGGACCCGCCGCGGCGCAGGTGGCGCTCGCGGGCGCGAACTCGCGGGCCGGAGCGGGGGCCTCGCCGAGCGGGGGGCCTCGCCGAGCGGGGGGGCCTCGCCGGGCGGAAGTGGGGGCCTCGGCCGGGCGGGAGCGCAGACTCGCCCCCGGGGGGCGAACTCTGGCTCTCGCCGGGCGGGAGCCGGGCCTCGCCGGGCGGGCGCGGAACCCGCCGCCTGGGCGCTGACGTGGCCCTCATCACCGCGAGCGCAACTCGCGAGCGCAGCGGGGCCACGCAGGGCGCGAGTTGGGGCCCGCCACCGCGAGCGCGGAACCCGCCACCGCGAACGTGCAACTCCCGGGCGGGAGCCGGGGCCTCGCCGGGCGCGAGCACGCAACCCGCCGCCCCGGGCACAAAACGTGGCCCCCGCCACCGCGAGCGCGCAACTCCCGAGCGAAGCGGAGCCTCGCCGGGCGCGAAGGTGCCCCTCGCCGCGCGAGCGCGCAACTCGCGGCCGGGCGCGGGCGCCTCGCCGCGCGGCACCGCGGCACTCGCGCGGCGCGGCTGAAACCGTCCACCCCTCCCGTACGTTGTGCAGGCAACGGAGGGAGCAGGGGATGGAACGGGCACTGGTGCCGGGTGAGCTGAGCGATCCCGAGGAGCTGCACGCGCGGGGCCGGGAGCTGGGGGAACGCACGCCGCCGACGGCGCACGACCACGCGGCCGCCGGGGAGCACCGGCCGTCGGTCGCCGAGTTCGTCGAGCACAGCAACGCCGGCCGCCTCGGCGACCTCGTCCCGCTGCGGATCGGGCGCATGATCGCCTCCCCGTTCGCGTTCTTCCGCGGCGCGGCCGGTTTGATGGCCGCGGACCTGGCCGGCACCCCGCACAGTGGACTGTCCGCCCAGATCTGCGGTGACGCGCACGCCGCGAACTTCGGCCTGTACGGCACGCCGGACGGCCAGATCGTCATGGACATCAACGACTTCGACGAAACCATCCGCGGGCCGTGGGAGTGGGACCTCAAGCGCCTCGCCGCGAGCCTGGTGCTCGCCGGGCGCGAGGGCGGGGTGTCCGAAGAGGACTGCCGGGACGCGGCCGAGGACGCGGTGAAGTCCTACCGGCGCGTGGTGCGCCAGCTCGGCGAGGCGTCGTTCCTGCGCTCGTGGAACGCGCTCGCCGACGCGGACGCGCTGTCCAAGGTGAAGGCTCACGACCTCGCCGACGAGTTCAGCGAAGCCGCCGAGAAAGCGCGCCGCAACACCAGCGCCCGCGTCGCGGCCAAGTGGACCGAGCGCATCGACGACCACACCACCGGCCTGAGCCACCACCGCTTCGTCGAGGACCCGCCGGTGCTGCGGCACGTCGACGAGCCGACCGCGGACGCCGTGGCCGACGGGCTGGTGTCCTATGTGCACACCCTGCGCGAGTCGCGGCGCAACCTGATCGCCCGCTACCGCATCGCCGACGTCGCCTTCCGCGTCGTCGGCACCGGCAGCGTCGGGTTGCGCAGCTACGTCGTGCTGCTGCACGGCAACACCGACGAGGACCTGGTGCTGCAGGTCAAGGAGGCCCGCCCGTCCGCGCTCACGCCGTACCTGCCGGAGCACCGCGCCGAGCACGAGGGCCAGCGCATCGTGCACGGCGCCCGCCTGGTGCAGGCCGAGACGGACATCCTCCTCGGCTGGACCACCATCGAGGGCAGGCCGTTCATCGTGCGCCAGTTCCGCAACATGAAGGGCGCGATCGAGCCCACCGAGCTGGGCGGCAAGGACCTCGACGACTACGGCCGCCTGGCCGGCGCGCTGCTCGCCCGCGCGCACATCCGCTCGGTCCACCCGCGGCTGCTGGCGGGATACTTCGACGGTGACGACCAGCTCGACGAGGCCATCGGCCGCTACGCGGTGCGCTACGCCGACCAGACCGAGTCCGACCACGCCGAGCTGGTCACCGCGGTCAAGAACGGCCGCTTCCCGGCGATCACGGACTGACGCGTGAAGTGGGCCGTCGTCGCCGTGTGCGCGGCGGCCGCACTGGCGATCGGCGTCCCGTTCGCCGGGGACACCACCGCCACCGGCCCCGACGCCACGGTCACGGCGTGGATTGACGGCGTGTTCGGCGGACAGCCCGCGCTGCTGGACCTGTTCGTGCTGCCCACCGAACCGGTCGTGCTGCTGCCGCTGCTCGCGATCGTGGTGCTCGCCTGCGCGCTCGGCCGCCGCTGGGACGGCGTGGCGCTGGCGGTGCTGGGCGTCGCCGCGCCGGTCGCGCTCAACACGTGGGTGCTCAAGCCGCTGTTCGACCGGATGAAGTACGACTACCTCGCCTACCCGAGCGGGCACACGGTCAGCATGGTCGCCACGCTCACCGTGCTGGTGCTGCTCGCCCGGCCCGGGATCGCCCGGGCCGTCACGGTCGGCGTGAGCGCGGTGATCCTCCTGATCGCGGGCATCGGGCTCGTCGGGCTGGGCTACCACTACCCCACCGACGTGGCGGGCGGCGCGTTCTTCGCCGTCGCCGTGGTGCTGGCGCTCAGCTCACCGACGCGGCGTCTCGCGCCAGCGCGGTCAGCCGGCTCACCGCCCGCAGGTACTTCTTCCGGTAGCCCCCCTGCAGCATCTCCTCGGTGAACAGCTCGCCGAGCGAACCGCCGGAGACGACCACCGGGATGGCCCGGTCGTAGAGCCGGTCGGCGAACGCGACCAGCCGCAGCGCCACGTTCTGGTCCGGCGCCGGTCGCACACCCCGGATGTGCACGACGGAGACGCCGTCGACGAGACGTCCGTAGCGGGACGGGTGCAGCTTCGCCAGGTGCTCGCACAACGCGTCGAAGTCGTCGAGCGTGGCGCCCTCGCGGCTGTCCGCGGATGCGAGCAGGGTCTCCTCGTCCACCGGCGGCGGCGCGTCCGGCAGGCCGCGGTGCCGGTAGTCCGGCCCGTCCACCCGCACCACCGAGAACCGCGACGACAGCGACTGGATCTCGCGCAGGAAGTCCTCGGCCGCGAACCGGCCCTCGCCGAGCTTGTCCGGCAGCGTGTTCGACGTCGCCGCGACGTACACGCCGGCGTCGGTCAGCTCCCGCAGCAGGCGGGTGACCAGCATCGTGTCTCCCGGGTCGTCCAGCTCGAACTCGTCGATGGCGAGCAGCCGGTGCTCGGACAGCCGCCGCACCGCCTCGCCGAAGCCGAGCGCGCCGACCAGGTGGGTCAGCTCGACGAACGTGCCGTAGGCCTTCGGCGACGGCGCGTCGTGCCAGGTCGAGGCGAGCAGGTGGGTCTTGCCGACACCGAACCCGCCGTCCAGGTAGAGGCCCTGCTTCCCGGGCGCGGGCGCCGAACCGCCGCCGAACAGCGACCGCAGCTTGGACTTCTTCGGCGCCGCCTTCTCGATGCGCGCCGCGAACGCCGAGCACGACTCCACCGCCTGCGCCTGGCTCGGCTCGTCGGGGTTCGGCACGTAGGTGGCGAACCGCACGGCGTCGAAGCGCGGCGGCGGCACCAGGGCGGCGATCAGCTCGTCCGCTCCCAGCTCGGGCTGCCGGTCGGTGAGGTGCGCGGGCATCTTGCGAGGGTATCGGGACCCGGCCGCGCAGCCCTGGCGGCGGCCGCGTGATGTGATGGAGATCGTGCGCAGCCTGTGGCCCGACCCCCTCGACGACGTGACCGACGACGACCTGGACCGGATCTACGGCTACCCGGAGGACCTGGACCGGCCGTTCGTGCAGGCCAACTTCACCTCCTCCGCCGACGGCGCCTCGACGCTGGAAGGCCGGTCCGAGGGCCTGTCCGGGCCCGCGGACAAGCGGATCTTCTTCCACGGCCGCCTGCTCGCCGACGTCGTGCTGGCCGGCGCCGGAACCGTCCGCGCGGAGAACTACCGCGGCGCGCGCACCACCCCCGAACGCCGCGAGCGCCGCGCCCGGCTCGGGCTCGCCGAGGTGCCGCCCATCGCCGTGGTCACCGGCAGCGCCCGGCTCGACCCGGCCGCGCCGCTGTTCACCGACACGAAGGTGCCGCCGATCGTCATCACCACCGAGCACGCCCCCGCGGACCGGCGGAAGGCGCTCGCCGACGCGGGCGCGGACCTCCTCATCGCGGGCGTGGAGACCATCGACCTGCGCAGCGCGCTCGACCAGCTCGCCGACCGCGGGCTGCTCCGGGTCAACTGCGAGGGCGGGCCGCACCTGTTCGGCGAGCTCGTCGCCGAGGACCTGGTCGACCAGCTGTGCCTGACCGTCGCGCCGCTGCTGGCCGGCGGCGGCGCGGACCGCATCGCGATCGGCCGGATGGCGAGCGAGGCCCGGGACATGGATCTGGCATCGATCCTGGTGGAAGACGGTTTCACGATGCTCCGGTACCGCCGTCGCCTCTAAAGTGGGCGAATGCTGCCGCTCACCCCGCCGATCCAGCCGATGCTGGCGAAACCGGCGAAGTCGATCCCGGACTCCGACGAGCTGCTGTTCGAGCCGAAGTGGGACGGCTTCCGCTGCCTGGTCTTCCGCGACGGCGACGAGCTGACGCTGCAGTCGCGCGCCGGGAAGCCGCTGAACCGGTACTTCCCGGAGGTGCTGGCGCAACTGCCGCCGCGGCTGCCGGAACGGGTGGTGCTGGACGGCGAGCTGGTCGTCGGCCGCGAGGGACACCTGGACTTCGACGCGCTCACCGAGCGCATCCACCCGGCCGAGTCCCGCATCCGGCTGCTCGCCGAGCAGACGCCGGCCACGTTCGTCGCGTTCGACCTGCTCGCGCTGGGCGACGAGGCGTTCCTCGGCGAGCCGACCAGCGCGCGGCGGGAGCGCCTGGCGAAGCTCGCCGGGCAGGACCTGAACATCACGCCCGCGACCACCGACCCGGCGACCGCGCGGCACTGGTTCGAGCTGTTCGAGGGCGCCGGGCTGGACGGGGTCATCGGCAAGCCGCTGGACGCCGGATACGAGCCGGGCAAGCGGATCATGATCAAGTACAAGCACTCCCGCACCGCGGACTGCGTGGTGGCCGGGCTGCGGTGGCACAAGGACTCCACCCCCGGCGAGGCGGTCGGCTCGCTGCTGCTCGGGCTGTACGACGACAACGGCGTGCTGCACCACCCCGGCGTCGTGGGGTCGTTCCCGGTGAAGCGGCGCAAGGAGCTGGCGGCCGAGTTCGCCGAACTGATCACCGACGGCAGCGGGCACCCTTGGCTGGAAGGCACGACCGAGGGGCAGCGCCTGCCCGGCGGCATCACGCGGTGGCGCTCCACCGAGCAGCCGTGGGTGCCGCTGCGGCCCGAGCGGGTCGCCGAGGTCGCCTACGAGCACACCGAAGGCGGGCAGCCGTCGCGGTTCCGGCACACCGCGCAGTTCATCCGGTGGCGCCCGGACCGTGAGCCGGAGTCGTGCACGTACGCCCAGCTGGAGGAGGTCGCCCGCTACGACCTGGACGCCGTCTTCCACGGCGAGGTCAAGCGGACCCGCTGATGGCAGGCCGGATCGAACGTCACGCGCTGCGGAGCCGGGGACGGCTGGCCGTCCTCGCGGCGGCCCACCTGTGCCGCCGCCACCGCCGCTCGCCGGAGACGCTCGTGCGGGTGATGTGCCAGGCCCGGAACGACGAGGCGGCCGACCGGGCGCGCACCGCGCTGGAGCGCGCGTGGCACCTCAGCCCGCTGTGGCGCGAGAAGATCTGGGATGCCATGCGGGAGGTCATGGCGGCCGAGGGCGACCGCAACGTCCGGGACGGGCGGGATCTGCCGTGGGTGGTCATCCTGGCCCTCGTGGACGTCCGGCCCGGGCTCGAGGCTCGCTACGACCAGCGTCAGCTCCGCGAAATGCTGCTGAGCGCGGTGCACGAGCCCGACGCCCCGTACGTGGTGGCCGCTGCCCGCCGCGTGCTGGACCGGCTGCCCGCCGAACCGGACCCGCCGGCGTCCCGGCGGACGTCCGCGCCCCGCCACTACACGCCCGGGGGAACCGGGACCGCGGGCTCCGGCGGCTTCAGCATGGGCGGGTTCAACGTCCACGGCGTCTGAGCGCACCGACCCCGCTCACCACGGGCAAACGGGCCTCGTGCGAACCTCGGGGGCGAACACGCACCAAGGGAAAGAGGAACGTCGTGCCGCGCCGTGGTCTCGTGCTCGCTGTGCTGCTGCCGGCCCTCCTCGCCGGCTGCACGGCGGGGCCGTCGAAACGGCCGCCGGTCGTGGAGAACGACGAGCCGGTGTCCTCCGCGCCGGCCAGCTCCGCCACGGACGTGCCGCTGCCGCCGCTGACCGAGCCGCGTTCGCCCGGGCTCGACTGGGCCGACTGCGACGCCCAGACCCGCAACCGCCTCGGCGCCGAGGCGCCCGGCTACCTGCGGTTCAGCTGCGGCACCGTGATGTCCACACTGGACGATCCCGCGCTGCCGGGGCGTGTGCAGACGCGCGTGTCCGTGCTCAAGGCGGGCAACGGCGCGATCCCGCTGGTCGTGGTCAACGACGTCGCGGGCGAGCCCGGCACCCTCTACGCCGCGCGGCTCGCGTCGGTGCTGCCGCCCGCGCTCCTGCAGCGGTTCTCGCTGATCGGGGTGGACCGGCGCGGCACCGGCGAGTCCGACCCGCTGTCGTGCGTGCCCGAGGACACCCGCAGCCAGCTGCTCAACCAGGACCCGGCCGACGACGACCTGGAACCGCTGCTGGACGCCGCCCGCAAGGCCGGGCAGCAGTGCGCGATCGACCTCGGCGGCGCGCAGCAGGCCTTCGACAGCTGGCGCACCGCGGGCGACCTCGAAGAGATCCGCGGTGAGCTGGGCGTGCCGAAGCTGCACGCGCTCGCCCACGGCGAGGGCTCGCAGGTGCTGATCTCCTACGCCGCCCGGTTCCCGGACCGCGTTGGCCGGTTCGTGATGGACGGCATCCCGGACCCGTCCAGCGACACGGTCACGGTGCTCGGCGACCTGGCCGCCGCGCAACAGGCCACCCTGGACGCCTACGGTCGCGCCGTCGGCCAGGACGCGGCCGCGACGGTGAACGCCGTGGTGGAGCGGCTGCGCGCGGCGCCGCAGGTGCTGCCGGGCGGCGCGGTGTTCGGCGCGGGCACGGCGCTGCGGGCCGTGGTCACCGGGCTCGCCGACCGCACCCGCTGGAGCGAGCTGGCCCGCGCGCTGGACGCCGGCCGGGCCGGCGACGTCCGCGGGCTCGCCGCGTTCGTCTCGCCGATGCTCAACGGCTCGGACGTCGCGCCGTCCCGCCTCGACGCCACGCTGGCCACCGAGTGCAACGACACCGTCGTGCGGATGCCTGCCGACCAGATCGCCGGGCTGACCACGCAGCTGCGCGGCCGCTACCCCGTCTTCGGCGGGCTGGTGACGCAGCGGCTCGCGTGGTGCCTGCCGTGGCCGGCGCGCACCGAGTCGCTGCCGACGCTGGGCACGTCCGGGCTGCCGCCGGTCCTGGTCACCAGCACCCTGACGGACCCGGTCACGCCGGAAACCGGCACGGTGCGGGCGGCGCAGCAGATCCCGAGCGCGGTGCGCGTCGCGTGGCAGGGCGCCGGGCACGGGGCGCTCGGCTCGCCGTGCGCGGCCGAGGCGGTGCGGGCGTTCCTGGTCGACGGGAAGGTCCCCGCCGACGGCACGCTCTGCCCCGCTTAGGGGACCCTGCCCGGGCCCCGTTTAGGCTTGTCCTCCATCCGCCGGACCACTGAGTACTGGGAGTGACTGTGCCGTCTTCCGCGGTCGAGACGCCGGCTGTGGCGCCGGCGCCCCGGGACAGCGCGCGACGACCGATTCCCTGGATCGCCGTCTGGCCGGTCCTCGTGCTGGGCGCGGGCGCCGGCTTCTGGTACGTCAGAGAGGTCCTGGCCCAGCTCCCCGCGCTGCTGCACCTGCTGGACCTGGGCGTGTACCGGATCGCGGGCGAGCGCGTCCTGGACGGCGTGTCGGTCTACGACACGCCGCTGCTCGGCAACATCCGCGGGCAGTGGGAGTTCGTCTACACGCCGTTCGCCGCGCTGCTGTTCGTGCCGCTGGCGCCACTGAAGGGTGAACTCTTCACGTGGGTGGGCGCGCTCGGTGACTACGCGATGCTGGCCGTCGGCGTGTGGGCGGCGCTGTCGCTGCTGCGGTTCCGGCGCGACGCGCGGCTCGTGCTGTTCAGCCTGCCGGTGGCGGCGCTGCTCATGTGGTGCGAGCCGGTGCGGGAGACGATGGCGTTCGGGCAGATCAACATCCTGCTGATGACGCTGGTGCTGCTCGACCTGGCGCTGCCGGACTCGTCGAAGGTCAAGGGCGCGCTGATCGGCATCGCCGCCGGGATCAAGCTGACGCCCGCGTTCTTCGTGCTGTACCTGCTGGTGACGCGGCGGTACCGGGCGGCGATCGTCGCGATGGGCACGTTCGTGGTCACCGTGGCCGTCGGGTTCGCGTTCCTGTGGCACGACTCGGTGACGTTCTGGTCCGGCGCGTTCATGGACCCGACGCGGGTCGGCGTGCCGGAGAACCCGTCGAACGAGTCGCTGCGCGGGTTCTTCGCGCGGGCGACCGGGGTGACCGGCGGGATGCAGATCGTGTGGCTGCTCGCCGCGGCCGCGACCGCCGTGGTGTGCCTGCTGCTGGCGCGACGGCTGGCCGCGCGAGGCGAGGAACTGGTGGCGGCGACGCTGTGCGGCCTGGCGACGACGGCCGTGTCGCCGTACAGCTGGGTGCACCACTGGGTGTGGCTGGCGATGCTGCTGATCTGCCTGGGCAACCTGGCGTTCCGCGGATCGGTGCTGGGGTGGATCGGGCTGGCCGGCGCCGCGCTCGTCACGTCCGGCGGGGTGCTGCCGCTGATCGGCTTCGAGGCGGACACGGTGCTGGCGTTCAAGCCGGCGGGGCTGGAGTGGCTGTTCCAGAACGCCTACATCTGGCTGACGTTCGCGGTGTTCCTGGCGGTCGCGCTGTACTACCGGACGCCGAAGACCCCGGCGGCGCTGCCCGCGGAGCCGGACGCTTCACGTACTGCCGGCTGAGCTACACGCCCACCGGCACCGGCTGCGCCCGCCGGACGCAGGGGCGGCTCACCGTGCGGCCACCCCGGCCGCACCGGCCGCACCGCGCCCGGAAACGGCCGCGAAGCCGCCCAACGCCGGCCGGGCTGCCCGCCGAACCCCACGACGAGCCCGGCGGCCGAGATCGGCCCCGCCCGGCAGACGCAGCGCCCTACCGTCCAGCCGCGTCGCGCCGGAAACGGTCGCGAGCCGCCTAACCCGGCTGAGCCGCACGCCCATCCCACGATGAGCCGGACACCCGGCTCCTACCAGCCAGCCACACCAGCGGCACTGCCTGCGGAAACCGCCTCCGCCAGCAGCCGGTAGGACTCCAGCATCTCCGCGCGGTCGTACGTGCTCGTGGTCACCAGGACCTCGTCCGCGCCCGTGCGTTCCACCAGCCCCTCCAGCGCCGCGGCGGCTTCCGCCGGGGTGCCGGCGATCTGCCCCTCCCGGGCGTCGTCGAAGTAGCGGCGCTCCCGGTCGGTCATCGGGCCCGCCAGGATCTCCGCCGCCGGGCGCAGGGGCGGGAACACGCCGTGCGTGCGCGACCACGCCGCCGACCACGCCTCCGGCACCAGCAACCGCTCCGCGGCCTCCCGCGTCGCGGCCACCGCGATCGTCGCCGAGACGATCACGTACGGCGCCGGGCAGCGGACCGACGGGACGAACGACTCGCGGTAGCGGCCGATCGCCTCGATCATGCGCCCCTCACCGCGCACGGCGCCGATCACCAGCGGCAGCCCCAGCTCGGCGGCCAGGTCCGCGCCCGCCCCGGTGGCCAGCAGGAACGCCGGGATCGGTTGCCCCTCCGCCGGGAACGCGTGCACGCCGGGGAACTCGTCCTGCGTGCCGTCGAGGTAGCCGAGCAGCAGCCGCACCTGCTCGCCGAACCGGTCCGCGTCGTCCTTGTCGTGGCCGAGCGCGCGCCGCACGCCACCGGTGAACCCGACCGACCGGCCCAGCCCCATGTCGATCCGGCCCGGGTGCAGCGCCTCCAGCACCCCGAACTGCTCGGCCACGACGAGCGGCTGGTGGTTGGGCAGCATCACCCCGCCGGTGCCGACGCGGACGGCCGAGGTGGCGTCCGCGACCGCGGCGGCCAGCACGGTGGGCGCCGACCCGGCCACGCCCGGCACGCTGTGGTGCTCGGACACCCAGAACCGGTGGTAGCCCAGCGCCTCGGCCTGCCGCGCGAACGCGACGGTCTCCCGCAACGCCTCGGCGTGGGTGCCGCCTTCGCGGGTGCGGGACCGGTCGAGCACGGACAGCTTCACACCTTGGTCAACACCCCGGCCCCGGCGCCTGTTCCGGCTCCAGCAGCGTCGCGGCGACCGCCCGGATCGTGCTGAGCGCCGGTACCGCCAGCAGCGCCCCGATCACCCCGGCCTGCTGCACGCCGACGGCGATCGCCAGGATGACCGCGACCGGGTGCAGCCGCACCGCCTTGCTGGTGATCATCGGTTCCAGCACGTTGCCCTCCAGCTGCTGCACGGCGATCACGATCAGGACGACCAGCAGCGCGGTGAACGGCCCCTCGGCGACCAGCGCGACGAGCGCGGCGAGCAGGCCGGTGACGAACGCGCCGATCATCGGCACGAACCCGCCGAGGAACACCAGCGTCGCCAGCGGCACCACCAGCGGCACCCCGGTGACCCACAGCCCGATGCCGATCCCGACGGCGTCCACCGCCGACACGATGATCAGCGCGTACATGAACGCCGTGAGGTCGTGGAAGGCCCGCTTGCCCGCGAGGTCCACCCGGCGGCGGGCGGAACCGCGGAACGGCAGGGTGAGGAACCGCCAGATCCGCTCGCCGTCGTAGAGCACGAAGACCAGGACGAAGATCGCCAGCGCCAGCCCGGTGAGCACCGATCCGACGGTGGAGAACGCGTTCCACGCGCCGCTCGCCAGCGACTGCTGGTTCGCCGCCACCCACTCCCGCGCCTGGGCCGCCACCTGGTCCAGCTGCTCCGGGCGCACCCCGATCGAGGCGAGCCAGCCGCGCAGCTCCTGGTAGCTCCCGGCGAGCTGGGTGCGCAGGTCGGGCAGGCTGTCCACCACGGTCTTGACCACGAACCACAGCACGGCGCCGACCGCGGCCACCCCGCCGACCAGGACCACCGCCGTCGCGAGCGCTCTCGGCACGTGGTGCCGCGCCAGCCAGGTCACCACCGGCGCGAGCAGCGCGGCCAGCAGCAGCGCGAGCGCGACGGGGATCACCACGACGGCGAGCGTGGCCAGCACCCGGACGAGCACCCACAGCGCGGCGGCGACCACCAGCAGTTGCGCGCACACGACGGCGGAGCGGTGGAGCAGCCGGCCCGTGGCCGGGTTCTCGGTCATCCTGCACCGCCATCCTCGCGCGGCCGTCAGCCCTCCGGCCGCGCCCTGCTCGGCTGCACGCGCTTCGGTTCACCTGGCATTTTCGGGTAGTCCGGCGGGTACGGCATCTCGCCGAGCCCGTGGTCCCGCTCGTCGCGGGCGTACCACTCCAGCGCCGTCTCCAGGCCGAACGCCTCGTCGTCGATCGCGGCGTGCGGGTCGCCGTGCTCGGCCAGCCAGTCCGGCACGGTGAGCACGTCGAAGTCGTCCGGGTCGGCCTCGGGCAGCTGCTCCCAGGTCAGCGGCGTCGACACCGTCGCCCGCGGGGTGCCGCGCACCGACCAGGACGAGGCCACGGTCCGGTCCCGCGCCGCCTGGTTGTAGTCGAGGAACACGCGGCCGCCGCGCTCCTCCTTCCACCACGCGATCGTGGCAAGGTCGGGGACGCGCCGCTCCACCTCGCGGCCCAGCGCGATCACCGCGTGCCGCACGTCCACGAAGTCCCACTCCGGCCGGATCCGGACCAGCACGTGCACCCCGCGCCCGCCGGAGGTCTTCGGGTACCCGGTCAGCCCGGCGTCCGCCAGCACCTCGCGCACCACCAGCGCGACCCGCACCGCGTCGCCGAACCCGGAGCTGTCCGACGGGTCCACGTCGATCCGCAGTTCGTCCGGGTGGTCCACGTCGGACCGCCGGACGGGCCACGGGTGGAAGTCGAGCGTGCCGAGGTTGGCCGCCCACGCGAACACCGCCGCCTCGGTGGGGCAGACCTCGTCCGCGGTGCGCCCGGACGGGAACGTGATCCGCGCGGTCTGCACCCATTCGGGCGCTCCCTTGGGGACCCGTTTGGCGTAGAACGGCTCGCCGGAAACCCCGTCGGGGAACCGTTTCAGCGTCGTCGGCCGCTCCCCGACCGCCCGCAGCAACGGCTCCGCGACCGCGAGGTAGTACTCCACGACCTGCCGCTTGGTGATCCCGCGCTCCGGGAAGTACACCTTGTCCGGATTGGACACCCGCACCACCCGGTCGCCGACCTGGTACTCGACCGCCTCGCCACGTCCTGCCACCGGATCACCGTAGCCCCGCCGGGCCGGTTCCGCGCGTGCCTTACCGTGGACGTCGTGCCCCGCCGCCTGAAGATGATCATCGCGCTCGTCCTGCTCGCCGGGGCGGTCGTGGCGGCGTTCACACTCCCCGTGCCGAGCCCCGCGGAACTGCGCAACTGGGCCGCGGGCGCGGGTCCGGTGACCGCGCTGGTGTTCCTGGCCGCCTATTCGGTACTCACCGTCGCACCCATACCCCGCACCGTGTTCAACCTCGCGGCGGGACTGCTGCTGGGTGACGTGCTCGGCATCGTGGTGGCCATCACGGCGACCGCGGTGTCCGGCGCGCTCGGTTTCGGACTGGCCCGCCTGGTCGGCCGCGACCTCGTGTCCCGCCACCTGGAACGGAAAGTGGTGCGCGCGGTCGACGAGCGGCTCGCCGACGGCGGCGTCCTCGCGGTGGCGTCGCTGCGGCTGATCCCGCTGGTTCCCTTCGCGCCACTGGGATACTGCTGCGGAATCCTGTCCGTGCGGTTCCGACCGTACCTGGCCGGGACCGTCCTCGGCAGCCTGCCCGGCACGGTCGCGGTGGTGGTGCTGGGCGACGCGCTCACCGGCGGCACACCACCCGCGCTGCTCGCCTGCTACGGTGCCTTCGCACTCGCCGGGGCCCTTGGCCTGGCCCGAATCGCCCGCGGGACTGCTTACGCCGGGCGCACCGGGCAGCCCGCTACACTCGACCCGGTGCGCGAGGAGATCGTTCGCGCTGAGCCAACCCAGCACTTGCGGAGAGTTTCCGAGGAGTAGTCCCATCGACACCGGTCAGCTGATCGCAGGGCACTATCGCCTCGTTGAGCACATCGGCAGCGGCGCCATGGGGGTCGTGTGGCGCGCGGTCGACGAGCGCCTCGAGCGTTCCGTGGCGGTCAAGCAGATCCTCGCTCAGCCGGGCATGTCCGAAGCCGAGCGCAACAGCATGCGGCAGCGTGCGATGCGCGAGGCGAAGAACGCGGCGCGCTTCCAGCACCCGAACGCCATCGTGGTGTTCGACATCGCCGAACACGGCGGGGATCCGTGCCTCGTCATGGAGTACCTGCCCTCGCGCAGCCTCTCCGCGGTGATCGCCGAGCAGGGCACCCTGCCGCTGGCCGAGGTCGCGCGCATCGGGCACCAGGTCGCCTCCGCGCTGGTCGTGGCGCACCGGGCCGGCATCGTGCACCGGGACATCAAGCCGGCGAACATCCTGATCGACGACAACGGCACCGCGAAGATCACCGACTTCGGCATCTCGCGCGCGGCGGGCGACCTCACGCTCACCCAGACCGGCCTGATCGGCGGCACCCCGGCCTACCTCGCGCCCGAGCTGGCGCGCGGCTCCGACCCGGCGCCGGCCTCCGACGTCTTCTCCCTCGGCGCGACGCTCTACCACGCGCTGGAGGGCCAGCCGCCCTACGGCAACAGCTCCAACCAGCTGGCCCTGCTCTACACGGCGGCGAACGGGCAGGTCATCCCGCCGCGCCAGTCCGGCAAGGCGACCGCGCTGCTGATGAGCCTGCTGCGGGTCGAGCCCGAGGAGCGGCCGACCATGCTGGAGGCCCGCGACCGGCTGGCCGCGCTGGCCAACGGCGAGAAGGACACCAAGGGCGGCACGCTGGTGTCGCCGCCGCTGTTCAACGGTGGTGGCCGCCAGCCCGCGGCCGTGGCGGCCGACGTGCCGCCGCCCGCGCCGCCCGGCGAGCGCCCGCCGTGGCAGCGCACCGGCGCCGCCACCGCCGCGCCGCCCGCCCCGCCGCAGCGCAGCCCACGCAACCCGACCGCCGCGTTCATCCCGCCGCCGAAGCCGCCCCAGCAGGCCAAGCAGTCCCCGCTGAAGCGCAAGGGCGTGCTGGCCGGATCGGCGGTGGCCGTGGTCGCCGTACTCGTCGTCGTGCTGGTCGTCCTGCTCAACGGCGGCGACAAGACCAACGGCGGCGCCTCGCAGGCCAACGCGGGCGGCACCACCGCCCCCACCTCCGCGCCGCCCAGCACGCCCAGCAGCGCCGCCCCGGCCGACCTCGGCCAGACGGCCAACACCGGATCGGTGGACTTCGGCTCGGCGGGCCAGGTGGTCAAGGCCTACCTCGACAGCTCGGGATCGCCCCAGGCGTGGGGCCTGCTCACGCCCGCCGCGCAGGCCGTGTTCGGCAGCCAGCAGGCGTTCCAGCAGTACTGGGACGAGCACGAGATCGAGGGCTACAACTCGATCCGCGCGGACAAGGGCGCCAACGCGGACGGTTCCGCCGACATGTCCGTTTCGATCGACGGGGTCGGCCGCGTCTCCTGGCGCGTGGTCAACACCGGGGCCGGGCTGCGGATCGACGCGAACACGAAACTCGGCTGACCTACCCTGGTCGGTATGACCGAGAGCGGCCGCAACCCGCGCTTCGACGACGACCTGGTCGGGCTCGACCCCGACGATCCGGAGGCCCAGGCGTTCGCGCGGCACCTGGACCGGATGCAGCGGTGCGAGCCGGGTTTCACGGTCGAGGGCACCCTGCACAACGTGGCGGAGTTCGCCGAGTCCAGCACCCGGGTCGGCGGGCTGCGGTGGTGGATCGCGGCCACTGTCGTGGTGCTGCTGGTCCTCGGCGTGATCGTCGCCTCGTGGGACATCGTGGTACGGGCCGTGCAGTGGCTCGCCGAGTAGCCTGAAGCATATGAAACCTCGCATGGAACCCGTCGTGGGAGCCACCCCGAAGGTGGTCAAGTCGGACCAGGAGTGGCGCGAGCAGCTCTCCCCCGAGGAGTACGCCGTGCTGCGCCAGGCGGGCACCGAGCGGCCGTTCACCGGCGAGTACACCGACACCAAGACCACCGGCATCTACGAGTGCCGCGCGTGTGGCGCCGAGCTGTTCCGCAGCGACACCAAGTTCGAGAGCCACTGCGGCTGGCCGTCGTTCTTCGACCCGTCCTCCTCGGACGCCGTGCTGCTGCGCGAGGACCGGTCGCTGGGCATGGTGCGCACCGAGGTGCTGTGCGCGACCTGCCACAGCCACCTGGGCCACCTCTTCGAGGGCGAGGGCTACCCGACGCCGACCGACCAGCGGTACTGCATCAACTCGATCTCCCTGCGCCTGGTGCCCGCGGAGTGAAACCCGCGCCACGACACGCACCCGCCCGCTACCCTGCGGGTGTATGGGGGCGTACTGGGGGTTGTCCGCCCGGGAGTTCGCCGCGCTCTACGCGGCGCTGATCCTGGTGCCGCCGGTGGTGCGGCTGCTCGGCCCGGTCCTGCTGCGGTACCGCCGGATCCGGCCCGGTACCGAGCGGGTCACCGCGGTCGAGCTGGCGGTGCTGGCCGGCGGGCCGGGCCGGGCCGTCGACCTGGTGCTCGCGGACCTGGTCGCGCGCCGGTGGATCCGCGTGGACGCCGGTGGCCGGCTGACCACCACGACGACGCGGTCCCCTGGGGAACCACTCGCCATCGCCGTGGTGCTGGCGGTGTCGTTCTGGCGCGGCCTGGCGACCGCGCAGACCCTGCGCCTGCACCTGGCGGACAGCCCGCAAATCGGGGACGTGGTGCGCGGGCTCGCCGCCCGCGGGCTGGTGGTGCCGCCCGGCGACGTGTCCGGCATCCGGGTCGCGTCCCGGGTCCTGCTGGTCGGGGTCGTGATCAGCACGTTCGTCGGCGGCTACGCGGTGGCCGCCATCCCGGTGATGCTGGCCGGGGTGCTCGTCCTCGGGGCGGCCGAGCTCGTCCCGTCGCCGCGGCGCACCGTCGCGGGGAGCCGACTGCTGCGTGGCGCCACGGTTCTGGGAACCACCGCCGGGCCGGGTCCGTCGAACGGCCAAGTCCGGGGGTGGATTCGGAGGTGGCGGGGTGGCTGGTCCGGTGATCCTGGCGGTCGGTGACGGGCCCGCGTTCTGGGGCCTGCCCGCTTCGACGTTCCTCCCGCTCTTCGCCGCGTTGCTGGTGCTGCCCGTGGTGGTGCGCCTGTTCGGTTCGCGGCTGCTCAAGCGGCGAGGCGGCGGGCCGCACCACCCGCCCGGGCTGATCGAGCTGGGGTTCCTGGCGGGCGGCCCGGTGCGGGCGACCGACACCGCGCTCGCGGATCTCGTGGAGCGGCAGCGGATCCGGGTGAGCAGTGGCGGGAGGCTGTCCACGACCGGCGGCCACGCCCCGGCCGACCGGCTGAGCGCGGCGGTCTGGACCGCGGTGCGCGACGGCCGCGGCACGTGGACCCTGCACGACGTGCGCGCGGCGGTGCTGGGCCGCGCCGAGTTCGACGAGCTGCGCGACCGGCTCGCCGGGCAAGGGCTCCTGGTCACGCCCGGGGCGGTGCGCAACGTCCGGCGGCTGGCGACGCTCCTGCTCTTCGCGGTCGTGGTCCTCGCGTTCCTGGCCTTCCCGGACGGCACGTTCGTGCTGGCGGTGCTGCCGGCCGGGCTGCTGTGGGCGCTCACCGACCGGCGGCCACGCGGCCCGGCCAGGACTTCGACCGGTGACACCGCGCTGCGGGTGGCGGGCATGACCACGGGCGGGGCCGCGCAGGCGGTGGCCCTCGGTGGCCTCGCCCGCCACCCGGACCAGGCGATCGCGCAGGCGCTGCTGTCGGCGCCGCCGCCGCGGAAGCCACGGCGCCGCGGCGGCTGGTCCGGCTCGTCGTCGGGCTACGGCTGCGGGTCTTCGGGCAGCTCCTGCGGAAGCAGCTCGTGCGGAAGCGGTTCGTGCGGCGGAGGCAGCTCGTGCGGCGGCGGTGGTGGTTGCGGCGGTGGCGGCGGTGGTGGCTGAGCGCCTCGGACCGATCGGCTTCACCGACTACGCGGGCCAGGCGGTGAGGACGTTCCTGCGACCGGTGGCCTGGAGCGGCTCCCGGATCGGCGGGCCGGGTGGGCTTGCGGCGGGTTCGACCTCGGGCTCGACGACTGCGGTGGAGGTGGTTGCGGTGGCGGTTGAGCGGCTGGGCGTGGGCATCGGATGGCGGCCGGAGATCGATCTGTCGATCCCGCGGCTGCCGGGTGTGGAGTGGGTCGAGGTGATCGCCGAGAACCTGCACCCGGGTCGCCTGCCCGCGGCGCTGGTGGAGCTGCGGAAGCGGGGCCTGCCGGTGTTGCCGCACGCGGTGTCACTGTCCCTGGGCGGCGCGGAACCGCTGGACACGCGGCGGGTGGAGCACCTCGCGGTGGTCGCCGACGAGCTGGACGCGCCGCTGGCCAGCGACCACGTGTGTTTCGTGCGCGCGGGCGGGCTGGACGCGGGGCACCTGGTGCCGCTCCCCCGCACGCGGGAGGCGCTCGATGTGCTGGTGGAGAACGTGCGGCTGGCGCAGTCGATCGTGGGCAGGCCGTTCGCGCTGGAGAACATCGCCGCGCTGCTGGAGTGGCCGGACGCCGAGATGAGCGAGGCCGCGTTCCTGGCCGAGCTGACGTCGCGGACCGGGTGCCTGCTGATCGTGGACGTGGCGAACCTGTACGCGAACGCGCGGAACCTGGGCGCGGACCCGGTGAGGTTCCTGGAGGAGGTGCCGCTGGAGCGGGTGGCGTACGTGCACGTCGCCGGGGGCGTCGAGGCCGACGGCATCTACCACGACACGCACACCCACCCGGTGCTGCCGGAGGTGCTCGACCTGCTGAGCGAACTGCGGCGCCGGCGGGAACCCCCCGGGGCGCTCCTGGAACGCGACGGCGCCTACCCACCGGACGACGAGCTGGCCGCGGAACTGGCCGCGATCCGGGAGCGCCTGTGAGCGGGCGAGAGGGGCTGGCCGCCCAGCGGGCCGAGCTGCTGCGCGCCCCCGGGGACCGGCCGCGATGCCCGGCGAGCCAAACGGCTGCGTGCCCGGTTGGCCACCGAACCCGCTACGCCCCGGGAGTACCAGTGAGCGGCCGGAACGAGCGCGGCGGCCCGCCAAGCCAACTGCTACACGCCCCGCTGACCCCGCCCCGCGAGCACCTGTGCCCAGCCGGAAGGAACTCGCCACCCAGCAGCCAAACGGCTGCGCGCCCGGCCGGCCACCGAACCCGCCACGCCCCGGGAGTACCAGTGAGCGGCCGGAAGGAACTCGCGACCCAGCAAGCCGAACTGCCACACGACCCGCCGGCCGCCGAACCCACCGCGACCCGGAAGCACCTGTGCCCAGCCGGGAAGAACTCGCCACCCAGCAGCCAAACGGCTGCGCGCCCGGCCGGCCACCGAACCCGCCACGCCCCGGGAGTACCAGTGAGCGGCCGGAACGACCGCGGCGGCCCGCCAAGCCAACCACTGCACGCCCCGCTGACCGCGACGCGGGAGCACCTGTGACCAGCCGGGAAGAACTCGCCGCCCGGCAGGCTGAGTTGCTGCGCGCCCTGCTGGCCGGCGGGGTTCCTCCGGCGGGCTTCGACCCCGGCCGGGTGGCCGCCGAGGTGCTCGCCCTGCGAGCCAAGCGCCGCTCCATCGTCGCCGACCTCAGGCCCGATCTCTTCCGCCTGCTCGGCGACCGGTTCCGCCCCCTGTTCGACGCCTACGCCGAAGCCACACCCCGCACGGACGGCACCGGCTACCGCCAGGACGCCGCGAACTTCGCCGCCTGGCTCGCCGAGCGCGGCGAACTCCCCCGGCGGCGCTGGTGGTCCCGCTTCACCCGCTGACCGACGGCCACGCCAACCACGCTAGTGCGCCGTGATGCCGCCGTCGACGACGATCTCCGCGCCCGTGACGAAGGACGACTCGTCGGAGGCGAGGAACAGGATCGCCGCGGCGATCTCGTCCGCTGTGCCCGCTCGTTTCATCGGGGTGCGCAGGATGTCGGCCTGCTGGTCGCCCTCGGTGTCGAGGATGTCCTGGATCATCGGTGTCGCGATGACGCCGGGGTGCACGGAGTTGACCCGCACCCCCCTCGTCGCGTACTCGACGGCCGCCGTCTTGGTCAGCAGCCGCACCGCGCCCTTCGAGGCGTGGTAGGCCGCGGCCGACCCGCCGCCGATGATGCCCAGGATCGACGACACGTTGACCACCGACGCGTTCCCGCTCGCGCGCAGCAACGGCATCGCGGTCTTCATGCCCAGCCAGGTGCCCTTCTGGTTCACCGCGATCACCCGGTCCCAATCGGCCTCGGCGGTGTCCTCGATGCCCGGCCAGTCCACGATTCCCGCCACGTTGACCAGCACGTCCAGCCTGCCGAAGCGCTCCGCCGTCCTGGCCAGGGCCGTCTGCCAGTCCCGCGCCGAGGAGACGTCGAGGTGCACGCGCAGCGCGTCCTCCCGCTCCGGCCCGCTCCCGGTGACATCACCCAGCACCAGCCGCGCCCCCTCCCGGGCGAACAGGGCCGCCGTGGCCGCCCCGATCCCACCCGACGCGCCCGTGATCAACGCGACCTTGCCGTCCAGCCGTCCCGCTCCCTCCTACCGCTGCCATCAGCCCCCGATCCTGCAGCGACGGGAGCGGGCCAGCCAGGGTGCGTTACTCCCAGGACCGCGCTAAAGCCACTCCGCGACCGCACTCCCCGGCAGCGGCGGCCCGGAAGTCCACATCGGACGCGGCACCATCCCACCCGGACAGGTCACGTGACGCACCAAGCCGAACTCACTCCCGGTCTCGGCAAGGAAATCCGAGAAGTCCACAGTGGATCCACCAGGCACCCGGCCCAGTCCGTCGAGCCACCGCCCGGTCCGGGCCAGCGCGAGGCGCACCCGCCTGCTGCCGCCCTCGACGGCCCGGTTCCGCAGCGCGACCATGGCGGCAGCAGCGGCCAGCCAGCCCGTCGCGTGGTCCAGCGCCTGCACGGGCAACGGCCGGGGTTCCTCGGCGCCCCAAGCGATTCCCGACGCCATCTGCACCAGGCTGTCGAACCCGCGCCGACCCCGCCACGGGCCCTCCCAGCCCCACGCGTTCAGCTCCACCAGCACGATCCCGGGCCGCGCCGCCGCCAGCGGCTCCGCCGTGAACCCCAGCCCGGCCAGCGCGCCCGGCCGGAACGACTGCAACACGACATCCGCGGAACCGATCAGACCCCACAACGCGGAACGCCCGGCCTCGGTGCGCAGGTCCAGGTGCGCCGAGCGCTTGCCCATTCCGGTGTCGACCACCAGCGGGTGCACGACCGGCAGGTGCGCGGCCCCGATGTGCAGGACGTCCGCGCCGTGCGCGGCCAGCACCCGCCCGGCGACCGGACCGGCGATCACGTGCGTCAGGTCCAGCACCCGCACCCCGCCCAGCGGCCGCGGCGACTCCGGCAGCGGCCGCGCCGGGGCCGTCCCCACCAGCTCCTGCACCACGAGCGGTCCGTCCAGCGCCCGCCCCATCGCGCTGTCCAGCCACTCTTCGCGGGTGCGCATGGCTGCCGCCGCCCCGCCCGCGGCGACCACCGCCTCCTGCACGTCCCACGCGTCCCGTCCGGCGACCGCCGACGCCACCGCCGCGCGGTCCTCGGCCACCCCGAGTGCGCGGCACACCGCCGCAGCGTGGTGGGGGTAGTTGCAGTGCAGCCGGACCCAGCCGTCGGCCGCGCGGTAGTCGCCGGACAGCGGCGCCCACGCGTCCCCGGGCGGCTCGCCGTCCACCCGCACCAGCTTCTCGCTGGAGAACGCCGCCGCGGCGTGCCGCGTGTCGGCCGACACCGCACCGGGGTCGATTCCACGCAGCCGCAACAATTCCACGGCGGCCAGGGTGGCCGCCGCGACGCTCATCGACGCGGCCGCCGCCACCCGGTACGGCCCGGGCAGCACCGTTTCCGGGCCGGTGATCTCGACCGGGCCGGGCGCCTCACCGGTCAGATCGCGCCACAGCGCGCCGAACACCTACGGCAGGTTCAGGATCAGCTCGGCCGGGACGACCTTCGTGCCGGTGTAGAACGGGATCTCCTCCCGCACGTGGCGCCGCGCCTCGGTGCCGCGCAGGTGCCGCATCAGGTCGACGATGCGGTGCAGCTCGTCGGCCTCGAAGGCGAGGATCCACTCGTAGTCGCCCAGCGCGAACGACGCCACCGTGTTGGCGCGCACGTCCGGGTAGTCGCGGGCCTCCTTGCCGTGGTCGGCGAGCATCTTGCGGCGCTCGGCGTCCGGCAGCAGGTACCACTCGTAGGAGCGGACGAACGGGTACACGCAGACGTACTTGCGCGCCTCCTCCCCGGCCAGGAAGGCGGGGATGTGGCTGCGGTTGAACTCCGCGGGGCGGTGCAGCGCGAACTGGCTCCACACCGGCGTCGACACCCGGCCCAGCGGGGTGCGGCGGAACCCGGTGTAGGCGGCCTGCACCTGCTCCGGGGTCTCGGCGTGCCACCAGATCATGTAGTCGGCGTCGGCCCGCAGCCCGGCGACGTCGTACACGCCGCGCACCACGACCCCCTTGCCCTCCAGGGCGTCGAGGTACTCGGTGGTCTCGGTCGCGGCCTGGCCGCGATCCTCGGGGAGCCGCCCCGGCTCGACCCGGAACACCGACCAGGCGGTGTAGCGGATGGTGTCGTTGAGCTCCTGGTAGTTCAGCCGCGCCATGCCCCCATCTTGGCACTGCCCGGAAACCGGCTGCTAGCGCACCAGCTGTGAGGTGATGCGGGTCGCGGCCGCGGTGGCCGTCGCGATGCACGCCGGCACCCCGACGCCGTGCAGGGCGGCCCCGGCCAGCGCCAGCCCGGGCACCTCGGCGACGGCCCGCTCGGCGCGCTCGACCAGGTCCAGGTGACCCGGCCCGTACTGCGGCAGCCCGCCGCCCCAGCGGGTCACCACGACATCGAGCGGCTCGGCGGTGATCCCGGTCAGCTCGGCGAGGTCGTCGCGCACCAGGCGGACCAGGTCGTCGTCGTCGCGGTGCAGCGCGCCGGGGTCGCGGAAGCGGCCGACCGAGCCGCGGACCAGCACCGGGCCGGTGTCCAGGTGCGGCCACTTGCGGGTGGAGAAGGTGAAGGCCTTGGCGGCGAACGGCTCGCCGTCGGCGCGGCGTTCCCGCGCCCCGATCAGCACCCCCGACGCGTCCGGCAGTTCAGTGCCCGGCGGCAGGGCCATCGCCACGACCGCCATGGACGCCAGCTCGACCTCGCCGAGCGCCGACGACGCGGCCGGCGCGACACCGTCGAGCAGCTTGCGGGCCGCCGGCGCGGGCACCGCGAGCAGGACGGCGTCGGCGTCGATCAGCTCGTCGCCGATCTCCAGCTGCCAGCCGCGCTCCCGCCGCCGCAGCGCGGTGACCGGCCGTCCGAGGCGGATGTCCGGCTTGGCCAGCTCGACGAGCCGGTCGACGAGGGTGCCGAGACCGCCGGGCAGGGTGCCGAACACCGGCGCACTGCTGGGCTGGGACGGGATCAACCCGGCCGCCGCCGCGGTCAGCGAGGGCGCGCCACGGTCGATCGCGGTGGCCAGGGCGGGGACGGTGGCGCGCAAGCCGAGACCGTCGGCGCCGCCCGCGTAGACGCCACCGAGGAGCGGGTCGACCAGCCGGTCGACGAGTTCGTCGCCGAACCGCTCGCGCAGCAGGGCGCCCAGCGCGGTGTCGGCCTCCAGCGTCACCGGGGGCAGGTCCGGCTCGGCGGCCACGCGCGCCCGGCCCTCGTCCGAGAGCACCTCCGCGACCGCGTCCGGCGAGCCCGGGATGCCCATCAGCGTCCGGCCGGGCAACGGGGCGAGGTGGCCCCCGGCGCGCACGGTCGAGCGGGCCTTCGCCGGGTGGACCAGCTCCAGCCCGAGCTCGGCGGCCAGTCCCACGCCTTCCGGGCGCCGGGCGAGGAAGGCCTCCGCGCCCACGTCGTAGCGCACGCCCGCGACCTCCGCGGTGCGCAGCTTGCCGCCGAGGCTGTCCGTGGCCTCGACGAGGGTGATCGCCGCGCCGTCGCCGAGCGCGCCGCGCAGCCGGTACGCCGCGACCGCGCCCGACACGCCCCCGCCGACGACCGCGACGTGCATCAGCCCTCCAGGCTGTGGACGAGCTCGACGACGCGGGCCAGCACGTCGGGATCGGTGCCCGGGGGCACGCCGTGGCCGAGGTTGAAGATGTGCCCGGCGGCGGCGCGGCCCTCCGCGGCGATGCGGCGCACCTCGGCCTCGATGACCGGCCAGGACGCCTGCAGCAGCGCCGGGTCCAGGTTGCCCTGCACGACCGGCACGGGCTCGCCGTGCGCGGTCAGCCGCCGCACGGCCTCGTCCAGCGGGACGCGCCAGTCGACGCCGACCACGTCGGCCCCGGCCTCGCGCATGGCGGTCAGGAGCTCGCCGGTGCCGACGCCGAAGTGGATGCGCGGCACGTCCAGGTCCGCGACCGCGCCGAGCACGCGTGCCGAATGCGGCAGCACGAACTCGCGGTACTCGCGCAGCGTCAGCGCGCCGGCCCAGGAGTCGAACAGCTGCACCGCGTCCGCACCGGCTTCGATCTGGCCCCGCAGGAAGGTCACCGCGATCTCGGCCAACTGTCCGGCCAGGTCGTGCCACACCTCGGGTTCGGAGCGCATGAGGGCCTTGGTGCGCTCGAAGCTGCGGCTGGGGCCGCCCTCGATGAGGTAGGACGCGAGCGTGAACGGCGCGCCGGCGAACCCGATCAGGGGGGTCTGGCCCAGCCTCTCGACGAGCAGCCGCGTGCCGTCCAGCACCGGCTCGAGCCGCTCGGGCTCCAGCGCGGGCAGGCGGCGGACGGCGGCGGCGTCGCGCACCGGCTCCGCCACGACGGGCCCGGTGCCGGGCACGATGTCGACGTCGATACCGGCGGCGACCAGCGGCACCACGATGTCGCTGAAGAAGATGGCGGCGTCCACGCCGAGGCGGCGGACCGGCTGGAGCGTGATCTCGGCGATCATCTCCGGGTCGAAGCAAGCCTTGAGCATCGGCACGCCCTCGCGCAGCGCCCGGTACTCGGGCAGCGAGCGGCCGGCCTGGCGCATGAACCAGACGGGCAGACGCGCGGGACGACGGCCGCGGGCGGCCGTCAGGAAGGGGGACCCGGCGAGGTCCCGGCGGCCCGTGCGTGGCCGCGACTGCGCAGTAGTGGACATCGTCAACCATGGTGCCACGCGGCCCTGGGGCCCCTTCCCTCGGCGCGTCTGCCGCCCGGTGCCCGTTCGCCGTCCTACAGTCGGGCTGTGACCGCGATGACGCATGCGCCCGAGATGTTCCGTGAAGCTGTCGCGGCGTTGCAAGCGATCCGGCCCCGGCCGGAGATGACCCTCGAACCCGTGCGCGCGCCGCAGCGCCTGGCCCCCTGGTCCTACGCGCTCAGCTGCGACGCGACGGGTCCGGCGGACGTGACGGCCACCGGCCGCCTGGTGCTGCTGCACGACCCGGAGGGCCCGGAGTCCTGGGACGGGGTGCTGCGGATGGTCGTCTACGTGCGCGCGGAGATCGACCGGGAACTGGCCAGCGACCCGTTCCTGCCCGCGGTCGGCTGGTCGTGGCTCACCGACGCGCTGGAGACCTCCGGCGCGTCCTTCACCGCGCTGGGCGGCACGGTCACCGAGACCTCGTCGGCGCGCTTCGGCGACATCAGCGGCCCGGCCCGCACCGACGACCTGGAGCTGCGGGCGTCCTGGACGCCGTCGGACCAGCACCTGCGCCCGCACGGCGAGGCGTTCTGCCAGCTGATGTCGAGCGTGGCCGGGCTGCCGCCGGTCGGGGTCTCGCTGTTCGGCCACCGCCAGAGCGGCTGAACGACCCCCGCGACGCGCCGAGTGTGACGTAGCCCTCACTCCGCGGCCGACGGCGGCGTCGATAGAGTTCGGTCCCGCGGCCTCCGGTCACCCTGGCGATCCCGGGCGGGGGCTCTCCGTAGATCCACACGAGCCGCCTACGCTGCGCAAAGAGTTCACGTCAGTCGATCTGATGACCCCGCTCGTCCAATCGGTGAACGCTGTAGAACACAGTTCGTGAGCAGATGCACGGTCCGTATGCACGCGCAGCAGCCTGCCCCCAAAAAGGTCATATCGCTGGCACTCTGCGACGCGTTAGCCACGGGCAGTTTATTACTCCGAACGTGGTACAACGATGCCAGCTAGTAACTACCCGATCGAGATAGATACCCGTTCGATCCCCCCGCGGAAGGCGATCGGCGGCTAGAGTGCCTCTTCGACGACACCACTTTCGGTCTAGATGAGTAATTCCGATCTTGGTTAGTGGTCGTAGGCGATCAGGGATCGGGT